>NZ_CANLBK010000011.1 GCF_947488835.1 uncultured Marinobacter sp. | reverse complement strand
TGTAGTGGTTCAATGATTCCGGACACCAACGTAGGTGGTAATATCGCCACCATAAACGAGGTGTCTGATGACCAGAAAGCGACGTTCTTTTTCTCCTGAGTTCAAACAGGAAGCAGCCAGCTTGGTGCTGGATCAAGGTTACACGATTCCCCAAGCGAGTGTGTCCCTGGGAATTGGTGAGAGCGCCATCCGGCGCTGGGTTAACCAACTAACCGAGGAGCGTGACGGTGTCACTCCGAAGGGCAAGGCGTTAACCCCGGAGCAGCGCCGTATTCAGGAACTGGAAGCCCGCTGCAAGCGCCTTGAACAGGAGAAAGACATACTAAAAAAGGCTACCGCTCTCTTGATGTCGGACGACATGAATCGTACGCGCTGATAGACCAGTTGAGTGAGCGGATGCCGGTTGAAATGGTCTGCAATGCGTTCGATATCAGCCGTTCCAGCTATTACGAGTACCGCCATCGGCGGAACCACGTTGATGTGGAGCGTATGGCCCTGAGGGCTCAGGTAAACCGCCTGTTTACCAAGAGCCGCAGTTCGGCCGGAAGCCGGACAATCAAAGGCTTGCTCAGCGAAGAAGGCACTGTCGTCGGGCGCTTCAAGGTTCGACGACTTATGAGTGAGCTAGGGCTGATCTGTAAGCAGCCAGGCCCTCACGCTTACAAGCAGGCCACCGTTGAACGGCCGGATATCCCGAACCATTTGGATCGTGAATTTGCAGTCGATCGGCCCGACCAGGTCTGGTGTGGTGACATCACTTACATCTGGAGCGGCCAGCGATGGAGCTATCTGGCGGTGGTACTGGATCTGTACGCTCGCCGGGTTGTTGGCTGGGCGATGTCATCGAGTCCAGATGCAGACCTGGTTGTAAGCGCTCTGGACCACGCCTGGGAACAGCGTGGTCGGCCAGAGAAAGTCATGTTCCACTCGGATCAGGGAAGTCAGTATGCCAGTCGTAAGTTCCGCCAGAGGCTTTGGCGCTATCGAATGACCCAAAGCATGAGCCGGCGTGGCAACTGCTGGGACAATGCCCCAATGGAGAGGCTGTTCCGAAGTCTGAAATCTGAGTGGGTACCGGCCCTGGGATATCGGAGTCTGTCTGAGGCCCAAAAAGATGTTGGTAGCTATCTGATGGACTACTACAACCGGCAAAGACCTCATACGTTCAACGGTGGCATTTCTCCCGTTGCAGCAGAGGAAAACCTTAAAATACTGTCCGGGATTAGTTGACCACTACA
>NZ_CANLBK010000010.1 GCF_947488835.1 uncultured Marinobacter sp. | reverse complement strand
TAACGAGCCTGTAGAAAAACCCTTCACAGAGTCTGATCCACAGCCGCCTTGTTGTTTTTTCATCACCTGCGACTAACTGGCGCAAGTTTGCTCATTCGCCGGCAACACCCGAGTATTAGTAATAATCAGCTCTTAATGCCGCCTATCCGGCTGCCTCAGGGCTTCTGCTAGCCATACCTTAGTCCAGCATCATGCCGCTAATTGTCCGTAATTCGCCAGCTTCTCAATATTGTGAACCAGGCAATACAACTGCCACTGGCCCTGCACCTTCTTTTTGCCTCGCAGGCTGAAGCGGTTCAGGCCCTTGTTGCTGCCGATGTTGCCGAACACCGGTTCCACCACCGACATTCGATGGCCGTATATCTCTTTGCCTTGTGGGCTATCCACCCGATGTTTCATCCAGTCCGTGTAGTTGGGGAGTCGTTTGTTTTCGATCGTGAACGACACCTGTCGGCCAGACCCATTGCGGTGATCCGCTGATGCTGGATTCTGCATGCACTTGTGCTTCTTCGGGCAGTGGCGGCACTGAAGCAACCGACCCCCGAAGTGTACCCGGATCTTGCCATTCTCAGTTTCCCTTTGGCCCCGGTAGGTCAGTGTTTCACCAGCCGGGCAGATACAGCTAAGGTTCACGGGATCGAACTGGAATTCACTGGCTGCAAGGGTGTCTTTCCAACCCTTATCCGGGAGGTTCTGGTGCCGCTTACCGTATTTGTTTTTCTGCTCCACGAACTTCGGGTCGCGGCTGCGAAAGCGGTTGTCCGGGATGTAGCCGTTGATCTGTTGTTCGTGCAGGTATTTCATGTTCGCTTCGTTGGCGAAGCCAGTATCGGCGGTGACAATCGCGCCGGTTTGGTAGAGGTTGTCGGCAATGCCCAGCTTTTTATAACGCTGCTGAACCGTCTCCAGCACCGGCGTTAAAGTGTGGTGTTCTTGCCCTTCGCCGAAGGCCTGGGCATCGATGATGATCTGGTGTTTCTTGTCCACCGTGGCCACGCCGTTATAGCCCTGGATCGTGCCCTTGCTGGTGGTCATCTTGCCGCTTTCGTTATCGGTGATGTTGCTCTTCACTTCCTTGCGTCGTTTCCCCTGGCCCATCCTTGGGCTGTGCGTCTTTAGGAAACGGTCGACTTTGGACATCGCCTCATCCAGCGACAGGATGGTGTTGGCGCGGCGGATATCCCCATCCAGTTCCGCTTCGGTTTCCGCCTCATCCCGGGCGTGGTGTTCACGCAAATGGTGGCGAATCAGCCGTTTCAGCTTGTCCCGCTTTTCGCCCAACTCTTTAAAGGTGCCCGACCATTCTTTGGCGGCATTCGAGGACATTTTACAGCCGTCGATGGCGAACAGCTCGTTACCCAGCAGCCCTTGTTCATGGCACACCAACAATACCTGCTCGAACAGTTTTTCAATTTCATCGGCGTGAAGGCTGACGAACTTGGCCAGGGTGGTGAAGTGGGGAACCGTGTCGCAGGACAGCGCTTTAAAGATGATGTTGGTCTCGCAGCACCATTGGATCTCGCGACTGGAAGTGATGCCTTTGGAGTAAGCAAACAGAATGATCTTCAGAAGAATAGCCGGATCGTAGGCCATGCGGCCAGTGTCGTCGTTGCGGTACTTGGGATGAAACACCGACAGATCCAGCTTGTGTTCAACCAGGTAATGAACGGCGTGTTCAAAGGTGCCAGGCTGAAGCTGTTCCTGATAATTGATGACGACCATCGCATCTTGGTCGTAGTTGTAATGCTTGAAGCGGGGCATTCCGACGACTCCTTGTCTGTTTGCTCAATGCTACCAAAAACGACCTGTTTTGGGGTTTTTCTACAGCCTCAACGC
>NZ_CANLBK010000009.1 GCF_947488835.1 uncultured Marinobacter sp. | reverse complement strand
GAAGCTGGGGTTTGGTATTAAGAGTCTGACGATGACCTACTCTCACATGGGCAAATGCCACACTACCATCGGCGCAGGCCTGTTTCACTTCTGAGTTCGGGATGGGATCAGGTGGTTCCAAGCCGCTATGGTCGTCAGACAAAACGGTTGATCACTGGGGGACGAGATAGAGGTTGTTCAATGTGTTTTGATTTTTTCGTTTTCTAGCGTTATCCAAGCAATTGTCTTGGGTGTTATATAGTCAAGCCGCACGAGCAATTAGTATCGGTTAGCTCAACGCCTCGCAGCGCTTACACACCCGACCTATCAACGTCCTGGTCTTGAACGGCTCTTTAGGGACCTCGAGGGTCCAGGGAGATCTCATCTTGGAAGGGGCTTCCCGCTTAGATGCTTTCAGCGGTTATCCTGTCCGAACATAGCTACCGGGCAATGCCACTGGCGTGACAACCCGAACACCAGAGGTTCGTCCACTCCGGTCCTCTCGTACTAGGAGCAGCTTTCCTCAAATCTCCAACGTCCACGGCAGATAGGGACCGAACTGTCTCACGACGTTCTAAACCCAGCTCGCGTACCACTTTAAATGGCGAACAGCCATACCCTTGGGACCGGCTTCAGCCCCAGGATGTGATGAGCCGACATCGAGGTGCCAAACACCGCCGTCGATGTGAACTCTTGGGCGGTATCAGCCTGTTATCCCCGGAGTACCTTTTATCCGTTGAGCGATGGCCCTTCCATACAGAACCACCGGATCACTATGACCTACTTTCGTACCTGCTCGACGTGTCAGTCTCGCAGTTAAGCGGGCTTGTGCCATTACACTAACCGTACGATGTCCGACCGTACTTAGCCCACCTTTGTGCTCCTCCGTTACGCTTTAGGAGGAGACCGCCCCAGTCAAACTACCCACCACACAATGTCCTCGATCCCGATAAGGGACCAGAGTTAGAACCTCAAACATGCCAGGCTGGTATTTCAAGGTTGGCTCCACGCAATCTGGCGATCACGCTTCAAAGCCTCCCAGCTATCCTACACAAACATATTCAAAGTTCACTGTGAAGCTATAGTAAAGGTTCACGGGGTCTTTCCGTCTAGCCGCGGATACACCGCATCTTCACGGCGATTTCAATTTCACTGAGTCTCGGGTAGAGACAGCGCCCCCATCGTTACGCCATTCGTGCAGGTCGGAACTTACCCGACAAGGAATTTCGCTACCTTAGGACCGTTATAGTTACGGCCGCCGTTTACCGGGGCTTCGATCAAGAGCTTCGCACGAATGCTAACCCCATCAATTAACCTTCCGGCACCGGGCAGGCGTCACACCGTATACGTCCACTTTCGTGTTTGCACAGTGCTGTGTTTTTAATAAACAGTCGCAGGGGCCTGGTATCTTCGACTGGCTTCTGCTCCGTCCGCGAGGAACTTCACATACCACCAGCGTGCCTTCTCCCGAAGTTACGGCACCATTTTGCCTAGTTCCTTTACCCGAGTTCTCTCAAGCGCCTTGGTATTCTCTACCTGACCACCTGTGTCGGTTTGGGGTACGGTCTCGAATAGCCTGAAGCTTAGAAGATTTTCCTGGAAGCAGGGCATCAATGACTTCGCTCCCGTAAAAGGGTGCTCGTCGTCACGTCTCAGGATTGTGGATCCGGATTTGCCTAAACCCACTCCCTACACGCTTAAACCGGGACAACCGTCGCCCGGCTCACCTAGCCTTCTCCGTCTCTCCATCGCAGCTATCCAAGGTACGGAAATATTAATCCGTTTCCCATCGACTACACCTTTCGGTCTCGCCTTAGGGGCCGACTCACCCTGCGCCGATTAGCGTTGCGCAGGAACCCTTGGTCTTCCGGCGTGCGGGTTTTTCACCCGCATTGTCGTTACTCATGTCAGCATTCGCACTTGTGATACCTCCAGCAAGCTTCTCAACTCACCTTCGCAGGCTTACACAACGCTCCCCTACCCCGCATACAAAGTATGCAGCCGCAGCTTCGGTATCCAGTTTGAGCCCCGTTACATCTTCCGCGCAGGCCGACTCGACTAGTGAGCTATTACGCTTTCTTTAAAGGATGGCTGCTTCTAAGCCAACCTCCTAGCTGTCTGAGCCTTCCCACATCGTTTCCCACTTAACTGGAATTTGGGGACCTTAGCTGGCGGTCTGGGTTGTTTCCCTCTTCACGACGGACGTTAGCACCCGCCGTGTGTCTCCCGGATAGTACTCACAGGTATTCGGAGTTTGCATCGGGTTGGTAAGTCGGGATGACCCCCTAGCCGAAACAGTGCTCTACCCCCTGTGGTATTCGTCCGAGGCGCTACCTAAATAGCTTTCGGGGAGAACCAGCTATCTCCGGGCTTGATTAGCCTTTCACTCCGATCCACAAGTCATCCCCTGGCTTTTCAACGACAGTGGGTTCGGTCCTCCAGTTGATGTTACTCAACCTTCAACCTGCTCATGGATAGATCGCCCGGTTTCGGGTCTATGCCCAGCGACTAATTCGCCCTATTCAGACTCGGTTTCCCTACGGCTCCCCTAAACGGTTAACCTCGCCACTGAACATAAGTCGCTGACCCATTATACAAAAGGTACGCCGTCACAGAACAAGTCTGCTCCGACTGCTTGTACGCATACGGTTTCAGGATCTATTTCACTCCCCTCACAGGGGTTCTTTTCGCCTTTCCCTCACGGTACTGGTTCACTATCGGTCAGTCAGGAGTATTTAGCCTTGGAGGATGGTCCCCCCATATTCAGACAGGATACCACGTGTCCCGTCCTACTCGATTTCACTAGACTCAGGTTTCGGATACGGGGCTATCACCCACTATGGCGGCACTTTCCAGAGCCTTCTCCTACCAGTTGTCTAGCTTAAGGGCTAGTCCCCGTTCGCTCGCCGCTACTTAGGGAATCTCGGTTGATTTCTTTTCCTCGGGGTACTTAGATGTTTCAGTTCCCCCGGTTCGCCCCTTACACCTATGTATTCAGTGCAAGGTACCCGACCGAAATCGGGTGGGTTTCCCCATTCAGAAATGCCCGGATCACAGCTTGTTTGCCAGCTCCCCGAACCTTATCGCAGGCTTCCACGTCTTTCATCGCCTCTGACTGCCAAGGCATCCACCGTATGCGCTTAGTTGCTTGACTATATAACCCCAAGACAACTGTGTTCCATTCATCAACGACCTGGTAAACCAGGAGGCCAATAAGTGGAGACAGTTCCTTGAAGCGATATAACAACCACTTCAACGACAACACCGGATAACGCTTGAAAAAATCGCTATCACATTGAACACATTTTCTCGGAGATAATGAGAAAATGTCTTCGTGTTCTATCTCGTCCAATTTGTTAAAGAGCAAATCTGACCCAGTGATCAGAAAGAAGGATTTCGAACTTAACAAAGTTGAAACACTTGTTTCTGTACACTGACCGAAGTCAGGTGACCAAGTAATCTAATGGTGGAGCTAGGCAGGATCGAACTGCCGACCTCCTGCGTGCAAGGCAGGCGCTCTCCCAGCTGAGCTATAGCCCCAAAAGCTATCTCTAAAATCATGTAGATCTAGGCGTGTTCGGACGCCGCATAGCCTGCTATGCAAGTTCGGACACAACGACGAGCTACGTGATTTTTGGTGGGTCTGGGTGGACTTGAACCACCGACCTCACCCTTATCAGGGGTGCGCTCTAACCACCTGAGCTACAGACCCGGTTTTGCTTGCCATAGACAAGCCAAGTCGGGCCTGAAAGACCCTTGCTCTCTTTATCAATCAACCAAGTAATTCGTGTGGACTCTGACCGAAGCTTCAACTTCGTTTAAGGAGGTGATCCAGCCCCAGGTTCCCCTAGGGCTACCTTGTTACGACTTCACCCCAGTCATAAACCACACCGTGGTAATCGTCCTCCCGAAGGTTAGACTAACTACTTCTGGTGCAATCTACTCCCATGGTGTGACGGGCGGTGTGTACAAGGCCCGGGAACGTATTCACCGTGACATTCTGATTCACGATTACTAGCGATTCCGACTTCACGGAGTCGAGTTGCAGACTCCGATCCGGACTACGATACGTTTTGTGAGATTAGCTCCCCCTCGCGGGTTTGCAACCCTCTGTACGTACCATTGTAGCACGTGTGTAGCCCTGGCCGTAAGGGCCATGATGACCTGACGTCATCCCCACCTTCCTCCGGTTTGTCACCGGCAGTCTCCCTAGAGTTCTCAGCATTACCTGCTAGCAACTAGGGATAGGGGTTGCGCTCGTTACGGGACTTAACCCAACATCTCACGACACGAGCTGACGACGGCCATGCAGCACCTGTGTCAGAGTTCCCGAAGGCACCAATCCATCTCTGGAAAGTTCTCTGCATGTCAAGGCCAGGTAAGGTTCTTCGCGTTGCGTCGAATTAAACCACATGCTCCACCGCTTGTGCGGGCCCCCGTCAATTCATTTGAGTTTTAACCTTGCGGCCGTACTCCCCAGGCGGTCAACTTAGTGCGTTAGCTGCGCCACTAAGGATTCAAGATCCCCAACGGCTAGTTGACATCGTTTAC
>NZ_CANLBK010000008.1 GCF_947488835.1 uncultured Marinobacter sp. | reverse complement strand
TTAAAGAGCGTTTGAGCCGTTGCTCAATCAAGGTGGCGTATTCTACATCGTCTCGCCGCCTTGTCAACCGTTTAATTCGAGAGAAGTAAAAACATATCTTTTCGAATCAAACCGTCACTTCTTAATCAAGATGAGACATTCTACAGTCTTTGCTCACCTTGTCAACCACTAACTTGAAGAAAAAATTCAAAAATTTCTAATTCATTCAAGCAGTTACTCTTTTGTCAGAAAGCGTCTCAGCTGTGCTCCCCTCGAAAGAGATGCGCATTCTACAGAGCTTTGCGCGGGTGTCAACGGTGCAATACAACTATTTCTGATTTTTCCCCTGCCGTGCCGATCACAACGCCCACTCTTAACACTCTAATAGCCGGCCGGGGCTTTATCATCCTGCCTACAAACGAACTTCGACGGCCTTAGCTGCGGCGATGGCTTTGGATTTTGCATCCTCTATGGTGGACGCTTTTGCTAGAGCAACACCCATTCGCCGACGCCCTACAAGTGCAGGCTTACCAAAAAGCCTTAGCTGCACATCCGGCTCTGCAAGCGCTATGTTCAATCCACTAAATGCCACAGATGAGGAATTCCCTTCTGGCAAAATGACCGCTGATGCCGAAGGCCCCTGTTGCCGAATGACTGGGACCGGCAACCCGAGTATGGCTCTCGCATGCAAAGCAAACTCCGACAAATCCTGAGATATCAGCGTAACAAGACCGGTATCATGGGGCCGAGGAGACACTTCTGAGAAATACACATCGTCCCCGTGTATGAACAACTCCACTCCGTACACTCCATAACCACCGAGATTCTCGGTGATTTTCAAAGCAACCTCACGCGAACGCTCTAATGCTTTGGCGGTCATAGGCTGCGGCTGCCAGGATTCACGGTAATCACCATCTTCCTGGCGATGCCCTATAGGCTCGCAGAAGCTAACGCCGCCGGAGTGTCTGACGGTCAGCAAGGTTATTTCATAGTCAAATGTCACAAAACCTTCAACAATTACCCTACCCTTTCCCGCACGACCACCTGTTTGCGCATACTCCCAAGCAGAGTCAATCTCACTTTCATCGCTAACCGTACTTTGCCCTTTACCAGAGGAACTCATTACCGGCTTAACAACGAGGGGCATTCCTATCGCCTTAACCGCTTCGAGGAATGCCTCCTTCGTGTCAACAAATTGGTATGGCGACGTTTTAACACCCAGCTCTTCTGCAGCCAGACGCCGAATCCCTTCTCTGTTCATCGTCAGGTGGGCTGCCCTTGCGGAAGGTATTACCCTATAACCTTCCTGCTCAAGCTTGACCAGCTCAGCTGTTGCAATGGCTTCAATTTCGGGAACAATCAAATCGGGATTCTCAAGCTCGACGATGCTTCTTAGCGCATGCGCATCCAACATATCTATTACGTGGCTACGATGAGCTACCTGCATGGCGGGCGCGTTCGGGTAACGATCTGCAGCAATCACCTCTACCCCAAACCTTTGCAATTCTATCGCCACCTCTTTGCCAAGCTCCCCTGAGCCACATAACAACACTTTAAAAGCATTTGCATTAAGGGGCGTGCCCAGCGTTATATTCCCAGCGTCACCCAAACCATATCCTCCAGAACGTACCTGAGTGCTCAGGCATCTTTTCACATTCAGTTAAAGAGCTACTTCCCGCTCTCGCTCAGCGACTTTTACAAGTACGGCCTTACGTTCGCAATTGGTCATTGAGGTCCAGCGCAGGATTTCATCGCCAGTACGCTGACACCCTATGCAGACATCCCGCTCATCAAGAGCACATATGCTCACGCAAGGTGAGCGAACTTTATCCTCAACAGCCATAGCAGACTCTTCTCAAACTTTTACAGGTTTCAGGCTCTTAACATAACGCCTTGCGTTGTGTACGTAATGCGCAGCACTGAGCTCGAGCATCTTCTTTTGCTGCTCGGTGAGCTCCCGCTTAATTTTTCCCGGCGAACCCACCACCAATGAGCCATCAGGAATAACCATTCCCTCAGGGATGAGGGTGTTCGCACCGATAAGGCAATACTTTCCGATCTTGGCGCCATTCAAAACAACCGCATTGATACCGATCAGTGAATAGTCCCCAACCTCACACCCGTGCAGCATGGTTTTATGACCAACGGTAACGCCCCGCCCTAGCGTCAGCGGGATACCAGGATCTGTGTGGAGAACAGATCCGTCTTGAACGTTTGTCTCTGACCCAATCGTAATCAGCTCGTTATCTCCACGAATCACTACGTTGAACCAGACACTGCTTTTTTCGTGCAACTCCACATTACCAATCACCGTAGCGTTCTCTGCGACAAACTGATCACTGCCTTTTAGCTTCGGGGCACAGCCATCCAACTCATAGAGCATTCTGTTTTCCTTATTAAGTTCGAGGTTTGAGCAAATCGATTTCTGCATCGTACACAGCATTCAAAAAATCGACCAGAACCACCGCAGACAACCCCCATATTTGATATCGCTCCCACCGATAGCAAGGCACATGAATGGTCTGATTCTGAAACGGTATCGCATCTGTGCGCTCGCGCTTATCCTCGAGGAAGAAAGAAAGGGGTACACGAAAGACGCTATCAATTTCACCGGGGTTTGGCTCCAACGGGTACTCCACGGGCACAACACCAACGTAAGGAGAGACAAGTATCCCGTGAAGTGACATTACCTGGCTCAGCGGTGAGATGATTTCCACCTGATCTGGCGGCAGGCCAATTTCTTCATGGGTCTCCCGCAGCGCTGTCGCGGCCAACGACAAATCCCCGGGATCTCGCTTCCCGCCCGGGTAAGCAACCTGTCCGCGGTGAGTGCTCAAATTCGTCGAGCGCAGCGTAAATATCATTTCCGGATTGCCAGTATCGTCAGTAACCGGCACAAGGATGCCCGCTTCGGTATAGTTCAGGTCGAGCTTCCGAGGCGCATAGTCCGTCAAACGCTGTACGAGTAAATCACGCAAACCGGAACTCCTGGACAAATCTGGTGTTGAATGAAACTACAGTAGAGTCGATCATTAAACTCAACATTCACTGAATTCAAGTATACGGGGAAAAATATGAAGTACTGCAGTACATGCGGCCATCCGGTTAAACAGCGCATCCCCGAAGGCGACAACCGTCACCGCTATGTGTGCGTTAACTGCAGCACAATACACTATCAGAACCCACGCATCATTGCGGGCACTGTTCCGGTATGGGAAGGGAAGATCCTTCTTTGCCGTCGCGCGATTGAACCTCGTTACGGGTACTGGACCCTTCCTGCCGGATATATGGAAAACGCTGAAACTACGGTTGAAGCAGCCGAACGCGAGACTCTGGAAGAGGCCTTGGCCGAAGTGAATATTGAAGGCCTCTATTCGATTATCGATGTCCCGCACATTAATCAGGTGCACATGTTTTATAGGGCGACGCTCAAAAACGGGAAATTTGGTGCAGGTGAGGAGTCCCTTGAAACCCGCCTGTTTGCACTGGACGAAATCCCATGGGGCGATATTTCTTTCCCTACTGTGCGCAAAACCCTGGAGCTGTTTCTGGATGATATGAAAAACGACTCCTTCGGTGTACACATTCGTGATATCCGACGCCCTATCGCCGCGACCCGAAGCAAAGACGATCTATAATGTTTCCAAACGATATATCTCGTAAGCGGGCTCCTCATATGGATGAGCCTGCTTGAGCGCCGCAACGGCTTTACGGACAAGCTCATCAGAACAAACAAGCTCAACCTTGAACTCTTCCACAACCTCCAGCCCCCCACGCTCCCCCAAAAAAGGGTTGCTACCCTCGAGGGGACGAAACTGTCCCTGCCCACTACATTGCCATGCACAGGAATCGTAATCACCTATGCGCCCCGCACCAATATCGAAGAGTGCTTGTTTGGTTTTTTCCAAATGCGTTCCGGGCACGAAATAACATATTTTATACATAGAACCTCCTCTAAGCAGGATATTTTTTGTACAGATTAATGGCTTAGACACTTACCCACAGATTCTGTGGATAACTCTGGGGAAAGTTTTGGGGAACACCGCTATACACCCCGTATTTACTGCACTCTCGTTAAATTGGCGACAAATTCACCTGATTCATTTAACCTTTAACTTTCAATGAGTTATAGTTTTTGTACAAACACTGAACGCCCGTGCACTACATTGTTTACAGAATGCACAAGGCAACGCTCACAATGTGCATAAACATACTGAGTCAAGGGGTATTTTTCCAAAATATCCGCTTTATTTGCTTGATAAATTCAAAAAGTTCAAAAATCAGACACAAAAAAACCGACCCCCGAAAGCCCTCATCTCAAGGCCCACCGAAGTCGGTTTTTCCTGCTTTGCAACCGATCAGTTCATCAGCTAAACCAGCGTCTGGCATTACGGAACATGCGAATCCAGGAACCGTCCTCCTGCCAATCCGCGGGGCGCCATGAGTGTTGGACAGCGCGGAACACACGTTCAGGGTGAGGCATCATAATGGTAATACGACCATCCCGAGTAGTTGCCCCCGCTATGCCATCTTGCGAGCCATTTGGATTATAAGGATAACGCATTGTCGCCTGACCCCGGTTATCCACGAAGCGCAACGCTACTCGCTCACTTTCTGCGAGCTCTGCAGCAGACGCACTACCTGAAAATTCTACTCGCCCTTCACCATGGGCGACCGCTATGGGCATACGGGAACCCGCCATTTCCTCCAGGAATGCGGAAGGTGACGGCATTACTTCAACCATCGCCAACCGTGCCTCGAACTGCTCCGACTGGTTACGAACGAAACGTGGCCAGCCTTCACTGCCCGGAATCAATTCGTGCAGATTGGACAGCATCTGGCAACCATTACAAACACCCAGCGCGAGAGTGTCCTGGCGGTTGAAGAAAGCAGCAAACTGGTCACGAACACGGTCGTTGAACAGAATGGACTTCGCCCAACCTTCACCGGCACCCAGCACATCCCCGTATGAGAATCCGCCACAAGCCACGAGACTGTTAAACGTCTCGAGATTCACTCGTCCGGATAGCAGATCGCTCATGTGTACGTCGACAGACTCGAACCCGGCCCGGTCAAACGCAGCTGCCATCTCTACCTGCCCGTTAACACCCTGCTCACGCAAGACAGCAACTTTCGGACGAATTCCCTTGTTGATATAAGGCGCCGCAACATCCTCGTTCACATCGTAGGTGAGCTCGGCATGAAGTCCGGGGTCTGCAACATCCAGTAGATTATCAAACTCTTCCTGCGCACAATCTGCATTGTCCCTCAAGGACTGGATGCGATAACTGGTCTCCGACCACAGGCGCTGTAGGTCCACTCGTGAATCATCTGCAACCATGTCACCTTCAAAGGACAGTCGCAGGCGATCGTGATCATTCAATGTGCCAATAACACTGATGTGGTCGCCCAAACCAGCCGCAGAAAACTGCTGTAGAACGAAATCCGTATCACCCCTGCGCACCTGAATAACTGCACCCAGTTCTTCATTGAATAACTCGCGGACAATCTGGCTTGCGTCGTCAGCTAATCCATCCAGCTTGATATCGACACCGGTGCGGCCGGCAAAGCTCATCTCAGCAAGCGTCACAAACAGACCGCCATCCGAGCGGTCGTGATAAGCCAGTAGCTTATCGTCGGCGTTCAACCCCTGGATAACAGCGAAAAATGCTTTGATGTCTTCGGCGTCATCGAGATCAGGGGCCACAGCACCAACTTGGCGGTAAGCTTGAGCCAAGGCCGATCCACCCAACCGATTCTGCCCTGCGCCCAGATCAACAAGAATCAGATCCGTTTCTCCGGCATCCGTTATCAACTGGGGCGTAAGGGTGCGTGAAACGTCAGTAACTGGTGCAAACCCACTGACAATCAAAGAAAGAGGCGCAGTAACGCTCTTCTGTTCGCCGTTATCCTCTTCCCAAACCGTCTTCATGGACATGGAGTCCTTGCCCACAGGAATGGTAATCCCGAGCTCCGGACACAACTCCATACCAACGGCGCGCACTGTTTCGTAGAGATTTTCATCCTCACCCGGATGGCCAGCGGCAGACATCCAGTTAGCCGATAAGCGAATGTCAGATAGCTTGCCAATTGCAGCTGCTGCCAGGTTAGTAATGGCTTCCCCGACTGCCATCCGGCCTGATGCAGGCGCATCAATGGTTGCGATCGGCGTACGCTCGCCCATGGCCATGGCTTCACCAGCCAGGACATCAAAGGAGCTTGCCGTAACAGCAACATCGCTGACCGGCACCTGCCATGGACCAACCATCTGATCTCGTGCAACAAGCCCGGTAATCGTACGGTCACCTATGGTGATCAGGAAATTCTTGGAACCTACCGAGGGCAGTCTCAGAACTCTGCGAATGGCCTCGTTCAGATCAATACGGGTAGAGTCAAACAGCGGTTTACTGAACGACGTCCTGTTAATACTCCGGTGCATGCGAGGCGGCTTGCCAAAAAGCACATCCATCGGAAGATCAACAGGCTTGTCGTTGAAATAGGAATCGCTCAACTCAAGATGATGGGCTTCAGTTGCCTCACCAATAACGGCATATGGGCAGCGTTCACGACGACACAACGCATCGAAAAGCTCCAGATTTTCGGGTGCCACTGCCATGACGTAACGCTCCTGAGATTCGTTACACCAAATTTCCAGTGGTGACATGCCGGGCTCATCGCTGGGAATATCCCGCAACTCAAACTTTCCGCCACGACCGCCGTCCTTCACCAATTCGGGCATCGCGTTGGACAGACCGCCCGCACCAACGTCATGAATGAAGCACATCGGGTTCTGTTCACCCATCTGCCAGCAGCGGTCGATAACTTCCTGACAGCGACGCTCCATTTCCGGGTTGTCACGCTGCACGGACGCAAAATCGAGGTTCTCGTTGCTGGAACCCGAGTCCATAGAGGAAGCAGCGCTGCCTCCAAGACCGATAAGCATGGAAGGGCCACCCAACACGATGAGTTTGGCGCCTACAGGTATCTCGCCTTTTTCAACATGCTCTGCGCGGATGTTACCAAGGCCACCGGCGATCATGATGGGCTTGTGATAGCCACGAACTTCATCGCCTGCGGGGCCAGCAACCTTTTCTTCAAATGTGCGGAAATAACCGGCAATATTGGGACGGCCAAACTCGTTATTGAACGCGGCGCCGCCAATGGGGCCTTCAATCATAATGTCCAAAGCAGTAGCGATCCGCTCAGGCTTGCCGTAATTGATTTCCCAAGGCTGTGGGTCTTCAGGCAGGTTGAGGTTGGATACGGTGAAGCCCGTCAGCCCAGCTTTGGGCTTGGAGCCACGACCGGTTGCCCCCTCATCACGGATTTCACCACCGGAGCCGGTTGCTGCACCCGCTGCAGGTGCTATTGCCGTCGGGTGGTTATGGGTCTCCACCTTCATAAGAATGTGGATGTCTTCCTGGTTATAACTGTATACGCCGGTTACCGGATCCGGGAAAAAACGGCCGCCACGACTACCCTGAATAACCGACGCATTATCCTTATAGGCAGACAGTACACCTTCGCTGTTCATTTCATAGGTGTTACGGATCATGGCAAACAGGGATTTCTCCTGGCCTTCACCATCGATATCCCAAGAGGCATTAAATATTTTATGGCGGCAGTGCTCGGAGTTTGCCTGGGCAAACATCATCAGCTCTACATCGGTAGGATCCCGCTCGAGACCTACAAACGACTTCACGAGGTAATCGATTTCATCATCCGCCAGAGCCAGTCCAAGGCGTCTGTTTGCCTCTACCAGCGCGGCTCGACCGCCGGCCAACACAGAGATTCGCTCCAGAGGACGCGGCTCATCACGATTGAACAGCAACTGGGCGCCGCCCATTTCATGAAAAACCTTCTGGGTCATGCGGTCGTGGAGCAGCGCGGCAACATTCTCGCGCTGGTCGAGACCTAGCTTTTTGCTTGATTTAATGTAGAAGGCCGTACCGCGTTCAATGCGCTGAATCTGACGCAAACCGCAATTACGGGCGATATCCGTTGCCTTGCTGGACCAGGGAGACAAAGTTCCCGGGCGCGGCACAACGAGGAAAAGCACGCCATCTGGCTCTTCAACCGGAACGCTGGGACCATAGGTCAGCAGCCGATCCAGGATGGCCTGCTCGGAATCGGAAAACGCGCCCTCCAGATCCACAAAGTGCATAAACTCAGCATAAACATGCTCAACCTCAGGCACGATGGCCTTGATTCTGGCAAACAGCTTATGGGAACGAAATGGTGAAAGCGCGGGAGCGCCGCGAAGTTCAAGCATGATATCAACCTGTATCGCGCGAAACGGGGAAGTCCGGGTGCATTCTGAGAAGGCGCATATCATACTCGAAAGCTCAGCCGGGATACAGCGCTGGAAAGCTTATTCCGCCAGCCTACATTTGACATTATTTTGCGCAGCAATTGATCAACTTGATTGACCCCTTTCACTGCAACAGGGATCATTGGGTTGTGGACATGGAGTCCACACGCACCACGACACCGGATGCAGCCAGCCAGTTTGCGCGCATCCTGTTGATCCAGCGGTAACGGAGAACAGGGACTTGCCAAGAATTTTGACTGTATACAATGCAGCAACGGCTTACACATCGCTCCTCGCCTGTACACTGGCCTTGCTTGCCCTCGCAGGGTGTAGCCAGCCGAGCACCCTGCAGGAAATTCGCAACGAGGGTGTTCTGCACGTTATTACCCGGGTCGCGCCTTCTATCTATTATGAGGGGCGCGAAGGCCCCACAGGCTATGATTACGAACTGGCCAAACTCTTCGCGGACGGACTGGGAGTCGAACTCCGCCTCCGGATTGCGGAAGACAACACCGAAGTTCTTTCCGTACTTTCCCGTGATTTTGCGCACATCGGGCTGGCGGGTTTGTCTGCGCAACCACTTTTTGAAAACCAGTACAAAACACTTCCCACCGGCATTATGGCGCAGTCGGTCGTTGTTTATAATCGCGATGTTGAGCGGCCCAAAACCCTTGCAGACCTGACGGGGCAAATGCTTCATCTGGTTCCCGACAGCAACCACGAGTATCAGCTTCAAGCTCACACAGACGCAGCTTCAGGTGTTTCCTGGCAAGTCCATCCAGGGCTGGATGCTGCTGGCATTCTCGCACGCGTTGAAACCGGCGAGCTCTCCTACGCTGTCGTTTCGTCCAACGAACTAGAACTGAACCACGTCTTTTTCCCTCAGGTTAAGCAGGCGTTTGCGCTTGGTGACGCCAGCGAACTGGCATGGTTGCTCCCGGCAAGCCAGGACGACTCGTTGGTGGGTGCAGCCACGGCATTTATTGAAAAAATGCAGATCAATGGCACCATCGCTCAGCTTTCAGAGCGCTTTTACGGGCACCTGGACCACCTGAACTATGTTGGCGCCCGTACCTTCATGCATCATGTGGAAAACCGACTACCAACATATGAGTCTCTTTTCCGGGATAACGCTGCCATATTCAATATGGACTGGCGCCTGCTCGCGGCTATTGGATATCAAGAGTCGCACTGGCGCCCGAATGCGGTGTCCCCAACTGGGGTTCGCGGGCTGATGATGCTGACGCGCAACACAGCAAACTACATTGGTATCAACAATCGACTGGATGCGGAAGAGAGCATTCAGGGCGGCGCCAAGTATTTCCGCATGGTGCATCGGAGAATTCCCGAGCGCATTGCAGAGCCTGATCGCACCTGGTTTGCTCTGGCCTCTTATAACGTAGGCTACGGACACCTGGAGGATGCCCGAAGGCTCACAGAAAGTGCCGGAAAGAACCCGGACCGCTGGATGGACGTAAAAGAGTTTTTGCCACTACTCGCGCAAAAAGAGTGGTACAAACAGACCCGCTACGGGTACGCCCGTGGCCACGAACCAGTCCTCTACGTCCAGAATATTCGCCGATACTACGACGTACTCGCCCGAATGATGGAGCCAACGGATAATGTAACGGCTTCAGCCTCACCGTTTGTCGGCCTGGAGCAGAGCACAGATGCACATTCCTCGGCAGAGCTTACGGGAGATGGCGCTGACATGAGAGCCGGGCTGCCCCCCGAGCTTGGAATGATACCGCCAACACTATAATGTCTAGAAGTCGAGATCAGATTCATCGCTGACGTCCAGAACCCGCTCTACCTGACTAGCGGTAAACCCTCTGCGAGTTAAAAATCGGGCCTGCCGCAGCTTTTCGTCCCAATCATCACTAAGATCCGACAACCCGAAGCGCTTTTCCCTCAGCAAAAGTGCATTTCGAATCCAGTCGGCATCACCAAGTTCGTCAACGCAGGCTGGCGCCTGATGGATACCACGTTGCTGCAATTCAGCGAGTACTTTCAACGGGCCATAACCCAGATCAATTCGTTGCCGGGAATAGACATCCGCAAACCGGTTGTCATCCAACCAGCCTTCGCTCTCATAGTCGTCCAAAACCAGTGAAATGATTGAGCTATCAAGCTTCCGCTGGCGTAATTTCAGGGCCAACTCCTGTCGGCTGTGCTCTCGACGAGCAAGCAATCTCAGCGCGACCGAGCGCACTTTGTATTCCTGTTCGTCGCTATTTTCCTGTTTTACCATTCAGCCCTTCCCGCAAACGTTCACAAAACGCTAGACTAGCCCCGATTTTATAATGTCGACGCAGGTTTTGACCGTCACTACCTGAACCTGCGACAAACGTGTCCGGCACTCTGAGCCTGAATATCCGAGTGCCGATGGCCGGTGCCGGCTTACTTTGACCGACACCGCAGACTGGTTTCAATCCCTAAGGATAACGTCATGGCTGCATTCCTCCAGAAACTGTTTAAATCCCGCAAACCCGCCCCATCAGGTCGCAAAGCGCCAGATCGCCCCCAACCTCCGGCAGAGCCAGTTGAGGACAAACGCGCCGAGTTAAGGGAAGAGCAGCTTCGAATGTTGCAGGGCACCCCAAGCCAGGAAATTGCGGCAAACCTTGCCATTGAGGGCTCAACAGCAGACATCCGGCTTCGAGCCGCCGACCTGGTGCAGGATGGCGATCTCCTGCAGCGGGTACAAAAACAGGCTAAAAGTCGCGACAAGGGCGTGTACCAGCTAGTGCGGCAAAAGCTGCAGTCTATCCGGGAAGAGCAGGCCATTAAAGATGCCGTTTCAGACACTATCACTACACTGATCCGTAATGCACACGACCAGGCGAAAAGTGACGACACCAGCCTGTTTGAGGCCCGTCTGGACACACTTCTCAACCAATGGGCTAAAGTAGAAGCCAGCGCGACGCCAGACCAACTGAGTGCGTTCCTTAAATCAGTGCATCGTTGCAGAGAGCGGCTCGCCGAGGTGAAAGCAGTGCAGGATGCTGAAAAGCTGGAAATTGAACAGCGGCTTCAGCGAGAGGAAACCCTGGAACTGATTTCGCAAACCCTGAACGATCTCCGGCAGCAACCCACAGACACTCTCGCGTCACTTGCCTCACTGGACGCACTTCAGAAGACGCAGGAGAACCGTTGGCTGGAAGCGACCCGCGAGACTCACGTTGATAAGCAACAACAGAAGTCCTATGAAACTTCGATGATGGCGCTTCGCAATTACACCAACGCCATCCGCCAAATCACCCAGGCAAAAGAATCACTGCTCGCCATCGCGGAGATCATGATTCAGGACGCAACCCCTGAAGACCAGAAGCGTGCCTCAGATCTGTTGGTTGAGATTAATTGGCCGGAAGGTTTTCCGGCTCCAGACACACTGGAACCTGCAATTAAACTAGCTGGCAAGCCCAAAGCACCTGCAAAAGCCACCGAGAACCACAAGCAGCAACAGGCGTCGTCAGAAAACCTGAAAGCCACGCTGGATCAACTGGAAGAAGCCCTGGAAGACAAACGACTCAAGAGCTCCCGTGAACTCCTGAAAACCGCCCAGCAACATTTGAAATCCCTCGACCATCGCAACAGCAAGGGTTTTCAAGCCCGTATACAACTGCTTACCGGCCAGCTCAGGGAACTAACCGACTGGCAAGGGTTTGCCACTGAACCCAAACAAATTGCGCTTTGTGAGCAAATGGAATATCTCGCCGAACAGTCCATGGAACCAGAAGCTAAATCCGAGCGCATAAAAGACCTGCAAAAGGAATGGCGGGAACTGGGTGGCTCATCAGACCGAATTTTGTGGTCTCGCTTCAAACAGGCCTCCGACAAAGCCTATGAGCCCTGCAAAGCCTACTTCAAAGCCAAGTCGGGCCTGAAGCAGGCCAACCTGGATAAGCGCAAAACGATCTGCGCCGAGCTGGAGCTTTTTGTTAACGGCGCAGACTGGAGCAGCATCGACTGGAAAGCTGTCGAACATATTCTTCAAACAGCCCGCCAGGAATGGAAATCTGCCTGGCCTGTGGAATTCCGGGATAACCGGCAGGTGCAGAAACAGTTCGATGATTTACTGAAAAAGCTTGAAGCGCCCATTGAGCAAGAGCGTCAAAAGAATGAAGCTCTGAAGCTCGCAATTGTTGAGCAGGCGCAGGCTTTGACAGCTCACGAACCCCTGCAGGAAGCCATGAATAAGGCAAAAGCTCTGCAATCAGACTGGAAGGCGGTTGGTATTACCCGTCACCGTGAAGATCGCAAATTGTGGCAGGCATTCCGTAAGGCCTGCGATGAAATCTTTGCTCGCCGGGAAGCTCAGCGTACGGAACAAGAGCACGCGGCAAAAGAAGCCGATTCAGCAGCAGAAACCTTGCTGCAACAGGTTGCGAGTGTCGGTTCCGATCAAGATGAGCAGTCGCTAACAAAAGCCATTACTGACATACGAGGCATTGACGTTGCTCAGACATCAGCAGCAGTAAGGGAGCAAGTTCAGCAAGAAAAGCAGCGATTGAGCCAAGCGGTTGCAGCACAGAAACTCAAAGCGGGCATCGCCGAATGGCAGGCACTTGTGCTCGCGCGCGCCGAGGGCGATCTAGCTCCGGGTATTTTGCCAGATAAGTGGGCAGCCCTTGCTGGAAATGTGGGCGAATTGGACGACCAGGAAATCGTCATTCGCGCAGAGATTCTTGCCGGTATACCCTCTCCTGACGCTGAACAACCAAAACGCATGGCAATACAGGTTCAACGGCTGGCTGAAGGTATGGGCTCCACGGACAAAACGGACAATGCTTTGCAGAGCATCGAAGGCCTTGTAGCAGGGTGGTGCCTCAAGGCGTCTAACGAAGGGGCCGATCCGTCGTTGGCAAACCGTTTGAACAGAGCTCTGGATAGCCTGATTGCAGGCTAAACGTCAAGAGCCTCACTCCCGCTGGTGTTCCCTTACAAACTCCCTGGCATTCTTGACGGCTGCCAGGGAGTTGTCTTTCATACCTCTGAGCTCTTCGTCCGCCAAGTAGAACATCATGTCGATGGTGTGCCGGTAGTACCGGGAAGGCAGCCGGTTCAAGGCCACACACATAACGTCGGTTAAAAAATCCGCAGTATCTCCCGGCTCTCTCGTCGCCTCTATAGCATCCATCACCAAACGTTCGTAAAAATTGTCGATAGCATTACTGAAAGACATGGCACCGCACCTCTTAAACCCATTTTTGGGCATCCGCAAAACCTCTCACCCAACCCTAAACATAGAAGTCGCAGGCTCGCCTGTCACTACCTCTGAGCAATTTTGCCAACCCGATTGGCAGGTGGCGTCATTACCCACATGGCTATCAAAGGGCTATGGTGACGTTTCTCGACACTAAATCCCCAAGCAATAAACACCAGAGGACAAGCAATGACCACCGAGGCGTATATCTTCGATGCGGTCCGCACTCCCAGAGGGCGTGGCAAGAAAGACGGATCACTGCACAGTGTAAAACCCATTACTTTGTTAACCACTGTGCTAAACGCGCTGCAGGAGCGGAACAACCTGGATACCTCTCAGGTAGACGATATTGTTCTCGGCTGTGTTACCGCCGTTGGTGACCAAGGTGCAGACATCGCCAAGACAGCCGCACTCGCAGCTGATTGGGACGAGAAAGTCGCCGGCGTTACCCTCAACCGGTTCTGCGCATCTGGCCTTGAAGCCGTTAATCTGGCAGCCATGAAAATCCGTTCCGGCTGGGAAGACCTGGTTGTTGCTGGTGGCGTGGAGTCTATGTCCCGCATCCCTATGGGTTCTGATGGTGGTGCCTGGGCCATGGACCCACACACCAACATGCATACCGGCTTCATGCCGCAGGGCATCGGTGCCGATCTTATTGCCACGCTGGATGGCTTCAGCCGTGAAGATGTGGACGGTTTCGCCGTCAAATCGCAGCAAAAAGCAGCGAACGCCTGGAAGAACGGGTACTTCGCCAAGTCAATTATTCCTGTTACCGATCAAAATGGCGTCGTAATTCTGGATCGCGACGAGCATGTGCGCGGTGACACAACCGTTGAGTCTTTGTCTGGCCTCAGACCTTCTTTCCAGATGATGGGAGAAATGGGCTTTAACAGCGTGGCTCGTGAAAAGTATCACTACGTGGAAACAATCAATCACGTGCATCACGCCGGTAACTCTTCTGGCATGGTAGACGGTGCAACCGGCATTCTGATTGGCAGTGAAGCAAAGGGTAAGGAAATGGGGCTCAAGCCCCGTGCTCGCATCGTAGCCACTGCGGTCACCAGTACAGACCCGACCATCATGTTGACAGGCCCAGCCCCCGCTGCGCTCAAAGCGCTGGAAAAAGCCGGCATGACCGTGGATCAGATTGACCTGTTTGAAGTAAACGAAGCCTTTGCCTCTGTGGTAATGCGCTTCCAGAAGGAACTCTCGGTTCCCGATGAAAAAGTGAACGTTAACGGCGGCGCAATCGCCATGGGCCACCCTCTCGGCGCTACCGGCGCAATGATTGTGGGCACTCTGCTGGACGAGTTGGAGCGCCGTGAGTTGCGCTTTGGTCTGGCGACGCTGTGCGTCGGCGGCGGCATGGGCATAGCCACCATCATTGAGCGGGTCTGAACCCCACACTTTTTCTGTAAGGAGAACCGATTATGAGTGCCATCCGTTATGAACTGGGTTCAGATCAGATTCTGACCCTCACCATCGATATGCTCGGCCAGTCTGCAAACACCATGAACATGGCGTTCCGTGACGCCCTCGACGAAACAGTCTCCAAGGTCCAAGGCGACCTGGAAAACATTCGTGGCATAATCATCGCCTCTGCCAAGAAGACCTTTTTCGCTGGTGGCGATCTGAACGAAATCCACAAAGTTACCCGTGACGATGCTCAGGCTTTTGAAGACATGGTCAACGGCATGAAGGCCCAGATGCGTGCGCTGGAAACCTGTGGTAAGCCTGTCGTTGCCGCAATCAACGGTGCTGCGCTGGGAGGTGGATTCGAAATTGCTCTGGCTTGCCACCACCGAATCGTACTGAACAACAACAGCATTCAACTGGGTCTTCCAGAGGTCACACTTGGCCTGCTTCCAGGCGGCGGTGGCACTCAACGCCTGCCCCGAATGATTGGCCTTGAAGCGGCATTCCCGCTGCTGATGGAAGGCAAGAAGCTGCGCCCTTCTGCCGCCCTGAAAGCCGGCATTATCGACGAGCTTGCAGATTCCCCTGAAGACATGATGGCCAAGGCTCGTGCGTTTATCGATGCCAACCCCAAGTGCCAACAGCCCTGGGACCAGAAAGGCTACAAGATGCCAGGTGGCGCACCGCACCATCCTGCGATGGCACAGAAGCTGCCAATTGTCCCTGCCATGCTGAAGCAGAAGACCAAAGGCTGCTACCCGGCGCCAGAGTGCATTCTGGCTGCAGCGGTTGAAGGTGCCCAGGTAGACTTCGATAGCGGCAGCCTGATTGAAACCCGCTATTTTGCCGAACTGGTGATTGGCCAGGTTGCCAAGAACATGACGGGCACTTTCTGGTTCCAGCTGAACGATATTAATTCGGGCGGAAGCCGCCCTGACGGCGTAGAAAAAGAAACCTTTAAAAAGGTAGGTGTACTGGGCGCAGGAATGATGGGCGCTGGCATCGCTTACTCCACCGCTATCCGCGGTATAGAGGTGGTGCTGAAAGACGTCACTGTTGAAGGCGCTGAAAAAGGCAAAAGCTACTCCGAAAACCTGCTGGCAAAACAGGTTAGCCGCGGCCGCATGACCGAAGAGAAAAAAGCGGAAATTCTGGGCCGCATCAAGGCCACCGACTCCGCCAGCGACCTGGAAGGCTGCGACATGGTGATCGAAGCCGTGTTTGAAGACAGCGACCTGAAAGCCAAGGTTACCGCCGAGGCCGAGCCGACGCTTGTCAGCAATGGCATTTTTGCGTCCAACACTTCCACAATTCCCATTACCCAGCTAGCCGAAGCGTCTGCCAAGCCGGAAAACTTCATCGGGCTGCACTTTTTCTCTCCTGTAGACAAAATGCTGCTGGTAGAAATCATTGTTGGTGAGAAGACGTCAGACGAGACACTGGCAAGAGCGTTCGACTACGTTCAGCAAATTGGCAAGACCCCGGTAGTTGTGAACGACAGCCGTGGCTTTTTCACATCCCGCGTTTTCGGCACTTTTGTTAACGAAGGGATCTCCATGCTGGGCGAAGGTATTCACCCCTCAAGCATCGAGAATGCCGGGTTGCTGGCAGGCATGCCTGTCGGCCCACTGACCATTTCCGATGAAGTCAGCATGACTCTGATGCACCTCGTTCGCAGCCAGAGTAAAAAGGATACGGAAGCTGCCGGCGGTACATGGAAGCCCCACCCTGCAGAAGCGATCATTGACCAGATGGTTAACGACCATGGCCGCCCAGGCAAGGCTGCCGGTGCCGGTTTCTATGAGTACCCCGCCAAAGGCAAAAAGTACCTGTGGCCAGAACTTGAAACCCTCTATGTGGACAGCGAAAAAGCCCGCAAGGTCGAGTTGCAGGAACTGAAAGACCGGATTCTGTTCATTCAGGCCATTGAAACCGTTCGCTGCCTGGAAGAAGGCGTGCTGCGCACCGTGGAAGATGCCAACATTGGCAGTATCTTCGGTATCGGCTACGCACCTTGGACTGGCGGCGCCATACAGTTTATTAACCAGTATGGTGTGAGAGCGTTCACAGAAAGAGCCAAAGAACTGGCTGCAGCCTACGGCGAGCGCTTTACCCCGCCGACCTTGCTGCTTGAGCACGCAGAGCAGGAAAAGCCCTTCGTCTGAAGGTGCTGAGCGGCGGAGGACACTGTCCTCCGCCGCACGTTCTACCTGAAAAAATCCATACAACTCTCTCGATGTGCCCATGTTCAAGCGGCATCCTGTGTAGCACACCGTTGCTACAATTCTCGGTAAACCTCCTCTACCCTATTGAATCCTGATCTTTTTATGACTGAAAAACACCGGGTCATGGACAGATTGTCACGAACCGATACGTCATACCTATAGCAACGGGTGTAGCCCTTGCCTACAATAAATTTATCAGCCCACGGGTTAACCGGTTCCAGAACTGTCTGGCAGGTACCCAGCATCGTCAGGTATCAATCTATGACCATCGCGGAAAAAGCATCTGTTCGTCGCGCCCCGCTCAAAGCCGGCCGGATGGGTGTGTGCAAAGCGCTTACCGTCGCCCTGCTGCTGTCAGCACCTTTTGGCGTACAGGCAAAAGCGGCCGAGCCGGAAGTCTATTCACCGGTTGCGCCAACGATTGACCAGGCCCGAGCCAACATTCTTATTGCCAGGCAGCTGCAATTCACCCATTTCCGCGACTTGGGTATCAGTGACAAGCTCTCCGGCGATGTGTTTGACGCCTACCTGAATTATCTGGATGGCCAGCGAGTCTATTTGACAGCCGGCGACATTCAGACCATGAACAAAGTGAGAAACCGACTGGGTTCTGCCCTCAAAACCGGTCAGCTACAGCCGGGGTTTGATATCTACAACCTGGTTCAGCAGCGCATTATTGAGCGCCTCCAGTTCGCGCTGAAAACCCTCGACGAGGGCATCGAAAAGCTGGACTTCACCACTAACGAAACCATTCTTCTTGATCGTTCAGAAGCCGATTGGGAGCCGGATCAGCAGGCTCTCGATGCACTTTGGGTTAAACGCATCAAAAACGCCGTATTGGCTCAGCGCCTTAACGGTGCCGACGACGCTGATATTATCGATACCCTCAAGCGACGCTACGAAGGCCAGCTTAAGCGCGCCTACCAGGCCCGCAGCGAGGATGCGTTCCAGGCTTATATGAATGCTTTTGCCGGTATGTGGGACCCACACACCTCTTATTTTTCGCCGCGCACCTCTGAAAACTTTAACATTAATATGAGCCTCTCCCTTGAAGGTATCGGTGCGGTACTGCAAGCGGACAACGAGTACACGAAAGTAGTCAGGCTGGTTCCTGGTGGCCCTGCGTCCAAGCAAGGACAGCTCAAGCCCGCCGACAGAATTGTTTCGGTTGCTCAAGAGGATGAAAAGCCAGTTAACGTGATCGGATGGCGACTGGATGAAGTGGTCGATCTCATCCGCGGCCCACGCAATTCCGTGGTAACGCTGGAAGTCGTTCCTGCCAGTTCATCTGATGAAACCCTGACCAAGTCCATCTCCATCAACCGCGATGAAGTAAAACTGGAAGAACAAAGCGCCAGCAAAGACACCATCGAGCTTGACCGCAATGGCGAGAAATACACCGTTGGCGTGATTACCATTCCGACGTTTTATGCGGATTTCCGTGCCATGCAGGCCGGTGATCCCAACTACAAAAGCACGACACGTGACGTGCGGAAGCTAATTGCAGAGCTTCAACAGGATGGAGTAGACGGTCTTGTAATGGATTTGCGCAACAATGGCGGCGGCGCCTTGCACGAAGCCAATGATCTGGTCGGCCTGTTTATCGACACTGGCCCAACCGTGCAGATTCGCAACTCCAGCAACGAAGTTCAGGTTCTCAACGACGACGATGCATCCGTTGCTTACGATGGGCCTTTGGTAGTGCTTACCAACCGCATGAGCGCATCGGCTTCCGAGATTTTTGCGGGTGCGATTCAGGATTATGGTCGCGGCTTGGTAGTCGGTTCGCAAACCTTTGGTAAGGGCACAGTTCAAGCCGTTCGCCCTCTTAACCACGGGCAGTTGAAAATCACCCAGTCAAAATTTTACCGTGTATCTGGCGGCTCAACTCAGCACAAAGGTGTGATTCCGGATATCGAGATTCCTTCCCGTATCGATAAAACCCGAATTGGTGAGGACGCACTGGATCACGCCCTACCCTGGGATCAAATCGACGCAGTTCCCCATACCCGCTACTTTGATTTCAGCGGCATCATTGAAGAGCTTCGCAAGCGCCATGACGATCGTTTTGCCACGAGCCCGGATTTCAGGCTCCTGCAGCAAGAGATTGACTTCCTGAATGAGCAGCGCCAGAGGGAAACAGTGAGCCTCAATCTGGACGAGCGCACTATTCAACAGGAACAAATAGAACGTACACGGTTGTCCATTGCCAATGCCCGCAGGGAGCTGCGTGGCGAGGAGCCTTTTGAGAATCTGGAAGAGCTTGAAGATTGGCAAGACCAGCAAGCAGCAGATCTTGGATCTACCGATGAGGAGCTCGACTTCGTGATTCGCGAAGGCGGTGACATCATGGCAGACATGCTGGAGCTGGATAAGCGCATGGCCTCCATCCTCACCCCGCAGCAGTTTGCAGCTCAGGCGGAAGCTCTGTAATGAGCCGGAAGGCTGACAAACCGGTAGCCAACGACCAGGAACGTCAGAACAAAGCGCGAGCCATGCAGGACCTGCTTCTGGATGCGCTGCACGCCATGCGCTCCCAGGAAGAAGTGGATGTGCTGCGCAAACCGACACCGTCGGCTTCGGAAAAAGCGCCTGAAGGCATTATCGACCGCCTTGCCAGCCTCACCGGATCCGCCTTTCGCTTCGGTGCTCGTGCTACGGACACGTCTTTACGTGTAGGTCGGGCATTGATCAACTCCCAGGACCAGCTCAGAGCTATGCTGGTAGCCGGGCAGTCTCTCAAGGATATTCGGGAAGTGGCCGGGCTGACGCTTTCGGAAATGAGCGAAGCGCTCGACCTTCGTGATAAATCCGTTCTTGAAGCCATCGAGAACGGCACAGCCACCCTATCCTTTGAGCTCATACTCCGCTTGACCGCTCTCATTGCACGGAATGATCCCATCCCGTTTATTATGCGAACCACCCGGAACTACAACCCGGAAGTTTGGCAGATCCTGAATGACTGGGGTGTTGCGCGAGTACCCTTGCAGTTTGAGCGGGAGCGAGAGTTTATCAATATCTTCCGCCGCCACGATTCGGCCCGAACGCTCTCGGATGAAGGCTTTCGCAAGGTTCTGGATTTCACCCGGCAGAGTTTTGAGATGTCCCTGCACTTTGCTGAGGATCAGGAAAGGCAGGTGGCGGAACTGCGGGAAAGCCTTGCAAAACAAAGTGGCGAACTCCCAACCAGCAAATCTGCCACCGGCAAAAAGCCCTCAGGCAAATAGCCCGTGCATCCCCGAAACACCCGGATTCTGCACCACACCTTTTTCCGTTACGATCATATCGATCAAGCTTGCTGGCGTTACATCGAACACCGGGTTGAACACCGGCACGCCCTCCGGGGCTAGCGGAATGCCTCTTATCTCCCGAACCTCTGTGCCATCCCGCTCCTCGATCGGGATTTCTGCACCAGACTTCAGCGCCATATCCACGGTGCTGGAGGGTGCCACAACCATAAATCCAACCTTGTGATACCGCGCCAATACCGCAAGGCTGTAGGTGCCAATTTTGTTGGCAACATCGCCATTGGCTGTAATCCGGTCGGCACCCACGATGATCCACCGCACCTCACCCGCTGCAAGAATCGCTGCCGCTGCGCCATCGGCATTCAGGGTTACCGGGATACCATCCCGCATTAATTCCCAGGCAGTAAGACGGCTGCCCTGCAGCCAGGGCCGGGTTTCATCCGCGTATACTTGTTTCAGCAGGTTTTTCTCATGCAGCCGACGAATAACACCCAGCGCGGTGCCGTAACCACCGGTCGCAAGCGCACCTGTGTTGCAGTGGGTAAGGACCGAGACAGGAGCTGGATAGCCGGAAGAAAGCCCCATCGCTTCAAGTGCGTAATCTGCCATTGCGAGGTTCGCGGCAAGATCCTCTTCATGAATGGCAATGGCTTCATCTTCCAGCCGCTGCCGGGCTTCACCCAGCACTGCACAGCCCTCAAGCACTTGCTCCATTCGCTGTAAGGCCCAGAACAGGTTCACAGCCGTTGGCCTTGATGCAGCCAACTCCCGGACAGCCATTTTGATCTCAGCTTGCCAGTCATCACCGTCAGCTTTTCGGGCAGCCAGTGCGACACCGTATGCAGCACTGATACCAATCGCCGGGGCGCCGCGCACCACCATGTCGTGAATGCTTTGCGCCACGCCGGTGGCGGTTTCCAGAGATAGCCAGTGCTCCTTTGCAGGCAGTAAGCGCTGATCCAGCAATTCCAGGCTGCCACCCTGCCACCGAAGGGCAACCGTACCTACAGATCGCGGATCAGAAGAAGAGGTATGTAAAGGTCGGGATTCTCTGGAATTATTCATCGCCTGGCTCCGCTTTCATAACGCTGAAAACGGCCAGTATAACGGTTATACTTCCGGGCTACATTTTATCGTTCGGCGCGCTTGTGCATTCCTAAGCGCACAATCGCATTTGTCGCCGGCACTGCAAGGTAGGGTTAATGACGGCAGATACTATCACCGCAGCCGATATGCGCATCAACGCTCGATGGCTGATTCCAATAGAGCCTTCCGGAGTGGTGCTTGAGCATCAGGCCGTTATTGTTCAGGGCTCCCGGATTGTGGCGGTATTGCCTGTGGCACAGGCAGATCGCGATTTCCGTACCCGAGAGACAATCAATCTTCCCCACCATGTGGTTATGCCCGGGCTGATCAACATGCATGGGCACGCCGCAATGTCGCTGTTCCGGGGCATGGCAGACGATCTCCCATTGATGACCTGGCTTAATGACCACATCTGGCCTGCGGAAGGCCGTTTTGTAAGTGAACAGTTTATTGTCGACGGCACGCAGTTGGCCATGGCAGAAATGCTGCGAACCGGTACAACCACATTTTCAGACATGTATTTTTTCCCGGAAATTGTGGCCCAGATGGCTCACGATACCGGCATGCGCGCACAAATCTGCTTTCCCCTGCTGGACTTCCCCACGGTGTGGGGCAGCGGGCCAGATGATTATCTGAGCAAAGGCGAGGCGCTGATCAATGAGTGGAAAGACAATACCTACACCATGCCAGCCATTGGCCCCCATGCGCCCTACACTGTATCCGACGAACCTCTGGCCCGCGCTGTCGCACTCTCCGAAAAAACCGGTGCCCGCATTCAGATTCATCTGCATGAAACCGAATTTGAAGTGACAGAAGCTAAAGAAAAACACGGTGAACGCCCAATTGAGCGGCTTGCGAAACTTGGCGTTCTAGGCGCCAAAACCCAGTGTGTCCACATGACCCAGGTCAGTGACTCAGACATTACCCTGCTAGCGGCCTCTGGCGCGCACGTTATCCACTGCCCCGAATCCAACCTCAAGCTCGCCAGCGGTCTTTGCCCTGCTCATAAGCTCATGGAACGTGGTGTTAATCTGGCCATAGGAACAGACGGTGCCGCCAGCAACAATGACCTGGATCTGTTCGGCGAAATCCAAACAGCCGCCATGGTAGCCAAGGTCGTCGCCAACGAAGCCACCGCACTTTCTGCTCATCAGGCGCTGCAGGTTGCCACGATCAATGGCGCCAAAGCGCTGGGGCGGGAGCATGAGCTGGGCTCATTGGTGCCTGGCAAATTGGCCGATATCATCGCCATCGATCTCAGCGATCCTTTTATCCAGCCGGTTTACGATCCGGCTTCCCATCTTGTTTACAGCAATCATGGCCGCGCGGTAAGCCATAGCTGGATTAACGGCGTACCTCAGGTACAGGATGGCAAATTGACGCGCATAGACGTACCGGACCTCATGCTCCGCGTTACAGACTGGGCTGAGAAAATCCGCGAGCAACAGGCTGTCTAACCGAATTTCGATAGATTGACCAGGTAGAAGAGACGATGACAAACCAGAACGTTGACCGTAACGAGATTGCCAAGTTTGAAGCCTTGGCTAGCCGCTGGTGGGACCCCACCAGCGAATTCAAGCCTCTCCACGACATTAATCCCCTTCGCCTCAACTACATCGATGAGCGCGTATCCCTCGCGGGCAAGCGAGTAGCAGACATTGGCTGTGGCGGCGGGTTGCTGTCTGAGCGCATGGCTTTGCGCGGTGCTCATGTAACCGGTATAGACATGGGCGAAGCACCTCTAGCTGTAGCCCGGTTGCACGGACTGGAAAGCGGAATCAAGGTGAACTACCAAAAGATCACAGTTGAAGAGCTTGCCCGGGATCCTGAGCACGCCGGCCAGTACGATGCTGTCACATGTCTTGAGATGCTGGAGCATGTGCCCGATCCGGCTTCTGTTATCAAGTCTTGCTCCGCACTGCTAAAGCCCGGCGGGCACTTGTTTGTATCCACCATCAACCGGAATCCCAAGTCCTTCCTGCTGGCCATTGTGGGTGCCGAATACGTGCTAAACATGCTCCCCAAGGGTACGCACGAGTGGAAAAAGTTCATCCGGCCGTCAGAAATGTCCGACCACCTGCGTCACGCAGGGCTGGATGTGCGCGAGCTCACCGGCATGACCTACAACCCCATTACCCGCTCCTACAAGCTGGGCCGGGATGTAGACGTAAACTATCTGATGCACGCCCGGGATACCCGTGAAGACTGAACGGCCATCGACCGTTCTGTTTGATCTGGACGGCACTCTGTTCGATACAGCACCGGATTTTATACGCTGCCTGAACGAGCTGCGCCAAATGGACGGGCTCCCGGCGCTTCCAGCGGAGCACATACGCCGATCCGTTTCCAACGGAGCCCGGGCCATGGTGCGTGTGGGCTTTGGGCTGGAGCCTGAGCACCCGGGCTATCTTGCCAAACACACCGCCTTTCTGGATCTATACGAAGCGGGCGTTGCCGTTGAAACTCGCCTGTTTGAAGGCATGGACTCCTTGCTTCAATCACTGGAGCAGCGGGAAATACCCTGGGGAATCGTAACCAATAAGCCAGTACGTTTCGCCGCACCGCTGGTTCAGGCCCTAGGTCTAGCTGAGCGCTGCGCGTCGCTGGTGTGCCCGGACCACGTCACTGATCGCAAGCCTCATCCAGAATCCCTGTTTCTTGCGTGCCAGCAAATCGGCGCAGAACCCGAGCAGGCAATTTATGTGGGCGATCATGAACGGGACATAGTGGCCGGCCGCAACGCCCGCATGAAAACCATCGCGGTGCGGTACGGTTATATCGAAGAGCCCGAAACCGTTGATCTATGGCAAGCAGACATGATCGCTGACACCGTGAACGATCTCGCAAAGCTGTTACAATAGCGCGCGACTTAATGCGTGCCATTTTAGAACCCTGATACACCCCAGTCTGCTACGGAGACAGGTTATGCAAGATTACCAGGCACCCGCTGATCTTTTGAAAGACCGCATCATACTGGTTACCGGTGCGGGCAGCGGAATCGGCCGTACCGCCGCAAAAACCTATGCCGCTCATGGCGCTACGGTCATCCTTGTGGGCCGAACCCTGAGCAAGCTGGAAATGGTCTACGATGAAATTGAAGCCGCAGGCCACCCCAAACCGGCTCTTGTGCCAATGAACTTCGAAGGCGCAGCGGTAAAAGATTACGAAGAACTGGCCATGACCCTGGAAGACAACTTCGGCAAGCTCGATGGCATCCTCCACAACGCAGGGATTCTGGGTGACCGCAGCCCGGTGGAAATGTACGACCCGGAAACCTGGAACAAGGTTATGCACGTGAACGCAACAGCGCCGTTCCTGCTTAGCCGTGCGATGATTCCCCTGCTGCGTAAATCTGATGCTGCTTCGGTTATCTTCACCTCGTCTGGGGTCGGACGGCAGGCAAAAGCTTACTGGGGCGCTTATGCCGTTTCCAAGTTTGCCGTTGAAGGCCTTAGCCAACTTCTGTCTGATGAACTGGATGACAAACAACATAACGTGCGGGTAAACAGCCTTAACCCCGGCGCCACCAGAACCAATATGCGGGCACACGCCTACCCGGCAGAAAACCCGCAACAGAACCCGGCGCCGGAAGAACTGATGCCTATCTATTTGTATCTGATGGGCACCGACAGCGCCGGTGTAAACGGCCAAAAGCTGGACGCACAGCCGAAGTAATGGAACTGCTTTTTTACACTACGTCCCAATGCCACCTGTGTGATGTGGCCGAAGCTCTGCTGATAAGCACTCCGATGCCAGTACCAATACCGGTGGATGTGGTGGACATTGCGCAATCGGAAGAGTTGGTCGAGCGCTATGGCACGCGAATCCCGGTGCTCCGGCGCAAGGATACTGGGCACGAACTCAACTGGCCATTTACCCGGGAACAGCTACTTACGTTTCTGCAATGAGGAATTATCTGACATGTTGATGGTTATCTCTCCTGCTAAAACTCTCGACTACGAGAGCCCACTGGCAACGGAAACTTTTACTCAACCGGACTTCCTGGACGATTCCTGCGAGCTGATTGATCAACTCAAAGAGTTAGAGCCCCACCAGGTCAGCAACCTGATGAGCGTCAGCGACAAATTAGGCCAATTGAATGCCGAGCGCTTTCAGAGTTGGCAAGTGCCATTTTCTCCAGAGAACGCGCGCCAAGCTGTACTGGCTTTCAAAGGTGACGTGTATACCGGCTTGGACGCACAAAGCTTCAGTGAGCAGGATTTCAGCTTTGCACAAAAGCATCTGCGCATGTTGTCCGGGCTTTACGGCATTCTTAAACCGCTTGATCTGATGCAGCCCTACCGGCTGGAAATGGGTACAAAGTTTGAGAACAAGCGTGGCAAGGATCTTTACGCATTCTGGGGGGACAGCCTCACCCAGGAAATGAATCGCCTGCTGAAAAGCGACGACGAAGTATTGGTAAACCTAGCCTCGAATGAATACTTCAAAAGCCTGAAGAAGAAAGACCTTGATGGCCGGCTGATTACCCCCCAATTCAAGGATTGGAAGAACGGTCAGTACAAGATGATCAGCTTCTACGCCAAAAAGGCCCGCGGACTTATGTGCCGCTACGCCATCCTGAATCGCATTACCGATGCCAACGACCTCAAGGGCTTTGACCTTGACGGTTACTATTTCAGCGAAGACCAATCCGACAAAAATAACTGGGTTTTCCTGCGAGATGAACACTAATCCAGATTAAGTTCGGAGAACGTCATGAATGAAGCAGTTTTTTCCCAGATCGCCATGCTGGTGTTTCTGACAGGCCTTATTGGCTGGATGGGTTTCATCGTTTGGGACCTGGCCAAAAAATCACAGGCTGGAAAGTTTGGTACCATCGCCCTTTTTACAGTACTGGGCGCTGGTGTTTTCGGCTTTATCGTCAAAACAGTGCTCGTAGAAATTATTCAAATATGAAAGACAAGGATCAAGCCTGATGTGGTTTCGCAATGCCCGCGTTTTCCGTTTTACCAAGCCGTTTGATATTTCTGCTGAAGAGCTGGAAGAAAAGCTCAGCGGCGATGCATTCAAACCGTGCGGTCCACAAGAAACCGCCCGCCAGGGCTGGGTTCCGCCACTAGGCAAACACGGTGAGCTACTTGTTCACAGTGCCAATGGTTATCACCTGATTGCACTGCGTAAGGAAGAGAAAATCCTGCCGGGGCCCGTCATTAAAGATGCGGTGGAAGAGAAAGCCGAAGCCATCGAGATCGAGCAAGGGCGCAAGGTTCGCCGTAAAGAAAAAGAAGAGATCAAAGAACAGGTCATGCTGGAAATGCTGCCCCATGCATTTTCCAAGAACCGGCGCAGCTTTGCGTACCTGGCACCGAAAGACGGCTTTATGATTGTTGATGCAGGCTCCGCAAAACAGGCGGAAGACCTGGCCTCATCTCTGCGTAAAAGCCTGGGTTCCCTGCCTGTACGCCCGCCGGCGCTGGAGCAAGCTCCTATCTTTACGTTTACTGGCTGGCTGAACGAGTCCATCGACCTGCCCGCCAGCGTAGTTCTGGGCGACGAATGCGAGCTCAAGGATCCTTCCGAAGATGGCGGCGTAGTCCGCTGCAAAGGACTGGACTTGAAGGCAGACGAAATCCGTAACCACCTGAATGCCGGGATGGAAGTGACCAAACTCGCCCTTACCTGGGACGACAATGTCTCTTTCGTTCTCGATGAGGAAATGGGGATTCGCCGGCTGAAGTTTGGCGAAACACTTCAGGACCAACTCGATGATGTCGATGTGGATGACGCAGTCGCGAAATTTGATGCTGCCTTCACGCTGATGACTCTTGAGCTGTCCAAACTGATCCCTGGCTTACTGGAAGCCTTGGGCGGGGAAGATCGCTCCGCCCTCGTCGAAGGATAACCCTCCAGGCCCAAAAGTCCCACTGAAGCACTCAGCAAAAGCTTCAGTGGGTATACTTCCCCAACCTTTCTTTCTGCCATTCATTTTCCGGCTCATTCAGTACCAGCCGCAAATCCATCACTTCCTCTTCGACGTTGTACTTGATCTCAAAGCCCAGATGCTCCGCCAGTTGCAGCATTGGCCGGTTGTCTGCCAACACATCACCGACCATCTCTACGGTGCCACGGGTGCGGCAGTAATCGATCATTTTCTGCATCAGCGCAACGCCCAGGCCTTCTCCTTTCATCTTATCGTGAACCATCACAGCAAATTCGCAACGCAGGTTATCAGCGTCGGTCCAGGTTCGAACGGTACCCAGGGTTTCTTCGCCTTCACCATCTTCTTTGGGCGCGTTTGCAATAAAGACCATCTCCCGGTCGTAGTCGATCTGAACCATCTGAGCGACGTCTTCCCGTGAGAAGTGTTTACGGTACTGGAAAAAACGATAGCGAATGGACTCAGGGGATTGCAGCTCATGAAACACGCGGTGCGACGGCTCATCCTCGGCAAGCGCCGGGCGTATGATCACCCTGCGGCCGGACTTGGGCAATACCAGCCATTCCTCAAGCTCTCTTGGATAGGGCTGAATAATCGGCTGCCCAGGCACCTCGGACAGATTGATTGCCACTTTTACCGCAACAGCGCCTTGGTCATTGAACAGGAGAGGCGAAATCTCCAACCCGCGGATCTCAGGTATATCGATCACAATCTGAGAAAGGGTCACCAGCGTTTCAGACACCGCTCGGATATCCGTTTCCGGTTTCAGGCTGTGCTCCCTCAGAAGCTTGTACATATAGGTGCGGCGCAACAACTCCCGTGCCAGAACCATGTTCAGCGGCGGAAGCGCGATTTGTCGATCCGTCATCACGTTCACATGGGCACCGGATGCGCCACAGACAACCAGAGGTCCGAATTGGGCATCTCTGGTGATGCCCACGCTGAACTCAATACCGCCAACATGCTGGTAAGAGTGCTGCATGGCAAAACCGAGAAACCCACTCTCGGGGAAGTATTCCTGGTACTGCTCCATTAAGAAGTTACAGGCATCGATGATTGCAGCTTCGCTGCTAAGCTTCTGCACCGTCGCCTTATGACGGCGTTGTGCCACGGTCAGAGTCGCAAAGGGGTGACAGGCCTGCTCGTGCACTACCGTGACGTCTACGGGACGACGCTCAATGGAGAAGGCTTCAAGCACCTCCTCCACATCGTCACAGTAAATCGTCTCGATGGTATTGATACCGTAATCACGAACGACTTCCCGCGCTTCTTTGCTAGACAGATGCAAGCGACCTGAACGCAGCGCATTCATGACCACTCGGCGGGTTTTCGTATGATCCGAGAAATGGTCGGTGAAGGATTCCGGGGTTTCCTTCAGCAAGCGCTGGAGCCTCTGGTGCCGCACATGCTGCATGAACGCCACAATGGCCTTTTCCGGATTGAAGAAGGAGGGCAATCCCGCCCGATAAAACTCATCACGCGCCTCCATTACCGTGCTCTGCCCAAGCCAGCAGGTAAAGATATTCAACCGCGTGCCCTTTGCCGCCTGCACGACCGCATCGGCAATTTGCAGGCTATCTTCCGTCAAACTGGGCGCGTAAAGCACAAGCACGTTGGCGACTTCAGGGTCCTTAGCCAGAATCTTGATCGCCTTACCATAAAGCTCGGGGGATGCGTCATAGTTCAGATCTATAGGGTTTTTGCGTGTCCAGTACGTTGGTAAAAGTTCGGCCAGAGCGCCGACACTGGCTTCAGACAAGCTGGCAAGCTCTCCGCCCAGATCCGCCAGGCGATCCACCGCCAAAACCCCCGGCCCTACGCCATTGGCCATAATGGCGAGTGTCTCTCTACGCAATGGACGCATGCGGGTGAGCGTTTCCAGCGCATCAAACATTTGTCCCAACCCGTCCACCCTTAGAACGCCCGCACGCTGAAGCATGGCGTCGTATATAGGATCGCTGCGCCGGATACCTTCAGGTAGCTCGTGGGTCATCCATTCAGACTCCGGCACCCGGCCAGATTTAACGCAAATTACGGGTTTGGTTCTGGAAGCCACCCGCACAGCAGACATGAAGCGCCGCGGGTTTGGGATGTGTTCAATGTGCAAGAGAATGGCTTGGGTCTGGGTGTCCTGGGCAAGATAATCGATGAGATCGTCATGATCGATATCCATACCATCACCAAGGGTGAGGAAATAAGAGAACCCAACACCTCGGGCAAAGGCCCAATCGATGACTGAACTGGCGATGGTGCCCGACTGCCCCACAAACGCCACGCGGCCGGGCAATGCGCCCATGTGTGCATAGGTAGCGTTCAGGCTTCTGGCGGGCACCATCAGGCCGATAGTATTAGGCCCCAGCACTCTGATCCCCGTGTCCTTTGCGGCATCTCGTACCGAATACATAAGTGGTTGGCCGGTTTTACTGTGGGTACGGGACATGCCGCCGGTCATCACAATGGCGGTGCGCACGCCGGCTTCACCCAATCGCCTGATGGTTTTTGCTACAGTCTGGGGGGGTGTACAAACAATGGCCAGATCTGGCGAGAACTCCATTTTGGATACTTTTCTAACACAGGGCACGCCGTGAACGTTGTCATAGTCCTTCTGGTTAACAACCAACAGCTTACCCGGATAGCCGCTGCTCATCAGGTTTCGCAACACCATACCACCGAGATTTCCAGCACGCTCAGACGCCCCGATCACTGCGATGGAAGCAGGATTGAACAAACTTTCCAAGTACTGGGTGCTCACGCTCTCTCTCCTTGATAGGTTGTTAACGCTATATTATGCATTGATGAGCCCTTGTGAAATGCCTACTACCCTTATACGGCTAAAGAAACTCGGCGCTATCAGGTTATCCCTGATAAGATCAAAGAAAATACAAGTATAGCTGGGACGTTTCGAGAATTATGACCACCGCATTTTTTTCTCATGATGATTGCATGAAACACGACATGGGGCCGGAGCACCCCGAAAGCCCAGCCCGCCTGGCAGCCATCATCAGCTACATCGCCGACACCGGTATCGCGGAAAAACTAGACTGGGTACGCCCGGAAGAAATTACCCGCGACCAGCTCTTGAGCGTGCACCCGGAAAGCTACCTGCAGCAGCTAGATATGTTGCAGCCCTCACGGGGGCGGGTCTTCACCGATCCGGATACTGCCATGATGCCCGATACTCTGCGCGCCGCAAGGCTTGCGGCCGGTGCAAACATTCAAGCAGTCGACATGGTTATGAGTAGCCAGGTAACCAACGCATTTATCTGCGCACGCCCCCCCGGTCACCATGCTGAACGCACAAAGTCCATGGGCTTTTGTTTTTACAACAACATTGCTTTGGCTGCCATGCGCGCGCTCAATTTCCATCATCTTGACCGAGTTGCCATTGTCGATTTTGATGTGCATCAAGGTAACGGAACTGTGGACATTGTGAGTGGAGATGAGCGGATACTGATGTGCTCCAGTTTCCAGCACCCGCTTTACCCCCACTCCCACGTACATCGTCAAGCTGACAATATCGTGAACATTCCCATAGAGGCAGAGTGCTCTTCCGCGGATTACCGGAAACAGGTAGAAGCAGGCTGGATAAAGCGCCTGAATGCCTTCAAGCCTCAGGTGATTCTGATATCTGCTGGGTTTGATGCCCACCGGCTTGATCCGATGGCGGAACTGAATCTGGAAACCGAGGACTACCGCTGGTTGACCGAAATGCTGACAAGCGTTGCAAGCGAACATAGCAACGACCGTATTATTTCAACGCTGGAAGGTGGTTATCACCTGAAAGCTCTCGCAGAAAGCGTAAACGCCCATCTGGACGTATTGAGTTCGATTTAGCGGGTTTCCTTAGCCTGCGCTGGCGCCACCATAGCCATTAGCTTGTTGTAAGCCCGGGCGCTCGCCCTCCCGCTGCAAACGTATGGTTGTGCGACGGTTTTCGCCATAGTTTCTGGACACCGGATACTGATCACCATGAGCCCGCACGGTAATCAAGTCGGGGTCTATCCCGCGATCTTTCAAATAGTCTGCCACTACATTGGCGCGCTCCTCAGAAAGCGCACGATTGTCTATTCGACTGCCAACTCGGTCGGTATGCCCATCAATAAAGACCCGCTCTACTGTGGAATCCGCCATTAAATAGGCAACAATATCATCCAACAGATCCATGTCTGCACCCGAGAGCGTTGCGCTGCCGCTTGAAAACGCCACCCGTGAACGCCCGATCTGATCAATGTTAACCGGCAACAGATTCGCGGCGCATGACCTATAGCGCTGATACTGCCCGTTGAAGTTAATATTCGAGACCTGCACCCGCACCGGGCTTCCGTCGTACCAGGAATCCCGGGTAACGGTGGGGCGCATGCCGTCCAGCAGGCTTTGCGCAAGAATTACCGCATGACGGGTTTCAAGCGACACCTGCCGAAGCCCTTCAGACACATCAACCGTGCCTACCGAGCGTGGAGCGACCCCGGGGCGCCACGGTGGCGCCTCAACAAAAAGAGAGCCTCGCCCGGGGCGCATGAGATGGGATTCGGATTCCAGAAAAAATGACAGATCTTCCCCGGCACGGTGGCGAAAAACAGCCCGGCCATAACCTGGAACATCATGCACCAACGAACACTCGAAAACGGACTCGGCAAGATACCACTGGCTGTTCGATATTCCCGCACCATAGCTTGCGGCTTGGCCGGGCCCGGGCAGAAGAATGCCGAGCGCCAGCGTTGCCAACAGATTCTGTGTTCTTTTAGTGAATGCGCGTGCCATAACAGCCATACCGTTGTTTCACGGATGTTTCGTGGTTTCCCTGTTTAACGGCACCCGCCCCGTGTTCTTTAATCGACCAGAGGAAAAACAATCACTGGCACCTTCTGCTATAATCTGCCAACTTTTTTAAGGCATTGCGGAAACCAGACCATGACCGATCAGCTTACTCTTGTGCGCCCTGACGACTGGCACCTTCACGTTCGCGACGGCGACGCCCTGAAGAGCGTTGTGCCTGCAACCGCTGCCTGTTTCGGGCGAGCGATCATCATGCCGAATCTTGCGCCCCCGGTAACCAATGCCGCTGAAGCCTCGGCATACCGGAACCGCATTCTGGCAGCCGCCGAAGGAACCGCCTTCCAGCCATTGATGACGCTTTATCTGACCGAGTCCACCAGTCGAGAGGACATCCTCGAAGCGAGCGCAGAGGGTATTGTTGCAGCCAAGCTTTACCCTGCGGGGGCCACCACCAACTCCGCGTCCGGCGTGCAGGACATCCGCAACATCTACCCGGTACTGGAAGCCATGTCAGAGTGCGGCATGCTGTTGCTTGTTCATGGTGAGGTTACCGATACAGACATTGATATTTTTGACCGGGAGAAAGTGTTTCTCGAGCGAGTACTAGCCCCGACACTGGAGGCGTTTCCCAACCTCAAGGTTGTACTTGAACACATAACCACCGCTGATTCCGCGGAGTTTGTTCGGCATTATCAGGGCAGCAACTTGGCTGCAACGCTTACGCCTCAGCACCTTATGTACAACCGCAATCACATGCTGGTGGGCGGGATCCGCCCTCACCTGTACTGCCTTCCGATTCTCAAGCGCAATCGCCACCAGCAAGCCCTGAGGGATGCCGTCGCCAGCGGAGACAAGCGATTCTTTCTGGGAACAGATTCTGCCCCCCATGCAAAAGACAAGAAAGAAGCTGCTTGTGGCTGTGCAGGCTGCTATTCCGCGTACGGTGCGATCGGTCTGTATGCAGATATTTTTGAAGAGCTTGGCATTCTCGATCAACTGGAAGCCTTTGCGAGTTTTAACGGTGCGGATTTCTATGGTCTTCCACGAAATACCGATACCATTACACTGGTGAGGGAGCCTTGGATAATGCCCAACGAACTACCCCTCGCGGACGGCACCATCGTTCCGCTAAAAGCAGGCGAAACCATCAACTGGCGCCAGGTATAATCCTGCCCCTAATTCCTTGATAAACGGCCAAGACCGGAGTTTTAGTGACTGACGAAAACAGACAATCGCACCCAATGTCCCGCAGATTCCGTGGTTTCCTGCCCGTCGTTGTCGATGTGGAAACCGGTGGATTCAACCCGGACCGTGATGCTCTGCTGGAAATAGCTGCGGTGATGCTGACCATGGACGAAGACGGCCGCTTGCGCCGTGCAGAAACCCACTTGCAACAGATTGACCCTTTTGAGGGCGCCAACCTGGAGCAGTCTGCGCTGGATTTCACCGGAATAGACCCTTGGAATCCGGAGCGTGAGGCTGTACCCGAGCGCGAAGGATTGAGTGAAATATTCCGCCCCATCCGCAAAGCGGTAAAAGCACACGATTGCAAACGAGCCGTTCTGGTAGGTCACAACGCGACCTTCGATCACAACTTTGTTTTTGCCGCAGCACAGCGGGCAGAAATCAACCGAAACCCGTTCCACCCCTTCTCCACATTCGACACTGCCACCCTGGCCGGACTGGCCTATGGGCACACGGTGCTTGCGCAAGCCTGCAAATTGGCCGGCATTCCATTTAGCAACAAGGAAGCCCATTCCGCAGCTTACGATGCAGAAAAAACAGCCGATTTGTTCTGCGGGATTGTGAATCGTTGGCTGGATCTGGGTGGGTTTCCGCCCCCCTTTATGATGGACGAAAGCGAATAGCAAACAGCAGCCCCAAAAAAACCCGCATAGCGGGTTTTTTTGATTCAGTGTTACGAACGATCTCTGCTTACCAGTGGATGCCTCGCATCACAGCTGCAAATGCCACTTGCTCTGTGGACACCTTGGGCTTTTCAGTAGACTTCCCACTCAATGCCTGAGCTGAGTCCGGGAACATGCGGTAGCCGGTATTCATCACGATCTCGCCCACCTTTGGCGCCAGTGCGTGCAATACCTGCGCGGTGATACCAAGGCGCGTAGCAACTCGCTTGGGGCGATCAATGATTGAATTGGTCACCAGATCAGCAGCCTCTTCCGGCGACAGGGTCGGCACGGAATCGTAGATCTTGGTGGGTGCAATCATTGGCGTTTTCACCAACGGCATATTGATAGTGGTAAAGGTTACGTTGCGATCAGACCATTCAGACGCCGCACAGCGACTGAAAGCGTCCAGTGCCGACTTCGATGCCACATAAGCAGAAAAGCGCGGAGCGTTGGTAAGAACGCCAATGGATGAAATATTCACCACATGCCCACGACGACGCTCAAGCATGGAAGGCGCAAACCCCATGATCAAACGTACTGAGCCGAAATAGTTCAGCTGCATGGTGCGCTCAAAGTCGTGGAAGCGATCGAACGACAGGGACAACGAACGACGGATCGAACGGCCCGCATTGTTCACCAACACATCTACGTGGCCATGGTTATCCAGTACGGTTTTCACAAATCGGTCGCAATCATCCATATCGGAGAAATCACACTGGTAGGCGTGTACATTGCCGCCTTTGGCTTCCAGAGAAGCAGCAACTTCGTCCAACTTTTCTTTTGTACGGGCACCAATCACCAGGATAGCGCCGGCTTCTGCCAGCTTTTCAGCCGTTGCCAAGCCAATGCCTGAGGTAGCACCGGTAATCACGCACACCTTGCCACTCACCGTACCTTTCAGCGTACGATCCTTGAACAGATCGGGATCAAGGTTGCGCTCCCAGAAATCCCAAAGCACCGGGGCGTAATCCTCAAGGCGTGGTACCTCAATGCCCGTTCCCTTCAGCGCTCTCTCGGTTTCGCGAGCATCAAAGCGCGTGGGGTAATTAATGAAAGACAGAACGGAACGTGGAATACCCAAATCATCAAGTATCGAACTGGTGATCTGTTTAACCGGCGGCAGGTTCTTCAGGCTCTGGCGAATAAAGGGCGGAATAAACCCGAACATGCGGGAATCAATACGCATGCCCATCTTGGGAGCGTGGCCAGCCTCGCAGAAAATATTGAGAATTTCGCCGACTTTATACGGGTCGGTATCCACAAGATGGAAGCATTTGCCGTCCTCGCCTTCCAGGTGCGCAATGTGATCCATTGCATCCACCACAAAGTCCACGGGAACAACGTTCAGCCTACCACCTTCAACACCAATCGTCGGCACCCACTGAGGCAGTGTGCGGCGAATTTTCTGGATCATTTTGAAGAAATAATAGGGGCCATCGATCTTATCCATTTCGCCCGTTTTCGAATGGCCAACCACCATGCCCGGCCGGTAGATGCGGAACGGCACCTTGCACTCTTCTCGCACAACCTTCTCAGATTCGTGCTTGGTCATCAGGTAGGGGTGATCCAGCTTTTCGGCTTCTTCAAACATGTCCTCGCGGAAAATGCCCTTGAACAGGCCCGCGGCAGCAATAGATGAAACATGGTGGAAGTGCTTTGCTTTCATCGCGCCGGCAGCATTTACCGCCGCTCGCGTACCTTCAATATTCGTGGCCTGTTGGGCTTCTTCATCGGCGCCCATATCGTAAACGGCCGCGAGGTGGAAAAAGTGATCGACCTTTCCTGCCAGTGCTTTCAGGGTTTTGGCATCTATACCCAGGTTCTTGCTAGTGAGGTCGCCAATGACGGCCTTCACACGGGATTCATCGACACCCCATCCTTCCCTCAATGCATCAAGCTTACCCAGGGACTGCTCTCGCACCAGCAGGTGCACAGTGCCGCCGCGTGCCAATAATTTTTCCACAAGAAAACGGCCAATAAACCCGGTACCACCGGTCAGGAAATAATTCATTGATAATCCACCCTGCTTGTTGCTCTGTTGTTGTCTATCCATGCCAACCGTCTTAGACCAAAGTCTTATAACGAACTTTAACGGTCGGCATTGTACTTAATTGCAACCTTCATGTATCGGTCTATTTTAGAGCCTTTACTCTGTAACCCGTTGTTTTACCTAGAGCTATTACTCTAAAACCAACTTGAGACGAGTGTGCATTTTCCCGACACATTAAAATTTAGACTAGCACAGTAATCGGCGCCCGCCCTCCCCAGCGACGAATTACCGCAAAGCAATGAAACAGCCTGCCAGCAATGCGATAATCTGGAACTTATTGCCTCTTCAGGCGTCAGTCCTTTTCACAGACCAAGCGATATCCGGAAACCAGAGCATGCAGAACGACAACCCGAACACCGAACGTTACATCGCCATTGCCCGCGCCTGCTTGAAAGCCATTAATGATACGGCGAAAAATGCCGGGGACAGGGACCAAAAAATCCAAGCGGTGTACCAAGCCATCGATACTGCTTTCCAGGCGGAGTTTGCAGACTACCGCCAGTCCGTCGCTATTATGGCATCGGTTCTGGAGCGTATTGCGTCCGGCGAACTCGACGGTGAGAAAGCGGCAGACCTCGCCCGCAAGACCCTCGACCAACAAACGGATCACACTCGCAAAACAATGATGCACTGAACATATTTCGCCACCGCTCGCTCGTATCTATTCAGGCTCCAAAACGGATAACAGAGGCTTTATGCATATCAGCTTTTCGACGACTATTCGTATGCAGCTACTGGCTGCACATGTACTTGCACTGCTTTTGCTTCTCTTTGTCAGTTCACCATCAATCGCGGAAACGTCCCCCGACAAAAGCCCGAACGACAAAAACGAGTACCGTTTTGTTGAGCTGGATAACGGTTTGCGAGCCATCCTGATTTCCGATAAAGATGCGGAAAAAGCCGCTGCCTCCATGAATGTAGCTGTTGGCAGCGGTGATGACACGAAAGAGCGAGAAGGCATATCACACTTTCTTGAACACATGCTGTTTTTGGGTACAGAAAAGTACCCTGAGCCGGGCGAGTATCAGCAGTTCATAAAGAGCCACGGCGGCAGCCACAATGCCTATACCGCTTTTCGTAATACCAACTACTTTTTTGACATACAGGCAGGCTACCTGGAATCAGCCCTTGATCGCTTCGCCCAGCAATTTGCCGCCCCCCTGTTTACTGCTGAGCTTGTCGACCGTGAGCGCAATGCCGTGCATTCGGAGTTCAGTGCCAAACAAAAGGAAGATGGTCGGCGCTTCTATTCAGTCAAGAAAGCCGCCAGCAACCCTGAGCACGCATTCCACCAGTTTGCTGTCGGCAATCTGACTACCCTTGAAAACACCGATGACAATCCCCTTCGGCCGGACTTGATCGAATTCTGGAAAAGCCATTACTCCGCCAACCTGATGACGCTCGCGGTTTACGGCCCGCAGTCTCTCGATGCGCTTGAAGCCATGGTGCGAGTGCGTTTTGATGCCATTGAGAACCGTGATCTGAAGCCTAAGATTCACTCTGCCAGCCTGCTGGATGTTGATGTTCTGCCTGCAAAAGTAACTGCAGAAGCCATCAAGGATGTCCGCAGCCTGTCGCTGTCGTTCCCGATTCCATCGCAGCAGGAAAACTACCGCACTAAACCCGCAAGCTACATTGCCAACCTCTTGGGCCATGAAGGACCGGGAAGCCTGTTTGATGTGCTCAAGAAGAATGGCCTGGCGGATAGCTTGTCTGCCGGCATGGGGATGGATACGGGTACAGACGCCACTTTGGACATAAGCATTGCGCTTACACCCGAGGGCCTTAGCCGGCAGGAAGAGATCGTAGCTCTGGCATTCCGATACATCGACGTCATTCGTGATCAAGGCATCAGCCAGAAGCGCTTTGAAGAAATGCAACAACTGGCCCAGATCGATTTTCGCTTTCGCGAACAAAGCGAGCCCATGCACGAAGTTATGCGCCTGTCTAGCCAGCTCCAGGACTATCCGGCAGACGACATCCTCAGCGCACCCTGGTTGATGGAACGTTACGCACCCGACCAATATCAGGCCATTCTCTCCCGGCTGACCCCGGAGAACGTGATGGTCTATTTGCTGGCCCCGCAGCTTGAACTGAACAACCCGAACCTAACCCCGTGGTATGAAACACCCTGGCAACTTGAACCTCTGGATGTGCAAGGGCTTGAGTCCGAAGCGCCCAGAGCGCTGGCCAATGCGCTTCGGCTTCCACTGCCCAACCCGTTTGTGCCTGAAAACCTGACCATGGTGCCAGGCAAGACCATGGACAAGCCCGAACTCTTGAATAGCCGCGACGGCATGGCTATATGGTTTGCCCGGGATACGCGCTTCAACACACCCAAGGCCAACGTGTTTTTCAGCTTGCGCACCCCTGCAGCCCGTGTGTCTGCCCGTAGCAGCGTGCTTACACACTTGCTTGTCGACAGCATTAACAGCAACTTGAACGCCTGGGCTTATTCCGCACGCCTTGCCGGGCTCGACTACAGCATTTACCCACATTTGCGCGGCGTCACCGTGCGCGTGGGTGGCTATAACGACAAGCTGCACACCTTGATGAATCGCATTCTTATGCAGATTTCAACACCCCATATCACGCAGCAGCGTTTTGATATCGCCAAGCAGAACCTGATAGACAGCTTGCAGAACAAAGCCAAGGACCGGCCGGTGGCCCAGACATCCGAGTTCATCCAGACAGCTCTGCTGGAGGGTGCCTGGAGCACAGAAGAAAAGCTGCGCGCAGCTCGGGAAGTCACTCGCGATGAACTCATATCATTCACCGAGGCACTGCTCTCGGAAGTAGACCCGGTGCTGCTGGCACACGGCAACATAACGGAAGCCTATGCGCTTAACCTGGCCCAGCAGATTGACGCCATTGTGCTGGGAAAGAGTGAATTTGCAGCGGTTGAGCGCAGCCGAGTTCGGAAGCTACCGACAACCGAAATGCTTGTTTCGCTGGATGTAGAGCACCCAGACACCGGATACACGCTATACGCACAAGGCAAGAACACCAGCTTTGAAGAACGCGCCCGCTTCCGCCTGCTCGCACAGATTATAAGCAGCCCGTTCTATGAGGAAATCCGCACCACGCGCCAACTCGGCTACATTGTGTATGCCACACCGTTTGAAATGCTTGAGACACCCGCTCTGGGCTTTGTGGTTCAGTCCCCAAGCGCCAGCCAGAACGACATAGACAAAGCAGTTCACGAATTCGCCGCAGGCTTTGAGGAGACTCTCGACAATTTGGATGAACAGCGCCTGAAACGCGAAAAACAGGCAGTCATCAGCAGTATTTTGGAACAGGATCGCCAACTGGGTGAGATTTCAGGTCGCTACTGGCGTGAGATTGACCGGGGCTCAGATGGCTTTGATTCCCGCGAACAACTCGCAAAGGCCGTTAATGCTGTCAGCCTTGAAGAGCTGAAAGCCACCTTCCACGACTCAGTACTGAACAGAGACAGCGCTCTGCGTGTCGTGACGGGTGGAGCGGGTTTGGGCGCCAACGAAGCCCGGAATCTTATCCTTCAGCAGCCACCAGTTACTGCAAAGTAAGCTGAAATCGCGCCCAATCCTCGGGCTCATCCACATCCCAACGGGGCTCCAGCAAGCCAACGCTGAGCCCCAATTTTTTGAGCCGAATGCAGGTTTGCTCAAGTACGCCCTCAGTGCCCCACTCGATGCCATCAAGCATGCCGGGAACCGTCCGGCGGGCGCCAATCAGCACGTAACCGCCATCATCCGACGGCCCCAAAACCACGTCGTAGCTTTGAAGGCTGGACACCGCCTGATGCACATAGCCCGGCTCGACAGACGGGCAGTCGCTGCCCACAATCAATGCACAGGCGTGTGATTCAAGGCTGGCCTCCAAGGCATTCAGCATGCGGCTCCCCAAGTTAGGGCCCTGCTGTATTCGCTGCTCCAGCCCCCGTTGTTCAATGGCGCTGACAACCTCCACCGCATCAACAGGAACAGACTCTACCTCTCTATCCCACCAGAACTGCACTGTAAGACCTGAGCGATGCAGGTTTTCGAGCACCGCAAGCGTAAGTATTAAATGTGCTCTCAAAGCCCCATCAACACCCAGCGCAGGTATAAGGCGCGTTTTTACCCGGCCCGCCTCCGGCCATTTAGCAAACTGCATCAACACTGCATTGGAAGAGTTAGTCTTTGCCATTTCGAACATCCGACCGGTAGGAGTGAACAAGGGTTTCCGGGGCCTCCCCGCGCCAATATCGCCAGCGTAAACGCCACATAAGAAAAATTGTTTGCCATACCCCCCCCTGCTCCCAGCGCCGGCTATCCGTTATAACAGGGGTTTGTATGCAATAGGGACGGGAAACAAGCCGAAGCCGGCGCGAAATCTCAATATCCTCCATGATGGGTACCTGTTCGAATCCTCCCAAGGCCTCAAACACGTCCCTGCGCACAAATAGCGCCTGATCGCCTGTACAAATGCCCGTTAAACGCGAGCGCCGGTTCATAAACCACGCAATCATCCGGAACATAACTCCGCGACCGCTCAAGCGCACATCGAAGCGCCCCCAAGCTTTATCGCTTTGAAAAAAGCCAGTCAGGGACTCCAGGGCGTTTAGAGGAAGGCGGGTATCCGCATGAAGAAATAGAAGAACGTTGCCTTTAGCAACTGAGGCCCCCGTGTTCATCTGCACTGCTCTGCCCTTACCCGACTTAACCAATCTGTCTGCAAATGGGCGAGCCAGTGCGGCAGTGCCATCAGCACTGTCAGCATCCACTACAACCAGCTCATGTCCCCTGGTACGTAACGGTTGAAGGGTCTCGAGCGTCTCCACAATGCCTGCAGCCTCCATCCAGACAGGCACAACGATGCTTAACACGAAAGGGTCAGACACAGCACGCTCCCAGAGCAACAGAAATCACGGTAACACCTTGAGCCATAAGCCTCAGGCCGTTATCATACCGATCTTCTTAACGAAGCGCCTTCGTAGCTCATCTGGATAGAGCGTCCCCCTCCTAAGGGGAAGGTAGCAGGTTCGAGTCCTGCCGAGGGCACCACACCAACAATCAAATCAGATAGTTATAAGCCAAAATCTAGCTTACCCACCAACCTACCCCTCAACCCTAAAACGATTAATTTTCAACCACACCTTTCAGTTTCCAGGCCACATTATTTTGCGACTTTCCGATCGCCATTTTTTAATGAGGGCCATATCTCTCTGTTTTTAAGGGTATTCAAGCACAGGGTCCTGCCAAAATCTATTTGCTTGCTAGAACGACGAAATGGGGTAACGTCGAAATAGGTCTCGAATGACGTGACCAATTCAAGAAGCAAGCAGAGGACATTCCAAAATGACGAAACACTTGATTGACCAGATTACCGACCTGCTCAAACAGGCCAATGCACTAGCGGAGACCCTCGACAACTTCGAGCTGAGCACTGCCGAAGTGCGGGTGTCGTGCACGGACGGCACCTGCCTGGTGATTGGCGATATTCTCCAGAATTACAGTGATGGCACTACCGGCGAAAGCTCTCTTTCACAGCTAACCACAGCGGCCGCCCACGCGGCAGACCAGCTGGGCACTATCAAAAAGAACATCTGGTTCTGATCGGAGGGATTCACTATGGACTTCATGAAAAAGACCCAGAACCTGGCCGCGACGCTCACCAAGGAATTCAATTGCGAGGAGATCAGTCTCACCGTCCAGATGCGACGGGGAGATGACTGGATTACGCTCGATCTTTTCCAGAATTCCGAGGAGCCGAATAAGTTCTACGCGACCGTTGACTATTCTTCCAGTCAGCAGTTCTTAGGCGGTGTGGGCAGCACCGTTCACTGATAGAAGCGGCCCATCCTCCAGCATCTAAGATATGGGGATGGGTCCCAATTTGCGCAATTCAGAAAGCTCTGATGTCCCTCCAATACTTTCCTCCGGTAGCCCCTTCTAATCACCTCGCGACTGCCCCCATTGATGACCAGGCCAACTCTTACGTGAGCCAAACAAAAATATATTTGGCTGCCAATTAACTTTTTTCTTGCACGAGCACCGAGCTAGCGCTAAAGTGTAAATCGCAGCCAATTACACTATTACCCTATACCGAGGGCACGACATGGAAAACCTGAGTCGCGAAAAAGTTCAAGAAATTGCTCAAGACTTTATCAACAACGAGGTCAGTGACTTCATCAATCTATTCCTCGGCCAGGATCGGACCGCGCTCGCGCTGGACCTTGAGAATCATAAATCCCAAGATCCCTCTGGTAGTACCAGGGAACAGTTCGTCATTGAACTATTACTTGATCGCTGTTTCGACTTTGCCGTCGAACGTCGTCAGGGCGGGGATGATCAGGCGGATCAGGATTCACTACGGGCACTGGTAGAATTCAACGCCGGTGACACGGTGATCAATTCGACCTTTACAGAGCGCCAAGAAACCCTCGGTTTACTCCTGGATCGACATGAGGCGGTAATGGCCTTTGAGTACGGTGAGGATGACGACACCCTCACCAGAGAGCAAATCGCCCTTTTGAGCGGGCTGGCGGTTGAAACAGTGCGCCTGGCCGGTTTCGCAGAAGGTGAAGACAAGCTCCCGCAAGAGCGTCCAGGAGTAGCCCGTAAAGCCGATGTACAGCGCTGGCTGCTTCACAAAGGCAAGTACCGTGAATTCAAATGGCTGCCTACCTTCGTTCTGAAACCAGAAGCCCCCTCACCCTCTGCTCGGGAATTGGCTGAAACCATCCATCACCAAGCGCTGAGACAGCTGGATAAAACCAGCGAGGTGTACTCGCTTCTCCCAATTGAACATCGGCCTGGCTTTGAGGCCTACCTGAAAGCCAAAGCGTTTGACCCCGAGAACCTCCAATGGGTAACCCCGGAGAACGCCGAAACCTTGGGCATTGCTTTGATGATCGACCCATGCTGGCTGTTCGAAAGCCTGGACTTCTGGGCATCAGAAGCCAGACGCCGATATATGGTCGGCCAGCTTTCGGAGCAAATGGCTCGGAAATCCCCGCCAAAAGCCCCCTCTGGCGTAGTCGCTGATAAAGAGACCTTGAGGGAGGTTCTAACAAACCACCCGTCGATTGAGAAGCACCCTGCGCAGCGCAAACCCAATGCAAAAATTGACGGCTACCGAGTCATTGGAGGAATAGCGTTCGCACACCAGCATGAAGGGAAAACGCAATTTCTTTGGGTACCGGATGAGGTCGCCGTGCCAGACACCTCGATCGTTAAATACTTTCCGGCAGTAGGCTCTGATGAGCCAACCACCCGCCACAGCGGCTTGGCGAAATTTCCCGAACTCGGTCGGGCTGGCATCAACAAGATCAAAGTCAAAGACAGTGACTCATTCAACGAGATACTGAACCTCTTGGTGACTCAGTAACAACGGGGTTTGCACACACGGCGGTCAGGGAGCGGCATAAACATGACAAACGTTAACTACGAACTCACGGAACATGGACGCAAACGCGCTGCCCAGCGAGCTATCTCATACATAGTGCTCGATGTGCTGTTGGAATGCGGCGAAATGGAGGAGCAAAAAGGCGGGACTTCATTGATCGAGCTCGACCGACGGGAGCGAAAAGCACTTATCAAATCCCTGAAGCAACTCCTGCGTGCGCTAACAAATGATGCCCCGCCGTTTGCGGTAATGGGCGAGCGTGGCCGCGTCATTACGGTTGGCCATAAATACAAACAACAACACTAAGAATGGAGCAAAACGCCATGGAACACACCAACTTCAATTCTCTGGAACAAGTTGAAATCAACGGAACAGATCTCCCGAAGGAACTGCTTCTATCCGAAAATGGACGGTACGCGACCTACTACGCCCCTTTCGAGTTCGTCAATGAATCAGCAAAAGTCGTCATTTGCGGGATTACTCGAGGCATCCAGCAGGCCACTATTGCCATTAAAGCGGCTAAAAAAGGGCTTGGGCAGGGCCTACTAGCCGAGGAAGTGCTCAAACACGCCAAACACTCCGCCAGCTTTGCTGGAGCCATGAGGCGCAATCTGGCTGAAATGATGGATTTTATCGGACTGCAGCATTGGCTGGGTATTGATAGTTGCGAGGATCTTTTCCAAACCCACCAAGACCTGGTGCACTTCACATCCGCGTTGCGAAATCCGGTTCTCGACCAAGGTCAGAATTTTTCCGGCGGCAGAGCCATGATTTCAAATAGTTACCTTTGGGATCAAATCCAGACTGGGCTGGGGGCCGAAATAAGTTCTCTGCCAGATGATTGTGTGTTTATCCCTCTAGGCCAGGGAGTTGATGCGGTATTCGAGAAACTTGCCAGTGAAGGAGTTATCGACCGAACTCTCGTACTTTCGGGTCTACCTCATGCTTCCGGGGCAAATGCCGAGCGGATTGCCTACTTTTGCCAGCGTAAGGAGCGGGACCAACTCTCGGACAAGACCAACCCTGACAAACTCGACGCAGCTCGCGAAGGACTTCTTAACCAAATAGCCATACTCTCTGGCAAGCAGAACGCCCCAACCAACGAGAAAATCGAAACAGCACAACTAACCGAAGCGCGTGTAGCTTTAACAAGCGATGAGTTAGCAGCAGCAAGCTATGGTGAGGTCAAACGGATCGATGCCATCGGCAGGGTGAAAGGCAAACCTACCCTTTTCACTGCTAAGCACGACCGTTCCGGACGGTATGTGCTGAACCGGAAAAAGTCGTCACCGACAGCCGGGAACACGACAAACCGGGCTGCGAATAAAGTTTACGCTGCGACACTTAAGGAAGCTGCGGAACTGCTTGAGTCCGGTAAATTCCTGATAAATCTTGTCACCGACAAGGGAATCAGGGCATTACGGTGCTACAAATCGGTTACGATAGATTTTGGATCTTAGTTTGAGCACTCCAGCTCTGTAAGGATTCTCAGTTTATGCACTCGGTCACCAAGATACAGTCGATCAGGGAGATATGCTTGGGCTCCAAGATAGACCTGCCACACCAGGCTGGCCTATATGCCTTTTGGTGGATTGGAGAGCGGGAAACGCTATTAAACTCAAACCGATCCATTATTCTCAAGGGACCGGGAGGGCGCTTGGTCAATGTCAGTTACGAAGACTGGTGGCCGGTCAGCCGATGCATTCTCCTATGCGGAAGGTAACCCAAGCTTGTCAAAAAAAGCTCGGTTACGTTCTTTAGCTGCCTTCACTAATTGGTCGAAACTAATTACTTCGATATAGGCATGTGAAGGCTCGTTGTAACCGTAATAGCCCATTCCGTCAGATGTAATCCGCAGATTGGCTCGGCGACAACGCCGGTGCATGGATTCAGTGAGGTCACAAATTACATAGCAATAGCCGGGAATATCGTTGTTGCCGGGGATTGGGCGGCCGGATTTCGTAGTTACTTTGCCTTCTCTTATCCGCTCTAAATAACTAAGCGCCTGATCAATCGGGTCTTTATCTTCGCCTTCGCGCATGTCATTACGCATTGGGCGCTTGATTTCGACAACCGTGATAGCGGCAAGGGGAAAGCTGGTCTGATCATTAACAAGAAGCGGGTTATCAAAGACTCTCAGGCTGAGCAAATCAGGCTCTTTTGTCGAATCATTGCCAGTAATCGGCATTGCATTGAATGTTTTGTCGGAGGCCATGTAGTGGTCAACTAATCCCGGACAGTATTTTAAGGTTTTCCTCTGCTGCAACGGGAGAAATGCCACCGTTGAACGT
>NZ_CANLBK010000007.1 GCF_947488835.1 uncultured Marinobacter sp. | reverse complement strand
AGCCTGAGCCTGAGCCTGAGCCTGAGCCTGAGCCTGAGCCTGAGCCTGAGCCTGAGCCTGAGCCTGAGCCTGAGCCTCGTTTCATTCCAAAAAATGCCGGTAAATATGTAAGCATTGAGCAGATGCGCAGCCGCAGTAAAGGTTGGACTATTCAGTTAGTGGCTGGAAATCTTGAGCAAACGGCACTGAATGTTATTGCCCGCTACCCCTCTCTCACTGAGCTGGTTTATACCAAGGGAGAGCGAAAGAGCGAGCCTTGGTTCATGGTTCTTCACGGAAGCTACGCAACCAAGGAAGAAGCACAGAAGGCTGCGACCAGTTTGCCCCGTGCACTGATATCGGGCACGCCTTGGGTGCGAACAACTGAAGGTTTGTGATCTGCCGGTACTGAAGGGTAACCCTATGATTCTGAAGACGAAAATAATTTTCCCCCATTTCCGTCCAGAAAAGATAAAATAAAATGTGTTTGAGTACGTATTTATACGTGCGTATAATCGCTGCCCCATTTTTTTAGCGTCGGCTGATTTTGTGCACTTTTTTGGTGCGAAGTCGCCGGCAAAGATGCATAAATATGCAAGAGGGCGCTTATGAAATCAGGTCTGTATCACCCCGACGAGTTCAAAGATAACTGCGGGTTTGGACTAATCGCCCACATGAAAGGCGAGGTCAGCCACAAACTGCTGCAAACGGCCATTGAATCGCTTACCTGCATGACGCACAGAGGTGGTATCGCCGCCGATGGCAAAACCGGTGACGGTTGCGGTCTCCTAATACAAAGCCCCCAAACGTTCCTGAAGAAAGCGGCCAAAAAGGCATTCGGCCAAGAGCCTGATGGCTTGTTTGCCGTAGGCCAGGTGTTCCTGAGCCAGGAACCTGCAAAGGCTGAAAAAGGTCGGCAAGCTCTGGAAAGCTGTTTGACCGACCAAGGCCTTGCAGTTATGGGCTGGCGCGAGGTTCCGGTAGATGACAGTTGCCTTGGGCCAATGGCTTTGGATTGCATGCCCCGGATAGAGCAGGTTTTCGTAACGCCTGCAGGCAAGTCAGAGCAGGAATTTGCCATCAGCCTGTTTGTTGGGCGTCGCCATGCCGAGCGGGATATGGCGGATGATTCCGAGTTTTATATTTGCAGTCTTTCCCACCGCACCCTTGCCTATAAAGGGCTGATGATGCCGGCGGATCTGGCGAATTTCTATAAGGATCTGGGTGATCCCGATTTCGCTACTGCCATTTGCGTGTTTCACCAACGCTTTTCCACCAATACCATGCCGCTTTGGCCCTTGGCCCAGCCGTTTCGTTTTCTGGCTCACAATGGCGAAATTAACACCATCGACGGCAACCGGAATTGGGCTATTGCTCGTGCCGCCAAGTTCAGCTCGCCAAGCCTGCCGGATCTGAAAACACTGCAGCCTCTTGTGAACCTTGCGGGCTCTGATTCTTCAAGCATGGACAATATGCTGGAGATTCTGCTGGCGGGCGGCGTGGACCTGTTCCGGGCTGCGCGCATGATGATTCCACCAGCTTGGCAGAATGTCGACACCATGGATTCAGAGTTGCGGGCGTTTTACGAATACAATTCGATGCACATGGAGCCATGGGATGGCCCTGCCGGACTGGTTATGTCGGATGGCCGTTATGCTGTGTGCATGCTGGACAGGAATGGTTTGCGTCCTGCGCGCTGGGTGGTTACCAAGGATGATTTCATTACCCTGGCATCAGAGATTGGTACCTACGGTTACCAGCCGGAGGATGTGGTTGCCAAAGGCCGGGTAGGCCCGGGACAAATGTTGGCGATCGATACGGAAACCGGTGAAGTGTTGCACACCCGGGATATCGATCAACGCCTCAAAACGGCTCAGCCCTATAGGCGCTGGTTGCGCGAAAATGCGCTGCGAGTGGAAGCAACACTCACCCAGGAGGCGCCGGAATTCCGGTTAATGGATGCCGACGATCTTCTGGTACACCAGAAAATGTTCATGGTGTCCTATGAGGAGCGTGATCAGATCCTCCGACCGCTCGCGGAAAATGGCCAGGAAGCTGTGGGCTCTATGGGGGACGACACGCCCATGGCAGTATTGTCCAGCAAGGTTCGGCATGTGGCGGACTATTTTCGCCAGAAATTTGCCCAGGTAACCAATCCCCCGATTGACCCACTCCGTGAAGCCATTGTGATGTCGCTGGAAACCTGTCTGGGTGCTGAGCGTAATGTCTTTGAGGAAACAGCAGAGCACGCAGACAGAATTATCCTGACGACACCGGTTCTTTCGCCAGCCAAGTTTCTTCGCATTGCCAATAATGAGCGCCCGGGGTTTGCCGTGGCGCGGATTTCCATGAGCTACCTGCCGGAGCAGGGGCTCGAGCAGGCTATCCGCCGTGTTTGTGATGAGGCGGAGCAAGCCGTTCGCAATGGCAAAGTGCTACTTATTCTTTCAGACAAAGATTTGAAGCAGGGCGAGCTGCCGGTGAGCTCAGTGATGGCAACAGGCGCGGTTCACCATCACTTGGCGGCAAGAGGTCTGCGTTGTGATTCTAACATCATCGTGGAAACTGGCTGGGCACGGGACCCCCATCATTTTGCGGTGCTGTTTGGTTTTGGCGCCACCGCGGTCTATCCCTATCTCGCATATCAGGTTCTTAACGATTTGATCCGGACCGGCGAACTGTTGATGGATCCTATCGAGGCGAAGAATAACTATCGCAAAGGGATCAACAAGGGCCTGCTGAAAATTTTGTCCAAAATGGGCATCTCCACCATTGCCTCCTACCGGGGCGCGCAGCTATTTGAAGCGATTGGTCTGGCGGATGACGTTGCCGATTTGTGCTTCAAAGGCGTTGCATGTCGCATTCAGGGCGCAAGCTTTTTCGATTTGCAGCAAGACCAGGAACAGTTGGCAGTAACAGCGTGGAAGCCGCGCAAGCCGATCACGCCGGGCGGTTTGGTTAAATACATTCACGGGCAGGAGTACCATGCCTTTAACCCGGACGTAGTCACCAAGCTGCAGGAGGCGGTGACCAGTGGCAGCTACGGGCATTACAAAGAATATGCGGCGTTGGTTAATGAGCGCCCGGTCGCGTCGATCAGGGATTTGTTCGGTTTTCGCGAAGGGATCGACGCCATCGAACTTTCCGACGTTGAGCCCGTAGAGAGCATATTTACCCGGTTCGACTCGGCAGCCATGTCACTTGGCGCCTTGTCGCCAGAGGCTCATGAGGCCTTGGCCGTGGCTATGAATACACTTGGTGGCCGCTCCAATTCCGGTGAGGGTGGTGAAGATCCTGCTCGTCACGGCACCATGAAGCGTTCCAAAATCAAACAGGTGGCGTCTGGTCGCTTTGGTGTGACCGCAGAATATCTGCGCAGTGCCGATGTTATGCAGATCAAGGTTGCTCAGGGAGCCAAGCCAGGTGAGGGTGGGCAGCTACCCGGTGGCAAGGTTAATCAGTTGATTGCACGGCTGCGCTATTCTGTGCCCGGCGTTACCTTGATATCGCCACCGCCCCATCACGACATTTACTCTATCGAAGATCTGGCGCAGCTGATTTTCGATCTCAAACAGGTCAACCCACAAGCTCTGGTCTCTGTAAAACTCGTCTCTGAGCCCGGTGTTGGCACCATCGCGGCCGGCGTGGCGAAGGCGTATGCCGACCTGATTACCGTTTCCGGATACGACGGTGGCACGGCGGCAAGTCCTTTGGCATCCATACGTTATGCAGGCTCGCCCTGGGAACTCGGGTTGACCGAAACCCAGCAAGCGCTGCGCGCCAATGATTTGCGTGGAAAGATTCGGCTACAAACAGATGGCGGCATCAAAACAGGCCTGGATGTGGTGAAGGCTGCCATTCTTGGCGCCGAGAGTTTTGGTTTTGGCACCACCCCCATGGTGGCGCTGGGCTGTAAGTATCTGCGTATCTGCCACCTGAACAACTGTGCAACCGGCGTTGCTACCCAGAATGAAAATCTACGGGAAGAGCACTTCAAAGGCACAGTGGAAATGGCCATGAATTTCTTCCGCTTTGTCGCGGAAGAAACCCGTGAGTGGATGGCCAAATTGGGTGTGCGCACGTTGGAAGAGCTTGTTGGCCGAACGGATCTTCTTGTTCGCTTGCCAGGCGATACCGAGCGACAGAAGCAGCTTGACCTCACACGGTTGCTGTCCAATGACCATATTTCGGCTGACAAGCCTCAGACCTGTCAGGTCGAGCGCAACTTGCCGTTCGACCAAGGCTTGCTGGCCGAAAAGATGCTAAAAGCCATTGCGCCAGCCATTGAAGACAAAACCGGTGGTGCCTGGAATTACCGCGTAACCAACTGCGACCGTTCGATCGGTGCGCGACTTTCCGGTGAAATTGCCGCAAAGCACGGTAATCAGGGAATGGCCGATGCTCCGATTACCCTGGGTCTTGTGGGTACTGCGGGCCAGAGTTTTGGTGTCTGGAACGTTGGCGGGCTTAATTTGATTCTTGAGGGCGATGCCAACGACTATGTCGGCAAAGGCATGACTGGCGGCAAGCTGGTGGTCAAGCCACCCCGCGGCAGTGTTTTCGAATCCCAGAATACCGCGATCATCGGTAACACCTGTCTCTACGGAGCCACCGGCGGCAAGCTGTTTGCGGCTGGAACGGCTGGTGAGCGGTTTGCTGTGCGCAACTCCGGCGCCCACGCAGTTGTTGAAGGCGCGGGTGATCATTGCTGTGAGTATATGACCGGCGGGCTGGTCACTGTGCTGGGTTCTACAGGCCCCAACTTTGGTGCCGGTATGACGGGCGGGTTCGCGTATGTGTTGGATATGGACAATACGTTTGTAGACAAATACAACCACGAATTGGTGGAAATCCAGCGCATCTCCCGTGAAGAAATGGAAGCCTACCGCAACCATCTGCGCAGCGTGATTCGTGAGCACATATCGGAAACCGGCAGTGTTTGGGCCGAGCATATTCTTGAAGATTTCGACGACTACATCGGCCGCTTCTGGCTGGTGAAACCCAAGGCTGCAAGTTTGCGCAGCCTGCTTGCAAGCACCCGTGCGCGGCCTGAATAAGCGCTTCGTTTTGAGAATGGATACTTGCGAGGGTTCGGGGTTGCCAATTGGGGTAGCCCTTGTCGAAATCGAGTTGATGAGAACGCCAATATGAAAGAAAGACTAAACAACGATTTTCAGTTTGTGGAAGTAGGTCGCGCAGATCCGAAAAAGGTCCCTGCGAAGAAACGCAAAAAAGAATTTGGTGAAATCTACCACCCGTTCACTGCAGATAGTGCGGCGTCTCAGTCTCACCGGTGTCTGGAATGTGGCAATCCCTATTGTGAATGGAAATGCCCGGTTCACAACTACATTCCCAATTGGCTGAAGCTGGTTGCGGAAGGCAATATCATGAAGGCGGTTGAGTTGTGTCATCAAACCAACTCGCTGCCCGAAGTCTGTGGTCGTGTTTGCCCACAAGACCGCCTGTGCGAAGGCGCTTGCACGTTGAATGACGGGTTCGGTGCCGTGACCATTGGATCGGTTGAAAAATACATCACCGATACGGCGTTTGCTTTGGGCTGGAAGCCGGATATGTCTGCTGTCAAATGGACTGATAAAAAGGTGGCCGTAATTGGCGCTGGCCCGGCAGGCCTTGGCTGTGCCGATGTGCTGGTTCGCCATGGTGTGAAACCGGTCGTGTTCGATATCTATCCGGAAATCGGCGGCCTGCTCACATTTGGGATCCCCGAATTCAAGCTGGAAAAGTCCGTTATGGCTCGCCGGCGCCAGGTGTTTGAGGAGATGGGTGTTGAGTTCCGTTTGTCCACTGAAGTGGGTAAGGATATTCAGATGCAAGACATCCTTGATGAATACGATGCCGTGTTCATGGGGATGGGTACCTACAACTACATGAAGGGCGGATTCCCGGGCGAAGACCTACCGGGCGTTTATGATGCCTTGCCCTTCCTCGTGTCCAACGTGAATCGTCGCCTCGGGTTTGAAAAAGACGCTTCAGAGTTCATTGATATGAAAGGCAAGCGTGTGGTGGTTCTGGGTGGCGGTGATACCGCAATGGATTGTAACCGGACGTCCATTCGTCAACAGGCAGAAGGCGTGAGCTGTGCCTATCGTCGCGATCAGGCCAACATGCCAGGCTCGCGTCGTGAAGTGTCCAACGCCAAGGAAGAGGGTGTGAAATTCCTGTTTAATCGCCAGCCCATTGCGATTGTTGGTGAGGGACAGGTTGAGGGCGTAAAGGTAGTGTCGACGCAGCTCGGCGAGCCGGACGAAAATGGCCGTCGTCGGCCGGAAGTGGTTCCCGGCAGCGAAGAAGTGATACCGGCAGATGCGGTATTGGTCGCCTTCGGCTTCCGGCCGAGCCCGGCGGATTGGTTTGGAGAGCACGCAATCAATATCGACGATTCTGGCCGAGTAACCGCCCCCGAAAAGGCAGAGTTCGGCTTCCAGACCAGCAATCCCAAAGTATTCGCCGGTGGCGATATGGTTCGGGGTTCAGATCTGGTGGTGACAGCAATTTGGGAGGGCCGCCAGGCAGCCGAAGGCATAATGGATTATCTCGATATTTGATTAGGGTTGTACCAAGACTCGACAGGCCGGCTGACTAAGGGTAAGCCGGCCTTTTTTATTATGGCAAACGGGGTATCATTGCTTTCGTTCTACAAAGACCATCTGAAAGAGACAACGTTGGGATCCCTATGACCGAGTTGAAGAATGACCGCTTTCTGCGCGCGCTGATGCGCCAGCCTGTTGATCGTACCCCGGTATGGATGATGCGCCAGGCCGGCCGTTATTTGCCCGAGTATCGCGCTACCCGGGAGAAGGCTGGCGATTTTCTCAGCTTGTGCAAGAACACGCCTCTGGCCTGCGAAGTAACGCTTCAGCCACTTGAGCGTTTTCCGCTGGATGCCGCGATTCTGTTTTCAGATATCCTCACTATTCCGGATGCTCTCGGCCTGGGGCTGTATTTTGAAACGGGTGAAGGCCCCAAGTTCAAACACCCCATTCGCTCGAAAGCAGACCTGGATGCCCTGCCGGCAATTAAGGCAGAAACCGACCTCGATTATGTGATGAACGCAGTGTCCACTATCCGTGGCGCGCTCAATGGCCGAGTGCCGTTGATTGGCTTCTCCGGAAGTCCTTGGACACTGGCAACCTACATGGTTGAAGGCGGCTCCTCGAAGGATTTCCGCGAAGCTAAAAAGCTGATGTACAGCGAGCCTGAGGTTATGCACCGCCTGCTGGACATGCTTGCCGATATCGTAATTGATTACCTTAATGGCCAGATTAAGGCAGGCGCCCAGGCTGTTCAGATATTTGACACTTGGGGCGGGCTCTTGAGCACTTGGGCCTACAAAGAGTTCTCGCTGAATTACATGCAGAAGATCGTGGATAACCTGATCCGTGAACACGATGGTCGCCGCGTTCCAGTGATTCTGTTCACCAAAAATGGTGGTCAGTGGCTGGAGTCTATTGCAGATACCGGAGCCGATGCTGTTGGGCTGGATTGGACCACAGATATCGGTGATGCCCGTGCTCGTATCGGCGACCGCGTAGCTCTGCAGGGCAACATGGACCCGACTATGCTGTATGCATCACCGGCACGAATCCGCGAAGAGGTGGGTGACATCCTGCGCCGTTATGGCTCTGGCCCAGGCCACATCTTCAACCTCGGTCACGGTATCACTCCCGAAGTGAAACCCGAGAACGCCAAAGCCTTCATTGAAGCCGTTGTTGAATTGAGCCCGGAATACCACAGCTAAAATGAGCTGAGCCAATGGGTGACTACCGGATAATGGTTCGAAGCGTAAGCGAGATTCTTGTCTCGGTACGTCCCCTGTTGGGTGGTACGGCCGCTCTGATTGCCGGCAATAGCCTGCTCGGCGTTGTTCTGCCACTTCGAATGGAAGCGGCGGGCTATCCGATAGCGCTGATCGGGGCGATCATGGCGGCCTACTACTTTGGCCTCGGGCTTGGGGGGTTGCGCGGAAAGCGGGTAATCCTTCGTATCGGGCACATCCGCGCATTCGCCGTTTTTGCAGCGTTAACCGCTGCAGTCACCCTGGCTTACACAGCCTTCACCCATCCCACAGCATGGGTTGTCCTCCGCATCATTAACGGCTTCTGTATTGCCGGCTTAACGGCCACAATCGAAAGCTGGCTGAATACCAAAAGCAGCAACGAAACCCGAGGGCGAGTTCTCGGCTTTTACATGCTCGCCTATTACCTGGCCATCGCTGCCGGCCAAACAATGGTTAACCTTGCTGATCCAGAGGCTCCCGACCTCTTCATGCTGGCGGCAGCTCTGATCGTGTTGTCTCTAATACCCGTTGCCATGACCAGCCTGGGAGAGCCAAATCTCAGCGAAAGCCGCGCACTCAATCTGAAAACTCTTTATGCAGCATCACCGGTTGGCATGGTCGGGGCAGTGGTGTCGGGGGTAATGATTGGCTCTTTCTATGCTTTGGGCGTGGTCTTCGCCCGTAGAATCGGCCTGAGCGTGGCTGAATCCGCCATGTTCATGAGCGTGGTAGTTCTGGGCGGCTTGGTTTTCCAGCTACCCATTGGCGCGTTGGCAGACAGGCTTGACCGGCGACTGGTTATGTCGGTTGCGCTTATATTGGTTGGCGGCTCCTGGGCCGTATTGCTGAGCCTGCTCGCTTCAGGCGTACCCTTTGCCACGCTACTGATACTGGCTCTGTTCTTTGGCGGCGTAATGAGCAGCATCTACCCGCTCTGCGTGGCAGAAAGCTTCGATCGGCTCGAGCGCAGATACTACGTTGCCGCCTCCGGTCGCCTGCTGATGATCCACTCCATAGGCGCCACCCTCGGGCCACTACTCGCAGCAGGACTCATGGCAGTTTCTGGCCCCTTCAGCTTCTTCGTGTTTGAGTCGGCAGTGGCATTGATCTACGCCATGTATGTGCTCATGCGCGTATACAAGAGACCGGCCGCACCCGAAGAACAAAAGGAAAAATTCGTCCCCCTGCCAGATGCCGCTCCCATGGCAACAGACCTCGACCCACGATGCCAAGAGGAAAACGGGGAGGATTGTTAATCCATCCTCCCGCTTGGATTCGGACTGCTGCGGCCTAAAGCCAGTATGGATGCGTGCCTCCGTTCCGGCTATAGTCGTATCAGATGTCCCGACAATAAAAATGGAGCAGCCCCTTGCCCACCACAACATCCGAAAAAAGGAAGTTCCACCGCATAAGCTTTGATGCCCCGTGTGAGCTCCATGCCCTTGATAGCCTGTGGACAACCGAGGTGCTGGATATCTCCCTGAAAGGCGTGCTGGTCAAGCGCCCGCAAAGCTGGGATGTGCCCTTGAACCAACCTTGCGAGGTGGTTATTCATCTTGACGGAGAGAAGGTGGGAATTGTTATGGCGGTGGAGCTAAAACACATCGAATCCCATAGGCTTGGCTTCAAATGCCAGTACATAGACCTGGAGAGCGCAACGCACCTGAGGCGACTTGTTGAGTTAAACCTAGGGGGTCAGGTTCTTCTCGAGAGGGAGTTGGCGCACCTGATTGATTAGTCACCCATGGCTTTTCGGACGACAAATTGCAGAGTTAGCAGGCGGGATTGGGGAAGGGTTTCCAAAAATGTCGAAGGCCAAGGACGGCCGAAGACAAGCGCACATGGATGTGCTCGTAGCGGTTTTTGGAAACCCTTCCCCAATCCCGCCAAACCATGAAAGTCAGCGGTTTGAGGGCGCAAGTATCAAAGCTCCTCCAAGGCGGTAATCGCCTCACTAAGCTTGGTCACCGGAATCACCTTCATCCCTGGAATAGCCTTACGCGGCGCATTGGCTTTGGGCACTAGAGCACGAGTAAACCCATGCTTTGCGGCCTCATTAATCCGCTCCTGACCACTGGGCACCGGCCGAATCTCCCCAGACAACCCAACTTCCCCAAAAATCACCAAATCCTGCGGCAAAGCCCGATCCCGAAACGAAGAAACAACAGCAGCCAGCAACGCCAAATCCGCACTGGTCTCATTAACCTTCACGCCGCCTACCACGTTCACAAACACATCTTGATCCGACACATGCAAACCGCCATGCCGGTGCAAAACAGCAAGAAGCATCGCAAGGCGATTTTGATCCAGACCAACCGCCACTCGCCTCGGGTATCCACCCTGAGCCATATCCACCAGTGCCTGAATCTCCACCAGCATCGGCCGGGTGCCTTCCCAAACCACCATAACCACGCTTCCGGGTGCGGCCCCTTCGCCACGGTTCAGGAAAATCGCACTGGGGTTTTTAACTTCCTTCAAACCCTGTTCCAGCATTGCAAAGACACCCAACTCGTTCACCGCGCCAAAGCGATTCTTGATGCCTCGCAGAGTGCGGTAACGGCTGTCGCTTGAGCCTTCCAGCAGAATGGAGCAGTCGATCATATGCTCCAACACCTTGGGCCCGGCAAGGCTGCCATCTTTGGTGACATGGCCAACCAGAAACAAAATTGTGCCTGTTTGTTTGGCAAAGCGGGTCAGGTACGCTGCACTCTCACGCACTTGCGAAACCGAACCGGGTGCGGATTCTGTGTCCGCCACATGCATAACCTGAATACTGTCTATCACCAGAATTCGTGGTTTTTCCGCCTCTGCTACCTGAATGATTCGCTCAACGCTGGTCTCAGAGAGCATTTTCAGATCGCTGGTGGGCAAACCGAGGCGCCTTGCCCGCATGGCAACCTGCTGCAGAGACTCCTCACCGGTGACATAAATCGCTGGAACGCTGGCCGCCAAATGGCAAACGGCTTGAAGCAGTAGCGTGCTTTTGCCTGCTCCGGGATGACCGCCCATTAATACGGCAGAGCCTTCCACAAGCCCGCCACCAAGAACCCGGTCGAACTCCTGCATTCCGGTGCTGATGCGCTCCTGCTCGGATAGGCTTACGTCGTTCAGGCTTTGGACTGCCGACAAACTGCCGGCGAAACCTTCAAAGCGAACGCCGCGGGCACCTTTGGTATTGCTACTGATGCCACGAACTTCGCTGACGGTGTTCCAGGTGTGGCAGGCCGTGCACTGGCCTTGCCACTTGGAATAGTCTGCACCGCACTCGGTGCAGACATAGGCGGTTTTGGCTTTTGCCATCAGGCCAGCTTCTTGTACTTCATGCGCTGGGGCACCATCGCGGAATCCCCTTTGCGTTTCTTGTGGTCTTCATCGTATTCCGCGAAGTTACCCTCGAAGTACACCACCTCGCCATCATCCTCAAACGCCAGAATGTGTGTCGCGACGCGGTCGAGGAACCAGCGGTCGTGCGAGATAACCATGGCTGCACCAGGGAAGTTCAGCAGAGCTTCTTCCAGAGCGCGCAGAGTTTCCACGTCCAGGTCGTTGGTTGGTTCGTCCAGCAGCAACACGTTGCCGCCTTCTTTTAGCAGTTTGGCCAGGTGCAGGCGGTTACGCTCACCACCAGACAAGTCACCAACGCGCTTTTGCTGATCGGAGCCTTTGAAGTTGAACCGGCCGGCGTACGCTCTCGATGGGGTCTCGTAGTTCCCGACCTTAATGATGTCCTGGCCTTCGCTAAGGAGCTCCCACACGGTTTTCGAACCATCGAGGTCACGGCTTTGGTCTACATATGCCAGCTTAACCGTTTCGCCCACAGCAATGCTGCCCGAAGTAGGTTCATCCTGGCCTGCGATCATGCGGAACAGGGTGGACTTACCCGCACCGTTACCGCCGATAATGCCGACGATTGCGCCGGGTGGCACCGTGAAGGACACATCTTCGTAGAGCAGTCGGTCACCAAAGGCTTTGCTGATACCTTCCACCTCGATGACCTTGTCGCCCAAGCGGGGTCCGGGTGGAATATAAATTTCGTTGGTCTCGTTGCGCTTCTGGAACTCCTGGGAGCTCATCTCTTCAAAGCGGGCAAGGCGGGCCTTGCTCTTGGACTGGCGGCCTTTGGCGTTACTGCGTACCCACTCCAGTTCCTGCTTCATGGCCTTCTGGTGTGAGGCTTCCTGTTTGGCTTCGGTGCTCAAGCGCTGCTGCTTGTTCTCCAGCCACTGGCTGTAGTTGCCTTCAAACGGGATACCTTGGCCACGGTCGAGTTCCAGAATCCACCCAGCTACGTTATCAAGGAAGTAGCGGTCGTGAGTGATGGCAACCACAGTGCCTTCATAATCGTGCAGGAAGCGTTCCAGCCAGGCCACGGACTCTGCGTCCAGGTGGTTGGTGGGCTCGTCGAGCAGCAGCATGTCCGGGCCGGAGAGGAGCAGGCGGCATAGAGCTACACGGCGGCGCTCACCACCCGAGAGGTTCTTTACCGGCTGGTCCCAGGCGGGTAGACGCAGGGCGTCTGCTGCAACTTCCATTTTGCGTTCGATGTCATGGCCATCGGTGGCCTGAATCAGTGCTTCCAGTTGGCCCTGCTTTTTGGCCAGTGCATCGAAATCCGCATCCGGTTCAGCGTAGGCTGCATAAACCTGGTCGAGCTCAGCCAGTGCGTCATGCACTTCAGAAACTGCCTCGTCGACAATCTCCTTGACGGTTTTGGTATCGTCCAGTTCCGGCTCCTGGGGCAGGTATCCCACTTTGATGCCGGGCTGGGGGCGGGCTTCACCGATGTAATCCTGGTCCACACCCGCCATAATGCGTAGAAGGGTGGATTTACCAGAACCGTTCAGGCCGAGTACGCCAATCTTGGCACCCGGGAAGAAGCTCAGGGAAATATCCTTGAGGATTTCGCGCTTGGGTGGAACCACCTTATCTACGCGATTCATGCTGTATACGTACTGAGCCATAAAGGCATTACCCTCTTTTTAGACAGGATGTGGCAGGTTTCGGAGGCGCTTTTCGCTGTTTTTCGCTACGGCCTCGTGGAACCTTGCAAACAGGAATAAATAGTTGGGTTTGTAAGGTATCGAAACAAGGGGGCTATAGCAATTTCAGGAAAACCGCCGATATCCGCATGACGGTATCTGCGCACAGCATAAAGGATGATTTCCAACCCGGTAATGGGCTAGAATAGCGGCCCGAATTTTAAGGGATTCCGGAGGCATTCCCAAGACCCTCCGGGCCAGTCAAGCACACAGGGGCAGCGCACCGATGTTTAATCGTGATATGAAGATCGCCGGTTTCGACGACGAACTCTGGAACGCCATGCAGGCGGAAAGCAAGCGTCAGGAGGCTCATATTGAGCTGATTGCATCAGAGAACTACACCAGCCCCAGGGTAATGGAAGCCCAGGGCAGTGACCTGACCAACAAGTATGCCGAGGGTTATCCCGGCAAGCGCTACTATGGTGGCTGCGAGTTTGTTGATATTGCTGAACAGTTGGCGATCGATCGCGCCAAAGAACTGTTCGGCGCCGCTTATGCCAACGTGCAGCCGCACTCCGGCTCTCAGGCTAACTCGGCCGTTTTCATGGCGCTGGTTAATCCGGGGGATACGGTTCTGGGTATGAGTCTCGCTCATGGTGGCCATCTTACCCACGGCGCCAGCGTTAACTTTTCCGGCAAGATCTACAATGCCGTGCAGTATGGTATCAATACAGACACTGGCTTGATCGATTACGATGAGCTGGAGGCTATGGCCGTTGAGCACAAGCCGAAGATGATCATTGCTGGTTTCTCAGCTTATTCACAGGAACTGGACTTTGCCCGTTTCCGCGCCATTGCCGACAAGGTTGGTGCTTACCTGTTTGTGGATATGGCGCACGTAGCCGGCTTGGTGGCAGCGGGCGTGTATCCAGACCCCATGCCTCACGCACACGTGGTAACCACCACAACTCACAAAACCCTGCGCGGGCCCCGTGGTGGCCTGATTCTGGCCTGCGACGACGAAGCTCTGCATAAGAAACTGAACTCAGCCGTGTTCCCGGGCGGCCAGGGCGGTCCTCTTATGCACGTGATTGCAGCCAAGGCGATCTGCTTCAAAGAAGCCATGAGCGAAGAGTTCAAAACCTACCAGAAACAAGTGGTCAAGAACGCGTCTGCCATGGCGCAGGTGTTTGTTGATCGTGGCTACGATGTGGTTTCCGGTGGCACCATGAACCACTTGTTCCTGGTGAGCCTGATCAAGCAGGATATCACTGGTAAAGATGCTGATGCGGCTCTGGGCCGTGCACACATTACCGTGAACAAGAACGCGGTTCCCAACGATCCACGTTCGCCTTTTGTGACCTCCGGCCTGCGCATGGGCACGCCTGCGATCACTACCCGTGGTTTTGGTGTGGTCGAATGCCGGGAACTGGCAGGATGGATCTGCGATATCCTTGATAATCTGGAAGACGAAGCCGTAAACAGTCGTGTTCGCGGACAGGTTGAAGCCCTGTGTGCGCGCTTCCCGGTGTACAGCTAAGCGTCTGGTAAGACCTGCCGGGTAGGGTGCGTACTCCTACGCACCTTCCGGCTCCCTCTCCGGAGTACCGTTATGCATTGTCCTTTCTGTGGTGAAGCAGATACCAAAGTTATTGACTCGCGTCTTGTGACCGAGGGCGATCAGGTGCGCCGCCGCAGAGAGTGTCTTTCCTGCCATGAGCGCTTCACCACGTTTGAGTCCGCCGAGTTGGTCATGCCACGGGTGGTTAAGCAGGACGGCATCCGGCAGCCTTTCGATGAAGAGAAGCTGCGCTCCGGAATAATGAAAGCATTGGAAAAACGCCCGGTGAGCATCGAGCAAATTGATGCTGCGCTGAACCGCATCCGTTATCGCCTGAGGGCGACCGGCGAGCGTGAAGTGAAATCCATGCAGCTGGGCGAAGAGGTGATGACAGAGTTGCGCCAGCTCGACAAGGTGGCCTACGTAAGGTTTGCCTCTGTCTATCGCAGCTTCCAGGACATTAACGAATTCAAGGAAGAAATCGAGCGGCTTTCAGCATCCAATGGCGAAACAGCGGTTGATGTTGCAAAAGTATTGGCGGACAAACAGACCCCGGGCTCAAAGAAATGACTGAGCTTCGGGACCGGTCCATGATGGCTCGAGCGGTGCAACTTGCGTGGCGGGGCCGCTACTCCACACACCCCAACCCCCGGGTTGGATGTGTAATAGCCCGTGGCGACAAGATTCTGGGCGAGAGCTGGCATGAGCGAGCCGGAGAAGCCCATGCAGAAACCAGGGCGTTGAGCCAGGCTGGCACCGCTGCCCGAGGTGCTACTGCGTATGTCACGCTGGAGCCATGCAGCCACTTTGGGCGCACACCACCTTGTGCCCGTGCTTTAATTGATGCAGGTATATCCCGTGTGTTTGCCGCCACTCAAGACCCGAATCCGTCAGTCTCCGGAAGGGGGCTCGACATGCTCCGTGAAGCAGGTATAAGGGTTCATGTTGGGCTGCTTGCAGACGAAGCGGCGCGTTTGAATCGTGGCTTCATGAAACGCATGAATACCGGCCGCCCCTGGGTCCGGCTCAAAATGGCGTCCAGTCTCGATGGCCGTACTGCTATGGCATCCGGAGAGAGCCAGTGGATTACCGGCAGCGAATCCCGTCGTGATGTGCAGCGGCTTCGTGCCGAGAGCGACGCAATACTTACCGGTGTGGGTACCGTGCTTGCGGACAATCCTTCTTTAACGGTTCGTCGTAACGAACTAGGGGATATTGGCGCTGCTACCGAACCCTCGCGGCAGCCATTACGCGTGATTGCAGACAGGGATGCCAGAACACCGCCGTCTGCAACCATTTTGCGGGGTGGTAAGGTTCAGGTATTTTGCGCATCGTCCACGCTGGCAACTGCACCGGCGCAGGACCTTGCGGCATTGGGCATTCGCCTCAAAGGCGTGTCATGGAAAGACAATGGCATTGATGTATCCGAGCTTTTGGATTCGCTGGGAGAAATGGGCATCAATGAATTGCTGGTTGAAGCCGGGCCAACCTTGGCAGGCACATTTATCAGTGAGCAGTTGGTGGACGAGCTTTGGCTATATCAGGCTCCGGTTTTTTTAGGAAGTAACGGTCGGCCGACAGCGCATCTTCCGCTGGAGACCATGGCAGACAAGATTGAATGGACCGTACAAGACCGGCGACAGATTGGAGAAGACCAGCGTCTGATCCTGGTTCGCCGCTAAGCGATTAAATTCACAGTGCGCACCATAGCTGCTTCAGATAGGCGGTAATGGGTGCATTGAAAGGGTGCAAAACAGTATGGCACTGAACAGCGTTGAAGAAATCATAGAAGACATCCGCCAGGGCAAGATGGTTATCCTGATGGATGATGAAGACCGGGAAAACGAAGGTGATCTGGTGATGGCGGCCGAGCACTGTACCGCCGAAGACATCAACTTCATGGCACGCTTTGGTCGTGGCCTTATCTGCATGCCCATGACACGAGACCGCTGCGAGCAGTTGGGCTTGCCGCTGATGGTGCAACAGAACGCGTCGGGTTTCGGTACCAAGTTCACTCTCTCCATTGAGGCGGCTACCGGCGTAACCACCGGTATCTCAGCAGCAGATCGTGCGCGTACCGTGCAAGCAGCAGTGGCTCGCAACGCCAAGGCTTCGGACCTGGTTCAGCCCGGGCATATCTTTCCGTTGATGTCTGATCCTGGCGGTGTGCTCAGCCGTGCGGGACATACGGAAGCCTCCTGCGATCTGGCCGCCCTTGCGGGTAGTGAGCCGGCGGGTGTTATTTGTGAAATAATGAATGATGATGGCTCCATGGCGCGCAGGGAAGACCTGGAGCTATTTGCCGATGAGCACAATCTGAAGATTGGCACCATTGCCGACCTGATTCACTATCGCACTACCCACGAACGCACCGTTGAGTGTGTTGAAGAGAATCAGCTCGATACGGAATACGGTGTGTTCAAACTGTGCACTTACCGCGATATTATTCAGGGCTCTACGCATTTGGCTATGGTTTACGGTGAGATTCCGGCGGATGAGCCTGTGCACGTGCGCGTTCATATTACCGATACCCTGCGGGACTTGCTGGGCGCTCGCCGCAAGGATTCCCGCAGCTGGCCGCTGCACCATGCGCTAGAAAAAGTGGCCGCTGAAGGTTGTGGCGTTGTGGTTCTGCTAAACAGTGCAGAAGATAGTTACAACCTGGAGGACCGCATTCAGGAGTTCTTTGATCAGGGGCATGGCCCCGCTGGCAAAGGCAGCTCCGGTGTGTATTTTACCGTGGGCACCGGCTCCCAGATTCTGCGGGATCTTGGCGTAAGCAAGATGCGTTTGCTTAGCCCGCCCGTAAAATACTCGGCCATTTCCGGATTTGATCTGGAAGTAGTTGAGTACATACCCTACACCCCAGACTGATTAACCTGGCTGCAGCACTTTGCTGGAGCCCGTGAAGGAGCCACCGATGGCGGATATCAAAGTAATTGAAGGTGATTTTACCCAGTGCACCGGGCGCTATGCGCTGGTGGTTGGCCGTTTTAACAGTTTCGTTGTGGAAAGCCTGGTAGAGGGTGCTATCGACACCTTGCGCCGCCACGGTATTCCCGATAGCGATATAACCATTGTGCGCGTGCCCGGAGCCTACGAAATGCCTCTGGCCGTAAAGCGTGTTGCAGAAACCGGTGGCTATAGCGCCATTATTGCCTTGGGCGCTGTTATTCGTGGCGGCACCCCGCACTTTGAGTATGTTGCTGGCGAAGCGTCCAGTGGTATCGGTGCAGTAAGTCTGGAAACCGACGTGCCAGTAACCTTTGGTGTACTGACCGTTGATTCAATCGAGCAGGCCATTGAGCGCTCCGGCACCAAGGCCGGCAACAAAGGCGCCGAGGCTGCAATTACAGCGTTGGAAATGGTTAGCCTGTTTAACAAGCTGGGTGAGTAATGAGTGACACTGAAGGTACAACACCCGGTCCGGCGCCGGCAGGCCAGCCAAAAGCTGGCGATCGCCGCCGTGCCCGGATTCTGGCAATGCAGGGGCTTTACCAGCGCCACTTTACCAAGAGTCCGATTTCGGATATCGAAGCTGAGTTCATGGTCGACAACGACATGACCAAAGTGGATTCCCTGTACTTCCGGGATGTTCTTCGCGGTGTTCACCGTGAACAAGCAGAGCTGGATAAGCTGATTGAGCCCTTTCTTGATCGCCCGCTGCTTGAGGTAGACCCGGTAGAGTTGGCCATCGTGCGCGTAGGTGCATACGAACTGCGCCACCGGGTTGATGTGCCGTATAAAGTTGTTATCAATGAGGGTATCGAACTGGCAAAGCGATTCGGGGGTACAGAAGGGCACAAGTTTGTTAACAGTGTGCTTGATAAGTTAGGCCGTCGTTTACGTCTTGCCGAGACCCGCTCACGCTAACCGATGGGTGAATTTGAGCTGATCCGGCAGTATTTCATGCCGTTAGCGCGTCTGCACGGTTCCCGCTCTGTTGTGCTGGGACCGGGCGACGACTGTGCAATTCAAAGCATTCCCCCCGGTTCTGATCTGGTTTTTTCTATCGACACCCTGGTTGAGGGTGTGCACTTTCCCGCTGGGTATCGCCCAGACTACCTTGGCTGGAGAGCTCTTGCAGTGGCTGCGAGTGATCTGGCGGCCATGGGTGCTGAGCCTGATTGCTTTACCCTTGCGTTGACACTCCCTGAAGCCGATGAGGCCTGGTTGCGTGATTTCGCCCGTGGGCTGGGTCGTGCGGCGGAATCCTTTGGCCTGGTGCTTGCTGGAGGTGATACAACTCGCGGCCCTCTTACATTAAGCCTGCAGCTGCATGGATTGGTGGAGCAGGGGCGAGCCATCAGACGCTCCGGAGCATGTGCTGGCGATCTGATTGTAGTGTCTGGCACCTTGGGTGATGCAGGGGCCGCCTTGGATTATCTTGATGCCTGCAGTCCCTCAGAAGACGAGCAGTCGGTATTGAAGCGCTATCACTGTCCGCAGCCGAGGCTGAAATTGGGCATGGCTTTGAGGAGCCTCGCGACGGCGGCGATTGATGTATCCGACGGATTGCTGGCAGATCTCAACCATATTCTTGAAGCGTCCAATGTGGGCGCGAATATTGACCGAGCCCATGTGCCGGTATCGCAGGCACTAGCCCGCTTGAAAGGCGACGCAGCCATGGATTATGCGCTGAACTCCGGCGATGATTACGAACTGTGCGCAACCATTCCGGAAGCACGTTGGGCAAGTGTACCCAAATCGTTAAAGCAACAGCTCACCGTTATCGGCGTGATTGAGCCAGCTTCTGGTTTGCGCCTTGATGGTACTGCTGTAGTGTCGGGCTCAGAAGCGACAGGTTTTGACCATTTCAGGAGAAAAATATGACTCAGGAAGACCAGTGGCCAGAGCCGGATTTGCCACAGGCCATTTTGCCGCCGGGGTTTCTGAAAGATCCCGTGCACCTGTTAGCCTTCGGCTTTGGCAGCGGCGCAGCGCCAAGGGCCCCCGGAACCTGGGGGAGTCTGGCAGCTATTCCACTCTGGTACTGCTTTGCCTGGTTGCCGCCTGCTGCCTACTGGCTGGTTGTTGCATTGGCCTTCCTGGTGGGCATTTGGCTATGCGGAAAAACCGCTGCGGATTTAAAAGTGCACGACCACGGCGGTATCGTGTGGGACGAGTTTGTGGGGATGTGGATTGCCCTTGGCTTGTTTCCTGAGAATATTTACGGCGTATTGTTGGCGTTTCTGGTATTCAGGCTGTTCGATGTGCTGAAGCCTTGGCCTATCAGTTGGTTGGATGAACGATTGCCAGGAGGGCTGGGCATCATGGTGGATGATGTCGTGGCCGCCGCCATGGCACTGCTTTGCCTACTCGCGATTGACGCTTGGCTGATGCCGTTCATCCTTTAAGTCTCCCGGAAACCCATTTGCGGTATGCATGGGTGCGCCGGCGTGTGCCTGCCCTTAGTGCACCTGCATCTCTTCGGGGAGCAACCTCACGACATGAAGGAATCGCTTTAGCCCGATTTCAGCGCGCTCCCTTGATGCGAAGGGGCCGCTGTCAAAGCCCTCCCTGGTCGTGAAATACCATTTGTTCCCGACGCAAAAATACCGACTGCTACGAAAGGGAATGTGTCTGTCTTCTCCTGATCTGACCTGGGTGTTCATGGCCGGCTCCGATGCCTGACTTCTGATTTTGTATGTCGGGCGCAGTGTGATTGATAAGGTTCTGTTTAAAATTAAACCAATTTCCGGCAAATTCAACAATTATTAACAATTAAGCAGACGTCGCCACGGCGGGTCGGACTTTCGCGCATCTTTGCGCATTCGGTTGCCCTCAGTGGTTTCGGTGTTCAAAATGCGCAATAGCTGGTCGCATTCTCGCGCCGGGCTTCCTCTTACCCTCAAGGAGATAACATGAGTATGGTGTACATTTTACGTGTTGCAAGGTTGGAGATGAGCCATTTAAGCCGTTGGTGGCAGGCGTGCCGGTTGGCGCTTGCGGCGGTGTTGCTGACAACTCTGGCAGGCTGCTCAACGGCAATAACCAAGCTCGAGACGTGGGAGGGTGACCCGGCAGGTGCCGAAAACGCGGCAGTCTTGAAAGCACCAGGTGCTATTCATGTGAGCCAGGTTAACGGACGCACAATGAAGAACTATTTGATGGATGACCTGGCGTTGGATTATGCGCTTCTACCCGGTGAGAATGAGGTGGTGTTCACCTACAAAACCATTTGGGCCAAATCCGGGGTTGTGGACAACGGTGAGTCAAAAGTCCACATTATTGAGAGTAAGCCGCAAGTCGTGCGCTTTGAGGCGAATCCCAAGGCTACCTACCGCTTCGAGTTCTCAAAGCCTGAATCCCGCAAACAGGCCGAAAAAGAGGTTCCTGAATTTTCCGCAGCAGTTGTGGGAGGTGATGGCCTGGCGCTTGCGCACTCTACAAATTGGTCGCCGGCCGACACTGCAAGGTCAGAGCGGACACCTTTATCCGCTGATAGTGCCACCGCAACTAGTGATGGCGTGGATGCGTTGAGTCGTCTCAAATCCGTTTGGGAAACTGCGAGCGACGAAGACAAAAAGGCGTTTCTGCGCTGGGCATTCGAGTAGCCGCCTGGCGTTCATAAGGCTCGTTACCGCTTGAAGCGCGCCGTCAGTTTCTGTAGAGCGGCTTCAAGCAGGTTCATGGCATCGTCTGCCAGGGTCTGGCTCCGGGTTTCTTCAAGCGGGGTGTGCATTTCCTCGGGCGGGAGCTCGATGGCCGCATCTTCGATGGCGACAAGGCTGTCGCAGACATGGCGTTGGAGTGAATCTCCATGAGCGACGACATCCGGGCAGATGGTGAAGTTAAGGGTGAGGCTACCCTGATAGCTTACCGCCACAATACCCAGGCCCAGACTGTCGAACAGTGGCGCGGCATTGTACTGTTGCACCAACCTGGCGCCCTGCAAGTAAAGAGGTACCTGTGGGCCGGGTACGTTGGTAATAGGTAGGTTGAATACCGGTTGGTAACGCTGCGCAATCTGCAGCTCCGAATACAGCCGTGCCGACAGCGCAAGCATCGTTGAGGGCAGCAATTCAGTAAGCCGATCTGCGGCTATGGCCTCACGGTATGGTTCGGAGGCGACAGCGTTCCAGTGAATCCGACGAATACGCTTGGCCGGATTACGCTCATTGGTTGCCAGATCCAGAAGCATGGCAGACATCTGGCTGCCGGTGGCTTTGTTCAACATGCGTGAGCGCACGGAGATGGGCGTCATGGCAATCAACGATTCGTTAGTGCTCGCACCCTGATCATTCAAATATCGCCGCAGTGTTTCTGCACAAAGCCCCAGCACCACATCGTTAAGCGTGACATCCACCAGAGATGCTTTGATTGCTTTCAGACGAGACAAATCGACCTTTGCAGAGATTAATTGACGATTGGCTGTAATCTGGCGGTTGAATGGGCTGTGCGGAGCTGAAAATATCGGGAATGGCAGAGGTATTTTTCGCAGTTGCTTCTGAACCAGCCCGCGCACCGTTGCCTCTGCCGCGCCAACGGCCAGAGAAGTCACGCGCCAGGGTGTTCGCAGCATGTTTACCCCCGCCTGTATAACGACGCGCTCTTCTGACGGTTTCGGGCGCGGTTGCCAGGGACGTGGCGCGCGGATGGATTGCGGCTCAGGCGTGTATTCCAGTAGCTTGCCCATGATTTCAGCACCACTGAACGCATCGATAGCTGCATGATGCAGTTTTACAATGAGAGCGATGCCCGCCTTACCTTCTTTCTCGTCACCCAGCCGGAAGCCGTCCACGAAGGTAATGTGCCAGAGTGGGCGATCACGCTTCAGAGGGTCTTCCAGGATTTTGGATGCAAGGGTCATCAGGTGTGATTCACGGCTGTTTTCGCCGAGGCTGACATAGGCCAGGTGTCGCTCAATACTGAAATCCGGATCATCAATCCAATAGGGTCGGCCCATGCGCAGAGGAATTTCTTTCAGCAGCTGGCGGAACACCGGGACCACGTGAAGGCGGCTTCGCAGATAGGCGATAAAAGTACTGAACGCCAGAGGTGTTTCCCGTTCGCTGGCGTCAAACACGTAAATGCTGCCGATGTGCATCGGTGCATTGGCTGATTCCAGGTACAGGAAGGAGGCATCCAGTTCCGATAGCTGCCGCATCAATGAGCTCCGTTCGTTAGTGAGGATCGCTGCAGTATAAATGAACCGGCTGTTGATGCCGTTGACTCATTTGCCTGCCATGGTTCTGCTGCGAAGTCATTATGCCCCGCGCCTTGCCGGGTAGTTCAGGTCTTGAGCCAGCGTGTGATGGCCGGGTCATCAATCAGTCTGTCCCAAAACCACATAAGCGCTTTACCCTTGTCGTCAGCGTGCCTGGCGGCCTGGAGTGACACGGACTGCCTCGCTTCCTTCACTTGCTTTTCGATGAGTTGGCCATTGGCAACCAGGGTGCTCACTCGGGATCTCGGCAGCCAGCCCACGGCGAGACCTGCCTTCTGCAAGGCGATTTTGTGATCCATGTTGGTGCCGGTCAAGGTGCGCTGCCGATGGAAGATGCCGGCGTGGCCAGCGGGAAGGGATCGGGACGAGTCGGCGGCAACGGCTGCGGGAAAGCGGAAAATGTCGTCTTCGCTCAGGGGTTCTTCTGCACTCGCCAGAGGATGATCGGGTGAGACGACAAAAATGAAGTCCATTACGCCAAGGTTCTGGCAGGTAAAGTTTCCAGCGGGTTTGCTGATATCGTCGGCTCCGACAACAAGGTCCACCCTGCGGCTTTGAAGCGCGTCCCAGGTACCGGCAAACACTTCTTCGACAATTTGAACATCGACCGGCACGCCCAGGGCGCTGAAGTCTTTGATAGCGGGAAACAGGCAATCCGCTGGCAGCAATGAGTTGAATCCGATGCGCAGCCTGGTTTCCCAGCCTTGCGCGACCTGCCGGGTTGAGTGAGCAAGGTTCTCGGCGGCATCAAGCAGAATGCGGCCTTCTTCGAGCAGGTAAATACCCGCGGGCGTGAGTACGGCGCGGTGGCCACTTCTGTCGAACAGGGCTACGTTCAGGTCTTCCTCGAGTTTTTGCACGGTGTAGCTGATCGCCGATGGCACTCGGAAAAGCTCGCAGGCAGCACCGGCGAAGCTGCCTTTGCGGTTGATGGCATCGAGGACTCTCAGGGCGTCTATAGTAATGGCAGTGTGCATGTTCGAATTATCTGAGGTTGTTGGCCAGAATTGGTTGCTTGAGAGTGTAGCAGTATGGCCGCTATCCTTCTTTACATATGGAGTTCGCGTCTGTCGGGCAAGCCTCTCACAAACACGCCGTGAACCCGTCCGTGGGGGCTCGGCATTGCCATCCCTGGCAATGCACGGTTTGTGAGAGGCTTGCCCGACAGGCGCCCGGTCTCTGGTGCTGGCCCTCATTGAGGTTGGCACGTTAATTCAGAACTTTTGAGGAGTGTTCACTATGGGTCTTCTTGTTGACGGAAAATGGCAGGACAAGTGGTACGACACCAGTAAAACCGGTGGAAAATTCGAGCGCGAAGCAGCGCGGTTCAGGAACTGGGTAACGGCAGATGGTTCCGCCGGGCCTGCGGGTGAGGGTGGTTTCAAGGCGGAGTCCGGGCGCTATCATTTGTATGTGTCTCTGGCTTGCCCATGGGCTCACCGCACGCTGATTTTCCGGAAGCTGAAAGGTCTTGAGAAGCACATATCCGTGTCGGTAGTGCATCCGGATATGGTCGAGAACGGCTGGGAATTCCGGCCGGATGACAGCGCCCATAAAGATGATTTGCATGATTTCCGCTTTATGCATCAGGTATATACCAAGGCAGCGCCAGACTATTCTGGGCGTGTGACGGTTCCTACGTTGTGGGACAAGCACCAGAACACCATCGCCAGCAACGAGTCGGCGGAGATTATCCGCATGTTCAACTCGGCGTTTGATGGCCTTGAGGGTGTAAACGCGGATCTGGATTTGTACCCGGAAGCGCTGCAGGCAGATATTGATGCAGTGAATGAGCGTGTTTACAACACGGTTAACAACGGTGTTTACAAGGCAGGGTTTGCCACGGCTCAAGATGAATATGAAAAGGCCTATGCCGAGTTGTTCGAGTCGTTGGACTGGCTGGAAGCCAAGCTGTCGAAGCAGCGGTATCTGACGGGGAGCACCATCACTGAAGCAGATTGGCGGTTGTTCACAACGCTGGTTCGGTTTGATGCGGTTTATTACAGCCACTTCAAGTGCAATCGCCAGCGTATCAGCGATTTCCCGGCACTTTCAGGTTATCTGAGGGAGCTGTATCAGGTGCCGGGTGTGGCCGATACTGTGGATATTCGCCAGATCAAGCAGCACTACTATGTTAGCCAGCGCACCATCAACCCAACACAGGTTGTGCCAGTGGGACCGCAGCTGGACTTCACCGCTCCCCACAGGCGTGATGGTCTATAAAGCGGGCTTTAGCTGACTCGCGCCACGGCGACTTGGGTCAGCAGTTCCAGAGCTTCTTTATGGGGCGAGTCAGGGAGCGCGTTCAGGGTGTCCGAGGCTTTTGCCGCTTCGGCCCTGGCTCTCTCCATGGTGTATTCCAGCGCCCCGGAAGCTTCAACCAGTTCGAGTACCTTCGGTAAATCATCGAGCCCGCCTTTGCGGATTGCCTGGCGTATGAGTTGGCGGCCTTCTTCGTTGCTGTTTGCCATGGCGTGAATAAGTGGCAGAGTAGTTTTGCCTTCCGCCAGATCGTCGCCCACATTTTTGCCCATGGTTTCAGCGTCACCGCGATAATCCAGAACATCGTCTACCAACTGGAAGGCTAGCCCCAGGTGTTTGCCGTAGCTTTTCAGCGCCTGTTCCTGGGCCTCGCTCGCTTTGGCGAGTATGGCGCCGGAGTGTGAGGCTGCTTCGAACAGCATGGCGGTTTTGTTATGGATCACGGTCATGTACTGATCTTCTGTGAGATCCGGATTTTTCACGTTCATCAGCTGCATCACTTCGCCCTGAGCAATCACGGCTGTGGCGTGAGACAGGATCTCCATTATAGAAAGGCTCTTCAGCTCAACCATCATCTCGAATGCGCGGGCGTAGAGGAAATCACCTACGAGTACGCTGGGGGCATTTCCCCAGTTCGCATTTGCAGTGCTTCGGCCCCGGCGCATATCCGATGTATCTACAACATCGTCGTGGAGCAGGGTGGCGGTGTGCAGAAACTCGATCACCACGGCCAGCTTGAGGTGCTCGTCATTGTTATACCCTGCAGCCCGGCTGGAAAGTAAAACCAGTAAGGGCCTCAAGCGCTTACCGCCGCTTTCAATAATGTGTTGGGCTATTTTTTCTACCAGGGGGACATCGGAGGAAAGCCGCTGGATGATCAGGTCATTAACGCGGCTGAAGTCGTCTGCCACGGTGTCGTAAATGCGCTGGGCTGTCATGCGGCTTTTGGATCCCTTGCTGATGTCGTGATTAGATAGCTGTCTAGTGTACTGTTAATACAGGCAGGTTGCGGCAATGCTAGGTATTGCAGCGGTTAGTGTCAACTTGGCTTGTATTGCTGGCCGCCTTTTCGTACAATCACGCGCCCAACTCATCCCAACCTGCGCTCCCTGTTATAGGGTTGCCGAAGCGCTTCCCTTAGAACCAGGTGGATAAGAGCAGGGATGGGTCAATCGCGGAGTAAAGTTAATGTACGCAGTTATTGTTAGCGGTGGTAAGCAGCACCGTGTTAAAGAAGGCGAAACGCTGAAGCTGGAAAAGCTGGAAGTGGAAACAGGCGGCAACATCGAGTTTGACCGCGTTCTGCTGATCGCTGATGGCGACAACTTCAAAGTTGGCGCGCCGGTAGTTGATGGTGCCAAAGTGACTGCCGAAGTGGTTAGCCACGGTCGTCACGACAAGATCAACATCATCAAATTCCGTCGTCGTAAGCACTCAATGAAGCGTCAGGGCCACCGTCAGTGGTTTACTGAAGTCAAGATCACGGGTATCCAGGGCTAAGGTCTGGAAAATACCCCTTAATCAGGAGACTTGTCATGGCTCACAAAAAAGCAGCAGGTAGTACCCGTAACGGTCGCGATTCCGAGTCGAAACGACTTGGTGTCAAGCGCTACGGCGGCGAAGCAGTATCTGCAGGCAGCATTATCGTGCGTCAGCGCGGAACCCGTTTCCACGCCGGCACCAATGTTGGCCTGGGCAAAGACCACACCCTGTTTGCGAAAGCAGACGGTCAGGTTGTGTTCGAAGTGAAAGGTCCACAGAACCGTAAGTTCGTAAGCATCGTTCCCGCTGCTGCCTAAGCAGCGGCGAGCCGGTTCTGTCGAACCTTGGGTAGCCCTGATATTCTACTGTTATAGTTAGAGTCAGAGCCATCCGGAGCCCCGCAAAGCTTCCTTGAGGCTGCGGGGCTTTTTAGTTTATGCGCTACGCGCAAAGGGTAGATTCATGAAATTCGTAGACGAAGCCACAATCATCGTTGAAGCTGGTAACGGCGGAAACGGCTGCCTTAGTTTCCGGCGTGAAAAGTACGTTCCAAAGGGCGGCCCTGACGGGGGCGATGGCGGGGATGGTGGCTCCGTGTATCTCGAGGCAAGTGATTCGCTCAATACGTTGGTTGATTATCAGTTTCAGCGCAAACACAAAGCGCCAGGTGGCGAGCAGGGGTCGGGGCGGAACTGCACTGGAACCAAAGGTGAGGATCTTGTGCTGCCGGTGCCAGTTGGCACCACGGTGGTTGATGTGGATACCCACGAGGTGCTCGGTGACTTGACCCGCATCGGCCAGCGCCTGAAGGTGGCTCAGGGTGGTTTTCATGGCCTCGGCAACACCAGGTTCAAGTCATCTATAAATCGTGCGCCTCGCCAAACTTCAAAAGGTTCTGAGGGTGAGCTCAGAAACCTGCGGCTGGAGCTGAAGGTTCTAGCGGATGTGGGTCTTCTCGGGTTGCCAAATGCGGGTAAGTCGACGTTTATACGGTCGGTGTCTGCCGCCACGCCCAAGGTTGCAGACTATCCGTTTACAACGCTGGTTCCGAACTTGGGTGTGGTGAGCGTGCAGGCGCACCAAAGTTTTGTTATTGCAGATATTCCCGGCCTGATTGAGGGTGCAGCGGAAGGCGCGGGTCTTGGTGTTCGCTTTCTAAGGCATTTGGTACGCACTCGCTTGTTGTTGCACTTGGTCGACGTGGCACCTTACGACGGTTCATCACCAGCACATGCTGTAAACGTGATTGCTCACGAGCTTGAGAAGTTCAGTGAAACCCTGGCAAATCGGGATCGTTGGTTGGTGTTGAATAAAGTCGACATGGTGCCGGAGCAAGACCGGGACGCCCACTGTCAGGCGATCATTGATGAGCTTGACTGGCAGGGGCCGGTGTTCAGGATTTCAGCGTTAAGTGGTGAGGGTACCAAGCCGCTGACTCAGGCAGTTATGCGTTGGATTGAGGAGCGCGCTGAAGAAGAGGCTGAGAATCCTGAGGTCGCTGAGCGTGAAGCTGCAAGGCGTCGCCAGATGGACGAAGAGGCGCGTGCTGGAGTAGAAGAAGAGCGACGTGCTCGTCGCGCGGCCCGTGAGGCTGCAGGCGATGATGCTGATGATGACTTTGACGACGATGATTACGACGTTGAAGTGGTGTATGTGAAGGATTAGATTCCGGCCTTTTGGTATCTGAATTATCCCGTTCGATCGAGAGAGACAAGCCCGTATCATGACGCAACGCGCCCAGCTGCCGCAGGCTCGCCGCCTGGTGGTGAAAATCGGAAGTGCCCTCCTGACCAATGATGGTCAGGGCCTGGACGTTGAGGCGTTAGGTCTTTGGGTCGATCAGATGGCGGCCTTGGTCCGTGAGGGCGTTGAGTTGGTTGTGGTTTCTTCCGGGTCAGTGGCGGAGGGCATGAGCCGGCTGGGCTGGAAAAAGCGCCCGGAACAGCTGCATGAATTGCAGGCCGCCGCCGCTGTTGGTCAGATGGGGTTGGTGCAGACCTGGGAGGCGCAGTTCAAGCGCCATGGTATTCATACTGCTCAGATTTTACTGACCCACGATGACCTCTCCGATCGTAAGCGTTATTTGAATGGCCGCAGCACGCTCAGAGCTTTGCTGGATTTTGGTGTTGTGCCTATCGTAAACGAGAACGATACGGTGGTTACCGACGAAATCCGGTTTGGCGATAACGACACTTTGGGTGCGCTGGTCACTAACGTAGTTGAGGCCGATGGCTTGATCATTCTTACCGATCAGTTGGGCCTGTTTGATAAAGATCCGCGCAAGAACCCGGATGCCATTATGGTAACCGAGCGGTTTGCGGGTGATCGCACCCTGGATGCCATGGCAGGTGGCGGTGCCGGTGAGCTTGGCCGCGGGGGCATGTTGACCAAGTTGCGCGCTGCACGTTTGGCGGCGCGGTCAGGGGCTTTCACGGTGATTGTTGGTGGTCGCATTGAGTCCGTGCTTACCCGCCTTCGACAAGGTGACGTATGCGGCACCTTGTTGCTCCCGGAGCAGGGCCGTATCGCGGCGCGCAAGCAGTGGCTGGCAAGTCATCTTCAAACCCGTGGAAAGCTTACGTTGGATGATGGGGCGGTAAGGGTGCTTCGGCAGGGAGGTCGTAGCCTGCTACCAGTTGGGGTGAAAGGTGTTGTTGGGCGGTTCCGGCGTGGCGAAATGGTGTCCTGTGTCGCGGAAGATGGTGTAGAGGTTGCGCGTGGCTTGGTAAATTACGATGCGGATGAGGCTGCGGCGATTGCGGGCCGTTCCAGTAATAGCATCTCCGATATTCTGGGGTATATCTCAGAGGAGGAGATGATTCACCGGGATAACATGATCATTATCTGATGTGAAAGTTCTTATTGCGAATCAAAAAAACCGGCTCATGGGCCGGTTTTTTTGATTCGCAATAAGAGCTTTCAAGCGTTGGACGCTATCAGGCGCTCTTCAGGGCCTTGATCTTGGAGACCATGCGGCTCTTTTGGCGAGCAACTTTGTTCTTTGTAAAGATGCCTTTGTTGATCATGCTGTCCATGATCGGCTGAGCTGCCTGGAAAGCGGCCTGAGCTTCTTCATAGTTGCCAGCTTCGATCTTGGCGTGAACTTTTTTCATGTAAGTGCGGGTCATGGAACGTAGGCTAGCGTTGTGCTTGCGGTTCTTCTCGTTCTGACGTGCGCGCTTTTTGGCTTGCGGGGAATTTGCCACCGTAAAACTCCTGAAAGTACTTAAATTCGTTACTGAATGATTCGTACGGGAACTCTGGGCATAATACCAACCAGAGGGACCCTGAAATCGCGGGCGCGCCCATAACCAGCGCGTCGAAATAAATGACGCGGAACTATGCCGCTCAATCCCGGAAATGTCAATACCAAACCCCGCCAAGGTGACAGATAGTCCCCCGGTATAAAAGGCCTGTGTTAAACTCGCGGCTCGCCGGATACGGGTGTGGCAGGGAAGCAGGTAATTCCCGAGATACCCGGCCGAAAACAGTGCACAACCCGGATACGAACCCGCATGTCGTCGCAACCCGCAATCCCGCCTGAAAGCAAGCCGCCAGTTAAAGTGCCCGGACTGCTGCGCTCGTCTGGCCTGGTGGGCATTATGACCATGCTCTCCAGGGTGTTGGGGCTGGTGCGAGACATGGTGATTGCACGCTATTTTGGAGCTGGCGCCGGGGCAGATGCGTTTTTTGTAGCTTTCAAGATACCTAACTTCCTGCGCAGGCTTTTCGCTGAGGGCGCATTTTCTCAGGCGTTTGTGCCAGTACTCTCATCCTACCGTGAAAATAAGAGCTCCTCAGATGTAAAGCGTTTAGTCGATGCGGTTGCTGGATCACTGGGGTTGGTGCTTTTAGGCATTACTCTGGTGGCCATGCTGGGTGCTCCGCTGCTTACCGCAGTGTTTGCCCCGGGGTTTCTGGGCGACGACATAAAGTTCGCGCTGACCAGCGACATGCTGCGCATTACCTTTCCTTATTTGTTGCTGATTTCACTGACAGCGTTTGCCGGTGGCATTCTCAACAGTTACGACCGCTTTGCCGTGCCTGCATTTACGCCAGTGCTGCTCAATCTGGCGATGATTGGTGCCGCTGTTTATCTTACTCCCTTGATGAGCGAACCGGTTATGGCTCTGGCTTGGGGGGTGTTCATTGCGGGCGCCTTGCAGCTGTTTTTTCAGCTGCCGTTTCTGATGCGCCTCGGGCTTCTGCCCCGCCCGCGGGTTGACTACAAGCATGAAGGTGTCAGTCGCATTCTCAAGCTGATGGTGCCGGCGCTGTTTGGCGTATCGGTCAGCCAGATCAACCTGCTGCTCGACACGGTGCTGGCGTCTTTCCTGCAAACCGGGAGTGTGTCCTGGCTGTATTATTCAGACCGGCTTTCCGAGTTGCCTTTGGGTGTGTTTGGTATTGCTATCGCAACGGTTATTTTACCGAGCTTGTCCCGCAAGCACGCTGCGGCGTCAACTGATCAGTTTTCGGCTACTTTGGACTGGGCTGTTCGCGCGGTGCTGATTATCGGGGTGCCTGCCGCGCTTGCGCTTGCGCTTCTGGCAGAACCGCTTATTGCAACTTTGTTTCACTATGGTGAGGTGACCGACAGGGATGTGATTATGTCGGCCCAGAGTTTGAGGGCTTATTCCGCAGGGTTGCTTGCCTTTATGGTAATAAAGGTACTCGCGCCCGGCTTTTTCGCTCGCATGGATACTCGTACACCGGTGAAGATTGGCATCATCGCCATGGTTGCCAATATGGTCTTCAATCTGGCGCTTATTGTGCCTTTGGCCCATGCTGGCTTGGCGCTTGCTACCTCGCTTTCTGCCTGGCTCAATGCGATTTTGCTTTGGCGGGGCCTCAAGCGCCAGGGGGCGTGGAAAAGCCAGCCGGGTTGGGGCAAATATCTCCTGCAGATATCCTTGGCAAATGCTGCCATGGTCGCCGTTATTCTCTGGCTGAACTACCCCGTTATGCGCTGGCTGTCGGCAGATGGTATCGAGCGTTCGCTCTATATGGGTGTAATAGTAGTTGCGAGCGCCAGTGTCTACTTTGCTGTTCTGGCGCTAAGCGGAGTGCGGGTAAGACATTTTCGCCAGAGGTAAGGTATAATCGCGCGTTTTCTCACCAGCGCTTTGCGCATTGATTGAGCGCAGAAAGCCACTTGGCAAATGAAGGTTCGCATTGCATGCGTCTGATCCGGGGCCTGACCAACCTGAAAATGCTTTCAAGGCAAGCGGATTCTCCGCTGGCACAAGGCTGTGTTGCCACTATTGGCAACTTTGATGGCGTTCATCTGGGCCATCAAACCATTATCGATCAGGTAAAAAACAAGGCGAAGGCGTTGAGCCTGCCTTCGGTCGTGATGGTATTTGAGCCTCAGCCAAGGGAGTTCTTTCAGGGAATGGAGGCGCCCCCCCGGTTAATGGGGTTTCGGCAAAAGTTTGAAGCCCTGCGTGCGGCTGGTATAGATATTGTGCTTTGCCTGAAGTTTGATGGAACTTTTCGCAGCTACTCCGGCATGGGTTTCATCGACGACGTGCTTATTGCTGGCCTTGCGGTGCGCCACCTTGTTGTCGGCGATGACTTCCGCTTCGGTTGTGACAGGGCGGGGGATTTCGCACTGCTGGAGAAGGTGGGTAAAACGGCCGGATTTTCAGTGGAGAACACCCGTACTGTAACCGTTGCCGGCGAACGCATAAGCAGCACCCGAATCCGTAACCTGCTACTGGCGAACCAGCTGGAAAAAGCCGAGGCTTTGCTGGGGCGCCGTTACCATATTCAGGGCAGGGTGGTTTACGGCCGTCAGCTGGGCCGGCAAATCGGATCGCCCACGGCAAATATCCTGCTCCACCAGATGCCTGCGTTGCGCGGTGTGTATGTGGTTGGCGTTACGCTTGGCAACGGAGCGAGGCAGGACGGCGTTGCCAACATCGGCCTGCGCCCAACAGTGGATGGCAAGCAACCGGCACTGGAAGTGCACCTGTTTGACTTTACTGGCACACTTTACGGCCAACGAATTGATGTTGTTTTCCGCCATGGACTGCGGGATGAAGAAAAATTTGATTCGATAGATGCGCTCAAAGCGCAGATTGCCAGAGATTTCGACGCTGCCAGAGCGTGGCTGGCCAAACCAACTGACCTGAAGAGTACGCACACAAACCATGAGCGACTATAAGCACACTCTGAATCTGCCGGAAACTGCGTTCCCCATGCGCGGTAACCTGGCCAATCGCGAGCCTGAAATGCTCAAGCGTTGGCAGGATCTGAACGTATACGCCAACTTGCGCGAACAGCGCGACGGGCGTGAGAAGTTCATCCTTCACGATGGCCCTCCCTATGCCAACGGCAGCATTCACATTGGTCACGCGGTCAATAAAATTCTGAAAGATATGATCGTTAAATCCCGCGGCTTCATGGGCTTTGATGCGCCCTACGTGCCGGGCTGGGATTGTCATGGTCTGCCGATTGAGCACAAGGTTGAGCAGGAAATCGGCAAGGCCGGCGTGAAGGTCGACTACAAAACCTTCCGCCAAGCCTGCCGTGATTACGCCACCAAGCAGATTGCCGGCCAGAAAGCCGACTTTGTTCGCCTCGGTATCATGGGTGAGTGGGACAAGCCATACCTCACCATGGATCCGAAAGTAGAAGCTGGCATTGTGCGTGCGCTGGGCAAGATTGTTGCCAAGGGGCATGTTGTTCGCGGTTTTAAGCCGGTTTACTGGAGTGTGGTGGGTCAGTCCGCGCTGGCAGAAGCTGAAGTGGAATACCAGGACAAAACCTCAACCCAGATTGATGTGCGCTTTACCGCCGTCGACCAGGCCAAAGCTTTGTCGCTATTTGGAGCGGACAAAGGCGAAGGTGATGTGTCCGTGGTGATCTGGACCACCACACCCTGGACCATCCCGGCTAACCAGGCAGTGTCCCTGAACGCTGATCTGGACTACGCACTGGTGCAGGTTGACGCAGGCAATGGTCCTGAGCGGATGATTCTGGCTGCCGCCATGGTCGAAGGTATCATGGCACGCTGGGAAGTCGAAAAATACGAAGTGTTGGGGCATTGCCTCGGTGCGAGCCTTGAGCACTTGGCTCTGCATCACCCGATCTACGACAAGCAGGTGCCTGCCATTCTGGGTGACCATGTCTCGATCGAGGCAGGTACCGGGGCCGTTCACACGGCACCTGATCATGGTATGGAAGACTTCGTGGTGGGCAAAGCCTACGGCATAGGCACACTGAACATGGTTCAGGCCGACGGTACCTACACCAGTGCTACCGGCGAGTTTGCAGGGATTCATGTCTATAAGGCCGACGAGCCCGTGTGCGACGCTCTTGCGCGTGAGGGCAAGTTGGTGCGGAAGGAAAAATTCCGTCACAGCTTTCCCCACTGCTGGCGCACCAAAACGCCACTGATCTACCGCGCTACCCCCCAGTGGTTTATCAGCATGGAGAAAGAAAACCTCCGCGCAGATGCACTGGAAGCCATCAAAGGCGTACGCTGGGTGCCGGCCTGGGGCCAAAACCGGATTGAGGGTATGTTCCAGCAATCTCCTGACTGGTGTATCTCGCGTCAACGCACCTGGGGCGTGCCAATCACCCTGTTTATCCATAAGGAAACACAGGAACTGCATCCGGATACTCAAAACCTGATCGAAAAAGTGGCTCAAGCCATCGAAACCGACGGCATTGATGCCTGGTATGACATCGATGCCCGTGAATTGCTGGGTGATGAGGCGGATAACTACGAGAAAGTGACGGACACGCTGGATGTGTGGTTCGATTCCGGTGTGACTCACGATTCCGTTCTGCGCGTACGCCCGGAGCTGGGCCAGTTCCCGGCGGATATGTATCTGGAAGGCTCGGATCAGCATCGCGGCTGGTTCCAGTCCTCACTGAAGACCTCCATCGCTATGAATGGTGTAGCGCCTTATAAACAGGTGCTAACTCACGGTTTCACCGTGGATGGCAAGGGCCTGAAAATGTCCAAGTCTTTGGGCAATGTAATCGCACCTCAGGAAGTAATGAACGAGCTGGGTGCCGACATTCTGCGTTTGTGGGTTTCAGCAACCGACTACAGCGGCGAGATGACGGTATCCAAAGATATCCTGCGGCAAACAGCCGACGGCTACCGTCGTATCCGCAACACTTCTCGTTTCCTGTTGAGCAACCTCACCGGCTTCGACCCGAAGCAGCATATGGTTGCACCGGAAGACATGATTGCTCTGGATCGCTGGATGGTGGATCGCGCCCTGCAGTTGCAGAACGAACTCCATGAGGACTATCAGAACTACGCCTTCCTGCGGATTTATCAGAAGGTGTACAGCTTCTGTGAAGCCACACTGGGTGGGTTTTACCTGGATATCATTAAAGATCGCCAGTACACCACTCAGGCAGATAGCCTGGCCCGGCGCTCCTGCCAGACCGCGCTGTACCACGTTGCCGAAGCACTGGTGCGTTGGATTGCGCCTATCCTGAGCTTCACCGCCGATGAAATCTGGCAGCACCTGCCAGGTGAGCGCGGCGATACCGTGTTCTACGAAACCTGGTATGAAGGCCTTACAGCATTACCTGAAGATGCCGAGTTGGGCCGTGACTACTGGCGCCGGATATTCGGTATCAAGGAAGCCGTCAACAAGTGCATGGAAGAAGCCCGCGCCCGCGGTGAAATCAAAGGTTCTCTGAGCGCTGAAGTCACGCTGTATTGTGAGGGCGATCTGGCAGCCGATCTTGAGTTCCTGGCAGAAGAACTGCGCTTTGTGTTGATCACCTCTGAAGCCACCGTAAGGCCGGTGTCGGAAGCCGAGGGTTCTGAGATGACCAGTTACGAAGGCTTGCGTGTAAAGGTAACACCCGCTTCCCACGACAAATGCGAGCGCTGCTGGCATCACCGGGAAGATGTAGGAGCTCATGCCGAGCATAAAGATCTGTGCGGCCGTTGCATCACTAACGTGGAAGGAACGGGCGAAACCCGCTCGTTTGCTTGATGGATGTTGCAATGAGCGAGCAGGTAAGCGGAACAAAGCTCAAGTGGCTCTGGCTTACGGTGTTGGTGATCGCTCTCGATCTCGGCACCAAGGCCATGGCCACGGCCATGCTGACTTATGGCAACCCGGTACCGGTTGTCCCCATGTTCAACCTGACGTTGCTGCACAACACCGGAGCGGCGTTCAGCTTTCTCGCAGGTGCCGCTGGCTGGCAGCGCTGGTTCTTTGTGACTCTCGCGCTGGTTGTCAGTGTGGTGTTGGTGGGTTGGTTGAGAAACCTGCAACGCCATGAAACCTGGATGGCCGTTGCTATAGTGCTGATTCTTGGGGGGGCTCTTGGTAACGTATACGACCGGGTTGTGCACGGTTACGTTGTCGATTTCCTGCATTTTTACTGGCAGGACTGGCACTTTCCCGCATTTAATCTGGCCGACATTGCCATTACTCTAGGTGCGGCCATGATGATTCTTGATATGTTTCGCAAACCTGCTGAATCTGGCGAAGCTGCGAACGGGAGTAAATAAAGCCCATGAAAGATTTGCCCATAGACAAGGGAACACGAGTTACCCTGCATTTCGCCCTCAAGTTCGAGAGCGGCGAGGTGATTGATACCACCTTCGATAAAGACGCGGCAACGCTGGAAATCGGCGACGAAAATCTGCCTGAAAACTTTGAAGTCTATTTGCTCGGTATGAAGGCTGGTGACAAGGCCAGCTACCAGGTGCCGCCAGAAAAGGCATTTGGTCAGCGCAATCCGAACAATGTTCAAACCTTCAAGCGACACGAATTCAGCGCAGATATGGTGCTGGAGTCGGGCGTGATGATCTCCTTTGCCGATGCACGCCAGCAAGAACTACCTGGTGTTGTCAGCCGTGTGGAAGGCGACGAAGTGGAGGTTGATTTCAATCACCCGCTGTCAGGGCGTACACTGACCTTCGATGTAGAAGTAATTGACGTAGAACCGGCAGGAAAGACGCACTGACTATGCAGATAAGATTGGCAAACCCCCGTGGCTTTTGTGCAGGCGTAGATCGCGCCATCGAGATCGTGAATCGCGCTCTGGATGTTTTTGGAGCACCTATTTACGTGCGTCACGAGGTAGTTCACAACAAGTTTGTGGTCGACAATCTGCGTAATCGTGGTGCCATTTTCGTAGACGAACTGCACGAGGTGCCAGACGACAAGCTCGTTATTTTCAGCGCCCACGGCGTTTCCCAGGCTGTGCAGAACGAAGCCGCCCGCCGTGGACTTAAAGTATTCGATGCCACCTGCCCACTGGTCACTAAAGTGCATATGGAAGTGATGCGCTACAGTCGGGATGGCCGCGAGTGCATACTTATCGGCCACCACGGTCACCCGGAAGTGGAAGGCACCATGGGCCAGTACGATCACAGTACCGGCGGTGACATTTATCTGGTCGAGAACGAAGAGGACGTATCAACGCTGGCAGTAAAAGATCCGGCTCACGTCTCATACGTTACCCAAACCACGCTTTCGATGGACGATACGGCGCGGGTGATCGACGCCCTGCGTGAAAGATTCCCGCTGATCGAAGGCCCGCGCAAAGACGACATCTGCTATGCCACCCAGAACCGACAGGACGCGGTAAAGCAACTGGCCGGCGACTGCGACTTGATGCTGGTTGTGGGTTCCCCCAACAGCTCCAACTCCAACCGCCTGCGCGAGCTGGCGGAACGCATGGGTACACCTGCCTACCTGATCGACGAAGCCTCTCAGATTGACCCGCAGTGGCTGGAGGGCAAGAAGTCCATCGGCGTAACTGCTGGCGCCTCTGCCCCGGAAGTGTTGGTAAATGACGTGATTGCCCGCCTGCGGGATCTTGGTGGAGATGTGCCTGAGGAAATAGCGGGGCGGGAGGAGAATATTGTTTTCTCTATGCCTAAGGAATTGCGGATTGATGTGGTGAACGTGTGATGAGCTTCACGTAATGAAACACTGATAACCGCTTGTCTTGTCTAAGCCGCCACTTGTCGAGAACATCTGGCGGTTTTTTTGTACTTTCGTATTCTATAAACATGAAAAAATATTCAGGGAGTTGGTTCATGCGCAGGTCAATGACGCAGCGTGGGTTTACGATGATAGAACTACTGATAGTTGTGGTGTTGTTAAGTATCACTGCTGCTATAGCGTTGCCCAATTTCAGTAGAATGATCGATAGCAACCAACGCGCATCGGCAGCAAATGATATTTCTGGACTGCTCAATTTCGCTAGAGCCGAAGCGGTGCGCCGGTCGAACGGTGTTACGGTTTATGCTCGTAATGCCAGCGACGCGTCCCGGGGGTATGCGGTTTGTATTCAAGCTTCGTTGGCGGCCTGTAAGGCAGGAACAGCCAATGGAGAGCAGCTTTTGAGAACTACGAATGATTTGCCGGGTTCAGTTACCCTAAGCCAGACCACACCAAGCACAGCAGCTGACCTGGTTTTTAATGGCCGTGGTATGGCGAGTCAGCAATTTGTATATCAATTATGCGGTCGTTCTGGAACACCGGTGATTAATATAGAAGTGAATCGGGGCGGGCAGATCCGCATTAATGACAACACCAATGCAATCTGTCCGTAAGGGGGGTTTGTCGTGACACTGTTTAACTCACCAATTCGAAGTGCCCAGCGAGGCTTCACTTTAATCGAGGTTCTCATAGCGGTTCTAATTCTGGGCATCGGTTTGCTTGGTGCTGCCGCCCTTCAATTGCTGTCCTTGCAGAACATAAGCAACGCCGAGCTGCGAACTCAAGCAACGCTGTTCGCTCAGGAGTTAAGCGAACTGGCTCGCACAGCAAGTAATCCTAGTACTTTTGTTCAAGCTAGTGGCAGCACGGCATCCTGCTCAGCGCTGTCTGGCGAGTTTGAGTTGTGGTGCGATGAAATGTCGCACACTTTGCCTGGTTCAACTTTTGTTTCTACTTGGAGCGGCGCAAATCTTGAGTTTACAACCACAATTACCTGGCCCGAGCGGGTGATGTATTTCGAAACTGCCAACAGCCCAGCAGGTGAAGGTACGTCTAGCTACACACTGATTACGAGGTTCACACCATGATAGGAATGAGCAAACAGTCGGGCCTCACTCTGATTGAGCTTCTGATAGCGTCTACCCTGGGTTTGCTTTTGACGTTAGGCGTTGCGCAGTTGTTTGTGAGTAGCAGCGACTCATTCCGGATGGCTGAAGCTATAGGGAGAATGCAAGAGTCCGGAAGATTGGCTCAGGATATTCTGGGTAGAAGTGTCCGAAATGCTGATTACTGGGGCTGCATTAATTTTGCAGACGTGGATAGCGTGTTGGATGAGACTCATGCTAATTACGATCCGGACTTGCATGATTTCTCAAGCCCGGAAGCAATTCAGTTTTTTATTGGTGATGGAACAACGGCCGCTACAGGAACTGTTGCTGTTGCACTGAAGGGAGCTCGCAGCCCGGGTATTAGTATGACCGGAATAAACGCATCATCAGCAGTTATTGATGTGTCGTCATTGCCATCGGGTTTGCTGGCAGCCGGTGGGGTTGTTCTTCTAACCGACTGCAGCAATGGGGTGGTGTTCCAGTTAACGAGCGTGAACGAGACATCCCTCAAGATTGGGCACAACACGGGAGGTTCTGTTGTGCCGGGCAACATGAAAAGCGGCGGTGGCTGCCCCAACGGAAGCAGTTCAGCCAACTGTTTCCCTGATACATACGCATCGGGCGACATTTTTGTTCCTTTTTCTGAACGCTATTACATCCAGGAAAACGCAGGGCGAAGGTCGCTAGTTTTTGAAGGGATCGGTGGGACAGGTGCAGTAGCAGCTCAGGAAATCGTATCCGACGTGATCGATATGCAGTTGCAAGTGGGAACGGGACCCCAGGGCGATAACATTATTAACAACTGGCAGACGGTTACGGCTGCAAATCTCGCAACTATAAATAACACAGCTGTTACCTATGTGAAAGCTGTCAAGATCAGCATCCTAGTTCGGAGCCCGGAGGACGGTATTGCCGGTAGTCGCCAAAGTGCTTGCTACCCCGCATGGTCAGATTGTAGTGCGGGTAACAACTGGACGCCGACATCTGCGGCTGATCGGCATTATTACCGCGTTTACACTTCAACTTACAGCGTTCGAAACCGACTGCTGAATGCTGGCCCTTAAGGAGGAGAAAGTTAATGAAACAACCATCTCATATGTTAGCCAGCTCCCCTGTCCACCAGTCTGGTGCAGCGTTATTGATAAGTTTGGTGATTTTGCTGGTGCTGACAACGCTAGCGCTATCCAGCATGCAGGGGACTTCTACTCAGGAAAAAATGGTTTCTTCCCAGCGGGATGCTCAAGTCGCGCTTGATGGAGCTGAGGCGGCCCTTCTTGCTGCGGAAGCGGAGTTGAGAGGAGGGACACTCCCTACGTTCGACACCTCAGAGGGGCTTTATGATGAGACTGATACTCAACCGGCAGCGGTTTTAGCACCAGGAACTTGGGCTGCACCTACTGGCGGTGGCCACGGTAACGGCACTCGTCAAGCCCCAATGCCTGAAGATAGTTCAGGTGACGATTTGTTGGCAGAGGCTCCCAGATATTTCATCAAGGCAACACCGGCAACAGGCAGCGCCTCATCATCTGGGTTTGGTTTAGGGGCGGGGCGTGTTGGGGATGGTGTTGCGTCTTCCAGTTCCAGCGGGAAAGTATATCGGGTGGTTGCATTCAGTAGCGGTGCTTCGGGCCAGGCAGCTCGAGCAGTAGAAGCATACGTTATTCGGGCACAGTAAATATTGCGTGACGATTCACGTGGAGAATGATTATGAAAATGAACTCTTTTTTACGCCAAGGACTTAAAAGCAGTCTGGTCGCAATGTTTCTTGCCTGGCCGGCCGTGGGTTGGTCGGCGTCGGTCACAGACCGGCCGCTGTTTATTGATGCTTCGGTCGACCACAACTTGATGTTTGTGGTGGATGATTCGGGAAGTATGGACTACGAGATAATAGCTCCGAAAGTAGGGGAGATGAGTGGGAATATAACTTCCTATTATTTGTTTAATCCTGGATCTAAAAGCACGTATGAAGACGGTCGGAGGCTGTATAGCAATTGGTATGATTTTAAGAAAGGTAACTATTTTCTTAGATCAAGTGTTTATAATTATCAGTACTATGAACCGACAGATGTTTACGAGCCATGGCCATCGGGAACAACGACTACGTTTGCACCGGCAAATATTGAAGATGCAATGCTGGACCCCGGGTTTGGTAGTGCATCAAAAAAATACGACCTGACTAAAATTGGAGATTTAGATTTAGGTAACTACGATGCTATTCCTGCAACCTTTTTTATTGTTAATGATGATGCAACGGTTTACCAAATAACAAAAGTTAACTTCGAATCATGTAGTGGGATTGGAGCCGAACAATCATCCAGCTATGGCAATATGTGCTATAAATATGCCGAAGATGGCGATCATTACTATATAGATAGACCAATTAACGTGACGGGAAAGAAAAAGCTTTTTGAGTGTGGCCAGCAAAAAGCTTCGCAGAATCAATACAAAGACTGGTCTGATGAAGATGAAGATGACGTAAAGTATTATTACTTTGAAGATAGCTCCGGCCAAGAGATTCCTAGACGAAGTATGGGGTTCGCTCCAGACGGTAGCTGTATACAGCGTTTAGAGTTGGTGGAGGATCAAGCTGGCTTGAATAAATCTGCAGTATATAAAGCGCTGGGTGGAAGTGGCGATGTTGATTCGTTTTTTACGGCGCAGCAGCAGAATTTCGCGAATTGGTTTTCATACTATCGCCGTCGCCACCAGGTTATACGCGGGGCAATCGGAGAGTCAGTTAAGGACTTGGAGAGTATGAGGCTGGGGATTTTTTGGATTAATGATAGCTCACCTTCAGTGTCAATGTATGATTCGGACACCAGTGGTGCAGACTTTTTGGATGCCAACTATGGGCGGTTCGTAGATGGCACTTACAAAGCGCTTGGAACACCGAATCGGGAAGCCCTTGATGCCGCGGGGCAGTTGTATGCAGATAAAAGTGTGAGAGGGACCCTAGAGTGTAGAAAGAGCTTTACCCTACTGTTCACCGACGGTTATTCATCGAAGCCGAAAAACAATTGGAGTCTTGGCAATAAGGATAAAAATGCTGATGCTCCGTTCGGAAATAGCAACTACTCAAGTACATTGGGGGATATTGCTTATTATTATAACCAGGGGCTACGCACTTCTGGAGGTGGGATTCTCCCTGGTGGAGCAATGAGGGTGCCATCCGAGTGTGGCACTGGAGCAGAGAAAGCTTGGATGGACTGCAATACCGACTTTCATATGAATACCTACACGGTAGCGCTGGGAATGACCGGTAATAAATTTGCAGGTTTGGGTTATTCCAAAGTGATGGATGCTCATAAAAATCCTCCTAACTGGGGACTTTCGAATATGAATAACTACTCGAGCACTCCTCAAATTGATGATCTGTATCACGCAGCAGTCAACGGGAAAGGTGAATACTACGATGCCAAATCCACAACTGAGCTAGTTTCAGCTTTGAAAAACGCCATAAAAGACGTCCAGCAACAGCTAGGCAGCGGCTCTAATGTTAGCTTTAACACCACGTCACTTAAGAGTGGGGGGTATATCTTCAGTGCTCAGTTTGTCTCTCAGGTTTGGACAGGAACACTTCGTGCGGAGGCGATCGATAAGAACGGCACTGTAAGCAGTCAGAAGTGGGATGCGGGGGTTCAGTTAAATGCTCGTGACCTTTCCGTGAAGCCTCGTCTGATTCTGACCCACAATGGCACTGCTGGTACGGAGTTTAAGTGGACAAGTCTGACGCAAAATCAAAAAAATGACTTAAAAGCTGGAGGCAATGATACGCTCGGAAAAGCAAGGCTTTCTTATATCCAAGGCAACAAGGTAACCAGTGCTGAGGGTGTCGTGTTTAGGGAGCGCACAAGCCGGCTTGGTGCCATTGTTAACTCTGCACCGGTGTATGTAGGGGAGCCGAATTACATCTGGCCAGACCAAACGAGATTTGGAGCGAATCCATACAGCGCCTTTAAAACCAGCAAGAAAAACCGCACAGCGGCGGTATATGTTGGTGCTAACGATGGCATGCTCCATGGTTTCGATGCAGATACGGGCGAGGAGCTGATTGCTTACATTCCGGAATTCCTATACTCGACGATTGCACAGAAGGGGCTTAGTGCACTGACCGATCCTGCACTGGATTATCAGAGCTATGTGGATTTGCCACTAAATACCTCTGATGTTTATACGGATGGTGCCTGGAGAACAGTTGTTATTGGTGGTTCCCGTGGTGCCACGCCGGGTCTTTTTGCACTTGATGTTACGGACCCAGCTCAGTTTTCCAGTGCGAACGCTTCATCGACAGTGATGTGGGAATTCTCCGGAAACAATGATCTCGGCCACATGACGGACGCGGCTCAGATTGCCTTGTTAAAGTGGGCAGCCAATGACTACCGGTGGAGCGCAGTATTTAGCAACGGGTACGGCGCGCCGAGCGGTAAAAATGGTTTGTTCGTGATTGATATAGAAGATCCTTCTGAGTACAAGTTTATTGAGCTCGCTAGCGGTGGCGGCTTGTCTCCGGCAAGGCTTGTGGACAATGTAGATGACAATGGTGATCCCAACAGCGATGGTGTTACTGATCGCGTCTATGCAGGCGATCTGGAAGGACGACTATGGGCCATAGATCTCACTGGTGGAAAGTCAGCGTGGGCTGTGGATACTAATGGTGCTCCGTTGTTTGTCGCCAAAGATAATCTTGGCAATATTCAGCCCATTACGTCTCAGCCGGATATTGCCCGAAACACCTACAAAACAGATCTGAATGATCCGAATCTGTTGGTGTTTTTCGGAACAGGCAAGTATCTGGAGGCGGGTGACATCCCGGCAGCGGGAGTAACTCCGGGTATCCAAACGTTTTATGGTCTCAGTGATCGTGGTACATCCAAGGACGCCAATGGCAATGGCCTAAGCAGGGATGACCTGTCTCAGCGTGCAGTTACTACAGGCTCTGTGACTGTAGCCGGTGTGGCTGCGCCTGTACGAAAAACTGATGGTGCGGCTCTGGATTGGGCAAAAGACTTCGGCTGGTACATGGATTTGCCAAGCTCCGGTGAACGAGTTGTAGAGGCTCCAATCGTTCGTGGTAGTTATGTGGTGTTTGCCTCCACTATTCCGGTAGGTGGAGACCCTTGCGGCGGCGGTGGTAGCTCCTTCTTGACAGCACTTCAGTTGGATGGCTCAACCGATTCCAGCAAGTCAATCATTGACGTAAATAATGATGGTAAGCTGGACAGCACCGATCAGGGGTGGGCTGGGGTCTACTACGGCGAAGGAATCATCACTGGTTTGTCGTTCATTGATAATATCTTGATGGCTCCGGATAGTAGTGGTGGTAAAACACCTTTCCTGACCAACTTCGGAGCGGGGCTAAGCGGCACAAGGCGCGTGGGCTGGCATGAGATCACTGACTGAGCGATGGATGTAAAACATGGTTAATAACGTTAAGGCAGGCCTGGATTCCAGGCCTGGAAGATCTCCAGGCTTTACCCTGATTGAATTGATGATTGTGGTGGCTATCATCGGAATTCTGGCAGCTATTGCATATCCTTCATATCAGTCCCACGTCGAAAAGGCTCGGAGGGCGGATGCGCAGTCAGCGTTGACAGCATTCAGTGCGCGAATGGAGAGGTATTATACGGATAGTGGTAATTCATACTTGGGTGCGGCAGCGGGCGGTGCCGATACTGGTGCACCTCCGTCCACACTATTTCCGTCTGAAGCGCCATTGGAAGGTGGAGTGAAGTATTATGACCTGACCATTAACGCAGCGACTCGAAACAGCTATACGTTGTTGGCGAACCCTAAAGGGGTCCAGGCAGGTGACGGGCCGCTTCGCCTGTTATCTAATGGCGTTCGTGAGTGGCAGCAGGATGGCACCAACTGGGTGGACTGGAATAACTAAGCCTGGAGTCTATGTGAAGCAGGGCCTATGGGCAGATAAGATCCCGCCCATAGGCATCCTCTGCAATACCACTTCCGTCAGTATCTCGCGCTAGTATTGGTCGCCCGCCCATATTTATTCGGATTTGAAAAGCATCGCTTGCGTTGCCGGTGTTTGGGCACCATAACAAGTGACCAATACTTTCTCGTGCCATCCCTGTCGACCGGAACCCAAAGTGTTTTCTAATGCCTGTGCGGCCATAGAGGATACCGTGGATTGGAGCTTCTATAACTCTGAGAATGGCTGCCGGATCGGTTAGCGTCCGTTTTCTCTCAGGATCAGCAAAGATAGTAATAGGCAGCCCGCTCCAGTCACGTGAGCACTGCTTTGTTGCGTCCAGAGGGCAAAGGGTTACATTTGTACCGCGGGTGATAGCTTGGGTTCGGGCAAAGCTAATGCCAGTGAGTAGATCGTTCCGGGTTGTTTTTCGTTCGCCGTTTTCAATCAGCTTGCTGAATGAAGGAGCGCCGATGCCAAGTGCAATTGAGAGGATAGTAATAACGAGCAAAAGCTCTATCAGGGTAAGGCCCCGATGCATTTGAGAGATCATATCTACGTCCTTGTAATAAACTCTTTAACTTTCGTCCTGAAAGCTGAAAATGATTATCTACTCCATCCCTAATTTCTTCAACCTATACCGCAACGCCCGAAAACTGATCCCCAGCTTCTTCGCCGCTGCCGTCTTATTCCAGCGAGTCGCCTCCAGCGCCTTCTCAATAGCTTGGCGTTCAATAGACTCCAGATAACCTTCCAAATCGATATCGCCTTCCGGCACTAGCGAAGGGCTTGCATCAGAGATCGCAGTGCTCGCTGATCCGCCTGCTGCCCCGCCGCCGCCCAGATGCAGATCAGAAGCACTGATCCGATCTGCATCGCACAAGGTAAAAGCGCGCTCCAGTATGTTTTCCAGTTCCCGCACGTTGCCTGGGAAATCATGTTCCTTCAGCCGATTTATGGCGTCTGGGGTAAGGGTTGCTGCATCACATTCGTATTCCCGCGCAATGCGGTCGAGAATGTGGTTCGCCAGCAGCTCAATATCATCCAGGCGGTCCCGCAAGGGCGGCACTGCCAGCTCAATCACGTTAATCCGGTAAAAAAGATCCTGCCGAAAGACGCCTTCCTGAACAAGATCGGCCAGGTTTTGATGAGTCGCGCTAAGCAAGCGTATGTCGACGGGCAGTTCTTTCGTGTCACCAACCGGTCGCACGGCTTTTTCCTGGATGGCGCGCAGCAGTTTTACCTGCATGGCCAGCGGCAAGTCAGCTACTTCGTCCAAAAAAAGAGTGCCGCCGTTTGCAGAGCGGAAGAGCCCATCCTTGTTGTCAACGGCGCCTGTAAAACTGCCTTTTTTATGCCCGAAAAATTCACTTTCCATCAGCTCGGAGGGAATGGCGCCACAGTTAACGGCAATAAAGGGGCCGTCTCGGCGTGGGCCTTGCAGGTGAATCATTCGAGCTACCAGTTCTTTACCACTGCCGGATTCGCCATTGATAAATACTGGGGCCTGGCTTCTGGCAAGTTTGCGGGTCTGGTTGCGCAGCTTCTTTATCTGCGTGGAATTGCCAAGCAAAAGCCCTGGCTCATCCGTGGTGTCGTCAACGCTTGAGTCGGTTTTGGTCAGTTTAAGCGCGCTGTTAACTAACTCTCTAAGTCTGGACAGCTCAACCGGCTTGGAAACGAAATCGAATGCACCTGCTTTCAGCGACTCGATGGCAGTGTCCATGCTGCCATACGCGGTGATAACCGCCACGGGCGTGCTTGGCCGATGCTTCTGGATCCATTGCACCAGTTCTATACCGTTGCCATCCGGCAGGTTCATGTCGGTCAGGCAAAGCTGGGGGCTATGGGTTTCCAGCAATTTTAGTGCGCTGGTAATATCGGGAGCAGTCAGTGTTTCTATACCCATGCGGGTAAGGGTAATCTCAAGAAGATCCCGGATATCCGGTTCGTCATCAACAATCAGCGCGGTATAAGTGGTCATCTTGTCGTGCTCATTCCTTGTCAGATCATTCGTCCAGGGTGGGCAAAGGTGATGCGAAAACAGCAGCCTGGCTGCTCGTCTTCGATCAAGGACAAGTGGGCCTGGTTAGCCTCACACAGTTCTCTGGCCAGATAAAGCCCGAGGCCAGTGCCACCTTTGTCCGTTGTGTAAAATGGTTCGAAAACCGAATGGCGGAATTCCGGCGCAATGCCAGGGCCAAAGTCCCTCACATCCACATAGGTACGCTCCCCATCTGCTGTGGCACCCGCACGCAGTTCGATTTTCCGTTCGCCTGAATGTTGCTGGCTGTATCGCAGGCCGTTGTCACACAAGTTTACCAGTACCTGCTCAATCTGGCTTTTATCAAATCGTGCGTCGGGGATGTGCGGCTCGACGCTCAATATTACATCAGCAGGAGGGTCGGTTTCTTTTTGAGTTTGCAGGAAGTCAGCTCTGTATTCTGCCAGCCAGATTGCTACATCAACCAGATCTGCATTTGCAGGTCTGCGGCGGGAAAGGCTGAGCACGTTTTCTATAATGCCATTTACCCGGCGCGAGTGCCGCCGAATGATGTCCAGCATTTGCAAGTCACTGGCATCAAGATGAGGCGACTCTTCCATCAGTTGGGCTGCGTGGCTTATGGCCCCGAGGGGGTTGCGAATTTCGTGGGCGATACCGGCAGTGAGGCGTCCCAGAGAGGCCAGTTTCATTTGCTGCGCCTGCTGGGTCACCTTGCTCATATCTTCAATAAATACAAGAATCTGTTCACCAGGTTCCGGGTCGAGCTGGGTGAAGCTTACCTGTAAAAGTGGCGAGGTAGGCGCGGGTTGGAACGGTTTTGTCCGCATTTCGGGGTGCTTCAGCCAAGTGTCCAGCCCGGATTTCAGGGCCTGGGGCAGTGTGCGGGAGCGCGCGGGCTGTTGGGCGAGATCCGTCGGAATCCCGAAGAGCAACTCCTCGGCTGCAGCATTCGCCAGCCTTATCTGCCCATATCGGTCGAGCACAAGAATGCCGGTGCGCATACGCTGGATAATCTGTTGGTTGATTTGTTCCAGCTCCACAATGCTCCTGGCTCGGCTGGTGGCAAGCGCTTCGCTTCGCATCATTCTTCGCGATATATTTTGCAGAACGAATGCCGCTGCAAAGTAAAGAATACCGAAGGATCCAGCGCGTACGATGTCATCGCCGTTACCATCAACTGTCAAAATCGCCCAGCCTGAAATGCCCAGTGAGCAAATTGCGGCAAGGGCTGCGTAGAAGGTGCCCATTCGGCTGGGGGTAAGAATATTGCCCGCTGCTACTGAGATGATCACAAGGTTGGCCAGGCCACTGGTTATGCCGGTGCTAGCAAATAGCAGCCCGTGCATTACAAGAATGTCCAGGAGTATGGAGAGGGTAATGTGCCGTTGAGTTGGCTGAAACCCTGCGAGCATAACCATCGCAACAAAGCTGTTTAAAGCAAAGTAACCCACCACGCCAAACTGATAGTACTCAAGGTATCGAAATTGGGTATCAAGGCTCACCGGTTCAGCGAATAGCAGAGCCACCAGCATAAGGCTGATCACAAGCCGGTAATGGTTGTAGATGCGAAACAGTCTAGTCTGTTGCATGCCGGCGGGGCGTTTGCCGGTTTTGACTGCCGATACCGTGTCTGTCGCCATGGTTTTCAGAAATCCATTGTTGAGCGGAAGAAATCAGGGTCTATGGGAGGGTATAATAGCCTTTTCGTGGCAATGAGTTACAGGAGTCAAAGTATGTCTGTTTCCGGGAGCACGCCGTATTCCCCTGCGTCAACCCGCAGCCTGCGGGTTGTGATGGCACAGTTGGATTTTCTTGTGGGGGACATTCCCGGTAACACCGGCCGGATTATTGATGCGGCTAAGCGCGCGCGCGCTGATGAAAGCGCCGACATTGTTGTGTTTCCTGAGCTCAGTATTACCGGGTACCCACCGGAAGACCTCTTGCTGCGGCCTAGCATGGAGTTGCGCGTAGGTGAGGCGCTGGAGCGCTTGCAAGCGGCGGAACTTGGCGCGGCAATTGTTTTCGGAGCACCGATACGAAGTGGTGGTTTGCTCTTCAATGCGGCGGTGGTGATCGAAGGCGGTGAAATTACGGGGCGTTATTTCAAGCGATTCCCGCCGAATTATCAGGTGTTTGATGAAAAGCGCTATTTTTCCGAGGGCGCGGGTGCAGTAGTGGTCAATATCTGTGGCGTACCGGTTGGCCTGACGGTTTGTGAAGACATTTGGGCAGATGGCCCTGTTGAAGATGCTGCAGCTGCAGGTGCGCGATTGATCATTAACCTGAACGCATCCCCCTATGATATCGACAAGCAGGCCCGCAGAAAGGCTTTACTTGAGCGCAAGTCCCGGGAGAATCAGGTGAGCATCGTTTACACCAATCTGGTGGGAGCTCAAGATGAGCTGGTATTTGATGGTGGCTCTATGGTTTACGACCATTCTGGATCCCTCGCAGTAGAAGCTCCTCAATTCACCGAGGGCCTGTTTCCGGTAGATTTTCTATATGAGCGTCACTGCCAGCCTGTCTCCCAGCCCCTTCCAGCAGAACCGGCGCTGGAAGAGAATGTATACAGCGCATTGGTGACAGGCGTTCGCGATTACGTCAACAAGAACGGATTCAAGTCGGTGGTTCTTGGTCTCTCCGGTGGTATAGATTCTGCTGTAGCTCTGGCGGTGGCGGTGGATGCACTGGGGCCGGAGCGTGTGCGCGCTGTCATGATGCCGTTCCGGTACACCTCGGATATCAGTCTGGAGGATGCACAAGCTCAGGCTTTGGCCATGTGCGTTCAGTACGATGTTTACTCAATAGAGCCGATGTACGAATCTTTTATGGCGGCGCTGGCAGAGCCATTTGAGGGAACAACAATCGACACCACCGAGCAAAATCTGCAGGCGCGTATTCGTGGGGTTATGCTTATGTCGCTTTCCAACAAGTTTGGATCGCTAGTGCTGACCACCGGAAACAAGAGCGAATTGGCGGTAGGCTACTCGACCCTTTATGGCGATATGGCTGGCGGCTTTGATGTGCTCAAGGATGTTCCCAAGACGCTGGTTTTTCGTCTTGCCTGGTATCGGAATTCTGTTTCTCAGGTGATTCCTGAACGCGTGATAACGCGACCACCCTCTGCGGAGCTGGCTCCAGACCAGAAGGATGAAGACAATCTTCCTGGTTACGATGTGCTGGATCAGATTCTGAATCTGTATGTCGAGAGGGATTTCAGCGCCGATGCGATTGTTGCAGAAGGTTTTGATCCGGCGGATGTTACCCGTGTGATCCGCTTGGTGGATCTCAACGAATACAAGCGCCGGCAGGCACCTATTGGGATTCGTATTACTGAGCGCGGGTTTGGCAAGGATCGCCGCTATCCCATCACCAGTGGGTGGAAAAGCGGCAATTGAAAGAGCGAGTTTTTATTCGTCGCCCAGGATCCCGAAGGTAACCACGCTGGAGAGTGAGCGGTTTTCTCGCTTCAGCAGGTTGGCTTCAAACTCGCCATCGCTGTTGAAGGCGTCGCTTTCGGGGAAGTTCTGGCGAAGCAGTGCTACAGCATCTTGAGAGCCTTTTTTGAACTTAAGGAAGTCAAAGGTTTCTGCCAGGACTATCAAAGCATCTTCAACTGCAGGTGATGTAGGGTAGTTCTCTACGATGTAGCGTGCCCTATTGTTAGCTGCCACATAAGCTTCCCGCTTGATGTAATAGCGTGCTGCGTGCAGCTCCAGCTCCGCCATGCGGTTGCGTACGGCGATCATGCGTTGCCTTGCATCTGCCGCGTATTCGCTTTCAGGGTAACGGTTCAACAGCTCACTAAAATCACGAAAGGACTGTAGTTGCTCCCCAGCATCCCGAGCTGCAACATCAATCGAGAAATACCGTGCTGCCAGGCCGATATCGAGGTTATAGGAAGCGAGCCCGCGCATGTACAGAGCATAATCTGCGTGGTCACTTTGAGGGTTCAGGCGTAGGAAGCGGTCTGCTGCGGCGCGGGAACCTTCAAGATCAAGGTTTTGGTAGCGGGCATAGATAAGGTCAAGCTGGGCCTGTTCGGCGTATCGGCCGAAAGGGTAGTAGGTCTCCAGGGAGTCAAGATTTTGCTCGGCTTCGTTGAAGTTGCCAGAGTTCATTGCCTGGCGGGCATTGTCGTAATAGGTTTTTTCCGGAAGCACTTCCTCTGGCCCCTTGGAGGCGCAGGCACTGATCAAGACAACCAGTGTAGAAAGTAGCAGTAAACGAACACCTGATCTCATGCCGGAATCCCGTATAATGTCGATAAATTCAAGGGCGCCATTGTAGCGGGGATCTCGCCTTATGTGCAGCCTCATGTGAATACATGTAGAGCGCGCGCGCCGACTATTTCCAATATACTGATCAAAACATAACACTCACAGGCCCTGGGGGCTGAATGTCATCTGAAAATCGAATTGTTGCCAGTTTTGCTGTGCCGTCCGCGCTGAGTGATCGGCGCCTGGACCAGGCCGTGGCAGAGCTTATGCCTGAACACTCACGCTCGCGCCTGCAATCGTGGATTCGCAGCGGTGCGTTAACAGTAAATGGAGAAGTTCGAAGGCCGAAAGACAAAGTGATGCTCAGCGACCGGATAGAGCTGGACGCAGAGCCTGAAGCCCAGGTTACCTGGCAGGCGGAAGCCATCAGCCTGGATATTGTCTATGAAGACGAGCACTTGCTTGTGATTAATAAGCCTGCTGGTCTGGTGGTGCACCCTGCAGCAGGGCACGCCGATGGCACCTTGGTAAATGCGCTTCTGAACTATGCCCCAGAGGTGGAAAATCTTCCCAGAGCCGGCATCGTCCATCGTCTTGATAAGGACACATCAGGAGTTATGGTTGTTGCCCGCAGCCTGATCGCCCATACATCGCTGGTTGATCAGCTGCAAACCCGCAGCATGGGGCGGGAGTACGAGGCGGTAGTTGTTGGTACCCTCACCGGTGGCGCCACAGTGGATGCGCCCATTGGTCGTCACCCCCATGAGCGAAAGAAAATGGGGGTCGTCAAAAGCGGTAAGGCAGCGGTAACCCATTATCGTCTGATTGAGCGTTTTGCGGCTCACACTCATGTGCGCTGCAAGCTTGAAAGCGGTCGCACGCATCAGATTCGAGTGCACATGGCTCATGTGAAGCACCCGCTGGTGGGTGATCCTCTTTATGGCGGCCGCTTGCGACTGCCAAAGGGCACAACCGAAGAACTGCGCCAAGTGCTCTCCGCATTTCATCGGCAGGCACTGCATGCGCGACAGCTCACGCTGGAGCATCCGGAAACCGGAGAGATCCTGAGCTGGGAAGTGCCCTTGCCAGAAGATTTCTTAGGCTTGTTAGCCGCGTTGCGCAAGCATGTAAAGGATCTGGAGAGCGATGAGTTCTAGTAGAGTTTCAGAGATGACGCTAATCCGTCCGGATTGGCCTGCTCCTTCTAATATCCGTGCAGTGTGCACTACCCGGTTGGGCGGGGTCAGCATGCCGCCTTGGGCCAGCATGAACCTTGCGGCGCATGTAGGCGATGTGCCTGCACACGTGGCGGAAAATCGTTTGGGGCTGGCTCGTGCCTGCAAGCTTCCGACGGAAGCTTTCGGGTGGTTGAACCAGGTTCATGGTACTGACGTTGTCTGCCTGCCTTCCGCAGCGACTGCCAATATTCCGGATGCGGATGCAAGCTGGACTCAAGCGCCTAATATTGCCTGCACTATTCTTACGGCAGATTGTTTGCCCGTCATTCTCTGCGACCATGATGGCGCCACTGTGGCAGCGGCCCACGCGGGCTGGCGAAGTCTGAGTAGCGGTATTCTGGAAAAACTGGTGTCTGAAATGGGCGCACCCAGCAATACCTTGATGGCTTGGCTGGGGCCAGCTATAGGCCCAGAGGCATTTGAGGTAGGCCCAGAAGTGAAAGCGGCGTTTATGGCTCATGATCCAGAAGCCGAAATTGCGTTCAGTTCCGTGGGTGCTCGAGAGGGCCATTACATGGCAGATATATATCTGCTTGCCCGGCAGCGCCTACAAAAGATGGGTGTTGCAAAGCTATATGGCGGTGGCTTTTGCACGGTCACCGATAAGCAGCGTTTTTATTCCTATCGCCGCGATGGCAAGACTGGCCGTATGGCCACCGCTATTTGGAAAATCTGAGCTCCGTCAATTTTCTGACGATTTGGATTGTAATGGCCTTGAACTTCCCCCAATAGTCCCTACATTAGTTTCCAATGCTAACCGAATGTGCAATTACTGATCGCATTCGCTGAACAAGTCGGGGAAACGAATTCATGAGAATCGACAAACTCACCAGTCTTTTACAAACCGCACTGGCTGACGCGCAGTCACTGGCTGTTGGCAAAGATCATAACTTTATTGAACCTTTGCATCTGATGCAGGCCATGCTGGATCAGCAAGGCAGTTCCATTAAGCCGCTTCTGAAGCAGGCAGGCGCTGAACCTGGTCGTGTGCGTATGGTTGTCGCGCAGGAAATAGAGAACCTGCCTGAAGTGAGCGGCAGTGCAGGCGATGTCGCTATGTCTAACGATATGGGGCGCCTGTTCAATATTGCCGATAAATTGGCGCAGCAGCGGAAAGACCAGTTTATCTCCAGTGAATTGATGCTTTTGGCCGCGCTGGACGACCGTGGCACGCTTGGTCGTGTTTTGCGTGAGCAGGGCGTCGATAAGGCCGCGCTGGAAAAAGCTATTAATGCCGTTCGAGGTGGTGAAACTGTGGATGATGCGGGTGCAGAGGAAAGTCGTCAGGCTCTCTCCAAATATACAATTGACCTGACCGAGCGGGCTGAAGCCGGCAAGCTTGATCCGGTGATTGGTCGTGACGACGAAATACGCCGCACCATTCAGGTGCTGCAGCGTCGCCGTAAAAACAACCCGGTACTTATCGGTGAGCCGGGCGTTGGTAAAACTGCCATTGCCGAAGGTTTGGCCCAACGGATCGTAAACGGCGAAGTACCCGAAGGTTTGAAAAACAAGCGGGTGCTGTCTCTGGATATGGGATCGCTCATAGCTGGCGCAAAGTTCCGGGGCGAGTTTGAGGAGCGATTGAAGGCGGTACTGAATGAACTTGCCAAACAGGAAGGTCAGATCATTCTGTTCATCGATGAAATCCATACGGTGGTGGGTGCAGGTAAAGCGGAAGGCTCTATGGACGCGGGCAACATGCTTAAGCCGGCGCTAGCCAGAGGCGAACTGCATTGCGTGGGCGCCACTACGCTGAATGAATACCGTGAGAACATTGAAAAAGACGCGGCCCTTGAGCGCCGCTTTCAGAAAGTGTTGGTGAATGAGCCGAATGAGGAAGACACCGTCGCGATTCTCCGTGGGCTTAAGGAGCGCTACGAAGTACACCACGGCGTCGAAGTGACGGATGGAGCGATTATTGCTGCCGCCAAGCTGTCTCAGCGCTACATCACCGATCGCCAGTTGCCGGATAAAGCCATTGATCTGATCGATGAGGCAGCTAGCCAGATTCGTATGGAAATGGACTCCAAACCAGAACCCCTGGACCGCCTTGAGCGCCGCTTGATCCAGCTTAAGATTGAGCGGGAGGCGCTAAAAAACGAGACCGATGCGGCTTCAAAAAAACGCCTGGAAGAGCTTTCCAGTGTTATTGGAGGCGTGGAGCGCGAGTACGCGGATCTTGAGGAAATCTGGAACACTGAAAAGGCTGCATTGCATGGCTCCCAGAAAATAAAGAGTCAGCTCGAGCAGGCTCGTATTGATCTGGAAACCGCTCGACGAGCCGGTGATCTGGGCAAAATGTCTGAGCTTCAGTATGGACGCATTCCAGAGTTGGAGCGTCAGCTCGATATGGCAAGCCAAGCAGAAATGATGGAGATGAAACTACTGCGGAACCGCGTTACCGACGAGGAGATTGCGGAGGTGGTCTCCAAGTGGACAGGTATTCCGGTCTCCAGAATGCTGGAGGGCGAGCGTGATAAGTTGATGCGAATGGAAGAGGCCCTGCACAAGCGGGTGATTGGTCAAAGTGAAGCTGTAGAGGCGGTATCGAATGCAGTGCGCCGCTCTCGGGCTGGTTTGGCGGATCCGCAGCGGCCTAATGGCTCCTTCCTGTTCCTTGGGCCGACTGGGGTTGGCAAAACCGAGCTCTGTAAGGCGCTCGCTTCATTTCTCTTCGATACTGACGACGCTATGGTGCGAATCGATATGTCGGAGTTTATGGAGAAGCATTCCGTTGCCCGTCTGATTGGCGCGCCCCCGGGATATGTGGGTTATGAGGAGGGTGGCTACCTTACCGAAGCCGTTCGTCGTCGCCCCTATTCCGTACTTCTATTGGATGAGGTTGAGAAAGCGCATCCGGATGTTTTCAACATACTGCTCCAGGTGCTCGATGATGGCCGACTTACTGACGGCCAAGGTAGAACGGTGGATTTCAGCAATACGGTTATTGTGATGACGTCTAATCTGGGCTCGGACATTATTCAGCAAAAAGCGGGAGCTGAGAATTACGAGGCCATGAAGACGGCAGTTATGGAGGAAGTGGGAACCCACTTCCGGCCGGAGTTTATTAACCGTGTGGATGAAGTGGTTGTATTCCATCCTCTTGCTGGAGACCAGATTCATGGAATCGCCAAAATTCAGGTTGAGATACTCAACAGGCGCCTGCAGGAACAGGGCGTGAAGTTGGAGCTGGATGACGCTGCGATGAATCTTCTGGGCGAAGTCGGCTACGACCCGGTATACGGAGCTCGGCCGCTGAAGAGAGCTGTTCAGCGGATGATTGAAAACCCGTTGGCGCAAAGATTGTTGCGCGGAGATTTTGTTTCTGGTGACACTATTCGTACCACGGCGGATGGCAGTGTGCTGGTATTCGAAAAGGCTTGATTAAAGGCTAGAGAAAAAGTGGGTGAGGCTTGGGCTTCGCCCACTTTTTGCTTTCTTGGGATTGCGTTCGTGTTTGAGGCTTATTGTTGCGTCTCAGGGCCGCAGTTCTCGGCGACAACTTCTTCAAACTTCACTTTTTGTTCAGCGATTTCTTCAGGTGCGAGGTAGCGCTGCTCGCCATCTTCTTCGACCCGAATACGCGCGTTGCTCTCAATGACGTTGAGATTTGCGCGGGCAGTTTCGCAATTTGCCTCACGCTGTTTACGGCGAGCCGTTTCAACCGCGGTCTCATCTTCCCGGTCGGTCTTCTTCTGCTGTTGCTCTTGCAGTTCGTCCAGGCGCTGCTGCGGGCTGCTCCGGCCGCTGTCGGATCCAGAGGAGGTGCCAGAACGAACATTGACCGTCTCAGAATTGGCTCCTACCGGCTGACGATCGCCATAATGGGTAACGCCATTGTCGTCCGTCCATTTATACACAGAGGCACTCATTGACATGCTGGGTGCTACGGCGATTAATAATGTCAGCATCAGGGTTTTTCGGTTCATGGCTCTACTCGTTGTGTTTTACGTGCGCCTATCATGCCACCTGTGGGAGGAATTTTCTTCCGCCTGGTTCAAAACTCCGCACCTGAGTTCTGAATATTTAATGCAGAGCATCCAACACAATGGGTACAGAATGCAACTGTGGCTATTGACAGGGAGTTTAGCGCTGTCAGAATTACAGATTGCCTGAAGACTGGGGTTAACGGCAGGCAATCCCGTGCAAGTATCCCCTGTTATTTACCACACTGAGCGTGCCGCGCATCTGCCGCGGAATGGTTGTTGCTTACGTGCAACCCGTTGATTGGCCGTTCTCCGCAACCCTCAGGAGGGCGGCTGGCCAGGAGACAACCTCTTAACAAGGTGTGGAGCAGCCGGTTCCGCTTTCAAAAGAAGCAGGGTAACCGTGAAACCAGGCAATCGGGCGTGTGCCCGGCTTATTCACTCGTAGAAGAGGGTAGAAAATCGTGGAGTTATTGTCTGGTGCCGATATGCTGATCCGCTCTTTGCAGGATCAGGGAATCGAGTACATCTATGGCTATCCGGGTGGTGCAGCCCTTCATATTTATGATGCACTGTTCAGGCAGGACGAAGTCAAGCATATACTGGTGAGGCATGAACAGGCCGCAGTGCACATGGCTGATGGCTATGCGCGTGCAACGGGTCTGCCAGGGACAGTGCTTGTGACTTCAGGTCCTGGAGCTACCAACACCATTACCGGTATTGCAACTGCATTCATGGATTCCATCCCTATGGTGGTTCTATGTGGGCAGGTTGCATCCACCCTGATTGGCGAAGATGCCTTCCAGGAAACCGACATGATGGGGGTTTCCCGGCCGGTCGTTAAGCACAACCTCAGTGTGCGTCATCCATCCGAGATCCCGGAGATTATCCGCAAAGCGTATTACATTGCCTCGACCGGTCGTCCTGGCCCGGTTGTTGTGGATATCCCGAAAGATATGACAGCGCCCAATGAGCGCTTCGAATATGCCTATCCGAAAAAGGTTAAGCTGCGCTCCTACAACCCGGCCATACGAGGCCATGCAGGTCAGATCAAGAAAGCGGTTGATATGATGTTGGCGGCGCGCCGACCGATAATATATGCCGGTGGTGGTGTTATTCTGGGTAAGGCCTCTGGGCAGCTGACAGAGTTGGTCCGCAAATTGGGGTACCCGATTACCAATACCCTGATGGGAATTGGTTGTTATCCGGCCAGTGATAAGCAGCATCTCGGCTGGCTGGGTATGCACGGAACCTACGAAGCCAATATGGCGATGCACCACTCAGACCTTATTCTGGCGGTCGGTGCGCGGTTTGATGACCGCGTAACCAACGCAACGGAAAAGTTCTGCCCCGGTGCGCGCATTATTCATATTGATATTGACCCTGCGTCCATTTCCAAAACCATAGACGCCGACGTGCCAATTGTTGGCCCGGTGGATGCGGTTCTTAAAGAAATGCTTGCTCTAGTTAAAGAGAGCAAAGAAAAGCCGGATGCAGAGGCTCTCGCCTCCTGGTGGCGGCAGATCGATGAATGGCGCGCGTTTCATGGCATGCGCTATGAAACCAGTCCGGATGTAATCAAGCCGCAAGAAGTGGTCGAAATGCTTCATCGTCTCACCAACGGAGATGCATTTGTAACCTCCGATGTGGGGCAGCATCAGATGTTTGCGGCGCAGTACTACAAGTTTGACAAGCCTAATCGTTGGATTAACTCGGGCGGCCTCGGCACCATGGGTTTTGGCTTGCCAGCGGCAATGGGTATCAAGCTCACGCACCCGGATGAAGAAGTTCTCTGTATTACCGGGGAGGGCAGCATTCAGATGAATATTCAGGAGCTGTCTACCTGTAACCAGTACAAGCTGCCGGTAAAGATCATCAACTTGAACAATCAATCGCTGGGTATGGTGAGGCAGTGGCAGGACATGAATTACGAGTCCCGTCACTCCCATTCGTACATGGAGTCGCTGCCAGATTTTATTAAGTTGGCAGAGGCTTATGGCCATGTGGGCATCCGGATTGATAAGAAAGAAGATCTGGAGCCGAAGTTGAAAGAAGCTTTGGCCATGAAGGACAGGCTGGTTTTTGTGGATATCCAGGTTGACCGCTTTGAGCATGTATATCCGATGCAAGTGGCCCGTGGCTGCATGAAAGATATGTGGCTCAGCAAGACGGAGAGGGTGTGATCATGCGTCGAATCATTTCTGTGTTGCTTGAAAACGAGCCAGGGGCCCTGTCCCGAGTGGTCGGGCTGTTTTCACAGCGGAATTACAATATTGAGACCCTAACCGTGGCGCCCACCGAGGATGAGACCCTGTCTCGCCTGACAGTGACAACGACGGGCCCGGATCGTGTTATTGAGCAGATCACCAAGCAGCTCAATAAGCTGGTTGAAGTGGTCAAGTTGGTGGACTTGACTGAGGGCCCCCACATCGAGCGGGAGCTGATGTTGATTAAACTGAAGGCGACCGGCTCTCAGCGTGCTGAAATAAAACGCACGGTGGATATTTTTCGGGGACAGATAGTTGATGTCACCAGCTCTGTCTACACCGTTCAGCTTGCGGGCGCCAGCGACAAGTTGGATGGTTTTGTCCAGGCAATTGGAACGTCGGGTGTGCTTGAAGTGGTGCGTTCGGGGGTTTCCGGGATCGCCAGAGGCGAAAAGGTTTTGAGTCTTTAAGCTGTTTTGTGTATCACGAACGATTTGGTCTTCTGAAAGGCCATCACAAATCATAGAGGTTAGTCATGCAGGTTTATTACGATAAGGATTGTGATCTTTCCATCATCCAGGGCAAGAAAGTTGCCATCATCGGTTTTGGTTCACAGGGCCACGCTCATGCGTGCAACCTGAAAGAGTCCGGTGTTGATGTGACAGTTGGGCTGCGTCCAGGATCCTCATCCATTGCCAAGGCAGAAGCCTACGGCCTGAAAACCAGCGACGTACCGTCTGCAGTTGCTGCGGCTGACGTTGTAATGATTCTGACGCCGGATGAATTTCAGTCTCAGCTGTACGCTGCCGAAGTCGAGCCTAACCTGAAGCAAGGCGCTACTCTTGCCTTTGCCCATGGCTTTGCTGTTCATTACAACCAGATCGTTCCGCGCAAAGATCTGGATGTGATCATGGTTGCTCCAAAGGCGCCAGGCCACACAGTTCGCACCGAATTCGCTAACGGTGGTGGTATCCCGGACCTGATTGCTATATTCCAGGATGCTTCTGGCAACGCCAAGAACCTTGCTCTCTCTTATGCAAGCGGCATTGGTGGCGGTCGTACCGGTATTATCGAGACCACTTTCAAGGACGAGACTGAAACTGACTTGTTCGGTGAGCAGGCGGTACTTTGTGGTGGTGCGGTTGAGTTGGTTAAGGCAGGCTTCGAGACTCTGACTGAAGCAGGTTATGCCCCGGAAATGGCGTACTTTGAGTGTCTGCATGAGCTGAAGCTGATTGTAGACCTGATGTACGAAGGCGGTATTGCTAACATGAACTACTCCATCTCTAACAACGCAGAGTACGGTGAGTATGTGACTGGCCCGGAGATTATCAACGAGCAGTCCCGTGAAGCCATGCGCAACGCGCTGAAGCGGATCCAGAGTGGTGAGTACGCGAAGATGTTCATCTCTGAAGGCGCGCTCAACTATCCTTCAATGACGGCGCGTCGTCGTCAGAATGCCGAACACCAGATTGAAGTGACAGGTGAGAAGCTGCGCGGAATGATGCCGTGGATCTCTGCCAACAAGATCGTAGATAAAGACAAAAACTAAGCGAATTTCTGCTTGGTTTTATAAAGCGCGGCCCGGGTGGCCGCGTTTTTCGTATATACTTCGCCCAAATGCTTTCCGGAGTAGTGGGAATGACTGACGAAAGAAAAGATACAGAAGTGGGCTCTCCGGCCACCGAGCCAGAGATTTCTACCAGTTCAGCGGGCGAGTGCGACATCGAGCCTGGCGAGGTAGTGGAAGAAGAGTTGGTTGAGGGGGCGCCGGTGCGAAAAAAGGGGATATACCTGCTTCCTAACGCGCTCACGACCGCTTCATTGTTCTCTGGCTTTTACGCCATTGTGTCTGCTGCAGGTGGTGTTTTTGATAATGCGGCCATTGCGATATTCATCTCGATGATTCTCGATGGCCTTGATGGTCGTGTAGCGCGGATGACCAATACGCAAAGCAAATTTGGTGAGGAGTATGACAGTCTCGCTGATATGGTTGCTTTTGGTGTTGCTCCCGGGTTTGTTGCTTTTTTCTGGTCTTTGAATGGGCTGGATAAAATTGGCTGGGCTATTACCTTTATCTATGTAGCTGGAACGGCCTTACGCCTTGCGCGTTTTAATACTCAGATTGGTTCTGTGGACAAAAAGTATTTTGTCGGGTTGCCCAGTCCTGCGGCTGCTGCGTGTGTTGCTGGTCTCGTTTGGTGTTTTCATGCGTTCGAGCCTGCTGCATGGCTCACCTTCTTGACCATAGTTGTCGTGGGTGGCTCAGGCGTGCTGATGGTCAGTAATGTGCTGTATCACAGCTTCAAGGACCTCGATCTTCGTGGTCGTGTGCCTTTTGCTGCCATACTTCTTGTGGTTCTGATTCTCGTGGTGATAGCACTGGATCCGGCTACGGTATTGTTTAGCGGGTTTCTGGTCTATGCATTGTCTGGGCCTGTTCGTGCTTTGTTTCGGGGAAAGTCGCGTCGATCGGCCAAGGTTGGCAAGTGAAGTTCTGACACGCCTCTGGGTTTGTGTGATTTTTGATCGGTTTTCGCCTTTTTTTGGCCTGTTTATAGGTGGAAACCGAAGCTCTCTGAAATTAAATGAAAATGGCCGTTGACAGATCTGCGTGTGTCTGTAGAATGCGCATCTCCTTCGAGGGACACACCGCTGAGACGGGGTG
>NZ_CANLBK010000006.1 GCF_947488835.1 uncultured Marinobacter sp. | reverse complement strand
TGAGAGTAGGTCATCGTCAGACTCTTAATACCAAACCCCAGCTTCTTGCGAAGCTGGGGTTTTTTTATGTCCGAAATATGACCATTTTAATGCCTGATTAATCACAATCTTGAACCCTGATTTATGACAAGCCGCACAGTTGCATGTGGTGCAACTTAGTACACTCCAGCGAAAGAACTTACAAAAAATTAATCCCGTGGCGCTGTTGCCAGTGGCGCCGGCGCACATCGCGCACTATCCACCATTAGATGAACCGCCAAAATAACAATGCGGTCGCAGTGGGGTGTAACAATGATCAGATTGGTTGCGGTACTTCTTTTGCCAGTACTGTCTGTAGTTGTCCATGCTGAGCTAAGCGCGATTACTGACCATGCGATGTCTGAAGTTACCGGGCAGGCATTCGTCTCGGTTGATCGCCAGTATCATCCAGGAACAAACGACTCCACAGCCTATACGCGTGTAAACCTTGGGATGGACATAGAAGTCCAAACCAACGTTGACGTCATCGAGATGGGGCGTTACGAGCGTGCGGGAGAGAAGCCAGGAACGTCCGATGTCTACATCGAGGATTTCGCCTTGGGGTACATCAATAACCAGGCTTACTACAATGCTAACCCTTCTATGCCTCGGCAGCGTAAGCCCGATGGAAGCGTTTATGGGCAGGGAGAGATCGTACCTTTCTCTATAAGCGATCCATTTTTCGAGTTTGCCCAAGATGAAATCACCAACGAAATTGTAGGCTTTCGGCTTGGATTTGGCGACGCGATGGGCGTGCTCTCTGGTTCAATTAAAAACCTGAGTGGCAACGTAAACATCGAAATTCTTGACCGGGGTGAGGGGCTCAAAAATGCAGAATCTGATGGCAGTTTCGGTGACTCCCTTATAGTGGCGTTGGCCCCATACCTGACAAGCGGTGATCCGCTGTATGCTAAAGCCCAGTTGGTCTATGGCGAGGGCCCCAATATTGGTGAGCCGGATCCAATACGAGCAGAGTATGCGGGTATTTTAAATGGCGAAAAAATCGTTATTAAAGATGTGAGTGGTATTACCCGAGGACTTCTTAGAATTGTAGGAGGGACGGCGAGTTCTACCATTAATCTTGTTAACCCGAACTGTGGCTTTTTCTGTGGGAAAGGTGATGTTGAAGTGTCGGTTCAAGACTGCAAGGCTCTTGGTATAGGTGTTTGCTTCAAGCTTGATTCATATAACAGCTTTCCTGTCGGGGAGGTCGGCGAAGTGGGGGGGGAGCCTCGCCTGACTGGCCCGGTGGATGGCGTGTTTATGTCCTTTCAGACAAAGGACCTTGAATGGCTCAAAGATGTAAAAAAGCAGAACCTTTCCCCTGAGGATTTTATACGCGCAACACAAGGTGCATTCTTCAATATCCCAAACGGTGCAACCGTCGTAAATCTCGAGCAGGCGCTGCATGGTATTCCGCGTTTACGTACAGAGTATATTGACCGCGGCCTGGGGCTGTTCTAGGTGACTATGATGAGATCTGCAAGCAGACTTTTTCGACAGTCAGTCAAACAGACCCTCGCTGCATTTGTTGGATTGTGCCTTGTCAGCTCGGCACTAGCGGAACTTGAGGGGCTTTCCGAGAACGAAATGTCAGAAATTGACGGGACGGGCATCGGGGTTGTACTCGAAAACTTTAAATTCTCCCACGGTACAGATCAGCCGGATGCCAATGGCGATCGGGCGCGAGTATTTCGTATAGCAGGTATTAAAAGCACCGATGGCCGGGATGTGGATATCACCGTAAATAGGTTCTATGTTTCTGGTGCCAATAGTAATTTTGGAGAGAACCTGACCCCGGTTAATATCGGTCGCTTGATAAACCCCTGGCGCATAGATGTGGTAGACGGCAATAACATAGGCATTGCCGAGAAAGCAGTGCTCGAGGTTGCGGCGCCTGCGATGGTGGCGGCTGCTGAGGGGTTTGACTGTCTGAGCTCAAGTGCTGTGGCTGGCACCGGAACCTGTTCAAGCCGTCCAGCTGCCCCCGGCTTTGTTGGGGAGAGGGCAGATATCGGTATGCAAGTGAATGTGGGCATAGGAGCAGACCGCACTGGTAACGTAAATATTCATGCGAAAAGTGCTGTCGTAGACGGGAGTTACCTGCGCCTTTGGGGAGATGAAGGCCGCAAACAGATGGTTGCTCAGTTCAAGTTGAACTTCTATTCACCTGAGTTGGCTATTGATGTCTGTGCCCAGGATGGCACTGCCTGCGGTTCTAGAATCTACATGTCTGATGTTGTCATGGAGTTGGCCTTGGGCAACCAATTGCAGCCTCTGTTCCTTGATGTTGATGGTGGCGGTAACTTTGTCATTGATATTGCCTCTATCCGTAAGCCATTGGCTGGTGAAATAGGCGCTAACGGACTTCGCGCCAGCAGTAATCAAGAAGCCTGGGATTTTTATAATGCTTACTACACCGACCCTGAATACCGTAGCAATCTCAGCATTGGTAACTTTAGTGTAGGCAATAGAGACTTCGGTTCCGCCCGGATTCAAGGCGTTCTGATTCAGCACTTGAACATAAGAACCAAGGACTTATAACGATGAGCATAGCAGGTAGCGCAATGTTTAAGGTCCTGGCGGGGGTGTGTCTGTTTTCATTAATATGGCCTGTTACAGCAGAAATGACTCAGATCAGCGATGACGCAATGTCAGATGTCTCTGGTCAGGGCGGTATCTACCTCTCTGGAGATATCAGTATCAACGAGTTGGGTGGTCCGGTTGAGAATAGCTATTTTGGGCGCTGTGATGATGTGACCAAAAAGTGCGGTGCTCGTTTGGCGTTCCGATTAAAGGAAACGGGCGGGTGGATGGTTCTTGATGAGTTGCGAGGCAGCTTCGCATTTGAGGGGCTGACTTTGGGTACGCGAACTATCGATTCCGGCTTTGGAGGGGATGGAGTACTTTTCAATGGAGATGTATTAGAGCTGGGCTTGCCGAATATCGTACGTTTCGATGATGTGCGCTTCAAGATCGCTGCCAGTTCCACCCCGCGCCCAACCGACACAGGGTTTCAGCAAACTGATATTTTTACAGTTGAAATGCAGGGCGACGTAATCATGGAGGGCAACTTGCTCGTCTTCCCAGCGGGTAACCCCTAATAGGTGAGGTGCAAACATGAAGATCGATAAAGGTCGCAGCTACACTCTCGCCATCCATTCCGGGATCTTTCTCTTGGGTGCAGTATCGGCAACTTCCGCTGACATGAGGAGCCTTGATGACTCGGAATTGGCATCCGTCAGTGGGCAGAGCGGTATTACCCTTGAAATGGAGCTTGGAGTCACGGCAGACAAGGTTTCCTATTACGACGATGGTAAAGGGATTCATCTTGAAGGATTTCGCGTAGGTTCCGCTTCTGATCCCTCTGGCCAGGCGCGTCATGTAGTCAAGGTAGATATTGGCTCTGATGCGTCCCTAAATCTCGACTATCTGGTGGAAGACCGACGAATTGAGTTTAGCGATATTCGGCTTGCTGGAGCGCCTGGCCTCAGTATGGGTGGCGTTTTTCTGGACCATTCTTTGCAAGGTTATCTGAATATAAAACCGGGCGGTGCCGTCGGCGGTTCAGGCTATACATTCGATACAGCCTACACCATGACCGGGGGGCGATTGGGCTACAGAACCAACGGTAATGAAGTGTTTCTTGACGGCATTACTATGGACGTTGAGGCCCTGGGTATAACGCTGGATGTCGTCGGCGGCACACTCAAGCTGGATGCTCCCAGGGTGGTAGGCACCTGGCAGGTTGAAGCTATTCGATATAGTGGCAACCCATTGAACCACGGCGTTAGCAATGATGTCGGCTCTGGCGCTCTGTTGCCTTCCTATGGTGGGTTGAGTGGCCATTATGAACTCGCTTCCAGTACCGATATCCGGGCCGGAGGTCGTGAGGGCGAGGGGCTGCGGTTTGATAGCCAGACAACCATCCACAGTGCCTCTTTCTTGTATCACGATGATGGTAATGTTCTGGCTCTCAGGAATATCACGGGAAATATGAACGTGCAGGATTTGCGGCTGGACGTTGCGCCAGATTGGCAGAATAGACCTGCGTTGGCGTTGACATTGGGCTCAATGGCCGGTCAATTTGATATTGGTGCTATTGAGATGGGCGCTGAATCTAAAAGTATCGGTGAGGTGAATGTAAGCTTCCTGTTTGAGGAGCACGCATACAATGGCCGCAACTACACCAACGCTGTGTATTTGCAGGGCGGTGGACATGGGGATGCCGGGATGCAAGGTTTGCGGCTGGCCGCTGAGTGGAGCTTGCGTCGGGCAGATATAGCCTACACCGAAGACGGTAATCGGGTGATTTTCAGTGGCCTGCAGTCGTGGGGACGTGGCGATATTACCGTGAATGTCACTCGGGAAGAGGTTCGGGGCGGTACGCAATATTTTGACGGGCTTCGAATCGGTTTTGAGGATGTTAAAGCGGGATATCGGATTAATGGCCTGAAAATTGGAAGTGACGACGCGCAGCTGCAAGGTGGCACTGAACTGTTGCTCGCTCTGGGCTTTTATCCCGCCTACGAGTTTGAGCTTGATGGGCAGATAACCTTGGGTGCTGGAGGGGCCAGTGGTGAAGGGATTACGGTCAACTCTGATGTGCGTATCTCGAATGGCAAGGCTGCGATCATTGCCGATGCTTATGATAAGGGCGCGGGCGAAGTAAGCCAGAAAGGCCTTTGGATCAGCGAGCTTGAGTACGATGCTCATGCTCGGGATATGACCATTGATGCAACGGACGAAGGCTTGGATATGGTCACAGGGGAGTCTTGGGGCACTATGGATGTAGGTAACCTGCGGGTAGGTGATAAGTCGGCAGGCAGCAGCTTTGGTCGGTTTGTGCTTCAAAACTATGAGGTTGGAAGTAGCATGACCATTGTGCCCGGTGGAGCAGGTGATGTGTGCGCCGGTGGCGCTGGAGGCACGCAAATTGTGTGCGAGGCTTCGGGTGGTATCTGGGAGACGAGGGGCGAAGAAGGCATCACGGTTCGACTGAAAAATGTGCTTGCCAGAGCTGCAGGTAATAAAAAGAACGCCTTCACATGGGAGACCAATCGGCAACTGGATGGCAATGGTAATCCAGTAAACGGCACGGGCACTCGTGTTCTTCTGAATGATATCTATACCAGCGATGGCGGTGATTTTGACGGTGATGGTATAGATGACAACACCTTCGGGATTCGCACCGATCTTGCTGTGGACGTATATCAGACCAAGGTGATCAAGAAGCAGAATGGGCCAGATTCACTGGGTGTTCTGGGTGTAAAAGGCGATGAAAAAATTATGGACCCCAATGTGGCCCACGGATACCGCTATGTAGGCAACCCAACCCAAGGCGATCTGACTAATCGCCCTCTCGGGTTTGCGGTGAAGGCTCAGAGCCAGTTCAAAGAGTTATCTGTTAATAATATTGACCTTGTGCATCCGACCGGTGGTGCTCAAACAGCCGTATACGGAGTCATGATGCAGAACTTCGACATAAGAGCGAACCTCACGGCGACACCCATTCCCTGACAGTAATGGTGGTCCAGCGTCTACTGCTCCAACCGCCAACTTTGCTTTTTTGCGCCCTCCTGGTGTTTAATCCGCCGATACCAAATATTTCGGCCGGATAATATCTGATGAAACTCAAAGCCCTTGTTGCCCTTCTCAGCGATGGACAGGTTCACTCTGGCGAATCTCTTGCCCAGAAATTAGGCGTGAGCCGTACAGCAATCTGGAAACAGGTGAGGCGTCTAATGGATCGTGGTTTTGAGGTGGCGAGCATTCGCGGTCGCGGTTATCAGCTGGTCTCTCGGGTTGATTTGCTGGATTCGGCCCAGATCACCGACCAACTTGATGCAGCGTTGGCGGCGCGGATTGATTTGAGGGTGCGAGATGAAGTGGATTCAACCAACGCTGAGGTCCTCAGGCAAATTGATGACGGTTGTGACAGTAGGCTTCCGATCTGCATTGCAGACTCCCAGACAGCTGGTCGGGGTCGAAGAGGGCGAAGCTGGCAAAGTCCACGTGGAGAAAATCTGTACCTGAGCATGGGGTTGATCTTCCATGGTGGTTTCTCGGTGCTGGACGGACTTAGTCTCGTGTTTGGGGTGGCGGTTGCGGAGGCGCTCGAGACCTTGGGTGTTCCGGATGTTGGCTTGAAATGGCCCAATGATATATTTCTTCCAGCAGGCAAGCTCGGAGGCATCCTTGTGGAATTGCAGGGTGAATTGCAAGAAGGAGTTGTGCGGGTGGTTGTGGGTATCGGGATTAACGTGCATATGCTTAAAGCCGGAGGTGTTGATCAGCCATGGAGTAGTCTTGCAAGTGCCTGCCCGGATACCGAGTGGTCCAGAAATCGGGTCGCAGCAGCGATCATTGGTGCAGTGGCTGATGCTGCTGAAACGTTTTCAAGTCAGGGGTTTGGAGTATTCCGCGAGCCTTGGCAGAATCGCGATATATACTGCAATCGCCTTATCCAGGCAAAGGATGGGGAGTTGAAGGGTGTCGGCAAAGGCATTGACGAAAGTGGGAACTATTTGCTTGGCACGCTGGAGGGGGGGGAAGTTCCAATTCGTGCTGGGGAAATAAGCTTACGGGTGGTTTTGTGAGGCTGTTGATTGATGCCGGGAATTCCAGGCTAAAGTGGCGTCTTGATGAATCGGGGCGGGTTGTTGATCAGGGTGTGGGTGTTATTGCGGATGACGATCCTTTGCCTGGGTTGTCTGTGGTTGAGGGGCGTGTTTCCAGGGTGGCGGTCTCTACTGTTGCTTCGGAGACAAAGAGGGCGAGCCTTTTGGCGCATTTGTCGAGTCGGTTTGGCGCGCCGGTCAGGTTCTACTGGGCAGAGGCTGCGAGGAAGGGGCTTAGAAGTGCGTATAAAGATTGCAGCCAAATGGGCGCGGATCGATGGCACGCCATGTACGGAGCCTGGCAGCGGCACAAGCAGGCTTTCTTGGTGGTCGACGCTGGTAGCGCGATAACCGTTGATTATGTCGACTCTCACGGGCGTCACCTTGGGGGGTTTATTTTGCCAGGCCTGAATATGATGCGTCGCAGTTTGCAGGTGGATGCCGCTCGCATAGATTTTGATCCGAGTCAGGTCTTGAGTGTTAGCCCGGGAGTAAGTACCAGCGAGTGTGTTAATCATGGTATCGCATGGTTGTTCGAGGCGCTGGTTGAGCGAGTTAAGCGCGATTCTATAGCGTTCAGGATCAACGATATTGTGGTTACGGGGGGCGATGCAGACAGGCTTCTCGAGCTTGGGTTGGTTGCAGAATTCTGCCCATCTCTGGTCATGGACGGGCTTGGTCTGATCGACGCAGAGGCCCATGCAGTATGAAATGGCTTGCGCTTGTGCTGGTTGTCATAAATCTTTGTGTTTGGCAGTTGAGCGATTACGCCAAAGGGGATGTTAAGCCTGGTTCCACTGTGGGCGGAAGTCTGCCGCGAGTAGCGAGTCTCAAAGTACAGAATGGTGCTTCCGGATCATTGGAGCCTGTGCCCAGTGCGCGGGAGTGTGTCAGGCTGGGCTGGCTTAAAAGTTTGGAAATTGCAGAGGCTCTTAAGTCACACTCAGCGCTTGCAAGAGCTGAAAGTATGTTCTTGGAGGAGGTTGAACGGCCTTTACCCTCGTTGCACTGGGTTATTATTCCCCCTCAGCCCCGTTCAGAAGCGTTGGAGCAGTTCCGCGAAATGCAAAAGCGAGGCATAGATTCCTATCTGGTAACCGAGGGTGCAAATCGAAATGCGATTTCTCTCGGTTTATTTGAGTCTCGTAGAGCAGCAATATCCGTGCTGGAAGAAAAAAAGAGCAAGAATTTTAACGTGGTACTAGTCAACTTCGATCGAAATCAGATAAGCTACGCGCTCGCTTTTGAGAGTGAGCCAAATCTTGCACAAGAGATGGTTCAGGCGCTAGAGGCGGGTTATGGGGCGGAATTTGACTTTGTTGAGTTTAACCGCTGCGAGAGTGTTGCAACTCCCGAAAATAATCCGTAGTATACCGCCCTCGCTGAACAAGCGAATGTGAGCTGGCGTAGCTCAGTTGGTAGAGCAGCTGACTTGTAATCAGCAGGTCGGGGGTTCGATTCCGTCCGCCAGCTCCACTTTTTGTTGTGACAGGTGCGTGATATTGCATCTGACTCGGAGGGGTTCCCGAGTGGCCAAAGGGATCAGACTGTAAATCTGACGCGAAAGCTTCGCTGGTTCGAATCCAGCCCCCTCCACCACTTAATTGCTCGCGGGCATCGTATAGTGGCTATTACCTCAGCCTTCCAAGCTGATGACGCGGGTTCGATTCCCGCTGCCCGCTCCAATTTGATTTGCAATGCTCATGTAGCTCAGTCGGTAGAGCACATCCTTGGTAAGGATGAGGTCACCGGTTCAACTCCGGTCATGAGCTCCACTATTTATCCGGTCAACGTTGCTATCCAGGTTGATTAGGGGGATTGGTCGAATGTCTAAGTCTAAGTTTGAAAGAATTAAGCCACACCTTAACGTGGGCACTATTGGTCACGTTGACCATGGTAAGACGACTCTGACCGCTGCTCTGACTCGTGTGTGTCACGAAGTTTGGGGTACTGGTTCTGCGAGTGCATTCGATCAGATCGATAACGCACCGGAAGAGCGTGCGCGTGGTATTACCATTGCGACCTCTCACGTTGAGTACGATTCTCCTAGCCGTCACTACGCACACGTAGACTGCCCGGGCCACGCGGATTATGTGAAGAACATGATCACCGGTGCGGCTCAGATGGATGGCGCGATTCTGGTTTGTTCCGCAGCTGACGGCCCGATGCCTCAGACGCGTGAGCACATCCTGCTGTCTCGTCAGGTTGGCGTTCCTTACATCGTTGTGTTCCTGAACAAAGCGGACATGGTAGATGATGAAGAGCTGCTTGAGCTGGTAGAGATGGAAGTGCGCGAGCTGTTGAGTGCGTACGACTTCCCGGGTGACGATACGCCAATCATCACTGGTTCAGCGCTGATGGCGTTGCAGGGCAAAGACGACAACGAAATGGGCACAACCGCTGTGAAGAAGCTGGTTGAGGCTCTGGACGATTACATCCCTGAGCCGGAGCGTGCGATTGATCAGCCGTTCCTGCTGCCGATTGAGGATGTGTTCTCTATCTCCGGTCGTGGTACGGTTGTGACCGGTCGTGTTGAGCGCGGTATCGTCAAGGTTGGTGAGGAGGTTGAGATTGTTGGTATCAAGGATACCGTCAAGACTGTCTGCACCGGTGTTGAGATGTTCCGTAAGCTGCTGGACGAAGGTCGTGCTGGCGAGAACGTAGGTGTACTGCTTCGTGGTACCAAGCGTGACGACGTTGAGCGTGGTCAGGTATTGTGTAAGCCGGGCAGCATCAAGCCGCACACCAAGTTTGAGTGTGAAGTATACGTACTGAGCAAGGATGAGGGTGGTCGTCACACTCCATTCTTCAAGGGCTACCGTCCTCAGTTCTACTTCCGTACTACCGACGTAACTGGTTCCTGTGAATTGCCGGAAGGCGTGGAAATGGTTATGCCGGGTGATAACGTACAGATGGAAGTGACGTTGATTGCTCCGATCGCCATGGAAGATGGCCTGCGCTTCGCGATTCGCGAAGGCGGTCGTACCGTTGGTGCTGGCGTAGTCGCCAAGATCATCGAGTAATAAGTTACCCGAATACCAGGCGCGCCCTTGTGGTGCGCTTGATAGAAAGTGCACTGAGTAGTTTCGGTGCAGGCCAGTAGCTCAATTGGCAGAGCAGCGGTCTCCAAAACCGCAGGTTGGGGGTTCGATTCCCTCCTGGCCTGCCATTTTTTTAACATCCGGATACATAAGTTGATTCCCATGGAGTCAAAAGCTGTTCAATCAAACAGTCGCTTCGATGTAGTGAAGTGGTTAGTTGTGTTCGTGCTGATTGCCGTCGGTGTTGTTGGTAATCAGTATTTCAGCGCCGAGTCTTTGCTGTATCGGGTTCTGGCTCTTGTTGTGCTTGCTATCGTTGCGGCCTTGGTGGCTTTGCAGACGATGCGCGGCCGACGCTTCGCGACGCTTCTGAAAGAAGCTCGTGTTGAGATCCGGAAGGTGGTATGGCCCACTAGGCCAGAGCTGGTTCAGACCACGATTATTGTTGTGGTTTTTGTGCTGGTTGTGTCTCTGTTGTTGTGGGGTATGGACTCCATAATCAGCTGGCTGGTCGCCGGATTCATAGGTTAACAGGAGTGGGCAATGGCTAAGCGCTGGTACGTGGTTCATGCATATTCTGGCTACGAAAAGCACGTAATGCGCACTCTCATCGAGCGTATAGCGCTTGAAGGTATGGAAGACAGGTTCGGTGAGATCCTTGTTCCTACCGAAGAAGTTGTTGAGATGCGTGATGGGAAAAAGCGTAAGAGTGAGCGCAAGTTTTATCCTGGATACGTTCTCGTTCAAATGGAAATGGATGACGGTACCTGGCACCTTGTGAAGAATACGCCTCGAGTGCTTGGTTTTATCGGTGGCACCAAGGATAAGCCGGCTCCGATTACCGAGCGTGAAGCTGAAGCGATTTTGCGCCGGGTTGAGAGTGGTGCTGATAAGCCCAAGCCCAAGACGTTGTTTGAGCCAGGCGAGGTTGTTCGCGTTGTTGAGGGTCCGTTTGCTGACTTCAATGGCGTTGTGGAAGAAGTTGACTACGGCAAGAGTCGGGTCAAGGTTGCTGTTCTGATCTTTGGTCGCTCAACTCCGGTAGAGTTGGAGTTTGGGCAGGTCGAGAAAGACTGATCGGCAGCTTATAAACCGGAAGGCTCGCGCGCTAAGGCGTCGCGGGCTTTTTGTGTCTGCAACGGGGAGCCGGAAGGCGTTTGAACCCATAGGAGTACTATCATGGCTAAAAAGATAGAAGCATATATCAAGCTTCAGGTTGCTGCCGGTAAGGCCAACCCGAGCCCCCCCGTAGGCCCTGCGCTGGGTCAGCGCGGCGTCAATATCATGGAGTTTTGTAAGGCGTTCAACGCAAAGACTCAGGATATGGAAGCCGGTCTACCGATTCCTACTGTCATTACTGTATACAGTGACCGTAGCTTCACATTCATTACCAAGACTCCGCCTGCACCTGTGCTTCTCAAAAAGGCTGCCGGTGTAAAGAGTGGATCTGGTCGCCCGAATACCGATAAGGTTGGCAAGGTGACTCGTGAACAGCTTGAAGAAATTGCCAAGACTAAAGAGCCGGATCTGACTGCTGCCGATATGGACGCAGCGGTTCGCACCATTGCTGGTACTGCCCGCAGCATGGGCCTGACCGTGGAGGGTGTGTAACATGTCTAAAATGAGCAAGCGCCAGAAGCTGATTCGCTCAAAGGTTGAGTCAACGCGTTCTTACTCTGTCGATGAAGCGGTGTCGCTGCTGGTCGAGCTGGGTCAAAGCGTAAAGTTTAAAGAGTCAGTAGACGTTGCAATCAATCTTGGTGTTGATGCGCGTAAATCTGACCAGGTTGTGCGTAGCAGCACTGTATTGCCGCACGGCACAGGTAAAACCGTCCGTGTCGCGGTATTTACTCAGGGTGCAAACGCTGAGAAAGCGACTGCTGCAGGCGCCGACATTGTTGGTATGGACGATCTTGCTGAAGAAGTTAAAAAAGGCAACATGGATTTCGACGTGGTAATTGCCACCCCGGATGCCATGCGTGTTGTCGGTCAGCTGGGTCAGATTCTGGGCCCCCGTGGCCTGATGCCTAACCCCAAAGTAGGTACCGTAACCCCTGACGTTGAGACTGCGGTCAAAAACGCCAAGGCGGGTCAGGTGCGCTACCGTACGGATAAGAATGGTATTATCCATTCGCCGTTAGGTAATGTGGAATTCTCTGCTCAGAATATCAAGGAAAACCTTGAGTCGCTGGTTGCAGATCTGAAAAAGGCCAAGCCGTCCTCGGCGAAAGGTGTGTATCTCAAGAAGATCACCCTTTCGTCAACGATGGGTCCTGGCCTGACTATCGATCAAGGTGGTCTTGATATCTGACCCTCTGGTCGGTAGTTACTTTGTAGTCTGGGCGGAAGCCAAGGCTGTCAAAGACCGCAGGCCCCTGAAGTCTTCCGACTGGAAGGGTTAAAGCAACGCCTGCGCAGACGGTGTGAAGACGTTCTCTCTGAACCCAAACACCGTTAAGGCGCCTGTAGGAAGCCTTGAGTATCAGGCTTCCAGGGCAATGATGGGTTTGCCGGGAATACCCCTGGCGAAATCGAGGAGAAATCCAGTGGCAATTAGACTCGAAGACAAGAAAGCGATCGTCGCTGAAGTCAACGAGACTGCCGGTGGTGCTCTGTCTGTGGTTCTGGCTGACTACCGTGGTGTCACCTCTGGTGATATGACGGCTCTGCGTGCCAAAGCTCGTGCCGAAAATGTGCGTCTCAAGGTTGTTCGTAACAACCTGGCTAAGATTGCTATTCGTGGTACAGAGTTTGAGTGCATCGATGAGGCGCTGGTCGGCCCTACCATTCTGGCATTCTCAATGGAAGATCCGGGAGCGGCTGCGCGCCTGCTGAAGGATTTTGCGAAAGAGAAGGACGCGTTCGAGATTAAAGGACTGGCAGTCGGCGGTGAGCTGATGGGCGCAGACCAAATCGATCGTCTTGCCAAGCTGCCAACACGTCACGAAGCGTTGACGATGCTGGCCGCGGTAACACAGGCACCAATCACCAAGCTGGCACGGACACTGAACGAAGTTCCTTCGAAAGTGACCCGCGCCGTTGCGGCAGTTCGAGACCAGAAGCAAGAAGCTGCTTGATTCTGTTGAACACCATATTTATTTTTTTGGGAGAAAGTCATGGCTCTGTCTAAAGACGATATTTTGAATGCAATTGCTGAAATGAGCGTAATGGATGTTGTGGCGCTGGTTGAAGCAATGGAAGAGAAGTTCGGCGTATCTGCCGCTGCTGCTGTTGCAGCCGCACCTGCAGCTGCTGGTGGCGATGCTGCCGCTGCTGAAGAGCAGACCGAGTTTGATGTTATTCTGACTGGCGTTGGCGAGAAGAAAGTTAACGTTATCAAGGCTGTTCGTGAACTGACCGGCCTGGGTCTGAAAGAAGCTAAAGAGCTGGTTGACGGCGCGCCTTCCACTATCAAGGAAGCAGCGAGCAAGGCTGACTCAGAAGAAGCCAAGAAGAAGCTTGAGGAAGCAGGCGCTTCTGTTGAGCTTAAGTAAGAGTCGGCTGTTGATCGAAGCTGCGCTGTAAGCGCAGACAGGCTGGTGGCTTTGTGCCACCGGCCTTTTTCTGTTGTATATGCTATAGAGTCTGGCATTCGGATGCAGGGTTGTTGAGTTCTGCAAATGTTTGTCAGGGTCTTCGTTCAAGACGGCGCGATAAGCCGAGCAATTCGGCCCCGAAGCAGAACATTGGTTGCTTCTTGATACCAGGTATCAGGTCTAAAGCTGGGGAATGCAGATGACTTACTCCTACACTGAAAAAAAGCGGATTCGCAAAGATTTTAGTAAATTGCCTTCCGTGATGGATGTCCCCTATTTGCTGTCTATTCAGCTGGATTCATTTCGGGACTTCCTGCAAATGGAAGCCGCACCTGGAGATCGTCGGGAAACCGGTCTTCATGCAGCATTCAAATCCGTATTCCCGATTGCCAGCTACTCTGGCAATGCTGCACTCGAATATGTGAGCTACCGAATTGGTGAGCCTGTATTCGATGTTAAGGAATGCCAGCTTAGGGGCGTAACATACGCGGCGCCGCTGAGAGTGAAAGTTCGTCTTATCATTTATGATAAGGAATCGTCCAACAAGGCGATCAAGGACATCAAAGAACAGGAAGTCTACATGGGCGAAATGCCCCTGATGACTGAGAATGGTACCTTCGTTATCAACGGTACCGAGCGTGTTATCGTTTCCCAGCTCCACCGCTCTCCCGGTGTGTTCTTTGACCATGATAAAGGTAAAACCCACTCATCCGGCAAGCTGCTGTATTCAGCTCGGGTGATTCCTTACCGTGGTTCCTGGCTCGATTTCGAATTCGATCCAAAGGACGCTGTTTTCGTTCGGATTGACCGTCGACGCAAGTTGCCGGCGTCCATTCTCCTGCGCTCACTCGGTTATACCTCGGAGCAAATGCTGGAGATGTTTTTTGAAACCAGTAAGTTCTCTCTGGGTGCTGAGACGTGCAAGCTGGAGTTGGTGCCAAGTCGCCTTCGTGGCGATATCGCGACCTTCGATATCAAAGATAACGATGGCAAGCTGATTGTAGAAGAGGGGCGCCGGATTACGGCACGCCACATCAAGCAGCTGGAAAAAGCAGGCATTAATGAGCTTGAGGTTCCCACTGAGTATCTGTATGGCCGTGTTCTGGCCAAGGATATGATCGACAAGGCCAGTGGCGAAGTGCTGGTTGAGTGTAATACCGAGCTCAGCGAAGAAGTGGTTACCAAGATTCTCGATGCTGGCGTTACAGAGATCGAGACTCTTTATACCAACGACCTGGATTGCGGTCCGTTTATGTCCGATACCCTGCGTATCGACCCGACCCGCAGCCCACTGGAAGCTTTGGTAGAAATTTACCGGATGATGCGTCCCGGGGAGCCGCCCACAAAGGACTCTGCAGAGAATCTGTTCAACAACCTGTTCTTCTCTGAAGAGCGGTATGATTTGTCTGCTGTTGGTCGGATGAAGCTCAATCGTCGTCTGCGTCGGGAAGAGAGCACTGGCGAAGGTACGCTGACTCACGAAGATATCATTGATGTCCTCAAGACTCTGATCGATATCCGTAACGGTCAGGGCACGGTAGACGATATTGATAACCTGGGTAACCGCCGCGTACGTTGCGTTGGTGAGATGGCTGAAAACCAGTTCCGAGTTGGTCTCGTTCGTGTTGAGCGTGCGGTCCGTGAGCGACTGAGCCTGGCAGAAAGTGAAGGCCTGATGCCTCAGGATCTGATAAACGCGAAGCCGGTAGCTGCCGCGGTTAAAGAATTCTTTGGCTCAAGCCAGCTGTCCCAGTTCATGGATCAGAACAACCCGCTGTCTGAAGTCACTCACAAGCGCCGTATCTCGGCTCTTGGGCCTGGCGGCCTGACTCGTGAGCGTGCTGGCTTTGAGGTTCGTGACGTACACCCGACCCATTATGGCCGAGTGTGTCCGATCGAGACGCCGGAAGGTCCAAACATCGGCCTGATCAACTCTCTGGCAACTTATGCCCGTGCCAACTCCTATGGTTTCCTTGAGAGCCCATACAGGAAGGTAATTGACGGCGTAGTTACCGATGAGTTGGTTTACCTGTCGGCAATTGAAGAAAGCAATTATGTTATCGCCCAGGCCAGTGCGGCTATGGACGAAGGTAAACGCCTGCAGGACGAGCTGGTAACTGTGCGTCACCAGAACGAAACCACGGTTATGCCTCCAGAAAGTGTTAACTTCATGGACGTGTCTCCACGCCAGGTTGTATCTGTTGCTGCCTCGCTGATTCCGTTCCTTGAGCACGATGATGCTAACCGTGCCTTGATGGGTGCGAACATGCAGCGCCAGGCTGTTCCGACACTGCGTTCTCAGGTGCCTCTGGTTGGTACCGGTGTTGAGCGTACGGTTGCTCAGGACTCTGGTGTTTGTGTGACGGCTCGTCGTGGCGGTGTTATCGAGAGTGTTGATGCGGCCCGTATTGTGGTGCGTGTGAACAACGAAGAGACCGAAGCTGGTGATGCAGGTGTGGATATTTATAACCTCACCAAGTACACCCGCTCGAACCAGAATACCTGTATTAACCAGCGTTCAATCGTTCGCCAGGGTGATGAAATTGCCCGCGGTGACGTACTGGCAGATGGGCCTTCCGTCGATTTGGGTGAGCTGGCTCTGGGGCAGAACATGCGTATCGCATTTATGCCTTGGAATGGTTACAACTTTGAGGACTCCATCCTTATTTCCGAGAAAGTGGTTCAGGAAGATCGCCTGACCACGATCCACATTCAGGAATTGACCTGTGTGGCGCGTGATACAAAGCTGGGTAGTGAAGAAATCACCGCGGATATTCCAAACGTTGGTGAGAGCGCACTGTCCAAGCTGGATGAGTCCGGTATTGTTTACATAGGTGCTGAAGTAGGTGCTGGCGATATTCTGGTGGGCAAGGTAACACCGAAAGGTGAGACCCAGTTGACCCCGGAAGAGAAGCTGTTGAGGGCTATCTTCGGTGAGAAGGCGTCTGATGTAAAAGACACCTCATCACGTGTGCCAACGGGCACTCGCGGTACCGTAATCGATGTTCAGGTATTTACCCGTGACGGCATCGAGAAGGATCAGCGCGCTCAGTCAATTGAGAAAGAGCAGCTGAATCAGTACCGCAAAGACCTGAAGGACGAGTACCGCATCGTTGAGGGCGCTACCTTTGAGCGTTTGCTGAACGCACTCAAAGGACAGCAAGTCATCAGTGGGCCTGGCCTGAAGAAGGGCGCAAGCCTCGACGAAGGTTACCTGACCGAGCTGCCTCGTTCAGACTGGTTCAAGCTGCGCATGCAGGACGAGAGCCTGAATGAACTTCTGGAGAAGTCCGAGCAGGGCCTTGAAGAGCGTACTAAGGAGCACGAAGCGCGCTTTGATGACAAAAAAGGCAAGCTTCAGCAGGGCGATGATCTGGCTCCGGGCGTACTGAAAATCGTCAAGGTTTACCTTGCGATCAAGCGTCGTATCCAGCCAGGTGACAAGATGGCGGGTCGTCACGGTAACAAGGGTGTTATTTCGGCAGTAAAGCCGATCGAAGATATGCCGTACGATGAGTTCGGTAACACTGTTGATATCGTTCTGAACCCACTGGGTGTTCCTTCGCGAATGAACGTTGGGCAGGTTCTCGAGACTCACTTGGGGGCTGCAGCAAAGGGCCTCGGCGAGCGCATCAGCAAGATGCTGGATGAGCAGCGCAAAGTAGCCGACCTGCGCAAACTGCTTGATGAGATCTACAACCACTCTGATGAAGTCTTCAAAGTGGATTTGGATTCCTTGAGTGACAAGGAAATCCTCGAGATGTCTCATAACCTGCGCGGTGGTGTTCCTATGGCCACGCCTGTGTTTGATGGCGCCGAGGAATCCGAGGTCAAGCACATGCTTGAGTTGGCAGGCCTTAGCACAACTGGACAGACCAAGCTGTATGATGGTCGTACAGGTGATGCCTTCGATCGCCCGGTAACAGTAGGGTATATGTATATCCTCAAGCTTAACCACTTGATCGATGACAAGATGCACGCCCGTTCCACTGGATCCTATAGCCTGGTTACTCAGCAGCCGCTGGGTGGTAAGGCGCAGTTCGGTGGTCAGCGTTTCGGTGAGATGGAAGTGTGGGCCCTAGAGGCTTACGGTGCAGCGTATACGCTGCAGGAAATGCTCACCGTTAAGTCTGACGACGTGAACGGTCGGACCAAGATGTACAAGAACATTGTCGATGGTGATCATCGCATGGAGCCCGGCATGCCGGAATCCTTCAACGTTCTTGTCAAGGAGATCCGTTCGCTGGGTATCGACATCGAGCTGGAATCTGAGTGAGCCGAATTGTTTTTGGCAGCGTGAGCGGGCACTTGGTGTGCCCGCCCGAGATTAACGCCATCCGGAGCTTTTACTGATGAAAGATTTGCTGAATCTTCTCAAGAGCCAAAACCAAAGCAAGGAATTTGATGCGATCCGTATTGGATTGGCATCACCGGAGATGATCCGGTCCTGGTCCTTTGGTGAAGTTAAGAAGCCTGAGACCATTAACTACCGTACGTTCAAGCCTGAGCGTGACGGTCTTTTTTGTGCCAAGATCTTCGGCCCGATCAAGGATTATGAGTGCCTCTGCGGCAAGTACAAGCGCCTCAAACATCGCGGTGTTATCTGCGAGAAATGTGGTGTTGAAGTAGCACTGGCAAGCGTTCGTCGTGAGCGCATGGCCCATATTGAACTGGCCAGCCCGGTCGCTCACATATGGTTCCTGAAATCACTGCCGTCCCGTATCGGTTTGATGCTGGATATGACGCTGCGTGACATCGAGCGCGTGCTCTATTTCGAGTCGTTCATCGTGATCGACCCGGGCATGACCACGCTTGAGCGCGGGCAGCTGCTGAACGACGAGCAGTACTACGAAGCGCTCGAAGAGTTTGGTGACGAGTTTGACGCCCGCATGGGTGCTGAAGCCGTCAAAGAGCTGCTTGAGGGGATTGACCTTCAGGAGCAAGTTGATTCGCTGCGGGAGGAAATTCCCCAGACCAACTCTGAAACCAAGATCAAAAAGTTCAATAAGCGCCTGAAAATTCTTGAGGCCTTCTTGTACTCTGGCAACAAGCCGGGCGACATGGTTATGACTGTGTTGCCGGTTCTGCCGCCTGATCTGCGTCCGTTGGTACCACTTGATGGTGGCCGTTTTGCGACATCAGATCTGAACGATCTGTATCGTCGGGTGATCAACAGGAACAACCGTCTCAAACGTCTGCTCGAGCTGAACGCTCCTGACATCATCGTGCGCAACGAAAAGCGCATGCTGCAGGAAGCGGTCGACGCGCTGCTGGATAACGGCCGTCGCGGACGTGCTATCACTGGCACGAATAAGCGCCCGCTGAAATCTCTTGCCGACATGATCAAGGGTAAGCAAGGTCGTTTTCGTCAGAACCTGTTGGGTAAGCGGGTTGACTATTCCGGTCGTTCGGTAATCGTTGTGGGGCCATCTTTGCGTCTGCATCAGTGCGGTCTGCCCAAGAAAATGGCGCTGGAGCTGTTCAAGCCGTTTATTTTCTCAAAGCTTGAGCACCGTGGCCTTGCTACGACTATCAAAGCCGCCAAGAAGATGGTTGAGCGCGAAGAAGGCGTTGTTTGGGATATCCTGGACGAAGTTATTCGTCAGCACCCGATCATGCTTAACCGTGCGCCAACGCTTCACCGCTTGGGTATCCAGGCATTTGAGCCAGTGCTGATCGAAGGTAAGGCAATTCAGTTGCACCCCTTGGTTTGTGCGGCCTATAACGCCGACTTCGACGGTGACCAGATGGCGGTACACGTACCGCTGACGCTGGAAGCTCAGTTGGAAGCCCGTGCGCTGATGATGTCTACCAACAACATTCTGTCGCCTGCGAACGGTGAGCCCATCATCGTGCCGTCCCAGGACGTTGTACTTGGCCTTTATTACATGACCCGCGAGCGTAAGAGTGCGCTTGGTGAAGGTATGGTGTTTGCTGACATCAAAGAAGCGCACCGCGCTTACGGTGCCGGTAAGGTCGACCTTCAGGCTGTGGTTAAGGTGCGTGTCAAAGAGGTCTCCATACAGGCTGAGGGCGATAACACAGAAGAGTACAAGATCGTGGAAACCACGGTTGGTCGTGCTTTGTTGTTTGATATTGTTCCAGACGGGCTGTCTTATGATCTGGTTAACAAGCCGATGGTCAAGAAGGCGATCTCGAATCTGATCAACACCTGCTATCGTGATGCTGGCCTGAAAGAAACGGTTATCTTTGCGGATCAGCTCATGTACATGGGCTATCACTATGCGACGGTTTCAGGTATTTCGATTGGCTTCAATGACTTCGAGATCCCGCCAGAGAAATATGAGCTGGTAGATGCCGCTTCTGATGAAGTAAAAGATATTGAGTCCCAGTACGCCTCAGGCCTGCTTACCCAGGGTGAAAAGTACAACAAGGTTATCGATATCTGGTCGCGCGCGAACGATAAGGTCTCCAAGGCGATGATGCAGCGCCTGGCAAAGGAAAAAGTCATTGGTCCTGACGGAAAGCCCGTTAAAGGTGAAGATGGCGAAGATCTGATGCAGGAGTCGTTCAACTCCGTCTACATGATGGCGGACTCTGGTGCGCGGGGTTCTGCTGCGCAGATTCGTCAGCTCGCCGGTATGCGTGGTTTGATGGCCAAGCCAGATGGCTCGATCATTGAAACGCCAATCACCGCGAACTTCCGTGAAGGCCTGAACGTACTTCAGTACTTTATCTCGACACACGGTGCCCGTAAGGGTCTGGCGGATACGGCACTGAAAACTGCCAACTCCGGTTACCTGACCCGTCGTCTGGTCGACGTCTCACAGGATCTGGTCGTTACCGAAGAAGATTGCGGTACTGAAGAAGGTCTGTTGATGACGCCGCATATTGAAGGCGGTGACGTAGTTGTGCCTCTGGGGGATCGTGTTTTGGGTCGTGTTACTGCCCGGGATACATTTACTCCTACGGATAAAGACAATGCCGTTGTCGCTGCCGGCACTCTGCTTGACGAGAAAACGATCGAAGAGCTTGAAGGCGCCGGTGTGGATGAGGTTTGGGTTCGCTCCGCGATTACCTGTGAAACTCGCCACGGCATCTGCTCGAAGTGCTATGGTCGCGATTTGGCGCGTGGTCACCGCGTTAACGTGGGTGAGGCAGTGGGTGTTATTGCTGCTCAGTCCATCGGTGAGCCGGGAACCCAGCTTACGATGCGTACCTTCCACATCGGTGGTGCGGCCAGTAGGGCTTCAGCGGTAGACAACGTCCAAGTCAAGCACGGTGGTACTGTTCGCCTGCATAACCTGAAGTCTCTTCAGAGAACGGATGGCTCACTGGTTGTTATTTCTCGCTCTTCTGCTTTGGCAATTGCTGATGATCAAGGGCGTGAGCGGGAGTGGTACAAACTTCCATACGGCGCCGTATTGTCTGTGAAAAGTGGCGATGAAGTTGAAGCGGGCGTTGTGGTTGCCAAGTGGGATCCACACACTCACCCCATCATCGCGGAAGCTGAAGGTATTGCCAAGTTCGTCAACATGGATCAGGGCATTACCGTGCGCACGCAGACCGATGAGCTCACAGGCTTGTCGACGATGGAAGTCATCGATCCGAAGGAGCGTCCAGCTGCGGGTAAGGATATCCGTCCGGCCATCCAGATGGTTGATGAGGCGGGTAACGATGTGGATCTGCCAACTGGTGGAGCGGCCATCTTCTTTATGCCAGCGAATGCCCTGGTAACCATGGCGAACGGTGCCCGTATCGAGCTTGGTGACGTGGTAGCCCGTATACCTCAGGCAAGCTCGAAAACTCGTGACATTACCGGTGGTCTGCCGCGTGTTGCTGATTTGTTTGAGGCGCGTCGTCCGAAGGAATCGTCCATTCTTGCCGAGATCAGTGGTGTAGTGTCATTCGGTAAGGAAACCAAGGGCAAAAAACGCCTGGTGCTGACCCCGAAAGATGCAGATCCGTACGAGGTGCTGATCCCGAAGCATCGTCAAATGAACGTTTTCGAAGGCGAAACCGTTGAGAAAGGCGAGGTGATTTCAGATGGGCCGTCTAACCCGCATGACATTTTGCGTCTGCTGGGTGTGGTTGAGTTGGCCAGGTACATCACCAACGAGATCCAGGACGTTTATCGCCTTCAGGGTGTTGTCATAAACGATAAACACATTGAGGTTATCGTTCGCCAGATGCTGCGTAAGATTGAGATTACCGATCCGGGTGATACCACCCTGATGTCCGGTGATCAGCTAGAGATCACGAGGCTCCTGGAAGAAAACGAGAAAGCAGTTGCGGCTGATAAAGAGCCGGCAAGATTTGAGCGGTTGCTGTTGGGTATTACCAAGGCGTCATTGGCGACTGAATCGTTCATCTCTGCAGCCTCGTTCCAGGAAACAACCCGGGTGCTCACCGAAGGTGCAGTCACTGGCAAGCGTGACTTCTTGCGCGGTCTGAAAGAAAACGTCGTGGTCGGTCGACTGATTCCTGCGGGAACTGGTTTGGCATATCACGCAGAGCGTCGCCGCAAGCGCGAACTGGAACAGCAGGGCGTTACAGCTGCAGACGTTGAAGAAGCTCTGAGTGCAGAGCTCAACCGCGGAGGTTGAGTTTGGTGCGCCACCTCCGTGTAGATACTTACGCGGGGGTGGTTAAAAAGAGTACAGTCGTCTTGACTGTCCGGGGGCGCAGGCTTAAACTTGCGACCCTTAATTTTACCCCCTTCACTGGGGGTAAGTTTCATTGATATGGTTTTTTGGAGTTTGCTTACATGGCAACGATTAATCAGTTGGTGCGTAAGCCTCGTAAGCGCAAGGTAGCCAAGAGCGACGTTCCTGCTCTTCAGGCTTGTCCTCAGCGCCGTGGTGTATGCACTCGTGTTTACACCACAACGCCGAAGAAGCCGAACTCAGCACTGCGTAAAGTGTGCCGTGTTCGTCTGACCAACGGCTTCGAGGTTTCCTCATACATTGGTGGTGAAGGTCACAACCTTCAGGAGCACAGTGTTGTGCTGATCCGTGGCGGTCGCGTAAAAGACCTTCCGGGTGTGCGCTATCACACTGTTCGCGGAACGCTGGACACCCAGGGTGTACAGAACCGTAAGCAGGGTCGCTCCAAGTACGGTGCAAAACGACCCAAGTCGTAATGCTCCGAAAGAGTGTCTTTTATCGTTGCTTGTCAGAACGGTAAGAGTAAGGCTGAGTAGCCGCCGGCTATCTCAGGGGTTCCTGAAGACCTTTTAATTAGATAAGGGCTTATCGATGCCTAGAAGAAGAGTTGCAGCTAAGCGGGAAATTATCCCGGATCCCAAATTCGGTAGTGCGCGTCTTGCCAAATTCATCAACCACGTGATGGAAAGCGGTAAGAAAGCGGTTGCAGAGCGTATTGTTTATGGCGCTCTGACAATTGTTGCCGAGAAGTCCAAGGAAGAGCCGATCGACATGTTCGAGAAGGCCCTGGAAAACATCCAGCCGATGGTTGAGGTTAAGTCCCGTCGTGTCGGTGGTGCTACTTACCAGGTGCCCGTAGAAGTACGGCCTTCCCGTCAGAACGCGCTGGCAATGCGCTGGCTCGTAGAGTTTTCACGGAAGCGCGGCGAGAAGTCCATGGCGCAGCGTCTGGCTGGTGAAATTCTTGATGCGGCTGACAGCAAAGGTGCTGCTGTTAAGAAGCGTGAAGATGTACACCGCATGGCAGATGCTAACAAAGCGTTCTCTCACTTCCGTTTCTAAACAGCCGAGGTTTATACAGTGGCACGCAAAACTCCGATTAAACGTTACAGAAACATTGGTATCTGTGCGCACGTTGATGCGGGCAAAACCACAACGACCGAGCGTATTCTTTACTATACGGGTCGTAGCCACAAAATGGGCGAGACCCATGATGGCGCGTCCACCACTGACTGGATGGAGCAAGAGCAGGAGCGTGGTATAACCATCACCTCTGCCGCTGTTACTACATTTTGGCAGGGTATGGACAAGCAGTTCGATGAGCACCGTATCAACGTTATTGATACCCCGGGACACGTAGACTTCACTATCGAAGTTGAGCGTTCCCTGCGGGTTCTCGATGGCGCTGTAGTTGTGTTCTGCGGATCCTCCGGTGTTGAGCCGCAGTCTGAGACCGTATGGCGCCAGGCTAACAAGTACGAAGTCCCTCGCATGGTGTTCGTCAACAAGATGGACCGTGCTGGTGCTGACTTCCTGCGTGTGGTTGAGCAGATCAAAACCCGTTTGGGTGCGACTCCAGTAGCGCTTCAGCTGCCAATTGGCTCTGAAGATCAATTTGCCGGTATCGTCGATCTTCTTCGCGACAAGGCAATTTACTGGGACGACGCCGATCTTGGTATGACCTATCGTGAGGAAGAAGTTCCTGCTGATATGGTCGACGAGGTGGCTAAGTACCGCGAAGCTCTGGTCGAGGCGGCAGCCGAAGCCAATGAAGAGTTTATGGAGCGGTACCTGGAAGGCGGCGAGTTGTCCGTAGAAGAGATCAAGGCGGGCTTGCGTGCGCGTACTCTTTCTAACGAGATCGTGCTGGCTTGTTGCGGCTCCGCGTTCAAGAACAAGGGCGTGCCCGCAGTTCTTGATGCTGTTATCGAGTATTTGCCAGCTCCGGATGAAGTTAAAGCCATCCGTGGTGAAATCGATGAAGATGGCACCGAAGATACTCGTCCGGTTGACGACAACGCTCCGTTTGCAGCCTTGGCGTTCAAGATCGCGACGGATCCATTTGTTGGTTCGTTGACCTTCTTCCGGGTTTATTCCGGCAGGCTTGAGTCCGGTAACTCCGTATTCAACTCGGTTAAGGGTAAAAGAGAGCGTGTGGGCCGTATGGTTCAGATGCACGCTAACGACCGGGAAGAAATCAAGGAAGTTCTGGCGGGCGATATCGCAGCTGCGATTGGACTGAAGAACGTTACCACTGGTGACACCTTGTGTGATGAAAATCACAAGATCATCCTTGAGCGGATGGAGTTCCCTGAGCCGGTTATTTCGGTTGCAGTGGAGCCAAAGTCCAAGGCGGATCAGGAAAAGATGGGTGTGGCTCTGGGTAAGTTGGCTCAGGAAGATCCATCGTTCCGTGTGCGCACTGATGAAGAATCTGGCCAGACTATTATTTCTGGTATGGGTGAGCTTCACCTCGATATCCTTGTCGACCGTATGCGTCGAGAGTTCAAGGTAGAGGCGAACATCGGTAAGCCGCAGGTCGCATACCGTGAGTGTATTCGCAAGTCGGTAGATGTAGAGGGTAAGTTCGTTCGCCAGTCGGGTGGCCGTGGTCAGTATGGTCACGTTAAGGTCAAGATTGACCCACTGCCACTGGAAGAAGGTGCAGAGAACTTTATCTTCGTGAACGAGGTCGTCGGTGGTGCAGTTCCCAAGGAATATGTAGCGGCGGTTCAGCAGGGTATCTCGGAGCAGATGCAGAACGGCTGTCTGGCCGGCTATCCGCTGCTGGGTATCAAGGCAACCTTGTACGATGGTTCGTACCACGACGTGGACTCCAACGAAATGGCGTTCAAGATCGCGGGTTCCATGGCGATGAAGAAAGGCGCCCTGGAAGCGAGTCCGGCTCTGCTTGAGCCGATGATGAAAGTCGAGGTTGTAACCCCTGAAGATTATATGGGTGACGTGGTGGGTGATTTGAACCGCCGCCGTGGCCTGATTCAGGGTATGGATGACGGCGTCGCTGGCAAGATTGTTCGTGCCGAGGTTCCGTTGTCGGAAATGTTTGGTTATGCCACGGATCTGCGCTCTGCAACTCAGGGTCGCGCATCCTACGCAATGGAGTTTTCGCGGTATGCGGAAGCCCCGAACAACATCGCCGAAGCAATCATTAAAAAGGGTTGATACCCAGGAATTAAGTAACAGGAAGAGGTGTAACTGTGTCTAAATCCAAGTTTGAAAGAATTAAGCCACACCTTAACGTGGGCACTATTGGTCACGTTGACCATGGTAAGACGACTCTGACCGCTGCTCTGACTCGTGTGTGTCACGAAGTTTGGGGTACTGGTTCTGCGAGTGCATTCGATCAGATCGATAACGCACCGGAAGAGCGTGCGCGTGGTATTACCATTGCGACCTCTCACGTTGAGTACGATTCTCCTAGCCGTCACTACGCACACGTAGACTGCCCGGGCCACGCGGATTATGTGAAGAACATGATCACCGGTGCGGCTCAGATGGATGGCGCGATTCTGGTTTGTTCCGCAGCTGACGGCCCGATGCCTCAGACGCGTGAGCACATCCTGCTGTCTCGTCAGGTTGGCGTTCCTTACATCGTTGTGTTCCTGAACAAAGCGGACATGGTAGATGATGAAGAGCTGCTTGAGCTGGTAGAGATGGAAGTGCGCGAGCTGTTGAGTGCGTACGACTTCCCGGGTGACGATACGCCAATCATCACTGGTTCAGCGCTGATGGCGTTGCAGGGCAAAGACGACAACGAAATGGGCACAACCGCTGTGAAGAAGCTGGTTGAGGCTCTGGACGATTACATCCCTGAGCCGGAGCGTGCGATTGATCAGCCGTTCCTGCTGCCGATTGAGGATGTGTTCTCTATCTCCGGTCGTGGTACGGTTGTGACCGGTCGTGTTGAGCGCGGTATCGTCAAGGTTGGTGAGGAGGTTGAGATTGTTGGTATCAAGGATACCGTCAAGACTGTCTGCACCGGTGTTGAGATGTTCCGTAAGCTGCTGGACGAAGGTCGTGCTGGCGAGAACGTAGGTGTACTGCTTCGTGGTACCAAGCGTGACGACGTTGAGCGTGGTCAGGTATTGTGTAAGCCGGGCAGCATCAAGCCGCACACCAAGTTTGAGTGTGAAGTATACGTACTGAGCAAGGATGAGGGTGGTCGTCACACTCCATTCTTCAAGGGCTACCGTCCTCAGTTCTACTTCCGTACTACCGACGTAACTGGTTCCTGTGAATTGCCGGAAGGCGTGGAAATGGTTATGCCGGGTGATAACGTACAGATGGAAGTGACGTTGATTGCTCCGATCGCCATGGAAGATGGCCTGCGCTTCGCGATTCGCGAAGGCGGTCGTACCGTTGGTGCTGGCGTAGTCGCCAAGATCATCGAGTAAGACGCTCGTTGCATCAGGAAGAGGGGCTGACTTGGTCAGCCCCTTTTTCGATTTCTGTCGCAACCGCTTGTCCCGATCTGGTCAGTAGTCATCTCTGTTGACAGGGTTGGGTATTATGCATACAATGCGGCTCCTTTTTTTGAAGGTCGGCTAACTAGTCTAGTAGCTGCTACGAGTGGAGTTTGGTGCAACATGCAAAGCCAAAAGATTCGAATCCGGTTGAAGGCGTTTGATTATCGCCTTATCGACCAGTCGACGCAGGAGATTGTCGATACCGCTAAGCGGACCGGCGCTCAAGTGCGTGGGCCTATCCCTCTGCCGACGCGGAAGGAAAAGTACACTATTCTGGTTTCCCCGCACGTTAACAAAGACGCGCGCGACCAGTATGAAATTCGTACTCATAAGCGTTTGCTCGACATTGTTGAGCCAACGGAAAAGACAGTAGATGCTTTGATGAAGTTGGACCTGGCAGCAGGTGTAGACGTTCAGATTAGCCTCGGTTAATACCACCTGGTATTGATCTGTGTAACTGTCCTAAGGCCATAGAGGGTGAGAGCCCCGTACACTTAGAGGTGAAACATGGCAATTGGTGTTGTCGGCCGTAAGGCTGGTATGACCCGTATATTTACGGAAGACGGGCAGGCTCTGCCTGTTACGGTAATTGAGGTTGATCCTAACCGCATTACTCAACTCAAAACTCTTGAGAATGACGGCTATCGCGCTGTTCAGGTAACTGTGGGCACTCGTCGTGCGTCACGTGTTACCAAGGGCGAGGCAGGTCATTTTGCTAAAGCCGGCGTAGAAGCTGGTCGGGGAGTTTGGGAATTTCGGCTGGCTGACGGCGAAGGTGAAGACCTGGCTGCAGGCGGCGAAATTGCTGCAACTGTCTTTGAAGATGGTCAGCTTGTAGATGCTACCGGTCAGTCCAAGGGTAAAGGTTTCCAGGGTGGCGTTAAGCGCTGGAACTTCTCCATGCAGGATGCAACGCATGGTAACTCCCTATCGCATCGTGCTCCGGGTTCTATTGGTCAGAACCAGACTCCGGGCAAGGTATTCAAGGGCAAAAAGATGGCGGGCCAAATGGGTAATGCGCAAGTAACTGTGCAGAACCTTAAAGTTGTCCGTGTCGACGCCGAGCGCAACCTCCTGCTGATTAGTGGTGCCGTCCCCGGCGCAACTGGCAGTGATGTTGTCATCAAGCCTGCACTTAAAGCCTGAGGAGCGGTTCGATGGAATTGACTATTACAGGTAGTGGCAAGGGAATTTCTGTTTCCGATGCTGCATTTGCCAAAGATTTTAATGAGGCTCTGGTTCACCAGGTGGTTACTGCTTATATGGCAGCTGGCCGTCAGGGAACCAAGGCTCAAAAAACCCGCTCAGAAGTCAGTGGTGGTGGTAAGAAGCCCTGGCGTCAGAAGGGTACTGGTCGCGCTCGTGCCGGTACAATCCGTAGCCCTATCTGGCGCTCCGGTGGTGTGACTTTTGCTGCCAAGCCTCGCGGCTTTGAGCAAAAAGTTAACCGTAAGATGTATCGTGCCGCGATGTGCTCTATTTTCTCCGAGTTGGTTCGTCAGGAGCGTCTGGTTCTGGTTGACGACTTTGCAGTCGATGCGCCAAAGACCAAAGACTTCACGTCCAAGCTGGCAGATCTGGGCCTTTCCAATGCCCTGATCCTGACAGAAAGCCTTGAGCATAATCTGCACCTGGCTTCTCGCAACGTGCCTCACGTCGATGTGCGTGATGTTGCGGGTCTGGATCCGGTTAGCCTGGTTGCTTACGAGAAAGTCGTGGTAACTGTTCCCGCTCTGAAGAAGATCGAGGAGATGCTGGGATGAATCAGGAACGTATTTATAAGGTCCTTTTAGGGCCTCACGTATCGGAGAAAGCCTCAATGGTTGCCGAGCATGGTCAGGTTGTTTTCCGGGTTGCCCCGGACGCCACCAAGCCGGAGATCAGGAAGGCTGTTGAGCAACTGTTCAACGTCACCGTAGAAGGTGTTCAAGTTCTGAATCGTAAGGGCAAGCTCAAGCGCACAGCCCGCGGGTTCGGCAAGCGTAATGACATTCGTAAGGCTTATGTAAAGCTGGCTGAAGGTCAGGACATCGATTTTCTGGATGTGGAATAAGGTAAAGGGGTCGTAATATGCCGATCGTCAAAACCAAGCCAACATCAGCCGGACGCCGTCACGTTGTAAAACTGTACAACCCGGATTTACACAAAGGGCGTCCTTACGAACCGTTGGTCGAATCTCAAAGCAAGTCGGGTGGTCGTAATAACAACGGCCGTATCACTACCCGTCATATTGGTGGTGGCCATAAACAGCACTACCGTATAATAGATTTCAAGCGGACCAAAGATGGTATTCCTGCGACAATTGAACGCATTGAATACGATCCTAACCGCTCTGCGCACATCGCGCTGATCAAGTATGCCGACGGTGAGCGTCGTTACATTATCGCTCCCAAAGGTATGCAGATCGGAGAGCCCGTGCGCTCAGGAATCGACGCGCCTATCAAGGTTGGAAGCACATTGCCGCTGCGGAATATGCCGGTTGGTTCTGTGATCCATTGCGTTGAGCTCAAGCCTGGTAAAGGTGCACAGCTGGCTCGCTCTGCGGGCGCATCCGTGCAACTTGTAGCTCGGGAAGGCGCTTACGCGACCATCCGTCTGCGCTCAGGTGAAATGCGAAAGGTGCTTGTAGATTGCCGTGCCACGTTGGGTGAAGTATCCAACAGTGAGCACAGTCTCAAGCGACTTGGTAAAGCGGGTGCATCACGTTGGCGCGGAAAGCGTCCAACGGTTCGTGGTGTGGCTATGAACCCAGTTGACCACCCACATGGTGGTGGTGAAGGGCGTACCTCTGGCGGACGTCACCCAGTTACTCCTTGGGGTGTTCCGACCAAAGGGCATAAGACTCGTAAGAACAAGCGTACTGACAAGATGATAGTACGTCGTCGTTCAGCCAAGTAAACGACCACATAGAGGTAAATGCTGTGCCACGTTCTTTAAAGAAAGGTCCATTCATAGACCTGCATCTGTTGAAGAAGGTCGAGGCAGCTCTGGAAGCGAACGACAAACGACCAATTAAGACCTGGTCGCGTCGTTCCACGATTTTCCCAGAGTTCGTTGGCTTGACCATTGCAGTCCACAACGGCAGGCAACACGTGCCGGTTTTTGTCACCGAAGATATGGTCGGGCATAAACTGGGAGAGTTCGCGGCAACGCGTACTTATCGTGGCCACTCGGCCGACAAGAAAGCTAAACGCTGATTGTGAGGGGAATAGAAATGGAAGTAGCAGCCAAGTACAAGGGCGCTCGCCTCTCAGCTCAGAAAGCACGTCTTGTCGCCGACCAGGTCCGCGGCAAGCCGGTTGAGGACGCCCTGAACATTCTGACTTTCAGCCCTAAGAAGGCGGCGGTGATTATCAAGAAAGCTCTTGAATCCGCCATCGCTAACGCTGAGCACAACGAAGGTCTGGACGTTGACGAATTGCGGGTTTCCACCGTTATGGTGGATGAAGGCCCGACGCTCAAGCGGATCAAGGCTAGAGCCAAGGGGCGCGCTGACAGAATCATGAAGCGCACCTGTCATATCACCGTCAAGGTCGCCGACAAGTAGGAGATGCTCAGATGGGTCATAAAGTAAATCCAATCGGCTTCCGCCTGGGTGTGATTAAAGAGCACAACTCAGTTTGGTATGCCGATAAAAAGGAATACGCAAAGAACCTGTTGAACGATATTCAGGTTCGCGAATTCCTCGACAAGCGTCTGGTTAAGGCGTCTGTTAGCAAGATTGTGATCGAGCGCCCTGCTCAGAACGCCCGTATCACGATCCATACTGCCCGCCCCGGTATTGTTATCGGTAAGAAGGGTGAAGATGTTGATCGTCTGCGTCGTGAAGTTGGCGAGATGATGGGTGTGCCTGTGCACATCAACATCGAAGAAGTCCGCAAGCCGGATCTGGATGCTCGCCTGGTAGCGCAAAATGTTGCCGGACAGCTGGAGCGTCGTGTGATGTTCCGTCGCGCTATGAAGCGTGCGGTACAAAACGCAATGCGTCAGGGAGCCAAAGGCATCAAGATTCAGGTTGGTGGTCGTCTCGGGGGTGCCGAAATTGCGCGTTCCGAGTGGTATCGTGAAGGTCGTGTTCCGCTGCACACATTGCGTGCAGATATTGATTACGCAACCTACGAAGCGCATACCACTTACGGCATAATCGGCGTCAAGGTATGGATCTTCAAAGGTGAGATTCTTGGTGGTATGGAACAGGTCCGTGCTGACAAGAAAGCCTCTGGGAAGAAAGGTTCTAAGTAAAGGGGCAATCTTATGCTGCAACCAAAACGCACCAAATTTCGCAAGGTAATGAAGGGCCGTAATACCGGTCTTGCTCACCGCGCCAACAAGGTGAGCTTCGGTGAATACGGATTGAAAGCGACGACTCGCGGGCGTATAACTGCGCGCCAGATTGAAGCGGCACGTCGTACCATGACGCGTAAGATCAAGCGTGGCGGAAAGATCTGGATTCGGGTGTTCCCGGATAAGCCGATCACCGGTAAGCCGCTTGAAGTACGTATGGGTAAAGGTAAGGGTTCTGTCGAGTACTGGGTGGCTGAAATTCAGCCAGGCCGTATGCTCTACGAGATGGAAGGTGTTTCTGAAGATATCGCACGCGAAGCCTTCACACTCGCAGCGGCAAAGTTGCCGGTACAGACCACCTTCGTAACGAGGACGGTGATGTGATGAAAGCAACAGAGCTGCGTGAAAAATCAGCCGCGGAGCTGAATAAGGAGCTGATCGATCTCCTGAAGGAGCAGTTCAACCTGCGCATGCGCAAGGCTACTGGTCAGCTCAATCAGTCTCACCTTCTCGCCGGGGTGAAGCGCGACATTGCTCGTGTGAAAACAGTATTGAACGAAAAGGCAGGACAGTGACATGACCGAAGCTACCCAAACTGCCAGAACTCTTAGCGGCAAGGTCGTAAGCAACAAGATGGAGAAGTCCATCGTGGTGTTGGTCGAGCGTCAGGTGAAACACCCTCTGTACGGTAAGTACATGAAGCGTTCAACCAAGATCCATGCTCACGATGAGAGCAACCAGTGCAATATCGGTGACACTGTGACCATTCAGGAAACCCGCCCGGTCTCCAAGACCAAAAGCTGGGCCCTGGTGGAAGTCACTGAACATGCATCCAAGGTGTAATTCGCCCGGAGAACAACCATGATTCAGACTCAGACAATGCTTGAAGTCGCGGATAACAGTGGTGCGCGTCAGGTGATGTGCATCAAGGTCCTGGGCGGTTCACACCGGCGTTATGCCGCCATTGGGGATATCATTAAGGTGACCGTTAAGGAAGCCATCCCCCGCGGAAAAGTGAAGAAAGGCCAGGTCTTGAAGGCTGTAGTAGTGCGCACCCGTAAGGGTGTTCGCCGTCCCGATGGGTCGCTTATCCGTTTCGACGGCAACGCGGCTGTACTTCTGAACAATCAGGACGCACCCATTGGTACCCGTATCTTCGGACCGGTTACCCGTGAGCTGCGAAACGAAAAGTTCATGAAAATTATCTCACTGGCACCCGAAGTACTTTAAAGGACCAGAGGCCGGTTATGAAAAAGATTAAACGAGATGACGAAGTAATCGTCACTACGGGGAAAGACAAAGGCAAACGTGGTAAAGTTCTGAAAGTTCAGGACGATGGCAAGGTGATTGTTTCCGGCATCAATATGATGAAGAAACACACTAAACCAAACCCGATGTTGGGCACCCCCGGTGGCATCGTCGAAAAAGAAGCGCCTATCCAGGCTTCCAACGTAGCTGTTTTTAATCCGCAGACCGGCAAAGCCGATCGTGTTGGCTTCCAGATTAAGGAAGACGGGACGAAGACGCGGATCTTCAAAGCTACGAAAGAAGCTGTCGATAACCAGTAAGCGGTGGTGGTTACGATGCTTAACATGAAAGAGCAGTACAGCAAGGAAGTGGTACCTGCCCTGCAGAAAGAGTTCGGTTTCAAGAACGTCATGCAGGTGCCGCGTATCGAGAAAATTACCCTGAACATGGGTGTCGGCGAAGCGGTTGGCGACAAAAAGCTGATTGAGAATGCTGTGGCAGATCTAGAGCGCCTGGCAGGTCAAAAAGTTGTTGTTACTACAGCGCGTAAGTCCGTTGCGGGTTTCAAAATCCGTGAAGGATGGCCGATCGGTTGTAAAGTTACCCTGCGCGGTGAGCGTATGTGGGATTTCTTTGATCGCCTGGTTCACATTGCGGTTCCCCGTATTCGTGACTTCCGTGGTCTTAATCCCAAGTCCTTTGACGGGCGCGGTAACTACAGCATGGGTGTGCGTGAGCAGATCATCTTCCCAGAGATCGAGTACGACAAAGTCGACAAGATCCGCGGGCTGGATATCACCATTACCACCAGTGCCCGTACCGACGACGAAGGTCGCGAGCTGCTCAAAGCTTTCGGCTTTCCGTTCAAGAAATAAAGGAACGAGAGTAATGGCTAAGGTTTCAATGAAAAACCGTGAGCTGAAGCGCGAACAAACCGTTGCGAAGTTTGCAGCGAAGCGCGCTGAACTCAAGGCGATTATCAAGAACCCAAATACCAGCGATGATGACCGTTGGGATGCGCAGATGAAGCTCCAGCAGCTTCCTCGTGATGCTTCTCCATCGCGTCTTCGTAATCGTTGCCAGGTGACTGGTCGTCCCCATGGCGTTCTGCGCAAGTTCGAACTTTCACGGATTAAACTCCGTGAGTACGGCATGCGTGGCGACGTTCCGGGCCTGACCAAGGCAAGCTGGTAAGATAGGTATCCTGGCTTAGGTCAGGATGCCTGTTGGTAAGCGGTGCGGCGCGCCGCTGCACAACTAAAAAGATCAGGAGCCTCATACCAATGAGCATGCAAGACACGCTTGCGGATATGGTAACCCGTATTCGTAACGCACAGATGGCATCGAAAGCAGACGTTACGATGCCGTCTTCAAAAATGAAGATCTCAGTAGCCCAGGTTCTCAAAGACGAAGGCTATGTTGCAGATTTTTCCGTTACTGCCGATGTAAAGCCTGAGTTGACCATCACGCTCAAGTATTTCGGTGGTAAGCCGGTTATTGAACAGATTAAGCGGGTAAGCCGCCCAAGTCTGCGTCAGTACAAAGGCGCTGGGGAACTGCCGAAGGTATCCGGTGGTTTAGGAGTCGCGATAGTCTCTACGTCCAAGGGCGTTATGACTGACCGCGCCGCACGAGCTGCTGGCGTGGGTGGCGAAGTCATCTGCACCGTATTCTAGGAGAATCACATGTCCAGGGTTGCCAATAATCCTGTCGTGCTGCCTTCCGGTGTTGAGGTTAAGCTGAACGGCCAGGAAATTAGTGTTAAGGGCTCCAAAGGAGCTCTTGAATTTTCGATTCACCAAGCGGTTGAAGTAAAACAGGAAGAGAATCTTCTGCGTTTTGCTGCTCGCGATGGTGCCCAAAAGTCCCGCGCTCTTGCTGGTACAACCCGCGCGCTGGTCAACAATATGGTAACCGGTGTATCCGCAGGCTTTGAGCGTAAGCTCCAGCTGGTCGGTGTTGGTTATCGGGCCCAGGCGCAAGGTACGAAGCTCAATTTGACTCTGGGTTTTTCTCACCCGGTTTCCTATGAGCTGCCCGAGGGGATTACCGTTGAAACTCCGTCCAATACGGAAGTAGTTATTCGCGGTATCGACAAGCAACAGGTTGGCCACGTCGCTGCGGAAATCCGCGCGTTCCGTCCGCCCGAGCCTTATAAGGGCAAAGGTGTTCGGTATGCGGATGAGCAGGTAAGACGCAAAGAAGCCAAGAAGAAATAAGGCGGGACTATGAGCGCGAATAACGAAAGATTGCGTCGCGCACGCAAAGTGCGCATGAAGATCCGTGAACTGGGTACGACACGTTTGTGCGTTCACCGCACTCCGCGTCACATGTACGCCCAGGTTACGACAGCAGATGGCAGTCAGGTTTTAGCCACTGCCTCCACGTTGGATAAGGAATTGCGCCAGGGTGCAACCGGTAACGTGGATGCCGCCAAGAAGGTTGGTCAGCTGATTGCTGAGCGTGCCAAGGCGGCAGGTGTGGAGCAGGTAGCATTCGACCGCTCCGGTTACCGTTATCACGGACGTGTACAGGCTTTGGCCGATGCAGCCCGTGAAGCTGGCTTGCAATTCTAAGAGGTGGAGAAGATGAGCGTTAACGATCAGAAGGCGCCTGAGCTCCAGGAAAAGCTGGTTCAGGTGAATCGCGTTGCTAAAGTGGTCAAGGGCGGTCGCGTTTTTGCGTTCACCGCGCTGAGCGTTGTTGGTGACGGAAAAGGACGCGTTGGCTTTGGTCGCGGTAAGGCACGTGAAGTGCCTGTTGCGATTCAGAAGGCGATGGAAGCTGCACGTAAGAACATGGTAGATATTCCGCTTGACGGTACTACCCTGCAGTACGCAGTTCGGGCCCAGCACGGTGGCTCTAAGGTGTACATGCAGCCAGCGTCTGAAGGTACAGGAATCATTGCCGGTGGTGCAATGCGTGCTGTGTTGGAAGTTGCAGGGGTTCAGAACGTACTGTCCAAGTGTTACGGGTCTACCAACCCGGTGAACGTGGTACGTTCCACCATCAAGGGTCTTCAGGCTACACAGGCGCCTGAGGATATTGCAGCCAAGCGCGGTAAATCCGTCGAAGAAATTCTGGGTTGAAGTCATGGCGAACGCAAATACGATCAAAGTAACTCTGACCCGCAGCCCAATCGGCTGCCAGCCCAAGCACAAACTTTGTGTGAAGGGCCTGGGTCTTCGTAAAATCGGTCACACCGTTGAAGTAGAGGACACTCCTTCTATTCGCGGCATGATCAACCGGGTAGATTACCTGGTTCGGGTTGAGGAGAACTAAGATGCGTCTGAACGAGCTTAGTCCAGAACCCGGTTCACGTCCCGCCGCCAAGCGTGTTGGTCGTGGTATCGGTAGCGGCCTCGGTAAGACCGGCGGCCGCGGTCACAAGGGTCTTAAATCCCGTTCCGGTGGCAGCGTTGCCCCTGGTTTCGAGGGTGGTCAGCAGCCTTTGGCTCGTCGTCTGCCGAAGTTTGGCTTTACATCGCGCCAACAGCGCTATGTTGCCGAGATTCGATTGAACGAGTTGGCCAAGGTTGAAGGCGATGTTGTGGATCTTGCAGCGCTCAAGAAGGCTGACATCATCCGCGAAGAAATTCGCGAAGCTAAGGTTATTCTGTCCGGCGAACTTGACCGCGCAGTAACTGTAAAGGGACTTCGTGTAACCAAAGGCGCGCGCGAGGCAATTTCTGCCGCGGGTGGCAAAGTCGAAGACTAAGGCGAGTCGAGGACTAAATGGCGAAGAACGCATCATTGCCTGCGGGCGCGGGAAAAGGACTTGCTGAGCTGAAATCCAGGCTCTGGTTTGTCTTCCTGGCATTGCTGGTGTACCGGATCGGTGCCCACATCCCGGTGCCAGGAATAAACCCCGACCGTTTGGCGGCACTGTTCGAACAGAATCAGGGCACGATCCTGAGTATGTTCAACATGTTCTCAGGTGGTGCGCTCGAGCGCATGAGTATCTTCGCTCTCGGTATCATGCCGTATATCTCCGCCTCGATTATCATGCAGCTCATGACTGCGGTAAGTCCGCAGCTTGAGCAGCTGAAAAAAGAGGGTGAGGCTGGACGTCGCAAGATAAGCCAGTATACGCGGTACGGTACGGTTCTCCTGGCTCTGGTTCAGGGTTTTGGTATTTCTGTAGGTCTTGCCTCTCAAGGCGTCACCTTTAACGATAGTTTCAGCTTCCACTTTGTGGCAGTTGTGTCTTTTGTCAGTGGTGCGGTCTTCATGATGTGGCTAGGTGAGCAGATTACTGAGCGTGGTGTCGGTAACGGCATCTCCCTGCTGATTTTTGCAGGTATTGTCGCTGGGCTTCCCGGCGCAATAGGCCAGACTCTGGAGCAGGCTCGTAATGGTGAAATGAGCCTGTTGGTGGTTCTGGGTATCGGCATTCTTGCTATTGCGGTAGTGGGCTTCGTGGTCTTCATGGAGCGTGGTCAGCGGCGTTTGACCATCAACTATGCAAAACGGCAGCAAGGCCGCCGGGTATTTGCCCAGCAATCCAGTCATTTGCCTTTGAAAGTGAATATGGCCGGGGTTATCCCGCCCATCTTTGCTTCGTCCATTCTGCTGTTCCCGGCATCCCTCGGGCAGTGGTTTGGTCAGGGTGAAGGCATGGAGTGGCTCAGTGATATTTCCCAGGCATTGGCGCCAAGCCAACCGTTATACATTATTCTGTTTGCAGCAGCGGTGGTATTCTTCTGCTTCTTCTACACAGCCTTGATGTATAACCCGAAAGAAGTTGCGGATAATCTCAAGCGCTCTGGCGCATTTATACCGGGCATTCGTCCGGGCGATCAGACAGCCAAATACATTGATGGCGTTCTGACTCGTCTGACCCTGTTCGGTGCAATGTACATTGCAGCAGTTTCTCTGTTCCCTCAGTTTCTGATGGTGGCCGGGAATGTTCCGTTCTATTTGGGCGGCACCTCACTGCTGATTGTTGTAGTCGTGGTGATGGATTTCATGGCGCAGGTTCAGTCGCACCTGATGTCGCATCAGTATGAATCGCTGATGAAGAAGTCCAATCTCAAGGGCTATGGACGGAACGGGTAACACCCGTTCCCCTTGAAAACTGGAGTCGACAATGAAAGTACGCGCTTCGGTAAAGAAAATTTGCCGTAACTGCAAAGTAATTCGTCGCAATGGCTCAGTAAGAGTCATTTGCTCGGAGCCTCGCCACAAGCAGCGTCAGGGCTAATTCCTTCGGGAACTAACCTGGTTGCAAAAGAGGTTCGTAATGATGGCGCTTGACTCGATGCCGAGTCAGGCGCTATTATTTCGCGCCCCATTTTTGTGGCGGAAAATTCACACAGCAAAGCTTTGAACGCGGAGTAATTTGGATGGCACGTATAGCCGGTGTCAATATACCCGATCACAAACATGCTGTTATCTCGCTGACCTACATCTTTGGTGTTGGCAAGACAACAGCCCAGAAGCTTTGCGATGCAACCGGTGTTAAGCCGGACGTCAAGGTCAAGGACCTGTCCGACGAGCAACTTGAGACACTTCGTACTGAAGTGGGTAAGGTAATCGTTGAAGGCGATCTGCGTCGTGAAGTACAGATGAACATTAAGCGTTTGAAGGATCTCGGATGTCACCGTGGTCTGCGCCATCGTCATGGACTTCCAGTCCGTGGTCAGCGCACCAAGACCAACGCACGCACCCGTAAAGGTCCTCGCAAACCTATTCGTAAGTAACAGGTAGGCAAACATGGCAAAGCCAGGTACACGTACCCGTAAAAAGGTGAAAAAGACCGTTGTTGATGGCGTCGCGCACATACACGCGTCCTTCAACAACACGATCGTGACCATTTCTGACCGTCAGGGCAACGTCCTGTCCTGGGCCACCTCTGGTGGTTCTGGTTTTCGTGGGTCACGTAAGAGCACACCTTTTGCTGCGCAGGTAGCAGCTGAAAGAGCCGGTAACGCGGCTGCTGAATACGGCCTTAAAAACCTGGACGTAGAGGTTAAGGGTCCCGGGCCCGGACGTGAGTCTGCAGTTCGTGCATTGAATTCGTGCGGCTACAAGATCACTAACATCACAGATGTGACGCCGATTCCCCATAACGGCTGTCGTCCGCCTAAAAAGCGCCGCGTCTAACACAGGAGACAGTGAATTATGGCTCGTTATATAGGCCCGAAGTGCAAACTGTCTCGTCGTGAAGGGACAGATCTTTTTCTGAAGAGCGGTGTTCGCGCGCTGGATTCCAAGTGCAACATCGAGACTCCACCAGGTATGCACGGCGCACGTCGCAGCCGTCTGTCTGAATATGGCGTTCAGCTTCGTGAAAAGCAGAAGGTTCGTCGTATTTACGGTGTACTGGAAAAGCAATTCCGCAACTATTATAAAGAGGCGGCTCGTTTGAAGGGCGCAACGGGTGAGAACCTGCTGCAACTTCTTGAGACGCGTCTTGACAACGTTGCATACCGCATGGGTTTTGGTTCTACCCGTGCTGAATCCCGACAGCTCGTCTCTCACAAGGCGATTCTGGTTAACGACAAGGTGGTGAATATTCCTTCCTACAAAGTCAAGCCAGGCGATGTTGTGAGCGTGCGTGAAAAAGCCAGAAACCAGCTGCGTGTTAAAGGCGCTCTGGAACTGTCTGCAAGCCGTGCACCGGTGAGCTGGGTAGAGGTCGACGCCACTAAGATGTCCGGCGTTTACAAGTCAGTGCCTGAGCGTACTGAATTGCCGGCCGACATCAACGAGAACCTCATCGTCGAGCTTTACTCCAAGTAAAGCCTGATAAGCAACGATAGTAGATAGGGGCGTCTATGCAGCGTTCAGTACAAGAGTTATTGACACCTCGTACCATTGACGTGAAGGAAACCAGTGCGATGCGCGCCAAAGTTACTCTGGAGCCTCTGGAAAGAGGTTTTGGACACACTTTGGGAAGTGCACTGCGCCGCATTCTCTTGTCTTCGATGCCGGGCTGCGCTGTTACTGAAGCGCAGATCGACGGTGTCTTGCACGAGTACAGCGCGATTGAAGGTGTCCAGGAAGACGTCATTGAGATTCTTCTGAATCTCAAGGGCGTTGCGGTCAAAATGAACGGTCGGGACGACACTGAGCTAACCCTCAGCAAGAAAGGCCCGGGCGTCGTTACAGCTGGTGATATCAAGCTGGATCACGACGTTGAGATTTCCAACCCGGATCATGTGATCTGTCACCTGAGTGAAAAAGGTGAAGTGAACATGCGTCTGCGTGTTGCTCGCGGTCGCGGCTATGAGCCGGCTGACCAGCGTGGTCTCGATGAAGATGAAACCCGCGCCATCGGCCGTCTGCAGCTGGATGCAACCTTCAGTCCGGTTCGCCGTGTAGCCTACTCAGTGGAAAGTGCACGGGTAGAGCAGCGTACCGATCTGGACAAGCTGGTTATTGATTTGGAGACCAATGGAACCATCGATCCGGAAGAAGCAATTCGCCGGGCAGCGACCATTCTCCAGCAGCAACTGGCAGTATTTGTCGATTTTGATCATGAAAAAGAGCCTGAGCGTGTAGAGGAAGAGGAAGAAATTGATCCGATTCTGCTGCGTCCGGTTGATGATCTTGAGTTGACGGTACGTTCGGCTAACTGCTTGAAGGCTGAAAATATTTACTACATCGGTGATCTGATCCAGCGCACAGAAGTTGAGCTGTTGAAGACGCCTAACCTTGGTAAGAAGTCGCTCACCGAGATCAAGGACGTTTTGGCGTCCCGTGGTTTGTCTCTGGGAATGCGTCTTGATAACTGGCCACCGGCTAGCCTTCGTGGCGACGACCGGGTTCTGGGCGGTTGATTGCCGATTAGTTTAAGGTAAGGAATCAGAGCAATGCGTCATCGTAAGAGTGGTCGTAAGTTCAGCAGGACCAGTGCGCATCGCAAGGCCATGTTTCGTAACATGACTGCGTCACTGGTTGGTCATGAGCTGATTAAAACAACGCTGCCGAAAGCCAAAGAGCTTCGTCGTGTAGCCGAGCCTTTGATCACGCTCGCCAAAGTAGATTCGGTAGCGAATCGTCGTCTGGCGTTTTCTCGCCTGCGCGACGACGCGGCGGTAGCCAAGCTGTTTAACGAGCTTGGTCCCCGTTACAACGAGCGTCCGGGTGGTTACCTTCGTATTTTGAAGTGTGGCTTCCGTGCTGGCGACAATGCCCCTATGGCATTCGTTGAGCTGGTAGGTCGTCCGTTGGACATCGAAGCAGAAGAAGTGGACGAAGGCGACGAGTAATATCGTTCGTTAGTCCACAAAAAACCGGGTCCGTAAGGTTCCCGGTTTTTTTGTGTCTAAAATTTGGTGGTTGATTCGGCGGTGCCTGCTTAGGGGGCTGGCCCGGGGTGGTGGGTTCATTTTCTTTGGAAAAATAACTCGCTGCGCTCAGACATCTTTTTCCGGCAGAAAATGAACCCACCACCCCAAGCCGAACATACTTGGTGCTAGCTTCCTTTTTGTCCCAGCATTGGTTTCAGGTAGCGACCGGTATGGGACGCAGGGTTTTCTGCAACCTCCTCAGGCGTACCTTCTGCAATAATTTGACCGCCCCCTGAGCCGCCTTCCGGGCCCAGGTCGATCACCCAGTCTGCTGTTTTGATCACATCCAGGTTGTGCTCGATAACCACAATCGTGTTGCCGTGGTCTCGCAGTCTCTGCAACACATTCAGCAGTTGCTGAATGTCGTAGAAGTGCAAGCCTGTGGTTGGTTCGTCGAGTATGTACAGGGTTTTGCCTGTGTCACGCTTTGAGAGCTCTTTGGCGAGCTTTACGCGTTGCGCCTCACCGCCAGAGAGTGTGACTGCGCTTTGCCCAAGGCGGATGTAGGAGAGGCCTACGTCGATGAGTGTTTGCAGCTTTCTGGCGAGGAAGGGGACAGCATCGAAAAACTCCCGGCCTTCTTCAACGGTCATGCTCAGCACTTCGTTGATGTTTTTACCTTTGTAGCGAACTTCGAGAGTTTCCCGGTTATAGCGTTTGGCTTTGCACACGTCGCAAGGCACGTACACGTCTGGCAGGAAGTGCATTTCTACCTTGATCATACCGTCGCCCTGGCAGGCCTCGCAGCGGCCGCCTTTGACGTTGAACGAAAAGCGCCCTGGTTTGTAGCCCCGTGAGCGAGCTTCCTGGGTTCCGGCGAACAGTTCGCGGATGGGGGTGAACAGGCCGGTGTAGGTGGCCGGGTTGGAGCGAGGCGTTCGGCCGATGGGGCTTTGATCGATGTCGATCACTTTGTCCAGTTGGTCGAGGCCGGTTAGCCCTTTGTACGGTGCAGCGGTCAGGCTGGTTGCTTTGTTCAGCTTGGCGGCGGCGACCGGGTAAAGGGTGCTGTTTATCAGTGTGGATTTACCAGAGCCTGATACACCCGTTACGCAGGTCATGATACCTAGTGGCAATGTTAGTGTGACGTCTTGCAGGTTGTTGCCAGTGGCGCCAGTGAGAGTCAGGGTTTGGCCGTTTCCTTTATTACGAGTTGCCGGTATGGCTATTTCTTTGACTCCACTCAGGTATTGGCCGGTCAGGGAGTCAGGGTTCGCAAGAATGTCGGCAGGGGTGCCTTGGGCGATTATCTGGCCGCCATGCACGCCAGCGCCAGGCCCGATATCGATAACATGGTCGGCGGCCCGTATGGCGTCTTCATCGTGCTCGACAACGATAACGGTGTTGCCCAGGTCGCGAAGATGGGTGAGGGTGCTCAACAGGCGATCATTGTCTCGCTGATGAAGCCCGATGGAGGGCTCATCCAGTATGTACATGACCCCCACGAGGCCGGCGCCGATTTGGCTGGCGAGCCTGATTCGTTGAGCCTCGCCGCCAGAAAGAGTGTCTGCGCTGCGTTCCAGTGTCAGATACTCAAGCCCTACGTTCACCAAAAATTGTAGCCGCTGCCGGACTTCCTTGGTGATTTTTTCGGCGATTTCCCCTTTGCGACCGGGCAGGTCGAGTTCGTCAAAATAGGAAAATGCTTCGCCGATCGGAAGGCGTGTGAGATCGGAAATGTTGTTATCTTCAATAAAAACGTGGCGAGCGCTGCGCCGAAGCCGGGAGCCGCCACACTCCTTGCAAGGCTGGGTGCTGAGGTGCCTTGCGAGTTCTTCGCGCACACTCTGGGAATCCGTTTCCCGGTAACGGCGTTCGAGATTTGGAATAATGCCCTCGAAGGAATGGGCACGCTCCATGATCTGGCCACGGGAGTTCACGTAGCGAAACGGAATTTCGTCGGTGCCTGAGCCAAAAAGGAGCATTGTCCTGAAGTCTTCCGGGAGTTCCTCCCAGGGTGTTTCGAGGTCTATGTTGTAATGCTCAGCTATGTTGCCCAGCATCTGGAAGTAATAGACCGCTCGTCGATCCCAGCCTTTGATGGCACCGGCTGCAAGTGTGGATTCCGGGTGCTGTACAATTTTTTCGGCGTCAAAAAACTGTTTGACGCCCAGTCCGTCGCAGGTAGGGCAAGCCCCCGCCGGGTTGTTGAAGGAAAACAACTTGGGTTCGAGTTCGCTTAGCGCGTAACCGCACTGTGTGCAGGCGTATTTCGCTGAGAAGGTCTGTTCTTCTCCTTCGCTGTCTGTGTCGGCATCCATTGGTGCAACCAAGGCGATGCCATCGGCAAGCCCCAACGCCGTTTCAAAACTCTCAGCCAGTCGTTGTTCCTGGCCGGGCTTAACCTTGAAGCGGTCGACCACCACGTCAATCTGGTGTTTACGTTTTTTGTCGAGTGCCGGTACATCATCAATGTCGTAAACGATTCCATCCACGCGCAATCGGATAAACCCCTGGCTGCGCATGGTCTCAACAACCTGCAGGTGTTCACCTTTACGATCGCGGATCACCGGCGCAAGGATCATGAGCTTGCTGTCCTCGGGCATCGCCAGTACTTGGTCCACCATCTGGCTTACTGTCTGGGCTTCGAGGGCTTGCCCGTGTTCCGGGCATCGGGGTTCGCCCGCGCGGGCAAACATCAGCCGCAGGTAGTCGTAGATTTCAGTAATTGTGCCGACTGTCGAGCGAGGGTTGTGGGATGTAGACTTTTGCTCGATAGAGATGGCTGGAGAAAGTCCTTCGATGTGGTCTACATCGGGCTTCTCCATCATCGACAAAAATTGGCGAGCGTAGGTGGACAAGGATTCCACATAGCGTCGCTGCCCTTCGGCATACAGCGTGTCGAATGCCAGGGACGACTTGCCTGAGCCTGATAGCCCGGTGATGACGATCAGTTTGTCCCTCGGGATATCCAGGTCGATGTTCTTCAGGTTGTGGGTACGTGCCCCTTTGATCTGGATATGATCCATAACACCTCGCGTGGAGAAAAAACGGGAATTATACCGTGTTCCGCCGGCTGCGGCGAAAGTGTCGGTAAAGTGGTAGCTGTGCCTCGCTGGGGAACCTTCTGCTACAATGCGCCGCCTGCGAAAAATATGTTCTTTTGCATGATCACGCCAGAAACCCCGAAAGAGGAGCCTACTGCCATGAATTCGCTGGAAAAACGCTCCGTATTTGCGCTGGCGTCAGTGTATGCCGTGCGCATGCTCGGGTTGTTCATGATCATGCCCGTGTTTATGTTGCTGGGTGACGGCCTGGAGGGCGCCACTCCTGCACTGTTGGGCTTTGCCATCGGCGCTTATGGGCTGAGCCAGGCCCTGCTGCAGATTCCATTTGGCCTGCTTTCAGATCGTGTGGGCCGCAAGCGCATGATCTATATCGGACTGCTTCTGTTCGCGGCTGGCAGCATACTGGCAGGTTCCGCAGATTCAATATACGTTGTTATTGCTGGGCGGATCCTTCAGGGCGCCGGGGCTATTGCCAGTGTTCTCATGGCACTGCTCAGTGACCTTACCCGAGAAGAGCAACGAACCAAAGCCATGGCCACGGTTGGCATCTCAATTGGCCTGTCATTTTCTGTTTCTCTAGTAGTCGGCCCCTTGCTGGGTTCCGTTTGGGGGCTGTCGGGAATCTTCTATGCCACCGCTGTGTTGGCCATGGTAGCTCTGCTCATTGTGAATCGCGTGGTGCCGACACCCCATCAACACAAGATCAGTGCTGATACTCATCCCGCGAAAGCCATGCTGGGACGGGTTTTGTCTGATAAGCGCCTGCTACGACTCGATTTCGGTATTTTCGCTCTACATCTGGTGCTTACTTCGTTGTTTTTGGTGTTTCCTTCGGTATTGCAGAATCAGCTTGGGCTTGCCAGCGGCTCACATTGGTGGTTTTACTTGAGTGTGATGATCACCTCATTTTTTGCCATGGTGCCCTTTATCATTGTTGGCGAGAAAAAACGCCTGATGAAGCCAGTGCTTTGTGGTGCGATTGGGCTTCTTGCCATAGCGACTGCGGGGCTTTCCAAGGTGTCCGCAGGTCTTGTTTTCGCTTGGGTTGTGATGTTTTTCTTTTTTATGGCCTTTAATTTGCTGGAGGCCAGCCTGCCGTCGCTGATCAGCAAAGAAGCGCCGGCGGCCAGCAAGGGAACGGCTATGGGCGTGTATTCTACCTCTCAGTTTATGGGCGCCTTCATGGGCGGAGCCTTTGGTGGCTACCTGCTGCAGCAGGTTGGAGTTGAAGGGGTTGTCTGGTTTATGGTGGCCGTTTTGGGGCTATGGTTACTGGTCGCTTTGACCATGCCAGCGCCGGGTCACACCTCAGGTTTCGTGGTACAGTTGCGGGATATGGTCGGCGACCAGTACGACGTTGTTGATGGCAGTCTGCGCCGCCTACCCGGTGTGCAGGATGTGGTCATTATTGAGAATGCTGCCACGGCCTATCTTAAGGTGGACCGACAGCACTTTGATGAGACATTACTTGCGGATTTTCCATTCGTCCGGCAGGGTAATAATTCTTGAAATCCGGAGGCTCGCAAGGAGTGCGAGTGTCGCTGAAAACAGAATCAGGAGCAGAACATGGCAAGAGGCGTAAACAAAGTTATTCTTATCGGGAATCTCGGGCAGGATCCGGATACTCGTTACACCCCGAACGGCAACGCCGTGGTGAACCTGACTCTTGCGACGGATGAGAGCTACAAGGATCGCCAGACAGGTCAGATGGTCCCAAAAACCGAATGGCACCGCATTGTTATGTTTGGAAAGATTGCGGAGATTGCCGGGCAGTACCTGCGAAAAGGCTCCAAAGTCTATATTGAAGGCAAGCTGCAGACGCGCAAATGGCAGAACAAGGAAGGCCAGGATGTTTACACCACTGAGGTGGTCGTCGACATTAATGGTCAGATGCAGATGCTGGACAGCCGTAGTGGTGGCGAAGGTGGTATGAGCCAGGGGGCACCTGCCGGGCGTCCTCAGCAGCAACCAGCACCTGCTGCGCAGCCGCAGAACAATCCGCCGCAGTCGGGCGGTTATAGCCAGGGTTATAATCAGGGCCAAAATCAAGGCCAGCCAGCACAGGGAAGCAGCATGCCTGAGCCGGTGGATGATTTTGATGACGATATCCCGTTCTGACTTGGGTAAATTGAATTGGTAAAGAAAAACGGCTACTCAGGTAGCCGTTTTTAGTTTTTGTAAGCCTGGTCTTCCTCGGTGCGATCCATGCCCAGCTCATTGATTTTACGAGTCAGGGTATTTCGTCCCCAGCCAAGGAGAACCGAAGCGTCCCGACGCTTGCCGCCTGTGTATTCCAGCGCTGTCTCGATCATGATTTTTTCAAATTCCGGCATGGCGGATTCGAGAATGGCTGTTTCTCCTCGTCTCAGTTCCTGATGAGCCCAGTTCTTAAGTCCTTCCTGCCAAGTAGCGCCAGTCATGGGCTGCTCGCCCTGGTGGCGCAGTTCGGGAGGCAGGTCATTGATATGCACCTCGCGCCCACTTGCCATTACCGTTAGCCACCGGCAAACATTCTCAAGCTGTCGTACGTTACCGGGCCAAGGCAAGGTGGAGAGGTAACTTTGTGTTTCTGGCCGCAGAATTTTTGGTTCAACCTTCAGTTCATTAGCGGCCCGCTGCAAAAAATGCTGCATAAGCCGGTGGATATCTTCGCGGCGCTCGGCCAGTTTCGGTAGGTGCACGCGAATAACGTTCAGGCGATGGAAGAGGTCTTCCCGGAATTCCCCGGACTCAACGAGCTTCTCCAGATTCTGGTGGGTGGCGGCGATGATGCGCACATCTACCTTGACGGGCGTGGTGCCCCCAACTCGATAAAATTCGCCGTCAGCCAGAACTCGTAGCAGGCGGGTTTGAGTGTCGCCCGGCATGTCGCCAATTTCATCAAGAAACAGTGTGCCGCCGTTAGCCTGCTCGAATCGCCCTTGTCGTATAGCCGAAGCGCCGGTGAAGGCGCCTTTCTCATGGCCGAAGAGTTCAGATTCTATAAGGTCTCTGGGAATCGCCGCCATATTCAGGGCAATGAAGGGGAGTTGGGCCCTTGGGCTGTGGTTGTGCAGGGCTTGAGCGACCAGTTCTTTGCCTGTTCCGCTTTCACCGTTGATAAGAACAGTGATGTTGGAGTGTGAGAGCCGGCCTATAGCACGAAAAACTTCCTGCATGGCAGGGGCTTCACCGATGATTTCTGTGCTGTGTTGAAGGGCTTCTGCTTTTGGTTCTGAGCCCGCTCGCCTTTCATGGCTGTGAGCCACGGCTCGCATTGCCAGCGCAACGGCATCGTCCACGTCAAAGGGCTTTGGAAGGTACTCAAATGCACCGGACTGATAGCTGGTGACCGCGCTTTCCAGGTCAGAGTGAGCCGTCATGATGATAACGGGTATATCTGGATAAGCTTCCGTAATTCGCGACAGCAGCGTGATGCCGTCTATGCCGGGCATGCGGATGTCGCTGATAATGGCGTCGGGCTGCTGCTGCTCCAGCCGCTTCATGATAGTTTCGCCGCTCTCGAATACGGTGGGCTGCAATCCAGCCTGGACGAGGGCGCGTTCCAGCACCCAGCGGATGCTGCGATCGTCGTCGACGATCCAGACCTTGGCGGATTTCTGGTTCATGTGGTGCCCTCCAGTGGCAGGAAGATAATGAAGTCAGTCTGGCCTGGCTCACTCTCGCACTCAACCAGCCCATGGTGTTGGCCGATAATGCTTTGTGTGATGGATAGCCCGAGCCCGGTGCCGTTGGCGCGACCGCTGATCATCGGATAGAAAATATTCTGGCGCAGCTCGGGCGCAATCCCCGGCCCGTTGTCGATGATGTCTACCCGGCACGCAAGGCGGTGGCGGTTGGGGCCGATGGATACCTGTCTAAGGGCGCGCGTGCGAAACGTAATGGTGGGAGTTTTGTCATCGCCAAAGTGATTGGCAGGACTTTCAAATACCGCTTCCATCGCATTGCGGGCAATGTTGAGAAGCGCCTGAATCAACAGCTCTTTGTCCCCGGAAAGCTCGGGCAGGCTGGGGTCGTAATCTCGCTGGAATACCACTTTTCCTTTGCTTTCAGCTTCCAGCAGAGTGCGCACGCGCTCAAGGATTTCGTGGATGTTGATTGGTGCCAGTTTCAGGGCTTTGTTGGGGCCCAGCATGCGATCAACCAAGCTGCGTAAGCGGTCGGCCTCATCAATGATTACCCGGGTATATTCCCGGAGGTCTTCGCTGCCCAGTTCCCGGTCAAGAAGTTGTGCAGCGCCGCGAATCCCTCCAAGAGGGTTCTTTATCTCATGGGCCATGCCCCGTACCAGGATGCGAGTGGTTTCCTGTTGGGCGATTAGATCTTCTTCTCGACTTATACGCAGCAGGCGATCCCTGGGCTGGATTTCTACAAGTAACACTGCGGGTGTTTGCTCCAGGGGCGACACAGAGTAGTCCACCATTCGCAGTGAGCCGCTGGCCATAAGGAATTCGGTTTCCCGGCGAGTGTAAGATTGGTTGGTCGTCGCCGCTTTGCGCAGGGTTCTGAAGGCCTCATCCGAACCCAGCAGGATGTCACTGAGTGCAAGGCCCGCGCTACGAGTCAAGCTGGTTTCAAACAGATTTTCGGCGGCAGGGTTCAGGTAGCGTATTGTCAGATTGCGCTCCAGCACAATGACTGCTGTGGAGAGGTTGTCCAGCATGTTTTTGAATTGGTTTGCAGATGCTGGGAGGTGTTCCATGGGTGCGTCCTGTTGGCTAAGGCAAGATAGGTTGGGGTGGCGCTTGGCCAGTAACTCCCTGGGCCCTTTCTGGCCGCAATAACAGAGTGCAGCAAAAATCGAACCAATTTCGATAAGTTGATGACTGGGTGTTTAAACCTGCCGCCCTGGACGCTGTGGCGGCCAGTGGGTGGGGGGCGGCCAAAGCAACAGAGGAGCGGACAGGTCGACGTATTACGTCTCTGCTATCCGCGTTATTGTTGCACTATTGCTGCGCGGTCGCACCAAGATGGTGCGTTCGCGTCAGTTCTGAAGGGAGGGGCGGTGAATGGTAAAGCGTATAGGGCTGCCGGTTTTAATCTGAACGCCGTTTCTGTCCACAATATGAATCCCGGCCTCATGTGTGCCGCGAAACACGTTGCGAACGGTGACAGAGCCAGACGCGCTCTGGCCAACGGGCTGGCCATCCAGAGTTACTTCATATTTGTGGCCAGATGCAAGCCCGGGTGAACTGCTCATTTTGAACTGCACATCGCCGTTGCCTGAGTGGAATGCCTGCTCGTTTTCAGGGTATGTGAAAGAAACGCTCTCGTATATTGAGCCTTCCCGCTTCACTTCTTCTCGCAGCTTGTCGGTTTCCTGAACATTCTGCGGTTTCGGGAGAGTGATGGTTGTCACTGGCTTCACCTTGACCTTTTCAGCACCTTTCGAGGGCTCATCGGAGAAAGTGACATTGCCTTGCGCATCCACGTTGCGGTACACCTCTGCGGTGACCTGCCCTGAGATCAGGAGCATCAGCCCCGCGGTGATTCCAAGCGTTGATTTCATAAGTGCAGCCTACAGTAATATGTAGTCTGATTATCAATGGCCGGGCGGGCCTTTTCAATGCGGCGGTGGGGAGATGATGATTACATATCGTTAAGAGCTGCGGTGTTGTGTCGAGGATCACAAAATCTCGCTACAAAAAAAAGCCCCGCTTGTGAGAGCGGGGCTTTTGCTAGGACTATTCAGTGCCAGTGCAGCTTTTAGTGGGCTGCGGCAAGACTTTTAGCACGAATAGTAGAGTTCGAACTCAACCGGGTGAGTAGTCATGTTGATACGCTCAACTTCGCCGCGCTTCAGGTCAATGTAGCCCTGAATCATATCTTCTGTAAATACGCCGCCACGGGTCAGGAACTCATGGTCTGCTTTCAAGGCGTCCAAGGCTTCCTGCAGAGTCTCTGCCACCTTGGGGATGCTTAGCGCTTCTTCTTTTGGCAGATCGTACAGATCCTTGTCCATTGCGTCGCCAGGGTGGATCTTGTTCTGGATGCCATCAAGGCCAGCCATCATCAGAGCAGAAAACGCCAGGTATGGGTTGGCTGCCGGGTCGGGGAAGCGAACTTCCACACGGCGTGCTTTCGGGCTGGTGACATACGGGATACGGATGGATGCGGAACGGTTGCGCGCAGAGTAAGCAAGCATAACTGGCGCCTCGTAATGGGGAACCAGACGCTTATAGCTGTTTGTGGCCGGGTTGGTGAATGCGTTCAAGGCTTTGGCGTGTTTGATGATCCCGCCAACGTAGAACAGCGCCATTTCACTCAGGCCTGCATAGCTGTCGCCTGCAAACAGGTTTTTGCCGTCTTTGTTCAAACTCATGTGCACGTGCATGCCTGAACCGTTGTCACCGACGACCGGTTTGGGCATAAAGGTAGCAGTTTTGCCGTAGGCGTGGGCCACGTTGTGTACACAGTATTTAAGAATCTGAACTTCGTCCGCTTTTTTGGTCAGCGTGTTGGGGCCAACGCCAATTTCACACTGGCCGGCGGTGCCCACTTCGTGGTGATGCACTTCAATAACCAAGCCCATGGATTCCATGGCCGCGCACATTGCGCCCCGCAGATCGTGCAGACTGTCGACTGGTGGCACGGGGAAATAACCGCCTTTCACACCAGGGCGGTGGCCGATGTTGTTGCCATTAAAGTCGTCACCGGAAACCCAGGCCGCTTCTTCAGAGTGAAGCGAGTACATGGAGCCCTGCATGTCTGTTTTCCACTTGGCCGAATCGAAAACGAAAAACTCTGGCTCCGGGCCGAACAGCGCGCCGTCTGCGATGCCTGTGGATTTCAGGTATTCCTCTGCCCGGCGGGCAACAGAGCGGGGGTCCCGCTCATAGCCTTGCATGGTAGAAGGTTCAACAATGTCGCAGGTGATGTTGACGGTGCTTTCTTCGGTGAAGGGGTCGAGTACGGAGCTGCTGTCATCCGGCATCAGAATCATGTCGGATTCGTTGATGCCTTTCCAGCCGGCAATGGAGGAGCCGTCAAACATCTTGCCTTCGGCGAAGAAGTCTTCGTTGACTTCAGTTGCAGGTATGGTGACGTGCTGCTCTTTACCGCGGCTGTCGGTGAAGCGCATATCAACCCACTTCACTTCGTGCTCTTTGATCAAATCAACTGTCTTGGACATCTGCATGCTCCGTATGTATTCCCGCACCGCGGGCGTATTCGTGATCTTTGTTCCGGATCGCTCTGTGGGGCTTAACTCCGGTCTGGTATACAGGTCTGCGCAGCTTAACAAAAGCTGTTGGTTCTTACCTTCACATTTGCGCTGAGCAGAAGGTTTAAAAAACTTGATAGGTGGATTAAAGCAAGGCGCTTGCCAGTTTTGAGCGGTTACCCAGGATCTGAACATTTATGGCGTCTTTGGGGGTTGCTCGGAGATGGGGGCGACGGGAGTGATTGGCTTAACGGGCACGATGTGCGCCATAATGGTGCGAGAGGCGAGGCTGGCTCGACATTCTGCACCAAGTTGGTGCGATGAGATCGCTTCGTGAAATTGATTAAGAAATAGGCGTTCTTCTGCATATAAACGGTGCAGTGTTTTCGATATACTGCGCGCCGCTTCATTTTCTCTGCATGGGCTCAGGCTATTAGCCTGGGCGCGACATGCAGGGCGCTGGGCCGCCAGGTTCCAGTGGATGAATCCATTTTACAGATTTGAGATGGCGTGTGCGGGGTTGTCCCTGAATGGCTTTCTTGGATCATTGAGTGCATTTCTCAGGAATAAATTTGTGATTGAAAAACTTCGTAATATCGCCATTATCGCCCACGTTGACCATGGTAAGACCACGCTTGTAGATAAGCTGCTGCGTCTGTCCGGCACCCTGGATCGCAAAGAGCTCGAGAACGAGCGCGTCATGGATTCCAACGACCAGGAAAAAGAGCGGGGCATTACTATTCTTGCCAAAAACACCGCCCTTAAGTGGAATGGCTACGACATCAATATTGTAGACACCCCTGGGCACGCGGATTTTGGCGGCGAAGTGGAACGAGTGATGAGCATGGTTGATTGCGTGCTGCTGGTGGTAGATTCCATCGACGGCCCCATGCCCCAGACCCGCTTTGTAACCCAAAAGGCTTTTGCAGCCGGGCTTCGCCCGATTGTGGTTGTGAACAAGGTTGACCGCCCGGGCGCGCGCCCGGATTGGGTTGTAGACCAGGTTTTCGATCTGTTTGACAGCCTCGGTGCAACCGATGAGCAGCTGGATTTCCCGATTGTTTATGCCAGCGCCCTGAACGGTGTAGCCGGCCTGGACCATGAGGATCTGGCAGACAACATGGATGCCGTATTCCAGGCAATTGTTGATCACGTGCCCGCGCCGTCTGTTGATCCGGAAGGTCCCTTCCAGATGCAGATATCCCAGCTCGATTACAGCAGCTTTCTTGGTGTGATCGGTATTGGTCGTATTGCACGTGGAAAGGTTACAACCAACTCGCCAGTCGTTGCGATTGGTGCTGACGGCAAAAAGCGCCAGGGCCGCATCCTCAAGATTATGGGGCATTCCGGTTTGCAGCGAGTGGAAGTACAAGAAGCCCAGGCTGGCGACATTGTGTGCGTAAGTGGCCTGGATCAGCTTTACATCTCAGACACCTTGTGTGACATGAACAACGTTGAGGCGCTGCCTCCGTTGACCGTAGATGAGCCTACTGTATCCATGACATTCCAGGTTAACGACTCGCCCTTCTGCGGTAAGGAAGGCAAGTTTGTTACCAGTCGGAACATCAAAGATCGCCTTGAGAAGGAATTGCTGCACAACGTTGCCCTGCGTGTAGAAGAAGGCGACTCGGCAGATAAATTCAAGGTATCCGGGCGCGGTGAACTGCACCTGTCGGTACTGATTGAAAACATGCGCCGCGAAAACTTTGAGCTGGCGGTAGGTCGCCCTGAAGTGGTCATCAAGGAAGTGGATGGCGAGAAGCAAGAGCCGTACGAGAACGTTATTGTTGATATTGAAGAGCAGCACCAGGGTTCTTTGATGGAGCAAATGGGTTTGCGTAAGGGCGATCTCACCAATATGGTGCCGGATGGCAAGGGCCGCATGCGCCTTGAGTACACCATTCCTGCCCGTGGGCTTATCGGCTTCCGTAACAGCTTCCTGACCATGACCTCCGGTACGGGTATTCTTACCTCAACCTTCAGCCATTACGGGCCGATCAAGAGCGGTGACGTTACAAGTCGCCAGAACGGTGTGTTGGTGTCTATGGCTACAGGTACAGCGCTGACTTACTCGTTGGAGACTCTCCAGAGCCGTGGCAAGCTTTTCCTCGACCCGGGTCAGGATATCTATGAAGGACAGCTTTGCGGGATACATAGCCGCGAAAACGACTTGGTGATTAACCCCACCAAGGGTAAGAAGCTGGACAACATGCGTGCCTCCGGCAAGGACGAAGTCATTGGCTTGGTGCCGCCGATCAAGTTTACCCTTGAGCAGGCGCTGGAATTTATTGATGACGATGAATTGGTTGAAGTAACGCCAAAATCTATTCGTCTGCGTAAGAAGCACCTTACCGAAAACGAGCGCAAGCGCGCGAATAAGAAGTAAGGTTTACGTTCTGAATCAGGCCGGCGCTGGTAACACAGCCCCGGCCTTTTTTTGGCCTCCGGTATATGCAAAGTCAACCGGTGCCCGCTTATCTCGGCTACACTATCTTCGACCCTAAACTGATCAGCGGAGCTCCCCATGCTTACCCTGTACCCGGACATCAAACCATACGCGAAGCATCGGCTGGCGGTGGAAGAGCCCCATGAGCTGTATGTAGAGGAAAGTGGTAATCCGGAGGGAATTCCCGTTCTCTTTGTTCATGGCGGCCCTGGAGGAGGGTGCGAGGATTACCACCGCAGATTCTTTGATGCAGAGCGTTTTCGGGTCATTCTTGTGGATCAGCGCGGAGCTGGTCGCTCCACACCCCTGGCGGAACTTGAGGGGAACAGCACCGACAAGCTGGTTCAGGATATGGAAACCATTCGCGAATTCCTGGGAATTGAGCGCTGGTTGTTGTTTGGAGGGAGTTGGGGGTCGACTCTCAGCCTTGTGTACGCCCAGGCCCATGCTGATCGGGTTATAGGGCTTGTGCTGCGGGGTGTTTTTCTGTGCCGCCCGCGGGATATTTCCTGGTTCTATCAGGATGGTGCGAGCCGTGTATTTCCAGACTACTGGCAGGAATTTGAGGCCCCGATACCTGAGGGTGAGCGCAGCGATATGGTCAGCGCTTACTACCGTAGGCTGACCAGCAGTAACGAATTGGAACAGATGCAGGCTGCGAAGGCCTGGTCTTTGTGGGAAGGCCGCTGCGCTACGTTACACCCGAATCCGCGAGTTGTTGCGCATTTTGGCCATCCGCATGTTGCCATCGCACTGGCGCGAATCGAATGCCACTATTTCATGAATGCTGCGTTTCTCAAAGATAATCAGATTGTAAGGAATGCACACAAGCTTCGGGATATACCCGCCATTATTGTTCATGGTCGCTATGACATGGTGTGTCCGTTGGATAATGCGCTTGCCCTCAGCAATGCGTGGCCCGAAGCGGAGCTGCGAATCATCCGCGAAGCCGGGCATTCAGCATCTGAGCCTGCCATTGTGGATGCGCTGCTGCGAAGTGTTGATGAGGTGATTGCGAGAGCGGATAAAAATGCTGGCTGATGCTAGCCGTTAGTCGGGGTTGCGAGAATCTGCGAGCATGGCTACACTCTTGCCTGTTTGTAATTCTCATTGACCGGAGTTAACAAAAAAACAGGATGAAAGGACTTGTCCAGCGGGTGTTAAACGCCAGCGTCGAGGTCGACGGTCGTGAAATTTCGCGCGTAGATACCGGTATTTTAGTGTTGCTGGGTGTGGAGCGGGGAGATGGGCAGAATGAAACAAAACAGTTGCTTCGGAAAATACTTACCTACCGCATTTTTCCTGATGAAGCGGGGCGCATGAACCTTAGTTTGTTAGATGCAGGTGGCGCCTTGCTTGTCGTACCCCAGTTTACACTCGCTGCTGATACTTCCTCAGGTACACGTCCTGGATTTTCATGTGCTGCTGCCCCTGATTTGGCAGAAATTCAGTATGCCAGTTTCCTTGATCTGGCACGGGCGGAGCTTGGCGCAGCAAGGGTTAGAGAAGGTTTGTTCGGCGCGGATATGAAGGTAAGCCTGGTTAATGACGGGCCGGTAACTTTTATGCTTTCAACCCGCTGAGTGTTGTTGAAAACTTATTCAGGCAAGCGTTGATTTACCCTCCCGCGAATAGCGGAAGAGCCCAGGACAAAGTTGTAATGGAATAAGAATTTGCATTTTGGGCATTAAATGAGTTAAAAAAATGACATGAAATGTTTGCAAAGTGAGCGTTCATGTATTAAAAGTGAGTCATCATGCGGCGCATTAAGAGTGTGCCGTAAGTGACTGAAGCATAAAGAGCTGACTGGTCGTAGATCTTTATGATAAGAAAAGTTGCTTCTTTGTCATAGATTTGACATGTTGCAAACCTAAAATAAGAGCCATCCGGTTTTCTGGGGCAGCTTATAGAAATCGGGATTAACCCGTTGTTAAAACCTGAAATAACTCGCAAAAGGACATACAACATGAAGAAGACTCTCATTGCATCAGCTATTGCTGCCGTCGCTTTTTCCGGCACCGCTATGGCTCAGGAAAGCAACCTGCCGACGGTTTACGGTAATATCCAGTATGCTTTGTCTCATACGAACACTGAAGGCGGTGGTTCTTCACTTGACCACTATGACAACGGAAGCACCTTGGGTGTGACCCATGATCACGAAATCGCTCCTGGCGTTACCGGTTTCTTCAAGCTTGAGCTCGACGGGTTCAATGCCGACGATAAGTCCTACGGCCGCGGCCAGGCCCGTCTGGACGAAGCCTACATCGGTGTGAAAGGTGACAGCTTCGGTCAGATTTGGGTAGGTTCTGATGACTCTATGTACGAGCGTTCGATCGACAAGATCGCAAACTTCTACGAAGCAGGTAACCTGAGCATTGGTAACGGCGATACTGGAGTTTACAGCACTGGTGAAGGCGACCTGATTCAGTATGAGTCTCCATCTTTCGGTGGCTTCACTCTGGGTGCGGCAGTTCAGGTGAACGGCGATGGCACTGCGGGCGGTAAATCTTATCCGTACCAGCTGGCTGCTGCTTTTGCAGTAGATAACTTGGAGTTGGCGTTCGCGATGGACTCCAACGATGGCTCTACCCCATACTCTGGCACCACAAACACTGATCCTAACAACGAAAACACCTACGGCCTGCGTGCTACCTATAAGCTTGACGATCTGTCGATCACAGGTCAGTACCAGACACGTAAAGAAGTTGCAGACGTGTTTGGCTTGATGGGTGTTTACAGCATGGGCGCTAACCAGTTTGCACTTTCTTATGAAATGGCAGTGGCTGACGACGCGAATGACACTGAGCGTAACACGGTTACTTTGCAGGCTCTGCACAACCTGTCTGACCACATGTACGTGTACTTCGAAGGTTACCTGGGCGGCGGTGATGACGGCGTCTACGGCGTGACTAACGAAAGCGAAAAATCTGTCGCTGTAGTTGGCGCAGTTTACTACTTCTGATCAGCTAACCAGCTAATCAGTTAGTGTAGTATTGAAAACCGGTGACCTTAGGGTCGCCGGTTTTTTACGTTTTTGGCTTGCAGAAAATGGAGGTAAGGCAAGTATGGCGGAAGAGCTAGAAATCAAATTGAGCCTTCAGCCTGGTGATCGCGTAAAAGCTCTCAGATGGCTACTGGCGAAGCCGGAAGCTCAAGCAGGCAGTAAAAAATCCCTTGTAAACTGCTATTACGACACCCCTGATGCCGAGCTTAATCGTCGGCAAGCCGCCCTTCGTGTGCGCCAAGCGGGTAGTCAGTACATACAGACTCTAAAAACCCGCGGTGAGTTCGTGAACGGCGCGCACCGCCGCGATGAATGGGAGTGGCCAGTTTCGGGGCCTTCTCTTTCTCTGGGGCTGCTGGCGGAGACCTCTCTGGCTGATTGTGTGAATTTGGGACGGCTAGCGCCGGTGTTTGAAACCAATTTTACCCGCCAGGTGATTATGCTGGATGATGGTAAGGCGGTGATTGAATGTGCTGTAGATGAGGGCGTCATCGCCGCTGGGAGACAGGAAAAACTGCTGCACGAAGTGGAATTTGAGCTTGTCTCAGGCGACCCATCCAGGCTGCTTGTCTGGGCAGAAAAGCTCGCCCGGCAATGCCCGGTGTTTCTGAATCTGATCAGCAAGGCAGAGCAGGGTTACTACCTTGCAGGAATGGCTGTCATGGCTGCAGACGCCGGCGGCAAACACGATGATCTTGACCGCCTTTTATATCAGCTAAGTCATGCTTGGCTAGTGCGGGGAGGTGTATCGCTCGAGGGGATTGATCTTCAGGCGCTTGTGGTTAAGGCCGAAGCATGCGGGTTGGGGCAGTCCTTTGCCACAGTTGCCGGCGCGCTGGCTAAGGGCCAGCCTCTAGAAGATCTGCTAGGTAGGCCAGAACTTGGTCAATGTCAGCTTGGCTTGCTGGCGAATCGAGCACGGCGCACGCTAGGCACCTAAAATTATTGTGGCGATACTGAAATAGATCAGCACCCCGCTTACGTCGGCAATAGTTGTGATAAGCGGAATGCTGGCTGCAGCTGGGTCAATGCCCATTCGATTGAGCAGCAGTGGCAGCAAGATGCCAATCAGCCCGCCGGCAAGCACAACCGCAATCATGGTGATGGCTACAATTGTGGCTATAACCATCTCTGTGCGAAACATGCCTACAATCCATACTGTCAGCGCCATGCTCAAGCCGAGGGCGGTTGCCACGAGTAGCTCTTTATTAAACAGGCGAACCCAGTCGCGGTTTACCACATCTCCCGTTGCGATGCCCCTGACAACCAGTGTGGCGGATTGTGCCCCTGCGTTACCGGCACTGGCAACCAGGAGTGGCATGAAGAACAGCAAGGCCAGATGAGCGCCTATGATCTCTTCAAAATGCGCGATGCCGGCACCAGTGAAGATGTTGGCAAACACCAGAATAACCAACCATTGGATACGGGATCGGTAGAGTGAAAAAGGTGAGGCCAGAGTAATGCCTGAATCGAGATTGCTGACCGTACCGCCTTTGTGAATGTCTTCCGTTGCCTCTGCCTCGATAACGTCCATGGCGTCATCGTAGGTGATGATGCCCGCAAGGCGGTTGTGGTCGTCTACAACGGGTAGTGCCAAGAGGTCGTACTTGGCAATCAGCCTGGCTACATCGTCCTGCGACGTGTTCGTGTGCGTGGTCACCAGGCCCGTGGCGAGCAGGGAGTCGATAACGGTGTCGGGCTTGGCAATAATCAGCCGGCGCAAGGACACTACGCCGACCAGCACCTGGTCTTCATCAATCACGTAGGATTGGTAGATGGTTTCTTTGTTCTCTGCTGTTTTGCGCAGAATGTCTATGGCTTTACTCGCGGTGATGCCGGATTCAAACACTGCGTAATCCGTGCTCATCAACGCGCCAGCCGTGCCCTCTGGGTATGCCAGAAGCGCGGTAAGGTCTTCCTGATCTTCCTGGTCAAGCTTTTTGATTAGCTGTTTCTGACGAGGCTCTTCAAGCAGGTTGAAAAAATCAACCCGGTCGTCCGATGGCATTTCCGTAGTAAGTAGTGCCAGTTCAGCCAGAGGTGTTGTTTCGGTTAGTAGCAGCTGGGTGTCCGGGTTGGTATAGCCCAGAACTTTCGCTCGTAGAGCAATAGGGAGGCCCTGAAACAGAGCGCGGCCTGTTTCTCCCTCAATATTTTGCTCGATAAATTCGGCAAGGTCGGCAGCGTTGAATAGATTCGCGGCGTCAACAACGGCCGTAGGCTGGCCGGATGCAAGCGCATCTACCAGCGGCTGGAAAAGGACGGACTCCATAGACGATGCCTGGGAAAATTTCTCAGTGAGTAGTAGGGTTTGAAGTATTGGTTATGGTCGCATCTTCCTGCATGTTTCTCCATTTTTCCATAAACTTGCGATAGCGCTCCAGAGCCTCTTTAACCACCTCCAGATCTGGCGTGTCGCTGGATTTGACCAGCACGATAAGGCCTTTGCCCTCAATCTCTTCCGATATGGCAGGATGGCATATAACTTCGTCATCGTGGTTGATATAAGCCAGCGCAGTGCCTATGCCGTGGCGTATCAGCGCGCTGACAATATCGGCCCAGTTAAGATCATCCAGTTCCAGGTCGTAGCGGTGTGGGTGGTCTTGCTCGTAGTTGAACATGTCCTCCAGAACTTTTTCTGATCCCGGAGCCACTACAGAGCGCACCATGATCTCAGGGTAGGTGCGAACCGGGCGAATAACGGCGCGAACGCCAAGCTCTTTGTAGCGGCTGCGGTTGGCGTCTGTAACGCACTCTACGGTTGTTTTCTGGCCCAGATTGAGCTCGCCAAGGCGGTGGGATATGTCGAAAGTGAGGCTGTCTGAGTGAGGGTCAGATTCGTCGGCAGCCAAGACAACAATGTACTGGGCACTGCCTGCGTGCACAGCCTTCAGTGCTTCCGGATCGAACCCAGAGCCATGGTAGTGAACGATGCCTAAATCGGACAGCTCGGCGGGTAGCCCGCTTGGGAATTCCCGGGTAAGTAGCATGATCGGAATGCTTTCATAGCCCTGTACGGCCCGAATTTGCGTTGCAAAGCGCATGAAGTAGGTTGTGCCGCCGTGTTTCGGGGTATTGATAATGACTATGTGGTTGTTCATTTTATAGATCCAGCGTCCGGTGAGAATGCGTTCCCGGCGGTAGAACCGGTACTCGATAAAATCGCTGACAATCAGCGTCATTAAGGTAATAGCGCCCACGAAGATGAACAAAATGGTGCTGATGCGGCCTATGTAGGTTACGGGTGCATAGTCGCCATAGCCTACGGTCGCAATGGTAGTCATCGTCATCCAAAGCGACTCGAACAAAGTCAGCTCTTCTACTGCCCAGATTATCAGTATGTGGGTAGTCAGCAGTGCGATCAGAACCATAAACAGGTTTTTTGCCCGCTTCCGGATAAGCCCGCCCATGGGGATTTTGCTTTTCTCATGTTCCGCGTTGAGGGGGAAGCGGTTTCTTAGCATCCGGTGTTGGCCTGTTCAGTCTCGGGTTAGTTCGTTATACAGTAACGGAAATATAACAGAGAGACAGGGGTTTGCATTATGTCCGAGCCATGGAATTGCCTTCCTTTGCCGTTGGCGGATGATGTTTCTGCCAGTTGGGCATCGGTTTTTTCGGAAGGTTTGCCAGGCAGGCTGCTGGCGGATTCCGGCATCTCGAAAGAGGTGATCGCTCAGGCTATCGCCCGGAGCCTGTTTTTGCGGCAAACCCTTGAGCGACACCCCGCGCAGGTGCGCGCTCTGTTGGAATCAAGGCTGCTGAGTGAGCCAACCACGCCAGAGTATCTTCAGGCGCGCTGTCGCGAATACCTTTTGGACGTAATGGATGAGCCAGAATTGCATGTGGCGTTGCGTCGTTTTCGCCGGGAGACGCAGTTCCGCATCATCTGGCGGGATTTGCTGCGTTGGGCTGATCTGGCGGAAACCATGGCAGCGACCAGTGCATTTGCCGAAGTGTGCATTCAGGGTGCGCTGGACTGGCTGAACGAAGCCGCTTGTGAGCAGTATGGCACCCCTTGGGGAGTAGATCCGGTGACAGGTGCGGAGGCGCCCCAATCCTTGATTGTTATCGGCATGGGCAAGCTGGGCGGTCGTGAGTTGAATGTGTCTTCAGATATAGATCTGATTTTTGCCTTTCCCAGCAAAGGCGAAACCCGGGGTGGTCGGCGCTCATTGGACAACCAGCAGTTTTTCATCCGGCTTGGGCAGCGTTTGATTCAGGCGCTGGATCAGATCACCGCTGATGGCTTTGTGTTCCGTGTGGACATGCGCCTACGCCCTTATGGGCAAAGTGGTGCGCTTGCACTGAGTTTCGCCGCACTGGAAACCTACTATCAGGATCAGGGGCGAGACTGGGAGCGTTACGCCATGGTCAAGTCCCGTGTGGTAGCGGGTGATCGGAAGGCTGGGGAAGTTCTGATGGAAAGCCTCCGGCCCTTTGTGTATCGCCGTTACATTGATTTCAGCGCGTTTGAATCCCTGCGCAGTATGAAAGCGATGATTGGCCGCGAGGTGCGCAGGCAGGGGCTTGAGAACAACATCAAGCTTGGTAGTGGTGGCATTCGGGAAATCGAGTTTGTGGTTCAGGCGTTCCAGCTCATTCGAGGTGGCCGCGACAGAGAGCTTCAGCAGCGTGAATTGCTGGTTATTCTGAAAGAGCTGGAGGAGTTGGAGCTATTGCCTTCGCAGGTGGTCAATGAGCTTCGCGAAGCCTATGTTTTTCTTCGCAACCTTGAGCATGCCCTGCAGGGCATGGAGGATAAACAAACCCAGCTATTGCCTGAGGATGATATTTCAAGAGCGCGCATTGCACTGATCATGGGCTTCGACGATTGGCCACGCTGCCAGCATGCTTTGGCACTGCACCGAGAAAATGTAACAACCCACTTTGCTAACATTATTGCGACAGAAGAAAGCGAAGACAGTGCCCAGTCATCCCTGGATGAAGGCTGGTGTGAACTTTGGCTGGCGGAAGTTGATGAGGCTTCAGATATCGAGTGGCTGGAACAACACGGCTACGAAGATCCAGCGGGCAGTCTTGGTCTACTCGCCAGTTTGCGTGACAGTCGCACTGTTCAGACTATGCAGACGCAGGGGCGTAAGCGACTGAACCAGTTTATGCCGGTGCTTCTGGAAGCGTTATCCGAAGTGGAGAAACCCTCAGAAACCTTGTCCCGTGTTTTGCTTTTGGTTGAAGCGATTTTGCGCCGAACGGCCTACATGGTTTTATTGCTGGAAAACCCCGGAGCCCGCGCGCAACTGGTAAGCCTGTGTAGCGACAGCCCCTGGATTGCACGGCAGTTGGCTGAAACCCCTTTGCTGTTGGATGAGTTGCTTAACGCTGAAAGCCTATACAGCCCGCCGGCGCGAGAAGAGTTGCAGGATGACCTGCGCCAGCAAATGCTGCGGATTTCCTATGATGATCTGGAAAACCAGATGGAGTCGCTGCGCCACTTTAAAAAGGCCCACACCCTCCGCGTTGCGGCCTCCGAGCTAAAGGGCACCTTGCCTCTCATGAAGGTAAGTGACTATCTCACCTGGATTGCGGAAGTGGTGCTTGATCACGTGGTCGACGTTGCTTTCGCCAATCTGGTCGCCCGCCATGGGTATCCCGGGCAAGCTGAAGGGGCAAGCGGCGGCACGGACTTTGCGGTGATCGGCTACGGAAAGCTCGGTGGCATCGAGCTGGGCTACACCTCGGATCTTGACCTGGTGTTTGTTCACACTGCAGACCCAGAGCTAACAACGGATGGCGATAAACCCATTGATAACGTGGTGTTCTATACTCGCCTGGGCCAGCGCATTGTTCATATCCTGAATGCGCAAACCCCTTCGGGCCAGTTGTATGAGGTCGATATGCGGCTGCGACCATCGGGTAATTCGGGGTTGTTGGTGAGTACCCTGAGTGCATTTGAAAAGTACCAGCGCAACGACGCCTGGACGTGGGAGCATCAAGCCTTGGCTCGGGCCCGCGGCGTTGCAGGGAGCAAGCAAACAATTGCAGCGTTTGAGACGGTTCGACACAACATACTTTGCCAGAAACGTGACAAGGATTCCCTGCGCCAGGAAGTGCTGGAGATGCGCGAGAAAATGCGCAGCAATCTGGGTACCCCAGAAAGCCTGCGGGAAGAGACCTTCCACATAAAACACGATGCCGGCGGCATTGTGGATATGGAATTCATGGTGCAGTACCTGATGCTGGCCTGGAGTGAGGCGCACCCGGAGCTGACTCAGTGGTCTGACAACATCCGGCAAATGGAGGAGCTGGGTCGGGCTGGGGTGTTGCCGGTGGGCGATGCGGAGAAGCTGCGTGAGGCCTATATCGCCTTACGATCCAGCATTCACCGACGAGCGCTGCAAAATCTTAATAGCCAGGTGGCGAGTGATGCGTTCACAGGCGAGCGGCGATACATTCAGTCCGTCTGGAAGAAAATCATGTTGGTGTAGCAAGCCTGGTGTCGTTTCGCCAAAATTTCCTGATAGAATGCCAAGCTACACTAGGTTTCCAAAAACCGCTTTTTTAGGAGCAACGAAGCATGTCGATGGCTGATCGCGATGGCGTTATCTGGCTGGATGGTGAAATGGTCCCCTGGCGTGAAGCCAAAACCCACGTCCTGACCCACACTCTGCACTACGGCTTGGGCTGTTTTGAAGGGGTGCGCGCTTACAACACTGCGAATGGCCCGGCTATTTTTCGCCTGCAGGACCATACCGATCGTCTATTCCGCTCTGCCCATATTCTGAACATGAAGATGCCGTTCAGCAAAGAAGAGCTGAACGCAGCTCAACTTGCAGCGGTTCGTGAGAATAACCTTGATGAAGCCTACCTGCGCCCGATGGTGTTTTTGGGCTCTGAAGGCATGGGTCTGCGTGCGGATAACCTGAAGGTTCATGTAATGGTTGCGGCCTGGAGTTGGCCTTCGTACATGTCGCCAGAAGCCAAGGAAGTTGGCATCAAGGTGCGCACCTCTTCATACACTCGCCACCACGTTAACATCACCATGTGCAAGGCGAAGGCAAACGGCAACTACATCAACTCCATGCTGGCGTTGAACGAAGCGATTGCCAGTGGCTGTGAAGAAGCGCTGTTGCTCGATAACGAAGGTTATGTGGCTGAGGGTTCGGGCGAAAACATCTTTATCATGCGCAATGGGATTCTGCACACACCAGAGCTGACTTCTTGCCTGGAAGGCATTACCCGCCAAACCATTCTGGATTTTGCCGCCGAGTTGAACATTCCGGTGAAAGAGCGTCGTATTACTCGCGATGAAGTGTATGTTGCCGACGAAGCCTTCTTTACTGGTACCGCAGCTGAAGTGCTGCCAATTCGTGAGCTGGACGGTCGTGCTATTGGCGCTGGCAAGCGCGGACCGGTAACCGAGAAATTGCAGGCTATGTATTTTGATGCGGTGAAAGGAAAACTGCCGCAGCATAGCGACTGGCTGACGCACGCAGGGTAATTCCCCTGTGGGGGCGAGCTGCGTCAAGCATATTGGAGGCACTGGAGGTTATCTGGTGTCTTCAGCCGTTAAAGAGAGTTTCCGGGAAGAGTGGTTCGACCCGGATTTCTGGGGTGGGCAGGCAGTTTTGATCACCCAGGGTGGCCGAGGCGCTGCCTGGTTTGTTGAAGGGTCGTTTGGCGAGGCTGTATTGCGACACTTTTGTCGCGGAGGCTTGCCGGGTCGTTTTATTCGACGAAGTTATGTATTCACCAGCGTGGATGCCGTTCGATCGTTCGCCGAATTCCGCTTGTTGAATCAGCTTCTCGATGAAGGTTTGCCCGTACCTGAGCCTATTGCTGCAGGCTACCGGTTGCATGGGCCTCTATTCTATAGTGCATCACTGATTATTCGTCGGATTCCTGGTGCAAAGCCGATCTCTGAGTATGTTGACGCGTCGAGCGGAGAAATCTGGCAGGCGGCAGGTGCCTGTGTGCGCCGGTTTCACAACGCCAGCGTGAACCATGCGGATTTGAACTGCATGAACATTCTGGTTGCGGATCAAATCTACCTGATTGATTTTGACCGGGGGCGCATCATGCCAGAACAGGCTGGAGACGGGTGGAAAGAAAGCAACATCAGTCGCCTTGAGCGGTCAACAAAGAAGTGCCTGGGGCAACTGGATGACAAACTGCGAGAGCAATTCTGGCAGAGATTTATGAAGGGTTACCGGGAAGACTGATTAGTAAACCGGTGTTTCCCCTGGTGCCGTTCGGCGAAAGCGTTTGTACTCCCACTGATACTGTTCCGGCGCCATTTCAATACATTGCTCCACTGAACGGTTCAGCGCGGCAAGCGATTCAGGTATATCTTTCGACGTCATACCTTCGTCCGCTTTCTTGATGACAATCTTGAACCCTTCGCCGTTGGGTAGTCTCTGGGCAAAGGTGATCAGCGGCTGCGCGCCCGTTTTATGAATCAGTTTTGACGAGAGCGTCATTGTGGCTGTGGGGATGCCATAAAATGGTGCGAACTCACCGCCCTCCAGCCTTGGGGTCTGATCTGGCAGTATGCCTACGACTCCACCCTCCCGCAAAATGGTAAAAAGGCGGATGATGCCTCGCCGATCCGTCGCGACCAGTTCAGAACCGCTGCGACTTCTGACATTCTTGATGTAGGTTTCAAACTCTTGGCGGTTAGGCGGGCTGTAAAGGGCTGCCATTTTATAGCGGGAAGCAAAGAACAAACCTGCAAGTTCCCAGTTGCCCAAGTGTGGCGCAAGCAGGAGTAAGCCTTTGCCGTCTGCCTTGTAGCCATCAAGCAGGTCTTCGCCTTCAATTTCCTTTATCAGACCCAAACAGCGTTCAACCGGCCACTCCCACATTAAAGGAATCTCCATCGCTGTGGCACCGGTTTCGCGAAGGCTCTGGCGACCCAGGTGTTCCCGTTCCGCATCTGTAAGATCTGGATAACAGGCGAGCAAATTTTTGCGGGTGGTTTCTACAGAACGACCACCCAATCTCCAAACTAAGCCGCCGAGAAAACGGCCAATGCGTTGCGCCGAGCGGAGGCTGAGCAGGGATAGTAAACGGAAAGCCAGAGCGATGAGTTTGCCGGACACAAGAAAAATCCAATCAGCGGGATGCAGATCGGAAAAGTACCACTGTCATCTGGTACGTACAAGTTGGGGGCTGTTTGGTTAACAGATGGTTTCCTGTATTTGAGACCGCGCCATGTTAGAATTTGCCGCTTTAAGGAATGACGCCCGGAGGAAATCCACCCCTTCAGTCGGGCGCAAGAATCAGGCGCGACTCGGGCAGCAACTATGTGGAATTTGATCGTACTGGCTTTTTATCGGTTTGCGGCAGGTGGCTGGATACCGGCCGCATGGTTTGAACCCAATCTACCGCCAGAAAAGGATCGCGCTGCCCGCACGGGGCACCTGAGTGTTGAAGTTGTCAGCCACTGCTGGAACTACTCACATTTCCTTGTTTATCAGCTTAGCTCTGTGGTGCTTTTTCCGCCTGAGAAGCTTGATGTGACGATGACCGTTTTTTACAGCCCGGAAGATGCTAAAACAAAAGCACTGTTGGATTTTTTTGGTCAACAGGTGGTTCCGGGTGTTAGCTGGAACTGGCAACCAATTCCAAAACAGCAGCTTTTTCGTCGCGGTATTGGTCGCAACCGCGCCGCCCTGGCAACAAAGGCTGACTGGGTCTGGTTTACTGATTGCGACCTGATGTTTCGTGACAACTGTCTGGATGCCTTGGCAGAGGCGTTGCAGGGGCGCCAGAACGCATTATTATTCCCGGAAATCGAACGAACAACGGACTTGCTGGCGGAGAACAACCCCATGCTCCAGGCGGGTTCCTCTGAGCCACAAGTGCTCGATATCGATACCTCATCGTTTACATCACGGCATATATCCAAGGCGACTGGGCCACTACAGATCGCCCATGGTGACGTTTGCAGAGCTGTCGGCTATTGCCGCAACATTGGGCTCTATCAGCAGCCGGTAGAGAGCTTTGCAAAATGCCATGAAGATCGGGCGTTCCGCTGGTTGTTGCGTAGCCAGGGTGAGCCGATTTCGATTCCGGGTGTATTCCGGATCCGGCATGTTGCGAAAGGACGCTACAGCGGCAGTGAAACCCGCAGTCGGCTTAGAACCTGGTTGCGGGTTTGGCAGTCGCGGCGGCGGGATAGGGGCGCGAAATGATGGATGCAGCGCCGTCATTCATTCTTATAACGCCCACTTGGTCTGGCGATCTTGAGCACTACAGGCTGTTACGAGCCTCCATAGAGCGCTCAGGGTTGCGGGATATTCCGCATGCAACCGTTGTTCAGGCAGAGGATAGGCATGCCTTCAGCGGTTTCGGGGGCGGCTCTCTTACTATGCTCAGTACAGCCGACGTCCTACCTGCAGCACTAGAGCAAAAGCGGCTGAAGGCGCGGGCTTATGAACGAATGCTCGGGCGCCATGTCACCCGCATAGCCGGAAGCTTGTCCAGAAAAATCGGCGTGCCGTCCTGGCCGCATTACACCGGCTGGCACACCCAGCAGATATGTAAACTCAAGCTAGCGGCGGAGTCTGAATGTGACTATGCGGTTGTTATCGATTCTGATGTGGTTGTCTGCCCGGATGCAACGCCAGCGGAGCTCTTGCCTGCAGGGAGTGCCATCGCCTGTTATGCCACATGGGGCACGCCAGAAAGGCTGATTTCAAAAGTCCGGAACTGGGTGAATCAGGCGAGTCATCTGGTCCATGCAAAGCCTGAAGATAATGGCCGCATCAACGATTATTTTGACACTCCTTTTATAATACATGTGCCAACCCTGAGAGCGTTGTTTGAGTGGCTTGAATCAGAGCATGGTGAACCCTGGTGGAGTGTTCTACTGAAGCAGCCCCCGCGCCGCTGGTCTGAGTTTGCAACCTACAAAGCATTCTTGGCTCGTAGGCAGACGGACTATGGTCAGAATGTCGTTTGGGCAGATACAGAGCATATCCGATATATTTTCGATACCAGTGATGCAGAGCGTCTTTCTCGCGAAGTCGCTTTGTGCTTCAAGGACCCCGCTATAAAATTCGTGACTATTCATTCCCAAAGTACGGGGCGGAAGTTATGGTCGGTTGAGAATTGGTCTGGCCAGCTAATGAATCTGATTACAAAACAGGACGGGCTGAATGACTGACGTTAAATGTTCCCAGCATGCTGAATGGGCAGGGCAGCATCCTTTGATTCTTGTGGTTAGTCTCGTGCGCGCAGCTGAGAGAAGGGCAGCCATTGAAACTCAATTCGCCTCACTTGATTTGGAGTTTGAGTTCTTCGATGCGGTTGATGGGAAGGACGGTCACGCGCTGTTTGATCACTACGACCCTGAGAGGGTCAGGTTGATCGGCGGTAAGCCTCTTACATATGGGCAGTTGGGCTGCTTCGCGAGTCACTTTCTCATTTGGCAGCGGTGTGTTGAATCGGGGCAGGCAGTTATAGTGCTTGAGGACGATGCGCAAATTTTCCCTGCGCAGTTCACTGAGTTCTTGCAGTCGATTCCTCTGCTGCCAGACAGCGTGGAATGTGTCCGGCTATTTGAGAATAAAGCTCGGAATACTCTCTACTATCCAGTCACGGAGTTAGGATCACTTCAGTTAGGCAAGTATCTGCGGGGGCACATTAGTGCAACAGGCTATTATCTAACGCCCCCAGCTGCTGGAAAGTTTATTGCTTATTGTCAGAGTTGGGCAGAACCAGTTGATCGATTAATGGATCATTTCTGGGTCAACGGGGTTGAGTGCCATGGCATAGATCCGCCCTGCCTTACCCACGACCCTGTACAGGGGTCTTTTATGCCTTGGGGTGAGGAGCAGAAGGCGAAGCGAACTCTCCGAAGCTACATAAGGTGGCGGTCATACATGCTTAGGCAAAAGTTTGGCAGGATCGTTCATAACTTTTGGTACCTCATAAAAGCAAGGCCTGGAAAGGCACGGCGCCAAGACTTCAGTCGTTAGCTGAGAGCAGCTTTGCCTCAGTAAGACAATGTTTATGCCTTCGCGGTGGGTACTGGAATTTCACAGGGATAACTATGTCAGCTAGCATCACATTCTGTATCTTCTCGTTCAATCGCGGCGCCTTTCTGAAAAACTGCATTGACTCCATTGAGGCTGCCATTGATCAGCCCGAAATTGTTATATTCGACGACGATAGCAACGACCCACAAACTCTTGAGTTCCTTGCGGGCATTAAAGACCGCCACCAGGTTGTGTTACCGGAAAAAAAGGGCAGCATCAAGCATGGCGGGTTGTACCACAACATGCAGAATGCCTTGGTTAAGCTGAAAGACCGAAACCTTCTTTGTTATCTTCAAGACGATACGCAGTTGGTAAGGCCCATACTGGGGCATGAGGTGATAGAGCTTGATAAGCTGTTTGAATCGAACCCGGACGTTGCGTTCATTCATCCATGCTTTATTCGGGGTGTCGATCAGTTAAAGCGACCACTGATTCCAGAGTCGGGGCCTGATGCGTCAGTTTTCATGCGCAAGAATATGGGGCAAAGTGCAGGGGTTCACTATTCCGACCTGGTTATGTTTAAGCCTGCGCGTTTGCTCGCAGCAGGTTGGGAATTTCACCAGTCTGAGCCTGCAAACGATAGTCAGGCCAAGGCGTCTTTCGGCCCTATGTTGTATCTCTGGGCGCCATTTGCAATGTGGTTGCCCGAGGTTCCTGCTTATCGTGGTAAAAGTAAAACGTTGGGCTTGAAGCTTGCGGAGAAGCGTAAGAGGTGTGGTTTTTACCCCTTTCGTATGTGGACGGAGGAGCAGGCTTCACGTTTTCTGGCGGCGTCCAGTGAGAATGTGCCTCCCATCGCCGAGCAGTTTCTGGACTGTAAGGGGGAGACTCCTGCCAAGCCGTGGACCTATAACCCGCTCACGGGCTTGAGCATGCTCAAGCATCTCAATAATATTGAGGTTGCTCTCAAGCGATGGCTGCCGATTATTCGGAAATAATCGGCCAACCAGAGTTCGCCCGAGAAACGGGATGATAAACATTCAAACTAATGGTTCTTACTAAATATGCCCCCCCAAATTGTCGTCATAAGCCTAGCGTCGGCTCTCGAGCGCCGAGAGAAAATCTCTCAGCAATTGCAATCCCTCGATCTCGAGTTTTCTTTTTTTGATGCGGTTAATGGAAGCAAGGGGCATGACCTGTTTCGCCATTACAACTCAATGAAACGTCGGCGAGAAGAGCCTGATGACATGTCTCCGGGACAGCTTGGGTGCTACGCCAGTCACTATCTGATTTGGGAGCAGTGCGTAGAGTCAGGGCGTCCGATGATTGTTCTTGAAGATGATGCACTGTTATTCCCGGAGCGCTTTGACACCTTTGTAAATGTCACAGAAAAGCTCCCCGAGAATCTTGAGTGTGTCAGGCTATTTTCTCCTTTGCGAAAGAAGAGTACACCTCTGAAGCGCGTATTTGAGATCGGCAGTATTGAAGTGTTCAAATACTCCAAAGGACACAAAAGCACCACAGGTTATTATCTAACCCCAACCGGGGCTGAAAAGTTTCTCCGGCACGCCAGGGAATGGACTCAGCCAGTGGATTTGGAGATGGATGAGTTCTGGAAGCATGGTGTGGAGAACTATGGTGTGCACCCGCCATGCCTGACTAATGACCAAGAATTTGACTCCATGATCGGTTACGCGAAGCAGAAATCGAAACGTGATCTCCGTGTAACGCTCTACAGAAAGGCCAAGCATCTGAATGAAGCCGTTGCGCGCACGGTTCATAACCTGAAGTTCCGGTTGCGGTGATATCAATGCAGCAAGAGGCAAAAAACACCAGCGAGATAATTCATGGAATTTGGCTGGGTAAGAAGATGTCGCCGCTTGGCCATGCTTGCGTGGATGATTGGAGAAAGCAGGGTTTCAAGTACAGGTTGTGGACCGAGTCGGACACGGAAATTCTTCAATGGATTGAGGGGTGCCGGTTTGCACGCGAGTGTTTTCGTCGAGGGCTGTATGCGTTTGTTACTGACTATTTGCGACTAAAAATACTTCAAAAGTTTGGTGGGCTGTATCTCGATCTAGACGTGACAATACGCAGGGATCCTTTCCCCCTTTTCCAGGATTTGATGTTCGCGGTGGGGTATGAGGCTGACTCGAGGATTGGTACATGTGCTATTTTCGCACAAAAAAATTCGAATATTCTGGCGGAGTTAATCTCCTTCTACGAGGCTGAAATATGGACGTCCCCTTTATATATCGGCCCCCACATTTTCACGGAGATTTTGATCGACAACAGCGTTTGTGATTTGGAACCGTCGAAGATCTTCCCTCGGCACTTTTTTAACCCTTACCAAGGTGAAGATATCTTTTTCGAGTGCACCGCTGATGCTTATCTCGTGCATTGGTATCAGCACAGCTGGAAAAGGTCTCGAAAAATGGTTTTCTTGAAGGCCAAGCACCTTGGTTTCTGGGGGAGATTTTATACATGGCAAAAGTATTTTTTCCAGGTGAGGCTACGAGGATGAAAAGTGCTCGTGTTTCTCAGCGCTGAAAGAAAAGCTGTAGATGACCCCGTAAAAAACTGTAAAGACGTATATCCCATCCCACATATAGAAAAATGACTCGAAAGTATTGATAGTGAGCCAGATGATAAGGGTGAAGATGGAAAATATTACCCATTTAGCCCCTTCCGCCCCTTTCTTTTCTCTGATGATTCTGGCGACAGGGAAGATAATAATAAAATAGATTAACGTCGCACCCACTATGCCATAGCTTAGAAGAGTCTCAATGTGGGAGCTGTGGAGGTGTTTGAATTCTGCCCTGACCCACTCGGGAAGACTTTCAGCCGCTACGATTACATCTTCCTTTATGTCTTCTCCGTTGCCAAAAACTGGACGTTTTGCAATCCAGTGACTCGCTTCGAACCACGAATGAATTCGTATCCCGATGCTTGTGTCATTGGGTATTTCGGAGATGTCGCCGTGCGAAATTTTGCTAAGAGTTGAACTCTCAGCAGTGGCACGGTTTTGCACTACGTCGAGGTTCGCAGCAAGTGCGCCGATGATACCGAGTAATGCATACAGGACGATCATCGGGACAATCCGAATCTGAAGAGTCCCGGTCGCTTTCAATAGTGCGGGTGTTAGCCCCAAGCATAAAGCTATAGGTAGCCATGCCTGGCGAGACTGTGCAGCTATTGTGATCGCTATGAATATCGTTACGAATAGCAGAGACACCAGCGCCTTGATAATTTCCAATCTTCGGCTTAAGCGAGTACGTGAAAGCATCATGAAAATAGATGCGAGGAGACCAAACGCCGCGATCAGCGAGGTGTGTTGGGCGTTTCGTAGTCCAAAACTTACCCTCGCACCTGAAGCTGCGCGGTTGAGCTCTTCTGCGAGCTCTGCGGGAGCTGTTATGAATAAAAGTAGCGCGCCACAGCAGTAGGCGAGCAGAACCAATGCTATGCGCTGCTCATTGCCCTGTATCCAGTATGCCAGGAACCAGAATATGAAAAAGGTATAGAGGCTGAAAGGAGAGGGAGTCGGCAGGGCGAGCTCAGGAATAAACAGGGTGCTGTTCAGCCACGACGCGGTTGGTACGATCAGCGAGATCACAAAGAGGCGCGGATAAGCATCGGTTTTCATGTGTTGACCGGCTTTAAACGCGTGATACAGAGTACCCAAAACGAGGAGCCCCAGCGCAACATCGCCGATATCGCGATAGGATCGCTTGAAAAGAATAAACAATACGACGCAAGCGAGCATCAAGAGCTCAAGATACGGCTTTGGGGCTTCAAGCTTTTGAATGCGTTTTTTGGGGGATGCTTGGATGGCTGTCACAGTTGGGATGCTTTATCGGTTTCTATATTCGCAGAAGGGCGCAGCTGTTCTATGCCATTTTGGGTTGTCAGTATCTTATTTGCTTCAACGCCAAGTCGAAAATCTTTGTTCTTTTTTACTAAAACGGGATCAACATACCCCCTTTTATGATCCAGATGAATCACGATCGCGTTATAACGAACGTGCTTCGGTTTGATGCCATTGTTTATCAGCCTCACACCAAACTCCCTGTCTTCACCGCCATAGGCCATGGTTTCATCAAAGCCATTTACTGCAAGAACATCCTTCTTCCATGCGGAACCATTTGATCCTTTAAACCGGCACCGGGTTGGTGTCAGGGTGTTGTACACTTTTGCCTGCCAGCGGTTAGCAGCCAGCTTGCTGTTCTTGTAGCTTGTTTTAAGCCCATGCTGTTTAAGCCATCCCAGATCGAAACAGCGGCCAGTCAGAATGTCGTCTTTCGAAATGGCTTCGCTCGTGCTCATTGGCAACTTGTGGTAACCACCAGACAGGTATCTCCCGGGTGCAGCTTCGCTGGCGTGCACTTCAAGAAAGTCATTTCTGGGGATGCAGTCACCGTCCGTAAATACCAGATAATCCGCGCTGGCTTCCAGAACCGCTTTGTTAAGAATTCGGCATTTGCGAAAACCGTCGTCGGTTTGCCAGACATGCTTGATTGTCAGGCCGGTTTCTGTGCGCATCTTGTCAATCAGTGCGCGGGTTTCATCGCCCGAACCATCGTCTGCCATAATAATTTCGAAGTCTTTGTGAGATTGTACGCTGTAGCCCCAAAGCACTTTTTCCAGCCAACGGGGGGAGTTGTAAGTGCTTATGATGACAGATAGCTTCATGTAAATTGTCTCACATCGAAATGCGTATAAGATGCCCCAGGAAATCCCGGGCAAGTGTATCGCGTGCCGTTGTATAACTGAAGTGCGTCAATACACACACGAGGTTGTCAGATGAAAATATGTCAGGTGATGGCCGGCGATGGCGACGGCGGGCTGGAAAATCATTTTGCAGAACTCTGCAATGGTTTGGCGATGCAGGGTTGTGAGGTTGTTGCCATTGCCCATGCAAAATACAGCGGCCGTTTTGAGCCATCAGTAAGGTTTATTTCCCTCAACCTTAGCGGTGGGCGACGCAATCCTGTTTTGTTGGCCCGGCTTGCTCTGATCTTGCGACGGGAGGCACCGGACATTATCCATGCCCAAGCAAACAAAGCGGTTGAGATGCTGGCACGTGTCCGAGCAGTGGTGCCAGGGTATCGGATTGGTTCCATTCATAGCCGCAAGCGTTCCACCAGAATGTTCTCCCATATGAACACGGTCATTGGAGTAAGCAAAGGTGTAGTTTCGAACGTTGATCATCCTGATCTGCGGGTTGTTTACAATGGGATGACGCCTTATTTCAGTCCCTCAATGGACCGAACAACTCTCGCGCAAACCTTCGGTTTAGACCCGGATATGCGAATTTCGCTGGCGGTTGGCAGGCTGGTGCCAGTCAAGGCATTTGATAACCTGATTCTGGCATGGCGGCCCAGTCATGGGCAGCTGGTTATTGTAGGGGAGGGTCCCGAGCGAACCAGGCTTGAGGCAACTATTCGTCGGCAGGGGCTTGAGCAATGTGTGAAGCTGGCTGGTTTTCGGGCAGATGTTCGGGGAATGATGCAAGCGGCGGACCTTCTTGTGTTCGCATCTCACCGGGAGGGCTTCAGCTATGTTCTGGCTGAAGCTTTATTAAGTGGCCTGCCTGTGCTGTCTACCAGGGTGCCGGGTGCAGAAGAAGTGCTACCCCAAGACTATCTGGTTGAATGCAATAATATCGATGCGCTTAGTTGCAAATTAACCTGGCTGGCAGAGAACCCTGACGTTGCCAGACAGAGCCAGCGTCCGGTTTTTCTATGGGCTCAGCAAGCGCTTACGTTTGATAGCATGGTTGCGGAAACTATTGGTATTTACAGAGAAGTGATGGGCACAACGTGACTAAGCTCAAGGTTTTGATTCTATCGGACGGTGTCCCTGGCCATGTGAGCCAAGCGCGGGGTCTGGTGGATTGGCTTTCGACGCGCTATGAGCTTGTTTGCGTCGAGCAAACAGTGGCATTGCGTGTCAGATCACTGTCTCGGCTTTTGTTGCCCTATATGCTCAGAATCAACCGTGTCGGCCCGCACATTGGTACAGTTTTCTATGACTCTGGCATGCTCGGCTCTGAGACTACGCGCCCGGATCTGATTGTGTCCGCGGGTGGTAATACGTCGTTTTTGAATGTAGCACTGGCTCGAAAGTGGTCTGTGCCCAATATTTTTCTGGGCTCCGGCCGCAGGCTGCATTCGAGTGAGTTTTCGGCGCATCTGACGCTCGAGCCAACGGGGCAGTCGCACAACATCGTTATGGATCTGGTTCCAACAGCAACGAATCCGAGCGAGCCGGCAGAGAATGGGGGTGCGCTAAGAGATAGGCTGCAACTGAAGAATAGGCAGCCACTTTATAGTCTTGTTGTCGGTGGTGATGGTGCCGGTTATTCTTTTGATGAAACCACATGGAGCCAGATTGGTGGCTTGGTTGAAGGTTTGTCCAAGCGCGATAATTGCCGGTGGCTTGTGACGACTTCCCGGCGCACTGGCTGCGCTGGTGAGCAGTTACTAAAGAAGGCTCTGCCGGTTTCAGTGTTGGCGGATTCGGTTTGGTGGAGTGAATCGCCGAGAAAGGTAATGAATAGCTATTTGGACGCGTCAGATGCGGTGTTTGTTACTGCGGATAGCATGACAATGATCAGTGAAGCCATCGCGAGCCGAAAGCCGACAACTGTTCTGAAGCCAGCGGATGGAAAGCCGCCTGAGCGTCATCATAAAGCGCTTGAGCAGTTTGAGTTGGCAGGATATTGCAAGCTGTGGACGTTAGGGGCGGTCATGCCCAGTTTGCCAGCCAACGCCAATATCGATAATCATGCTCGAGATCTTTTGCTCTCAAGACTGGAACAGCAGATCCCCAGCTTACTTCGACACTCTTTGGCATCTAGTGCGCGGTAATTTAGTGTGAGCTGATTCCGGTTTTTGCTTCGAGGAGATTCTGGTAAACCTCCAGTGTAGCCTCCGTCTGCGCTTGCAGCCGAAACCGATAAGGAATTTCGATATCTGATGTTTCGCTGTTTAGCAGCCTTACTGCCACCCTGGCAAACTCATGGGTGTCATCAGGTGTCACAAGCCCATCCCGAAAACACGCCTGCAGTGTTTCTGCGGCACCGCCACGGTTAAACGCAACTACCGGCGTGCCGGAGGATAGCGCTTCGGTGACTGTGCGGCCGAAGGGCTCGGGCTTTGTCGACATATGGCACACCAGGTCGGCGAGCAGATAGAGTTCCGCCATATCATCCCGCTGCCCAAGGAAGGTTACCTTGTCGGTAAGCCCGAGCTTTGCGCGGTGCTGTTCAAGTTCCTGCATGAAGCGCTCTTTGCCGGGCTCTGCACCGCCAACAATAATGCCGTGGCAGTCTGGCTGTTCGCGGGTGATTTCTGCCATGGCTTCAAGAAACTGCAGCTGGCCCTTCCAGCGGGAAATCCGCCCCGGCATCATGAGAATCCGTTTGTTCTCAAGGTGTGGGAATTGTGTAAACAGTGCCTGTCGCCATGCGTCGTTCAGCTCTCGTTGTTGAAAGTAATCCACATCCACGCCGCGCTGTATCACGGTCAACTGTTGCTCTGGCACCTGATAGTTTTCGGTAATGTAGCTGCGCACACAGTTTGATACTGCGATCACATGATCGGATTTTGCCATGATGGCGCTGTAGGGATTCACGGAGTACATGCCGTGGAAGGTTGAAATAATCAGTGGCTGCTGGCGCGCCGGCAACCCTTTACATGCCAAACGCACGATCCAGGCCGGCATGCGCGAGCGCACGTGGATAATGTCTGGTTGCAACTCCCGTATCAGGTTTCGCATGGGGCGAATTTGCCCAAAAGACGCAGGTGATTTGCGATGAATGGGCATTTTGACGTGGGTTGAGCCCTGTTCCTCAAGGCGCTCCACCAGAGGGCCGCCACTTGATACAACATAGGATTCGTGGCCGTGCCGCACAAGGTCAGCCGCAAACTCAACAGTTCCCCGTTCTACTCCGCCGCTGTAGAGCGCCGGTAATGCCTGGAGAATCCTCACTGAGACGTCCTCTTTGATCTTTTCTGCTTTTCAGTGCGTGGGGTAATCCAGCGCTCAATCACCCATTGAGCCGCTCGGTCTGCTTCCCAGAAAGGCTCTTCCTGGCCAGTTTTGCCCCCCATCACTGTTGCATGATCGCTCCAGCGTGCTACATGGCCCGCTTCAACCAATTGTTGCACGCCTTTGACCACACGGCTTTCGGAACGCTCCGGGAGCTGGAACAACCCGGTTGGCACGCCGGATGTGGCAGCCTCACACGCCATGGACATGCTGTCAGGTGTTACCCAGATGGCCCGGGATGCCGCAATGTTGTGGTTTAGCCAGTCTTCATGGGTTTTGTCAGGGTCTGCTACGGTAATTTTGAGGCTGGCAAGCTCGCTCACTCTCTCCCTGAGGGCTTGCGGTGTTCTTCTTGAACCGCTGATCGTCCAGCGCCATTGGGGGTATTCTCCGATCAGATTTATAACTTGCCCGAAAACAACGTCATCGTCCCAGTTGTAATGGGGTGACGGGCCGCCGAGTAACAACAAGGCTTCGGGCTTTTCGGTAATTCGGGCAAGGGGAGTGACTGTGTTAATGACACCTTCTGTGATCAGTGTGTCTCGGTCAGGTGCAATGCCATCATGGGCAGGAATGATGGCTCCGTCAATCCAGCTGCGCGGGAACCCGGGTTTCATGATGACCAGAGTTTTGGTGTTCCTGAGCCGCCGCAAGGACAGCAGCAGTTTGTGAGTGCCTGTGCCGGCTGCGATGATCAAGTCAGGGTGGGGGAGGGACTTGTCCAACGCAGGCGGAATCGCCAAAAGGGCGCGCCACAATGGAATACGGATATCTGGCGCTGATAACCAGAACAGGCTTGCGCCAACCTTTACCCGTAGCCGATTGCCAAGGCCCTTTAACTGATTCCGGTGCCCGGGTTTATTGTCTGTGAGCAGCCAGATTACAGGTGCCGCTTGAGTGCTATTTGTCGCCATAAAAACCTGGGTCGTTTATGTCTGGCCGCGTTTTGAAGCGGCGGTGCATCCAGAGGTACTGGGCGGGCGCTCGCCGAATCTCGCGCTCGAGAATCTGGTTGATCTCGGTCGCATCCTGCATGTCATCGCCGCCCGGAAAAGGCTCCAGCGGGGGGTGAAAGTAAATGTCGTAACCGGGTTTATCCTGTCGCCGGAAGTGGCTGAATGGAACCACCTTACAGTGGCTGCGCGCAGCGATACGAGATGTCGCCGTGATAGTGCCGGTTGGTATGCCAAAGAATGGCGCGAAAACAATATCCTTGCGGCCATAGTCCTGATCTGTGGCGTACCACACAGTGCGATTTTGTTTAAGGCTGCGGAACAGGCCGCGAAGATCCCGTGCACCCAGAGCTGTCCCATACCGGCGCTCCCTTGCGCGGGTCATGATGGCATTCATCAGTGGGTTGTTGTGGTCTCGCTGCATTACGTCTGCTTCAATGTACTCGGTAACCAGGCTACCTCCTAGGTCCAGGGTGCTGTAATGGCCGCCAAGCAAGAGCACACCTTTGCCTTTGGCCAAAGCGCTGTCCAAATGCTCCTTTCCGTGAACTTCCGTTATCCCCATAAGCTTTGCCGGGTTCCGAAACCAGGCTATGCCCAGCTCCATCAGGCCGATTCCGTTTGCGATAAAACTATTACGAACCAGCGCACCTTGTTGTGCCTGCGTGAGCTCAGGAAAGCACAGTCTTATATTGACCTCGGCAATATGGCGCCGCCGCTTGGCAAAACGCCATGCGAGAAGACCTATGCACTTGCCAAGCCACCACTGGAAGCGAATGGGAAGCTGGGCCGCGCACCACATAACAGCAATTCCGATCCAGGTCGGCCACCAGCGGGGGTGGCGATAGGCTGAGTAGTCTGTATTTCGCGCCTGGTTGCGGTATTTTTTCTTCACTTGAAAATCTGTCCTGCTAGCTCAGTGAGTTGCTGCTTTGGCTATGTTGCCCAGCATGGTCAGTCGGAAGCAAATTATCAGGGTTTGCGCTATGATACCGCACTGATTTGCAGGGGGTACTGCGTGCTTCAACTTATCTATTCACAACTTATACGCCTGGCGTTGCCGTTTATTCTTCTGCGTCTGTGGTGGCAGGGCCGCCAAGCACCCGAACTCCGCATTAATTGGCAACAGCGCTTGGGCTTTGTGCCCCGAGCCAACGGCACGGTTGTTTGGGTGCATGCGGTGTCGGTAGGTGAAACCATTGCCGCTGCGCCCATGGTGCGAAGACTGCTCGCTCGCAATCCCAATATTACTATCCTGATGACTGCCATGACCGACACCGGCCAGGCACAGGCCATGAAAATGTTTGGCGATCAGGTGCAGTATGCCTATGCCCCCTATGATACACCCGGCGCGATTCGGCGCTTCCTGAACCGGGTTAATCCCAGAATACTGGTTATTATGGAAACGGAGATATGGCCGAATATGATTCGCCAGAGCCGGTCCCGCGGGGTTCCTGTCTTCCTTATCAACGCCCGGCTTTCCGAGCGTTCTGCGCTGGGTTATGAGCGCGTCAAACGCCTGGTTGCGCCGATCATGCGCAGTATCAGCTGGGTGGCCGCGCAGGCTGAAAAGGATGCGGAGCGTTTTCGAAGAATAGGAGTTGCGTCATCCAAAGTGGCTGTTACTGGCAGCGTAAAATTTGATGTGGATATTCCTGACTCAGTGCGGGCAGCATCGTGGGTACTGAAAAGCAGTCTATCTGTTCGTCCTGTATGGATTGCGGGTAGCACCCATGAAGGTGAAGATGCCCAGCTGCTGGCGGCACACAAGCAACTTTTGGAGCATAGGGTCGATGCACTATTGATTGTCGTGCCTCGCCACCCTGAGCGCTTTGAGTCTGTTGCAGAGCTGATCAGCAAGCAGGGGTTCTCTCTGGCGCGTCGATCTTTGGGGGGTGAGCCCTCGAGTGCTCAGGTTTATCTGGGCGACACCATGGGTGAACTGATGATGCTCTATGGCGCCAGTGATGTGGCATTTGTGGGCGGCTCATTGATTGAGCGTGGCGGACACAATCCCCTGGAGCCGGCAGGCTGGGGAATTCCCGTTGTTTCCGGGCATAATGTGTTCAATTTTGAAACCATCTACGAACGGCTTCTTGATGATGGTGGGGTAACCATGGTTAGCGATGCTGATGAGCTGTTTCGCCACCTGCTCGCACTGTTCAGTAATGCTGACGAGCGTCTAGCGAGTGGCCAGCGCGCATTGTCGGTGGTCAACAAGAATAGGGGCGCATTGGATCGGGTCGTTGATGGGATTATCGAGCGGGTTTAAATCGGATTGACGTGGGGAGCCCGCACGTTGTGGGTGGGGAGGCGTACTCCCCACCCTGTCTTGATCTTCGTTCTAGCTGCGCAACCTAGCGAGTGGGGTCTTGCAGAGTTTCTTTGTCGTTAGCCAGAGCCTCAATCCCGGGCGCCGTGGCGCTCAGCCACTCGTTCAGCTCAATAAGATCCCTCGGGCTAAGCGTGCCGGCAGCCTGCTTTAGCCGAAGGGTATTCGTTACATAATCGTAGCGAGCATTGGCATAGTCATTCAGTGCCACGTAGTAGGCGCGCTCTGAATCCAGTACCTCGACGATATTGCGGGTGCCCACGTCATACCCCGCGCGGGTCGCGTCCAATGCGCTGCGGCGGGAAATAATGGTTTGCTTCAACGCAGACGCGGTTTCCACGTTGTTGTTTACGGTCAAGTACAGGCTGCGAGTGCTCACTCTTACGTCGCGGCGTGTTGTATTCAGATCTTCCTGAGCTACCGTTACCAGCGAACGCTGCTGTCGAACGCCAGCTTGAGTACCGCCACCCATATACAGCGGTACGTTAAGCTCAAGGCCGATAACGCCCTGGGTTCCTTCCTGTTGAGTTTGCTTGGCGCCATCAAGTTCGGTTTGCCCATAGGAGGCGACCAGGTCGAGCGTCGGCATATGGCCGGATTTTGCGACATCCAGATTAGCTTCGCTGGAATCCAGCACTGACATCGCCGCTTGTATCGCCCAGTTCTGTTCAAGAGCCGTCATTTCCCACGCGGACGGGTCCTGAGGTTCTGGTTGGCCCAGAGGGAAATTCTGGCGCAGGTTCTGCAGCTCTTCGGAGTATTCGCCTGTAAACCGGGCCAATTGCTCCCGGGCTATGTTTGTCTGGTTTTCTGCAGCAATCCGGATGCTTCTGGCATCGTCGTAGCTGGCGCGAGCTTCATAGACTTCCGTAATGGCGATCAGACCAACATCAAAACGCTCTTGCGCCTGTTCGTATTGGCGTCGAATCGCAGCTTCACCGGCTCTGGCCGTTGTCACTGTATCCTGCGCCCGCAACACATTGAAATAGGCCGTGGCGACATCAAGAATCAGTTGCTGCTGCGCCAGATTGTATTGGGCTTGAGCTGCTGCGGTCTGGAATTTGCTGGAGTCGTATCGAAACCAGTTGTCAGCACGAAACACTGGCTGGGTCAGGCGCACACCGTAGTTGAGAGATTTGTAGCTGTCTCCTACGCCGTTCTTCGCATCAAAATCCGTATGGTTTCCTTGTGCATAGGCACCAATCTGGGGCAGCAGGGTACTCTTGCTTATGTCGCTGGCGGCCTGCTGGGATTCGAATCTGGCTTGGGCTGCCGCGATGCCGGAGTCGTAAGAGAGTGCTTTCTCATAGGTCTCGATCAGGTCTAAGGAAAGGGCCGGCTGAGCCGCCAAGAGGCCAATAAGTCCGGAAAGCAATCGTTTCTTCATTATTACTCCTGAGTACATGTGCGCGCCTACGCCCGCCTGGGCCGTTGAAAAGGAATACCAGAGTGTCCCGCGGTGACATGGGGGCAACATCGGTAATGGCATGGTTAAACAAGCCGGCTGAAACAATCTGACCATTATGGACAATAATTCCGCTCAGCTCTACACTTGCATATAGCACTCACTTTGAGCGCTATAGATTACAGACTCGCGTCTTGACGGGGTGCTGGCTGTTTGACTTGTTCAGATAGCCGGCTGAGATTGCATCGCAGAACCCGCGACCTGATCCGGATAATACCGGCGTAGGGATTGAGACCAGGCTATCGAAGAGCCAGAAACACCTGCAAACTCTATGGTGTCGGCTCCCTCCGTCATGCGCGACCCGAATATCCAATAAAATTCCGGGAGCAAATGATGACCGATCTGCCAACTTACCTCAGTGATTCCGCTCGCGTAGATTCTGCTGCGATTAAACCCTTACCGGGCTCACGAAAAATATACGTACAGGGTAGTCGTTCCGATCTGCGGGTGCCTATGCGTGAAATTACCGTGCAGGATACGCCCACAGAAATGGGTGGCGAGAAAAACCCACCGGTAGTGGTGTACGACACCTCCGGCATATACACAGACCCTGACGCCACCATCGATCTGCGCAAAGGCCTTCCAGCCATCCGCGCTGCCTGGATATCGGAGCGTGAAGATACAGCTCCTCTGCCAGGCTACACCTCGGAATACACCCGCCGCAGAATGAAAGACCCTCAGCTTGACCCGCTCCGTTTTATGGACGAACGCAAGCCTCTCAGGGCGCTGGCAGATAAAAACGTTACCCAGATGCACTACGCCCGCAAAGGCATAATTACGCCGGAGATGGAATACATCGCCATAAGGGAAAACATGAAGCTGCAGGAAGCTCGAGAGCAAGGCTTGGCGGATGATCAGCACCCTGGCCAATCTTTCGGAGCGAGTATTCCAGCAGAAATTACCCCCGAGTTCGTGCGCAGCGAAGTCGCCCGGGGCAGGGCCATCATTCCTGCAAATATTAATCACCCCGAATCCGAGCCGATGATCATCGGCCGCAACTTTTTGGTGAAGATCAACGGCAACATTGGTAACTCGGCAGTTACCTCTTCAATTGAAGAAGAAGTAGAGAAACTCACCTGGGGCATCCGCTGGGGTTCCGACACCATCATGGACCTCTCCACCGGTAAGAACATTCACGAGACCCGCGAATGGCTGATCCGCAACTCACCGGTGCCTGTTGGCACAGTGCCTATCTATCAAGCTTTGGAAAAAGTAGGCGGTGTAGCAGAAGACCTCACGTGGGAAATCTTCCGGGATACCTTGATTGAGCAAGCAGAGCAGGGCGTCGACTATTTCACCATCCACGCAGGCGTGCGCTTGCATCACGTACCCATGACCGCCAAACGCACCACTGGAATCGTCTCTCGCGGTGGCTCCATCATGGCTAAGTGGTGTCTGGCTCACCACAAAGAAAGCTTCCTGTACGAGCACTTCGAAGATATCTGCGAAATCATGAAAGCTTACGATGTCTCCTTCAGCCTAGGCGACGGTCTACGCCCCGGCTCCATAGCCGACGCCAACGACGCGGCTCAGTTCGGCGAACTGGAAACACTGGGAGAACTCACCAAAATTGCCTGGAAGCACGACGTGCAATGCATGATTGAAGGCCCCGGCCACGTGCCCATGCACTTGGTAAAAGAGAACATGGACAAGCAGTTGGAGTGTTGCGACGAAGCACCCTTCTACACCCTCGGCCCGCTGGTCACCGACATTGCTCCGGGCTACGATCACATCACCTCCGGCATCGGCGCTGCTATGATCGGCTGGTTCGGCTGCGCCATGTTGTGCTACGTCACGCCCAAAGAGCACCTGGGACTGCCCAACAAAGATGACGTAAAAACCGGCATCATCACCTACAAAATCGCCGCCCACGCCGCCGACTTGGCAAAAGGCCACCCCGGCGCCCAAATCCGCGACAACGCGCTTTCAAAAGCCCGTTTCGAGTTCCGCTGGGAAGACCAGTTCAACCTTGGTTTGGACCCAGACACCGCCCGCGCCTTCCACGACGAAACCTTACCCAAGGATTCCGCGAAGGTGGCGCACTTCTGCTCCATGTGCGGCCCGAAATTTTGCTCCATGAAAATCTCCCAGGAAGTTCGCGATTATGCGGCTGAGCATGGAATTGATGAGATTTCAGCTGTGGATGCGGGCATGAAAGAGAAGTCCCGGGAGTTCGTGGAATCCGGGAGTAAGCTTTACGATAAAGTGTAAATTGCATCATTTTTGTCTCGCGTTGGGCACTGCTGGCTGCGGGAAGAGCGGCTATTGCAGTGTTTAATCGGATGAATCGGGGAGGGTTGCCCAAAACTGTGCGGAGCCATGGATGGCGGAGCCCAAGCGTCACAGGGATGTGCCGCAAGGAGCGTGTTTTGGGCAACCCTCCCCGATTTATCCAGCCCTTGAACCGGCAGGCCGAGGCCAAGCTCGGTACCCCACCCAAAGCAGGCTTGCAATAAACAACACCAACCGGCTATCGTGCAAAACCGATTTCAAAACAGAGTAAAGCATGACCAAGCCGTTCCAGTTCAAGGCCAGCGATGTCAAAGTTGAAAAGCGCGAAACCGTCTTCCAGGGCTTCTTCCGCATGGACAAACTATGGCTGACACACCCGCGCTTTGATGGCCGAAACATGCCGCAATTTACCCGCGAACTCTTTATCCGCGGCGACGCCACCTGCGTACTCCCCTATGATCCAGAAAGAGACGAAGTTGTACTGCTTGAACAATTCCGCCTGGGCGCAATCGGGCGCGATCAGTCCCCCTGGTTGCTGGAGCTGATCGCCGGCATGAACGAAGAGGGCGAAAGCAGCGAAGACGTTGCCCAAAGAGAAGCCGAAGAAGAGGCGGGCCTCAGCTTCAGCAAACTCGAAAAAATCTGCGATTACCTGGTGTCCCCGGGCGGCACGACAGAAATGGTTTATCTCTACTGTGGCAAAGTCAGCACCGAATTCGCGGGCGGCCTTTTCGGCCTCGAAGAGGAAAGTGAAGACATTCGTGCCCATGTGGTTTCGGCAGATGAAGCCATAGCAATGATCAGTGATGGCCGCATCAATAACGCCGCGGCAATCATCGCCATGCAGTGGCTGCAGATCAACCGTGCCAGACTGCGGGCAGGGTGGTAGCCATGAGTGAGTGGGCAATGAAACCCAAGCGTTACGTGCCGGATCTGCGCCAGCTCGGTGCCTTGTGTGATGGCAATTACCAGCGCCTTCGCAGGCTGCGCCAACTGAGGGTAGACGAAAAGCCTATATCCGAAATCGAGCTACACCGGGAAAATGAATACTTGGGCCGGGTTCGGATCCAGGTTTTGCAAACAGCCCGATACACCGAAACCCTCCTACTGGAGCAGATCCATAACAGTGGGCGCTGGCTCAATAATCCGAAGATGACGGTTCGGATATACCATGACGCCACTATGGCAGAAGTGATCAGTTGCTATCGTGACACGCAGATCGCACCGGTTAACGACTACCCAAACCGTTTCATGCACCATCCCGATGAGAAGGTTCAGGTCAATGGTTTTCTCGCAGACTGGCTTGAGTACTGTTTGAGATTTGGGCACTTACCCTTGGAGCACGCCACCTGGATGTCAGGTGAAGGTACCAGTTGAGCCCGTTTCTTATCCATTCGGTGACACGCTGAGCATTGAAGTTGCGGATGTGATTGGCAAATTGTGCAAAATTTTGTCAACGTTCAATCAGAATGTGACGCGGGTTCCAGTCATAAGTAATCAATCCAGTGGCTGACAACGTACACTCATTGTAATGCCGTGGGAGCTAATAAAAATCAGCTGCCATTGAACCTATTCCTTAATCGTTGGCTGTAAGCAGACCATAAGCATCATGACCTCAACGGAAGCCACCCCGACACTTCGGGTACTGCAGTTAACGGATCCGCACCTGATGGCTGCCGATGATGGCGCGTTGCTTGGTGTAAATACCCGCGACAGCCTCGATGCAGTCATAGCTGAGGTGCTCAAGACACACGGGCAACCAGATCTGGTCCTTGTAACCGGCGACCTTGCTCAGGACGGCTCGGAAGAAGCCTATCGCGTTCTTGGTGAACGCCTTGGTGCGTTTGACTGTGGGTCTGCCTGGATTGCGGGTAATCATGACCAGGTAGCCAGTTTGAAAACCGTTGCTGCAGGTTACGGTGCAGACCGTCGGCATGTAATGCAGGGTGGGTGGCAATTCATTCTTCTGGATTCATCTGTGCCAGGAAAAGTTCACGGAGAGCTTTCGGAATCTGAACTGGGGTTCCTTGAAGACATGCTCGAACAGCATCCGGATGTACCCGCGTTCGTATCTCTTCACCATCATCCCGTTGATATTGATACGGACTGGATGACTGATATTGGCCTGCGGAATCGTGACGAGTTCTGGCAATTGATTGATCGGTTTCCTCAAGTAAAGATTGTGTTGTGGGGCCACATTCACCAGACCTTTGAGCAGCAGAGAAATGACGTGCACCTGCTGGCTACGCCATCCACCTGTATCCAGTTTACCTCCGGCTCACGCAAGTTCTCTGTAGATGATCTGGCGCCCGGGTATCGCTGGTTTGAGCTCCAGGCTTCCGGCGACTTCACTACGGAAGTCTGCCGGGCCCGGAGTTTCGAGTTTGAGCTGGATCAGAACAGCACCGGTTACTGAGCCGCTTCTGCCAGCTCTTGCTCTGCTACATCTATTCCCTCAATTTGCCCTCTCAGCTCACGGGCTGCCGCTACCATTGCCTCCAGTGCAGGTACGACTTCCTCCCAGCGCCGGGTTTTCAGGCCGCAATCGGGGTTGACCCACAAGCGCTCTGCCGGAATCCGCTCTGCCGCCTTGCTCATCAGGTCAGTTACTTGCTCCACTCGTGGAATGTTCGGGGAGTGAATGTCATAAACCCCTGGCCCTATATCATTGGGATACTCGAAACCCTTGAATGCGTCCAGCAACTCCATGGCAGAGCGCGACGTTTCGATGGTGATTACGTCGGCATCCATACGGGCAATCGCCCCGATGATGTCGTTGAACTCCGAGTAACACATGTGGGTATGAATCTGGGTGTCGTCCTGCACGCCATTGGCGCTGATGCGGAAAGCTTCGATTGCCCACTCCAGATAGCTGTTCCAGTCTGACTGTCGCAGTGGCAAGCCTTCGCGCAAGGCGGCCTCATCAATCTGGATAATCCCTACGCCGGCTTTTTCCAGATCCTGCACTTCTTCGCGCACAGCCAGTGCCAGCTGCAGGCAGGTGTCTTTGCGTGGCTGGTCATCCCGCACAAACGACCAGTTCAAAATGGTAACCGGGCCGGTGAGCATGCCTTTCATAGGCTTGTCGGTCAGGGACTGGGCGTATTTGGTCCAGTCTACCGTCATGGCGTCGGGGCGGGTGATGTCACCAAACAGAATGGGCGGTTTCACGCATCGTGAGCCATAGGATTGCACCCAGCCAAACCGGCTGAACACGTAGCCTTCCAACTGCTCGCCAAAATACTCCACCATGTCGTTGCGCTCTGCCTCGCCGTGCACCAGCACGTCCAGGCCAAGCGCTTCCTGTTGCTCGACACAGTAGGCAATTTCTTCGTGAATCCGCGCGGTGTAGTCCTGTTGGCTCAGATTGCCGAGGCGGAACTCTTTACGTACCTCACGAATTTCCGGTGTTTGCGGGAAGGAGCCAATGGTGGTTGTTGGGTAAGCAGGTAGTTTGAAGCGTTCCTGCTGCAACCTGGTTCGCGTGCTGAATGGGCTCTTGCGCTGGCCGTGCTCGGGGGTGATGGCTGCGACTGCCTCGGCAACGGCGGGGTTATGAACCCGTGAAGACTGATGCCGGCTGTCGATGGCTGTCTGGTTGGCCGCCAGTTCGTTGGTCACCGCCTCTCGACCTTCATCAAGTGCTTTTGCCAGCGTGGCTAACTCCTCAAGCTTCTGCCGGGCAAAAGCTAGCCAGTTGCGTACTTCTGCATCCAGCGTGGTTTCGCTTTCCAGATCAACCGGCACATGCAGAAGAGAGCAGGAAGGTGCCAGCCAAAGGCGTTCGCCCAGCTTTTCCTTTAATGGCTCCAGAAGATCCAGCGTGGCATTCAGGTCAGTTTTCCAAATGTTGCGACCATTGATCACTCCGAGAGACAGGGCTTTGTGCGCAGGTAGCCAGTCGGCCAGTCGCGACACCTCATTGGCTGCGCTGATAGCATCCAGATGGAAGCCCGCCACAGGCAGCTCGCAGGCAAGTTGCAGGTTTTCTCGCAGTTCACCGAAATAGGTGGTCAGCAACAGTTTTATCGGTGCGGTTTTCAGTTCGTGGTAGGCGAGAATAAAAGCATGCTTCCAGTCGGCATTCAGCTCAGTAACCAGAGCCGGCTCATCAATTTGCACCCATTCGGCACCCGCATCGGCAAGCTTTGTCAGTAACTCGGTGTATACCGGCAATAATTTGTCCAGCAGCTTCAAGCGGTCAGACTCATCTTTGGCTTTTCCCAACCATAGATAGGTAACCGGTCCGATGATAACTGGCTTGGTGTTTACACCCTGGGCACGGGCTTCCGCCAGTTGCGCCAGAATGCGATCAGCGTTCAGGCTGAAATTCGTATCGGCACTGAACTCCGGCACTATGTAGTGATAGTTGGTATCAAACCACTTGGTCATTTCACCCGCATGTACGTTGCAGCAGGCGCTGTCGCTAGGGGAGCGACCCCGGGCTACACGGAAGTACTCGTCCAGTTGCGAGCCTGCATGGACGCTGGCACGCTCAGGCAAATTGCCAAGTGTCGCGCTCATGTCCAGCACTTGGTCGTAAAGCGAAAAATCGCCTACCGGTGCCAAAGCAAGGCCTGCCTGCTCTTGCCAGTTTTGCGCACGTAACTCTGCGGCGGTTTCCTGCAGCGCTTGTTCGCTGGACTGGCCGTTCCAAAGTGCTTCCAGCGCAAATTTCAGTTCCCGGCGAGCGCCGATGCGCGGGTAGCCGAGGTTGTGTGTAGTGGTCATCCGGAACTCCTGGATATGTGTTTGTTGGGTTGTTGATAGGAGTTGCCAGATTAGCGCTCGGGGTTGATGAATGATAATGGTATTATTTCAGAATTCTATTAATTTCACTCATGGGTTGTCGAATGATTGAGCGTAACCATCTGGAAGTTCTCCGGGCTGTTGAAACCGAAGGTTCTCTCACCGCTGCGGCGAATCGCCTTCACCTTACCCAGTCCGCGCTTAGCCACTCCGTTCGCAAACTGGAGCAGCAGCTGGGAACCCCGCTTTGGCTGCGAGAAGGCCGGCAGCTAAGGCTGACCCAAGCCGGTAGCCACCTGCTGGCACTGGCGAATCGCCTGTTGCCCCAGTTCGAACATGCCGAAATGCTCATCGGCCAGTTCGCCAGAGGGCAGGCCGGCACCCTGCGTATCGGGATGGAATGCCACCCCTGTTATCAATGGCTGCTAAAAGTTGTTGGCCCTTACCTTGAACAGTGGCCATCGGTGGATGTCGACGTAAAACAAAAATTCCAGTTCGGCGGCATCGGCGCGCTGTTTGGTCACGACATCGACATGCTGGTTACGCCTGACCCTTTGCACAGGCCCGGATTGGTGTTTGAGCCAGTGTTTGATTACGAGCAGGTGCTGGTGGTTGCTGCGTCCCACCGCCTCGCAGGCAAACCCTGGGCAGATGCGGCGGATCTGGAAACGGAAACCCTGATTACCTATCCCGTGGCGATCGAACGGCTGGATGTGTTCAATCACATACTGGTGCCCGCAAACATGCGCCCAGCCCGTCACAAAACCATCGAAACCACCGACATCATGCTGCAAATGGTCGCCGCAGGCCGTGGCGTGGCTGCGCTACCTCGATGGCTAGTCACGGAATACAGCGACCGGCTGGGCATTGTGCCGGTAAAACTGGGCAAAGAAGGTATCTCCAAGCAGATCTTTCTTGGCTGTCGCGAGCGTGATGTGGGTGTGCAATATCTCGATTCCTTCATGAAGCTGGCACGAGAGGTTCGCTGGCGCTAAGGTTTCGGTTACACTGCCCAAAAATTTTGTCAGGAATTACCCTTATGAGTGAAACACCTTCTGATCTCAAATACATCGACACCCACCAGTGGGTGCGCGTACACGCTGATGGCACCGCAACTGTTGGCATAACCGACTTCGCCCAGGAGCAATTGGGTGATGTGGTTTACATTGGCGTTCCCGAAGTGGGAGAGACCGTTACCGGCGGCGAAGAGGCTGGCGTCGCAGAATCTGTGAAGTCCGCATCCGATGTGTTCAGCCCGGTAACCGGTGAAGTTCTTGAAGTTAACGAAAGCCTTGAGGACGAGCCAGAGAAGGTCAACGAAGATCCATACGGAGATGGGTGGATGTTCAAGGTAAAGCTTGCTGATAAGGGCGAGCTTGATGGATTGATGGATGCTGATGCCTACGCCGAGCATGTAGCCGCTGCCGAGTAATTGTTAGCACTGCTTTGGAAGTCGTTATAGGCACCTCCAGTGTCGAAGCAGTCGGGGCGCGCCTCCCAAAACTGTGCGGAGCCATGGATGGCGGAGCCAAGCGTACACGGACGTATTCACAGCGTGTTTTGGGAGGCGCGCCCCGACTGCGTTCCCTGCCCGTGTGTGGCTGTCGTCAGTTAATGTATAATTCCCGCCCTATTTTTCTCTACCCTAGGTGGCAGCAATGAATTTCCCGGTTTTATATCTACGCAAAGGCGCGGAGCGCAGGCTTCGGGCTGGTCACCTGTGGGTTTACAGCAACGAAGTCGATATCCAGAGGTCACCGCTGACGCAGTTTGAAGCTGGCACCCAGGCTGAGTTGCGTGCGTCCAATGACAAGCCTCTCGGTGTGATTTTCGTAAACCCCCACGCTCTTATCTGCGGTCGCCTGATCAGCAGAGACGCAGCGCAGGGTATGACACCGAACCGATTAACTCAGCGAATGGAAATAGCGCTGACACTGCGGGACCGACTGTTCGATAAACCCTTCTACCGCTGGGTATTCGGCGACAGCGATGGGCTGTCCGGGTTGGTGATAGACCGGTTTGGCGACACTGTCGTCGTCCAGATATCCACCGCGGGCATGGAGTTGATGAAAGAATCCATCGTTCGTGCGGTTCAACGGTTGGCGCACCCGAAAGCCATCATCCTCAAGAACGACGGTAAGATGCGCAGCGTTGAAGGGTTGAACTCTTACGTTGAGCAAGCTCATGGCCCGGAAGCGACATTGCTTGAAGTAGAAGAAAACGGCGTTCGTTTCGAAGTGCCGCTTGAAGGCGGTCAAAAGACCGGTTGGTTTTACGATCACCGCATGAATCGTCAGCGCCTGCAGGCTTATGCGCCAGGTAAGCGGGTGCTGGATGTGTTCAGTTATGTAGGTGGCTGGGGTATTCAGGCGGCCTGTGCCGGTGCCACCCAGGTCACCTGTGTGGACAGTTCTTCAGGCGCCATTGATTCGGTGCATCACAACGCCAAGCTGAACGGCCTCGATAACGTCGAAACCATCGAAGGCGATGCGTTTGATGCGTTGAAAGCGCTGGCGGAGGAGAAGGAAAAGTACGATATCGTTGTGCTGGATCCGCCCGCGCTGATTCCCCGTCGCCGTGACCAAAAAGCTGGCGAGCAGGCCTATGCGCGGCTTAATCAGCTTGGGCTTAGACTATTGGAGCGGGACGGGATTCTTGTTTCTGCCTCGTGTTCCATGCATCTCTCGCAGGAAAAACTGGTAGATATCATTCGCGGCAGTGGTCGAAAGATCGATCGCTTCGTGCAATTGCTGGAGCAGGGGCATCAGGCCCCGGATCACCCAATCATTCCGGGGATTCCTGAAACTGACTACATCAAATCCTGCTTTGTGCGGTCGCTGACCGGCTTCATGTGATGGCATGGCTGAGTCCGTCTTTTCCTGAAAATGACGGACTCAGTACTTCTTCAATGGCGCTCAATCGCGAAGCGACATAACCTTCCAACCGTTCGCTCTAGCGAATTCTTCCAACTTGGGATCCGGATCAACCGCAACCGGGTTCTCTACCTTTTCCAATAGTGGCAAGTCATTGTGTGAGTCACTGTAAAACCAGGCGCCGGCCAAGCTTTCATTGTGAGCTGCCAGCCAATCGTTCAGCCGGGTGACCTTGCCTTCCTGGAAACTGGGAATACCTGCGATTTCACCGGTGTAGCGCCCATTGACCAGTTCAGGTTCGGTGGCGATCAGGTGTTCAATATCCAGCACTTCTGCAATGGGTTCGGTCACAAACCGGTTGGTGGCCGTGATGATCATCAGGGTATGGCCTTGCTGCCGATGACTGTTCAAAAGCTCACTGGCCTTTTGTTGCAGCATTGGGCGCACTTTCTTATCCATGAACGCAGCTCGCCACGCCAGCAGTTCATCCATGCCATGTATAGACAAAGGCTGAAGCGCAAACTTGAGGTAGTTCAGGATGTCCATTTCGCCATTCAGGTATTCCTGATAAAAGCGGTCGTTCGCTTGGCGATAGGTCTCGGCATCAACGATGCCTTCTTCTACAAGAAACTCGCCCCAGGCGTGATCGCTGTCGCCAGCGAGCAGGGTGTTGTCGAGATCAAAAATTGCGAGCGTCAAACGATTACCTCCAGAGGCATAGGGCTTGCGAAAGCCGATATGTTACCACGGGTACCCGAGAGCAGCTGCGTTTGCCGAAGCCTTGGGATTCTGTAAGAATGAGCGCAACTTGGAAAAAATCCGGCCGGTGCATATCTCACCGGCCTGCCGACTCTATAAAGAGGACTGTACCGTGATCGATTCAGACGGTTTCAGACCCAATGTCGGAATCATTCTGGCCAACCACCGGGGAGAGGTTCTCTGGGCAAGGCGAATAGGGCAGGATTCCTGGCAGTTTCCTCAAGGCGGAATTAATCACGAAGAATCGCCGGAAGATGCGCTGTATCGGGAGCTTGGAGAGGAAGTTGGCCTGGGCGCCAGTGATGTAGAAATCATCAGTTGCACCCGGGGCTGGCTGAGGTACCGTCTTCCCCGAAGGATGGTGCGGCACAACTCGCACCCCGTCTGCGTGGGTCAAAAACAGAAATGGTTCCTTCTGAGGATGTTATCACCCGATGCACAAGTGCGCGTTGATGGTACGGATTCACCGGAATTTGATGGCTGGCAGTGGGTAAGCTACTGGTATCCGTTGGGTCAGGTGGTGTCCTTCAAGCGTGAAGTGTACCGACGTGCGCTGAGAGAACTTGCGCCAAGACTGTTCTATAACATGGAGCAGTGGCACCGGAGCGAGCACAACCGGCGTTTAAAGGAACAGGCGAAATGACGGACTGACACACCCATGCTGAGCATTCTGCGAAGTCTTGTACAAGAGGTAAACAGCGCCCGGGATCTCTCGGAAGCGTTGGGTATTATCGTGTCGCGGGTGCAAAAGGCCATGAACACCGAGGTCTGTTCTGTCTACTTGCTGGATCCGGTTTCCAATCGTTATATTCTAATGGCCACTGAAGGCCTGTATTTGAAAGCCGTCGGCAAAGTGAGCCTTGCCCACTCAGAGGGTCTGGTGGGTCTTGTCGGTTCCCGGGAAGAGCCCATCAATCTGGAAGACGCACCTTCCCACCCCCGTTACCGTTATTTTCCCGAAACTGGCGAAGAGCGCTTCCGCTCGTTTCTGGGTGTTCCCATTATTCACCATCGCCGTGTGCTTGGGGTTCTCGTTGTGCAGCAGCGCGAGAGTTCCCGGTGCTTTGATGAAGGTGAAGAAGCATTTCTTGTCACGGTTTCCGCTCAGCTTGCAGGTGTTATAGCCCACAGTGAGGCGACCGGCGCCATCAGCGGCCTTTCGCTAACTGGGGAAGAGACCCGTGACGTCAGCTTCAACGGTGTGCCGGGCGCGCCTGGCGTGGCTATTGGTCATGGTGTGGTGGTCTACCCTGCAGCCGATCTGGACGTGGTTCCCGATAAGCCGACAGAAGACATCGAGCAGGAGTTGGAGCTGTTCCGGTCGGCAGTGCAATCAGTGTGCGAAGACATAGGCCAGGTTGCCAAGCGGCTCACCTCACGGCTTCGTCCGGAAGAGTTGGCGTTGTTTGATGTGTATCTCCGCATGCTGGGTGATGAGGCATTGCCCGGAGAGGTCAATAATCGCATCCGGGAAGGAAACTGGGCTCAAGGTGCCCTGAAACAGGTAGTTCAACACTACGTACGTCATTTCGAAATGATGGACGATCACTACCTTCAGGAAAGGGCCGTCGATGTCCGCGACCTTGGCCGCCGCCTGCTTTCCTATCTGCAAGAAGGTGACCAAAAAGACCTGATTTACCCAGAGCGCACGGTTTTGGTCAGTGAAGAGTTGACACCTGCCATGCTGGGAGAGGTGCCCCGGGACCAGTTGGTGGGCCTTGTTTCAGTCAAAGGCTCCAGCAACTCCCATGTGGCCATTCTAGCCCGCGCAATGGGTGTCCCCACGGTTATGGGGTTGGTGGATATCCCGGTCAATCAGCTCGACGGGCGCGAGTTGATTGTTGATGGCTTTGAGGGGCAGATTTTCGCTTCTCCTTCGTCAGATCTCAGGGCATTTTTTCAAACCATCTGCGAAGAAGAGGCCGAGCTCGACCGCGGGCTGGAAGCACTTCGCGACAAGCCCTGCATAACCACTGATGGCCATCGGGTACCGCTGCTGGTGAATACGGGATTGATGACCGATGTCGTTCGCTCCCTTTCACACGGAGCCGAGGGCATAGGGCTCTATCGCACCGAAGTGCCCTTCATGATTAAAGATCGCTTTCCATCGGAGCAGGAGCAGCGGCAGTATTATCGGGAGCAGTTGGAGGCCTTTGCACCCAACCCGGTAACCATGCGCACTCTGGATATCGGTGGTGACAAGGCGCTGACCTACTTCCCGATCGAGGAAGAGAACCCGTTCCTGGGTTGGCGGGGTATTCGGGTGACTCTGGATCACCCGGAAATATTTTTGGTTCAAGTGCGGGCCATGCTAAAAGCAAGCGAAGGCCTGAATAACCTACAAATCATGCTGCCGATGATCAGCAATATCTCTGAGGTAGAAGAATCCCTGCACCTGATTTACCGGGTATACCACGAGGTGCGAGAGGAAGGTTTTGACATCCACATGCCCAAAGTGGGTGTAATGGTTGAAATACCCGCCGCGGTATACCAGGTTCGCGAGCTTGCAGATCGTGTGGATTTCCTGTCTGTGGGCTCAAATGATCTGACCCAGTACCTGCTGGCAGTTGACCGCAACAACCCTCGCGTTGCCCAGCTCTACCATTCGTATCATCCTGCAGTTTTACAGGCCCTGGTGCGGATTGCTCAGGATGCCCATGCCGTCGGCAAACCAGTGGGAATTTGCGGCGAGCTGGCGGGGGATCCCGGTGGTGCATTGCTGCTGATGGCCATGGGTTACGACTCTCTCTCCATGAACGCCGCCAGCCTGCCAAAGGTTAAGTCCGTGATTCGCAGCGTTAGTCGGGAGTGGGCGGTAAAACTTTTGAAGGACGTGTTGTTGCTGGATTCCCCTCACGTGATCAAGAGTTGTGTGGATCTTGCGCTGCGCGACGCCGGCTTTGGCCGTTACCTCCGGCCTGGAATATCTTCGAGCGCCGCTCTGGTGGAACAGGTCGCCTCCTGAAGTTTGTCATATCGGGCAGTCGCTCAAATATAGGGTGCGTGCTCTAAATCGGGTTGTTACCTTGTAGATCAGGCAGGCCAGAATGCAAATCTGGCTATTCATCCAGAGAAGGAAAGGCCATGAAGAAGCCAACCGAACTGAAACCAGCACCACGCATCGGGCTCGCACTGGGCGGGGGTGGTCCTTTAGGCGGCATATACGAGATTGGCGCGCTCCGGGCGCTGGATGAGGCCTTGGATGGGTTGGACTTCAATAACCTTGATGTGTATGTCGGTGTTAACTCGGGCTCATTCGTAGCTGCCAATCTGGCGAACCAGATGACCACGGCACAATTGTGTCGAATTTTTGTGCGCAATGAAGCTGAAGTTCACCCTTTTCACCCCGATGTGTTCTTCAGGCCAGCACTGAAGGAAATGGCGGGGCGGGTGCTGGCTGTGCCCGGACTGGTCACCACAGCCGTGCGCCGTTTTATTGCCAACCCCTACGATCAGAGTTTGCTCGAAGCCCTCACCATACTGTCTCAGGCGGCTCCTGCCGGGCTTTTCGATAACGAAGGCCTCCATGATTATCTGATGCGTGCGTTTTCCATGTTGGGCCGTTCGAACGACTTTCGGCAGCTAAAGCGTAGCCTTTACATTGTTGCGGCAGACGTGGAAAGCAGCGACGCCGTGTGCTTTGGCGCTCCCGGGTTTGACCATGTGCCCATCTCCAGAGCTATTCAGGCGAGCATGGCATCTCCGGGGCTGTATGTGCCGGTCGATATTGATGGTCGGTACTACGTGGATGGAACACTGCGCAAAGGCTTGCACGCATCGGTCGCGTTTGAAGATGGTGCAGATCTGGTTTTTGCAGTGAACCCCCTGGTGCCCATTGATGCCAGTGCGGCGGTACGGGCGGGCACTATGGCGCCCGGAGAATTGACTCGTTCGGGGATGCCAAACCTGTTGTCACAGATGTTCCGGACCATGGTGTATTCCCGCATGCAGTCAGGCATTGCTCACTATGCGACGGACTATCCAGATAAGGATATCCTGCTGTTTGAGCCGACTCGGGATGACGCCAAGTTGTTTTTCTCTGACGTGTTCAGCTTTCAGTCGCGTCGAATGGTGTGTGAACACGCTTATCAGATGACCCGTCAGGATTTGCGAAATCGCGCTGATGAGTTGGAGCCGAAGTTGGCAAAATACGGTATCAAGCTGCGCCGGGATCGTCTGGAAGATGAGCAGCGCACCATTAGTACCAGCCTCTATGGCGAAATGCTGCCGCTTTATGTGGCCAAGAGCAGAAAGAAGAAGGCAGCGGGAAAGAGCAAGCTGGCGGCAGGACTGGGAACAGTAACCCACCTGTTTTCAAAAGCAGAGTAGGGGTGCGAGCCAGGCGCGCAGAGCACGCCTGGCTCAATGATTATTTCAAATCAGAGAATATAACGACTCAGATCTTCGTCTTCCGACAGTTCTCCAAGCTTCTCATTAACGTAATCTGCAGTTACTTCAAACGCTTCGGTTACCCCATCACCAGCATCAAACGACAGGCTTTCCAGTAGCCTTTCCAAAACCGTGTGCAAACGCCTGGCACCGATGTTCTCGGTTGTCTCGTTCACCTTCCAGGCAATTTCAGCAATGCGCGCAATTGCGTCTTCACTGAACGTCAGCTTGACGCCCTCGGTATTCATCAGGGCTTCATACTGCTGAACCAGAGAGGCATCCGGCTCTGTAAGAATGCGCTTGAAATCGTCCGGGGTTAGAGCTTGCAGCTCCACACGTATGGGCAGGCGGCCCTGTAATTCCGGAATCAGGTCTGACGGCTTGGACAGGTGAAAGGCGCCGGAAGCGATAAACAGAATATGATCTGTGCGAACTGAACCGTATTTTGTGCTCACGGTACTGCCCTCAATCAGCGGCAAGAGATCCCTCTGAACGCCTTCCCGAGATACATCCGACGAGCTGTTCTCCGCCCGCTTGGCCACCTTGTCAATTTCATCGAGAAACACAATGCCGTTCTGCTCAACGGCGATAATGGCTTTCTGTTTGATCGACTCCTCATTGACCAGCTTGCCGGCTTCCTCTTCCTTCACCCGTTTCAGGGCATCTGCCACCTTCATTTTCCGGGGTTTGGATTTATCAGCAGCCATGTTGGAAAACATGCTCTGCAGTTGGTTGGTCATCTCTTCCATTCCGGGAGGCGCCATGATCTCTACGCCGGCGCTTGAATTACGAAGATTGATCTCGATTTCTTTATCGTCGAGTTCGCCTTCCCTCAGCTTTTTCCGGAACATCTGGCGTGTGGAGGAATCTTCGGAGGTCTTTTGGCTGTCTTCGCTAAAGCTTTTTGGCGGTGGGAGCAGGGCGTCCAGAATTCTGTCTTCAGCTGCGTCCAAAGCCTGCTCTTCGTGACGCTTCATTTCCTGAACCCGCAGCATTTTTACAGCCATATCCGCCAGATCGCGGATAATGGATTCGACATCACGCCCAACGTAGCCAACCTCGGTAAATTTGGTGGCTTCAACTTTCAGGAAAGGTGCATCTGCCAATTTGGCCAGGCGGCGGGCAATCTCAGTTTTGCCCACGCCGGTGGGGCCAATCATGAGGATGTTCTTGGGCGTGACCTCATCCCGAAGCGTGCTGTCCAGCTGCATCCGGCGCCAGCGGTTTCTCAGGGCGATCGCTACTGCTCGCTTGGCCTCTTGCTGACCCACGATGTGTTTATTGAGCTCGTGAACAATTTCACGGGGAGTCATTGCAGACATGGTTACTCCGGATCAGTCGTTTTGGAGGGTTCTGGTTTGGTAGCTGCGTCTTTGGAGAGCAATTCAATAGTGCGATTGTGGTTGGTATAGATGCAGATATCTGCGGCTATCTCCAGGCCTTTCTCTACAATCTCGTGGGCAGAAAGCTCGGTGTTTTCAAGCAGAGCCCGTGCGGAGGCTTGAGCGAACGGCCCGCCGGAGCCGATAGCAATCAACCCGTGCTCTGGCTCTATTACGTCACCGTTACCGGTGATGATCAGGGAAGCTGTTTTATCCGCCACAGCCAAAAGCGCTTCCAGCTTGCGTAAGGCCCTGTCTGACCGCCAGTCTTTGGCAAGTTCAACCGCGGCTCTTGTGAGATTGCCGTTATGCTTTTCAAGCTGCGCCTCAAAGCGCTCAAACAGAGTAAAAGCATCAGCAGTGCCACCTGCAAAACCCGCGATAACCTGCCCGTTATAGAGGCGGCGTACCTTGCGGGCGTTACCCTTCATCATGGTATTTCCCAGAGAAACCTGGCCGTCGCCACCCATGGCAACTTCGTCATCGCGTCTGACGGAAAGTATGGTAGTCATTCGGGCTCCAATTGCCTGATTAAAAATCGGTATTGGGCAGTTATGGAGGCGGTAAAAGAGAATTCAAGAGGTTTGGGAGAAGAGGCTGTGGCGCGGGGCTTTTCAAAACACGCTGTGAATACGTCCCTGTACGCTCGGCTCCGCCATCCATGGCTCCGCACGGTTTTGAAAAGCCCCGCGTCACAGCCTCCCGCAACTCTCTGGAAGGTCTATCCCTGCTTGGGGACCTTACGAATAAGCGGCTGAATGTTAATCGAAACAAGCTTGTCGATGGCTGAACTCATCTGACTGCGGGAGCTAAAGGGCCCAACATTGACTCGATACCAGACGGAACCGCTGTCGAGTTCTATGCGCTGCACGCCGGCTCTGAGCCCCTGGAAGGCAATTTGCGCGCGCTGACGCTCGGCATCTTCCTTACTGCGGAAAGAGCCAGACTGCACCAGGTAGTCGAAGTCCTGCTTGGTTGGGCCCGGAGTGTACTCCTCCACTTTTGGCGGAATAACCTCCGATTCCGGCAGCATTTCATAAAACCGAAAACCGGGCTTTTTCTCTTCCTGTTTGGCGGTTTTCGTTGCCGGAGTTTGTGCTGACTCTTTGGCAGTGGGCGGTTGTTGCGGCCCGCTGCTTGGTGGCACAGAATTCAGATAAACAATAAACCCGATAAAGCCACCAACCGTTGCCAGTGAAAAAATCCACTTCAAGGATAAACCTCCTCGCTGAGAGCGCGCAGGCGCAGCTGGCTTTGCGCGCCTTTTCTGGGCGCTAGCAGGCTTGGCAGGCTTTTTCCTGTTGGGGGCTGCAGAAGCACCTGAGCGATTTTTACGAGCATAGTCTCGGGACATTGTTGTTACTTACATCTCTTCCGGTGCGCTGACGCCCAGCAGGTCCAGCCCATTGGCAATTACCTGGCGTACGGCCAGGTAGAGGCTGATGCGGGCATCTCGCAGTGCTGTGTCTTCTATCAGCACCTTGTGGGCGTTGTAATACGTGTGGAACTGGCCGGCCAGCTCCCTCAGATAGTGCGTGAGGGTGTGCGGTTCACGCTGTAAGGCAGAGTTGGCAATCAGCTCCGGATATTTCGCCAGCTGGTTTGCCAGTTCTTTTTCCTCATCCAGAACCAGCAAAGTCAAATCGCCCACGCACTCATTGAGCCCGCGCGTAACGCCTTCAGCGGCCAGTTTTCGCAACACGCTGCATATGCGTGCGTGGGCATACTGAATGTAGTACACCGGGTTTTCATTGGTCTGGGAGCGGGCCAGGTCAATATCGAAGGTCAACTGGGAGTCAACGCGCCGCGCTGCAAGGAAAAAGCGGGTGGCGTCCCGGCCTACTTCGTCAATCAGATCGCGAATAGTGACGTAGCTGCCGGCACGCTTGGATATTTTTACTTCCTGTCCGGAGCGGGTGACCATTACCATCTGGTGCAGAACATAATCCGGCCAGCCTTTTGGGATGCCTGCGTTCAATGCCTGCAGGCCTGCGCGAACGCGGGTTACCGTGGAGTGGTGGTCGGCCCCTTGCTCATTGATGACCGTGGTATAGCCGCGCTGCCATTTGTCCAGGTGGTAAGCCACATCCGGCAGGAAATAGGTGTAGCCGCCGTCTTTCTTGCGCATCACCCGGTCTTTGTCGTCACCGAACTCTGTGGTTTTGAGCCACAATGCGCCGCCGTCTTCATAGGTGTAGCCGTTTTCCTGTAGGCGTTTAACGGTAGCTTCTACTTTGCCGTCTTCGTACAGGGATGATTCCAGAAAATACACATCAAACTCGACACCAAAGGCTTTGAGGTCGAGATCCTGCTCTCGGCGCAGGTACGCCACTGCAAATTCCTGAATGGCATCCTGGTTATCAGGATCAGCACTGGCAGTTACTTCACGATCGTCAGCCGTAACCGTATCACCGGCCAGATAGGCTTTTGCAACATCGGAGATATAGTCGCCACGATAGCCGTCTTCAGGCCAGCTCTCGTCCTCGGGTGTCAGCCCCTTAACGCGAGCCTGTACTGACAAGCCAAGATTGCTGATCTGGGCGCCGGCATCGTTGTAATAAAACTCGCGAGTAACGTCATAACCGTTGGCTTCCAGCAGGCGGCAAAGGCAATCGCCAATGGCTGCGCCCCGGCCGTGGCCTACGTGGAGTGGACCTGTAGGGTTGGCAGATACAAATTCCACCTGAACTTTTTCGCCTTTACCGCTGGCGTTGCGACCAAACTGCTCAGCCTCATCCAGAATGGTATTTACGATTTCAAATGCACTGGCGGTGCTCATGAAAAAGTTAATAAACCCTGGGCCTGCAATTTCCACCTTCGCCACTGCGCTGCTTTCGGGCAGCTTCTCAATCAGCATTTCGGCCAGCTTGCGTGGTGCGCAGCCTGCTGTTTTGGCCGCAACCAATGCGATGTTGCAGGCGTAGTCACCGTGGGATTTATCCTTGGTGTTGCCCACTTGTGGTGTATAGGCTTGGTCGGTTGGCAGCGTGCCTTCAGATTGAAGAGCGGCCAGTGCGGACTGGAGCAGATCAGAAACGGTCTCTTTCATGCTGTGAGATAGCTCAGTTTACTGGAAAGTTGGGTTGGGGCAGAGCGCCCAGTGATAATTGAAGAGGGACATTATCGCGGAAAGTCCGGCCGCAAGCAAAAGCCCTGTGGTGATTAGCCCGTTTCTTGCGGGTCCACGTCAATCATCCATTTCGCGCCCTTTTGAAATCTCTGCTGTTCAAGCGTCTGGCAAACATTTGTCAGTAGTTTATTGAGGCGTCGCCGGTTGTCTGTGTTGAGCACAAGTTGCGCCCGGTGTCGGTCGGCTCGCCGAGCAATCAGAGCGGGCAGGGGGCCCCAAACTTCGATACCGGGTTTGTTTGCGAGCGGTTTGATACTGTCGAGGATCTGCAAGCTTTGCTCCATGGTGTCCGCTTCGGCTCGGAAGATGGCCATAGCTCGAAACGGTGGGAACTGGCCGGTTTCGCGCTCTTCAAGAAGCTGGTCTGCCATTTCGAGATAATGGCCATTGCAGAGCGTTCTGAGTAGCGGGTGATCGCTGTGGCAAGTTTGCACTATCACTTTACCGATTTTCGTTCCGCGGCCAGCCCTTCCGCTGACTTGGAGCAAGGTTTGAATCAGTTGCTCCGGGGCCCTGAAGTCGACGCTGAATAGGCCTCCGTCTGCATTGATGACAACAACCAGAGTCACATTGGGGAAATCGTGCCCCTTTGCAAGCATCTGTGTCCCAACAAGGATGCAGGGCTCTCCGGTGTTCACCTGTTCGAGTATCGTCTGGATACTGCCTTTGCGCTGCGTGCTGTCGCGATCTACGCGCACTATGGGTGTGGTGGGAAAGCTGTTCGCGAGAACGTCTTCGGTTTGTTCTGTGCCCTGGCCAACGGGCTTGAAGGCGTCACTTTTGCATTTTGGGCAGGTTTCGGTTGCTGCTGTCTGAAAGTCACAATGGTGGCAGCGCATAGCGCGGTCACGGCGATGGTAGGTGAGGCGCGTGTCGCAGCGTGGGCATTCGACCATGTGGCCGCAGTCGAAACACATCATCACCGGCGCAAAACCGCGACGGTTTACGAACACGAGTGCCTGGTTTCCGCTTTCCAGTGTTTTCTGAAGTGCTTGCAGGACCGGGCGGGAGAGGCCGCCTTCCAGGGGTCGGCTGCGGATGTCCAGGAGGCTAATCGAGGGCGGTAGCGCCTCTCCGGCACGCTCTTCCAGTTTTATAAGTCTGTACTTGCCCGCCAAGGCGTTGTGATAAGACTCCAGAGATGGTGTCGCGGAGCCAAGGATTATCGGGCAGCGATTCAGGTGCGCACGATACACAGCAACATCCCTGCCGGAATAACGAAACCCTTCGCCTTGCTTGTATGAGCTGTCGTGCTCCTCATCAACAATCAGTGTTCTCAGCGCGGTGAATGGGAGTAGCACAGCCGATCTGGTGCCAATGAGGATGATGGGCTCACCATTGCGAATTTTGAGCCAGGCATTCAAACGCTCGGTGTCGTTCAGGGCTGAGTGCCACACCGTTATGCGCTCGCCAAAATAGCGTTTGAAGCGGGCAACGGTTTGGGGGGTCAGGTTGATTTCCGGAACCAGTACCAGCGCCTGATCCTCAGCGGTAAGATTCTGTTTCAGGTAGTGCAGGTAAATCTCGGTTTTGCCACTGCCTGTGATGCCATATAAAAGGGAGGCGCTGAAGCCTTCATCGGGTGGCGGCAGCTGGGAGGCGGCGACCAACTGTGCGGGGGAAAGCGTTGGGGCTGCAATGGACTCATTGTATTGCTGGCTTTGGGGGCTTGCGCTCTTCGGCGCTGCAACTCGAACCAGTTCTTTTTCAAGCAGAGACTTTAGTTGCGGTCGAGTGAAGCCCGCTTTTATGATCTCGTTGTTTATAACGCCCTGCTCGTGTTGGGCAATCCACTCCAGCAGGGCTTTCTGTTTGTGGGCTTTTGCTGGGAGGACGGCGCTGCTGCCGCAAGCTTGCCACCTGTCTTCAGTTTTTTGTATGGCCGGCCGGCCCCGGCGCAGTGCTGGTGGGAGAGCAGTGAACAAACACTCCCCCAGCGGGTGCTGGTAGTAGTCGCTGGCCCAGCTTAGCAACTGGAAGGTTTCGCTGGGCAGGGCAGGCCAATTTTCCAGTGCATTTAGCACCGGCTTCAGAATGATACCCTCTGGTGGTTCAATGTCTGTTTCCACAATCAGGCCGATTGCCTGCTGGCGCCCGAAAGGAATCTTTACACGTTGGCCCGACTCCAAAGCCATTCCCTCTGGAACAAGGTAGTCAAAGAGCCTTCTTAGTGGCCGATTCAGCGCAATACGGGCTGTTGATGGCACCGGGTAATCCTTTAATGGTTTATGCGTATGAGGCAGGATTCATGCACCTGCAAGGCTTGCCTGCCAGGATAATTGCAAGTAAGATTCGCGGTCTGTTTGCGGCAGGGCATGATTGTGCCCCGTCTTCTCCATTGATTCAAACATGCGGTGCCTGGCACTTGGGCTTTAACGAACGCCCCGTGATCAGGTAGCGGCATGACCCACAGAGGTTCGCCATGAAAGAAGGTATTCACCCCAAGTATGAAGACATCACCGCAACATGTTCTTGCGGAAATGTGATCAAGACTCGTTCTACTATTGGTCATGATCTGCAGCTGGATGTTTGTTCCCAGTGTCACCCATTCTACACTGGCAAGCAGAAGGTTATGGATACCGGCGGCCGTATCGACAAGTTCCAGAAGCGTTTTGGTGGTCGTATCGCCGGAAAGAAAGAAGACTGATTCGGTTGTAGAGTCGAAAAAGCGCCTGAGGGCGCTTTTTTTATGGGAAGTGCAAAATAACAGCTTAGTGTTTGATTATACGCAATTCGCCGTATTGACTGTTCATAGTTTGTTCGCTTTGCCCTTGTCGTTTCCGGGCGGGCGCGCCATAATGTCGCGCTCCTTCAGGTAGGCGCTTGCCGCCTGAAGGCTTATTACCTTTTAACGTGACAAACGGAACAGTGGCAATGTCTCAAGATCTGAAAGAAGCAGCCCTTGAATATCACGCCAAGCCGCGGCCTGGAAAGATTAGTGTAGAAATCTCCAAGCCGACAGCGACCGCTCGCGACCTCGCTTTGGCATATAGCCCAGGCGTTGCAGAGCCGGTTCGCGAGATTGCGAAGGACCCGGAGAACGCATACAAGTACACGGCCAAGGGTAACCTTGTCGCCGTTATCTCCGATGGTACTGCGATCCTCGGTCTGGGTAACCTGGGCCCGCTGGCGAGCAAGCCGGTAATGGAAGGCAAAGGCGTACTGTTCAAGCGCTTTGCGGGAATTGACGTGTTCGATATCGAAGTCAATTCTGAAAGTCCTCAGGCGTTCATTGAAACCGTTGAGCGTATTGCTGACACCTTCGGTGGCATTAACCTTGAAGATATCAAGGCGCCGGAGTGTTTCGAAATTGAGCGCGCACTGATTGAAAAGTGCAACGTGCCTATCTTCCACGATGACCAGCACGGTACAGCGATTGTTACTGCAGCTGGCATGATCAACGCCCTTGAATTGCAGGGCAAGAAAATTGAAGAAGCGAAAGTGGTTTGCCTGGGTGCCGGTGCTGCTGCAATCGCGTGCATGAAGTTGTTGATCAGCTGCGGTATCAGCTCTGATAACATCTACATGCTCGACCGCAAGGGTGTGATCCACTCTGGTCGCGATGACCTTAACCAGTACAAGGCGATGTTTGCCAACGACACCGATAAGCGTACGTTGGACGAAGCAATTGATGGGGCCGACGTGTTCCTGGGATTGTCTGGTCCCGATCTGCTGAGCGCTGACCAGCTCAAGAAGATGGCGCCCAACCCGGTTGTGTTTGCCTGCTCGAACCCGGATCCTGAAATCGATCCTGCGGTAGCGCACTCTGTTCGTGATGATCTGATCATGGCGACAGGTCGCTCAGACTACCCTAACCAGGTTAACAACGTTCTTGGCTTCCCGTTCATCTTCCGTGGTGCGCTCGACGTTCGCGCAAGCTGCATTAACGAAGAGATGAAAGTGGCTGCGGTCAATGCTATCCGTGAGCTGGCGAAAGAGCCTGTGCCGCAGGAAATCTGTGAAGCCTACGGTGCTGACAGCTTTGAGTTTGGTAAAGAGTACATCATTCCCAAGCCCATGGATGTTCGGTTGCTGGAAGTTGTTCCGGCTGCTGTGGCCCGTGCAGCAGTGGATTCCGGAGTTGCCGGTAAAGGCTACCCCGCGCACTATCCGCTGAAGAGTATGGATGACATCATCTGATTGATGACGTTGTGAGCTTATAAAAAACCGGCGGTGATCCCGCCGGTTTTTTTGTGGGTGTCTGTTTTGTGTTGTGGGTTGCTCAGAAGATCTGACGCGAAAGGTCGTCCCCGTTGCCATGGGTGCCGCCGGGTCTCTCATCTTCTTCGGTTAGAGGTGCAGGCGCATCCTCTTCCTTGAAGATCTCAAAGCTGCCGTCCTCGCCTGGCCTTGCGCGCTTTCCGGTCTCGGGGTTGATTCGAATGTTCACAATGCCGTTGGGTCGCGGCATGAAGGCTGAAGGCGCGCCAGCAAGCGCTACCTTCATGTAATCTACCCAGATGGGCAGGGCTGTGCTCGCACCAAACTCCCGGCGGCCCAATGGGGCAGGCTGGTCAAATCCTACCCACACCGTAGTAGCAAGGTTGTGGTTGAAGCCTGCAAACCAGGTGTCTCGCTGTTCGTTTGTTGTGCCAGTCTTGCCTGCAATGTCATCCCGCCCGAGGGCCAGTGCCCGGCGCCCGGTTCCCCGCTTAACCACATCCCGGAGCATTGAGTGCAATATATACACTGAGCGCTCATCTGCTAAGCGACGCATAACACGCGTCTTTGGAGCGGTTTCTTCTGTCATGGTCAGCGTGCTTGCAAGTGTGTCTTCTGTGACGGTGTCGGGTTTCGGATCGTCAGTGCCACAGTTGCGGTCGCACAGAACAACGTCAGGGGCCCGGTATATGTCCTTGTCGTTCACATCAGTGATGCTCTGGATGAGGAATGGCTCTACGTCGTAACCCCCGTTAGCGATAACCGCGAGGCCTCTGGCCAGCTCCATGGGCGAGAGTTGTCCGCTGCCCAGTGATAGGGACAGGTCTTTGGGCATGCTGTCGGTCGGAACCTTGAGTTGGTCGAGGTAGTCCAGCATTTGAGGAATGCCGAGATCCCTTAAGAGTCGAATAGAGACAAGGTTTCGTGAGCGGTAAAGGGCTTCGCGAAGTGGGGTTGGTCCATAAAACTGCCCTGATGAATTCTGTGGGCGCCAGGCGGATTCCAGTTCTGAGTCATCAAAAACAATCGGAGCGTCATTGTAAATAGTCGCAGGGGTTCTGCCGCTCTCCAGAGCGCTAAGGTACAGGAATGGCTTGAATGTGGAGCCTGGTTGGCGCCTGGCTTGTATCGCGCGGTTGTACTTGCTTTGTCCAAAGCTGTAGCCGCCTGCGAGAGCTTGGATGGCGCCACTTTTGGCCTCAAGAGAGATTAGTGCACCCTCAACTTTCGGAACTTGCATAAGTGACACTCGGACTGGCTGAGTGAATCCGGAATCCTGGGGTGCCGCTTGCTCGGTCTCTTCAGGTGCGGCTGATACTTTGGGCAGTTCGTCTACCCGAACGTATACAACGTCGCCCACGCTCACGACATCTGAGGGTTTTTCGGGCTTTGGGCCGGTCAGGTTTTCAGTTTTATAGCGGCTGGCCCATTGCATGGTCTCGAAGGGCATAGTGGCTGGGCCAAACCGGCGCACGTGAGCCTGGGCTTCGCCTTTGTTGTCATCGATTTCGGTAATAACGGCGGGCATCAGTGATTCTATTCTGGGGTAATTCAGCATTGCGGTGGCAAGGTCACCCCCTGCAAGGGTTTCGGCGTCAAGTTTGCCGATGGGGCCCCTGAACCCGTGCCGACGGTCGTAGGCTTCGAGCCCGCTTCTGAGGGCGTCTGTTGCTGTCTGCTGTTCTTTGCTGTCTACCGTCAGTGTTACGGAGTATCCGTCTGTATAAGCCTCTTCTCCGAAGCGCCGGACCATCTCTGCTCGCGCCATTTCTGCAACGTAGTCGGCGTCCACTTCGGTTTCGGTGGCATTGTAAGTTGCAGTGAGTGGTGCCTGAATGGCCAGCTCGTAGGCTGTTGGGCTGATGTAAGCCAGATCTTTCATTCGGCCCAGTATCCAGTCCCTGCGCTGCATCGCTCGCTGCGGGTTGGCTAGTGGGTTGTACGCTGAGGGGGCTTTGGGTAGTCCTGCCAGCATGGCCATTTGGGCAAGCGACAGCTCGTTGACAGGTTTGTTGTAATAAACGCGCGCCGCAGCGGCAATACCGTAGGCCCGGTTGCCGAGGTAGATCTTGTTCAGGTATAGCTCAAGAATCCGATCTTTATCGAGTTCACGCTCTATTTGAACAGCCAGAAGTATCTCGTTGAACTTGCGAATAAATGTCCGGTCGCGTGACAAAAAGTAATTTTTTGCAACCTGCATGGTGATGGTGCTGCCGCCAGATTGGATTGAGCCGGTAGAGACCAGTTCGATGGCAGCCCGCGCCAGTCCTTTGATGTCGACCCCGAAGTGCTCATAAAAACGCGAGTCTTCAGCCGCCAAAAAGGCTTGTAACTGAATTGTTGGGATCTGTTCGATTGTGATCGGTGCCCTTCTCTTTTCACCGAATTCTGCTATTAATCTGTTGTCTTTGCTATATACGCGCAATGGCGTCTGGAGCTTTATGTCCAGAAGTTGTTCAACGGGTGGAAGGCCTGGGCGGAGATAGAGATAAAAGCCTGAGCCTACGATAACGGCAACACTCAGTCCGGTGAGAAATAACCAGGCGAAAAGGCGAGAAGTACGCAACAAATGGGACATTTTTTTCTGACAACTGTTGGATATAGGTCTATCATTTGAGAAATTGCTTTAGGAAGGATGAGTCGCTTCACCGTCGCAAATGTTCCCAGCTGAACGAGAGTGGGCATTGTAAACGGAACAATGAAGAAATTCTCTTAAATAAAAAACACATAACACATGTAACCGGGTGCAACTAGCCAGGTATAGGGTGAGCGCGTGTTCGGATTGTTCGGAAAGAAATCCAGTGCAGTACTGGGCGTTGATGTGAGCTCCAGCTCCGTCAAGCTCATAGAGTTGTCTAAGCAGGGCGACCGTTACAAGGTCGAGAGCTACGCCGTCGAGCCGCTGCCGGCTAACGCGGTCGTGGAAAAAAATATCACGGACGTTGAGGCGGTTGGTGAGGTTCTCAAACGGGTAGCCTCAAAATCGCGCACCAGCGTCAAGCAGGTTGCTGTGGCCGTATCCGGCTCGGCGGTCATTACCAAGCTCATCCAGATGGATGGTGGTCTCAACGAATTTGAGATGGAAGATCAGATTGCCCTTGAGGCTGATCAGTATATTCCATACCCACTTGACGAGGTTGCGATTGATTTCGAAGTGCAGGGCCCCTCGGAAACGAACCCGGACCAGGTGGATGTGCTCTTGGCGGCCTGCCGCAAAGAGAATGTGGATATCCGTCAGGATGCGCTTGAAATCGCTTCTCTTAATACGAAAATTGTGGACGTCGAAGCCTATGCGCTGGAGCGTGCATACGGTTTGATTGAAGCTCAGCTCGACTCCCAGGGCGAAGAGCTTGTGGTGGCTATCGTTGATGTTGGTGCCACCATGACAACCTTGAGCGTTCTCGCTGAAGGCAAAACTGTCTATACGCGAGAGCAGATTTTCGGCGGCAAGCAGCTGACTGAAGAGATTCAGCGTCGGTATGGACTTTCTGTTGAAGAGGCCGGGCTTGCCAAGAAGCAGGGTGGGCTGCCTGACGATTACGAATCCGAAGTGCTAACCCCTTTCCGGGAGGCCGTGGTTCAGCAGGTTGCGCGAGCCCTCCAGTTCTTCTTCGGTGCCAGTCAGTACAATGCGGTTGACTACGTGGTTCTTGCCGGTGGTACTGCTTCGATTCAGGGGCTGACGGAAATGGTGGAAGAAAAGACAGGCACGCCGACACTGGTCGCGAATCCCTTTGCGGAAATGGCGGTCGGTTCGCGGGTTAACGCATCTGCTTTGAGCAACGATGCTCCTTCGCTGATGATTGCCTGCGGCCTGGCAATGAGGAGCTTCGACTAATGGCAAGAATTAACCTCAGGCCTTGGCGCGAAGAGCTCCGGGCAGAGAAGCAGAAGCAGTTTGTTGTGATGGTAGTGGGTGCTGCTATTATCGCTGCCGGTCTCACGTTCCTGTGGAGTTCCGATCTTGATAGCAGTATTGCGTACCAGCAATCGCGCAATGCATACATTGAATCGGCAACCAAAAAACTGGACGTGCAAATTCGTGAAATCGACAGCTTGAAGCGTAAGCGCAACGAGTTGCTGGCGCGCATGAAGGTTATTCAGGACCTGCAGGGTAAGCGCCCCGTCATCGTCCGTGCCTTTGATGAATTGGTTCGCACGCTACCCGACGGCTTGTTCTATACAGATCTGAAGAAATCAGGTGATCAGGTGAGCATTGTTGGTATGGCAGAGTCGAACAGCCGCGTTTCAACACTGATGCGGCAGTTTGACGAGTCCGAATGGTTCACAAACCCGAATTTGTCGAATGTGTCGTCTGCGGATGGAAAACGAGCAGGCTACAGCCAGTTCACCATGACAGTGCAGCAAAAAACGCCTGAGCCGGAAGGAGGGAATAAGTAATGAGCCTTGCGGATTCACTTAAAAGCCTGAATGAATTTGATATCAACGATCTTGATATCAATAATGCCGGCATCTGGCCAGCACCTATCAAAGGCATTGTTGTTCTTATCGTGTTCGGCTTGATCATGGGGGGCGGGTACTGGTTTTTTGTAAAAGATCAGTATGTGCAGCTCGACAGGGTTGAAAAAACCGAACAGGACTTGCGCAAAAAATACGAAGAAAAAGCTTACCAGGTCGCTAATCTGGAGGTTTTCAAGGCTCAAATGGTCGAGATGGAAGAAACCTTTGGCGCCTTGGTACGGCAGCTTCCAAGTGAGACAGAAGTGCCCGGCCTTTTGGAGGATATCACCAACACGGCATTGGGTAGCGGCCTGGCGCTGCAAGAAGTAAAGCTTCAGCCCGAGCAGAGACGCGACTTCTATTCAGAGCTGCCAATCAATATCCGTGTTTCAGGCTCCTATCATGAGCTTGCATCGTTTGTAAGCAGTGTGGCCAGCCTTCCCAGGATTGTGACACTGCACGATTTAACCATTAAACCAACTGGCGGAGACGGTGAGCGACTTGATATGCAAGTAGTTGCTCGCACCTACCGCTACCGGGCTGGAGAATAAGCATGGCAGCAAAGCATGCGGGAAAGGCCTGGCTGGGTGTTTGTCTGGTATCACTTTTGACAGCTTGCTCCCAGGGCAGCGGTTTTTCCGATCTGGACAAGTTCATGGCAGACACCCGAGCCAAACCTCGGGGGCACGTCGAGCCCTTGCCTGAGTTTAGTGCTTACGAGGCATTCAGTTACTCGGCAGCAGACAGACGAGCTCCGTTTGAGCCGCCACTGGATGTGCAGCTGACTATGGTTGATGAAAAGCCGGTCAGCGACGTTGAACCTAATCTGGATCGTCCTAAAGAGGTGCTGGAGAATTTTGATCTCAAGGATCTTGGCATGGTGGGCACGCTTCAGGGTGTGACCGGAAACCTGTTTGCTTTGATTCGGGACAATGCGGGCGGTATTCACCGGGTTCGTACCGGGAATTTCATGGGGCAGAACTACGGCCGGGTTATTGGCGTTAGTGAAACCCGTATAGAGCTTATCGAAATCGTTCCCAATGGCCGGGGTGGCTGGGTAGAGCGTCCTCGCTCTCTGACCCTGGACGAAGACGCAGGCTAAGGAGCGACTTGATGAAAACTGAAAGAAAAATGCATGTACAAAAAAGTTCGGGGTCGAGGCTAGCGATGTTCAGAAAACTCAATGTATACGTCAGCGTAATTGCTTTTGGGTTGTTATCCGGCCTGGCCAGTGCGGTCACGCTGGAAGACGTGTCGTTTTCGTCGCTACCGGGAGAGCGCCTGGAAGTGACACTTAAATTTGATGGCCAACCGCCTGAACCGTCGGGCTACACCATTGAACGTCCGGCGCGAATCGCAGTGGATTTACGCGATACTACCAGTGGTCTTAACACTCGCAGCATTCCTCTTGGATCAGGTAATGCCCAGAGTATGACTGTTGTGGAGACAAAGGATCGCACTCGTTTGATCTTTAATCTGGTTGAGCTTGCGCCTTACGAGACGGTTCGGAACAACAACTCGTTGGTAATGACCATCGGTGGTGAATCAGCCGCCGGCTCCGTTGCCGTTAACTCCTCCGGTACAGCAGCTGCATCGCAGTCAGCGTCTACACCGGGAACATTGGCTGGCGTAGATTTCCGTCGTGGTCAGAACGGCGAAGGTCGTGTCATTGTTGATCTGGGAAGTCCCGGTACCCCGGTAGATCTGTCTGAGTTGGGCGGGAAAATCCGCCTCACGATGAATGGGATCGCCGTGCCAGCGGATCTGCGCCGTCGCTTGGATGTAACCGATTTCGCAACACCTGTCAGTCGTGTTGATACATTCATTGAAGATGGCAATGCAGTGGTCGAGATTCGCCCTGAAGGCAATTACGATTACATTGCCTATCAATCCGGCAGTCAATTTACCGTCAGTGTAGAAAAGCTGAGCGAAGAAGAAGCTGAAACCCGCCGTGAAGAGAAGTTCCCGTACTCCGGGGAGAAGCTTTCCCTGAACTTCCAGGACATTGAAGTACGCTCGGTGCTGCAGCTGATTGCAGATTTTACCGGCCTGAACCTGGTTGCCAGTGACACAGTCGGTGGCAGTATCACTCTGCGCTTGCAGAATGTTCCATGGGACCAGGCTCTGGATCTTATCCTGAAAACCAAAGGGCTGGATAAGCGTCAGATCGGCAACGTATTGCTGGTTGCGCCCGCCGAAGAAATTGCGGCCCGTGAGAAGCTTGAACTTGAAACAACCAAGCAGATTGCAGAGCTTGCGCCGGTTCGTCTGGATATTATCCAGGTTAACTATGCGAAAGCCGCTGACATCGTTGGTCTGATCAAAGAAGACAAAGAGCTGATTTCCAGCAGAGGCTTCGTATCATCTGATGCTCGCACCAACACTATCAGTGTTCGTGAAACATCTGAGAAACTGGATGAGATCCGTCGCCTCGTATCGACTTGGGACATAACGGTTCGCCAAGTGTCCATTGAGGCTAGAATTGTTCGCGCCCAGAATAATGTTGCCCAAGAGCTTGGTGTGCGCTGGGGCGCGGCAGCTCGCGGTGATGCAAACAACGGAAACAACAACGTTGTGGTAGGCGGCTCTCAGGGCGGCTTGGCAGGGATTGCTGGCAGTGGCGCTCTCGGTTTTCCGTCTGACTTGAACGTAGACCTTGGAACTAATCGTACTCCAGCTGGCTCGTTGGCCTTTGGCTATATTGGCACTGACTTCTTGATTGATATGGAGTTGTCTGCCTTTGAAAGCGATGGCCAAGCTGAGGTGGTGTCACAGCCGCGAGTGGTAACTGCAGATCGTCAAACTGCTTCCATCAAGTCGGGCCAGGAAATTCCGTATCAGGAGGCTTCCAGCAGCGGTGCAACCAGCACTTCATTCAAGGAAGCGGTCTTGTCGCTAGAGGTTACTCCTCAGATTACACCTGATGACAAGATCATTATGGATTTGGAGGTCAATCAGGACTCCCGAGGTGAAGATACTGATGCCGGTCCGGCCATCAATACAAACTCCATTACAACGCAGGTACTTGTGGGTAACGGTGAAACGATTGTGCTTGGTGGGATTTTCGAGTCCACCAATTCAACCACGGTTACCAAAACACCGTTCCTGGGCGACATCCCCTATCTGGGCCGCCTTTTCAAGCGAACAGAAGTAACTGAGCTTCGCAGCGAGCTCCTGATCTTCATCACACCGAAGATCATCAAGAATGACCTGATTCAGTAACAGGGGTCAGGAAAAAAGCCGCCGCGATAAACCGGCGGCTTTTTTGTGTCTGAAGACTTGTGGTACCCATGCTGAAGCTTATGCAATCTTCAGCCCTGTGATATTCTCACCCGCCTGAACATTATTGAGCGGTAGTTATGTCTTTGCCCAAACGCATAGTCCTGGTTGGCCCCATGGGCGCAGGTAAAAGCACCATCGGCCGTATGCTTGCCCGTGAGCTGGGATACAGGTTTCTTGATACCGACCGAATCATTGAGGAGCGCTGCGGAGCAAACATTCCCTGGATATTCGATGTTGAGGGGGAGGAGGGTTTTCGGCAGCGAGAAACGGCTATGTTGGAAGAGCTGTCGGCTGAGGCCGGGACTGTGCTTGCTACCGGTGGTGGGGCGGTAATGCGCCCTGAAAATCACGCGCTCCTGAAAATGCATTCGGTGGTTATCTACTTGAGAACGTCCATTGAGCAGCAGGTGGAGCGCACACGTAAAGACCGGAATCGGCCTTTGCTACAGAATGACGACCCCGAAGGTGTTTTGCGGAAGTTGTTTGCAGTTAGGGACCCCTTATATACAGAGCTGGCAGACATCATTATGCATACTGATCGCAAGAGTCCACGTCTTGTGGTGCGGCAACTTGTCAATCGCATAAACCCAAGAACACCGCGGCAACAAAGGCAGGTGCGAAAGGAGGGACGCAATCATGTATAAGTTGCTTCACGAACTTCAAGTTGAGCTGGGCGAACGTAGTTACCCGATTGTGATCGGTGAAGGCGTGCTGGGCAAATATGACCTTTCAGATTACGTCGGCGGATCTCAGATAATGATCGTAACCAATGATGTGGTCGCGCCCCTGTATCTGGAGAAAACTAAAGCCAGTTTTCCCGGGAAGGCTATTGATACTCTGGTACTCCCGGACGGTGAAAAACACAAAGACTGGGAAACGCTGAATCTGATTTTCGACGCCCTGCTGGAAAAGCAGCACACTCGGAAAACGACGCTGGTAGCGCTTGGTGGTGGAGTGGTTGGGGATATGACCGGGTTTGCCGCTGCGTGCTACCAGCGTGGCGTCCCATTCATACAAATTCCTACCACGCTATTGTCTCAGGTGGATTCGTCCGTGGGTGGTAAAACCGGCATTAACCATCCGCTTGGGAAAAACATGGTTGGTGCTTTTCATCAGCCCGAAGTGGTATTGATTGATACAGATACACTTAAGACCTTGCCGCCCAGGGAAGTGTCCGCCGGACTTGCGGAGGTCATTAAGTACGGACTTATTCGTGATCTGGCCTTTCTTGACTGGCTCGAACAGACGATGAGTCGGTTGGTCGCTTTTGATAGCGAGGCGTTGGGAGAAGCCATATTCCGTTCTTGTGCGAGCAAGGCCGACGTGGTCGCTCAGGATGAAAGGGAAAGTGGAATTCGAGCTACTCTGAATCTTGGCCATACATTTGGCCATGCGATCGAAACCTTCGCCGGCTATGGCAACTGGCTCCATGGAGAGGCTGTAGGCACTGGCATGATTATGGCTGCCGATCTGTCGTTACGAGAGGGGTCGATAAACCCGGCTGATTATGACCGGGTTGTGCAAATTATTCTCAAAGCTGGTCTTCCTTCTCGGCCGCCCGAGCAAATGAGGCCTGCGGACTTTATGAGCCTGATGGCCGTCGATAAGAAGAATGTCGATGGCAAATTAAGGTTGGTGTTGCTCAAGGCTGTGGGTGAGGCAGAGGTTACATCCGGCGCATCTCCGGAAAATCTCAAGGCAACGCTCAGCGCTTTCTGTTATCAGGAAAGCTGAGTAGGGCGTGTAATATTGAACCGTAGGGATGTTTAGTGACTGAAGACACTTTCAACAGCCTGGACGGAGGAGGCCTGTTCCCCCGTTTGCAGCAGCGGTATGGCCTTAGGGGTAATCCGCTGGAGATGGACACCCCTTTCTTTCCGGATGGTATGCGTCACCACGCCCTGGAGGCATTGCGCCATCTATGCGGGTTTGGTGATATGGCTCTGCTACTCACCGGCGGCCCCGGGTCTGGAAAAAGCCGGTTGCTGGCAGAGTTGGTTCGCAGTGAGTCGTCACGATTGGGTTTTCATCGCATTTCTTCTGCAGCCATGGTCAGTGCGAGCGCTCTTGCAAAGGATCTGCGACAGGTTGCCCGTTCTGGCGCTAGCCCGGATGATACCCCACGAGAGGCCGTGTATCGCTTTTTCCGGTGGTCAGAAACCAGGGTTGGCAAGGGGCAGCGCATGGTGCTACTTGTCGACGATGCTGATCGGGTCCCTCCAGAGCTACTCAGGCTGATCCTTGACGGGTTTTTGGCGGCAGATCGAGCCAAGGCGGCTGTCCCGGTTTTCGCTGGGGAGGATCGCCTGGTTACGCTTCTAGGTCTAGACGACTCCGCTGTCACTGTCCATCAGGTCCATCAGGTCCATTTGCGACCACTAACCATAGAAGAAGTGTTCTCCTATCTTGAGCCCCGCGTCCATAACGCGGGAGGTAAGGTGAGTGAGCTCCTCAGTCCCGCTCGTCTTTCGCGGATACATGATTTGAGCCAAGGGAGCTTTTCCCGGCTGAAAAGGGTTACGCCAGGCATTTGGCTGGATATCGTGTCTGATGTATCCAGGCAAAAAAACGTCAAGCGTATCGATTTCCGACAGTTTCGCTTGCCCGCGTTGGCGCTTTTGATCCTGGGAGCTTCCTGGTGGTTCGTGTCCCAGCAGTATGATGAAACCGTAGCTGTGGATAGTGAAGCGCTTCCAGAGCCTGATCGTGTTCGCAGAAGCATTACCATTGGTCCCGAAACACCGGAAGATATGTCTGCAGTGGAAGGTGTTCCGGTGTTGACAGAGCCCGTAGCGCCGGCAGAACCTATTCCTGAGCCTGAGCCTGAGCCTGAGCCTGAGCCTGAGCCTGAGCCTGAGCCTGAGCCTGAGCCTGAGCCTGAGCCTGAGCCTGA
>NZ_CANLBK010000005.1 GCF_947488835.1 uncultured Marinobacter sp. | reverse complement strand
ACGTTCAACGGTGGCATTTCTCCCGTTGCAGCAGAGGAAAACCTTAAAATACTGTCCGGGATTAGTTGACCACTACAGGAGCAGCGATTTGGAGTTGCCGCATCCTTTCCCTTCAAAAGCAGCCTATCGTCGAACCATGCGATTTGGAAAAGGGAGGGCGAGCCATGGCTAGAAAGGCACTTGTGTGGCTTGCACCCAAGGACAGCAGGCCTCAGCAGATATTTATCGAAAAGGCAGAAGAGGCAGGCTATCCACCAACGCTTGTCAGAGATTTCTTCTATCAGATCAACGCCCACCCACAGTTGCTGGCCTTTGCCCAAATCAGCAGGAATCTGGTCGAGATACTTAGGTTTCCCAGTGAAGAATGGCTATCTAGTGAAGAGGGCGTCAATTTTGGACTGTGGCAATCTCTGTGCCTGTGGGTCGCTGAAAACGTCGAAGATTTAGTGGAGGCCATCGGGCCATCCTTTGATGAACGGCCGAGAGGGCCTAGAGACAACCCGCTGTTGAGAAAAGGTTTTACGAGGCACCCTCTGTATTGCGCCTTGTGGAATCGCCAGGAAAACCCCGAACTACAGTCTCGATACTCAGCGCTGCAGGCTCAAGCTCTGTGTGCGCACGCTCGTGTGGTACGAGAAACCCATTCGCGAGAGGACTATGAAAAATACGAAGGTGATAGTCCACTGCTTGATTCGCCGAAAAGCGCCCACGCAATGGGACTTGCGCTACGGGATTTGAGCCACAGTGTTGCAGAAGAAGAACTCATGGCCACTGAGCCCTTTGTGCTTCCCGCGAAGTTCGGACGAGAGGTTCGAACATGTCTTTGGAACATTAATTCAGTCGCCCATTCTGCAGATATACGTCAGATTGATAGGGCTAAAGAAAGACGGCAAACCGGACTGCGATCTTTTGTTTACTTCATTGAGCGTGCTTACGGGACACGGTCTTGGTCGTCTAGGGAAAGCTATGAGCGCGAGGGCGGCGGAGGTGGGGAAGGCGAGCCAGGTTACGTTGACTTTCAGGAAATTGTGGATGGCTCCTCCGTAGATACAGGAGCCGGCGCTTCCGATTGGTACGTGCCAGCATTTCCCCCACAAGGCGTGGTAGCGAACCGCTTGAAGCATGATGAGCCGCCCTTTGATGACGGGCTGGGCATCTACTTTTTTTCAGAGCCCCCAGGCTCCAGTGAAAAAGGAGGCAGACAGCCACCCACCAACCCTGCCTTGCTCTTTCTCAGGGCAAGAAATCAATCTCGTCATATCGCAATGGCCAATCAGTACCTTCCTTGGCGATATCAGTCTTTGACTGACCAAGAAATTCATAACGTAGTAGCCCAAGCGAACTGTTATCTAAAAACAGAATCGTTCATCAGGGGGGCGACTGAGGATAGAGCGCGCTATGAACTCGCGCTATTAGTTCTAATTGTTTTGTGGACAGGCGCCTCGTGGGAGAAAGCATGGGATCTTCGTGTTCAACCAGCCGGCTCTAACAGGCGTAGTCATGCTCCCCTGTGCTTAGTGACCTCCACCGGCGAAAGCCGTTGGCGAGTTAAGGCGACATTTCCCGAATATAAATCGCTACTCAGAGTGCCAGATGAGGTTGTCAGGCCCCAAGTAGAGCACGTTCTTCTGCCAGATCTGAGCGGAATCGGTGACTCTGTACTGCGATACCTTAAAACGCGTGGTTTGACCCCATCTCCGAAAACAAAGCTTTTCACCACCCCCATCAAGGAGTGCAAAAAGGCTTTCAAAATGCTTATCCAGGAGGCTGGGGAGTCAGAGCGAATAACGTGGGGTCGCTGGGAAAAGGTTATGTTTGATGCGGTTACGGCTGAAACCGGAGATGTGGTGGATGCGGTAGCGATAACTGGCCAGCCACACGTTCTTGCCCAAACGAAATGCTACTACTACACCCCAGGGGAAGGGGATCTTTTTGATACCTACGTTCAAACTGCGCTAAATCTGGCGGAGCATGCGGAACTGGAGTTAGATCTCAATTTCGAAAGGCATCTCAAAGGGGCAGAGCATTTGGCCTCTTATGTGGGGAGTCGAGCGTGTGCCTCGAAGGAGGCGGTTGTTAAAGCTGTGGCTGACTTGAAACGCCGGCTCCGCTCCGCTCGAACCTATTCTGGATGGGCTAATTTTGCCCTCTACCACAACATCTATACGTTCTATACGGTCCAGATGCTCGCCTTTGCTACAGGATACCGCGCGGTAAAAACGCCATTCCTTGTGCTTGACGAAGTGAATGAGCATTTGTGCGTCACGGTGATCGCCGACAAAGATGATGAGCACAAGCGAAAGACCCGTCTGAGCTATTTACCAGACGCCGTTTGCCGACAATTGGAACATTACGAACGGCACTTGCAGGTACTGTCCGCAGGTTACCAGCCTAGGCTGAAGCGCGGTGGAGAGGTAGAGATAGCCCCCTGTTTTTTTATTTCGGAAAGCAACGATCGGTCGGGAACTCAGGAGGTTCGCCCCCGAACTATGCAAAAACAGTTGGATGATTTCCTGGGGTTGCCCGCAAATGCCCACCGGCGCTTTATGCGAATGGAGTTAAAGGAGGCCGGTTGCCCCGCAGATTATGTGAATGCATTCATGGGGCATGCAAGCTATGGCGAAGAACCTTGGTGTCGGTATTCCTCGCTTTCTACAAAACAGTACCGCGACATGATGGTGCACTATCTGGAGCCGATCATAAATGAGCTGACGTTCGAGCCGGTTGCTAGCCGTCTTGCTGGAGGGTGGAGCTGATGGATCGTGTCTGGGACAGCTTTTTTGCGCTGGAATTGGAGGAGGATACACGTAAGACTGCTGAGTGCGTGAAGGACTTTCTGCTCGGTAGTGAGTTAGCTGGCGCTGCTATTCTCTCCGGGCGATCAGAGCAATCATGCGATCCCGAGGAGATGCGGGCTCTGGAAAAGAGCGTCCACCAAAGCCTTGGTAAGAGCTCGGCTACTCGATACGGAAAATTTCTTCGTGTGTTTGTTGAATATGCCAATCGCACGGGTGGTCACGAGCTTCCTCTGCCCTCTGTACCCATCCGACTTGATCCACAGCCCAGCGTCTTTAAAGATTTTGCGCCCGTGCAGGCCGAGCGGGCAGAGGAATGGCGCTTGTCGTTTAACAGGTGGATCGAGACGGCCTCAATTCGCGCTATGGATTCACGTGTGAGCCTTGGGGCCTTTCTTGTTAGCGCTGCACTTAACGGCGGCCTTGTGGACGGGACTGCTCTGCATCAGCTTCTCAAAGTGGCAAGCCAGAGGCTAATAGTCATCCAAGAGCAGGCACACTTGGACCTTCAGTTGCCCTGGCGTGGGATTGAAGATCTCGAGCGTCGTCGGTGGTTTCCTGACGCTGTAACGGAATTGATTTTTCTTCAACTCAAGGTCGAAGCATCGGACGATGTTGGGCAGCAAAAAACACCAGCGAAGGCTTTATGGCCGTTCATTCGCTTGTGGTTCAACAAGTGCGATGAGATCGATAAGCCACCAAAGAATTTTTCGGAGTTCATTGGGGCCAGCAAAGCACTGACTTACCATGAGTTGCCGGTATGTTTGGGGGCATTCATGGCACGGGGCCATATCAGTCATTCGCTAAGACCAGAAGTATGGCAGCGCCTGAACGGTGTCTTTCCTGCTTCAGGTGCTCCTGGAGAGTCCCCGCAATATTCAATCGATGGCGATAAGTATTCCAAATTCGATGATGATTCAGAGGCGGGTTTGGAGACCTTTGAGTGGGGTGTGAGCATTTGGAGCGCCCTGAAATCGACTGATCGGGAAAGTGCCGGAAAGAAGCTTAGAGCTCTGCTTGAAAATGAACAAGATCCCTTCGGTGCAACAGAGAAGTTGTTGGCAGAATGGGCACTTCATCTATGCACGAAACCAGCCTCCTCCGGTAAGCGGCTTTCCCTCTCGACTATTGATCAATACGTGCGCCAAACAGGCACGCGTGTTGTGTCTTTAGCAGGCGAGGGGGATATCAGGAACTATGGCAATTCCGAGTTTGATGAGCTGTATACGGAAGTAGTTTCAGGCGCCTCGAACGGAGGGCTCCGCAACAAGCTTTGTGCAGGGCTCCGAGAGTTCCATTTCTTTTTGCACAGCACCTGCGGTGTACCAAAGATTTCAGAGATTACGAATCTTGGGGGTGGCTCGGTTCTCCAGCCGGTGGATGCAAACCTCATCAGCTTGGATGACTACCAGAAGATTCGTTGCCGCATCAGAGAAGCCGACCTGGAGCTGATTGCCGAGGACCTCCCAGTAATTGCCGAACTGATTTTCATCTTGGGGTTTCGGTGTGGCTTGCGGCGGATGGAGACGCTGATGCTTAGAATTCAAGATGTCCATCTTTTGGGTCGGCAGGAAATTATTGTTCGGCGTTACATGGGGCGCGAATTGAAGACAGCGAATGCAGTGCGGAGGCTTCCGCTCTATGCGTTACTGGAGCAAGACGAGCTCACCCTTTTAACTGATTGGGTGAAGCGTCGAAAAGAAGAGGAGCGGGCAACTGCTCGCACGGATGCGTTGTTTTCCGTTCCAAAGAAAGGGTGGATGCCGATTGATCAGGAGAAAGTAATTCCTATTCTCCACCGGCATATGCGAGCGGTGACGGGAGACACCTCTTTACGTTACCACCACCTTCGTCATAGCTTTGCTAGCTGGACCTTTCTGAGGTTGTCTTTGGCTCACCATGGTAAAGGGCGAGTGCTTTTTCCTGAACAGCCACTGACGCAAGAGTGGCTGAACCAATCACCTCATTTCTACGAGCGACTGCTAAAAGGGCGGCATCGACCAGATTTGTATGCCGTCGCTCGGTTGCTCGGGCACGCAAGCCCCGATATGAGCCTTGAGCATTACATCCACACGATGGATCTAGCGGCGGTAGCTATTGATGAGCGCAGGGAGCTATTTGAAGAAAAGGCGCTGATTGGCGCGTCGGGCATACCCACCTCCTCTGCGTACCGGCTACTAAAACAACGCGGTGTCGAAGGTCTTTTGGGCCGAGTCAGGGAGGAGCATCCAAACCGAATAACGACCATCAACCCAACGGATCAGCCAAGCTCGGACGCCGAGTTTGAAGAGGGAACGATCCAGGCAATACTCGCATCCATTCAGCGGTATCTGAAGTATCGCCAGAGGACTTTTACCGATAGAGAAATTTTGGTCAAGCGATTTGGGCTAAGCCTTGAGGAAGGGCAACTGCTCGAAGCCAGGATAGAGTACTTGGTTGGGCTCAGGAGCAACCCACAACGGCCGCAGAGCGCTAGGCACCGGTTTTCCGGCCCCAGTAATGAGGAGCCTGATGCGGAGTCAATCAACCTTCATACCGAACCTGTGACTCGACGCAGCCGAGAACTCTATGAAGAACTCATCGGCCGCGTCTCAAGCGTTTTGCACGAAGATCCGGACTTGGTTTGGGAGATCGTTGACTACTACGTCCATAACCAGTGGAAGACAACAACGCCACTGATATTTCGAGAACCTGAAACGCCCGATATGGCGAAGAAATATCTTCGATTTCTCGAAATGCTGGGATTCCAGCGTCGGGAGATCGAATTTGCCAACAGTGACTTGAGAAAGCGGTCACCCTATCGGGCGCAGTGGAAAGAAGCCTTGGGGCTGACCTACAGAGATATGATTCAGCTCAGGGCGCCCGTGAACGAAGAAAAGAAGGTTGAGGCCAAATGGCTTTTTATAGCGCCAAATTTTGGAGGTGAGGCAGATGGTTACGATGGACGCTCATTTGGATACCGCTATTTCATGGTGATGCTTGCCACTGCAGAGCCCGTACTGCGATCTAGGAATTGGACTGATCAATAGTGTTCAAAACGCTAGAATGCTATTAGGGCGACGCAAGCAGTTTACGCAAACAAAAATGGGAGTAGCTCTCAATGTTAGCCGGTGTTTTATGAGTGTAACTAAGAGCATTACAGAGCACATCCGGCAGCGCCCTGGCCGCAGCGTGTTCATGCGCCGAGAGATCGTAAACCACTTTCGCGGGCATGAGAGCGTGACTTCCAGAGTGCTTGAGCGACTAGCTGCGTCTGGAGAATTACTGCACATTGATCGCGGTCTATGGTGGCGCGCGAAACATACTCGGTTTGGTGAGGTTTTGCCGTCTCCAGAGGACGTTGTGTCTGCCTTGGAGAGGAATCGGGAGGTATTAATTGTCCCTGCCGGTGCAAGAATCTTGAACGACATTGGAGCCTCGACGCAGCTTCCGTTGAAGCCCAGGTATTTAGCAACGAAACGGATCAAACCTGTCGCACTGGGCAAAGCAGTCATTGAGTTTGATTACAATCGAGCTTTCGAATCCACTGTGGGGCTATTAACGGGATTGTCGAGATCTGAGAAAAAGCGAGTTGCCGGGTTATGGGTGGCATTTTGCTATGCCGGTGAGAATTACGCGGCACAGGAAAGGGAAGCTTTCACCAAGGCCTTCCAGGCACTGACTTCGAAAGAGCAGGCAATGTTGCTGGAAGTGCTTACAGGTAAGCTCGTTTGGGCGCGATCGATTCTGGTTTGATTCTCTTTTTATTATTTTATTCTTTTTTTTAAGTGCTTACGTTTTTCACCTGGTGTAGGTCAAACCTCGATGCTGGATCCAGGATACGGCGATCTCATCCATGACCTTAGCATCGGTTTCTATATGGATGCAGGCAGGTGAGCCCATGGTTTCCGGTACTAGGTTGTGGGATTTTGGGCTGATGATGGTTAAGAATGCGCTGTTGTTCAGACCTTCATCATTCTGCAGATCGCGGATTGCGTAGGTTTCCCCCACAGCCACTTCGACAGCAGTGTCATATCTATCCCGCTCAAGCCCATGGCGCCTGACTTCAGAACGGGAATACAACTCAGCGAATAGATAAATCACTGCAAAGCAAATGCTCAAGATCACAATAATTACGAATACCAGAACCATCGGGTGAATCATGGGTTTTTCCTCTTTTTAATAGTAGAAGGGTCTGCTCACTCAGCCTCAGGGTTTTTGAGTGAGCAGGCCGCCGCGTTGCACCACGATTAGGCCTAATCGTGGTGCAACGGAATTGGTATATTCAGGACGAAGCCTCTCCGGCTTCGGGCGCAAAGTGCACAGCACTGACAAATTGCTTCATAACCTCTTGAGACAGTACGCACCGAATGCCAGCGTATTGCCGCGAAGAAGCATCGCGTATGGCTGTGATGATTCGGTCGTCGATATCAAGGTAATACACCGGGCTCTGACCTGGGTATGGGCTCACGGATTGGTACACATAGAAGCCCTCACTGGACAGAATCAAATGCTCTGCCGGAGGCAGAATTGCATCGGTCGTGTTTGTCTTTTCATCACGCAGAGAACCGGGTGTTATTTTCAGATAGATCAGTAACGCGCCTATGGAAATGGAAGTGATGAATAACAAAAGGGCGATAGTTGGATTAAACGTCATCGTGTAACTCCTTTAAGCCACCCCTCCCTTACGGCATGCGCAATATTTAGAGAGGGGCGCTGGATTTAAAGTTGTGGCAGTGTTTCAGAAATGGTGTGCAGACGGCTCTCAAGGGCTGGAAGCAGTGACTGCAGAGCGAACCTCCCAGGCCGCAGTTGCTCACGAGCAAGTGCCGCTCTCACCCAGGACTCGACGGCCTCAAAATTCGAAGCCTCGTGGCCTTGCCCCAGAGATAGGACCAAAGCTTTCCCCGGCGCGATGTTCAGTGCGATAACCAGAGCAGCAGCGAGCTTCCTTACATCCTCGCGTTTGAGCATGTGTGGCTCAGGTTGTTCGAGATGGGCGTGATTAGGCCTAATCGGGAAAATATTACTGTGCATGAGTCACCTCGCTGAGCTGTTTGAGTTCGGAAGCTTTTGAACTGGTGGTATCGAAGTTTTGTCGAAGCAGGCGCTCGAAGGCCGAACCATCCTGCCGAGTAAGGTTGGGAACGAACCGGGAGTAGACACGGAACAGCATCTCTGTGGTTGTATGTCCCATTTGTCGAGCGATCCATTCGGGGCTTTCGCCAGACGCCAACCAGAGTGTCGCCGCGGTATGGCGGGTCTGATATGGCCGCCTTTTTCGCAGGCCCAAATGGCTGAGCAATGGGTACCAAACCCGTTTCGTTATGTTGTGGTGACTGATAGGACCGCCGGTTCGAGTGCAGAAAACAAAGTTCATGTTTCCAGTGGCACGCTTCTGGTCGGTCAGCGCGTCGATCACCATTTGCGACATCTCGATAGTGCGGAAGGAGCCGTCGTTTTTTGTGTATTCCAGGCGGCCCTCAACCAGCGCTTGGCGAACCAGGATCTGGCGCCGCTGGAAATCCACGTGCTCCCACTGCAGTCCATCGATTTCCCCTGTACGCATACCAGTGAAGAACCGGACTGTGTAGTAGTTCCGAAAGTCCGGCCGGACGGTATTAATGATCTGCCTTACTTCTTCAATGCTGAAAGGCTCCACATCCGTTCGGGGGACTTTCAGTGATTTAATCCCGTGATAGGGTGAGCTAAACTCATATCGGTTGGCTGCCTCGCTGAGGATCATGCGCAAAGGCGTCATGATTTTGTTGATACGACTGGCAGAAAGACTCTTCTTGCTCCGGGTTGTTACTTTGGCGAGTGAGGCCCGGAATTCGAGAATGTCTTTTTTAGTGATGTGGCCAACCTCTTTTTCCCCAAAATAGGGCGTGAGGTAGTTCTTCAAAGTGCCCTCTATTGTCGATGCGTGTGACTGACGCCACTGGATTTTCATTTCCCCTACCCAATCCTGAGAGAACTCCTTAAAGAGCGGCGTGTCATGAGCTTCCCTCGCTTTCTGAACTTCCGCCTGTTTGGTGAACTTCTGGGCCAATGAACTGTTGGGGAAGTACTTGTGATACTCGAACGACCCTAAAGTGATTTCTGCTTCAAGCCTCTTGAGTATTGTTTCCAGCTTTTTCCGGTTTGCAGGTGTGTTATCGAGAGTGGTTTGTTCCCGACAGCGCATTCCGGCATAACGAAAATCAAAGAATAGTTTGCCTGTTTCAGGGCGCTCTACGATCTTACCCACGGCACACACCTCCCCCAGCCATTGGAACGCTAAAGACATAGTTTGTTGAATGCCCGATCATGTCTTGTTCAATCACATCCCAGATGTAGAGGATTTTCCTGCCACCAAACGGGCGGATGTAGTGAACGCCTTCCAGTAGCACGGAATCTTTAAGGCGCTCACGAATGGTGCGAACGTCATACTTGATGCGCTCGGCGAGTTCTTGGGTGGTTAGATATACCTGTGACATAGGACTACTCCTTTGCTATCTTCGGGTGCTGGAGGGCAAGCCGTGTTTCTTAAGGTTAAAATGACCTCCTGAAGACCATTATGCACCCTTAAAGACCTTTAACAAGTCTTTTTGATCTCCTGCGGGTTAAATAGTTCTTTGGTGGGCCAAATGATTAAGTGCCATCTGTCCAAGTTGATGGGCGAAAGGAAAGTGAAGATTGTTGATGTGGCGAGGGAAACAGGCGTTAACCGAGGCACGATTACTCGGCTGTATCACGAAACAGCCAGTAGGGTAGAGCTCGACGTCATTGAAGCTCTGTGCCGCTATCTCGAATGCGAAGTCGGCGAATTATTTGAGCTTGTGGATTCTGAATAGCTAAAACGTTCTGGTATGGAGTAGTACAAGTCATGGCGATCCCTGATTTTCAAACGGTAATGCGGCCAGTTCTCCAGTCGGTAGGTGATGGCGAGACCAGGTCTTTGGCTGATGTGCGGGAGATCGTGAAAGATGCGTTTGGCTTAACAGATGAAGAAAGAAGGGAGCGACTGCCGTCAGGCACTCAAACGGTAATCAACAATAGAGTTGGCTGGGCGAGGACCTACCTTAACAAGGCTGGGCTTCTTACCATTCCGCAACGGGGCATGGTGCAAATTACTGAGCGTGGGCGGGATGTTTTACAGAGCGGACCAGAGCGCATCAGTGTCGCTTGGCTAAAGCAGTTTCCCGAGTTTAAAGATTTCCACACTCAGAAGCCGAACGTTGACGCAAACCTTGCAAAGCAGCCCGAACTCACGGAGGTAAGCAACGGAACACCCGATGAGGAATTGGCAGCCGCGCATCTGTCTTTGATGGAAAGTCTTGCTGATGAAGTCTTGGAAACAGTGAGAAGTGCTTCGCCATCGTTTTTTGAGAAGCTGGTTGTCGACCTGATGATTTCCATGGGTTACGGCGGTTCCAGAAAGGAGGCAGGACAAGCCACTCAAGCCACTAACGACGACGGCATCGACGGTATCATCAAGGAAGATAAGCTTGGCCTTGATACGATTTACCTACAGGCCAAGCGTTGGGTTAACACCGTTCACCGCCCCGAGATAGATAAGTTTATAGGCGCCTTGACCCGCCAACGAGCACGAAAAGGGGTATTCCTTACTACGTCTGACTTTTCAGTAGGGGCGCGAGATGCGGCAGCAGGGCTGGATATGAAGGTCGTACTGATTGATGGGCGTGAACTTGCCCAGCTGATGATCGAGAACAATCTTGGCGTAAACGTGAAAGAAGTTTTTGAAGTGAAGCAGGTCGATACAGATTATTTTATTGAGGATTGACCGCAAGAATTAACCAGATGTATGTCTGGTGTGCACGAGGTTAAGACCAAGCAATATTCTCGAATTAGAGGTTGGAGCATTTTTGTTACGCTGTAGCAAAACATCACACATTCGTGACAATCCAATCCTACAACCTAAGCTGTGGCAGGGGCATTATGGAACGGAGGCCATATCTCGCGTTAGATATTTCGAAATTGACTGAACTAGTTAATGCGAGTAAGCAGGACAAAACCCTTCTTAAAGTAGTCCTCTTCGAGCTGAAATTTCGAAAAACGAGTGCAGCCAAACAGCTCAAGCGTCGGGTTGAGCTGTTCATGGTTGCTAATGATGATGTTTCAGGTGCTCAAACAGAGCTGCCTCAACCAAGAGCTGGCTTGGTTGAGTTACATGAGCAAAAACTTAAGGTTTCGAAAAGGATAACGAAATTGAGCGAACTGAAGACTACAGAGCAAGGCCACGAAACAGTGGAAAGCTTCCTTGGCTCGGCAGATCCTTTCGTACTTGAGTCTTTAGAGCTCATGCGTAAAAAACTTCTGGATCTTACGGCCCGAAACAGGTTGTTGAATTTTCCCATACAGCAGAAGGGGGCAGCGCTACGGATCATTGATGAAGTGCCAAATCAGCTATGCAACGAACTTCTTGCTGACCGAGAACTCAAGTTCAAACCCGTCGCTCCGCCTACTCGGGAGCAATTGATCAAGCATGGCTACCTTGAGGTCGACGAGGACAGCGGTGAAGAGCGGCAGTTAAAGCCCAGCCCCGACGCGCGAGAGTGGGCCAAAGTACTCGGTTTTGATGTTGGTTATGAGTTGCCACGGGAAGAGGATGCCCCAGGTGATGATAAACACCAGGATGATGCTATTCAGGTTTTGCTTTATCCGCCGGAAATGGAATCCAGACTGCGTGCGATTAGGAGTAAAGCACAAACTGCAATAGAGGAAATGGGCGCCAGTATTCTCTACTTGTCGCTTGGGTTTTTGGAGTGGGCAGAAAACGATGACTCCTCAAAAACCAGGCTTGCGCCGCTGTTTACGGTTCCGGTGCATCTAAGTCGTGGGAAGCTTGATCACAACAGCGGAACCTATCAGTACACCGTGAGTTATACCGGTGAAGATATTCTCCCCAACCTGTCGCTTAAAGAAAAACTCGCTCTTGATTTCGGCCTCGCATTGCCGGAAGTCGGGGAGGGCGAGTCTCCCGAAGATTATCTCGATCACGTTGCCACGCTGATCAAGGCTACGAAACCTAAATGGTCTGTTCGGCGCTATGGCGCACTTGCCCTTTTGAATTTTGGAAAAATGCTGATGTATCTGGATTTGGATCCAGAGCGTTGGCCGCTTGATGACCGAAATCTTATCAAACACCCGATTGTTCAGCGCTTTTTTAAAAGCTCAGAGAATAGTTCTGGGGGTGAGGGGCGAGGAAGCGGCGGAGAGCATTATATTGATGACGTCAAACAGATCCATGACCTCTATCCGTTAATCGATGACGCTGATAGCTCACAACACAGCGCATTGATTGACGCAATAAATGGCGAAAACCTGGTTATTGAAGGCCCTCCAGGGACGGGCAAGTCGCAAACCATAACCAACTTGATCGCCGCGGCCATGCTGAGCGGGAAAATAGTCCTATTCGTCGCGGAGAAAATGGCGGCTCTTGATGTGGTTAAAGCCCGTCTTGATAAGGCTGGACTAGGCGATTTCTGTCTTGAACTCCACAGCCACAAATCGCAAAAGCGAAAGGTGCTTGACGATATCGGCGCCCGCGTTGTTAAACAGAAGCACTTAATCTCCACGCAGAACATTGACGCAGAAGTTACTCGTTACGAAGAGTACAAAGAGCGTCTTAACAACTATGCGAAGGAGATCAACGAGCCCTGGGCGAAAACGAATCGCACAATCCATGAGATCTTCAGTGGAGCTGCGCGTTATCGCCAACAGCTAGAGATAAACCCGACAGATGTTCATATTGCCGGCCTCTCCGGAGGAGAGCTCACCGAGGTGAATCGGCTGAGGCTGGTTGATCAGGTTAGTGAATTTCAGAAGATCTATCGCGCGATGATAGAGCAGGTCGGGCAGGTTGCGAGTCTTCATGATCACCCCTGGTCTGGAGTTGAGAGCACAGCGATTCAGCTTTTCGACTCAGGGCAGATAGTATCCGTCCTAAAGGAATGGCAGCAGTCGTTAGAGCTTTTGATAGAGCAAAATCAGAAAGTCGCAAAAGCCCTGGCCTTCGATGATTCAAGTTTGTTGGGTTTGGAAAGCTGCGAATCATTGGCTTTGGATCTTGGCGATTTGCCCGAGCTCTCTCGCAAAGAGCTGTTCCAAGCACTGGACCGACTCGACCTGATAACCCAGTCTAGAGTTGAGACGCTGCTGCATCTTCACCGCGAGATTCAGGAAGGCTACGAGGAGCTTTCAAAAGACATCTTCTCGGAAAAATTATCGACACTCGTTGATGGTGTGGCTTTACCTGCCTTCCCGGATATACACCGGCTGACGGGTGCTGGGCGTAACGCGAGCTTCTCAGAAATTGTTCGCGGTATCGTAAAGCTTGAGAAAATTGAGACTGCACTGGCGCCTTTTATTCGGCAGCTACAGGAGTTAGGGGCTGCGCTACCAGCGCCATTGAGTGAGCATTTTGGCCCGACTGTTGAGGGCCTTGGCGCAACAATCAAGATGATTGCGTTGATCGATGAACTTGATAGCACGCTGATTAGCCAGCGCTCTGAGCATTTCGACGAAGACAACTTCGATGCAACTCTTGTGGAGCTTGAAGAGAAACTGAACCATTTGCGCCCCCTGCGAGAGACCATCGCTGAACCTTTTGATCTTGAGAGACTGCCTGATTCTGGAGAATTAAAGACCATACATGCCCAAACACTGCGAAAGGGGATGGGTAAATGGTTCTCGGGAGACTGGTGGCAAGCTCGTAAACGGTTGAAGGCATTGGCAAGTAAGCCATACCTGAAAATAGCGGAGCTTAGCGCAGTTACTGGAGAGGTGGTTGAGTATGCGACGGCTCTGGAAGCTTTCGATTCGGCACTCTATCAGCGACAAATAGGCCCCGAGTTTAAAGGGCTAGAGACCGACGTTGATAGTTTGAAAAAACTCAGGAATTGGTACAAGCAGGTTCGTAGCGCCTATGGAATAGGTTTTGGTAAGACCGTCCCCGTTGGTGATCGCATCCTCTCCCTTGATGCGAAACTGTTCAAAGGCATTCAGCAACTTGAGCAAAAGGGCTTCACCGGAGGATTACGAAAAATACTAGACGCATTGGATGACGTTCGGGCGGTCATTCCAAACATCGATCAAGAGCTCGATCGAAACAACAGTCTCACTGGTGAGCAGGGATCACTGCTCACAGAACACAAACGACTGAAAGCTGAGGTTCGAATAATTCAGCGATGGTTTAAAGAGAGCAACCTCACTGTTGAAGAAGTAGAAAGTCGTGTTGATCAGTTAAGAGCGCTGCAAAACGATCAGGCACGGTTTAAAGACAGCAACCTCCTTCATGATCTTTTTGCGCCGCAAGTCGAATTGTCGATCGGGCCAAACGCCGACAATAAAGAAGCCGTTGAGTCTATTCGGGAAACACTGGATTTCGCCAGCTATGTTCGGCGTAAGCTTCGGTTTGAGCCGCTGAGGCAGGCTATCCTCTCGGTTAAAACTCATGAAGAGTATGAGAGCCTTAAAGCTGAAGCGGCAGGCTATCTTGCCGCGTGGCGTGACCAAGAAGAAAACTATGAACAGTTCAAGAGCAGGACGGAGCTCAACCCCGCTCAGTGGTTAGCCAAACCTGAGTGGAATATCGAAGAACTCCTTCAAAGGAATCTCTCCGCGATACAAAAGCCAGAATGGTTGAATGACTGGGTCAACTTCGTTCGCATTAGAAACGAAATGCAGGTGCAGGGCCTGGAGCCACTCTGGCGCATGGTGACAAGCGGTAAGCTCGATATTGAAAGTGCAGGCGAAGCCTTGGATTTGGCAGTTTATGACCAGCTGTCCAGAGAAATTCTCTCAGCGCGGCCACACCTTTCTCGTGTTTCTGGTAAGGGCCAAGAGGCGATCCAAGGTACTTTCCGAGAGTACGACCAAAAGCTGAAGAAATTGCAGCGCCAGCGTATTGCCAGTGTTTTGGCAGAGCGGCATGTCCCAGGTGGAAATGCTGGCGGCCGGAAGTCTGAATACACCGAAATGGCATTGATTGAGAACGAGCTTGGAAAAAAGACAAGGCATATTCCAATTCGCCAGCTCGTAAACCGCGCAAGTAACGCTCTGCTGGCGTTGAAACCTTGTTTCATGATGGGGCCAATGTCTGCAGCTCACTACCTTAAACCTGGTCACCTGCAGTTTGATCTGGTCGTTATGGATGAGGCCTCTCAGGTTAAACCCGAAGATGCGCTCGGCGTTATCGCTCGTGGCGCACAGCTTGTGGTAGTAGGGGATCCAAAGCAGCTCCCGCCTACCAGCTTCTTCGATCGTCAGGATATGAACGACGATGATGATGAAAGCGCGGCGCTGGCACAGACAGACAGTATTCTTGATGCAGCTATGCCTCTTTTCAAAATGCGACGTCTGCGCTGGCACTATCGCTCACAGCACGAGAGCCTGATTGCCTTCTCGAACCGCAATTTTTATAACAATGACCTTGTCATTTTCCCATCCCCACACGCCAAGTCTGTGGAATACGGCGTTAAGTTCAGTTATGTCAGAGGTGGGCGTTTTGTTAACCAATATAATGTCGAGGAAGCAGGTGTTGTCGCAAAAGCTGTTGTAAAGCATGCGCTCAATCACCCCAATGAGTCGCTTGGCATTGTTGCGATGAGTTCAAAGCAGCGCGAGCAGATAGAGCGTGCAGTGGAGGAGGAGTGCAAGGCAGACGATGCAGTGTCTGATGCTGTCGATGGCCTTCGTAATATGGAAGACGGCCTGTTCATCAAGAACCTGGAGAACGTTCAGGGTGATGAGCGAGACGTGATCTTTATTTCTTGTACCTACGGTCCCGGCGAAGTGGGTGGGCGAGTTTATCAGCGGTTTGGCCCAATCAACTCAGACGTGGGCTGGCGGCGTTTGAACGTGCTGTTTACCCGTTCAAAGAAACGGATGCATATCTTCAGCTCCATGCGCTCAGACGACATACTGATCTCGGAGACGTCGAAACGCGGTGTTATCGCCCTTCGAAACTTCCTGGATTATGCCGAGAAGGGCAACATGGATGGCACTCCGATCCACACGGGTAAAGCGCCGGATAGTGATTTTGAGGTCTCTGTCATTGAAGCGCTTCATCAGGCTGGTTTTGAGTGTGAGGCACAAGTAGGTGTCGCAGGCTTCTTTATTGATCTGGCAGTAAAAGATCCCGGTAAACCGGGGCGGTTCTTGATGGGGATCGAGTGCGACGGTGCAACCTATCACTCTGCCAAGTCAGCCCGGGACCGGGATCGCTTGCGTCAGGAGGTACTGGAACGACTTGGCTGGCGTATTCGCCGTATCTGGTCGACGGATTGGTTCAGTAATCCCAAGGGTGAGCTTGAGCCGATAATAAGGGAACTGCATGAGCTAAAAACGGCAGTGCCAGTGGACGCGAAGCCCTTCGAACTTGATGTTGAAGCCGTTCAGGAGTTTGAGGTTGCTGAAGTGGACTCTGTGGATGAGGTCTCTGAAGTGCTCGACAGCGAGTTGGACTTGCGAGGCCGGCTTGAAGCCTTTGGCTCAACCATCATTGCTAAACAATTCCCAAATACCCCAAAGGACCGTCGCCTGCTGCGGCCAGCAATGATGGAGGCATTAGTCGAACACGAGCCTGTATCCTCTTCTGAGTTTGTTGAGATGATCCCGGAGTACTTGCGGAGATCGACCGAACCTAAAGAGGCTAAGGCTTTTCTGAATCAGGTTTTGGATATTGTCACGGGATCAGAAGTGGCCCAAGGCGATTTGCTCGACTGAACTGTTTAATCGCCTCTCAATTTTTACTACGCGCGCCACATGATTAATTACGGAGTTTTATAAGTGAATCAGGTCGTCCACAACAAATTAGTGTCCTTTATTTGGTCCATTGCCGACGACTGTTTGCGCGATGTGTATGTGCGAGGAAAATACCGCGATGTAATTCTGCCAATGGTCGTTTTGCGCCGCCTCGATGCGTTACTGGAGCCCAGCAAAGAAGCCGTTATGGGTGAAGTGGCGTTCCAGCAAGACGAAATGAAATTTACAGAACTGGACGAAAGTGCATTAAAAGCGGCTTCTGGGTACGTGTTCTACAACACCAGTAAGTGGACCCTGAAAAAACTCTACAAGACCGCCACCAACAATCAGCAGATCCTGTTGGCCAACGTAGAAGAGTACCTTGACGGCTTCAGTAGCAACGTCAAAGAAATTGTTAGCAAGTTCAACCTGAAGTCCCAGGTTCGACATATGGCCAGCAAAGATGTGCTGCTGGACGTGTTAGAAAAGTTCACTTCTCCCCACATCAACTTAACCCCAAATGAAATCGATGATCCGGAGGGCAACCGCCTGCCCGGCCTGACTAATCTGGGTATGGGGTATGTGTTCGAAGAGCTGATCCGCAAGTTCAACGAAGACAACAACGAAGAAGCGGGTGAACACTTCACCCCAAGGGAAGTGATTGAGCTAATGACTCATCTGGTTTTTGATCCGGTTAAAGACATCTTGCCGCCGGTGATGACCATCTACGACCCTGCGTGCGGCAGCGGTGGAATGCTTACAGAGTCCCAGAACTTTGTCGAAGAGAAGTACCCGAACCCCGATACCCAGCGTGATATCCACCTTTACGGCAAGGAAATCAACGACGAAACCTACGCCATCTGCAAATCCGACATGATGATAAAAGGGAACAATCCGGCCAACATCCGCCCGGGTTCCACCCTGTCTACAGACGAGTTTGCCGGCACCCGCTTCGACTTTATGCTCTCTAATCCGCCTTACGGCAAAAGTTGGAGCAGTGAGCAGAAGTTCATCAAGGAAGGTGGCGATGTTTTGGACCCTCGCTTCAAAATCACCCTCGTGGATTACTGGGGTAACAAAGAAGAGGTCGATGCGATACCGCGCTCCAGCGATGGCCAGCTCCTGTTTTTAATGGAGATGATTAGCAAAATGAAAGCGCCAGGTAATGGCGCTTTGGGTTCCCGCATTGCTTCTGTACACAACGGTTCCAGCCTGTTTACCGGCGATGCGGGCAGTGGCGAAAGTAATATTCGCCGCCACGTTATCGAAAACGATCTGCTGGAAGCCATCATTCAGCTGCCCAACAACTTGTTCTATAACACCGGCATCACCACTTACATCTGGCTGCTTTCTAATAATAAGCCTGAGCATCGCCGTGGCAAGGTACAGCTGATTGACGCCAGTTTACTGTTCCGAAAGCTGCGCAAGAATCTGGGCAACAAAAACAGCGAATTTGCACCAGAACACATTGCCGAAATTATTCAGGCCTATTTAGATTTGGCCAGTATTGAGCGCCCTGCAGGCGGTGATGGCATTGCTGCGCAAGTGTTCGACAATACCGATTTCGGTTATCACAAAGTTACTATTGAACGCCCGGACCGCCGCATGGCGCAGTTCAGCCAGGAACGCATTGAAACCCTGCGCTTTGATAAATCCTTGCGTGAGCCCATGGAGTGGGCCTATCAACAGTGGGGTGAGGGCATCTACGAAGCCGGCGCCTTGAAAGCGCAGGAAAAAGACATTGTTAAGTGGTGTGAGGAGCAAGACCTGAACCTCAACGCCAAGCAGCGCAAGAAATTGCTGAGCCCCGAAATCTGGAAAAAGCACGCAACCTTGGTGAAAGTGGCCAGCTATTTGATGGACACCATAGGTACGGACATTTTCAGCGACTATAACCGTTTTAAAGTGGCAGTAGATCAAGAACTGAAAGCCCTGGCGAAAGATGCCGGCATCAAACCCAGTGCGAGTGACAAGAACCAAATTCTCAATGCGGTTAGTTGGTACAACGAGACTGCTGAGAAAGTCATCCGCAAGGTAGAAAAACTCAATGGCGACAAGCTGAAAAGCCTGCTGGCTCATTTGGCTTGCGACCAGGACAGCTTGCCTGATTTCGGTTATTACTCCACAGGTAAAGCGGGGGAATATATCACCTATGAATCCAGCAGCGACCTGCGCGACAGTGAAAGTATTCCCCTGGAAGATGATATTCATCAGTTTTTTCTTGATGAGGTTAAGCCCCATGTGGGAGAGGCTTGGATCAATCTCGATTCGGTGAAAATTGGCTACGAAATCAGCTTTAATAAATATTTTTACGGGCACCCGCCTTTACGCAGTATGGAGGTCGTTGCCAAGGATATTGTGGCGCTGGAACGCGAAGCAGAGGGAGTGATCGCGGAGATTTTGGGTGTTGGCATTGAGAGTGTTTTTGGGGGTGTTGAGTGACTGAAGTGCTTGCTGAATATGCAACCTACACGGACTATAAAGACATTGATGCCGAGCAATTAGGCCGCATCCCATCTCACTGGACCATCCAAAGATTTCGAAATGCGTTCTCTTTTGGCCGAGGATTAAGCATCACGAAAGATGACTTGCAGGAAGAAGGGATTCCTTGTGTCAATTACGGAGAGATTCACTCGAAATTTGGTTTCGAGATTGACCCCAATAAACATTTGCTAAAATGCGTAAGTAAAGAATTTCTCAAAAAAAACAAAAACTCACTTCTTTCACTTGGTGATTTTGTTTTTGCTGATACCTCCGAAGATATGGAAGGTTCTGGAAACTTCACGCAATTAGTCAGAGACGCTGTTGTATTTGCAGGCTACCACACTGTAATCGCAAGGCCCTTTGGGGAAGAGAATGACCGTCGGTTTTTAGCGTATTTGTGTGATTCTACAGCTTTCAGAAGCCAAATTAGAAGAGCGGTTAAGGGGGTAAAGGTATATAGCATTACTCAAAGTATCCTAAAAAACATAAGGATTTGGTTACCGTCAATTTCCGAGCAGAAAGAGATATCTTCGTTTCTTGATAATAAAGTCACCTTAATTGACGCTGCTATTAACGTTAAGGAACAACAAATTCGCCTGCTCAAAGAGCGCAAGCAGATCCTGGTCCAGAGCGCCGTCACCCGTGGCCTCAATCCGGACGCGCCCATGCGGGATTCCGGGGTTGAGTGGATTGGGGAGGTGCCGGGGCATTGGGACATCGTGGCAAACCGGACTTTGTTCAAGGAGCGGGTAGAACCGGGCAGTGAAGGTTTGCCATTGCTTTCCGTTTCTATTCATTCCGGAGTTTCCGAGGAAGAAGTCGCGGATGAAGACAACATCCGGGGCCGGGTCAAAATTGAAGACAAGACCAAGTACAGCCTCGTCTGTCCCGGAGACATTGCCTTCAACATGATGCGCGCCTGGCAGGGCGCGATTGGCGAAGTTCGTACCGCAGGTATGGTTAGCCCGGCTTATACCATCGCCACCCCCTCACCACGCATTCTGCCGAAGTTCTTCGAGTACCAGTACCGAACACCGGTCTTCATCCAACAGATGGACTGTAACTCAAAAGGTATCACCGACTTCCGAAAACGGCTCTACTGGGACGGATTCAAGCAACTAATTACCTTGGTGCCACCGTTAGAAGAGCAGCGAGCGATTGTTGAACACATAAACACTGAATCAGCCAAGCAGGATAAGGCCCTCTCACTGCTTGACCAACAAATCACCAAACTCAAAGAATACAAAGCCACCCTGATCAACAGCGCCGTCACTGGCAAGGTCAAAGTGCCAGGAGTGGTGGAGCCTGGTGACGAAGTGCCCAAGCCAGAAATGCAGGAGGTACCAGCTCTATGACCGTGGACCGCGATCTGGCTTACCTGCAGTCACTGCTGAAAGAACTCTGTTCACTACCCCAGGAAACCGAGTGGGTGGAGTTCAAACAGGATAACGACGATGCGCCGATGATCGGCGAGTACATCTCTGCGTTGGCGAATTCTGCCGCTTTGCTGGGCAAGCAATACGGTTATGTCGTTTGGGGTGTGGAAAACGAGACTCACGCGGTTAAAGGTACATGTTTCAAGCCCTCAGCGGCCCGCCATAAACAACAGGAACTGGAAAGCTGGCTGTTACAGAAAACGGTACCGAAGATCCATTTCCGCTTTTTCGAGTTTGTCGCAGCCAATGAGCAGCCGGCGGTGATTCTGGAAATACAGGCTGCGACGCATACCCCCGTGCAGTTCGATGGTATCGAGTTTATTCGGGTGGGCTCCTATAAGAAAAAGCTGCGGGAGTTCCCAGAGAAAGAGCGGGAACTTTGGCGGGTGTTTGACCGAGTGCCCTTTGAGCAGCAGTTTGCGGCTCAGAATCTTGACGCGGGCGAGGTGTTAAAGCTATTGGATTACCCCGCCTATTTTGACCTGACTGACCAGCCTTTACCCGAAGGGCGTGAGGCCATCTTGGCAGCCTTGGCTGCAGACCAGATGATCGAGCGAAATGACAGCGGTCACTGGAGCGTCACTAACTTGGGCGCAATCCTGTTCGCAAAGCGCCTGCAAGATTTTCAGGCTCTGGGTCGCAAGGCTGTACGGTTGATCCAGTACAGGGGCAATAACAAGCTTGAGACCATTCGGGAAATTACGGGTAACAAAGGTTATGCCGTGGGTTTTGAGGGGTTAATTGACTATCTAAAAACCCTTTTGCCGTCGAATGAAGAGATTGGCAAGGCTTTTCGGGAAGAGGTACCCATGTATCCTGAGCTGGCTTTGCGCGAGTTGGTGGCCAATTCTGTTATTCATCAGGATTTCAACCTGAGCGGCACAGGCCCAATGATAGAACTTTTTGCAAATCGGCTGGAAATAACCAATCCCGGTGTTCCCTTGGTCGATACGCAGCGCTTTCTTGATAGCCCTCCACGCAGTCGAAACGAAGCACTTGCATCGTTTATGCGCCGTATCGGCATCTGTGAAGAACGAGGCAGTGGAATTGATAAGGTGATTGCCCAGGTTGAGATTTATCAGTTACCTGCCCCGATTTTCGAGCAAACACAAGAGCATACACGAGTGGTGCTATTCTCCCATCGAGATTATAAAGATATGGAGCCGGAGGACCGCGTTCGAGCCTGTTACCAGCATTGCTGTTTGAAGTACGTTAACCGAGAGCCTATGAACAATACTTCTTTGCGTGAGCGACTGCGTATCGATGAGGCGAACAGTGCCATGGCCAGCCGGATTCTCAAACAGACCATAAAGGCCGGATTGATTCGCTTGTATGATCCGAACTCAAATAGGAAGGCATATCGTTATGTGCCATTTTGGGCGTAGGCGATTTCTCATTTGATGGTCATTTGACTGGGTAAGAGCCTGCAAGACGAGCTGTTCGGTTAAAATCTTTAAAATCATATGCTTGCCTCTTGCGCTTCATTTGACTGGTGGCCGCTTATCAGCTTTGTTGGCGTGAGGCGCATTCGTCTAAACGGGAAAAACAAAGCTGGATTAGACGAGATTTAGACATTTTTGGCTGAGTTTTTTGTTGGCCGCGATCGCGCAAAAATATTGAGGCTGTCCTCAAGGCACTGAATAAAAAGAACTATTATTTGATGGCTAAGTTGATTACCGGCACTTCAAATGTCTAAATGATCATTTTGGTTTAGACGAAGCTAGACATTTTTAGCCAATTGACCAGTAAGGGTGAGTCCATGGCCAGCCAAACCAACGAACAGGCACTGGAAGCGAGCATCGAGAAGTTCCTTACCGGCACCAGCCTGGAAGAACAGCGTAGTGTGCAAGAAACGGTGCCATTCAGCCAGCATCACGGTTATCGGCTAGGCCAAGCGAGTGATTTCAATGCACGCTACGCGGTTGATACCCGCTTCCTGTGGCAGTTTCTGGAAGCCACCCAAACCGAAGAGTTGGCCCGCCTGAAAGAGCGTTACGACAACTGGCAAACTCGAATTCTTGATCGCTTTGATAAGTTAGCGAAAAAATACGGAACCCTTCATCTCCTGAAGCGGGGGCTGGACATCGACGATGTGCATTTTCATCTGATGTATCCGGCGCCTTTAGCCAGCAGTTCCGCCAAGGTTAAACAAAACTTTCAGCAAAATATCTTCAGTAGCACCCGGCAGGTGCGTTACTCGATGAGCAACACGCTGGAAGAGATCGATATGGTGCTCTTTCTCAACGGCCTGCCTTTCGTCACTCTGGAACTGAAGAACCCCTGGACTGGGCAAACCGCTCGTTTTCATGGCCAAAGGCAATATCGGCAGGATCGGGACACCAGCCAGACATTGCTGCAGTTCGGTCGTTGCTTGGTCCATATGACGATGGACACCGACGAGGTCTATATGACCACCAAACTGGCCGGACAAAAGACCGTTTTCCTGCCTTTTAACAAAGGGCACAATCATGGGGCCGGTAATCCGCCAAACCCTAACGGCCATAAAAGCGCTTACCTTTGGGAAGAAGTCTTCAGTCGAGCCAGTATTGCCAACATCGTTCAGCACTTCGTCCGATTGGATGGCACCAGCAAAACACCTTTGAGCAAGCGCACGCTGTTTTTCCCCAGATACCAACAGCTGGATGTCGTGCGCAAACTGATAACCCATGCCAGTGAGCAAGGCGTGGGCCAGACCTATCTGATACAACACTCTGCCGGCTCTGGTAAGTCTAATTCAATCACTTGGGCCGCCTACCAGTTGATTGAAACCTACCCTGTATCCCTTGAGGTGCCCGGCGCGAAAGGGCTTGAAGTGCCGCTGTTTGATTCTGTGATTGTGGTAACCGACCGACGTTTGTTAGACAAACAGTTGCGAGAGAACATTCGGGACTTCTCAGAGATAAAGAACATCATTGCGCCAGCTATGAAGTCTGCCGATCTTAAGCAGGCGTTGGAGCAGGGCAAGAAAATCATTATCACTACCATCCAGAAATTCCCGTTCATTATCGATGGCATCGAAGACATGAGCGATAAGCGCTTCGCCGTCATCATCGACGAAGCCCACGGTTCACAAGATGGCAGTGCCCACGGCAAAATGAATCAGGCAATGGGGCAGAGCGCGAGCGAAGAGGGCGCGGACGACGCCCAGGACAAGGTTCTCACTGCCATGCAGTCCCGCAAGATGCGGGGTAATGCCTCATATTTTGCATTCACCGCGACACCCAAGAACAGCACCCTGGAAAAATTCGGTCAGCTGCAGCCAGACGGCAGCTTCCAACCGTTTCACCTGTACTCCATGAAGCAGGCGATAGAGGAAGGCTTTATTCTGGATGTACTTGCCAATTACACCACGTACCGCAGTTATTACGAGATCCAGAAGTCCATAACAGATAACCCGCTGTTCGATACCGCCAAGGCACAGAAAAAGCTCAGAGCGTACGTGGAGCGGCATCCGCAAACGATTGCGGTAAAAGCAGAGATCATGCTGGAACACTTCATTTCGCAAGTCGTAAACAGCAAGCGGCTTAAGGGCAAAGCCAAGGGCATGGTGGTCACGCAGAATATTGAATCTGCCATCCGTTATTACAAAGCAATTGCTGGCTTGTTAGAAAAACGTGGGCACCCCTTTAAAGTGCTGGTTGCTTTCTCGGGTACCAAAGAAGTAGATGGTATTGAGTATACTGAAGCACAAGCGAATGGCTTTGCAGAATCTGAAACCCGCGTGCAATTCGACAAGGACGAATTCCGGTTACTGGTGGTCGCGAACAAATATCTGACCGGTTTTGACCAACCCAAGCTGTGCACCATGTATGTGGATAAAAAGCTGCAAGGTGTTCTGGCGGTGCAAGCGCTGTCTCGCTTGAATCGGGCGGCACCCAAATGGAGCAAGAAAACCGAAGATTTGTTCATTCTGGATTTTTTCAACGATGTGGATGACATCAAAGCCGCCTTTGATCCCTTTTACACCGCTACCAGTTTATCTGAGGCCACTGACATCAACGTTCTCCACGAGTTGAAAGACAACCTGGAAGACGTAGGGGTTTACGACTGGCCAGAAGTTGAAGAATTCATCAGCCTGTATTTTGGTAATGCCGACGCGCAAAAACTCAGCCCTATTATTGATACGGCAGCGGAACGGTTTAATAACGAGCTGGATTTGGAAGAAGAGGAAAAGGCTGACTTTAAAATCAAGGCCAAGCAGTTTGTGAAAATATATGGGCAAGTGGCATCCATCATGCCCTTCGAGATAATTGCTTGGGAGAAGCTCTTCTGGTTTCTGAAGTTCCTGATTCCGAAGCTAAAAGTGAAAGATAAGGATGCAGATAAAATTGATGCACTTCTTAACTCTGTAGACTTGTCTTCCTATGGTCTGGAACGGGTCAAGCTGAATTACGGTATTGGCCTGGATGAGGCTGAAAGCGAACTGAATCCTGCAAACCCGAATCCGCGAGGGGCTCATGGGGAAGAGCAAGAAATCGATCCGTTGGACCAAATTATCCAGAGCTTTAACGAGCGTTGGTTTCAAGGCTGGGAGGCAACTCCGGAGGAGCAGAGAGTGAAGTTTCTGAGCATTATGCAGACCATTCAGGAGCACCCAGACTTCGAAACCAAGTACCGTAACAACCAAGACGCGGATAATCGCTCTCTTGCGTTCGAGAAGATTTTTGAGGAAGTCATGCTCAAGCGCCGTCGGCAGGATATGGAGTTATACCGCCTTATTGCCAGTGATTCGGCGTTTAAATCATCGATGCAGCAGAATATGAGAAATGCTATTGGGTAGAAAACAGTCTGTGTCCAAATCGTTCTGTGCCGAAATACGGCAAGGGTCAAAATTACCGCTCCACGAAAAGTTGATTTAGAACCGTGGACACGCCGTGGACACATTTTGGACACAGGAAATTAAAAAGGCCCTACGTTTTCACGTAAGGCCTTGAAAAATATGGCGCGCCCGACAGGATTTGAACCTGTGACCCCTGCCTTCGGAGGGCAGTACTCTATCCAGCTGAGCTACGGGCGCATTCGAATGCGACGGCTGTGCGTCAATTTCGAGAGCGCAATCTTACGTGCGCAGGCCAGTGCTGTCCAGCCCTCGGTGCATTCCCCGGAGTTGCTTCGGGCTAGGGGAACAGTGGGGCTGGCGTTATGTTTGCCAGCGCCCCTTCGTTGCTGAAGGACACCTCGCCATCCTGAATAGTTACCTGATAACTCATGTTGCGCTCCGCCAGCTTAGCCAAGGCTTCAGTAGATTCGCTCGGCAGTTCAATAATCGTCAGATTTTTGAAGCGGCTCAGTTTACTTTTGTGCTTCTCCAGCCATACGGGAACAGCGCGAGCGCCATAAGCGTACAGGATAACCTGGCGCGCACGGTTGCAGGCTTTGCGCAGGCGGCTTTCGTCGGGTAGGCCCAGTTCAATCCAGAGTTCAATCTCATCACTCAGGCTTTTCTGCCACAGTTCCGGTTCGTCGTCTGTACTTAGGCCTTTGGTGAATTCCAGATCGTCGCTGGCATTCAGGGCAAAGGCCAGGAGGCGAATCATCATGCGCTCATCATTCTCTGACGGGTGTTGCGCTATGGTGAGCTGATGGTCCGCATAATAGTGCCTGTCCATGTCGGCAATATTGAGCGTGGCTTTTAATATAGTTGCTTTGAGCGCCATGGCTGTCCTGCATTGGTATCAAGATGTTGATTTGCGGTAGTGTAAAGCAATTCTGTGAGTGGTGAGTAAGACGACATGCCGATGTTGCGCGGTTTTCTGATTCTGGTTTTGTTTTTCCTGCTTGGTGAGGCCTTGCGGGTACTGTTCCTGTTGCCGGTCAGTGGCGGCGTGCTGGGCATGATTCTTATGACACTATCATTAATGCTGCGGGGCAGGGTGAGTGATGACCTGGCAACGGCAAGTCAGGCGCTGATCTCCGTGCTGGTGTTGCTGATCATGCCGGGTGTGGTGGGGGTGTTCTTCCTGGCGTCACAATTCTCAGGGCAGTGGCTGGCGGTTGCTGCTGCCTTGTTGCTGGGCACCTTTCTGAGCGTCCTTACAACACTGCTGGTCATGAAGGGCGTGCTTCGTTTATCGGCACAGAGACGCTCCAATGACTGAGTTAGTCAGCCGTTTTATCGCGATTCCCGACTTGCTTGCGGCCAGCCCGATACTCGCAATCGGGCTTACCTTGACCGCATTTTTTGTCGGAAACTGGCTGTTTGCGCGCATTGGCAAGCCATTATGGATGCCGCCAGTATTGCTCTCCGCAGTAATTTTATCGGCAGTGATTGCGGTGTTATCCATTGATTATGTTCGTTATCAGGAGGGGGCGCTCTGGATTACGGTGTTGCTCGGGCCGGCAACTGTCGCTTTGGGGATTCCCCTGTATCAGCAAATCCATCATATCCGGGCTCTGTGGCTTCCGATTGTGGTTACACTGCCGCTGGCGGCCACAATGGCGGCGGTGTATGCCGTGGTGATCGCCTGGGCATTAGGTGCTACGCCTGAGGTCTTGGCATCACTCGCTCCAAAGTCTGTAACCGCGCCGATTGCTATCGGTATTACCGAACAACTGGGTGGATCAGTGGCACTGATGATGGGTGGGTTGCTGATAACGGGTGTGGTTGCAACCTTGTTTGTGGATCTGTTGGCAAAGTGGTTGCCGGTGGAGGATGAGCGCATTCTCGGGTTTGCCTTGGGCCTCAATGGTCACGCGATAGGCACAGCGCGGGCGTTTGAAATCAGCCACACTGCCGGCGCGTTTTCTTCTCTGGGGATGGGGCTTACAGGCGTGTTTACGGCGCTGATCCTGCCGTTGGTGTTTCGCCTTTGAGAGCGCGATACGCCTATCGAATTCGCCGTCATTCAGTTCGCGCATAGCTGCAAGTTGTAATTTCGATTGCCGTAAGTAGTTTCCGGGACTAGTTTCTAATACAGGCGTCCGGTGCGCCCGAGGTTCGGTGCGCCGTAAAAACTCGTAAAACAACGACGGAAAACGCAATGAAAAAACTACTTGCAGCTTTTATTGGTTCCCTTGCGCTGGCTAGCGCGCCAGTTGCTCTGTCTGCTGAGGCGACAAAAGAGCTTAAAATGGCGTACGACGCCGATCCGGTAACCCTCGATATTCATGAGCAGCTCTCCGGCGGCATTCTGCAGCTATCCCATATGTCTTTTGATCCGCTAGTACGCTGGACCAAAGACCTCGATTTTGAGCCCCGCCTTGCTGAAAGCTGGGAGCGTGTTGATGAGAACACCATGCGCTTCAAGCTGCGTGAGGGGGTGAAGTTCCATTCCGGCAACGAACTCACCACCAAAGATGTGAAGTTCACCTATGATCGCCTGAAGGAAAGCCAGGACTTCAAAGCCATCTTCAAGCCCTTTAGTGGCATTAATATTATTGATGATTACACCTTTGAACTGGTAACCAGCGAGCCATTTCCGCTACTGCTCAATACCGCCACCTACATCTTCCCGCTGGACAGTGAGTTTTATTCCGGTGAAACAGAAGACGGCAAGATGAAGGGCGCTATCCTGAAGCACGGTAACTCTTTTGCTTCCGGTAATCTGTCAGGTACTGGTCCCTACAAGGTGACATCCCGCCAGCAGGGCGTGCGTATGGAATTTGAGCGCTTTGCGAACTATTGGGATGAAGAGTCCCCAGGTAACGTAAAGAAAATCGTGCTGACACCAATCAAAGAGAACAATACGCGGGTTTCGGCACTGCTGTCTGGCGGTGTGGATTTTATCGCCCCGGTACCACCTACAGATCTTGATCGCATCAAGCGTGACAAGAACTCGGAGCTGGTTACCATGAGCGGTACCCGCATCATCCTGTTTCACATGAATCAGGATCGGGTTGAAGCCTTCAAGAACCCAAAGGTTCGCCAGGCGGTCGCTTATGCCATCAATCAGGAAGGCATTGCAGCCAAGATCATGAAAGGCTTTGCCACACCTGCAGCTCAGCTGTCACCGGCTGGCTACCAGGGTTACAACGAATCCCTGAAGCCACGTTATGACGTGAAAAAGGCCCAACAGCTGATGAAAGAGGCGGGCTATGAAGACGGCTTCACCATCACCATGATGGCGCCGAACAACCGCTACGTGAACGATGACAAGATCGCGCAGGCAGCAGCTGCCATGCTGGCCCGTATCAACATCAAAGTGGATCTGAAGACTTTGCCAAAAGCTCAGTACTGGCCGGAGTTTGATAACCGTTCTGGCGACATGATGCTGATTGGCTGGCACGCAGATACGGAAGATTCTGCCAACTTCTACGAGTTTCTGACCTTCTGCACAGAAGCGGGCAGTGGCGCAGGCCAGTACAACGCCGGTAACTACTGCAACCCGGAAATCGACGCCTTGGTAGCAAAAGCCAACGTGGAGACCGATATTGCCAAGCGCACCGCCATGCTGCAGGAAGTTGAGCAGCGCCTGTACGACGATGCGGCCTTCATCCCGCTGCACTGGCAGGATCTGGCTTGGGCCAGCAAGAAGAACGTGAAGATTGAGCCGATTCTGAACGTTATGAACTTCCCTTATCTGGGTGATCTGGTCGTAGAGTAAAGGGGAAAACTGCCCCCCTCTCTCCAACCTCTCTCCCGCCTTTCGTTAGGTAAAGGGAGAGAGGCTTTTTAAATACTCATCAGTGGTAATTCCTGCATGTTAGCGTTTTTGGTTCAACGCATTTCCCAGGCAGTGTTGGTCATGTTCGTGATCAGTGTGATCGCCTTTGCCATTCAGGATGGCCTTGGTGACCCGCTTCAGGAAATGGTCGGCATGTCTGTTTCCATGGAGGAGCGCGAAGCCCTGCGTGAAGAACTGGGGCTGAATGATTCCATGGTGGTTCAGTACCTGCGCTTTGCGGGCAAAGCCATTCAGGGCGATTTGGGCAACTCCTATTTTTACGGCAAGCCAACGCTCACAGTGATTGCAGAGCATCTGCCGGCCACTCTGGAGTTGGTGATCGGTGCCAGCCTCATCATCATGCTGTTGTCTGTACCCATTGGCGTTTATGCCGCCATCCGGCCTCAGGCCTGGTTGGCCAAGTTTTTCATGGGCGTGAGCACGGTGGGAATCTCCATTCCTGTGTTTCTTACGGCCATTGTTCTTATCCAGATATATTCCATTGGCATTACCGTTGAGTGGTTTCCTGTAGATTCCGGTTGGGGCCAGTGGCTGAACGGTGCCTTGAGTACTGATGGCGGCATGCCCTCCTACGGGCGTGGCGATGACCTGAAGCACCTTTTTGGAACCTGGAATTCCGGCTTTTTCTCAGAGCTCGGGCTGATGCATCTCGTACTGCCCTGCGTCTCCTTGGCATCCATCATGCTGCCGCTGTTTATCCGCTTGATTCGCGCGGAAATGATGGAAGTGCTGCAAAGCGATTACATTCGTTATGCCCGGGCAAAAGGCCTGAGCTCGGCACGCATTAACTTTCTCCATGCTCTCAAGAACACCATGTTGCCAGTCATCACCGTAGGTGGTGTGCAGGTGGGTGTTATGGTGGCTTACACAATTCTTACGGAAACCGTGTTTCAGTGGCCCGGCGTTGGGTTGATGTTTCTGGAAGCCATTACCCGAAGCGATATTCCTCTGATCGTCGCCTACCTGATGGTGGTGGGGCTGATTTTCGTGATCACTAATACACTGGTGGACCTGGTTTACGGGCTGGTGAACCCCACGGTGAAACTGACAGGTAAGAAAGCATGACAACGGCGACCCTCTCCCGCTGGAATCGCTTTCGCGAGTCCTTCCTTTGGTACAGCTTCAAGCGCGACAAGGTGGCGATTGCCAGCTTTATCGTTTTGCTTTTGATGGTGTTTGCAGCTGTATTCGCGCCACTGTTCGCGCCAACGAATCCTTACGACCTGGCGCAGATCGATATCATGAACTCGGAACTGCCGCCGGTGGGTATGTCCGGGGCTGATCCGGCCTTCCCTCTGGGTACTGATGCCCAGGGCAGGGATATGCTCTCTACCATTCTTTACGGTACACGGGTGTCCTTGTTGATCGGCTTTGGCGCGGTGGTGCTGCAGGCGGTGCTGGGTATATTGTTCGGCCTGCTGGCGGGCTACATGGGCGGCAAAGTCGACTCTATCCTGATGCGGATTGCAGATGTTCAGCTTTCCTTCTCCACCCTGATGGTTGCCATCATTGTGGGCGCGGTGTTCAAGGCCAGTTTCGGCAACCTGATGTTTGGTGAAATCGCCATTTACATGCTGATTTTTATTATCGGTGTAGCTGAATGGCCGCAAATTGCCCGAACCGTTCGGGCGTCTGTGCTGGCGGAGAAAAAGAAAGAGTACGTGGATGCGGCCAAGGTGATGGGCTTTCGCACCAACCGCATCATGTTCCGTCATATTCTGCCCAACACGCTGTCGCCAATTTTTGTTATCGCAACGGTGCAGATTGCTAACGCGATTATTTCCGAAGCGGCTCTGTCGTTCCTTGGCTTGGGTATGCCTGAAACCCAGCCGTCGTTGGGTTCTCTGATCAAATCCGGCTTTGATTATATTCAAAGCGGTTCCTGGTGGATAACTCTGATTCCCGGCCTGGTGCTGGTCGTGCTCGTGCTGGTCATCAACCTCTTGGGTGACTGGTTGCGGGATGTTATGAACCCACGGCTGTACAAGGGCTAACTATGAAAAACGACACACCACTGCTGGAAGTAAAAAACCTGGATGTTCGCTTTGCCGTTCGCGGCGGGGACCTCACGGCCCTGCGCGGAATCAGTTTCAGCCTCGATAAAGGCGAGCGGCTAGGGTTGGTAGGGGAGTCTGGTGCCGGTAAATCCGTAGCAGCCTTCTCGATTCTCAACCTGATTGCCCGCCCCGGTTATATTGCTGGCGGGCAGATTTTGCTGGAAGGCAAGGACTTGGCGGCCATGAGCGAGCGCGAGCTGCGCAAGATCCGTGGCAATCGCATTGCCATGATCTTCCAGGACCCCATGATGACGCTCAACCCGGTGCTGACCATTGGCACCCAGATGGTTGAAGCTATCAAGGCGCATCGCCGAATCAGCACCAAGGCAGCGCGGGATATAGCACTGGATAAGCTGCGCAAGGTGCAGATCCCCTCGCCGGAAAAGCGTCTCGACCAGTACCCTCACGAGTTATCGGGCGGTATGCGCCAGCGTGTGATCATTGCCATCGCCTTGCTGCTCGACCCGGAAATTATCGTGGCTGATGAGCCCACTACCGCACTGGATGTGACCATTCAGGCGGAAATCATGGCGCTGCTGCTGGATTTGTGTGAACAGGAAAATGTGGCGCTGATGCTGATTACTCACGATTTGGGTGTTGTTTCCCAAGTCACCCAGCGCATGTTGGTGATGTATTCCGGGCGCATTATTGAACAAGGCCCCACGCGGGAAATTATTAACGACGCCCAGCATCCCTACACTCAAGGGCTGATTAATGCGTTGCCGCAGATGGGCGAGCCAGGTGCGCGTTTATTCCAGATTCCCGGTTCCATGCCCTCTCTTAAAAACGTACCTACTGGCTGTCCCTTCCACCCGCGCTGTGATTTTGCAACCGACCAGTGCCGGCAAACCATGCCGGAGTATGTGCGATCGGGGAATGTGGATGTGGCGTGTTACGAAGTCAGCAATCTGATTGAGCAGGAGAAACGCATGCAGGAGGCCGGATCATGACCTCCCCGTTGGTAGAAATTCGCGGGCTGGAAAAACGGTTTGATTTGTCTGGCAGCCTGCTCGAGCAGATAACCTTCAAGGGCGGCCGATTCCAGCGCAAGCAGGAAGCCGTTCATGCCATTAACGGTGTGGATCTGCAGGTGCACAAAGGTGAGGCTTTGTGTGTGGTGGGTGAATCCGGCTGCGGCAAGTCTACGGTTGCCCGAACGGTTATGGGGTTGTTATCACCCAGCGCAGGCGAAGTTCATTACGACGGCCAGCGTATCGACAACCTCAAAGGCCGGGATGTACTGCCGTACCGCCGCAAAATGCAGATGATCTTCCAGAACCCCTATGCCTCCCTGAATCCCCGCATGACGATTCAGCAAACGTTGGAAGAGCCAATCCATTTCCATCGTCCTGAGCTGTCCCGAGATGAGGTGCGCGGCAAGGTGCAGGAGGTTATGGCATCTGTGGGTATCGACCCGGATTGGGGTAGCCGGTTTGGCCACGAATTCTCCGGCGGTCAGCGTCAGCGTATAGCCATTGCCCGTGCTCTGGCGGTAGACCCTGAGTTTATTGTGGCGGATGAGCCTATTTCGGCTTTGGACGTATCCATTCAGGCTCAGGTGCTGAACCTGCTGATGGAGGCGCAGGAAACCCGCAATCTGACGTATCTGTTCATCACCCACGATCTGGCCGTGGTAGAGCACTTCGGCACCCGTGTGGCGGTGATGTATCTCGGGCGAGTGTGCGAACTTGCAGAAACAAAAACTCTGTTTGCCGAACCCCGGCACCCATACACCCAGGCGTTGCTTTCGGCTATACCCAAGCTGGAAGACGACAGGCCTAATTACATTCGCCTGCAAGGTGAAGTGCCAACGCCAGTGAACTTGCCTTCTGGCTGTGTGTTTCATGGTCGTTGCCCCTACGCCAATGACCGCTGCCGCCAGCAAATACCCCAATTGATCACTACGGATAGCGGCACACAAGTAGCTTGCCATGCGGTGGAGGAAGGGCGGCTGTAAGCGAGCAGGTTTTAAGTGTGCGGTAGCTATAGGCTATGATGCGCCCAATGATTGAGCCTTAATCGAAATCGCCTACTGCACACTTACCTGTCATTCGCTGGGGAGCCCATGGAAATACGTTGGCTGGAAGACTTCATGGTGCTGGCCCGTGCGCGCCATTTTTCCCGTGCCGCTGAGCTGCAGCACGTAAGTCAGCCCACGTTCAGTCGCCGAATCAAACTGCTTGAAGAGGCCATGGGTGCCACGCTGGTTAACCGGCAGACATTGCCCTTGTCTCTGACACCTGCCGGGGAGATGTTTTTAGAGCTTTGCCAGCGAACGACTCGGGACGTTCGGGACGTTCGGGGGCAGATTGCCAGTATGGAGGCAGAAGTCTCTGCGCGAATCAGTGTGGGCTCAACTCAGGGACTGTTTTCTCACTTTTACCAGAGCTGGGCCAGTGAAGCGGGCGTAGCAGACAGGCTTCAGCTGAACCTGCAGGCGACCAGCTGGATCGGGGAGCAGTTTCTGGATGCTCTGGATAGTGGAGAATGTGATCTGGTGCTGTGTTATTGGCATCAGGATTTGCCTTGGGGTGGCCGGTTGAGTCGTGGTGAGTATGAATCTATCACCCTGGCCAATGAGTCATTGGTCCCCGTCAGTGTTGTGGCAGAAAACGGTGAGCCCCGATTCTCCTTGCCGGGGGCCACAGGCCAAACCGTACCGCTGATTGCCTATCACTCACGGGGTTTTTTGCAATCTGCCATTGAGGCGCATCTGTCACGCTGCGAACAATCCGTAAACCTGCTGCCGCTGAATGAGAACACTCAATCGGCCAGTATCAAAGCACTCGTGAAACAGGGCTTTGGTATGGGGTGGCTGCCCAGTCGAATGACAGAAAAGAGCGAGCAGTTCGGCAGTTTGACCCGAGCCGGCGACGAACGCTGGGATGTGCCGCTGGAGATTCGTTTGATCCGGTTGCGGGAACCTCGTTCAGAAGACCTTTTAACCCTCTGGAAAACACTGGATAACCAACATGCCTGAAACCGACCTGCTATCTCTTCAGATTGATCACGTGGGTATTCTGCAGAAGCGCTATGAACAGGTTCTGGAGGATCACGGTTATGACGGCCTGCTGATCAGTTCCGGTGCTGCCCCCATGCGCTACGGTGATGATCAGGCCTGGCAGTTCCAAGGTTACGGACCTTTTCTTCACTGGACAGGGCTCACGGGTTTTGAACATGCCTGGCTACTGATTCGTAAAGGAAAAAAACCAGTGCTCTCTCTGCATAAGCCCGTGGATTTCTGGCATGCAAGCCTCGAAATCCCACAGAAACCGTGGCTGGAAAAGTTTGATCTTCGCTTCAATGAAAGCCGGTCGGCGCCTGAGCTGAAAGAAATGAGCCAGCTTGCGATTATTGGCGATCCCTCTTTGTTTGCAGGCTTGCCGGGTGATGAAAACCCCGGTTCTCTATGTGCAGCGCTGGACGAAACGCGGGTGCACAAAACAGCCTACGAAATAGCCTGCCTGGCCCAGGCGAACAAACTGGCAATGGCTGGCCATCATGCTGCTCGCGATGCATTTCTGGCGGGCGCCAGTGAATTTGAAATCAACCTGGCTTATCAGCGAGCAACGCAGCAACGTGAAGCTGAGGCGCCCTATAACAGCATTATTGGAGTGAATGAGCACGCAGGCACTTTGCACTACCAGTATTACGATACGGCAGTACCCGTTAAATCCCGCAGCTTGTTGATAGATGCCGGGGTGCGCTACCGGGGCTATTGTTCCGATGTTACCCGTACCACCGCGGGTGTTGGCGAAGGGCGATTTGCAGCACTAGTGCATGGTCTTGAGCAATTGCAGTTCAGGCTCTGCAAGATGGTTGCCCCGGGTGTTGATTACCTGGATATTCACCGCAAAACCCACTTTGGCATTGCAGCACTATTGAGTGCAGCAGGGATAGTGGACGGCTTGAGCGATGAAGAGTTGGTTTCTGAAGGCCTTACCCGGGCCTTTTTCCCCCATGGCATTGGCCACTTCCTCGGCGTGCAAGTGCACGATGTGGCCGGCAAACCGGTAGCGCCCCCTGCCGATGCACCTTTCCTGCGCCTCACGCGCACATTGGAGCCCGGTATGGTGGTGACCATCGAACCAGGCTTGTATTTCATACCGTCTTTGCTGGAGCCATTACTATCTGGCCCACTCGGGCACCACATCAACCGGCCGTTGCTTGATGAGTTGCAGGGGTGCGGCGGCATACGCATAGAAGACAACGTAGTGGTAACCGACACAGGGTGCCGCAACCTGACTCGGGAGGCCGAAGCCTGAAACAACCCGTTGCACAAAATTAACACAACACGCTTGCAATCTTTGATGCTAATGATAATAATTATCACTACCTTTAGTGTTGATGGTGAGATTGCATTATGTACGTATGCCTATGCCACGGAGTGACAGACAGAGACATCCGAGCAGCCGCAGATAATGGTGTTTCCTCGATGCGTCAGCTTGGTAAAGAGCTTGGCGTAGGCACCCAGTGCGGGCGTTGCGCCAGTATGGCGCGGGGCATACTGCGAGAAAGCCGCTCACCGGATTACCTGGCCCTGGCGAACATGCTGGCAAGCCCCGCCTGACCCGACTGGCCTTTATTTCCTTTCTGCAATTTTGTAATGCGCCGTAACGCGCTATCCTTGTCGGGTGACGAGAGAGTTAGTCAACCAGAGCGTTGAAGGCTCACCGAACCTGAATCAAACAGCCGGGCAGGCCTTTCGTCAGTGAAGGGAGAATGAGCCGGCTGAGATCAAGGAGTGCTGCAATGAAAGGCGACAAGAAAGTCATCCAGTATCTGAACAAAGTCCTTGCCAACGAACTGACGGCCATCAACCAGTATTTCCTGCATTCGCGCATGTACAAAGATTGGGGCATCACCAAACTCGCGGCCAAGGAATACGAAGAGTCCATCGATGAGATGAAGCACGCTGATCAGTTGATCGAGCGCATCCTGTTCCTGGAAGGCCTGCCCAACCTGCAAGATCTGAACAAGCTGATGATTGGCGAGAACGTTGAGGAAATGATCGCCTGCGACCTCAAAATTGAACACATCGCCCATGTGGATCTGAAAGAAGCCATTATCTACTGCGAAGAAGTGCAGGACTTCACCAGTCGCGAGTTGTTCCGCAGCATCCTCGATAGTGAAGAAGAACACATCGACTGGCTGGAAACCCAGCTTGAAATGATCAGCCAGATGGGCATCCAAAACTATATCCAACTTCAGTCTTCTGCATCGGAGTAAACCAGACAATGGATTTGTCCTGTTTCAAAGCCTATGACCTGCGCGGCAGTGTTCCAGAGCAGTTGAACCCGGTTCTGGCAGAACGCATCGGGCGAGCCTACGTGGAAATCACCGGCGCCAGGAAGGTTATTGTCGGATACGACATTCGCCTCTCAAGCCACGAAATCACTGAAGCCTTGAGCTCGGGCTTGATGGCCGCAGGTGCGGATGTATTCGATATTGGCTTGTGCGGCACAGAGCATGTGTACTTTGCTACCAACCATTACGGAATGGACGGCGGCATTATGGTGACTGCCAGCCACAACCCCAAAAACCACAACGGAATGAAAATGGTTGGGCCGGGATCCCGCCCTATCAGCTCTGACAATGGTCTGAACGACATCCGCGACAGAGTGCGAGAGCCCTTTGGGGATGCGCGGGTGCAAGGGCGTTATGAGCCACTGGAAGTCACCAGTGCCTACATAGATCATCTTTTGGGTTATGTAGACGCGGCTGCCCTGAAGCCCATGAAAATTGTCGTTAACGCCGGCAATGGTGGCGCTGGCCTGGTGATCGACCAACTCGAAAAGCATCTGCCTTTTGAGTTCATCAAAGTTCACCACCAGCCAGACGGCAACTTCCCTAACGGCGTACCCAATCCCATCCTCGAAGAAAACCGCGCGGCCACAGCCGACGCCGTCATCGAGCACGGTGCCGCCATGGGCATCGCCTGGGACGGCGATTTCGACCGCTGCTTCTTCTTCGACGAAAACGGCCGCTTCATTGAAGGCTACTACATCGTTGGCCTGCTGGCAGATCAGTTCCTGCGCAAAACTGGCCCCGGCAAAGTCATCCACGACCCAAGGCTGATCTGGAACACCCTGGATCTGGTAGAGGCTGCAGGCGGCAAAGCCATCGAAAGCAAAACCGGCCACGCCTTCATCAAACAGCGCATGCGCGACGAAGACGCCGTATACGGCGGGGAAATGAGCGCCCACCACTACTTCCGCGACTTCGCATACTGCGACAGCGGCATGATTCCCTGGTTGCTGCTCGCCGAACGCCTGTGCCAGTCCGGTAAGCCGTTCTCATCCCTCATCGACGCCCGAATCGAAGCCTACCCGGCCAGCGGCGAAATCAACCGCACCATCGATAACCCCCCTAAGGTCATCGCTGCGATTGAAGAAAAATACGGCGCCGACGCAAAGAGCGTGAGCTATGTAGATGGCTTAAGCGTGGAATTCGACAACTGGCGCTTCAACCTGCGCATGTCCAACACCGAGCCCGTCGTTCGCTTGAACGTGGAATCCCGTGCTGACATACCACTGATGAAGGCTAAAACTGAAGAGCTGCTTGCAGAAATGGAGCGGTTGAATAAGTAGTTGCGATTGATTAAGTGGCCGTGAGTGGAAGCTAGGTCGGCCACCTGATCTAGCGCTGGGATGTCGGTGGGGCGGCGGTCGGAAACTGTGCGAAGCCATGGATGGCGTAGCCAAGCGTACACGGACGTATCCACAGCGTGTTTCCGACCGCCGCCCCACCGGCAGCCCGGCCAGGCACCAAACTCAAAGCCAATCGTTCAGCATAATCCCAAGCCCAAACCGCTCAATCCGATGATTGTAGTCAATCAGACTCTCCCCATACCCATTGTAATACTGGAAGAACCCCTTAATCGTACCCCCCAACGGAAAGCTATAACCAAACTCCACCGACGTACGATTATCCGAACGCAAATTGTTCATCAGATTCAAAGAGAATGTCCGATCCTCGGCAAGCTTATAAATCACGCCGTAGTTCGCATGCCCAAGATACCGCTCGATATCCTCATTATCATCTTTACTGTCTTCAGGAATCCGATACCAGGGCTCAACAACAAATAGCCAGCGCCCACTCGTAAAGCCGGCGCTGGCTTTCACCCTGTTCCAACTCCGTGAACGGGGCTCCGACTGCCCATTAGACTGGTGATTCATCCCAATCGTCACACCACTCAGGGTTACCGCTCCCAGATTCCAGTTGGTTTGATGCCGCAAAAAAACCTCCGGCTCATAGTTGGTCTCCCGGAACGGCGCAGAATCATCCTTGTTATACACCTGCCAGAAAGAACGCTGTGTATAACCGAACCATAACGTCGTGCGGTCCTCCAGCCAGCCCGTCAGCAAAGGAACCTTGAAACTTATTTGATACTTGGCTTCCTCATTTTCGAGTTCGTAATCGTAACCTGTCGTCCCCAGTCTGGGGCTGGTTGGTGTTTGGTTGGTGTCATCCATCCAGGTAACCGGGAGGATATAAGAGGGGCGGTGGCTGATAAAACTGCCTGAAAAGGAAAACAGCGCTTTTTCTGCATTAACGCTGCGATCCACCATGTTGCCCATTACGTTTCGGTCAGGGTCATCTTCGTCTGATGCTGTACCCGTATTCTCCAGATTCTGACGGTCAGGCGCTAAATTGTCAGCGGCCTCCTCGGCTTCCTCAACCTGTTGCTCCGGTGCCGTGTCTCGTGCCATTTTGGGATTATTGAACGAGTCGTAACAGGCTAGGCGCGGCACGCCTTCGTTTATCAGCGCGCAGTCTTTCGGGGAGGAAAGCCCGTGTTCTCCAGCGTGCGAATCCCCCTGTGCAACCGCCAGTGTTGGCCACAGACAGGCAAGCGCAGCTGCCTTTGAAAGCATGGCATAAGGGCGTTTGAGCATATTCGAGGTCTCTCTATGTTGCATTGAGGCTGAGCCAGGTACTGGCAATGCCGTAAACCCAAACTCCGATAAGGGTGAGGGCCAGGAGCGCAAAAACAAGCTTATGTCGGAGCTGGTTTTCGGCACTTGCTGCCACAACCCAGCGTAAATACATAAGACCAATAAAACTGATGAAAACACCAAGGCTTGCAATAGCGGGTATCAGCAGCCACGCCGGATTGATACTATGGCCGGTATCTGTCTGACTTGAGAACCAGCCCATCGATGTCAGCAACACTGCCAACGCGCTGAACTCTGTAATCAGCAGCGCCTTGCGCAGGGGATGTGGGGAGGGTTTCTCCGGGTTATTCATGGGTCGGATCCTGGAAATACTGAGTAAGCTGCAACATGGTAACCGGATGGCCAGAAAGAGTCTCCACGCTTACGTAATGGCAATATAAATGGTGGAAATCAATTTATGATTTTGCTATTCGGTTTTTTTGCCGGGATTCAGTCGCTATAATGCGGCAACCAAAGATTATAACGCTCAAAGGCGAGGTGCATTGTGAAGATGAAGAGAGTCCTGGCTGTCGTACTGCTTGGTTTTGGCATTACGGCCGGAGCCGTCATGGCAAGTGTTGAAGATGAAATCCGTGCGCGCATTCAGCCAGTAGGCGAAGTGTGCCTGCAGGGTGAAGAGTGTGGCGAAGCTGCGGCTGCTACCCAAACGGCAAGCTCCGGACCTCGCTCAGGCAGCGAAGTATACGACGCTGTGTGCATGGCGTGTCACACCACAGGTGCGGCAGGTGCACCTGTGATCGGTAATGCCGGTGACTGGGCTCCTCGTGTTGACCAGGGTATGGATACTCTGATCGATCATGCCATCAATGGCTTTAATGCCATGCCAGCTAAAGGTGGCTGTGCCAGCTGTTCAGATGAAGAAATTGTTGCTGCGGTCGAGCATATAGTGGCTGAGAGTAAGTAACGCCAGCACACTCATTGCAAAAACCCCGCTCCGGCGGGGTTTTTTGCGTTTTATAACCCTAAATCACCAAGCAGGGCGCTTAAGGTTGCTTTGCCCTTCTTCTGGTTGGCTTCAACATCCAGATCGCCTGTGCCCTCCCAGCGCACGTCGTCGGGGGGCAGTTCATCCAGAAATCGGCTGGGAATAGTTTCGATTTTTTCGCCATACTGCCTGCGTTGGGCGGCGTAGGTCAGGGTGAGGGTTTCTTTTGCGCGGGTAATGCCCACGTACATCAGGCGTCGTTCTTCTTCTACGTTGCCTTCTTCAATGCTGGACCGGTGCGGCAGGATTTCCTCCTCTAGCCCCAAAATAAATACGTGGGGGAACTCCAGGCCCTTTGATGCGTGGAGTGTCAGCAGTTGTACTTTATCGCTGTCATCCTCTTCTTCCCGCTGTTCCATCATATCGCGCAGAATCAACTTGGTGATGGCGTCTTCTATGCCCAGCTCATCGGCAGTGCCCTTGCCGTCCTCCAGCATGCGCTGGATGGATTCCACCAAGTACCAGATGTTCTCCATGCGGCGTTCCGCCTGTTTGGGCGTGCCAGAGTGCTGGTGCAGCCATTCTTCGTACTCGATATCCGTGAATAACTGCTTGATGACGGGCACCGGGTTTTCGCTGTGCAGACGCTCACAGGTGACATCCACCCAGTGCGCAAACCGGCGCAGGCGATCCAGGCCTTTCTCGGTTACGTGCGATTCCGCGCCCATGTCTCCCAGGGATTTAAACAGGCTGACGTTGCGCGCCCGGGCGTAGTGGCTAAGTTGCTCAAGAGTGCGCGGGCCGATTTCACGCCTTGGTACGTTCACTACGCGGAGGAATGCGGCATCATCATCCGGATTGATCAACAGGCGCAGGTAAGACATGGCGTCTTTAATCTCGTTTTTCGAGAAAAACGACTGCCCCCCTGAGATATGATAGGGAATCTGATAAGCCTGCAGCTTCATTTCCAGAAGCCGGGCTTGGTGGTTGCCCCGGTAAAGCACTGCAAAGTCTTTGAATGCCAGCCCTTTTTTCAGCTTTTGGTCGAGGATTTCGGTGGCCACTCTTTCGGTTTCTGCATCTTCGTTGCGGCACCGTACAATGCGGATTTCATCGCCGATGGTGTGGTCGCTCCAAAGGGCTTTTTCGAATACGTGTGGATTATTGGCGATAACCGTGTTGGCGGCCCGCAGAATGCGCGATGTAGAACGATAGTTCTGCTCAAGCTTTACAATCTTCAGGCTCGGGAAGTCTTCCTTCAATTGCGCCAGGTTTTCCGGACGTGCCCCACGCCAGGCGTATATGGATTGGTCATCATCGCCAACAACGGTGAACGCCGCGCGCTCGGCAACCAGCATCCTCACCAGTTCGTACTGGCAAATGTTCGTGTCCTGGTATTCATCGACCAGCATGTAGCGTATTTTTTTGCGCCACTTCGCCAGCACCTCGGGATTGTTTCGGAAGAGTTGCACAGGCAACAGAATCAGGTCGTCGAAGTCGACCGCGTTGTATGCCTTCAGGTACTCGTTATAATGCTTGTACACAATGGCAATGCGCTGCTCCCGCTCATCCGCCGCTTTGCTGTAGGCTTCCGCTGGCCCGCGCAGGGCGTTTTTCCAGGACGATATGGTCATCTGCACATCGTTAAGCTCGTCGCCGGCATCGGCGCTGGCCTCCCGAAGCATCAGATCCCGTATAAGGGCTTTGGCATCTTCTGCATCGAAAATAGAAAATCCCGGGTGGTAGCCCAGGTGGGTATGCTCCTCCCGGATCATGTTCAGCCCGAGGTTGTGGAAAGTGGAGACAATCAACCCGCGAGCCAGTTTACGGTCGACAATCCGGCTCACCCGTTCTTTCATCTCGCGGGCCGCCTTATTGGTGAAGGTAACGGCCGCAATGTGGCGCCCCGGAATGCCAAGGTGTTCAATCAGATAGGCGATTTTTCGGGTGATTACGCTGGTCTTCCCGCTGCCTGCACCGGCCAGCACCAGCAAAGGGCCGTCGGTGTAGCGGACTGCTTCATTTTGTCGCGGGTTGAGTTTGTTCACAAATACATTGCCAGAATGGTTTGAGACGGGGGTTGTCTTACTAGGACATTAGTCTACACCAGCCAGACTTTCTGTACCTTGTCGATCTATCAGCTATTCTTTTAACAGAACAGGATTGTTGTTCACGTACCCATGGATTCTGCTTAATGACCTTGCCACTGGAAACTGTTGGCTCAGACCAGCTCCGCCTTCTGGTTCTGACACCGGATTATACCGATTTTCTCTGGCTCAACGCTCTGTTGGCGGAAGAGCCTGAGATTCGTACGGATTCAACCTGGTGCCCGGAGCTTTTGGATTGTGACGATCTTATCCGCAACGCGAAGTTCGATGTTCTGGTTTGGGATTGCTCATTCCATGGTGGCCCTGAATCCTCATTTTTGCAGTATCTGGCAGTTGCCAGTGGCGATCGCCCGATATTGGCACTGGGTGCGGAAACGTCCCGTGAGCGTGCGGCAAGCTTGATTTGTAGTGGTGCATCCGATTATTTGAGCCGTCAGGAACTTGATGCCTGGAATTTTCGCCGGGCAGTAAAATGCCTCTGGTATCAGGAGCAGTTGGCGAACTCGGCCCACAGCCTCTTGGGTCGGGGGGTGGCGAGTGGGTTCATTAACCGGGATCTGTTTTTTGACAGGCTGCAGCAAGCGTTACACAGAGCTCAGCGCGGGAACCATCGGCTGGCGCTTTTGCATCTCAATATTGATGATTTTCGCAGTATTAATGAATCCTTTGGTTATCAGAAAAGCGATCAGCTGATGATCAAAGTAGCTGCCAAGGTTCGACTGGCGCTGCGTCGTGTGGATTCTCTGATGCGCATTGGCGGTGACGAACTCGCCATTATTGTTGAAAAGCTTGAAGATACCTTGGACATCACCCAGATTATTCGCAAGATTGTGCAGGTGCTGGATGAGCCAATATCAATTGATAGCCAGAGTGTGGTTGTCAGTGCCAGCCTGGGTGTGGCCACTTTTCCGGAGTCCGGAGACAGCCCCGAAAACCTCATGCGCCGGGCAAACCGGGCAATGTTTGAGGCCAAGCGGGATCCTGGTAGCAGTTACCGCTTTTACGACCGGCAGTTGCACATTTCTGCCGGGTACCAACTCAGACTGGAAGCGGACCTTCGCAATGCGCTCAGGGGCAATGAGCTGGAGTTGTATTATCAGCCAAGAATCGATCTGGCCAGTAACGAGGTGCGTGGTGTTGAGTGCCTGTTGCGCTGGAACCATCCAGAGCGTGGTTTGGTTGGGCCCGACGAGTTCATTCCTGTTGCCGAGCGCAGCGGCTTGATCGTTCCGATTGGTTATTGGGTGATTGAACAGGCCTGCAAGCGCCTGCAGGAGTCGGCAGAAATCGGGTACCCCGGTTTGGTGTTCGCGGTGAACCTTTCGTTCCGGCAGTTTCATGATAGAAAAATGACGGAAACGATATTTCGCATCATTTTCAATGCCAACGTTGATACCAGTTTGCTGGAACTGGAATTAACGGAAAGCGCAATGATGCACGACCCTGAATACGCACAACGTTGCCTGCGGGAGCTTAACCAGCTGGGTATCAGTTTCGCCCTGGATGATTTTGGCACTGGCTATTCCTCTCTCAGTAATCTTCAGCACCTGCCAATCTCGCTGGTGAAAATCGATAAGTCGTTTGTGCAGGATCTTGGTAATTCTGCGGATGCCGAGCACATTATCCGTGCGATTATCAGCCTGGCTCATAGCCTCCAGATCAGTGTGGTAGCCGAAGGTGTCGAAACGGAAGGCCAGCTTGAGTTTCTGCGCCAACAGCACTGTGATGAAATACAGGGTTACTATTATGCCCGCCCCATGCCCTGGGTTGACCTTGTGCAATTCCTGAACAAGCGTGGCGAGTCCGCTTGCCTGCAACTGTAAGCCGCTGTACCTTTGCTGCTTTATCAGAAACGCATCACAGAGGTTGCATGAACAGTATCTCCAGGCGCATAGCTGACGAACTCGGCGTACGCGAGCAACAGGTTAATGCCACCATCGCCCTGCTGGACGAAGGTTCCACCGTTCCGTTTATTGCCCGTTACCGTAAAGAGGTGACGGGTTCTCTGGATGACAGCCAGTTGCGGTCGCTTGAAGAGCGCCTGCGCTATCTCCGGGAACTGGAAGATCGTCGTAGCACCATCCTCAAGAGCATTGAGGAGCAGGGCAAGCTGACCGACGAACTGCGTAGCAGCATTGAAAGTGCCGATGCCAAGAACCGGTTGGAGGATCTTTACCTACCTTATAAGCCAAAACGCCGCACCAAGGCCCAGATTGCCCGGGAGGCAGGTCTGGAGCCTCTGGCCGATGCCTTATATGGCAATCCTACCCTTGAGCCGGAAACCACAGCTGAAAGCTATATCAATGCGGATGCAGGCGTTGCAGACACCAAAGCCGCCCTCGACGGCGCCCGCTTTATCCTGATGGAGCGCTTCGCCGAAGATGCAGAGCTTTTAGGTGAGCTGCGTGATCTCATCTGGCAGCAAGGTCAGTTAAAAGTCACCGTGATTGAGGGCAAGGAAAACGAAGGTGCCAAATTCCGGGATTACTTCGATCACGTTGAACCCTTGAAAAAAGTGCCTTCACACCGTGCTCTGGCAATACTGCGTGGTCGTAACGAAGGCATTCTTGCCTACACGCTGGTTGTGGGCGACGTGGAAGATGATCGCCGTCAACCGCACCCCGCGGAGCAACGTATTGCAGCCCGCTGGAACATCCGTGATAACGGCCGTGCCGCCGATAAATGGCTGTCAGAAGTAGTGCGCTGGACCTGGCGAGTTAAGCTGTCCACACAGATCGAAACAGATCTTATGACCCAGGTACGTGAAGCGGCCGAAACCGAAGCCATTAACGTATTTGCTGCCAACCTGAAAGATTTGCTGTTGCTGGCGCCCGCTGGGCCCCGTCCGACCCTTGGCCTGGACCCTGGGCTACGCACCGGCGTGAAAGTTGCCATCATTGATGGCACCGGCCAGGTAGCAGGGCATGGGGCTATTTTTCCCCACGCCCCCAAAAACCAGTGGGACAGTTCCATTGAGAAGCTCGCGGCCTGGTGTCGTGAATACAAAATTGAGCTGGTGGCCATCGGTAATGGCACAGCCTCCCGAGAGACCGAAAAGCTGGTGGGCGATCTCAGCAAGCGCTACCCGGAGCTAAAGCTGGCGCGCATTGTTGTGAGTGAGTCTGGCGCATCAATCTATTCAGCTTCCGAGTTTGCTTCCAAGGAATTGCCAGATCTGGATGTGACCATTCGTGGTGCTGTCTCCATTGCCCGACGGTTGCAGGACCCACTGGCCGAACTGGTGAAAATTGAACCCAAGTCAATTGGGGTAGGTCAGTATCAGCACGACGTATCTCAGGTTCAGCTTTCCCGCAGCCTGGATGCAGTGGTTGAGGATTGTGTGAATGGTGTTGGCGTTGATCTGAACACAGCCTCCACACCTTTGTTGGCAAGGGTGTCGGGTCTGAATCAGACCATCGCGCAGAATATCATTGAGTACCGCAACCAGAACGGCATGTTCCGTAATCGTAAGCAGTTATTGAAGGTGCCCCGATTGGGCGCGCGCACGTTTGAACAGGCTGCAGGCTTTCTGCGCATCGCCAGCGGTGAGAATCCATTGGACCGCTCATCTGTGCATCCGGAAGCATACGGAGTGGTTGAGAGTATTGCGGCAAAGAATAACCGGAAAGTTGATAACATTGTTGGCGATTCCGCGTTCTTGCGTGGTCTGAATCCCCAGGATTACGTAACAGATCGGTTCGGTGTGCCGACCATTCGGGATATTCTCTCCGAACTTGAAAAGCCTGGCCGCGACCCGCGCCCCGAATTCCGTTCCGCAAGCTTTGAAGAAGGCGTGGAAACACTGGGCGATCTCGTACCAGGCATGATTCTGGAAGGTTCTGTTACCAATGTGACGAATTTTGGCGCGTTTGTAGACATTGGCGTCCATCAGGACGGGCTGGTGCATATATCGGCACTTTCCCATACCTTTATCAAAGACCCCCGGGAAGTCGTCAAGGCCGGGGATATTGTAAAGGTTAAGGTGATGGAGGTGGATATCCCTCGCAAGCGGATTGCTCTTTCCATGCGTATGGACGACCAGCCCGGTGAAAAGGCGGAGTCGAAGCGCTCGGCGCCGGGCAAGTCAGCCAGCAACCGTGCGGGGCAGTCGGCAGGCCGACCAGCACCACAGAACCAGAATAAGGGTGCTGGTCAGAATGCCGGGCAGGGTGCCATGGGGGGCGCATTGGCTCAGGCATTTGCGTCGGCTCGTAAAGACAAGCGTTAGCTCGTTTAAAATATATCCAACAGCCGGCACCGCCCACAAGGCACCGCCGGTTGCAGCAGGAGTCAATCATGGCTGAATCCCGCCACTCTGTATTCCGCCAGTTCGCAGCCAGCGACTGGAACGGGTTTCTGAAAGGGGTAGAGAAAGAAGGTTTGCGCGTTGACCGCAACGGTTTCATCGCACAAACGCCGCACCCGGAGGCCTTGGGCTCTGCGCTTACGCATCCGACCATCACAACGGATTATTCCGAAGCCTTGCTCGAACTGATAACGCCTGTGTGCAGCAGCACGTCCGAGATGATGGAGTCGCTGCGCAACACCCATCGGTTCGTGCAACAGAACCTGGGCGATGAGGTTTTCTGGCCGGCCAGTATGCCCTGTGAGCTGAATGGCGATGCCAGTATCCCCATTGCAGAGTATGGCTCGTCCAATACCGGGCGGATGAAGCATGTATACCGACAGGGGTTGGCGGTGAGGTACGGACGGATGATGCAAAGCATCGCCGGCACTCACTACAATCTCTCGTTACCTGACAGCTTTATGGAAATCTGGCAGCGCGCGCTGGGTGACCAGCAAAGCATGAAAGACTTCAAGTCCGATCAGTATTTTTGGCTCATTCGCAATTTCCGACGCAGAAGCTGGTTGCTGATGCTTTTGTTCGGCGCCTCACCAGCCCTGGATGCGAGCTTTGTAGACGGCGTGAGTCATGATCTGGCCAGGTGCGGTGAGCGGAGCTGGTTTGGCGAGACAGCCACCTCGTTACGCATGAGTGATTTGGGTTATCACAACAACGCTCAGTCATCGTTGAATATCTGTTTCAATAAGCTCAGCACCTACACCCAAACGCTGGATAGAGCCATTCATACCAACTGGCCGGCTTACGAAGCGATTGGCACGCAGCGTGATGGTGAGTTTATCCAGATAAACACCAGCGTTTTGCAGATTGAGAATGAGTATTACAGCGCCGTGCGTCCCAAGCGCACTGCCCGAAGTGGAGAAAAGCCGATTCACGCGCTCGAATCCCGCGGTGTAGAGTACATTGAAGTGCGCTGCCTGGATCTCGATCCCTTCTCCCCAGTGGGTGTCAACGAGGCCCAGGTCGACTTCCTTGATCTCTTTCTGCTGGATTGCTTGCTGTCCGAATCGCCTAAAATCAGCGATGCGGAGTGCGTCATGCTGGATGACAACTACAAAGACGTTGTCTCCAACGGGCGTCATCACGAGCTCAAGCTGTGCCGGGCAGGTGAGCGCACGCCCGTTGGTGAAGCTGCAACAGCGATTCTGGATGGTCTTGAACCGCTGGCTGAAATACTGGATGGCTGGAACGGTGGAGAGGTTTATCGCAAGGCTCTGTCAGCCCAGCGAAGTGTTCTGTCGGGTGATCGCCAGGTGCCGTCTGCCCGGGTTGTTGATGCGATGCAGGCGTCTGGGCTCGGCCACCGGGACTGGACAATGGACATGGCGCTCAAACACCAGAATATGCTTCGCAAGGAAGGCATGGATGCTGGCGTAAATGCGTCATTTGTTGCCGCGGCCAAGGACTCACTGGCGCAGCAGCAACAGATTGAAGCTTCAGATACTTTAGCGTTCAGTGATTTTCTGGAGCAGTATCTTCGCTCCTGACTGGAATAGGCTATCGTTTTTGCATAAAGCGGATTTTGCAGAATTGTAAAATCCGCGGGCCTGCTTCACAGAAGGTGTGCAAATATTTGTCACTTTCTGACGCTGGTGCTAGATTCATTAGCATTGGCTTAAGGGAGAATTGGCATGGCAAGGGATATAAAGCTCGGCTGGGATGTTGAAGCGCTGAACAAAGCCTATCGTCAGGGATATATGGCAGCGTCCATGGGAATGGACAAAACTCGCTGCCCCTATCGTGGCGAAGTTGTTGTAGCCGCCTGGGAGTCTGGCTGGGAGGATGCCGGTGAGGTTGTCCAGGAAGAAAATGCCCTCGGGGATAACGGCCTGTATTCCCGTATAGCCTGAAGCGCGCTGGTTCTGTATCAGTTCACGCTTTGCTTGTACTACTTCTGTACAACAAATTCTGTAAACAGCACGCCGGTAATGGCTTCGCCGGTTTGCTGCTCTTCCAGCACCCCGTTTATTCGTAATTTGGCTTCTTCTCGCAGCGCTTGCTGGCCGTCCATCGTGGTCAGCGTGGCCGTATCTGTCTGCTCACCAAACAGCATTACAAGCTCATGGCGCAGCCTTGGCATGTGGGCTTCCACGGCAGGTCGTGTTGTCTTTTGAGAGGCTCTGAGGCTCACCGCTGCTTTCAGGTAAGTCAGTTTGCCACCCGGGGTGCCAACATGGGTTACAAAGGCAGGGTCCATGGCAATATAATCCGTGGTGCCTGATTTTTCGGTGGCTTCCCCTTCCTCGTTGGTAGCTTCTTCCGCCCAGGCTGTGGAGAGTGCAAAAAGCAGTAGGACGATACTGAATAGAACGAATTTTGGCTGGGGTGTCATAGGCTTGCAGTTCGTTATGGTTTAGGGTTTAGTGACAAAATTAGCAGCGTTTCCGCCGGATAGACCGAGAATAGCAGGCTGGACAGCGCATTTGTGTAAAACTGAGGAATCTTTGTGAAAGTAAGAGCAATTTTTGCACTCGTTTTTGTTGTCTGCGCCGGGTTGTTGGGTGTGGCGTTTTATATGGAGCACGTAATGGGGCTTGAGCCCTGTCCCTTGTGTTGGCTCCAGCGCTTTGGTTTTATGGGCGTGGGTTTGGTGAGCCTGGTGGCGGCGTTGCACGGGCCCGGAGAGTTGGGAGTGCGTGTTTACGGTCTGTTGCTGGCAATAACCGCTGGTGCCGGGCTGGGCATGGCCGGTCGCCAATTGTGGTTGCAGAGCTTGCCCGCTGATCAAGCGCCTGCCTGCGGCCCCTCTGTGGATTATATGCTGGAGGTGCTGCCGGTTATGGAGGTGCTGTCTACCGCACTCAAGGGCACCGGAGACTGCGCTGCCGTGGTTTGGCGCTTCCTTGGATTGAGCATTCCTGGTTGGACCGCTGTATTTTTCCTCCTGTTGGTGATTCTGGGGCTGACGATGCTCATTCACCGGGGTCGTGTGAAAACCTGGCTGGTTAGCTGAAACGGTTGCGGCCGGTGGCCAGCATGGGGTAACTTGATCCGGACTTAACCAATATCAGCGTCAGGCCCAATGTTAGGGTTTCCAAGCGGAGAACGGGTGTCATGTTGGAAAATTGCCGAAATGCCAGGGAGCGCTGGGGTGGCGTCAGCGAGCTTATTGATCGCTGGCTCAAGGATCGTCAGGAGTTGCTGGTTCATTACTGCGATTTGTCCGCAGAAAGCGACTTCTCGCAAACCGAAGCTCTGAAGCAAAAGTTTGTCCGCTTGTGCGAGGTATTGGTGGACTATGTTTCGACAGGCCATTTCGAAATATATGAGCAGCTGGTCAGAGAGGCTCGGGAGTTCAACGACGGAGGTCTGGAGCTGGCAGGCAAGGTATACCCCCGCATTGAAGAAACCACAGAGGTGGCACTCAACTTCAACGACCAGTTGGGGGAGGGCGATTTATCCGAACAGGACATCACAGCCCTGTTTGAACAGCTTTCTCACCTGGGTGAAACCCTGGAGAGCCGATTTGAAATGGAGGACTTCCTGATACAGCACCTCCATACTGTGCATGCAGATAAAGTAGCAGCGGTCTGAACTGTTCAGAGATCTGAAGGGATATAAAAAAGCCTCAGTAGCGCGAACGCTCTGAGGCTTTTTTGTGGCTTCAGACAAGCTGAAGCTCGGCTTTCCGTATTACTCGGAGGCAGAACCTTCTTCGTTTGCATCCGGGTTAATGGCTAGCAGCTCTACATCAAACACCAAGGTTTCGTTAGGGCCAATCGCTCGGCTTCCGCCTGGGCCGTACGCCAGGTCAGACGGGATGTATAGCTTGTAACGGGCACCCTCGCTCATTAGCTGCAGGCCTTCGGTCCAGCCGGGAATGACCTGGTTCAGGCCAAAGGTTACAGGCTCGCCGCGTTCACGGGAGCTGTCAAAAACCTCACCAGAGAGAAGTTCGCCGGTGTAGTGCACCTGCACCATATCGGTTGCACCAGGTTTCACGCCATTGCCTTCTTCCAGAACTTCATACTGGAGGCCGGATTCGGTTGTTTCTATGCCGTCGCGCTCAGCGTTTTCGGCAAGGAAGGTATCACCGGCTTCGCGGTTTTTCTGGGCCAGCTCTTCCATTTGCTTACCCTGCTCTTCCTGCAGAGTCTGCTGGTATTCCATCAGTGCTTGCTGGATCTCTTCACGGCTCATGCGCTTGGTTTCGTCATCGCCTGCGTGTCCATGCTGGATGCCCTGAAGGAACTGATCCATTTGCAGGTTTGGCAGGTCGTTGCCCATGCGTTCGCCCAGTACCAGGCCCATGCCATAGCTAACCTTCTGATCGGTAGAGTCCAGCTTTGGATCCGCCGGAGTTTCAGGAGGAGTTGAGCAGCCGGCAACCAAGCCGGTTATCGCCAATGCAAGCAGCGTTTTCTTCATTACATCATCCTTTTGGGTTATGACGGTTTTATAGCGGAGAGGGCCGTGGCCCACGTATTGTGTTTGTCAGGTGGGAAAAGGTAACGGGTTCTGAGCGCAGATTCCACTGAACATCTGTTAAGGCGCTACAGATTGTTCCTTGTCGGGGTTTTCAGATCCTTAACTTTCATTATTCACGGCGCCGGGAGGGCTAAGGGAGAAGGGTGCGCTGTAAGGAGATTGCCAGTCGGTCTCAGGGTTCGAGATTCTCGAGGGCGACCGTTGCTTGTCCATCCTTTCAATGGCCAGCGTGTTCCAGGGACCGTGTTCTGGTGGTTGATCGGCGTAATGCCAATTGCCATCAGTATCCTGCCATTTGAATACTATGTCGGGGCCTTCAGTTGGCACTGGAGAAGGAACCAGGCCTTCAAACGCAGGCATTCCTGACTGGGTTTCTTTGGCGACAGGCTCAGATGCCTGCTCTGCTTCATTCAGACCAAAGAACATAAGCAGCATTAGCAGCCCAAGAGCCGGGAACGCCAGCCGGACAAGCCATTTGATCAGCATGGCTGTACCTCGCCCGAAGCAAAGGCGGAAAAGATATCGACCAGTGTATTGAGTCGCTGTTTGGTGCCCTGCTTTATGCCGGCTGCCGGTGCGGCCGCGGCAAGGTTGGACTGGATAAGCTCGTCACATACGTACATGTTGCGTTGTTCCAGTTTAGGGTCTTTAAAAGACCGCCAGGCTATAGCCAATTCTATGCGCTCAGCCTCCAGCTCAAGGCTGGCCAGGTTTGTGCGCAGGGCACTATAAGCTGCCTGCGCCTTGGGCACCGACATGCGAATGGCTCGCAAGCTGCCGGTTACACGATCGCGCCACTCTGTTACCGTAGCCTCTTCGATACCGGTATATGCCCTGCCGTTGAGTGCAAGCCATCCCGCGCATAAAATTCGTGTTACGCTCCAGCCCTCATTTTGTAAGGCCAGACACGTTTCTTGCGCCAGCGAATGATGCCAGAACGCCAATGCAAATTGCCAAAGGGGGTTGTCTGGCTCCAGGTCTGCCGGCAACGCCATGGTTTTTAACGGTAAACCCTGGTTGGCTTGAGAACGGGCTGGCATGGGCAATGAACCGACTCTGACAATTTCACGTTGATTATATGACAACATGTTAACGATAACCGATCTCAGTTTACAACGGGGTGGCGTCTGGTTGCTAGATGCTGTTGCTCTGACAGTGCAATCTGGCCAGCGTGTGGCAATTGTGGGCGCCAATGGTGCCGGTAAATCCAGCCTGTTTCAGTTACTACTGGGGCAACTGTCACCCGAGCAGGGCAGTGTGTCACTGCCTGGCGGTACCCGTATTGCCCATATGGCGCAGGAAGTTGAAGCAACAGGGCGAAGCGCGAGAGACTTCGTTCTTGATGGCGATATTGATCTGCGCCGGCTTGAACGAGAGCTTGAACAAGCTGAAGCCCGAGGCGATGACAATGCCATTGCGCACATTCACGGTGAGTTGGATATACACGAAGCCTGGTCTGCCGCAAGGCGCGCAGAATCCCTGCTGCGAGGCCTGGGTTTTCAGAATGAAGATGCCGATCGGCCTGTTTCTGCGTTTTCTGGTGGCTGGCGCATTCGCCTGAACCTTGCTCAGGCACTGATGCGCCCTTCAGATCTGCTGCTGCTTGATGAGCCAACCAACCATCTGGATCTGGATGCTTGCCTTTGGCTCGAAAACTGGCTGCGTCGTTATGATGGCACCCTGTTGTTCATTTCCCACGACCGGGACTTTATGGACCGGGTAGCTACCCATGTGGTGCATTTTGATCAGCGCAAGCTGGAGGTGTATACGGGTAATTACTCTGGGTTCGAGCTTCAACGCGGCGAAAGGCTTGCGCAACAACAGGCAGGTTTTGAAAAGCAGCAAGCAAGAATTGCAGAGATACAGCGCTTTATTGATCGCTTTAAAGCCAAGGCGACCAAAGCCCGTCAGGCTCAAAGCCGGGTCAAATCGTTGGAGCGGATGGAGAAGATTGCCCCAGCACATATCGATTCGCCGTTCAGTTTCGAATTCCCGATGGCAGACAAAGTATCGAATCCGCTGCTATCAATAAGGCACGGGCAGGCGGGGCACGGTGACACCACCATACTCAGCAACATCAACCTGACTCTTTTGCCGGGCAGCCGCATAGGCCTGTTGGGGCCGAACGGTGCCGGCAAATCCACCTTGATGGATGCCTTGCTGGGGCAGGGTGAGCAGGGCGTCTCAAGCACTCTGCTCTCTGGTGAGCGTACTTGTGGTGAGCATTTGGCAATAGGCTATTTTGCACAGCACCAACTTGAATCTCTGGATCTCGATGCCAGCCCCTTCCTGCACCTACAGCGCTTGTCGCCGCGAGCTTCCGAACAGAGCATTCGCAACTTCCTGGGTGGGTTCGATTTCCATGGAGATGAGGCCTTAAGTCCTATCCGGTCCTTCTCGGGTGGTGAAAAAGCTCGAGTTGCCCTGGCGGTAATTGCCTGGCAAAAGCCTAACCTGCTTTTGCTGGATGAGCCGACCAACCACCTTGATCTGGAAATGCGCCAGGCATTAACCATGGCTCTGCAGAACTTTGAGGGTGCCATTGTGGTGGTATCCCACGACAGGCACTTGCTGCGTAATACCGTTGATGAATTCTGGTTGGTTAATGATGGCCGCGTTGTGGAGTACCAGGGCGATCTTGAAGATTACGAAAGTTGGCTGGCAGACCGCCGAAAAGACGATACTGAAGCACCAAAACGGCAGTTGACCGGTATCCAGAAAGCCGAGGATGCGCCAGGGGCTGAATCAGACATCGCAGTGGGAGAAAGTGCCGACGACAGAAAAGCCCGCAAGCGTGCAGAAGCAGCACTCAGGCAGAAGTTAAGTCCATATCGCAAGCGCCAGATAGCATTGGAAAAGCAGATGGATTCCCTGAATGAGATACTAGGCAATCTCGAAACGGAACTTGCCGATCCATCTGTGTACGGTGATGGGTCTAAAGTCCGCTTGAAAGAGCTGCTGGCCAAACAGTCAGAGGCGAAAGGCAAGCTCGAAGATACCGAAGCGGAATGGCTGGAGGTCAGTGAAACGGTCGAGGCGATGGAAGAGGAGTTGGGAGGGTAATTCGTATCCCTCCCGTCAGCCTGTTAGCCGCCCGCTAGCTCAAGCACAAAGTTCTGCTTGGCGAGGTATTCTTGCTCGTTCATCAGATCGGCATAGGTGAGCGGGCGCTCATCAAACCAGCCTTCCGGGAACGTCAGCAAAAGACCATCTTCTCTTGGCTCCAAGGTGAAGTCCGGTGGCGGCTCCAGATTTCGTGAATGCTGGATCAGCACGGCCAATCGCACCAGAATGCAGAGATGCCTCAGTCGTTCCAGATCACCAGGGTCGACTCCTTCAAAAATGGACGAACTAAATTTGCGCCGATGGCCACGCACCAGAATCGCCAACTCCATTTGTGCCTGCTGGGTAAAACCGGCCAGATCGGAGTAGCGCAGAAGATAGCCGCCGTGTTTGTGGTACTGGCTGTGAGAAATGGCGAGGCCTATTTCGTGGAGCCGGCAGGCCCAGCGCAGAGCCTCTTCATCGGCAGGGGTGTTCAGCCCCCAATACTTCGCAATTTGCGCCCATGCGGCAACAGCGGTTGCTTCTACTGCAGCCCCGTGGCTCTGGTCTGCTTGATATCGCTCTTGCAGCGCTGAAATGCTGCGCTCCCGCACATCCTCATGCTTGATTCTGCCGGCGATTCCGTACAGAAGGCCTTCCCGAAGGGCGCCATCTGTATAGGTCATTTCCTGAATATTCAGTGATTGGAATACACCCATAAGAATGGCAAAGCCAGCGGGGAAGATGTTTTGTCGATCAGGCCGCAGCCCCAGCTCACCCAGTTTTTCGACGCTGCCCATATCCACCAGCCGCCGCCGCAGCTCCTCCATGGCACTCCAGGTTACGGTGCCATCGGTGATCTTCAGGGTTGCCAGCACATTGCAAATGGCTTTGATCGAGCCGGATGCGCCGACAGAGCTTTCCCATCCCACTGATCGAAAGCGCCGGCGAATACCCAGCAGCTCCTGTTCCGCATGAGTAATGGCGTTATCCATTTGCTTGCGGGTAATCCGGCCGTCGGCAAAATACCGGTTCCGGAAAGACACGCAGCCCATGTGAAGGCTTTCCAGCTCTTGAGGTTCAAAGCGTTCACCAATAATCAGCTCGGTACTGCCGCCACCTATGTCGACCACGAGGCGCCGGCCAGCATCGTCAGACAGCGTGTGCGAGACGCCTAAATAGATAAGGCGAGCCTCTTCCCGGCCTGCAATAATCTCCGCCGGATAGCCCAGAACTTCCTCCGCCCGGGCAATAAACTGGTTGGCGTTGCGTGCCACCCTTAGGGCATTGGTGCCCACTATCTGAACGCCTTCCGGTGGTGTGCCGTTGAGGCGCTGGGCGAACCGCCGCAGACAGTCCAGGCCGCGTTGCTGAGCTTCTTCCGTCAGGTTGTTGTCGGCATCAAGACCGTCGCCCAGCTGAACTTTTTCGCCCATTCTTTCCATGGTTCGGATTTCGCCCTGAACCAGTCGGGCCACAACCATGTGGAAACTGTTCGAGCCCATATCAATGGACGCAAGCATGTCTGGTGGCGCAGCTGCGTTTTCGGCGGAAGAAGTGTCCGTCACGGTGGTCAGGATCCTTTGGTAAGAACTTGCGCGTACTATAAGCGATAATCCCGGTATATGTCAGTCAATGCACCGCTGTACGACAAGCGGAAAGATGATCAATTTGATTGAGGTCAGAAGATTGTGGATTCAAGCCGGTGGATCTACTGCTTCACATACGCGGGACCAATCGCGTAAAGTAGTCACCAAAGCATTAATCAGGAAAATTGAAATGAGCGGAAATATTGTAAATGTAACGGATGCATCTTTTGAACAGGACGTACTTCAGTCTGACGTGCCCGTGTTGGTAGATTACTGGGCGGAGTGGTGTGGTCCTTGCAAAATGATTGCGCCGGTACTTGAAGAAATTGCCGACGAATACGCTGGCAAACTGAAAGTATGCAAGCTCAACATCGATGAAAACGAGCAGACCCCGCCCAAGTTCAACATCCGCGGCATCCCGACTCTGATGTTGTTTAAAAACGGCAATGTTGACGCCACCAAAGTCGGCGCACTGTCCAAGTCCCAGCTTGCGGCATTCCTGGACAGCAATCTCTGATTGCATCCTGATGGCCTGAAAACCGCCCCTGGGCCACGCTCTTGGGCGGTTTTTTTTGCTTGGACCTGTCATGACCCAAACAAATTCGGAAAAAGTCTGCGCCCTGCTGCTCGCCGGCGGCGCCGGAACCCGCATGAACGGCCAAGACAAAGGCCTCATGCTTTGGCGCGAACGCCCAATGGCCCATTGGGTAGCCGAAGCCCTGAGCAGTGTTGCCGCCCCACTACTCATCAGTGCCAACCGCTCATTGCAAGACTACCGCCGGCTGGGCGACGTACTGCAAGACACCCCGGAATTCAAAGGCCAGGGCCCCCTTGCCGGCCTGCTAGCAGGCCTGGCCGAAGCGAGAAAACGCGGCTTCGATGCTGTGCTTGTCTGCCCCTGCGACACTCCTGGCATGCAGCCCAGCGTATTCAAACGTTTATTAACAGCCTGGGAAGAACAGCCTAACGCCCCGGTTATCGCCCAATGCAAAGGAAAATCCCACCCCTTGCACGGTGTGTTTCCTGTTTCACTTATCAACCGGCTGGAAGCCCAACTTAGAGAAGACAATCGAAGAGTTATGGTATTCGCTGAAAGTGCCGGCACCAGGATTCTGGATTGCGCAGATGCCGAAGAAGCGTTCAAAAACCGAAATCGCCCAGAAGACCTTGAGAGTTAGCCAAAATAAGGCAAGAGGACTTGGCACAAACCAGGGCTTTGGCGGGCACCCCTTCCCGAAAATGTGCGGAGCCATGGATGGCGGAGCCAAGCGTACAAGGACGTATCTACAGCGTTTTTCGGGAAGGGGTGCCCGCCAAAGACCGGCAGGAAAACACCAAAGCCTACGTCTTCCAAGCCTCACCCCGAGCAACATCCGAAGCCTTCTGCTCCACCCAATGCTCTCCAGCCTCAGAAAGCTCCTTCTTCCAAAACGGCGCCGACGTCTTCAAAGCGTCCATAATAAACTCACAAGCCGCAAACGCATCCGCCCGATGGGCACTGCAAACCCCCACAAACACAATCTGCTCCTGCAGCAACAACCGCCCAACTCGATGGATCACCCGAGCCTTCCGCACATCCCAGCGCCGCGAAGCCTCCTCAATCAGCCCTGCAATTACCTGCTCCGTCATCCCCGGATAGTGCTCCAGAAACAACCCGGATACATCCTGCGTATCGCCGCTATCCCGCACCAGCCCGGTAAACGTAGCAATAGCCCCCGTGCCCGCGCCGCTGTCCCGCAGAGCTGCATACTCGGCGCCAGAGTCGAAATCCTCAGTCTGAATGCTAATCATATTAGCCCCCTGTTACCGGCGGGAAAAAAGCCACTTCATCCCCGGCCTTAACCGCCGCCGCAGGCTTCGCCATAGCCTGATTGATCGCAATCATCACCGGTTGTCCGCCTTGCAGCTGTGCCCAAGGCCCGCCGCGGCTAGCCAGGGCTGCCAGCAAATCGCCGGCCGTCTGCTCCTTCTCTGCCGGTAGCGTGAGTTCCTCCGTACCCAACTCCTCCCGGAGGCGGGCAAAAAAACGAACAGTCAGGGTCTGGTCAGTCATATCAGCTCAACAACTCAGTAAATGGGTAGTAGATCAGCAGATCACCCTCTGCCACTGTGGCATGCTCAGGAACCACCGCCAAGCCGCCGGCCCAGCAGGCAGAGCTCAACACGCCAGAACTCTGGTTCGGGTAGGCGCTGACCCATGCGTTGCCGTTAACAGACTCTATGCGTGCCCGGACAAACTCCCGGCGCACGGAAGCCGAAGCAACCGAAAACGCAGCAGGCACCTGTTGGCCCACAGGGTGAACCTGCATGCGCCCTTGGCAGGTGCGGATGTAAGGCATACCTACAACCAGAAATGTCACCAGTACGGCAGCGGGGTTCCCAGGCAGCCCCAGTACCGGCGTACCTTTGATCGAGCCGAATGCCAGAGGTTTCCCGGGCTTGATGGCCATGCGCCAGAGCGACAGCTCGCCAGACTCTTCCAGCACCGCCCGCACGTGATCCTCCTCGCCCACGGACACGCCTCCGCTGGTGATAATCAGGTCTGCTTGCGCTGCCGCGCGTTCAAGCGTGTCGCGAGTAACTGAGCGAGTGTCTCTCAGGGTTTCACATAGCACTACATCACAACCCGCGTCTGCCAGCAGTCCAAGCAATGTAAAACGATTGGTGTTGTAAATCTGCCCCGGCCCCAGTGGCGTGCCTGGGTCTACCAACTCATCGCCGGTAGACAGAATCGCGACCCGCAATTTTTTCATCACCGCAACGTCAGCCACGCCCATGGAGGCCAGAAGGCCCATTTCCTGCGCTCTGATCTTCGTGCCTTTTGCCAAGGCAAGGCTGCCCTCAGCGAGATCCTGGCCGCGCCTGCGGATGTTCTGATCAGTTTTCACCTCGGCATTGATCACAATGCCGTCATCCGTAACATCCACGCGCTCCTGCATGATGACCGTGTCGGCACCGTCAGGAACCTCCGAGCCTGTAAAAATGCGTGCAGCTGTGCCGGGCTTTAACGGGCTGGGGGCGGAGCCTGCGGGGATGCGGTCGGAGACTGGTAGAGGCAGGCCTGGGCTGTAATCCTCGGCGCGTAACGCGTAGCCATCCACCGCGCTGTTATCTGCAGGCGGTACGTCTGCGGGCACCTGATAATCCTGAGCCAGTATGCGCCCCAAACTCTCGGTGAGCGGCAAGCGTTCGCTCTCTGCAATCACCGGAGCCTTGTTCAGAAGGTGCTCAATAGCCTCTTCAACCGGTGTCAGATTGGCAGCCATGGTTCTCTCTCCCTGGTCAAAATTAGCGCGCGGCGCGAGTTCCTATAACCTGATGAAGACGCTCAACGGCGCGTTCAGGTTTGCGGCCAACCAGCGCGGAAAAGTTGCAGGGGCCATGGCGGCTATCGAGTTGAGTACTTAAAATGCCGTTCCAGCCCGTGCGACATGCTCCGGTAGAGCCGGGTAGACAAAAAATCGCCGTATGGTTGGCAAGGCCACCGAAGGCTCTGGACTGAATAGTGGAGGTGCCGATCTCGTCGGCTGACTGACGCCGGAATTCCTCGCCAAAACCTTCAATAGTCTTGTCCAGCAACGGCATAACTGCCTCTGGCGTGCTGTCGCGTTCATGAAAACCGGTGCCGCCCGTGATAATGACAACGTGAACGTCCGGCTCTGCAATCCAGGTCGACATGGCTGCACGCACCAGGTAAACGTCGTCTGGCAGAATGCGCCGTGAAATCAGTGTATGCCCGGCTTCCAGCACACTGTCCTCAAGAAACTGCCCGGAGGAGTCCTCCTCGGGCCCACGAGTGTCGGATATCGTGAGAATGGCGATATTGAGTGGGTTAAGTTCGCTGGTGCATTCACTGCTCATGGTCGGGGCTCCGGAAAAAACACGAAAAATTCTATAGTGCCAGTATCCCCATCAAGGCCGGACAATGGAAGGGAGTAACCCATCAGGGGGAGGTTCCGGCCCTTGTGCGCAGACATGCCGGTTGAAAAAAATGGCGCTAATTTGGTCGGTGCTCTTGACATTGGCCAGCAAGGTAGATGATTATCGGTCTCGCCCTACGAACGTTTGTACCCACTCTATACTGGCTTCTGTTTTTTTCCGGCTCTCATTCGCACCGGTTGCTCCATCTGGCCAGCATCTGTTTTGACAACGAATTACACAATCTGTTCAGGGCACCCCTGTCATACCAACGTCCGTTTAATTCCATTCCTGAAAATCTAATAACCTATGAATCTTACTGAACTCAAGCAGAACTCCATGCCCGAATTGCTCGATATCGCGCAAGAAATGGGCCTCGATAACCTGGCACGCTCGCGTAAGCAGGATGTTATCTTCACGATATTGAAGAAGCATGCGAAAAGCGGCGAAGACATTTACGGCGATGGCGTACTGGAGATTCTGCAGGATGGTTTCGGCTTCCTCCGGTCTGCCGACGCTTCGTACCTGGCGGGGCCAGACGACATATACGTCTCCCCCAGCCAGATTCGCCGCTTCAACCTGCGCACCGGTGATACCGTTGCCGGCAAAATCCGGCCACCGAAAGACGGTGAGCGTTATTTTGCTTTGTTGAAAGTGGCTGAGATCAACTTCGACAAGCCGGACAACGCCCGTAACAAGATCCTGTTTGAAAACCTGACTCCGTTGTTCCCGGACGAGCGCATGCAGCTGGAAACCGGTAATGGCAGCACCGAGGATCTGTCATCCCGCGTGTTGGACCTGGTTGCGCCTATCGGTAAAGGCCAGCGTGGTTTGATTGTATCGCCACCCAAGGCCGGTAAAACCCTGCTGATGCAGAGTATTGCCCAGTCTATTGCGCGTAATCATCCTGAGTGTCACATCATCGTTCTGTTGATTGATGAGCGCCCGGAAGAAGTAACCGAAATGCAGCGCACCGTGCGCGGCGAAGTGATTGCCTCCACCTTCGATGAGCCACCTGCGCGTCACGTTCAGGTTGCTGAAATGGTCATCGAGAAGGCCAAGCGCCTGGTTGAGCATAAAAAAGACGTGGTTATTCTGCTGGATTCCATCACCCGTCTTGCTCGCGCCTATAACACGGTCATCCCGTCATCTGGCAAAGTACTGACCGGTGGTGTTGATGCCCACGCTCTGGAAAAGCCCAAGCGCTTCTTCGGTGCAGCCCGTAATGTAGAAGAGGGCGGTAGCCTGACTATTCTGGCCACGGCTCTGGTGAACACGGGTTCCAAAATGGACGAAGTGATTTACGAAGAGTTCAAGGGCACGGGCAACATGGAAGTGCACCTGGATCGCAAAATCGCCGAGAAGCGGGTGTATCCTGCGCTCAACGTTCGCAGCTCCGGCACGCGCCGCGAAGACTTGCTGATGAGCGAAGCGGATATCCAGCGTGTATGGATTCTACGTAAGCTGTTGCACTCCATGGACGACGACACTGCGGCCATCGAGTTTTTGCTGGATAAGCTCAAAGACACCAAAACTAATGACGAATTCTTCCAGTCTATGAAGCGTCGCTAGAGTCGAAGTTTTGGGCGCGCGCCTTTATTGGATTACAGTTCAGCTTTAGCGAGTTTTTGCCTTGAGTTAGCTGGTGATTCCGTGAACGCGGTGAGGGCCTGCTTTCCCAGACTGTGTCTTGCCAAGGATGGCAAGACCAAGCCCCCAGGAATGGGTTTACGGCGTGTCTGGGAAAGCAGGCCCTCATTGCGTTCTGGCACTGGCTGAGAAGTCTGGAAGGTGGCGAACTCCGTATTAGAAGCTAACCGTGAACGGAGCCAACGATGAAATACAACGATCTGCGGGACTTCATTGACCAGTTAGAGAAACTGGGCGAGCTGAAACGCATCTCAGTGGAAGTAGACCCCCACCTGGAAATGACCGAAATCTGCGACCGCACGCTGCGGGCAGGTGGTCCTGCGTTGTTGTTTGAAAATCCCAAAGGCTACGACATGCCTGTGCTTGCCAACCTCTTCGGCACCACCCGAAGAGTGGCTCTGGGCATGGGACAAGAAGACGTAACTGCACTCCGGGAAGTGGGCAAACTGCTTGCCTACCTCAAAGAGCCTGATCCCCCCAAAGGCTTCAAAGACGCGATCGAAAAGTTGCCATTGCTTCGGCAAGTGATGCGCATGAGCCCGAAAGTGCTCAGATCAGCGCCCTGTCAGGATGTGGTGATCGAAAAGGACAGAGTCGATCTTTACCAGATCCCCGTACAGCACTGTTGGCCTGGGGATGCCGGGCCGCTGGTGACATGGCCGCTGGTGATTACCCGGGGGCCCCACAAAGAACGGCAGAACCTGGGGATTTACCGACAACAGGTGATTGGCCGTAACCGACTCATTATGCGGTGGTTGAGTCACCGTGGTGGCGCATTGGATTTTCAGGAATTCCAGAAACAGAACCCTGGCAAACCTTATCCAGTGGCTGTCGCCCTCGGCGCCGACCCGGCCACCATACTGGGCGCGGTAACGCCGGTGCCTGATTCGCTTTCCGAATATGCCTTTGCAGGTTTGCTGAGGGGTAGCCGCACCGAACTGGTGCAGTGCGGCCTGAGTGACCTTCAAGTGCCTGCCAGTGCCGAAATTGTTCTTGAAGGCTTTATTTACCCGGATGACAACGCCCCGGAAGGCCCGTTTGGGGACCATACTGGTTACTACAACGAAGTGGACGAATTCCCGGTGTTCACCGTTGAGCGGATCACCCACCGCAAAGACCCGATTTATCACTCGACATACACCGGCAGGCCGCCCGATGAGCCCGCTATTCTGGGTGTGGCGCTGAACGAAGTGTTTATCCCGATTCTGCAAAAGCAGTTTCCCGAGATTGTGGATTTTTATCTACCGCCGGAGGGCTGCTCCTACCGCCTTGCCGTGGTTACCATGAAGAAACAGTACCCCGGCCATGCCAAGCGGGTAATGATGGGCGTATGGTCATTCCTCCGTCAGTTCATGTACACCAAGTTCGTGATCGTGACCGATGACGACGTGGATGCCCGTAACTGGGAAGATGTGATATGGGCCATTACCACACGCATGGACCCGATTCGCGATACCACACTGGTCGAAAACACACCCATTGATTATCTTGATTTTGCATCGCCGGTGTCTGGCCTTGGCTCCAAAATGGGAATGGATGCCACCAACAAATGGCCCGGAGAAACCTCCCGCGAGTGGGGCGAGCCCATTGCCATGACCGATGCGGTAAAACAGCGTGTGGACGAACTCTGGGACAGCCTGGGCATTGAAACTTCGGCTGACCGCCCTGATTGATATGAGCAACAGGCAGTGGCAGGTGACTATTGAGCCCTCCGGCATTCGCTACCTGGCGCCCGCCAATGGGGATCTGTTAAGCGCAGCAGGCAGTGCCGGTATTGCCGTTCCCCACGCCTGCAAAAATGGTGTTTGCGAACTTTGTGAGGCTCGCCTGAAAAGCGGCTCCGCTCTGAACACCCGAAACCAACAGATGATTCCGGTCGGTGCGCGACTGATGATGTGCAGAACCGCCGCGCTCGACCATCTAGAATTGGAGATGAGTGCCGTTATGGCAGCAGGACAGAACCAGCCCCGAAAGTTTCAGGCAAACGTAGTGGATGTAAGCTCAATCAGCCACGATGTGTATCGGGTTGAGCTTCAGTTGCCACGGCGGCGGGAGTTGTCTTTTCATGCGGGCCAGTATTTGTCCATCAACCTGCCGGATGCTGAGCCCTGTTATTTTTCCATTGCCAGCAGTCCGTCGGAGCAGAATATTGAGCTGCATATTCAGGCGTCCCCTGAGTGGCTGTCGGCGCAAAAGGTTATTGATGCGCTGACCTCGGGTGAAACCGTTAGTCTGGAATTACCCCACGGCAAAGCCTGTCTGGCGAGCGCTCCCGAGAAGCCATTGCTGCTGGTTGCAGCCGGTACGGGGTTTGCGCAGATGAAAAGCCTGGTGGACTTTTTGCGCAGCACAACTACTGGCCAGCCTGTAAGACTGTTCTGGGGCGTGCGTCGGCACGAGGATATGTACCTCAGATCCATGGCTCGACAGTGGGAACAGGAGTGGTCTGCTTTCAGCTTTCAGCCAGTGGTGGGAGATGACGAAGACAGCGAATGGAGCGGGCACCACGACCAACTTGTACGCGCTGTATTGGCTTCAGGCATGGACTGGGAAAATGTGGAAGTACACGCCAGTGGCTCGCCGACGATGGTTTACACGTTGATGGACGCTCTGGTGGAAGCGGGGCTTCCACCTCAAGCGTTCTTTTCTGATGTGCTGGAGTATGCACCTCGCAGTTGAGGTGCTCGATAAATGGTCGAATTATGAAGTCTGGCGGTTGCTCAGGCCCGTGGCATGGGCAATTCCGGCAGCCCGTTATCGGTTGCCAGCCCCTGCATCATAAGCTTTATGCTCATTTCTTCATCGCCCATATGAGCGCTCAATCGGCTCAGTTCTGCCAGAGTGTCCCGGCTGCGGCGTAATCTCAAGCTGGTTTCAAAATATTCCCGGGCTTTGCCCCACAGCTCATTTCTCAAGCTGAGCCGGCCCAGTGCCAGTAGCAACTCCGCATTGCTGGGGCGATCTTTCAGCCACTGCTCTGCCGTAAGAAGCTGCTCGTCGGGTTTGCGACCTTCTATCCGGCCGTAAAGATTGACCAGATCATCGCTCCAGTGATTGTGTAAAACTTTGCGCAGCAATGTTTCGGTTTGGGCTTCGTCGCCAAGATCGGCCAGCAGGCGAGCGTAATCAGCAATGGTTTTTTCATCTCTGCGCAAAAATCCGGGCAGTTCATCCCACAGGCGGGTGAGTGGCTCCAGGGATGCGTTCGGATCGGCCTGTTGCTGCCGCCGGCAGTCTTCGGCAGCCCTTTCCAGCAGGTTGTGCCAAACAAGCCGCTCAAGCTCACCAAGTTCTGATTCGGGGAGCACGCTACGCTTACGCAACTCTGGCAACAGCTTTGAGAGTTCGCGCCAATCTTCGAGACGAAGATAGGTGGTTTTCAGTAGCTTCAGAACGAAGGGGTGGTGTGGAGATTGTTTGCGCAGGCGCACCAGTGTTGCCAGCGCCTGCTCCAGACGGTTACCTGCAAGCTGCAGCTGAGCCTGGGTGATACCCACGGCCATGTCCGATCCTGGAGTGCTTTCAAACGCTTTTCTCAGCAGTTCATCGACGGCTTCATGATCGCCGCTCTCAAACGCTGCCTGGGCTGCCGCCAGATAGTTAATAAGGGGTGTGTCTGCGTGGCTGGCGGCTGTGGTCAGCATCTTGCGGGCACGTGGCCAGTTGCCTTCTGCCAGGGCCAGCAAACCGATTGTGGTGCGCCGACGGGCCCGTCGTTCCTTGCCCCGGGAAACCCAGTTGGCAATCAGCCCAGTGCCTTGCCGCATGCGGCGGATCAGGTTTATGGTGAGCACGATCAGTGCAACCACAACCACCAGCAGCAAAAGCCCAACCCAGAAGTTGGTTTCTATCAGATAGTTGCCCAGGCTGATGCGAATGTAACCCAGGTCGTATTGCAATCCGAGTGAAAGCGCGGTGCCAATGAGCAGGGCAAACAGAACGATCAGAAGCAGGCGAATCATGACTCACTGCCTTTGTTGAGTCGACCTGCCAGCCGCTCTTTGAGCAGGCCCAGAGATTGGCTTATGTCGGGTAAATCCGGTGCTACGTTCCGTGTAGTCAGCTCGCCGAGGGTATTGGTCAAAGCGCTGACTCGTGGATTGCTCCCGTCGTACCAATCGTCAACGGCCGCTTGAGCTTTGGCCAGAGAGCGTTCGTAAAGTGGCTGATTGCCTCTGAGTACAGCCATCTCTGCTTCTTCAAGCATCAACTGCAAATTCAGGCGTGCGTACGCGCTTTGGTCTGGCGATAACAGTGGTTTGACGGATTCGTCCAGGCGGCGAACCACAACCACTTGCATCAGGGTAGATTTGAACTTTTTCCAGGCCCTGAGTAGCATGCCGGGCTCCCCGCCTTCTTCGGAAACTTCCTCAGACTGGGCGTTACCGACAAATCCGGGAGCTTGCTCACTGATAAGCGCTTGATCCGTTAGTTGGTGAACACTGTCTATGGCCGCTTCAAGGGTGAGATAGAGCCCGGTTCTGTCGACACTGGTAATGCCTTTAAGTGCCAGGATTTCCCGGGCCAGTTGCTGGCGTACAGGGTACACGCCAACATCATCGGATTCGGTCAGCACTTCGTCTGCAGCTTCAAGGGCAGACAGCGCACCGCGAATGTCTTTTTCAATCATCAGGCGCTGGTTGGCTATGCGCAGTAAATACTCCGCCTCTGCCAGCAACCAGTCCGTACGGGTGCGGTTTCCGGCTTCCAGTAATTCGCGAGCAGTGTGATCAATCTGCCGTTGCTGGGTGGCGATCAGCTCGCGTTGGGATGCAAGTTTATCTTCCAGAGCCTGCAAGCGTTGGTTTTGCTGGGTTCCCCGGTCGCCATACAGATTCTCAAGCTGCGAGGTATCCTGCTGCAAGCTTTTCAGCGTTTGTATGGTGGACTGGTTGTCGTTCCATTGCTGCCAGTTCCACAGTGCCAGTACGGCAACACTGATCAGCGCAATGATGGCGATAACCCAAGCCGGCCAGACTTTCTGTCGGGCAGGTTGTTCTTTGGCAATCGGGACAGGTAATTGTTTTGTTGTTTCAGTCACGGGCGTCCTTACTTGGCTTTTCCGGAGCCACCGTCCAGGCCTGCCAGTTGTTCTGCGGCGGCGGCCACGATGTCGTTATCGGCAAGGCTTCCTGGTATACACGGAGCGTTGAATCCCGCCGCAAGCGCCTGATCGGCGATACGCCGAGCGGGCACGATGACGGGTCTGTCGTATAGATTATGGCTGCAATTCGCACATAGTGCGATGAGATTGTTCAAGGTTTCTCCGGAGAGCGCAACAATGGCATCCGGGGCAAACGCAATCAGGGCGGTGTGGATCTGCGCAGGCGTGTAATCCGGGCAGAATCTGCGATAAAGAGGCAATATGGTGACTCGGGCGCCACGCTCTTCCAGTGTTCTGCGGGTCAATTCCCGCCCTTCCTCGCCTCGGGCAACAAGTACCCGTTCTCCATCGATACACGCCAGACCAGGTAGCTTCAGCAAGGCTTCGCTGGTCCAGCCTTCATCCGGTTTGCGCGCGTTTATGCCATATTCTGCGAGTGCTCTGGCTGTACCAGCCCCCACGCCATACCAGTCTATTCCGGTAGGTAGTTGTGGCCACCAGGTATCCAGCTCGTCGAGCAAAAGGCGTGCGGCGTAGGGGCTGACGGCAATAATATGGGAGAACTCATCGAGGTTGAGAAGGGTGGTACGCCGTTCCGGGGTTTCTGGCAGAGGCTCTCTTTCTACCAGTGGGAACACGTGCGTCTCGGCGCCGGCAGCCTGAAACTGCCGGGCCAGTCTGGAAGCTTCCGGTTCCGGCCGGCATATAAGAATACGCCGGCCGGCCAGCGTGGCTGGATTAGTCTGGGGTGTGGCCATAAACTTCAGCCAGGATTTTGTCTGCACCTAGCGCTAAAAGCTCTTCCGCCAATTCACGGCCAAGGCGTTCGCCTTCGGCGCGCGGCGCACGGCCTTCCACGCGGAGAATCTTTGTGCCGTCCACAGCGCCAACCAGCCCGCGCAACCACAAAGTGTCGTCGTCGTCGAGCAGGGCATAGGCCGCGATAGGCACCTGGCAACCACCTTCAAGGCGACGGTTCATTGCTCTTTCGGCTTTCACCCGGTCGGAGGTGTCAGCGTGGCTCAAAGGTTCCAGCATCGCCCGCAGTTCGTCGTCGTTCAGCCGGCATTCAATGCCAAGGGCGCCTTGGCCAACCGCTGGCAGGGATACTGTGTCTGGTATGGCGTAGCGAATTCGGTCATGGAAGCCCAAACGTTTCAGACCAGAGCTGGCAAGAACGATGGCGTCGTAGTCACCGGCGTCCAGTTTTGCCAGCCGGGTGTTTACGTTGCCCCGTAGCACCCGAATTTCCAGATCTGGCCGGTAGGCACGCAGCTGGGATTCCCGGCGCAGGCTGGCGGTGCCCACCACGGCGCCTTGTGGCAAGGCGTCTACGTTTGCGTAGTTGTTGCTGACAAAGGCATCGGTAGGATCGTCTCGCTCGCAAATAGCGACCAGGCCCAAGCCGTCGGGAAAGGCCATCGGCACATCTTTCATGGAGTGCACGGCGAGGTCTGCGCGGCCGTCAAGCATGGCTTCTTCCAGCTCTTTTACAAACAGGCCTTTACCGCCAATTTTAGCCAGAGGTACATCGAGGATTTTATCGCCCTGGGTTTTAATCTTGATCAGTTCCACAACCACGTTGTCGTGGAGCCGTTCCAGTTCGGCCTTGATAAATTCTGCCTGCCATAGCGCCAAGGCACTACTTCGGGTTGCGACGCGAAGGGTTCGTTTGGACATGATGCTCACTGTCAGTTATGAATATGTTCGCCAAGGTTACCCTGTGGCGCCGTAAAAGTCCCGTGGATGGCCGCGCTGCACCGCCTGCAAGGGCATGCGGTTGCTTCAGCCCGGCTGTTGACTTTGTAGCCACTGGCGCACACTGCTGGTGTGCCTTCGGCTTACCTGGAGTTCGCCCAGATCGTCCCTGAGTAATAGCAGGTTTTGACCATCCGGTGTGCGCCTGAGTGCCTGGATATATTGCACGCCCACCAAAGTGTTGCGGTGAATCCGGAGCAGCTGGTTGGGGTAGGCGCTTTCCAGTTCCTTGAGGGTGTAATCAGATACAGTCTCACCACGGGTATGGTGAATGGTCACGTATTTCTGATCCGCCTGACAATAGCGGATCCCGGCTATATCAATTAGTTCTGTACCTCGATGGGTTCGAACCGACAGCTGCCCATCTTCCGCAGTTTCCCGTTCGGCGGCGCTGCCCGCCATGCTGTCAGAGAGTGTGCGCAGCTGTACGCGATTAATCCGCCCCGCACGGGCCAGGGCCTCAGTCAGTGCATCTTTGCGCACGGGTTTGAGCAGGTAGGCCACAGCCTGAACCTCGAAAGCCTGAATTGCGTAGTTGTCGTAGGCGGTGCAGAAAATGATTGCTGGCGGGTTACTGAGCTGGCTCAGGCGCGCTGCCGTTTCCATGCCATCAAGTCCGGGCATGCGTATGTCCAGTAAAAGGATATCCGGCTGCAAGCCGGCAACCTGAGCGAGTGTGGTGTCGCCATCACCGGCTTCCCCGCAAACCACGTACTCAGGCAAGCTCTCGGCAAGACGCCTCAAGCGCTGCCGGGCTAATGGTTCATCATCTGCGATTAGAATCTTCTGTTTGGTCATGAGTACTGTGTAGTTTTGGGCAGCCGCAAGGTGACGGTATAAACGTCCCCTTGATGGCTGTGTTTGAGTACAGCGGCCTCCCCAAACAGAGCCTGTAGCCTTGCCTGAATGTTGCTCAGGGCCATTTGGTTGCCACTGTGCTGACTGCTGTTGGTGTCCGGTTTGGGGTTTTGAACCAGCAGGTACACGTATTTGCCCCGTGCTTCGGCCTCTATGCGCACCGTACCACCCTCGGGGCGAGGCTGTATGCCGTGATAAACCGCGTTCTCTACCAGTGGTTGCAAGGTTAGCGGTGGTATCGCCTGGCGCTCCAGTCCGTCGGCAATGTGCCATTCCAGTTTCAGGCGGGGGCCAAGACGCAGGGATTCGATTGCCAGATAGCGCTGGCAGAGGTCCAGCTCCTTCGCCATTGGAATGAGTTGGTCGCCGGTGCGCAAGCTGGCGCGAAAGAGCTCAGAAAGATCCAGCACGGCTTCTTCGGCCTGTTCCGGGTCCGAGGCAATAAGGCTGGCGATGGTGTTCATACTGTTGAACAAAAAGTGCGGCTGTATTCGCGCCTGCAGGGCAATCAAGTGTGCTTGCATTTCGGCTTCCCGCTGTTGTTGCCACTGGTGCTGCAGGTAGAAATAGCGAAGAACCATCAGCGTAATCAACAGGGCCAGTAGTAGCTTTTTGGCGATAGCCTGCCAGTCGACAATGCCCGGTTTCGGGTGCAGAACACTGTCGGCAAACAGACTGAAAGCGAGCACATCTATGAGCACGATGGCGGCAATAGCGAAGGTAGCCCGGGAAACAGACATTCGAGCCAGCCGGGTGCGCAGGAGGCAAATCAGCGCGGCACTGGTGAGAGTGGTCCACTGTACAAATAGCGAGAGAAGTGCAAAGTAGTTCCAGTCAATCCAGCCTTCGCTGGCCTGAACAATCGCCAGCACCAGCACCAGCAGTTCGCTGGTGATCAGTAGCATGAATACAGACCGTACCCGGCACAGATCCGGCACGAAAAAATTCTGTATGGCGACAGTCTTGTCCCTGCTCAGGGTAGTCACTTTTCTGCGGGTCAGAATGTTATACTCCCGTCACGATATTTGTGCCCATTCCGCGCGAGTATAGTGCTGGGCTGTCAGCACCAAAGATAGACTATATTCAGTACTCACTAAAGCGCTCCCTGTTGCGGCTAAACAATTTGAACCTTCTTCGCCAGGTTCAGGTGATTTCCGTCGATTTTGGCTGGGATGACAGCTCGATCTTAATCAAGAGAGTTAGGCAGAGCCCATAATGAGACAAGCCACCAATAACTCTGAATCTGCAACATTGTTGATTTTGCGGAGTGCTTCATTCGCAGGGCTGTTCAAAGCGGTTGTTTTGGCTATTTCACTGCTTGGGTACGCAACGCAAAGCTTTGCTGAGTGCAGTATAACGCTACGCTGGGATGATGACGCACCTTACTTCATCCCGCAGCGGGGCCATGTTGCGGGCATTGATGCTGATATTAGTCGTGAAATCATGCGACGCATGAACTGTAATCTTACGCTGGTTAAGCTTCCTTGGGCGCGTGGGCTGGTAGAGTTGCGTCAGGGGCGTATCGATATGGTCTCAGGAGCTCATCGCACACCCGAGCGGGAAAAATACGCTCACTACGCTAATACAGTGCCGACCATCTCGCCCAACCTGCTGTTCATTCGTCGTTCTGACAAAGCTGAGTTCAGGTTTTCGGGATTGCGAGAGGTCCTGGACTCGGGTTTCAGGCTCGGGGCACAAATAAACGTATCTTATAGTGAGGAATACGGCGCCCTCGTCCAGGATTCAAGGTACAGAGGAAATATCGAGTACACATCCCGCCGGGATTCGCTTTGGAGAATGCTGGCTCTGAATCGTATTGATGGGGTGATTGCGGATAAACTGACGGCTATGCATGAGATCCAGGCGTTGGGGCTTTCTGACCGGATAACATACAGCTCGATGGTCGTCTCGAGCATAGAAGCCCATTATATTTTCTCTAAAGAATCAGTCAGCCCGGAGTTTGTCGCAAACTTTGATCGTGCGTTGGAGGCCATGCAAAATGACGGCACCTACTCAGCCATTGTTCGTCGTTATGTTTGCCCCTCCTGTCGAGATCTGCCCGATTGATCACGCGCTGATATATACATCTATTTGACTCATTACATGTAACGAGAGTACTTACACCATGACGGACAAGAAACAACCTGATCAGGCCGCAACCTCCGAAAAACCATGGGGTGGACGCTTCAGCGAGCCCACCGACGCATTTGTGGAGCGCTTTACAGCATCTGTAGGGTTTGATCAGCGCCTGTATCACCACGATATTACCGGTTCCATCGCCCATGCGACCATGCTCGCAGAGGTTGGCGTTCTGACGGTGGATGAGCGCGATCTCATTATAGAAGGCCTGAACGGCGTAAAAGAAGACATTGAAGCAGGGCGTTTTGAGTGGTCCGTCAGCCTCGAAGATGTTCACATGAATATCGAGGCCCGGTTAACGGATCGTATTGGTATTACGGGTAAAAAACTGCACACAGGGCGCAGTCGAAATGATCAGGTTGCCACAGATATCCGCTTGTACCTGCGTGATGAAATTGATGTGATTGCCGAAGAGCTCAAGCGCCTGCAAGCCGGCCTGCTGGATCTGGCCGAACGCGAAGCCGATACCATCATGCCTGGTTTTACCCATCTTCAAACGGCACAGCCAGTCACCTTCGGGCACCACCTTCTGGCCTGGTATGAAATGCTGGTGCGGGATGGTGAGCGTCTGCAGGACTGCCGCAAGCGTGTGAATGTGATGCCTCTGGGGGCAGCGGCACTGGCGGGTACCACTTACCCGATCGATCGCGCCATGACCGCACGGTTGCTGGGTTTTGAGCGCCCTTCTGAAAACTCGCTGGACTCAGTGAGTGACCGGGATTTCGCCATTGAATTCTGCAGCTTCGCGGCTTTGTTGATGACGCACATGTCCCGCTTCAGCGAAGAGTTGGTGCTGTGGACCTCCGCACAGTTTGATTTTATTGATTTGCCGGACCGTTTTTGCACCGGCTCTTCCATCATGCCCCAGAAAAAGAACCCTGATGTGCCGGAGCTTGTTCGGGGCAAATCCGGGCGGGTGACGGGCCACCTGATGTCCTTGCTCATGCTGATGAAAAGCCAGCCGCTGGCGTACAACAAGGATAACCAGGAGGATAAAGAGCCTCTGTTCGACACGGTCGACACCATCAAGGGCTGCTTGAAAGCCTACGCCGACATGGTCCCGGCCATTCGTGCAAAAGCCGACAACATGCGTGTTGCTGCCAAGCGCGGGTTCTCGACTGCAACAGATCTGGCGGATTATCTGGTCAAAAAAGGCATGCCGTTCCGCGATGCCCATGAAGTAGTAGGCAAGGCCGTGGCCTTTGGTGTTGCCGAAGAGCGGGATCTTTCTGATATGACTCTGGAAGAACTGAAGCGTTTTTCTGACACCATCGATGAAGATGTGTTTGATGTGCTCACACTCGAGGGGTCGGTTCAGGCCCGTGACCATTTGGGTGGAACCGCTCCAGCTCAGGTGCGGGCCGCTGTAGGCCGCGCTCGCAAGTTGCTGGGCTGAAACCCTTGCCCCCCGGAGCTCGTTGTTCCTGAGTTTTGGGGGGTTAGCCGCCTATCCGCCCGGTGGTGAGATCGACCGCCACCGGCGTCAGCTCCGCCAGGGGTATAGGTGGTCCAAGCCTGAATCCTTGGCCAAAATGAATGCCCAGTGTTCGGACCTTCCGAAGAATGTCATCGTTCTCGATAAAGGTCGCCACCGTTATTTTCCCTGCGTCCTGCGCAATTCGGTGTAGCGCTTCTACCATAATCTGCTGAACCGGGTCGGTTCCCAGCCTGTGCATCAAACTGCGGTCTAGTTTGATAACGTCTACAGGCAGCTTTGCCGCAAGCCTGTAACTCTCCACAGACGCGCCGGCACCATCCAGTGCTACTCGACAACCAATCCTGTGTAGCGCGTCGCACAACACAGCAACCTCATCCGGGTATTGTGTTGCGTGGGCTTCACGAACCTCAAGACAGAAGGATTCTGCGGGGTAGTTTGACGCGCCGAGAACAGATTCCATGAAGTCCGCAAAGGTGTCATCCAGAACGCTGGCGAGGGACAGGTTGAAACCACAATATTTCAGCCTGGGCTCCAGTAATTTGTGCTCGCCCAGCCAGGTAAACGTTTGCAGTATGGCCTGGCGATCCAGTCGTTTGGCCAAATCAAAACGCTCTGCTACCGGCAAAAACTGCTCCGGCTGCAACCATTGTTCATGCACTCCGCTACCTGGAATTCTTGCGAGAATTTCGATGTGATCACCCCAGGTAACGCTGGCAACCGGCTTGAGCGGCTGGAACTCCAGAATCAACGACTGCTTATCCAGGGCTTTTCGGATCTGGTCGACAAGTTCGTTGCTGTCGCTGTGATCTGGTTTCGGGCGTGTGGCGTGGGCAGTATGAACCCGGTTGCGACCGGATGTTTTGGCGTCATGGCACAGATCTGCAGCTTGTCCCAGCAACTGTTCGGAGTTGGTAGACGTGTTCTTTCCGATTATCAGCAGACCACCACTGGCGGTGGTTTGTAGCTGGTGCCCTTGCCACTGGAAAACAAAATTTCGGATGAGGCATAGAAGGTTGTCTGCAAGCTTGCGGGCTGCAGACTCTGTACAGTCTTCGATGAGCAGCGCGAAGGTATCGCCGGCAAGCCTCGATACCGTATCCTGTGGCCTACTGCGCACATCGAGAATGCTGGCCAGTTCCCTGAGGTAGCGGTCGCTGGCGCCGTTTCCGGCGATGCTGTTGAAGTGGCCAAAGGCGTCGAGGTTCAGATACAGAAGGCAGCTGTCGATCGCTTCTTTGCCAGCTTGGTCCAACTGGCGCTGAAGGCGGGCGATAAATTCCCTGCGATTGGTGAGGCCGGTTACCGGGTCGTGCCGGTATCTGTATTCGCTGTCCCCTGTTTTGCTGGCGCGGTTGCTGATGTCACTGGCTACAACCACAGCACCCGCAGTTTCGCTTTTGTCCGTGCCGGGGTCGCCGATTTTGCTGTCTGTCAGGCGCTGGTAGTGAAACTCGTACACCGGCCACTCACCACTTTGTTGCGTGACAGGCATGTCCACAATAAAGCTGTCCTGCTCAAAGGCACGTTGCCAGAGCTGTTCCGCCAGATGTCGTTCATTCGGGTGCTTTTCAAGTAACTGGCGCAGGTTGTCGCCCACTTTGGGTGTTGCGCCAAACAGGCTGCCAAACAACCGGGCATAGGGCGCGTTGAAATGCAGCAGATTTAGGTTTTTATCCACGGCAGCGATCAACCCAGGGCTCGCGGCCGTGGTGGCATTCAGTATGTTTGCAGCCTTCAAGCGGGCATGATCGCGTTGCATTTCGCCGGTACGATCTACCAGGGTCCCTCCGAGTTTACGTAACCTGCCGCCGGTTTTAAGGGCTCGGCCATTTAGCGTTGCGCGAATGATTTTTTCTTTGGCAGTCAGCAGATGAAGCTCAATTGTGAAGGGTGCGCCGGTGCGTGCGCATCTGCGGAAAAGTGCCCGAATACGTTCCTGGCCACCCTGGCAGTAGAACAGTGCTTGTTCCGGTGTGATTTCCGTTCCCGGTTTCAGCTCCAGCAACCGATATAACCCTTCTGTCCAGGTCATCTGGTTGCTGGTGATATCCAATTCCCATATTCCGAAGCCCGCTGCGCTTTCAGAAAAGCGCAATAGGCGGGTGTCTATGGCGGAGCTTTCCTGCTGAGCAATGCGGGCGCTCGCGGCGCCATCTGAATCGCGTATACTGATGCGCAATGAAAGGCTTGCCGTGTAGAAAAAGCCTTCCTTGTGACGAAAGGTGACCAGCACAGTTTGGCCACTCTCGATACGGTGTCGATTGGCTGGTGCAAAGGGGTCGTCTTCTCTGGATGCCAGCACCCGGTGTACCATTATGCCTTCCAGTTCACTGGCATCGTACCCAAGTACAGCCTCGGCATTGCTGTCCGCGTATAGAACCTTACCTTCATCATCAATACGCAACAGGGTCTGGCGACCGGTGACACTGGATGTATCAGTGCGATAACGCTGTATGACAAACTCTTTCACTGGGCCGGGCCTCGGGTTTACGTAAGCGTATGCCGCTTTTATTTTTTGATGATTGTGCCACGATGAGTTCATCATACTGATAATTAAACCGGAAAGAACCTCTCCCCCGGAGCTGCCTTGACTGCTCACGCTACACCGATTGCCCTGGATTTTGACGAGGGCATTGACCGCAAAATCCTGCGCCGCCTGCAGGACAGATTTCTCATGCTTAACCGCCAGCGCTGGGAGCGAGCCCACTCGTCGCTTACCTACCGGCAGCAGGTGGTGCTGGAGATTTTGCCATTGGTGTTTCACACCAATCATCCAGCGCTGCCAGGCTATCTGGATGTCCAATGCCCCTATGGCCTGAGCCATTACCAGCCGGATTCGGCCACCATAGGCGCAGCACGGCGCTTGGCTCGCACCTTCAGCATGCGGGATGAAGGCAAGCGCAGAGCCGATCTGGAAGCGCTTTTTCTAATGGGTAGCCCTGGTACCTTGGGCCATTCTGTTACCAGTGATCTGGATGTGTGGCTATGTCATAGGGACGACCTTGAGGAGCGCGGAATCAGGCTTCTGGAACGTAAGGCGGAACGGTTGACTGAGTGGGCCTTGTCGTTTGGCATTGAACTGCATGTATTTGTGTTTTCTGCCGCCGAATGGCGTGACGGTCGGCAGCGGGTTGAAGTGAGTGGGGAAAACTGCGGTAGCGCCCAGCATTATTTGCTGCTGGATGAGTTTTATCGCACGGCCATTCATTTAGGTGGGTGTTATCCCATGTGGTGGTTGATTCCCCCGGAGCAAGAACAGCGGTACCAGAAGTGCGTCGATATGCTGGTGGACTATCGCTTTATTCGTGGTGATGCATACATTGATTTTGGCGCTGTGCCATCCATACCCGCCAGTGAGTTTTTGGGAGCGGGTGTGTGGCAGCTCTACAAGGGAATTGATGCGCCCTGGAAAGCCATTTTGAAGCTGCTGCTTATTGAGTGCTACGCCCAAACGCAGGATCTTCCGGTTTTGTCGCTTATTTTCAAACAAGCGGTGTTCGATGGTGATACGAATGCGGATGATCTCGATCCCTATGTGATGCTCTACCAGCGCCTTGAACGGTGGCTCCTGAGTGAGGGCGCCAGTTCGCGGTTGGATTTGGTACGTCGCAGTTTTTATATCAAGGCGGGCCTGCCTCTGACACGTACCGGAATGGCTGGTCAGCGGGGGGCGGAGCTCTGGAGGGCTCGACTGTTAAAGAGCCTGGTTGATAGCTGGGGTTGGCAGCGAAAGCAGCTTGAGTTGCTGGATAATCGACACCGTTGGCGGGCGGAGGAGGCATCTTCCCTGCGCAGAGCGGTGGTGTCGGAGCTTACCCACAGCTATCGGTTGCTGTCGAAAATGGCCCGTGATCATGGCGAGCAGTCAGCCATCAGCGCAAACGATATCAACTTGCTTGGGCGCAAACTGTATGCCGCGTTTCAGCGCAAAGCCGGCAAGGTGGAACAGATAAATCCGGGGCTGGTGCCATCATTGGCAGAGGAAAATCTGGCCTTTCACCATCAGTCAGAACAGGGCGGTACAGGAACCGGCTGGCTGCTATATCGGGATCTGGAAGACCCTTCGGATGCCTTCTGGCAGCCGGTTATCCGGCGCTCCGGTAATCTCGCCGAGCTGGTGGTCTGGTGTTACTGCAACGGCTTGCTCACCCGCTCCACTCGACTCAACGTCCGCACCGGGCAGGGCATTGCCTCGGTTAGCGAGCTGCGGGAGATGCTGGATGCGCTTGCGGGGTTTTTGCCGTTTCCAGTCGAACCTGCCGAGCGAGATGCTCTTGCCCGTGGCGTCCGCCCTTTGCGCAACCTCCTTCTGATCAACGTGGGTGTTGACCCCCAGTCCCATCTTACTGAGCGAGGCCTGCACAAGCTCAGTGCCAGGCACGATTCATTGGGGTTCAGTGGCGGTCGCGAAAATCTGGTTATTTGCATTGATCAGATCACACTCAACAGTTGGCAAGAGGTCAGCCTTCAGCATTATGCATCCGGGGATACCTTGATCCAGTGCCTGAAGAATGTTCTTGCTTCTGTGGCCGTGGCGCCCCACAACATACCCGGTCTTGAGGTGCACAGCCATAACCGGGGGCACGGCAGTGCTATTGCCCGGAGGGTGCGGGAGCTGTTTGCCGACGTGTTGCGCCAGTTCTTTGCCGGAGGCTCAGGCCCCCACCCCTTGCGCTATGTGATTGAAATGGATCGTCGGTATTTTCTGCTGGAGTTCAGCGGCACCGAGCCCGGGTTTATGGCCCTTGAGAATCGGGCTGCCTTGCTGGAGTGTCTTGCTCAACCCCGCGACACTTATCTGCCTGTCGTGTTTGATCGCCACGCACTGCTGGACGATCCGGCTTTGCGGGTAGCCTGTCAGGCAAGTGAGCCAGACAGCATCCAGGTGTTCTATATGCTGCGGGGCGAGGGGGTTCAGATCCGAGTGATTGATGAACGTGGATCTGTTTTTGGTTGGAGTCAGCAAGCCGCTGGTCGACGCCATCTCTTGGCCCCGTTGTTGCGGTTCCTGGAAAATCTGGTGGAAAGACGCACCCTGCGCAATACCGAAATGCCCGTCGGTCTCGCTGGAGTTCGCTGTTATGAGTTGGTTTCAAACAACGGAGTCTGGCGCTCGGAATATCGGCCGCAGGCAGATGCTGGTGCGCCTCTGCCGGGATTCGAGGTGCAAGCGGTGGGCGTCCAGGAAGGAGATAGCCGCGTTCGTTTCGACCTTTACTGCGGTGAGCAGGAGTTTACGGTTCTGCAATACGGTGATCAGCTGATTCCGGCTGTTGCTCACTATATCCATTCTCTTCGACAGAGTCGTGATCGCTATCCGGTTTACCTGACGGATCTGCACTTGCCCCACGATCTGGACCCAAGGGTGTACCAGCAGGATATACAAACCAGTCAGTACCTGTATTACCGGGCTTTTCTTGAGGATTCCCTGAACCGTGAACTGGAGGCATTTCTGTAGCGCTCCGGCCTCGCCGTGCAGGGCGTGGGTCAGGTATACTTTGGACATTATGAACTCAGAGGTGTCAAGTATGCGCGTGAGGAACATGCCGATCGTGATACTGGTTGTGGCAGCAGCACTTGGTGGCTGTGGTCAGAAAGGACCGTTATACCGGGAGAATCCGGAAACATCGTCCAAGCCAGTCGAGCAGGCAAACAGCGCTGTAGCTCAAAGCGGGCACGCGGGCGGCCGCAGCACTCGGGCTGACACGCAAGCTGAATAGCCCCACGCGCAACCAGACACCGCTAAACGAATCAGGAATAAAATGGATTATTTCAACTACCGTGACGGCGAACTTTACGCCGAAGATGCACCTGTTTCCTCCATTGCTGAGCGTTTTGGTACGCCAGCTTATGTGTATTCCCGTGCTACGTTGGAACGCCATTACAGGGCCTATGATGAAGCCCTGAGTGAGCGCGAACTTCTCATTTGCTATGCCGTTAAAGCCAATAGCAATATTGCCGTGCTGAATGTTTTGGCACGCATGGGCGCCGGTTTTGACATAGTGTCTGCGGGTGAGCTGGAGCGGGTTTTGCGTGCCGGCGGCGACCCGGGCAAGGTGGTGTTTTCCGGGGTTGGCAAGCAGGAATGGGAAATGCGCCGTGCTCTGGAAGCGGGCGTTCGTTGCTTTAACGTGGAGTCTGACACTGAGCTCGACCGACTTAATGCCGTAGCAGGCGAGCTGGGAGTGAAGGCGCCTGTCTCGTTGCGGGTGAACCCGGACGTTGATGCAGGAACACACCCATATATATCTACCGGTCTGAAAGAGAATAAGTTTGGTATTGATATCGCGGAAGCGCTGGCCGTTTATGCCCGTGCTGCAACCTTGCCAAACCTGGAAATTATAGGTGTGGATTGCCACATTGGTTCTCAGCTTACCTCGGTAACGCCGTTCCTGGATGCACTGGACCGTGTATTGGAGCTGATCGATGCTTTGGCAGACAACGGTATTCATATTCGGCATCTGGATATGGGCGGTGGCTTGGGTGTTACTTACAATGATGAAACACCGCCTCAACCTGCTGAATACGTGAAGGCGCTGGACCAGCGTATCGGTGAGCGCAACCTGGCGCTCGTTCTTGAGCCTGGCCGCTCTATTGCGGCCAATGCCGGCATACTGATTACCCGGGTTGAGTTTCTGAAGTGCACCGAACATCGGAACTTCGCGATTATCGACGCAGCCATGAACGATCTGATCCGTCCTGCGCTGTATAGCGCATGGCAGGCGATTGTTCCTGTGCAGCCTCACGAGGATGCAGAAGAAAAAATCTGGGATCTGGTTGGTCCAGTGTGCGAAACCGGAGACTTCCTGGGCAAAGATCGCCCGCTCCAGCTCAAGGCTGGAGATCTCTTGGCGGTGCGTTCTGCTGGAGCCTATGGTTTTGTGATGAGCTCAAATTACAACACCCGGAACCGGCCGCCGGAATTGATGGTTGATGGTGATGAAGTACACATTGTTCGGCACCGCGAAACCATTGAAGAACAGCTCGCGCCCGAAAACTGCCTGCCTGAATGAGTGATGGGCAGGATATGAACTCGCAGCGCCGACATCAGGGGCCATTGCTCCGGTTCAGTAAAATGCATGGGCTGGGCAATGACTTCATGGTTATCGACGCCATTAGCCAACCATTCAGGCTGCGCCCGGAAATGATTCGGGAACTGGCAGACCGCAACTTTGGTGTCGGTTTTGACCAGCTTCTGGTTGTGGAGCCACCGGGATTGCCCGATGTGGATTTCCGTTATCGGATATTCAATGCCGACGGCTCTGAGGTTGAGCAGTGTGGCAATGGCGCCCGGTGCTTCGCAAAGTTTGTACGCGATCAGCGCCTGACGAATAAGAAGACTATCCGTGTGCAAACAGCCGGTGGCGTGATTGAGTTGCGAGCAGCTAAAGACGGCATGGTCATGGTCAATATGGGCGTGCCTGAGCTGAATCCGCGGGCCATTCCCTTTGCCGCTGAGCATCGTGAGAACCTATACACGGTGCAAGTGGGGGCAGAAGCCGTTGAGCTAAGCGCAGTTTCCATGGGCAATCCCCACGGCGTTATTGTCGTTGAGGATGTGGATACGGCGCCAGTGGAACGCCTTGGGCCGCAACTGGAAAGTCACCCGCAGTTTCCCGAGCGCGGCAATATAGGCTTTCTGCAGATCATCAGTCGAAATCATGTGCGCCTGCGGGTTTACGAACGCGGTTCCGGCGAAACCCTTGCTTGTGGCAGCGGTGCCTGTGCCGCAGTTGTCGCAGGGCGCTTGCGCGGTTTGCTTGATGAGCGCGTAGAGGTGGACCTTCGTGGCGGTCGGCTGGTCATCGAATGGAAGGGCGAGGGGGCGCCTGTTATGATGGAAGGCCCCGCCACAAGTGTATTTGAGGGACAGTTGAGACTGCCCGGTGAACCAGGTGGCGCCCGGCGTAGAAGACCTAGCCGCCCACACAAACAACGGATCTGATAGCCAGGAGAGCGCGATGACAGACCAAACGGCCCACCAGAAGGCCGGTGAGCTCACCCGGGAAGCGGTGGTTGAGTACCTGAAAGACAATCCTGATTTTTTTGTCGATCAGGACGAACTCCTGCGCAGCCTGACCTTGCCCCACGACAGTGGGCGGGCAATCTCGCTGGTGGAACGCCAGGTACACCTTTTCCGCGAACAGCGGGACACGCTCCGCCATGAGCTGGTTGAGCTGGTATCCATCGCCCGTCATAACGACCGCCTGTTTGAAAAGAGCAAGCGGTTGCTGATGCAGGTAATCGAAGCCCGCAATCTTATGGATATGGCGTCTACCATTGATGACAGCATTCGTGGTGACTTCGGGTTGGATGCAGCCTCTGTGATTCTGTTTACGGATGCGGCGGTGGCCGGCAGTGCCCAAGGTGCGCTTCACGTTGTGACACCGTCAGAAGCCCAGGAGCATCTCGGTAACCTTCTGGAAGGCAGCAAAGCGGTTTGCGGTCAGTTCCGTGAAAACCAGCGGGCGTTCCTGTTTCCGGATCGCGACGAACCCATTGCGTCCGTTGCTCTGGTGCCTTTGCGCAATGAAGAGTTGGTGGGCGTTTTTGCGGTCGGTAGTTGTCAGCCCGGTTATTTCGATGAGCAGATGGGTTCTCTGTTTCTCAGCTACATCAGCGACACATTGAGCCGACTATTGCCTCCGATGGTTCGTCGTCACACCACAGCTGCTCCGGTCGCCGACCTTGCGACGGAGTCCCGCTAGAGTGGTTGTTTTGCCTGTGTCAGTTCAATTACCTGATGAGCTGAGCGGGCACATGGCAGATTTCCTGCGACACATGGCCTCCGAGAAGCGCCACTCCCCCCGAACGTGTGACAGTTACCAGCGGGATCTGCATCGCTTTGCGGTTTGGCTGGTGGAGCAGGGCAGCGCTCAGTGGTGCGCCGTTAGTGGTCATGACCTTCGCCGTTACGTTGCCAATCTCAGTCGCCAGGGGCTCAGTGGCCGAAGCATTGCCCGCCACCTGTCAGCCGTAAGACGTTTCTATCAATACCTGTTACGTGAAGGGTTGGCCAAAGATAACCCCGCACTCGATATACGGGCGCCGAAAAGCAGCCGGCGCCTGCCCCGCGTGGCCGACGTAGATCAGGTCAACACTCTTCTTGATGCAGCACCGGATGATCCACTGGAAGTGCGCGACAGGTGCATGTTCGAGCTGATGTATTCTTCAGGCCTGCGTCTTGCGGAGCTGGCCAGCCTGGATATTGATGCTGTTGACCGCAAAGGCGGCGAGGCACGGGTCGTCGGTAAGGGTGGGAAAACGCGGTTGCTCCCTGTTGGTCGAAAAGCGCTGGAGGCCATAAGCCAGTGGCTGCCCATACGGGCTGGGTTGGCTCACGAGACTGAGCCAGCCCTGTTTGTAAGCCGCCGGGGTGACCGAATCAGCCATCGCAGTATTCAGGCTCGGCTGAGTCGTTGGGGCATGGTAAAAGGGGCTGATCAGAAACTCCATCCCCACATGCTCAGGCACTCGTTTGCCAGCCATATGCTGGAATCCAGTGGTGATTTGCGTGCGGTACAAGAATTGTTGGGCCATGCGGACATAGCCACAACTCAGGTCTATACTCATTTGGATTTCCAGCATTTGGCTCGAGTTTATGACCAGAGTCATCCAAGAGCGCGCCGACGTAGTCCCCAGGGCCACGACGACCAGAACGCCGGACAGGAAGGAACTACTTGATGTCATCGGATCAAACCTGGAAAACAAAGTACTTCCAGGAGCTTGAGACAGCAGAGCAACGGGAAGCTCAGTGGAAATCCGAGCGCAATGTGCTGGAGCGAATGTTGGTGCGCACGAGCCTCGCATCCGCGGGCCAGACGCCAGAGTTGGATAGCCTGCTGGATCAAATACGGTCGGATCTCCGCAAGAACCGAGTGGGTGTGGAAAGCTGGCGGCAACTGCAAGAGCAGATAGATCGCCAGATTGCCCTGCTCGATGAGGTCGCAACTTCGGAAGTCAGGAGTGTTCAGCAATCCCCTTGTGTCGCACCGTTAATAGTCGCTGAACCTGCCGATGAACGTGTGGATGAAGGCGATCAGCCCGAGCCTGTCGTGGATGCTGAAGATCAGAGCCAGCGCCTGCGGATTGCCCGGCGTGTCGGACACCTCCTTGGGCAGTTGCTCAGCCAGGTTTCCCTTGAGCCAGATGCCGAAGCGCGCGCGCGAAACCTTCAACGAGCGCTTCTCTCCAGTGATGATTGGGACGAGTTGCGAGAAGGTCTGAATCAGGTGGCAGATTTGATTGTTGCCGCTGTAACCCGAAGCCAGAGGGAGTTTGAGGCATTCCTCAAGCGTCTTGATGAACGCCTGGCGGTGCTGCAGGAGCATTTTTCGGTGCAGTCGTCGGCCCAGTCAGGCCGCGAAGCTGCAGCTGAAAAACTGGATCGTAGCATCCGAAATGAAATTGAGCAGGTTGGCCAGCAGCTCAAAGCAAGTGGTGACCTCCAGGAATTGAAGCAATCGGTCAGCAGCCATCTGGAGTCTATTGGTCAAGCGGTCGGCCGTTTCCGGGTTGAGGAAACAGAACGGGAAAAAATGCTTTCCGAGCAACTGATGGCCATGAAAGAGAAAATGGTTGTCATGGAAACACACTCTGAACAGATGCGTGGGCAGATGCGCAAGGAGCGTGAGCGAGCTGTGACAGATTTGCTTACGCAGCTGCCCAATCGTGAGGCTTGGCAAGAGCGCCTGTCCTTTGAATTCAACCGCTGGAAGCGCTATCAGTATCCGCTGACAGTGGGTGTTCTGGATGTTGATCTGTTTAAGCGTGTGAACGATTCATACGGGCACAAGGCGGGGGACAGGGTGTTGCAGCTTGTGGCCAAGGAAATTAAACAACGGCTGCGCAAAACGGACTTCGTCGCCCGTTTTGGCGGTGAAGAGTTTGCCTTGCTGTTTCCGGAAACCCTCCCTGAAAATGCTCAGGTCGTTTTAGACAAACTTCGCGCCCACGTCAGCGCCTTGCCGTTTCATTTTGGTGGCGATCCGGTGATGATCACTTTCTCTGGCGGGATTGCGGGCTTTGGTCCTGACGATACTGAAGAAACCGTTTTTGACAGAGCTGACAAGGCGCTCTACCTTGCCAAGGACAGCGGCCGGAATTGCATCAGAATCGGCTAATGCAGCGCAACCTTTTAGGATATCCAGTGAAGGCGTCCCTTCTGTTTTCGATTTACCTGTTGTTGCTGGTGTTTCAGCCGTCAGCACTGGCAGACCCTCCCCAAGCTTCTCCGGCACCGGTGTTGGGCAGCAAAGATCTGAACTGGATCAGCGAGCAGCACAGGCTCAGTATCGGTGTGCGCGCTGATCAGGTGCCCCTGGTGTTTGATACCGGAAACGGCGAGCTTGCCGGCACCTACATTGACTATCTTGCCCGGTTATCCAGCAAACTGGATCTGCCGATTGAACCTGTTGTGATGGGCGGCACCAACGCCGGACCGCTGCTCAATGTGCCCAACATTGATGCGTTGCTGACCACCAGAATCCCTGGCTCCCCTGTGCCTGAGGGCAAGCGCTTTACCAGCCCCCTGATGACGCTTACCTATGGTTTGTTTGTGAGCGCAGGCGATGCGGCCATCCGTTCGCTGGCAGACCTTGAAGGTGGTCGCATAGCGGTTGTGGAAGGCGACCCTAACCAATACAGCATGCTGGACTCTGTTGAAGAGTTCACGCCTGTGCCCGTTCAGAGTCTGGGTGAAGCTGTCAGCCACGTGCTGTCTGGCCAGGCCGATGCCTTTTTGGGGCCAATTCCAGTGGTTTCGGACTACCTGCAGTCAGCCATGATTAATGGCATTGGCTTGTCGGTATTGCTCGATCAGAAATCGGTCGATGTGGTGTTTCAGGTTGACCTAAGCAATGCGCCTTTGTTCCAGGTTCTGGATAAGTCCGTCGAAGCCATAAGCCACAACGAACACCGTGTTATCCGGCAGTCCTGGTTGCAGGTGGATCTTACCGAGCTGGAGCAGAACGGTGTGGAACTCTCCGGTTCAGACGTCGATTGGCTCAAGCGCCACCCTGACCTCAAGATCGCTTTCCGTTCAGACTGGCCCCCTTTTGAATACGCGCAGGACGGCCGCGCCACAGGATTGGTGCCGGACCTTGTCGCGCGGTTGGAAAACCAGTTGGGCGCTCGGTTTGAACGAAAAATTCTGGAAGACCGCGTGGTCGCAGAACACGCCCTGATGTCTGGAGAGGTGGACATTCTTCCCGGTCTTTCGCGCACCCCGAGAACAGAAGAGTCGTTCCTGTTTACCCGGGCTTATGTGAATGTTCCGATTGCCCTGGCAATCCGGGATGACGGTCGTTTTATTGGAGACCTGAGGGAGTTACGCACAGAGCGTGTGGGCGTAGTCAACCGCCATGCCGCTCACGACTATCTACTTATCAACCATCCAAACCTCGACCTCTATCCGACGGCAACGATAGAAGCCGGGCTGCTTGCGCTGTCCAATGGTGATCTTGATGTAATGGTGACCCATATTCCGGCGGTCAGCTATACCGTTGCCAGACTGGGGCTTTCGAATCTCCGAATTACCAGTATCACGCCCTATCAGTACGATCTCCGGCTAGCGGTACGAAAGGACAGCCCGGAGCTTCACCGAATCCTGAACAAGGCACTGGGCAGTCTCAAACCAGCTGAAACCGAGGCTATCTACAATCGCTGGATCCATCTGGATATTGAGCAGGAAACCGATTACACCGTCGTTCGCCGGGTTGTTCTGCTCGCTATTGTTGTTGTGTTGATCTTTCTTTACTGGAACCGCAAGCTTTCCCGTGAGGTGGATGAGCGGATTCGTTCAGAAAATGCCCTGCGCCGAAGTGAAGATGAGCTGCGAGCCGCCAAGCTGGAGGCGGAACGTCTGGCCCGGAAAGCAGAGGCTGCCAGCCGAACCAAGAGCGAGTTTCTGGCCAATATGTCCCATGAAATCCGGACGCCCATGAATGCGGTGATCGGCTACAGCGATCTGCTCAGTAACACGGTTACGGACCCTCAGCAGCGCAACTATCTGGATGCCATCCGGGCAGGCAGTCGCAGTTTGCTGATGCTGATCAACGATATTCTTGATCTGTCCCGCATTGAAGCTGGCAAAATGCGCCTGGATTATACCCCCGTTTCCGTGCGCCGGTTGCTAGATGATGTTCGGCACATTTTTGATCTTCGTGCACGGGAGCAAGGAATCACGCTCGAGGTTAGCGTAGGTTCTGACATGCCAGTCGCCATGATGCTGGATGAAACCCGTTTCCGGCAGGTGCTGTTTAATCTTGTGGGCAACGCTATCAAATTTACCCATGAGGGCGGTGTCGCTGTAAGGGCGACCGTCAAACCAGTAAAGGACAAAGCTGGAGAAACACCTGAGCAACAAAGTTATCGGCTCACGATCAAGGTGAAAGATTCGGGCATCGGCATTCCGCCCGATCAGCTTGAACGTATTTTCGACGCTTTTGAGCAGCAGGAGGGACAGAACACGCGCCGCTATGGAGGCACCGGGCTCGGGCTTGCCATCAGCCGTAAGCTGGCTCAGATGATGGGCGGTGAGTTGAGTGTAGAGAGCGAGCCGGGGAGTGGTTCTGTTTTTACGCTCACGCTGCCTGACGTTCAAGCGACTGGAGATCAAGCCGAGGACGAAGGCGAAACCAAGGAATCTGAAAGGCTGTTAGCACAAACGCTGAGTATTCAGGAGCGGGGTTGGCTTAAAGAACAGTTGACTGCCGATTTCGGTGATGAGTGGGAGGCCGTGCGGGAAAGCGGAGACCCTGAAGAAATGAACGATTTTGCTCGCCGGGTATTGGAGTGGGGCCAGCGTTACCGTTCACGGTCTGTTACACGCTACGGCGAGAAGTTGATGGCCGATGTAGAGGCGTTCAACCTGGATGCTGTTAACAGTGCGCTTGATGCCTTCCCGAAACTGCTTGGCCGGGAAGACTAAGCAGGTTTACAGGCAGTCGAACTGGGAGCGGCGATCAAAGGCTACAGAGACCATGTCATAGCCGGAGTCTGAAAGGCTGCGAACCAACTCGCGGTCTTTCAGCAAAGCCATACAGACTTTGTGAACGCTGGCCTGGAGATGTTCTGCTGCTGGTTGGCTTGCCGCAAGACGAAAGTCGACCACAAGATACTTGCGATCGATGGCAGAGGTGGCCGGGACATCTTCACGCTCAATGCTTTCAAAACCGATGTAAGTTGCCTGATCCCGAGGGAATACCTGGCTCATAACAATGTCCAGATTCTCCGCTTGGGCTAAGGGCGTGCTGAGTAAAGTTGCAGCAGCTGCCGAACGGATCAGGTGTTGAATAGTCATGGTGGCAGCTCCCCCGGCATAGCTTCCGGATAGCGTGTAACGAAATGTAATGTTTGGTTAAGATTGATTATTGCAAATACTGTCGTCTATTACGCGGGGTTGAGCCTACCTTTTTCAATTGTTTGCAGTTTGCATACATTTAGACAGTATGTTCCGGGAACAGGGGCTCCCCTGACAGTGCGCTATCAACTATGATGGAACGAAAATCGACAGCAGGAGAGTTGCCCATGTTTCAGCTCGTGTTCAAGGGCGAGTGTGCCTCTGGCACCGAAATGACAACAGCGCGGAACAATGCCCGCACGCTGTTTAAAGCCAGTGTTGAGCAGATAGAACGCATGTTCAGCGGCAGCCCTGTAGTGATCCGCAATAAACTTGATGAAGATCAGGCCGAAAAGTATCGCCAGGTGTTGCTCAAGCACGGCATGATTGCTTATGTTCAGTCCATGCCTGAGGCCCAGACACAGGCAAGATCGGCACCGGCGTCTGCACCCACTCCCAAGCCCCAACCAGCCCCCGCTAAAGCAGTTCCCCATTCGGTGGTACCCGCTGTTGAGGCCGGTGACCGTTTGCCGGTAGCAGGAGACAAGGTTGATGACATTCTTGCGGGATCAGCCTTGGGGCTCGATCCTGTCGGGGTAACGCTGGTGGAGCCAGATGAAGTAGAACCACCCATGTTTCAGCATCTTGATGACTGGACGCTGGCGCCCCCGGGGAGTGACATAGGTGTTGAAAGGGATCTCCCTCCACCGATGGTGCCCGACGTGTCTCACCTTTCGTTGGTAGACGATGAGCCCAAGAAGTGAACATAAGACGCACGGAACTTGCCCGGTTTTGAAGCCGCTCTCATTATTAGCGCTGACCTGGTTGATTTTGGTGTCGCCCATATCGCTCGCTGCAGCGGCCAGTGATACTGCGGCTGAGCGCCCCCGAATAGGACTGGTGCTAAGCGGCGGTGGCGCCAAAGGCATGGCCCATGTAGGCGTGCTTCGGGTGCTGGAGGAAATGAAGATACCCGTGGACATGGTGGTGGGAACCAGCGCGGGTTCTGCTGTCGGCGCCCTCTATGCCTCTGGCATGCCAGTTTCCGAGATTGAGCACCGCTTTCTTGAGATGGACTGGTTGTCGAGCTTCCGGGATGACCCTGGCAGGGTTTACAAGCCTGTTCGCCGGAAACAGGCCGACTGGAAATACCCGCTAGCGCCGGGCCTCGGAGTTAGCCTTGATGGCCTGCATGTGGGTGCCGGCATCATTGCCGGTCAGAATCTGGGGTTTATCCTCAACGAACTGACAAACAGTGTTTCGCTGGTAGAAGATTTCGATCGATTACCTATTCCCTTTCGCGCTGTTGCGACTGATCTTGAAACCGGTGAAATGGTGGTGCTTGGCAGTGGGAATCTTGCTACAGCCATCCGTGCCAGTATGAGCATTCCCGGTGTTTATGCACCCGTCAGGTTAGGCGACCGCTTGTTGGTTGATGGAGGCATTGCTGCCAACCTTCCTGTCAGTGTCGCTCGCGATATGGGTGCAGACCTGATCATTGCGGTTGATATTACCGATGCCTTGTTGGGGCCAGATGAACTTCGGGAGGCATTCTCCATATTTGGTCAACTGACAACGATCATGACCCGGCGAAATACCGACTCACAATTGGATATGCTTGATGAGAAAGATATTCTCATCCGTCCGGATCTGGAAGGCCACGGTGCTGCAGATTTTGAAAACGCCTCGGTTTTGTTTGAATTGGGTGCCAGCGGTGCCCGAATGAACGCAGTTGAGTTGAATCGTCTGGCCGTGTCGGACGAGGCGTGGCACTTATACGCATTACACATGGCCTCTGCCACCCACAGGAAAAATATCGTTGCCGGAATTGAGGTGAAGCATGAGCGTCGCCTGGGCCGCGAGTTTCTTCGGGAACGGATACGGCAACCCATCGGTGAGCCGCTGGATGTAGAAGCGCTGGAAGCAGACCTGAAACGTATCTATGGGCTTGGGTACTACGAAATTGTGTCCTATTCCCAGACGCCATCTCCGGATGGAATTTTGCTTCTTATAGAGGTTCAGGAAAAAAGCTGGGGGCCCAACTATTTGTCGTTTGGCCTTAGTTATGAAGACAATTTTGACGGCGACACTCATTTCAATCTTGCGTCCTCCTTACGTGTAACCGAACTGAACGTGTTGGGCGCCGAGTGGCAAACGGGGGTGCAGCTCGGTACTGAGCCCTTTATTCGAACTCAGTGGTACCAGCCGATTGATTATGGGTATGAGCGGTTTCTGGTGGCAGGAGTGGAGTACTATCAGGACACCTTTGGAATTTATGGCTCCGAAGGTGAGCGGGTTGCTGAATTGGATGTGGCGTTTAGTCAGGTAGATCTCGGTTTGGGTATGGAATTAGGCGGCAACGCCGAAATCCGGTTTGAGTATGCCCGAGGGTATGCCACCGTAGATCAGCAGCTTGGCACCACAACGGCGCCCGAAGACGCAGTTCACCAAGGCAACCTTAGCCTGCAATTGGTACACGACTCCCTTGATGATGCCTTCTTCCCCCAAAATGGAGCGTTTGCGGGTATTCGTGGCCGTGTGGAGCGTGAAAGCCTTGGATCTGACAGGCACTTCGATTCGGTGACCGGAATGGTACTTGGCACTGACAGCTGGAATAGCTTTACCCTCACAGGACTGCTTTACGCACATACAGTCACTCGCGGGGAACCCGGGATTGAAAATGCGATTCGTCTTGGAGGGTTTCGGCGTTTGTCTGCCTATGCGCCCGGTCAGATTACGGGCGACAGTGCGGCCATGGGGTCTGTTTATGCCAGCCAGTCGTTCGGTGGGCCTATTACCCCATGGTTTGCCGGCATGGGGTTTGAGACGGGAAATGCCTGGGAATCGCTCAGTGATGCCAGTTGGGCGAGCTCGGTGAGATCATGGAGTGCATTTGCCGGGCTCGATACATTTCTTGGCCCCGTGCAGCTTGCAACAGCCTATAGCAACCAGGATAACTGGACGGTTTATCTGAACATTGGATTTTCGTTCACGCAGCTTTTTTATTAGATCTTTTTGCCTGGGCCATCGGTGGTGGCTGTCGCCTCCCGCACCTGCTGACACTGCTGGTTAGCATATTGGTGGAGGATGGCGGCCAGCCTCTCTTCGTCTCTGTCCTTGAGTGCGCTGATCGATTCCCGCATGTGCTCCAAGTTGTCTTCCAGGAGGCGACTTCCGCCACTTTTGAAGGCCGCGAAGGCGCAACGTCTTGCCGAAGGCCATAGGTCTTCAATTGCCGCAACGATAAAATAGTTGTCAGCGTAGGCGAGAGACGCTTGGGTATACTCAATGCCCAAATCCAGAAAAGCCATCAAGTCATTGTTATGAAAATGAGCTTCCATTTGTTGATACAGCTGCTCTAACCGCTCAATGTCTTTTGGTTGCCACTGGCGGGCGAGTTTTTGACCGGTATGGGTCAGGTACAGCTTCAGTGTTTCGTAAAGGCTGCGCACAAAATAATCATCCAGCTCCGTCACAAAAGCGCCCTTGCGCGGCACGTTCTTTACCAAGTGACGCTTTTCGAGAAGTAACAGACCTTCCCGGATAGAGCCGTGGCTGACTTCCATACTTTTGGCCATGGCAGCCTCGTAAATGCGCTCGCCGGAGCTAAGCTGGCCGAAAACAATCAGGTTTTCGATGTGACGGGCGACCTGCTCGGTCAGCGTTACCTTGGGCTGGAAGGACTTCATGGGTGGTGTTCGCTGGGCTTAAGTGAATGAATATTGGGGATAATCGCATATTCATCCATAGCGGAGCCAGTGTTCCTGTGATTTGAGGCCAGGCCAAGCTAGAGCAAAGGCGCCAGAAGCCGAACGGCACGGCACGTCAGCCGGAAGGCAATGGAGCGATCCTGATAATCCTCTTTTGTCATTTTTCGGCAATAGGAAAGGTCCTCGGTGAGCATGGTAGCTACATCGGAAACAAAGGCTTCTGAGGTGTTGATAGCCATTATCTCGAAGTTCAGGCGCATAGAGCGGTTGTCCAGATTTGCCGTGCCCACAGCGGCATAGTGATCATCCACGAGGACAACCTTCTGATGCATAAAGCCGGGCTGGTAACGATAAATACCAATGCCAGCCTGGTTGGCTTGAATCAAATAGGAATAGGCTGCCAATCCAACCAGTCGGCTGTCTGATTTTTCCGGAATTATGATTCGTACGTCCACCCCCCGGAGGGCAGCGAGCTGCAGCGCGTTCACAACCTGAACATCTGGAACAAAATAAGGGGAGGCGATCCAGATGCGGGAGCGGGCATTGTTGATACAGCTCAGGAAAAACAGTGTGCAGGTTTCCCAGGTATCCGCCGGGCCAGTGGGGAGTACCAGCACCTGTTCATTGCCAGGCAGTGTTTCCTTGGGAGTCCAGTCCAGGTCGGGGAATTCATTGCTTGCCCAGTTCCAGTCTTCCAGCCAGGCAAGCTGCAACCCGGTCACGGCGGGGCCTTCTATCCTGCAGTGGGTATCTCGCCAGAACTCCTCGCCCAGTGCAGTGCCCATATACTCATCGCCGAGGTTGATGCCCCCGACAAAACCGATTCTTCCATCGCAGACCAGCAGTTTTCGATGATTGCGGAAATTGATCTGAAACCGCCGGCGCCGGATGTTTCCGTCGCCGAACGAAGCCACCTTGGCGCCGGCTTTTGCCAGTTCTTTCAGATAGCGGCGGGACAGGCCGAAGCTGCCAACGTCGTCATAGAGAAACCACACCTGCACTCCCTCTGAAAGCTTTTTTTCAAGGGTCGTTTTGATGCGTTGGCCAATCTTGTCTGAGCGAACAATATAGAATTCCAGAAGAATATAGGAAGTGGCGCTCTCCATCGCCGAAATCAGCGCCTCAAACGTCGCTTCGCCATCCTTGAGTAGCGTGCATTTGTTGCCCTCGGTGAACGGCTGCCGCCCGAGCCTGCAAAGAACCTGGAGCTGCTCATCAAGATGCTGTTGCTCCAGCATGGAGAGAGATGTGGTGTGCTGTTCAAAGCGTTTGAGCAGGGCCGTGAGGGACTTGTCTCCCATCCGCCGCGCTTTAACGTACCCGCCGAATCGCGAACGTCCCAAGACCAGGAAAAGTGGCACTGCAATATAGGGCAGGCCTAGCAGACCAATGATCCAGGCGATGGCGCCCTGAGTGGTGCGGTAGGTGAGCAGAATTCGATAAATACAGGCCGCCGAGCCCAGATAGAGCAGGCTGACAGCAAGGGCCACTAATGAGGTATCAAGCATCATTCATCCGCTTTTGGAGTAAGGTGCTGCTCGCGGTATTGGGCTGGGGCCATGCCGGTCCAGCGCTTGAACGCGCGGCTGAACGCACTGAGTTCGGAGAAACCGAGCAAAAAGGCGATTTCACCCAGAGCGAACTGGTCAGACGCAACGTAGCGCAGAGCCTTGTCTTTGCGCACATGCTCTACAAGTTCATGAAAACTGTAACCTTCCTTTTTCAGCCTCCGGTACAGGGTTTGGCGACTCATGTGGAACTGCCGTGCCAGAGTATCTGCATCAATCTTGTCCGTCGACATCTGGCGCGATATCAGTTTGCGTATTTTGCGACTGAAAGAGCGCCGGGTTTGCAGGCGCGCCAACAGACCGTTGACCTGTTTCAGGACGGCTGAATACACATAGGGATTGCGGTGGGGTATCGGGTGGCTCATGTGGCGACTGTGGATGGCCAGCCGGGTCACCGCGGCTCCGAATACCACGGGCCCGCCCAGAAGAGTCTCATATTTATCGGCGTAGTCCGGACGAGGGTGAGCAATTTCTGCCCACTCGACAGTCAGCCCGGAATAGATAAAATGCCGGCCCCGGGACAAGGCAGCGGCTATTGTCCGGTCCATATCCTGGCGACAGTAGTGTTCCGGCGAGTCCGCTTGCCAGGTCAGAATGACCAGGTCGCCAACCTGCTCAAAGCTTAGTATCACGGATTCATTGATGAGTCTGTGCAGGCGCACGTATTGGGTGACTGCTTCGCCCAAGGTGTCGCAGTTGAAGAACACATGCCCAACCAGCCCCATACGTTCGGGGTCAATAATCTGGCCGGCTTTCAGGCCCACGGCCGGGTCGCCGGTGACTCTCTCGGCATGATCCCAAAGCCGGTAGTGTGCCTGCGCGGGTACACGCCTGTCTGGCTCCCTGAGTGCTGACAGGTCCATACCAAGAATCTGCTCAACCCGTTGCCTGTTCAGTACACCCTGGCGGTTCAGGTAGTGAGCCAGCGCCAGCGTACTGGATGCAGCAACAAAGGGTGTTGTTGTCGTGCTGATAGGCGTTTGGGTCACATTTACAGGCTCATTAACGGGTTGTCAGGGGTTTGTTACAAAATGTCAAACGATTGGGACAGTCTGTCAACGCACTTCACCTCTTGTAACGATAGCATTTAAGCCACAGGTTGAAGTAATGGATAACTCATCAAGGAGATGTTTTATGAAACCAGTCATTTTTGTACCGAGTACAGAGTTTGAGCGCAAAAACGTAGCAGCGCTGGCAGAATATCTTGGCGAGATTTACTACTGCTAATTGCTCAGTAAACCAGCTTATGACTTTAATAACCGGGCACTGCCCGGTTTTTTTCTGCCCCCAGGAAAGCTTCGCCGACAATCCTTCCCCTTGCTCGCCTGACTGGCAGTGTTAATGTATCCGCATCTGAACATTGTGATACCCGACGGAGACTGCCTGCCCATGAGTGTAATACTGAACCATCGAATTACCGGAGAAGGTGCCCCACTTATTCTGATGCATGGCGTTTTTGGCGCGCTGGAAAATCTGGGCGCTATAGCCCGTAAGTTCCATACAAACTGGCAGGTTCATGGTCTGGATTTGCGTAACCACGGCAGTTCTTTCCATGCCGACACCATGGACTACCCTTCCATGGCGGGGGATGTCATAGCGTACATGGATGAGCAGGGGCTCGACAAAGCCTGCCTGCTGGGACATTCCATGGGGGGCAAGGTTGCCATGCAGGTTGCTTTGCAAGCACCAGAGCGGGTGGAAAAGCTGATCGTTGCCGACATCGCTCCGGTTGCCTACAAAGCCGGGCACGATGCGATTCTTGAGGGCATGATGCGAGTCGATCTTGCAAGCGTACGTTCCCGCCGCGATGCCGATAAACAACTGGCTGAGTTTGTTGAGACACTAGGTGTCCGGCAGTTTTTGCTGATGAATCTGGAACGTATTCCGAACGAGGACCAGCCAAAAGACGGATCTGTATATCGGTGGCGCCTGAACCTGGAAGCGATTGATGCCTGCTATGCCAATCTGGCTGCCGCACCAGAAGGCGATACGCCCTATAAAGGCCCGGTTTTGTTTTTGAAAGGCGCTGATTCGGCCTATATTCAGGAAAAACATCGTGAGGAAATCTACCAGCTGTTCCCTGAGGCGCAACTGGAGGTGATTGATGGCACCGGGCACTGGCTGCATGCGGAAAAGACTGACACCTTCGTGGCGTTGTGTCAGCAGTTTTTGACGGGGAAGGATGCCGTTTAAGCCTTTAAAAAAACAACAAACACAGGTTGAGCGTATGAAGTGGTTGATGGGTGGGTTAGTGGTTTTGTTTATTCTTCTGGGTGGCCTTTTTATGGCGCCATCCCCTATTGATGCCAAAGCCTGGCAGCCGCCAGCCCCGGAATCCATGACGGGCTTGCTTACCCCGAATGAGCATCTACGGCAGGCGAAATTGTTGGCAAAGGGCCAGGTTTATGGCCCGGAAGACACAGCCGTTAGCTCCGAAGGTGTGGTTTTTGCCGGCACCCAAGACGGTTACATTGTGAGGGTGTTTCCCGATGGTCGGGTTGAAAACTGGTTGTCTACCGGAGGCCGCCCCTTGGGCATGGTGTTTGATCAGAGTGGCAACTTGATTGTCGCGGATGCATGGAAGGGGCTGCTGTCCGTGACGCCTGCCGGCGAGATTACGGTGTTGAGCACGGAGGCTGAGGGAGTACCCTTCCGGTTTACAGATGATCTGGATATCGCTTCTGATGGGCGCATCTATTTCTCCGATGCCAGTTCCCGTTTCTACCAGCATGACTACCTTCTCGATCTTTTTGAAATGCGCCCCCATGGTCGGCTTTTGCGGTATACCCCGGAAACCGGTGCAACCGAGGTTTTGCTGAGAGACCTGCATTTTGCCAACGGCGTTGCGGTGGCACCGGATGGCGATTACCTGCTGGTGAATGAAACCTGGAAATATCGCATTCATAAATACTGGATAAATGGCCCGAAAGCTGGCCAGGCAGAGATTTTTGCAGAAAACCTGCCAGGCTTTCCCGACAATCTTGCGGTGGATGACCAGGGTAGGTTCTGGGTAGCCTTTCCTACACTCCGGAATGCCAATATTGATAAGTTACACCCCAAACCCTGGCTCAAAGAACTGGTTGCAAAACTGCCGCAGAGCTTTCAGCCTGCACCTCAGGAATATGGTCTGGTGGTAGCGTTTAATGGGGAAGGAGAGGTCATCACCAGTCTGCACGACACCGAGGGCAAACATTTGCAGGAAATTACGTCGGTTAACCCCCACGGCGATTACCTGTATTTTGGCTCATTGCACAATGATCGCATCGGGCGTTTGCCGTTGCAGGATGTTCCGGGCCTTGGAGAGCGGTAATGACCGAACAGAAGCCAATACAATGGGATCTTCCTGACCCCTATACCCTTGAGATCCAGGTGGTTGAGGAGGATACCGACGAGTTGGGACACGCCAACAATGTGGTCTATGTGCGCTGGCTCGAAGACGTCAGCTGGGCGCACATCAAGAGTCTCGGTATGACCTGGGAACTACATGAAGCCACTGGCAAAGCTATGGCAATCACCCGTACAGAGATCGATTATCTTGCATCTGCCAACCCGGGTGATCGGCTGATTTTGGGCACTTGGCTTACCGGCTTCGACGGCCGTTTTCGTTCTGCACGGCAGTTCCAGTTGGTGCGGCCAGCCGATGGAAGAACTCTGGTGCGGGCAATGTCGACACACGCCTGCGTGGATTTGAAAACCCAGCGCCCCTCCCGGGCACCGAAAGAATTTGCCGGCATCTTGAAAGCCGCCAGTGTAGAGGGCGGGAAAGGTTTGTAAGTTGGTGGTCAGTCACTATTACTGTCAACTTCTGGTAGTCTGAAAAGAGAATAAAGCGCCCCATCCAAATCAATCACTATCGGCACCCTTTGCGGAGATACCCATGGATACCCCCATTGATCAGCATTCTGAATCGTCCATGAAAAAGGTGGTCTACCACCAGTTTGGTGAGCGTGATGTTCTGGACGTTGTCAGCTCAGAGATTCCATCGCCACAACAAGGTGAGGTGCTGATTCGTGTCCACGGCGCCGGAGTGAATCCTATCGACTGGAAAACCCGCAAGGGCTTCGGGTTTGTAGCCCAGCAGATAGAAAGTTCTTTGCCCTGGACTCCAGGCTACGATGTGGCTGGAGAAGTTGTTGCCATCGGTGATGGCGTAACGACCTTGGCACCCGGCGACCGGGTTATGGGGTTGGTGGGTTTTCCATTGAATGGCGGGGGCTACTCGGAATATGCGCTGGCAACAGCAGACGAGCTGGCCGTTGTGCCCGAGGAGCTTGATCTTGTAACCGCAGCTGCCTTGCCGCTGGCAGCGCTCACAGCCTGGCAGGCGCTGTTTGAGGTGGCAGAGCTTGCGCCTGGCCAGAAAATCCTTGTGCACGCAGGCGCTGGCGGTGTGGGGCACTTGGCGGTGCAGTTTGCACTTGCACATGGCGCTCACGTTATTGCCACGGCCTCTGCAGGCAATCGTGATTTCCTTGCGGAGCTGGGTGTGCACGAGGTGATTGACTACAACACCACAGATTTTGCTGACGAATGCTTTGGGCTGGATGTTGTGTTGGATCTGGTTGGCGGTGAGACCGGCAAACGCTCCCTGCGGACACTTGGGGAGAACGGTGTGTTGGTTACTATTCCTACGGTTACAGCCGATGAGGTTATCAGCGCTGCCGAAGCCCAAGGGCTGAAGGCTTACGGCATGACCGTGCGCCCGGATGTGTTTCACCTTGATGAAATTGCCGAGCTGATTGAAGACGGTGATGTGAAGGTGCACATTGAGAAGGCTTTTAAGCTGGATCAGGCGGCACAAGCCCACGAACTACTTGAGGGTGGGCATGTGCGGGGCAAGCTGGTTCTGGATTGCAGCTAGCCCTTAAGTACTTTTGCTGAATTCAGCTTCTGGGAGACGAGCTTTCTGTTGAGGCGTCGCCCTCTGAAGCTGAGGGCTCCTTCCCGGGGGCCGAAGGCTCTTTGCCCATGGCCGAAGGCTCCTTACCCATAGCTGAAGGCTCTGCTCCTTCCCCATTGCTTTCTCTGCTTTTCCGTTCTTTGCGGTCTTGTGGTGGCACCAGGCTTATCAGGATCCAGTCATCATCTGGCTTCAGATCATCCATGCTACGTACCGGTTTTATGCGGCTCTTGCTGTCAAATACAAACAGTACCAAGGCCTGTCCCTGGTACTTCGCCAGAAAGTCGTTGTATCCAAACTCTTCGCTGAGCTGGGTGGTTTTTACCGTGTACCCCTGGCTCGCCAGGCTCGCAAGTTTGGCGTAGCTCACGTCGTCGAACAGGCCACGAGTCATCTGAATCTTCCCTGCGGTCTGGTGCCGTGCCTTCTGATCCTGGTCGCCTTCCGAAAGGCTGAATACGCTGGTGTCACCGAACCAGTCCAGGAAGTGATATGTGGCCAGCGAGTTCATGTGCTTGTACGGAGAGATAACCAACAGGTTGCCGATTCCAGTGAGATCAAGGTGAGTTGAGGCATGCTCGGAAATCGGGTTGCCGAAATACACCTTCAAGTTGTCCATCCGCGCCTGGCGCACGTTCTCCCAGTTGGTGTCCGCCAAAGCGACTGGAACCTCATGTTTTTTGAGCGCCAGGCCAATCATGCGGGCCACCGGGTTAGCGCCTAAAATCAGGAAACCATACTCAGCCGGTTCGGTCACTTTGAGCAACCGGGCGATAGGCCTTGCAGTCAGGCTTTGCAGCGTAACTGTGGCAATAATCAGTACGAACACCATGGGCACAAGAGCGGCTGCGCTTTCGTAGCCGAGGTTTTGAAGCTGGAAGGCGAATAGGGCAGAAACAGCAGCCGCAACAATGCCCCTTGGCGCAATCCAGCTTAAGAACAGCTTTTCACGCAAGTTCAGATCAGTGCCTATGGCCGAAATAAACACGCTGAGTGGCCGTGCGACCAGCATCAGAACAGCGAGAACCACGGCCAATCCCCAGCCCAGATCTGCAATGGCGGCAAACTCTACCCGGGCAGCGAGGATGATAAACAAAGCCGAAATCAGAAGTACGCTCAGGGACTCCTTGAACTCCAGAATGCTGTCGACAGAAACCTGCTTCATATTGGCCATCCAGATGCCCATAACCGTAACGGTGAGCAGGCCGGACTCGTGGGCCATTTCATTGGAGAAGGCGTAGACACCCAGCATAAAGGTAAGTGTTGCGGCGTTGTGCAAGTAATGAGGCATCAGGTGTTTGCGCAGCACCAGGCCATTCAGATAACCCGCCAGAGCACCAGTGGTGAAGCCAATGACCAGGGTTTTACCGAAGATATACAGGGAATGGCCGAACACGTTGCCCTGACCCCATGACACTATGCCCTCGAATACCAAAACAGCCAGCAAGGCACCTACCGGGTCAATAATGATGCCTTCCCAGCGCAGGATATTGGCCAGTTTGGCGCTCGGGCGCACAGAGCGAAGCAGGGGCGCGATAACAGTTGGCCCAGTGACAACAGAAATTGCACCAAAAAGCATGGCAACAGCCCAGGAAATCTCCAATACCCAGCGTGCTGCCAGTGTGGCAATAATCCCGGTAACAACAGAACCAACGAATATGAGATTGCGGGTCATTTTGCTGTGCCCGCGAATCTCATCAAAGCGCAGGGTCAAGCTGCCTTCGAACAGAATGATGGCAACCGCCAATGAGACCATGGGAAATAGCAGGTCACCGAATACTTCGTCGGGCTTCAGAAAACCCAGTACCGGGCCCACAAGAATACCGCCGGCAAGCAGAAAAAGAATGGCAGGCACGCGCACACGCCAGGCAAGCCATTGAAACGACAGTGAAAGAATACCAATGATGGCAAGAATCAGGACTGTGCTGGCTGGCATAAGGATCTGGAACCCGTGTGATTATTGGTTAGCGCGTTTTGCAATGCGATTTAACAGCCGGGAAGCTGCAAACAGGCCAAAGCTGGCTGTAACAGGGCAGGCGGCGCCAAAGCCGGTGGCGCAGTCTAGCCGTGTGGGGCCCGAGGTTGCAGGCTTTTGCAGGCAAATTTCGCCATCTCCGGCAGGATATGTGAGTTGTTCAGTTGAGTATACGGCCTCGATCCCAAATCGCCGCTTTGGATTACGAGAAAAACCGTATTCCCGGCGCAGAAGATTACGAACCTTCGCCAGCAACGGATCCTGTGTGGTTTTGCTGAGGTCTGCCACCAGAATTTTAGTGGGATCTGTTTGGCCACCCGCGCCTCCGGCGCAGACGATGGGAATCTTGCCCCGCTGGCAGTGGGCAATCAGGGCCGCTTTGGGTTTCACGCTGTCTATGGCGTCTACCACCGCTGTTATGTCCGGGGTGATCAGCTCGGTCAGGTTTTTCAGAGTGAGAAAGCCAAAGTGAACACGGATATCGGCATGGGGATTGATGGCTTTCAGCCGATCCGCCATGGCATCGGTTTTGGTGCGTCCGTACTGGCCTTCCAGAGCATGGAGTTGGCGGTTGGTGTTGGATACACAGATATCATCCATGTCGACCAGTGTAATGGTGCCAATTCCACTGCGGGCTAATGCCTCAGCCGCCCAGGAACCAACTCCGCCCAAGCCGATTACAGCAACGTGGGCATCGCGGAAGGCGTGCAGGGCGCGGCGCCCGTACAGGCGTTCGATGCCGCCAAAGCGGAGAGCGTAGTCATCGGTGTTCATGGGGTCTCCGTTTGGATCCGGGTGCTAGCCGGATGAAATCAGGGGCGCGATTATACCCTAGTGTCTGAGCAGACATGAAACAGGTGAAAAAAGCCACGCATGGCGTGGCTTAATCAGGAATGTCTGGCTAAGGCCTCAGCCAGCCCAGTGATCATCCCCCATATCCATAAGAGTGTCCTTTCCGCTCTCAATATCGCTCAACAGCCAGTGAATTTCCGGCAACAGCTTTTCAAAATAGAAGCGGGCAGACACTAGCTTGGCCTCCAACAACGGCTTGTTACCTTCCCCGGCGGCAAGCTGCTGGCTGGCAACATTCGCCATGCGCGACCACATATAGCCGACAACCGTCAGCGCCATCAAACGTAAATAAGGTGTGGCTGCTGCGCCGGCCTGCTCAGGATCTTTCGGGGCGTTGGTTGCCAGCCACATGGTGGCTTTTTCCAGCGCACCCATGGCACCTTTCAGGTCTTCGCGATGAGGCGCTTCCGGGTTGTCCTTCAGGTAGCTTGAGAGTACACCAAATAAAGTGCGCACAAGCTGCCCGCCTTTCAGGCTCAGTTTCCGGCCTACCAGATCCATTGCCTGAATACCGTTTGTACCTTCGTAGATGCGCGCAATACGGCCATCACGAACCAGCTGCTCCAGCGGCCAGTCGGTAGTGAAGCCGGAGCCGCCAAGTACCTGTAGCCCCGTGTTTGCATTATTGGCGCCCTCAAAGTTCATCACGCAGGTGGCGGAGCCCTTGATGCCCATTTTGTGTTCCAGCCCACCGCAAAATGCCGGGTTGCGCTCACCGGATTCCGGAAGAAACTTGGGCACGATAAACAGGGAAATGCCTTTGGTGGTATCCGGCGCGCCGGGCAACTTGGCTAGCACCAAATGCACGATATTGTCAGTGAGATCGTGTTCGCCGCCGGTAATCCAGATTTTGGTGCCTTCAATGGCGTAGCTGCCATCATCATTCGGCGTGGCGCGGGTGCGAATCATACCCAGGTCGGTGCCACATTGGGGTTCTGTCAGACACATGGTGCCTGTCCATTCACCGGAGATCAGCTTTTCCAGATAGGTTTGCTTCAGTTCGTCAGAACCGTGGGCGTAAAGAGCGCTGATGGCACCATGGGTCAGCCCCGGGTACATGCCCAGAGACAGGTTGGTGGAACACACCATTTCATCCACTACAAACTTGAGGGTGTGGGGCAGCTGCAGGTGCACAGCCCGGCTGAGACCGCCGGGAATCTGTTGTCGGTTATTGGGGGGATAGCGCACAGAAGGAGAAAAGCTGGGATGGCTCAGATTTGACCTGGTAATGGGCAGCTAAAGCGGCAGTAAGCCGAAATGGGTGTGGAAAGTCAGCGTATAAACGGGTTCAGCAAACGAGTGAAGGTGCCCGTCAGCTTCAATGGAGCACTCAGAACCGAAAGCGTAATGCAGTCCTCTGAACCCAGTGCGATGGGCTTGTGTTCATCCTGTTCATTCAGAACCACAAAGTCCCATTGGTTGAATACGCCTTTCTGGTCAGAGAACATTCCCTGCAACACGATGGTTGTTTCTGTGCCACGATGGGTGTGAGCGGGCGCCTTGCCCCCTGCTACCAGTTTCTGTAAGACAACCTGCTCATTCTGGCCCGGAAACTTTTCGGTAATGTCCAGAACGCTGACATCCCCCAGTTGTCGTTTCCAGGGCAAATTGTTGATGTCTTCACCTAACAGTTTCTGGAGAAGGCTCGTTTTGGGCGGTACGGTCGCTTGTGGTTTGAGCTCCGGAGAGCTGTCAATTCTGGCAAGAATATCGTCGAACATCGCCCCGGAAACGCTGACTTTCGGCTGCTGCTCCATCATCACAGCACCAAGGCTGTCGAGGGTGTCAACCTGGCGGCGGCAATGTGAGCATTTATCGAGATGGAGGCGGATGCACAGAGCGTGGGGTTCGCTCAGGTTGCCCGCACTGTATTCCATCAGGCTCAGGCTATCGGGGTGATGCCGTGTCATACGTTCTGATCCTGCAAAATCACTTTCAGTTTGCTTAGCGCCAGGCGCACCCGGCTCTTCACAGTGCCCAGGGGAATGTTCAGTTCGTCGGCCACTATCTGGTGGGACTTCTGCTCCATGTATACCTTGGCAATGACCGTAATCTGATCTTCAGGCAGCTGGCTGAGCGACTCCCTTACGCGCCGCTCAGACATGAGCCGGTGCAGAGAGGTTACCGGTTGGTTGTCGTCTTCTCCGGGAATCTGCCAAAGATCTTCGGTTTCAACCGCCATTTCAACACTGGTTCGGCGCATCTTGCGCAACATATCAATGCGCTGGTTACGTGCGATGGTGAAAATCCAGGTGGAGGCTGCGGCTTTTTGCCAGTCATAAAGGCTGGCCTTGCGCCAAATAGAAACGAATACTTCCTGAACCAGCTCATCTGCGTGACTGGCCATGCCGTTTGCCATAGCGTAGTACTTGAGCTGTGGTGCGAAGTGCTCAAACAAGGAGTGATAGGCTTGGCGGTCCTGGCTTTTCCCCACCTTCACCAACAACTGGCTCCAGGGGTCCTTTCGGCCCTCGGCGCGTGCTGGCTGTTGATCCAGTGTGGTCACCGGACGCTCCTTGACTGTTGCATGATGTATGTTTGTTACGGTATTCATTCTATGCACTCGCCCCGAGAATGTCAGTCACCGTATTTACGGGGCGGATTTCAGTGCGGATCAGTCTGGTATCGAAAGAAACGCTTATTCTTCGAGATAGGTGTATCCCTCAAGCCCGGCAGCCAGCTCTTCCAGCAGCGCGGATTGAATACCTTCAGGCAAGCCGCTTGAAGCAAACTTGTTGCGGTAGGCTTGCAGCAGGTTGTTGGGCTCGAAGTTAACATACCTGAGCACATGGGCCACCGTGTCGCCGATAATGGGCGTATTGATATCATAGCCCCCGGCTTCGTTCAGGCGCACGTCTACAGAATGCGTGTCACCAAACAGGTTGTGCATATCCCCCAGGATTTCCTGATAGGCGCCGGTCATAAAGAAACCCATCAGCAAAGGCTCGCCAGGCTTCTCTTCGGGCAGGGGTAGGGTGGTTTCCGTGCCTTGGCCATCCACATAGCGATCGATACGACCATCCGAATCACAAGTGATGTCTTGAATAACGGCTCTGCGGGTAAGCGGGCGGTTAAGACCATTCACCGGCATTACCGGGAATATCTGGTCGATCCCCCACACATCCGGCAATGATTGAAACAGCGAGAAGTTTACAAACAGCTTCGCAGCAAGCTTTTCGTTCAGCTCGTCAATGATTTCACGGTGGGCACGGCTGTTTTTGTCCAGTTGACCATGAAGCAAACGACAGCAGCGGATATAGAGTATTTCCGAATCTGCACGTTCCTGCAGAGACAGCGTACCGTGGGCGAACTGGCCGTGAACATCTGACATGGCGTGTAATACGTCGTGATAGATTTCTGCCAGCGAGCGTGGAGATTCCGGGTCTTCCAGGCTTTTAAGGTCACGCCAGAGATCCTGCAGAGGTGCCGGTGCATCCTCCTCTGGCTGTTTGGAAGAGTGATCTTCCGGTTCCTCATGGTCGATTACGTTGGTCACCAGCACGGAATGGTGTGCGGTCAGAGCCCGGCCGGATTCGCTGATCAGATCTGGATGCGGAAGGTTGTAACGATCACACTCAGCTTGCAGCACGCGCACCACGTTGTAGGCGTACTCATACATGGTGTAATTCATGGAGCAGGCGCTACGGGAGCGAGTGCCTTCGTAGTCAACGCCTAGCCCTCCGCCAATATCCACAGTGTTCACCGGGGCACCCATGTGTCTCAGTTCGCTGTAAAAGCGCGCACATTCCCGCAACCCGGTCTGAATATCGCGAATATTGGCTATCTGGGAACCCAGGTGGAAGTGCAGAAGTTGCAGGGTATCCAGGGCATCGGCCTGGCGCAGAGTGTTCACCACATCCAGAACCTGGCTGGCAGACAAACCGAACTTGGACTTCTCGCCGCCTGTGTTCTGCCAGTTACCCTTGCCAATGGTGGCCAAGCGAACCCGAACACCAATAAGGGGAGAGACCTCCAGCTTTGCGGCTTCTTCCAGGATCAGCGGCAGCTCTGATTGTTTCTCCACCACAATAAACACTCGGTGGCCCAGCTTCTGGCCGATAAGCGCGAGGCGGATGTACTCTCTATCTTTGTAGCCGTTGCACACGATAACCGAGCCAGCTTGCCTGGCCAGTGCCAGCACAGCCATAAGCTCTGGCTTGCTGCCGGCCTCCAGGCCGATTTGGCCGTTGCTGGCAGCCGGTTCGGCTGCAATCAGCTCTTCAACCACTCGCCGCTGCTGATTGACCTTGATGGGGTAAACCGCGGTGTATTGCCCTTTATAGCCATGCTCAGCGGTTACTTTGTTGAACGAATTGCACAGCTTGTTCACCCGGTCGTGAAGGATGTCTGTAAAACGGATCAGCACAGGCAGTTGAAGCCCGGAGCCCACTAACGAACGAGTCAGCTCCGGCAGATTGATCTCCGCCTCGTTCTTGCCTCGGTTTGGCCGAATAACAACCTCACCCTCCGGGCTGACGCCGATATAGCCATCGCTCCATTGGGTGATGTTATAAACCTTGTGGGCCGGTGAGGCGCTGGTGTTGCTCATGGATACTATCCTTCTGAAAACCGGGGGCCGGGCAGGCCGGCTTAATGATTGGTATTGTAGGGTTTAGCCATTGCAGCCGAAAGGGCCTGATTCAGTAGATGACGCTGTAACACCGGCAAACCTCAACAATTGCCAACAAACACTATGGCTGGCCGACACAGGCCCCTACAATACACGTTTTGACCATTGCACCAGGGTTTTGCAGGAGAGCATCATGACAACGCTGAATAAAGATTGGTTCACCGAAGTATTCCAGGATCAGGGAACCGCCTTCTCCCTTCAGGTGAAGAAGAAACTGCACGAAGAGCAGACACCGTTTCAGAAGCTGGAAATCTACGAAACCGAAACCTTCGGCAACCTCATGGTGCTGGATGGCTGCGTAATGCTGACCACCCGGGATAACTTCCTTTACCATGAGATGATGACCCACCCGGTGCTCTTTACACATAAGAACCCGAAAAAGGTAGTGATTATAGGTGGTGGTGATTGCGGCACATTGAAAGAAGTGCTGAAACACCCCGACGTTGAAGAGGCATGGCAGGTTGAAATCGACGAGCGTGTAACCCGCATGTCTGAAGAGTACTTCCCCGAGCTGTGTGAATCCAATGATGACCCTCGAGCCAACTTCTTCTTTGGCGACGGCGTTCAGTGGATGCGGGAAGTGGATCCAGGCAGCATCGATATCATCATTATCGACAGTACCGACCCGGTAGGCCCTGCAGAAGGGCTGTTTGCTCTGGATTTCTATCGCGACGCCATGCTGGCGCTGGGTGAGGGCGGCATTATTGTGCAGCAGAGCGAATCGCCGTTACTGCATACCGATACCATCATCAAAGACATGCACAACGACATGCGCAAAGCCGGCTTTGATCATGTGCAAACCTTGCCGTTCCCTCAGCCCGTATACCCCACCGGCTGGTGGAGCTGCACCATGGCCAGCAAAGACAATCCGCTGAGGTATTTCCGCGAAGACGACGCCAATAAACGCCCCTTCGTGACCCGCTATTACAACAGCGGCATTCACCACGGAGCGCTGGCTATGCCGCAGTTCATGATCGACGCCCTTGAAGATGAGACACGTCCGGGTGAAGGTTAAGATTTAGCTCCGCTTGAAAAAAAGGGGTGCCATTTGGCACCCCTTTTAGCATGGATAGCATCTGTATCACTTCCCGGTAACAAACTCCGGATAAGCCTCCATGCCACACTCAGACAAATCAACGCCCTCGTACTCGTCCTGTTCGCTGACTCTTACTCCCATTATCGCCTTGATGATGCCCCATGTCAGCAGGCTGGCGAGGAACACCCAACCGAAGATGGTTGCGGCGCCAATCAATTGCCCGCTGAAGGTTGCATCGGCGTTGGTGACAGGTACCAGCATCAGTCCGAGCAAGCCGCATACGCCGTGAGCCGAGATGGCGCCCACCGGGTCGTCGATACGCAGCTTGTCGAGAAAGATAACGCTGAACACCACAGCTACACCGCCCAGGCTGCCCCAGAGCGTTGCAATCAAGGCACTTGGAGTGGAGGGTTCGGCGGTGATAACCACCAGGCCAGCGATTGCACCGTTAAGGAGCATGGTTAAATCCGCTTTACCGAACAGTAGGCGACCGGTTACCAGGGCGGCTATGGCGCCACCAGCGGCAGCTGCGTTGGTGTTGAGGAATACCATTGCAACGGAGTTGGCACTGGCGATATCCCCCAGTTTCAAAACAGAACCGCCGTTGAAACCAAACCAGCCCATCCAGAGGATAAAGGTGCCCAAAGCAGCCAAGGGGAGGTTAGAGCCAGGTATTGCGCGAATTTCGCCCTTGGGACCGTATTTGCCTTTCCGTGCGCCCAGCAGCAGTACACCCGCAAGAGCGGCGGCCGCGCCTGCCAGGTGGACGATGCCGGAGCCGGCGAAGTCACTGAAACCAAGGTCGCCCAGGTTATACAACCCGAAAACATCCTTGCCGCCCCAGGTCCAGGAGCCTTCCAGAGGGTAGATGACGCCGGTCATTACTACTGCAAAGGCGAGAAATGCCCAGAGTTTCATTCGCTCCGCAACGGCGCCGGATACGATCGACATGGCGGTGGCGACAAATACCACCTGGAAGAAGAAGTCCGCAGCGCTGGAGTAAATGGCACCGCCCTCAAAGCCATCTTCACGGCTTGCAAAATCTCCCAGAACTGCTGCAGCATCGGTTTGCTCAATGCCGCTCAGCAGAAGGGTACCGTCGTACATGATGGCATAGCCGCACACCAGATACATGGTGCAGGCAATGGCATAGAGTGCGACGTTTTTGGTGAGGATTTCAGTAGTATTTTTAGCTCTTACCAGCCCGGATTCGAGCATGGCAAAGCCGGCGGCCATCCACATTACTAATGCGCCGCACATCAGAAAATAAAAGGTATCTATTGCATACTGCAGGTGAAAAACATTGCTTTCCATAGGAAGCCCTCCGCACAAGGCACTTCAGAGTGATTTTTTTGCGTTGGTTTGTTCAGGTAATCAGAACCGAATCAGACCGCTTCTTCGCCGGTTTCGCCTGTCCGAATTCGAATCGCCTGTAGCAGTTCGGTCACGAAGATTTTGCCATCGCCAATCTTGCCGGTGTTGGCAGCTTTGGTAATAGATTCGATAACCTGATCCAGCAGGTTGTCGCCAATAGCGACTTCCACTTTCACCTTTGGCAGAAAATCCACCACATACTCTGCGCCACGATAGAGTTCCGTGTGGCCCTTCTGCCGTCCGAAGCCTTTCACTTCGGTGACGGTAACGCCTTGTACGCCAATCTCGGATAGTGCCTCTCGGACATCATCCAACTTGAAAGGCTTGATGATCGCTGTCACAAGTTTCATTGCTTTCTCCTTGGTAAAACCGTCCCAACATAAGAGGCCACCGGCCATTCGTTGAGTTCGGAGTGCTGCTGCTCTGCACGTCAACTGTGCGGATTGCGTACAAGAGCTATAGCACCGGGTGTGCCAACGCAAAAAAATACATTTAAATCATGTCGTTAGATTCTTTGATTGTAGGTTGGTATTAGTCCTAGAACCAGTTTGCGCACCAGAATAGGGCACTCTGCCATCCCGTGAGCCACAACGGAGCAAGCCAAGGGGCAGGCAGGGTTATTATAGTGCTCACCACGCCTAGTATGGCAGGGCTGGCGGTGTGATACACTCTTGCTAACAGGTCGCGGCTGTTGTCTTTCGGCCGAAACCGGACATTATTTTAATCAGTGAGGTGACGAGTGAAAGGCCCACAGGATATTTTTGCACAATTACAGGGGCAGTTCGGGCAATTTGTGCCAGATATGGCCCGTGCCGCCAGAGACGATTTTGAAACCCAGGCCCGTGCTACGGTCATGGCGGTACTGTCTCGTCTGGAACTCGTGACTCGCGACGAATTTGATGCCCAGCAAGCAGTGCTTATGAAAACCCGTGAAATGGTAGAGTCCCTCGAAAAAAGAGTGGTTGAGCTGGAGAAGTCTGCGAAAGCTCAGTAAGTTCATTTTAACCCCGGCAGGAAGCCGGGCTAAGGTGGGTCGGTCAGTCCAGGGCCCGCACTGATTATTCAGAAACCATGGAAGGTTGTTATGCTTGCCGTTGTTCATTCCCGCGCCATTATTGGCGTGTCCGCACCCGAGGTCACGGTTGAGGTTCACCTCTCAGGAGGGCTCCCCGCGCTTTCGATTGTTGGCCTACCAGAAACCGGGGTGCGTGAAAGCCGCGAACGGGTAAGAAGTGCGCTATTGAACGCAGGTTTCGAATTTCCAGCCAGAAGAATAACCATCAACCTTGCCCCCGCAGATCTCCCGAAAGAGGGTGGGCGTTTTGACCTGCCCATTGCTCTTGGCATCCTCGCCGCCTCCGGACAGATTCCTGCCGAAAGCCTTGCTGCCTTGGAGTTCCTTGGGGAACTCTCCCTCGATGGTGCACTTCGCCCGCTAAAAGGCGTGTTGCCAGCGGTTTTGGCAGCGCGGAATGCCGGGCGGAGTTTGCTGGTGCCCAATAGCAACGCTGAAGAAGCGGCGCTTGCAAGCCATGATGATGTGCTGGCAGCGGGGCATATACTGGCGGTTTGCGAGCACCTGTGCGGGCGCGCCAGATTGGTGCCTGTGCCCCGCACAAAGCCTGAACCATTTGCTCTTGCGAGTATGCCTGATTTGGCGGATGTGCGTGGCCAGAGTGTCCCTCGCCGTGCACTGGAAGTGGCTGCCGCTGGTGCCCATAATTTACTCTTTTTTGGCCCTCCAGGAACCGGGAAGAGCATGTTGGCCAGTCGGTTACCCGGAATCCTGCCGGACTTGAGCGATGATCACGCCATGGAAGTGGCCAGCGTGCACTCGGTCGCCGGGTTGGGAGTAGGAGAGGGCGGTTGGCGCCAACCGCCGTTCAGATCTCCCCATCACACCGCTTCCGCTGTAGCGCTGGTGGGCGGGGGCAGCAGCCCGAAGCCGGGCGAAATCTCGCTGGCACACCGAGGAGTGCTTTTTCTTGATGAGTTGCCGGAGTTTGAGCGTCGGGTTCTGGAAGTGCTGCGTGAGCCCATGGAAACTGGTGAGATTTCCATCAGCCGCGCGGCGCGGCAGGTCACTTTTCCTGCTCGATTTCAGGTCATCGGCGCGATGAACCCCTGCCCATGCGGTTACAGTGGGCATCCCACCATTGAATGCCAATGTACACCGCAGCAGGTGATGCGTTATCGCTCGAAAATTTCCGGCCCGCTGTTGGATCGTTTCGATTTGCACGTAGAAGTGCCTGTGCAAAGTGGCGATGTGCTGATGCAATCCGGCGGTGACGGCGAGCCCAGTGCCGTGGTGCGAGAGCGGGTAGCGCTTTCCAGAGAGCGCCAGGCACAGCGCGGGTGTGTGAATGCGACCTTGTCCGGCCGCGAGTTGCAAAAGGCCTGTCGCCTTGAACACACCAGTGAAAAGTTGCTTTCTGGCGCCATGGAAAAACTGGGGCTATCTGCCCGGGCGCTGCACCGGATACTGCGGGTTGCCCGCACACTGGCGGATCTTGACGGGTCGGATTCGGTTACTCAGCCTCACCTGATCGAGGCCCTGGGCTACCGACAGTTTGATCGTCAAACCGGAAAGAGTTCTGTGGTATCCGCCTGATTCTTTCTACTCTGGTAAACTGTATGCAAATACCGTTAACAACACCCATAGCCGGGGGTTAAGGATTGCAGATGACTGATCAAAAAGAACCGCACGACCTTGGCGACGAAAATCCATCGAAACAAGCAACAAGCGACTCGCCGATTACAACTCGTCGGGGCGTTCGTAGTTTTGTGTTGCGCCAAGGGCGCATGACGGAAGGCCAGAAAAAGGCCTACGAGCGCAGTTGGCCAAAGTTTGGCTTAAGCCGTGAAAACGGCATGATTGATCCGCGTCAGGTGTTTGGCCGCGATGCCATGCTCAACCTGGAGGTCGGTTTCGGCATGGGTCGTTCCTTGGCGGACATGGCTGAAGCGGCGCCGGAGCAGGATTTCATTGGAGTGGAAGTTCATTTGCCGGGCGTGGGCGCTTTGCTCAAGGAGATCGAAGAGCGAGGCCTGGAAAATATCCGCGTTTACAACATAGATGCTAACGATGTGATCGATCTATGCCTACCGGATGCTTGCCTGGATCAGGTTATGGTTTTCTTCCCGGATCCCTGGCACAAAAAGAAGCATCACAAACGCCGATTGGTTCAACCTGAATTTGTTCAGCGTATCCGCCACAAGTTGCGTGTGGGCGGCATTCTGCATCTGGCTACAGACTGGGAAAACTACGCAGAGCATATGATGGACGTAATGGGCGAGTCGGAAGGTTTTGCTAATACCCAGGAGCAGGGCGAATACTCACCGCGACCGGATTATCGCCCAGTCACCAAGTTTGAAAAGCGTGGGGAAAACCTGGGCCACGGTGTTTGGGATTTGTTATTTCACCGCACCAACTAGGTTTCACGTTCTGGCAGTTACCCCGGTGCCAATGGCTGGCGCCGGGCAGCACGAATAATCACCAGCCCTGCAATGCCGAGTGTAAGCGCCGTAAATTTGGTCAGGGAGCTGATAGTGGCTGCAAGACTGATGGCATCTGTGGGTGCGTCCAGGTTGTTCAGCAGCAGAACATTCTCTGTCGCATCCGCCAGACCGGCCAAAATAAACAATGTTCTGACCCAGCGGGCAGCGGTCCGCTCACGAATGCCAGGTCGGTCGAGTGTGCAGTGTCGGGTTAGCAGAATCAGGGTCAGGCAGTAGACAGGAATGAAAAAGAAATCGAGCCAAAGGGACAGTTTGGCCCATCGCAGACCCTCATCTCCCCAGCTTTGTACAATCGCCAGCGCGTGCTCAGCACCCCCCGCTAGCTGAAAGCTTACAATTCCTTGATGCGCAGAGCCGGTTTTCAGGGGCTGATTAATCAGTATTAGTGCAGCGAGTAACACCGCCGTTGCGATCAGGCAGCCTTTCAGACGTTTGGGAAAAGCCAACAATCGTTTTGCCGTGTTCATTACAGAAAACGCTCCAACAGGCTGTTCAGATACCTTTGCCCCAAGCCGGTGGCTTGCAGTCGGTCATCAATCAGCAGTTTATCATCACGCAACGACTGAAGTTGTACCTCAATGGATGATAAGGGTAAACCCGTACGCTCATAGAAAAGACGTTCGTCCACCCCTTTGCGCAGGCGCAGCGCGTTCATCAGGAACTCTAAAGGGAGCTCGGCGGCCTCAATAGTGTCGCTTCCTGCGGTGCGACTGCCAATTCGGTTCAGGTAGGCCTCTGGCTGCCGTGTTTTCCAGTAACGCTTTATGGTGCCGTCGGGAAGACTGATTTTGCCGTGGCCTCCTGCGCCCAGTGCCAGGTAGTCCCCGAAAGTCCAGTAGTTAAGGTTGTGCTTTGAGGCCTTGCCTTGCTGACACCAGGCAGATACCTCGTAGTCACTGAATCCGTGCTGGTGCAAAAACTCGCCACCGCGCTGGGCAATCTCCCAGAGCAGGTCGTCGTCTGGCAAGTCTGGCGGTCGACTATAGAACTCTGTATTGGGTTCAAGAGTCAGCTGGTACCAGGAAATGTGAGGAGGCTCATGACCCATTGCTGTCTTGAGGTCGTCAAGCGCCTCACTTGGAGTTTGGTCGGGGAGGCCGTGCATCAAGTCCAGGTTGAAGTTATCGAAGCCGGCTTTTTTAGCAGACTCGATCGCTCTATGTGCCGCCGTGCTGTCGTGAATCCGGCCGAGAGCTTTCAGGTGAGCCGGGTTGAAGCTTTGCACACCGATAGACAAGCGGTTGATGCCGGCATCGCGGAAGGCCTCAAACCGGCCTTCTTCCAGAGTGCCCGGGTTAGCTTCCAGAGTGATCTCTGCATCGGGTGCAAAGCTCAGCCGCTCCCGCAGCCCTTTAAAAAGATTTTGGTAAAACCCACCGCTCATCAGCGAGGGTGTCCCACCACCTATAAACACGGTTTCCACCGTGCGGCCTGATGCCAATGCTATATCCTGATCAATGTCTTCAAACAGCGCATTCAGGTAAGCGGATTCCGGTATGTCGCTCTGAACAGCATGGGAATTGAAGTCGCAGTAGGGGCATTTGCGCACGCACCAGGGTACATGAATGTACAGGCTTAAAGGTGGTGTGACCGGCGTGGGGGTGAGTGTGGCCAAGGGGCTCAGGCCTCGGCCTTGAGCTGTTCCATCAGCAACGCCAAGGCCCGGCCCCGGTGACTGATCCGGTTTTTTTCATCACGGCTCAGTTCCGAGGCGCTGCACTTCTTTTCCGGGCAAAGAAAGATGGGGTCGTAGCCGAAGCCGCCGTCGCCCTGCGCCGCCCTGAGAATCGTGCCCGGCCAGCGTCCATGGCAAACAATGGGGGTCGGGTCGTCTGCATGGCGCAAGTACACCAGCACACAGTGGAATTGCGCACCGCGTTGGCCATCGGGCACATCAGCCATGGCCCCAAGGAGCGCATTAAGGTTGTCCAGGTCGGAAGCCCTGGCCCCTGCATATCGTGCAGAGCGAACCCCGGGCGCGCCGCCCAGCGCGTCCACCGCCAGACCGCTATCGTCAGCCAGTGCAGGCAAGCCGGTTTCGCGTGCGGCATGGCGCGCTTTGAGAATGGCGTTTTCTACGAAGGTAACCGCTGGCTCTTCGGCTTCACTCACTCCCAGTTCGCCCTGGGGCACCGGAATAAGATTCAGTGGCGCAAGGAGTTGGGTAAATTCGCTGATTTTGCCTTTGTTGTTACTGGCAATAACGAGTTGCTCGGGCATAGTCTGCTCAGTCGCCAAAAAGTGTGTGGGCAAATCGTACCGGCAGGTCTTGCTTATACCCGGTAGGGCGAGCGGTAACGTTGAATGTCATCAGCTCGCCGGATGAGTACTGGTACTGGGCAATAAAATACACGGAGTCACCTTCCTGTATTCTACGAAAGGCTAGAAACTTCACTTGCTGAATATCGTTTGAAACCTTGCCTTCTACCTGACCGGATACGGGCTCAATAGCACCGTTTGTGCCTTCCTGCATAATGGAAATATTGACGACGCCAATACTTCTGCTGCGCTGCAGGTTGTTGGCTTTTGCAACTTCAGGTGTCAGAAAGGTACTTGGAAACACGCTCCAATGAATCTGATAGTCTCCAAAATCTTCTGATCCGGCCAGAGCAGGAAAGCTCACAACAACGGCCAGGAGGGCGGCTGCCGCCATGGCAATAATGTTGTGCAGGGCGTTGGGTTTCATTATGTCTTCTCCCGGGTAATGCGGTAGATCGCGATCTCACCCAACAGGTTCGGCCAGAAACGCGCCAGCCAGTTGTTCTGGTGTTGACCGTCCACTACGCGACGGCTTTTGATGCGTATGCCTTTCTCTCGGCATAGGGCTTCAAAATCCTTGAAGGTACATAACCGTATGTTGGGGGTGTTGTACCACTTATAGGGTAATGCGTCGGACTCGGGCATGCGACCGCTGAGGGCCAGCCCCCAGCGCAGTCGCCAGTGTGCAAAGTTGGGGAAGGTCACTATGCCTTCGTCGCCAAGGCGCAGCATTTCATCCAGCACCTTGTCTGGGCGGCGAACTGCCTGCAGCGCTTGCGTCATCAATACAATGTCGAAACTGTTGTCTTCAAAGTTGTCCAGGCCCTGGGTATCCAGGTTCTGCTCAATCACTGAAACGCCGCGGTTCATGCAGGTCGTTATGTGGTCGGGGTTAATTTCCAGACCAAACCCGCTGGCATTGCGTTCCCGCTTGAGGTAATCGAGCAAGGTGCCGTCACCACAGCCAAGATCCAGTACATGGTGGCCAGGCTTTACCCATTGCTGGATGATTTCAAGATCCGCTCTCATGCGCCCACCTCTCTGGCAACACGATCCATGTATGCGGTAAAGATATCAGTATAGCGAGGGGTTGGAATCAGGAATGCATCATGGCCCCAAGGCGCATCAATTTCTGCATAGCTGACTCTCCTGCGAGCAGCAATCATGGCGTTTACCATTTCCTCGGAGCGGGCCGGAGTGAAGCGCCAATCAGTGCTGAACGAAAGCACCAGAAACTCACATGTGGCTTTGGCCAGAGCTTTCGAAAGATCACCGCCAAATTCATAAGCGGGGTCAAAATAGTCCAGCGCGCGGGTCATCAGCAGGTAGGTATTGGCGTCGAAGATTTCAGAGAAGCGCTCGCCTTGATAGCGGAGGTAACTCTCTACCTGGAACTCGGCATCGTAACCAAATTTGTAAGCCTGATCTCGCAGCTCACGGCCAAACTTCTCGCCCATGGAGGCATCGGAGAGATAAGTGATGTGGCCTACCATCCGAGCCAGCATCAACCCACGGCGGGGCAGTGTGTCGAAATCGAAGTAGCGGCCATCATGAAATTCCCGGTCTGAGGTGATTGCCTGCCGCGCGACTTCATTAAAGGCGATATTCTGAGCTGTGAGCCGTGGGCTGGAGGCAATAGCCACCGCATGTTTCAGCCTGTCCGGGTAATCCAGACTCCATTGCAATGCTTGCATGCCGCCCAGAGAGCCACCTACTACCGCTGCCCAACAGTCGATTCCCAGGCGATCCGCCAGCAGTGCCTGGCTTTTGACCCAGTCGCCAACGGTGACTACGGGGAAATCCGGGCCGTAAGGCTTGCCTGTGGCAGGGTTGGTCGAGATGGGGCCGGTGCTGCCGTGACAACCACCAAGGTTGTTGAGGCAGACCACAAAAAACCGATTGGTATCAACGGGCTTGCCGGGGCCTATGCAGGTGTCCCACCAGCCGGGCTTGCGGTCGTCCATAGAATGATAACCGGCGGCGTGGTGGTGACCACTCAACGCGTGGCAGATGAGGACAGCATTGCTGCGGTCGGCGTTAAGTTCGCCGTAGGTCTCAACCACAAGATCGTATCGCTCCAGTGCTTGGCCACATGCCAGTTCAATGGGCGTTTCAAAATGGTACGTCTGCGGGGTGACTACCCCGACAGAATCCACAGGCAGGGAATCGGGCATTGGCGCGGCAGGTTCCTGGTTCGGTCCGTTAAAAACTGCTTTGCTGGTAAGGGCAAAAACCTGTACCAGCAGAGCAGTTTAAAGGCGGGTCGTCATACCTGCAACCAACAGACTGTATGAGGGTCAAGCGGCGGGCTAGAACCCGCCTGATATGTTGACCACTTTTTGCTGAATCATGGTTGGCGCAGGCTTACGGATTTGCCGTTGCATGGCATCTGCCAGTTCCAGCTGACGGCGCAGGTCCATGATGGTGTTGTGGAGTCGTTCGCGCTCGGTGCGGCTGTCACGATCGCTTCTCACCATATCCTTAAGGCGACGGATTTGATGCTCCAGCAGCTGTTTTTGCTCCATGGAGTACTGCATGATCGGTAGCAGCGCTTCTGAAGGCCAGCGCTCTACATCAGCGCGTACACGGGCGTGCAGGGTTCTGGCTTCGCTCACCATGACATTAAAAAAACGTTGTACCAGGACAGACTGCTCGGTCAGCAGGTTTTTGGGGCTGGCGCGGAAACGCCGGGCTTTTTTGCGCAGTTCTCTTATAGCAATAACATGGCGGCCGGCGCGGAGAGGAATAGGCTCCAGGTGGCGGGCACGGGTATCTTCGTTGTAGCGACGGTATATAGCACCAACCATTTTCTCGGCAAGGCGCCCCTCACTCAGTAGGTTGCTGAAGTCGCCTTCAAGTAATTCGAAAAATTGCTCCATGGCGTTGTTCATGCCCGCAGTTGTCCAGCTTTTTGTCATGGATTTGCGGATTTTTTCGGCATGGGCTTCAAACCGGTCTTCGTCTACCAGCTTTTTCAACATATCGCCTTGAGATGCCATAAGCCGGCGGCTTGAGCGCAACGTGATCAGCTTTTTATAGTAAAAGTCGTAATCTTTCTGGGAACGGTCGGCCAAGCGAGAAAGGGCTGCTTTGTCCATGGTGACGCCGGAGCAGGCCTTGAATTCCTCATCAAGGGAATCCAGCCGGTTTTGCATGGCGGCCTGGCTGTTTTGCAACATACCCAGCAGATCGTTGATCAGGCTTTGGGTGATCAGCTGCTCTTTATGCATCAGGATGCGTTGAATGATCAGCTGCTCAAGATTGCCAATGTTAGAGCGGGCAAACAGATCATTGTCTTTCCGCACTCTGGCAACCAAGCCCTGCTTTGCCGAAAGTGGGATGACATCTTGTTGGCGGATGCCCAAATGATCTGCGGTATAGCCGCGCACCCGTTCAATCGCATCGTGAGTGTGCTTCTCGCCCTGCAAGTCATCCCACAGCACGTCAATCTTGTTCAATACCGCAAAGCGACCGGCGCGGTGGTCGGCATGCTCGGTATCAATGAATTCCTTCCAGATAGTCATATCGCTGGCGGTGACGCCAGTATCGGCACTTAGCACGAAGATAATAGCGTGCGCGCGCGGTAACATGCTGATGGTAAGCTCGGGCTCGGAGCCGAGTGCGTTCAGTCCTGGCGTGTCGAGAATTCGTAAGCCGCGCTCAAACAGGGGGTGACGAATACTGATCTGGGCATTGCGCCAGGCAGGAATGAGAACCTTGCCCGGATTGTTTCGGTCTTGCTCCAGCATGCCTTCATCAAAGCCCAGAGCGCGTGCTTCTCCGGGTGAAACGCTTTTCACTCGAGCTACTTCACCCAGTACCTCGCGCATGATTTCAGGGTCGCGCTCATCCAGTTCATGTTTTACCCAGCGTTCTGGTTGCTTGCGCAGCTGCTGCAGTGACAATTCGCCGGTGCGGGTTTCGATGGGCAGCAGCAAAAGGTAGTTTTCGTTGGCGTTGCGATCAAAAAACAACTCTGTAGGGCACATGGTTGTGCGCCCGGCCTGTGAAGGCAGCATGCGCTGGCCAAAGTCGGAGAAGAACAGAGCGTTTATGAGTTCCGTTTTGCCACGGGAATACTCGCCAACGAATGCAATGGTGAGCTCATCTTCAATAAGCAGTTCAAGCCCATGGCGAATCCGTGCGCTGATGTCATCAGAAAACAGATTGTTGTCCTGGAGCCATAGCCGGTAACGGCCGATCTGGCGGATCAGCTCTTTTTTCCAGTTATGGTAGGCCTCTACCTGCTGGGTAAGGTTTCCCTGAAGACTCATCGGATATTCCCTCTGCACCACTTTCGGCATTCCCGCGGCTAGCTAAACCGGGATCCGTATGATGGACGAATTAATTAATTAATTACTTTTAATACTAACTTGTTCCCGTAATGTTTGCGGCCAGGCATTTTCGGGGTGTGTAGCGGTCGGTGGCAGGATTCTAATGGAAGTTGCCGCAAAATCAACAGGTTGAAGATGCGGCATGATATTCTGAAGTTTTGTGGAAAACTGTTACAGATTGTTGATTTGAGACGTAACCTACATTCCCAGCCCAATGGCGCCAAGGCCGACAGCCACTTTCATGTGGCCAATAACAACCGTGATAACGTTCAGAATCAGAAAAACGATAATGGGTGACAGGTCCAATCCGCCCATGGACGGCATCAAATTGCGCACCGGGCGCATAACGGGCTCTGTGATTTGTGCGACAAGCTGAATGGCGGGGTGGCTGCTTCCCGGGGCAATCCAGCTGACAACCACCACAGCGATAACCGACCAAAAGTAAATCTTCACGATCAGTTCCAGTACTGCGATAACGCCCCAAACCAAGAGTATGAGCGGGTTTATGGATGGAATGCCGCCGTTAAGGGCTACAAGAATCAGGAAGAATACGACTGCCTGAATGAGAACCGCCAGTACCAGTGCCGCACCGTCAATACCGCCCCAGCCAGGAATAATCCGGCGCATAGGACGAAGCAAAGGGTTTGTTGCTTTCACCGCGAACTGGGAGATCGGGTTATAGAAATCAGCCCGGGCCAGTTGCAGCAAAAAACGCAGCAGAATGATGGTCATGTAAAACGTGGACGCGATCAGCAGGATCGTAATCAGGATGTCTGCCAGCATGTAACCTGTTCTCCGTTGTCAGTGACTGTTTTGATCTTCGCCTGCCAGCTTTTTGGCCATTTCTTCCGAGCGCTTGTACGCAGCGTTATACGCTTTTTTAACCAGTTCGCGCATGCCGCCCTCTTCGAAGGTATGCACCGCCTGTTCAGTTGTTCCGCCCGGAGACATCACATTCTTCTTCAGTTGCGCTGGATCCTGCTCGCTCTTGGCGGCCATTTCAGCGGCGCCTGCCATGGTTTGAATGGCAAGCTGGCGCGCGGTTGCAGGGTCTACGCCTGCGTCTGTTGCTGCGGCCTCAAGGGCCTCCAGCATCAGGAAAAAATAGGCAGGACCGCTACCCGACAGGGCGGTTACGCCATGGAGCAAGGCTTCATCGTCAACCCACACCGCAATGCCGATGCCTTCGAAAACCGACTGCACAGCTTTTTTCTGGGCATCAGTGACGCTTTCGCTGGCGAATAGACCGGCCGCGCCCTTGCCCACAAGCGAAGGGGTGTTGGGCATGACTCTTACGATAGGCAAACCACCACCGAGCCACTCATCAAGAGTTTCGGCACCCAGACCAGCGGCGATAGAGACCATCAGAGGGCGAGTGTTCTGGGCAATGGGAGCTATGTCGCGACATACGTCGGCCATGGCTTGGGGTTTAACCGCGAGCACCACTATATCTGCTTGCTGCGCGCAGTACCGGTTATCGGTTGTCACACTGATTCCAAAACGCTTACGAATAGATTGCAGGTGCCCGTCGTCTGGCGCGCTGGCCCAAATGCTGCTGGCTTTGAAACCGCTATCCAGCATGCCCCCAATGATGGCGCTGGCCATGTTGCCTGCACCGATAAACGAAATGGTTGGTGATTTGCTCAAGGTCTGCTCCAGCGATTGTTCATTTGTATTCCGGTTCGGATAATAACAGGTAAGGGCCTGCTCAGCTCTTCTGGGGGCGCTCGCCAAAAACGGCTGAGCCAACGCGAACACAGGTGGAGCCTTCTGCGATTGCCATTTCTAGATCACCGGACATGCCAATGGATAGAGTGTCCAGTGGCCCGGCTTCCGGGAAGTCTCGCTTCAGGTCCTTTATGATGGTCGCAAGCCGTCGGAAACTCTCCCTCAAACCGGACTCGTTTTGGTCAGGGTCGGGTATGGCCATAAGGCCTCTGAGTGTGAGCCCCGGCAACTGGCTTATCTCCGAAACCAGTTCCGGCAGTTCATCTGGACGGCACCCGGATTTACTCTGTTCATTGTTAATGTTGACCTGAAGGCAAATATTCAATGGGGGCAGCCCGGTTCCTCTGTGTTCGCTCAGGCGTCTTGCAACTTTCAGGCGGTCAACACTGTGAACCCAGGCAAAAGCTGAAGCGATTTGCCGTGTTTTGTTGGATTGAATGGGGCCAATGAAATGCCATTCAATATCGGCCATGTCGCTGAGCTCGGATATTTTGTCGAGCGCTTCCTGAAGGTAGTTTTCCCCGAAGGTCAATTGGCCGGCCGCAGCGGCTTCTCTGAGTTCCTCAGCCGAGCGGGTCTTGCTGACCGCCAACAGGCTCACAGAACCGGCATCACGGCCCGCCTGCAATGTTGCTTTTTGTATGCGTCGGGTTACGCTCCCGAGGTTGTCTGCTATGCTGCTCATAGTATGAAATAGTCGCGTTTGGTCTGCCCATTCTATGGCGACACGTTACTCGCAGGTCACTGAAATGCCAAGTGATCGGAGTAGGGTCATGCCAGACAGGCGCTACCTGGATAAAAGAATAAGCCCTCCGAGGACTTGTATGGATATTACTGAACTGCTTGCCTTCTCGGCGAAACAGGGTGCGTCTGACTTGCATCTTTCCGCCGGTCTGCCACCGATGATTCGTGTTGACGGTGATGTGCGCCGTATCAATCTTCCGCCCCTGGAACACAAAGAAGTTCATGGGCTTATCTACGACATCATGAACGACAAGCAGCGCAAGGACTACGAGGAGTTTCTGGAAACGGACTTTTCTTTCGAAGTACCCGGTGTCGCACGCTTCCGTGTTAACGCCTTTAATCAGAATCGGGGCGCAGGTGCTGTTTTCCGTACCATTCCCTCGAAAGTTCTGACCATGGAAGACCTTGGCATGGGCCAGGTGTTCAAGGATATTGCTTCAGTTCCCCGTGGGCTGGTTTTGGTTACAGGGCCGACTGGTTCCGGTAAATCGACCACGCTTGCAGCGATGGTGGACTATATAAACGATACGCGCTACGAGCACATTCTCACTGTAGAAGATCCTATCGAATTTGTGCACGACTCCAAGAAGTGCCTGGTCAACCAGCGGGAAGTGCACCGGGATACTCTCGGCTTTAACGAAGCCCTGCGTTCCGCATTGCGGGAAGACCCCGACATTATTCTGGTTGGTGAGCTTCGGGATCTGGAAACTATCCGTTTGGCGCTCACTGCGGCAGAAACAGGGCATCTGGTATTCGGAACTCTGCACACCACCTCAGCGGCAAAAACCATCGACCGGGTGGTAGACGTATTCCCTGCGCAGGAAAAATCCATGGTGCGATCCATGCTTTCCGAATCGCTGCAAGCCGTTATCTCCCAAACACTTATGAAAAAAATGGGCGGTGGCCGCATAGCAGCTCATGAAATCATGATCGGTACCTCTGCGATTCGGAACCTGATTCGCGAAGATAAAATTGCCCAGATGTATTCTTCCATTCAAACCGGTGGTTCGCTGGGCATGCAGACGCTGGATCAGTGTCTGGAGCGCCTGTTGCAGAAGGGGCTGATTTCCCGCGAAGCTGCGCGGCTTAAGGCGAAAATGCCGGACAATTTCTGACCCTCGAGTCATCGAGGCAAAGAGAGTGCTGGCACAAGGTAGACCCAAAGAAAAAAGAAAGAACATAGGTAAATAAAATGGAATTCGAAAAGCTGCTTCGCCTGATGGTTGAAAAAGGAGGTTCAGACCTCTTTATCACTGCGGGTGTTCCGCCCAGCATGAAAGTGCACGGTAAAGTGTTGCCTGTCACTAAAAATGCATTAACGCCGGAGCAGACCAGGGATTTGGTTTACGGCGCAATGACTGAGAAGCAGCGCGCCGAATTTGAGGAATCCCACGAGTGCAACTTTGCCATCAGCGCACGTGGTATTGGCCGCTTCCGGGTGAGCGCCTTTTTTCAGCGCAATCTTTGCGGCATGGTACTGCGACGGATTGAGGTGAAGATCCCTCAGGTCGATGAGCTTGGGCTGCCGGAAATCGTCAAAGAGTTGGCTATGACCAAGCGTGGGTTGATCATGTTCGTGGGCGCCACAGGCACGGGTAAGTCAACCTCGCTGGCCGCCATGCTGGGGCACCGTAACCGCAACAGCCGTGGACATATTATTTCCATTGAAGACCCCATTGAATTCGTGCACCAACACCAGGGTTGTATCGTGACCCAGCGGGAAGTTGGCATTGATACCGAGAGCTTTGAGGTCGCGCTGAAAAACACATTGCGCCAGGCACCCGATGTTATTCTCATCGGCGAGGTGCGTACCCGCCAGACTATGGAGTACTCGGTTCAGTTCGCTGAAACCGGCCACCTATGCCTTGCGACACTCCACGCAAACAACGCCAACCAGGCGCTCGACCGGATTATCCAGTTTTTCCCGCCAGAGCAGCACAATCAGATCTGGATGGATTTGTCTCTTAACTTGAAGGCTATTGTTGCTCAGCAGTTGATTCCCACACCAGACGGTAAAGGCCGCAAGGCGGTCATTGAGGTTCTGATCAATACGCCACTGGTCGCCGATCTGATTCGAAAGGGCGAAGTTCACAAGCTTAAAGAGCTGATGTCCAAGTCCAACGAAACCGGTATGCGGACTTTTGACCAGGCGCTGTATGAACTTTATGCTGAAGGTTCAATCACCTATGAGGATGCGTTGGCGCATGCCGATTCGGCAAACGATCTGCGCCTGATGATCAAGCTGGGTGCTGATGCACAAGGGGCAGATAAGCTGTCGTCATCTGTGGATAAACTGACCATACAGAACGACTAAGCAGGTAAACCCGGCCTGGCCGGGAACTGTTAGCAATTCGAACTATTAGTTTTGGCATTTGAGGCCAGTAAGCACAGATGCGTATACTCCGCCCAAATTACACAATGGAGTGAACGCTGTTATGCAATCTACACGTCTGATTCGCGCTATTCGGCTGGCCACGCTGGCCGCAGTAGCTGCTCCAGCCAGCGTTTATGCTGGCGGTTTTTCCTTGAATGAACAAAGCGCAAGTGCCATGGGCGTTGCAAACGCCGGTGCTGTCGCTAACCCTGAGAACGCAACCACGGTACTGTTCAACCCGGCGGGCATGAGTCAGCTGAAAGGGACGAATATTTCTTTTGGTGCGGCAGTTCTTGATATTAAAGCTGAGGCTAAGAGTGCCAGCGCCACGAATACACTGGGTGGGCCAGTAAACGGTGGTACCGGCGGTGATATTGCAGACCCGGCCTTTCTGCCTAACTTCTACCTGACCCATGAAATCAACGAATCGATCGATGTGGGCTTTGGCTTTCATGCGCCTTATGGTCTGGCTGCAGATTACGAGGATGATTTTGTTGGGCGCTATTTTGCAGATAAAACCGAACTGACCGTAATTTCGTTTTCGCCAGCAATATCTGTGAATAACGGTAAAGGCCTGTCCATGGGTCTTGGCTTGAACGTAATGTACGCTGAAGGACGTTTGTCGAAGTATCAGGATATCCGTGGCGCGCTTGCACAGCAAGTTGGCCCTGCTCAGGCAGGTCCTTTGGCTAACGCATATGAGGCTGAATTCGGCGCCCCCTACGCGGATATAAACGGTGACGACATTGGCGTAACTTTCCGCGTTGGCTTTTTGTACGAGCTGTCTGACCGCACTCAGTTTGGTTTGGCTGCGCAAACAGGCACCGAATTTAACCTGGAAGGGGATGTTGAAATTAGCAATTTCCCTGCTCCAGGTGGGCAGCCACCAACTGGTTTGATGCCGGTAACTCTTACCGAGGACGTGCGAGTACCCTTGGCCATTCCCGAGAGCATCACTCTCGGCGCACGGCATCAGTTGAACGATACCGTCACGCTTCTCGCTGGAGCTAGCTATTCCAGATGGAGCCGTTTTGAGGAGCTGGATATCATCAGCCGCGAAGGCGGGACGGGCCAGGTTTCCGGGTTGACAGGAAACGAAGTCATTACCCACATCACCGAAAAGTGGAAGAACACTTGGCAGTTTAACGTCGGTTCGATCTGGCAGGTAACTCCAGAGTGGGCGTTGAAGGCTGGTTATGCTTGGGATGAGTCGCCTGTAGACAACTATCTGACAGCCCGTATCCCTTCGAGCGACCGGCACTGGCTGACTCTGGGTGGCCAGTGGAAGAGCGTTGATAACGGTTGGACCGTTGATGCGGCCGTCGGTACCTTGCTGTTTACTGACGACCCGAAGGTTGATGAGTACTCCTACCTCCATGCTGCGCCAGATCAGAAGGATCCATCTGCGGGTGCGTCCAACTATAAAGGCGAATACGAGCTGAGCGCCTGGAGTGCTTCCTTACAGGTAAGTAAGGCCTTCTAAGCCTCTCGGTGAAGTCCTAGCAAACTGGCAATAGAAAACGCCCGGCCGAGTTCACTCGCCGGGCGTTTTTATTCAGTGTGCCTGATCCCAGTTATCGCCCACCCCAGCTTCCACTAACAGTGGTACTGCAAGCTTCGCTGCGCCGGACATGCGTTTGATCAACCCTTCACGAATCTCATCAACGGCTTCTTCCTTCACTTCCAGAATCAATTCGTCGTGAACCTGCATGGTCATGCGGGCGGTATCGGGATGTTCTGCCAGCAGCCAGCGTTCCACTTCAATCATCGCAAGCTTAATGATGTCCGCAGCTGTGCCTTGCATGGGCGCGTTAATTGCCGTGCGCTCAGCGGCCTGCTGCAGCTGCTTGTTGCGGGCATTGATCTCGGGCAGGTAAAGGCGTCGGCCAAACAGGGTTTCAACAAAACCGTCGTCATGGGCCTGCTTGCGAATATTGTCCATGTAAGTGAGTACGCCGGGGTAGCGTTCAAAGTAGCGGTCTATGTATTCCTGCGCTACTTTTCGGCTCACGTCCAGCTGCCGACCCAGGCCGAAGGCAGACATGCCGTATATCAGGCCAAAGTTGATGGCCTTGGCACTGCGGCGCTGGTCGCTGTTCACGTCCTCCAGTGCCACGCCAAAGACTTCTGCGGCAGTTGCCTTGTGGATATCTTCGCCATTCTCAAAGGCTGTCAGCATGCCTTTGTCACCGGAAAGGTGCGCCATAATGCGCAGTTCAATCTGCGAGTAGTCCGCCGCCAGAAGCTTGTAGCCCTTCTCGGCTATAAACGCCTGGCGAATGCGCCGGCCCTGGGCTGTCCGAATAGGAATGTTCTGCAGGTTGGGCTCAGACGAAGACAGCCTTCCGGTGGCTGTTACTGCTTGATGATACGAGGTGTGCACACGCCCGGTGCGGTGATGGATCAACTCCGGCAAGGTGTCCGTATAGGTGGACTTGAGCTTGCTAAGGCTGCGGTGTTCCAGAATCAGTCTCGGCAGCTCGTGCTCATGGGCCAGTTCCTGCAACACGGGTTCCGCGGTGGAGGGGGCACCTTTGGGCGTTTTCTTGATGACAGGTAGCCCCATTTTCTCGTAGAAAATAGCCTGCAGTTGCTTGGGTGATGCGAGGTTGAAGTTTTCGCCGGCCACGTCGTGGGCTTCTGATTCCAGCTCTGCCATCCGTTCCGCCAGTTCCTGGCTATGCTGTCGCAGGGTGCTTGCGCGGATTAATGTGCCGCGTTGTTCCATGCGCGACAGCACCGGCACCAGGGGTAAGTCTATGTCTTCATAGACTGATTGGAGTTTGCCGATCTTCGCCAGTTGGGGGCGCAGCACTTGATGCAGGCGCAAGGTAATGTCGGCGTCTTCTGCGGCATAGGGGCCTGCTTTCTCAAGATCCAGCTGATTAAATGTCAGCTGCTTGGCGCCTTTGCCGGCAATGGATTCAAATGTGATCGTCTCCTCGCCCAGGTAGTTCCGGGCCAAGGTGTCCATGTCGTGGCGAGACGACACGGAATTCAGAACATAAGACTCCACCATGGTGTCTTCGGCGATGCCTTCCAGGCAGATGTCGTGGTTGGCCAGTACGTTTTTATCGTACTTCAGGTTCTGGCCGACTTTTTTCAGGGCCGGGTCTTCCAGTAGCGGCTTGAGCTGGGCCAGAACGTCATCACGATCAAGTTGCTCAGGTGCGCCCATATAGTCATGCCCAAAAGGCACATAGGCCGCTTCGCCTGCTTCAATGGCAAAAGACACGCCCACCACTTCCGCACTCATGTATTTCAGGCTAGTTGTCTCAGTATCAAAAGCGAACAGCTCGGATTTTTTCAGCCTTGCGACCCAATCGTCCAATTCCTTCTGGCTGGTAATTACGCTGTAACGCTTCTCCTTTGGTGCCGGTGCAGGGGTGTCATCGGGTGTTTCGGCTGTCTGCTTTGAGGCGTCTGCGGCGGCTTCCGGAGCTTTGCTTTCCAACTCGCTGGTCCAGCCTCGAAGTTCGTATTCCCGGAACAACTCCAGCAGTTCAGCGTCGTTCTGCTGCCGCTCCTCCAGGTCTTCAAGGCCGAAAGCCAGTTCCACATCCATTTTTATAGTGGCCAGTTCACGGCTTAGCGGCAGGGTGTCGAGGGCATCACGCAAGTACTCGCCAATCTTGCCTTTAATCTCGTCGGCGTGCTCCATCACCCCGTCTAACGTGTCGTATGCGGCAAGCCATTTTACGGCTGTTTTCGGGCCGCACTTGTTCACACCCGGAATGTTATCCACTTTGTCGCCAACCAGCGCCAGGTAGTCAATTATCTGGTCTGGGCGAACGCCAAACTTTTCCAAAACACCGTCCCGATCCATGTGGACTTCGGTCATGGTGTTGATCAGGGTTACGTGGTCGCTCACCAGTTGGGCCATGTCTTTGTCGCCGGTTGAAACCACCACATCAATGCCTTTGCTGGTGGCTTCGTTGGCCAGGGTGCCGATAACGTCGTCGGCCTCCACGCCCTCCACAATCAGCAATGGCAGACCCATGGCTCGCACCATCTGGTGAATGGGCTCAATCTGTATGGCCAGGTCTTCCGGCATGGGTGGCCGGTTGGCCTTATACTCTTCATAGAGGTCGTGGCGGAACGTTTTGCCTTTGGCGTCGAACACGACAACGACTTTTGATCCGGGAAAATCCTGGTCAAGGCGCCGGATCATTGCGATAACGCCTTTAATGGCGCCAGTAGGGTGGTTCTTGCTGGTAGTGAGTGGCGGAAGTGCATGATATGCACGGAATAAATAGGACGAACCGTCCACAAGCACCACAGGTGGGGTCTTTTGCTCTGTCATGTCAAAACGGGTCCGGATTCTGATTGAAGCGTGGGTTGGCTTGTGCAACTCTGTACTTAATAGGATGTTTAAAAGGGTATCACGAAAATGAAGCGAATCGCCTGCTCTGCCTTTTTGTTGGTTTTGGGCTTTGGTTCTGCAATAGCACAAGACAGCGGTGCTTTGGATGAAACCTTGGTGGAAACACCCAGAGAGCCGGTGGTGGTTTCTGATTACCAGTCATCAAACGCAGGCCCACAGATTGTTATCCGGCCAGGTGATGATGAGGTGTTCTATGAGTACCGGGTGAATGGCCAGCTTATGGAGATCAAGGTGGTACCGGAAGTGGGGCTCGAATACTATCTGGTGCCCGCGGATGGCGGCGGCTGGATACGGGAAACCGATTCCGACATGCTGGTGCCGAGCTGGATACTGTTTCGCTGGTAAGTCCGCCTTGTATTCAAATCAGATCAACCAGAACCGGCGCCGAGCGCCGGCTTTCCAGCCCTTCTGCATCCACGGTTGTAATCTCAAATTCGTAAGCGCCAGGAGACAAGTCGGTAAGTGGCTGAGTTGTGCGCTCCGGGTTGTCGACAGGGATTACATGGAAGCTGTCCTCGTGCCGTAAGCGGTAGTAAATCCGGAACCCTGCAATTTGCCCTGGCGTCAGTGCGGAGCCATCCTCTCGAGTTTGTGGAGCGCTCCAGCTCAATGCTTTTGGGGGCTTTGCGTCATCTGTGGGCTTGTTGGTTGGCGGTTTTTGTCCAAGCGTTTCGAGTAATCCACCTGTTGCCATGTCGAACCTGCTGTTAGCGAGCTCAGATGCCCGGGCAACCGTTGTGCGAGTTGCTCTGGCATCTTCCTGACAGCCAGCCAGAAGCAACAGTGCGGAGGTAATGGCAATAAATTGCAGGCAAGCGAGCAGGCTAAACCCGCTCCGCCGCGAGAAGACTCGATAAGGCATGGCACGTTTCATGACGTTCTCTAAATAGGCTATCGATAGAGCCGCAGCTATATCGCTCGCACGTTGGGGCTGGTGTTGCAGCCTCTAATTTTTATGAGTTCGCGGCGCCGGAATAAAACGGGGAGACGGGCTACAGAAAACCGCTAAGCATTATGCGGATCGAGAGGTGCCTGACAAGTAAATAATCCGTAAAAAAACCTATATGCAGACGCAGTGCTCATTTTGCTTTTAGTATGAACATTCTAATTTTTCACCGTAACCTTGGATACAGAATCAAAGAAAAGCGCTTTCCTTCTCGCTGATCAAGCAGCCCAAACCGCAGTCAGCAATGAGGGGAAGGTCTAAAAAAAATTCGGTAAACCAAGGAGAAGTGACATGAGCAAACTCAAAACTTACCAGGAACAGCTTCAGGAAATCGTAGCGAAAGGCATCAATGCCGCTGAAGAGCAGCAGAAGAAGCTTTCGGCCAAGCCGTTCGATTTCGCAGAAAAGCTCGAAACAGAAGCGCGTGAATACAGCGTCAAGACCCTGCGCAAGCGTTACAACGGTTACAGCGACAGCCTGTTTGGTCAGCTGCGCACGTTGAACAGCCGTTTCGGAAACTTTGCTGGCGACCTCGTAGCCAAGCTTGAGAAAGAAGCTGCTGAAGGCGCAGACGTTGTGGCTGAAACCGCTCAGGACGTCAAGAAGTCTGTAGAGACCAAGAAGCCGGCCGCTAAGACGACTGCAAAGAAGAAAACTGCTGCTTCTGCCTAATTTAAGGTGATGCAGTAAGGCCAGCACGCAGTTGAGTGCTGGCATGTAAAAAAGGGGCGCCAAACTTGGTTTTGGCGCCCCTTTTTATTAGGTGCTGGTATGTGGTGGCTGGTCGTCGGCGCTTCTGAGGCAACTCAGTTGTCAGAGTTGTCGGGGTCCAGTGTCAGGGTGCGGGTTTCGCCGGTGACTCGTTCAAGGCGTTCGATGTCTTTTTCGTACGTCTGTTTAAGAGAGTCTATTTCTTGAGTTTGCCAAGAGATTTCCCGCTCAATATCGCGGATCTGGGACTCAAGACGTCGGATTTTTTCGAGTGTGGTGTCCGGTATCTTCTGCCCGGTGCGCTCCATATCCGCTGCGCGGCTCTGCTCGCTGTCCAGCTGGCTGGAAATGACGGAAATGTTGCCTCGTTTAAGCTGAATCAGCCCTCGCAGCTCGTCGAGCTTACGGTGCATGGCCTTGATGGCTTGATCCGGATGGCTGAATCGTTTTAACAGCAGTGCGTCTTTTTCACGCTGAATCGAGAGTTCTTTCTGGCGCTGCTTTTCTGCCTCGCGCGCAGAAATTTCCTCTTCTGTTGGCGCGGGAGGGATTGTTTCAATCACGCGCCCGTTCGAGTTGAGGATGTCGTAGCCGCGCTGTGTGGCTGGTTGCGGGATGGTGTTGCTGATGACAAGTTGGCCGTCTTCGTCCGTGAAACGGTACATGCTAGCCCCCGCTTTGACTGGAATAACCAGCGAAAACAGAAGGGCAGAAGCAGTAACTGAAAAAACGGTGCGGCGTTTGTGCATCAATCAGACTCCATAGCGTTCCCGGTAGTTGGCAACCTTTGCAGCGTGGCCAGAAAACTCAGGGTTAGTCTCAAGATAGTCTAAAATCTGTTCCAGGCGGATAATACTGACCACCGGAATACCAAATTCGCTTTCTACTTCCTGTATTGCAGAAAGCTCGCCGTTGCCTCGCTCCTGCCTGTCCAGGGCGATCAATACGCCGGCAGGCTCGGCACCTGAGCCGCGAATAAGATCGATGGATTCGCGTATGGCTGTGCCGGCTGTAATGACATCATCGACGATTAGCACTTTGCCCTGCAACTGGGCGCCAACAATATTACCGCCTTCGCCGTGATCTTTCTTTTCTTTACGGTTGAAGGCAAAGGGCTTGCTGTTGCCCTCCTGGGCCAGTGCCATGGCGGTTACAGTGGCCAACGGAATGCCCTTATAGGCAGGCCCGAAGATGATGTCATAATCAACGCCACTGCGGGCAATTGCAGCCGCATAAGCTTGGCTGAGGTTTAGTAGATCGTCGCCGGTGTTGAACAGCCCTGCATTAAAAAAATATGGGCTGGTGCGGCCGGATTTGAGAGTAAAGTCACCAAAACGAAGTACGTTACGACGAATGGCGAATTCAATAAAATTTTGCTGATAGTCGTGCATGGCAGGGCTTCTGGCGGGTGTGAATCTTTTAATAGCGCGTAAAAACGGTATCATACACACAAACCGAATCAGGGAACACGTATGCGGGTAGTATCAATCAGCGTCAACGGTCTTGCCCAGGCTGTTGAAAAAGGTTTTTTTGACTGGCTGGCCGAGCAGGACGCAGACGTTGTGTGTGTTCAGGATCACCGTATGCGCGCCTATGAGATTGAGGATTTCAACCTCATTCCTGAAGGGTATGAAGCTTACTTCATCGATGGCGAAAACAATGAGGACGGTGGCGTGGGCATTTACACGCGGCACTTCCCCAAGGCCATTATGTATGGCTTCGCCAACGAGCAGGCGGATCGCGAAGGGCGCTTTATTCAGGCGGATTTTGATAAGGTTTCTGTTGCCTCTGTGCTGGCGCCCTGTGCGCTGGGACGTGAGGAGGAGCTGATTAGCGAGGACGATCTGACGGTTCTCGACCATAAAGACGATTTTATGGATGCGTTCGGCCTGCATATGCAGAAAACCTTGCGTAAGCGCCGGCAGTTTATTTTCGGTGCAAACCTGCAAACAGCACAGCATGTAACGGACGCAAGTCCGCTTTACCACAGGTTGGATTTTTCAGGCTTCCTGCCCCACGAGCGGGCTTGGCTGGATCGTTTGTTTGATGAGATGGGTTGCGTAGACGCGTTCCGTGACATCAACAAGCAGAGCAACCAGTTTACCTGGTGGCCGGAGCAAACTGAGGGTTCGCGGAAGAATGCAGGTATTCGGGTGGATTATCAGTTGATGACGCCGGGTATTCGCAAGACCATTCAGGATGGCTGGATTGATAGCACGACCCGGTTTTCGGATCACGCTCCGGTGATTATGGATTACGATATCGAGATTGGCATTTGAGCTTTGGAGGGGAGTGTCGGCAGTGATGCCGCTCCCCCAGACACGCTGCGAGTACATCCCTGTACGCTTGTTTCCGGCCATCCATGGCCTCCAACAGTCTGGGCGAGCGGCATCACTGCCAACACCCCGGCATCCGTATTAGCCTTCCAACGCTTCTTTCTGCAGCACAAACAATTTCTCAATACCCTGCTTGGCCAATGCCAGCATGCTGTCCAGTTCTTCCTGAGCAAAGGGCGCCGCTTCTGCAGTTCCCTGGATTTCGATGAAGCCGCCCTGGTCGGTCATGATTACGTTCAGGTCTGTATCGGCTTCGGAGTCTTCCGGGTAATCCAGGTCAACCACCGGTGTGCCTTTGTAGATGCCAACCGATAGTGCAGCAATCATTTGCTTCAGTGGTGACTTCTTCAGGCGCTTGGTTTCAACCAAATGGTTCAGGGCGTCTGCCAGTGCCACGCAGCCGCCGGTGATGGCTGCTGTGCGGGTGCCGCCGTCGGCCTGAATTACATCGCAGTCGATGGTGATGGTGTGCTCTCCCAGGGCTTTCATGTCAACGGCTGCGCGAAGCGAGCGGCCGATCAGGCGCTGGATTTCGACGGTGCGGCCGCCTTGTTTGCCGCGGGCGGCTTCACGGCCCATGCGGCTGCCGGTTGAGCGGGGCAGCATGCCGTATTCGGCGGTTATCCAGCCTTTGCCTTCGCCGCGCAGGAAGGGTGGCACTTTGTTTTCTACAGAAGCCGTGCAGATGACCTTGGTGTCCCCGAATTCAACCAGTACGGAACCCTCAGCATGGCGGGTGTAATTCCGGGTTAGGCGAATTTCTCTGGGCTGTTCGGGGGTTCTGCCGCTTGGACGCATAGTGTTTCCTGATTTCTGAGGTAAGTGTCCGGGATGTTTCCCCGGGCGGGTTCGATTTTGGTAGCCGGCAAGTATATCACGTTGGATCTGGGTGCCGGGGTGGCTGCTGGCTGATAGACTCGGGTTCTATAGTGAATGATCACGATTACTGACCAAACCGGAGCTAACATGATCAGAAGTATGACAGCATTTGCCCGGAAGGATGTTCAGGATGGCCAGGGAACGCTGACCTGTGAGATTCGTACCGTTAATCACCGGTATCTTGAACCGTCGTTCCGGTTGCCCGAAGCCCTGCGCGAGCTTGAAAACCCATTTCGGGAAGAGCTGCGAAAGCAGTTAAAGCGAGGCAAGGTGGATGTGTCGATTCGTCTGCAGTCGGCTGAGGCTGGCGTGCCGGGGTTTGAGATCAATGAAGACATAGCGAAGGCGGTCAACGAGGCTGCAAATCATGTTAACCGTATGTTGGACAACCCCGCCCACATCAATGCTCTGGATATTCTGCGTTGGCCTGGCGTTTTGTCGGTGCCGGAGCAGGACTACAGCCCGGTTAAGGAAGCTGCGCTGAAGCTCTTTAAAGACACGGTTGAAGAGCTTGCTGTTGTTCGAGCGCGTGAAGGCGAGCGCTTGCGCCCGCTATTTGAAGACCGCCTGACACAAATGAGAGCCTTGGTTGCGACCGTTCGCGAAGGCATGCCGGGGTTGCTCAAGGCGCAGGAAGAGCATCTCCGTGAACGTTTTCAGAAGGCGAAAGTGGAGCTGGATCCTGAGCGTGTTGCTCAGGAAATGGTCATGCTGGCGCAGAAGAGTGACGTTGCAGAAGAGCTGGACCGACTGGACGCGCATATTAGTGAGGTTACAGACACTCTCAAGCGTGAGGAAGCCATCGGTCGACGGCTCGATTTTCTAATGCAGGAGCTGAACCGGGAAGCTAATACTCTAAGCAGCAAGAGTATTGATGCTGGCGTGACCCGTGCAGCAGTGGATTTGAAGGTGTTGATAGAGCAGGTACGTGAGCAGGTGCAGAATGTTGAGTGATGTCCACAGGGAGGCGGCGTTGTGCAGTTGCCCCCCCCCCCCTTATTTTTGCCCTGCTGCTACCCGGTGAATTAATTCCTCAGCAGTGGGTGCAAGCGCCATCAGTGAGCCGTTATCCTTTTCAGTGAGTTCATAGAGAATGAGCTCATTTATTCCCGCCACCAACGCCATGCTCATTTGCAGGCTCAGCGACTGCAGTGTGTTGTCTTGGGCACGCTGCTGTTCAACTTGTTTCTGCAGAAAAACGGCGAACTGCTCTGCTACCTTTCGCCGCATTTCCACCCCTGATTCTCCCAGCGCCGCGAGATCGATATACAGCGCCCGCATCAAGTGGGGTTTGGACTCGATAAAGGACAGGTAAGCCTGAGTTATATCGCGTACCAACTCCGGCCAGGTTTTGGTGGATGAACTGACGTCAAGAACGGCCACCATCATGCCTTTGCTTGTGTAATCGGCAAGCGCCAGCAGGCAATCGTCTTTGCTTTGGAAATGCTCATAGAACGTACGTCGCGACACCCGTGCAGCTGCGGCGATATCCGCCAGGGTAATCGCGCGATAGCGTTTGCTTTCAAGCGCTTGCGCAAGGCCGTCCAGCAGCCGAACACGGTAACTGTTTTCAACCTTCATTCTGTTATGTCCAGCTCGGGTGCCTCGCCACTCGGGACTATTTAGCGAGGTATTATTAACTTTGGTACTCAATAGTACCAAAAGGCGCTGCGTGCTGGTAGTCTGGTACTGAGGCGTACCAAAAACAATTGATGACAGGGGAAGCTGATTTATGGATCTTCAGACAGTGCCATCACGACACGGCACGGACAGGGCCGAAGCTGAGAGAATTGCCAAGCCGTTGCTATGGCTGATCCGTGACCGCAAGGCGGCAGTTCCCGACGAACAGCAATGGCAGCGCATGGGTGAGGCCTTGATGGTAGGTGATCCTGTTGCAGACGACTTGGCAAAATGGGTTCGTGGCGAAGGTGGTGGCAAAGCGTTCAGTCAGTTCAAGAAAATCCTGGATTCTGGGAACTACGATCAGATGGATATGGCTCCGCCGCTGCGCGCGTTTTTCGATGCTATCAAGCAGCCCCCCGCCTGGGTGGACTGGGAGCGGCTCGAGCGAGGCTCGCGGGCCAGTGCCATTTCAGGGCAAACCGGCATGCGTGTCTTGCGTGATCTTGGCCTGATGGCCGGATACCAGGCAAGAGGCATCAATCAGACACTGATCATGACTGGCGCCCTGGAGCGAGGGGCTACGCGCAGGGTTGCAGAGACCACAAAATGGTGGCTCGACTGCATTTCCTCCGGCGGTCTTAATCGTGATGCCGAAGGCTTTAAAACGACACTTCGGGTTCGCTTGATCCATGCAATGGTTCGGCAGCAACTTCTTGATAGTCCAGACTGGGATACGTCCGAATGGGGGTTGCCGGTCAACCAGCTTGATATGCAAGCCACCTATCTGGCGTTTTCTGTGTCCTTCCTGTTTGGCCAAAAGCTCCTGGGCACTCTTATCAGTCGCCAGGATTCAGAAGACATCATGCACCTTTGGCGCTATATCGGCTGGCTTATGGGTGTTGACGAATCTCTGCTGTGTGAATCAGAGCAGGAAGGCAGAATTGCGCTGTACCAAAACGTCATTAGCCAGGCCTCGGCTGACGAAAACAGCCGCAAGCTTGGTCGGGCCTTGATGGACGAACCCCTCGGCAGACGTTACCCCAATTTTGGCAAAATTCGTGGGCGTTGGGAGCGCCAGGTTCATCTGAGCATGACGCGGTTGTTTGTGGGCGGAAAAGGAATGGAAGCGCTAGGCCTTCCGAAGCGGACATTGCCTTGGTATCCCGCCGTATTTGCGCCACTGAATGCCGCCTGGACGACAGGCCATAGAATATTGCCGGGAGGACGCGCCCGATTGATGCGTCAGGGCCGAAAAGCGCAGCGGCAGCAATTGCAGACGCTGTTCGGAGAAGACCAGCCTGAGATTACGAGCGGTGTGCAATTTGGGTGACGAGTATCGCCCCACCTGCCTTTGGGGCGGCCGCCAACCGTTGAGGAAGCTTGCAGTTACCCGGCCGAATGCCGGATAATAGAGCCTCAAATTATCCCTTCGCACATCACTTTCCCGGTTGCCGATCAGGTCTCCGAAAAATCTGATCAGGGGGCGCAATTCACTCTCATGGCTAATGTTCAATGACCGGCGTACAGCGACATATTCTGGATACTGCCCTTCGACATTTTGCCGATACAGGTGAGCAGAGCATATCGGTAAGTGACCTGTCGCGAACCGCTAAAATCGCCCGTGGCACCATCTATAACAACTTTGATGATGTAACGAATCTGTTCCCCATGGTGACGGAGCAAGTCTGTCGCCGGTTTGAGGATGAAGCCCGGGAGTTAATCAGCACCGTTGAGAACCCCAGGGTCGCTTTGAGTGTGCTGCTTGGGCTTTTCCTGAGGTACGCGCACGAGCTGCCAGAGCACGGGCGTTTTCTGATTCGGTTTGCTCCGTATATCGGGCGTCTGCGCGACATCTGGAGCAACCTGCCGTACGAGGTTCTGCGCCGCGCGGTTGAGGAAGGGCAGTTGCCGTTGGCGAAAGACCAGGCTGTGTACTATCTGCAGTTGCTTGCAGGGTCCACATACGGGTTCATGACACTGGTTGTTGAGGGGCAAAAAAGCTGGAGGGAGTCAACGGAGGCGTTAAGCCTGATGGTATTGGCTGCGTGTGGTGTGCCTCAACAGGATGCCAAGAATGATGCCCGTGAAGCGCTTGAGATTTTGACGGCCTCCTCAGAGGCCGTCTGAAAGCAATCAGATCATACGATCTTCCGCAGTACCTTTCCTACAAACTTGTTAAAACCGCCGGCTGGCGGATTAAAGGCGAATGCGCCGTTAAGCTTGGGCTGTATCAGTACCGATTTGAGATGGCTCAGCTGATCAAATCCGGCTTTACCGTGATAGGACCCCATACCGCTCTCACCAACGCCGCCAAACGGCATGGTGTCTGCAACGACATGAAACGCAGTTTCGTTCACGCAGGCCCCGCCAGACAGGGTGCCATTGAGCCAGAAGTCCCGCTCTTGGCGACCGTCTGAGAATACATACAGCGCGAGTGGCGACGGGCGAGAGTTTACAAATCCCCGGGCTTCCTCGGGAGAGTCGTAGGTGATCAGCGGCATTACAGGCCTGAATATCTCCTCACGCATTATTCGGCTGTCTTTGGGCGGGTTCAACACCAGCGTTGGGTTCATTTTACCTTTGGCATGCTCGGTGTTTTTGGGTAAAAGCTCCCGCACTTCAGCACCTGCGGCTTTGGCATCAGCTACCAACTCGTGCAGGCGGCTAAGGTGGTTGTCGTTAACGATCCCTGTGTAGTCCGGGCTTTGCGGTCCCTCCGGGAAAAAGTTGTGTACCGCCGCTTCCATTGCCGTCGCAAAGGCTTCCAGCTGATTCCGTGGTAGCAATACATAATCCGGAGCAACACAGATTTGCCCGGCATTGGCTACTTTTCCGAATGCAATTCTGCGTGCTGAATAATCGATGCTGGCGTGTTCACCAATGATGGCCGGAGATTTCCCACCCAGTTCGAGCGTAACGGGGGTGAGATTTCGCGCAGCTGCGATTGCCACTTCCCTTCCTACCCGAGTCGAACCGGTGAAAAACAGGTGATCAAATGGCACGTTGGAAAATTCCTGAGATAGTTCAACGCCGCCGATGCACACAGAGACCTCTGTTGGTTCAAACGTGTCGGCAATCATCCGGGCCATCACTTCGGATGTTTTGGGCGTTAATTCTGATGGCTTCAGCATGACGCGATTGCCCGCAGCAAGTGCCGCAGCTATGGGAGCAATCGCCAGATAAACGGGGAAGTTCCAGGGCGATATGACGCCCACCACCCCTTTGGGCTGGGGAATGATACGACCGCGCGCAGGCTTCAGATGCAGTGGCACTCCGACCTTACGCGGTTTCATCCAACGTTTGACGGAGCGGCGATTGCGCCGAATGTCGCCAAGCGGAACAGTGATGTCGAAGATGCTTGAATCAGCCTCCGAACGGTGCCGGAAGTCCGCATTCATCGCGGCGACCAACTCCGGCTCGTACTTGAGCAATGCAGTTTCAAGTCGGGATAGGCGCTCTTTACGCAATGCCGCAGAAGGCATTGGGTCGGTTAAGTGCGCGGCACGAGCGGCTGAAAAAATGGCTAGCAGTTGATCAGATTGGGGAGGATTCGAAGTCATATCAGCGCTCCTCAGCGAGATGAAGCTGGAAAGTGTCGGGCCAGAATGCACGCCTCAGGAAGGCGGCCATCTGGTTGTTGGCGAAGCTGGCTTCAGGCGTCAGATGCATACGGACGGGCCAGATGTGACCCGCGCCGGCCTGCCGCAATACCTCTACCTGACCGCCGGCAGCTGAAAGCGCGTTCGCCATACGTTCGGTATCATCACGCAGGAGTTCGTCTTCGCCGGTGAGCAGCATGGTGGGTGGGGGCGGGCGGTCCCATTCTACAAACAGGGGTGATACCGCAGGGTTATCAAGCGGCTGGCCGTCGGCATAGAGTTGTGCTGTTCGCCTTAACCAGCTTTCCGGCACCATGGCTTCGCTGCGCTTGTTGGTGCGCACAGATTCTCCTGAAAGCGACAGGTCAAACCAGGGAGAGACAGCCACCATGGAGGCTGGGTCGGGCAGCCCGGCGGCGCGAATACGGGCCAGCAGGGCAAACGCGAGTGCGCCTCCGGCGCTGTCCCCGGCAACGGCGATATTGGAAGGCTGGTAGCCTTCGGCAAGCAGGCCGCGATAAACCGCTTCGGCATCGTCAGGGGCTGCGGGGAATGGATGTTCCGGCGCCAGCCGATAGTCTGCCAGAAACGCACGGGCGCCACTGGCTGCGGCAACGCCGGCTGCCCAAGCCCCGTGGGAGCCTACGCCGCCTACAGTAAAGGCGCCGCCATGAAGCCATAACACCACTCTTTTGGAGCCAGGCGTGACGGCGGGGGTGCCAAGGTCACACCAGTGCCCCAGAACCCCACCCACTTCGCCCTTTTGCAGGCGAACATCCATGGGGCGGGGATAACACAGCCAAGCGTGCAAACTCGCCACACGGCGTAATAGCTTTTGTGATGGAACCGCGCCAATCAAGGGCTTTTCGAACAGGTGCTGGAACAGCGTCCAGAACCGTTGGCGCTTTGAAATACCGTTCGCCATGATCAATCTCCGGTAAGTTGGGCGCGGAGCTTGTGCTTTAGCACCTTGTTCATGGGTGAGAGTGGCAGCTCATTCACCAGCGACAGGCTTCGAGGGTGTTTGTAGCCGGCAATCCGGTCTTTCAGATAGCCATTCACCTCGTCCAACGTGGGGGCGTGACTTTCTTTAGGGACGATTACGGCATGAACTCTTTCACCCCATTTCTCGTCCGGTAAGCCAATCACTGCGACCATGGCGACTCCAGGCAGTGTTGATATGGCGCTTTCAACCTCCGAGGAATAGACGTTCTCGCCGCCGGTAATGATCATGTCTTTTAGCCGGTCGCGCACATAGAGAACGCCCATGTCATCAAGCATGCCGAGGTCACCCGTTCGGTAGCCGCCGTTACGCAGTGCGGCGTCGGTCTCCGAGGGGCGGTTGCGGTATCCGGACATCACTGTCGGCCCATAAACCACAATTTCACCAACCTGGCCTTGGGGCAGGGCGGCACCATTATCATCCTCGATGCGGATCTGTACGCCGGGCGCTCCGGGTTGGCCTGCACCGTCGATACGCTCATGCTCACCGCTATGGAACTGGGGCCCCAGAAATATGGTTATCCCGGCCTCTGTCATGCCATAGGCCTGGGTGTAGGTCACGCCAGGGAAGGTTCCTTTGAGGCCAGCGAGGAGCCCGGCGGAGATTGGCGAGGAGCCATACATCAGCCGTTCCAGACCGGAAAAGTTTTTGCAGCTGAACTCCGGGTCTGTGATCAGCATCTGCATCATGGTGGGCGCCAGCCCCAATTCTTGTACGCCGTGGTCACGCACTGCTGCAGCTACAAAATCCGGCCTGAACATAGGCATCAACAGTTGGGTTGAGCTTTGAATCAAGCGGGTCAGCGTGGGCTGGATTCCGGCAACGTGGAAAAACGGGAAGCAAGAGCTGTAAGTCTTCTCAGCAGTAGGGAAGCCCGCCACAGCCATGACCATGGCGCCGGCGACCAAGCTGGAGTGGGAATGAACCACCCCTTTAGATCGGCCGGTGGTGCCGCCGGTATACAGAATAATAGCCGGGGTTTCAGGGTCTCGCTCGCGGTTCAGTTCAACAGGCTCGGCGCGCAGATCAGTAACCGACTGCATACCCGCAGGCGTTTCGCCCTGACCGATATGCACGAAGATCAACTCCGGCCTGTTTTTGGCGAGTTCTGTCGCCAGGGGCAGGAATGGATCGTCCAGAGCGACCACTGACACGTCTGCATCATCCAGCGCAAAGGCGATTTCCGCTGCAGCCCACCGTAAATTGAGTGGGACTGGAACCAGGTTCGCCAAGGGAGTGGCCAGGATGATCTGCAGGGTTTCGATGCTGTTAAGTCCCAGTACGGCCACGCCCTTGCCGGGGTCGAGCCCAAGCTTGGTTAGCCCGCCGGCGATTTGCCGAAGGTCGCGCACAAAGTCCGGGCTGCTCAAGGCTCGCCCGGAGAGGTCACTGAAGGCCACTCGCCCGCTATCGGTTTTTTCGGCGAAAAGGTAAAGCTCATCTAATGTCTGGAAAGTCATTGTTGTAGTCTCTAACCAGTGAGTAAGGCCGTGTCAGTCGTGGAAGAATTCTGCTGCTGCCTTCTCTGCAATCATGATTGTCGGTGCGTTTGTGTTGCCGCTGATTAGCGTTGGCATTACGGAAGCGTCTATCACGCGAAGACCTTCAACGCCTCGTACCCGCAACGATGTATCGACAACAGAATCCTGATCGCTGCCCATGCGGCAGGTTCCAATGGGGTGGTACACGGTGTCGCAGTGGTTGCGGATCATTTCCATAAGGTCTTCGTCGCTGTCGGTAGAACGAGCGGTGAAAGACTGGGTAATTCGGCTCGCAACCGGCTCAGATTCCATGATCTGCAAGGTGCGACGAACCGCCTTTAAAAGTAGCTCTGCATCTCGCTCGTCGCCCAGGAAATCGGGATCGATTAGTGGCGCTGCCATGGGATCGGTGGAGGCGAGGGCAACATGGCCTCGGCTTTCAGGCCGCAGAATGCAGGCATGGCAAGAGATTCCGTAGCCTGGCTTGATCTTCCGGCCGTGATCTTCAACTCGCGCGATAACGAAATGCAGCTGCACGTTGGGCCAGTCATCATGCACCCCGTCGACTGAGAAAAACGCACCACCTTCTGTGAAGTTGGTGGACAGCAAGCCTTTACCGCTGGAAAACCACTCACGCATCCCGCCCAGTAAGCGGAAGGTGCCTGACACGCCCACGCCAAATACATCGGTGGTGTTAACCCCGTAGGACAAAACAACATCGGGATGGTCTTGAAGGTTTTGGCCCACGGCAGGCGAATCATGTATCACCGGTATGCCGTGGTGTTGCAGGTGCGCTGCCGGCCCTACTCCGGAGAGCATAAGCAGCTGCGGAGATTGAAACGCGCCAGCAGACAATATGACCTCTTTGGCTGCTTCGACAGACAGGGTTTTACCGCCTTGGCGATACTCAACACCGGTGGCCTTGTTTCCGGAGAACAATACTCGGGTAGCATGTGCACCGGTAATCACTTTCAGGTTGGGGCGGGTGTCCATCACAGGGTGGAGATAGGCCGCCGCTGCTGAGCAACGTTGCCCCCTGCGACTGTCGTGGAACTGGGTTACCTGGTAATAGCCGATGCCGGCCTGGGTTTCGCCATTGAAATCGTCTGTAAGCGGTAATTGGCAAGCCTGGCCGGCGGCGATCCAGTCTTTGGTGATGGAGCGAGGGCTGGACGGATCGGCAACATGCAGCGGCCCTGCAGCGCCATGGAGATCGTTGCCTCCACGTTCATTGCTTTCGGATTTTCGGAAGTAGGGCAGTACCCCTTTCCAATCCCAGCCTTCGGCACCAAGTTCGGCCCAGCGATCATAATCGCGGGGGTTGCCGCGGGTGTATACCATGGCATTGATTGCCGAAGAGCCGCCCAGGGTGCGCCCGCGTGGCTGATAGCCACAGCGTCCATTGAGCCCGCGTTGTGGCACGGTCGTAAACGCCCAGTTGTTCAGCTTTACCGGTTTGCCGGGCATCATCGCCACGGTCAGGGCGGGCATGCGCACCAGCAGATCTTTTCCTTCGCCGCCCGCCTCCAGCAGGCACACGCTCTTGCTGGGGTCTTCGCTTAACCGGGCCGCCAGTACAGAGCCAGCCGAGCCTCCTCCAACAATCACATAGTCAAACTGAGACGGCATCGCGAACCTCCTGCTGGCAGGGCTCGGTGCGAGCCATTGTCAGGTCGCTCCGGTCGATCTCGGCCATGGAAGCGACAAACTCTTTCCAGGTGTAAGGGAAAACAACGGGCACACCCGCTGCATCCAGGTACCAGCTCTGGCAGCCGCTCGTCCAGACAGATTCACCAAGTCCGGCTTTTATGTACTCGACGAACGCCGATACAGCTTCCGGGGTGGGTTCGATCTCATCTGCAGAGCCGTCACGCCAGATGTCCATCAACCGCAACACGTAGTCCAGCTGCTCTTCTGCCATGCCGATAACCGAGTTGTTGCCGATGGGGGTACCCGGCCCGAGCATAAGGAAGTAGTTGGGGAAGTTTTCCATGAGCACAGCGTGGTAGCTGGGGTAGGTGCCGTCTTTCCATGCATCATCAATGGTATGACCAGAGCGCCCTACCAGGCTGCCCGGACGCATGTAAGCGAAGTTGTCGAATCCTGTTGCCAGTACAATAACGTCGAGGGGAACCAGCTCTCCTGTAACCAGGCGCACGCCCTCAGCCTCAATACCTTTGATGCCGTCGGTAATCAGGTGTGCATTTTCTTTCTGTATCGCAGGGTAGAACGTGAAGTTGACCACCATGCGCTTACAACCAACGCCGTAATCCGGCGTGAGCTTTTCGCGCAGATCGCGTTTACGAACACCCAAGCGAAGATAGGCTTTGCTGGACAGGTTCAGAAGCGTTCGCTGTACGGGCTCCCCTGTCGTTGCTTTTACGAAGAACTGCTCAATAAATGTTTTGTACAGTGACTTCCAAGGCTTGATCCGCTCGGGTTTTTCCTTCCAGCGGTTGCGCATCCATTCCGGGAAATTCAGGTTTGGAAAGGGAAATACCCACTGCGGCGTTCTCTGGAATACAAAGGTTTCGTGCCCGGCCTTAACCAACTCGGGCACTACCTGGTGGGAGGTAGAGCCTGTTCCAATGACACCTACCCGCTTGCCTTTCAAGTCCACATCGTGCCGCCACTCGGCGGTGTGCCACGTCTCGCCGCTGAAACTGTTCAGCCCGGGAATGTCAGGGCGCTTGGGTTTGTGCAGAATGCCGGTTGCTGCAATCACAAAATCCGCAGTGAACACATCGCCCTTGTCGGTCTTTACTGTCCAGATTGCTGTGGTCTCATCGTAAACGGTTGAAACGGCAGTCGTTTCAAAGCGAATCATCGGGAGTACGTTGTATTTTTTCGCAACGTGTTCCAGATACTCCTGAATTTCTCCACCTTGTGCGCACTGGCTCGACCAGGGCCAGGGCTCGAATGAGTAGCAGTAGTGAGGCGAGGGGATGTCGCAGGCTACACCGGGGTAGGTATTCTCACGCCATGTGCCGCCAACCCGGTCTGCTTTTTCAATAATGATAACGTCGTTGATTCCTGCTTCCGGCAGTTTGATACCTGCAAGAATACCGGTGGCGCCTGCCCCAATTACCAGCACTGAAGGCTGCCTTTTGTTATTCATAATATCTCCCTCTAGCTGGTCGACATCCGGCCCTTTGCACTCAGCTGCCATCGCGAACAGTTTTCTGAAACGGCTTTTAGTGAACACCCGTGATCAAAAATATTCATGGGCGGTTAACAGCTAATCATAAAAGCAGAACACAAACAAATTTTTTGGACTTTGTTGACTTGTTTTGAACGTTAGTGTTCAATTTGGCCTGATATGCAGGATGAAGCGGCTACTCATGGAAGGTTTCGCAGATGAATATTTGTGCTCAGAAGTGCAGTCTAGGTGTAGCGAAAATAGCAGTCGTGATTTTGGCGAAGGCCGGCGCGAAAACAAAAGAATCGATTTAACAGAGAAGGAACAATGAAATGAGTGACACGCCAGTTCTTTTGTCCCGCGATGGGCAAGTTGCGACGATTACACTCAACCGGCCGGAGCACTACAACGCTCTGAATGCGCCGATGCGCAAAGCCTTGACCTCTACCTTGGCTGAGGTGGAAGCAGATCCAACGATTCGGGTTTGCATTATTGGTGCTGCCGGTAAGGGATTTTCTGCAGGGCAGGACTTACAGGATTTTGACTACAAGCAAATATCGGATCTGCTGCTGGATGAATACGAGCCGCTTCTGAAAACTATTCATCACGGCAACAAGCTCTATATCGCTCGCGTCCATGGCCAGGCAGCCGGTATTGGCGCCGCGCTGGCCCTGACATGCGATCTGGTGATGATGGCAGAGGATGCCAGTGTGTATCTGGCGTTTGCTGCCATTGCGCTCGTGCCCGATGGAGGCCTCACCTGGCATCTGCTGAATGCCATGGGGCGCCACCGCGCGCTGGCTGCCATTATCGAAGGAAAGCGGCTTGATGCGGAGACGTGTTTAACTCATGGCTTGGCCAATAGGGCCGTGCCTGCTGAAGGCCTGGAGCAAGAAGCGTTTGAATGGGCCAGTTCTCTGGCGGGTGCTGCGCCACTTGCTGTTGCCGGGACCAAGCGCTTGCTGCGCGAAGTGGCCAGCTGTGACTGGGGTTCAGCAGTAGCGGTTGAGGCCGAGGAACAGAATGTCACCACCAAGTCGAAGGACTTCATGCGGGGCGTTCAGGCATTTGTTGCTCGTCGTGCCCCGGAGTTTGAAGGTAACTGATTGGGCTCATTCGGCCAGGCTGGCAAGCTCTCTCGGTAATTCCAGAGTTACCCGCTGGCGGCTAAGGGGGCAGTCAAACTCCAGGCTGGCGGCGAGGAGCTGCAAGGGAACTCCTGCAGGTTTGCCGTAAAGGCGATCGCCAATAATCGGATGCCCTATGCTCTGCAAATGCTTGCGGATCTGGTGTTTGCGGCCTGTCTCGATGATGACTTGCAGAAGACTTGTTTCGGCTGCGTCATCGGTGCTTAGCGTGGACGCATGACTGATTGCGGCTTTGCCATCAATCGGTGTGTCGATCAGTTGGTCCTGCGTATTGATGACGCCGGCCACTCGGGCCAGGTAACGCTTGGTCATGGTGCGCCCGGAGAAACACTGGGAGAGCGCACCCGCGGCTTTTGAGTCGTGGGCAATCAGCATTAGCCCGGCAGCATCGCCATCCAGCCGGTGAATAAGGAAGCAAGGTCGCTTCAGTTCAAGCTCCGCCCAGCGCAAGAGGCTGCAATGGTCTCCCCATTGCGAGCCTTGAGCTAACAAGCCGTGGGGCTTGAACCAGACACTGTAGCGGCTTTTATCCTCTACCAGGATCGCCGCTTCCGGTTTGCGGTTCAGAACATTCTCATCGTAATAAAGCTGCAACTGAGTGCCGGCTTGCAGCTCTTTGGTTGCGCGCCGCAGCCGCACTTTCTTGCCTTTTAGAGTCCACCAGCAGGCGCCTTTGTTCATGGCGTCTTTGATGCGCTGGCGAGGAAGCCCGGAGGCTTCGCTCAGGGCTTCACTGGCTGTTTCGGGCTGCTTTACTGTAACGTCGAATTTTCTACGCATTACTGGCCAGTATCTCCGGGCTTGATGGCTAGTAAGTCGGTTCTCAGATGAGTGAGCACCTTCTCTGCGGTGTTTCCAATCACACGGGCCTTCAGGCCGGTTTTACCGCTGGTGCCGATGACCACCATATCGACTTTCAATTTGTTGGCCACGCTGGGGATCACCTTGTGTGCCGGGCCAGCGGCCAGGTGAACCTGGTCCCGGCTCAGGTGCCAGGTGTTGCACAGGTGCGTAATGGTCGGTTCCAGAGCTGTTCGGCGCCGCTGCTCATGGTCAGCTACATTGATGATCTCCAGGTCTGCCAGCACCTCGGAAATATGCAGCGCATGAACCAGATGAACCTCCGATCCAAAGGCCTTTGCCAGTACGAAGGCCTGCTCAATGATCTTGGTGTTCAGTGCTTTTTTGACCGGTTTGGTGGAACTCAGGTCTACCGCGGCCAGAATCGGGTGGGCATGGTTCCATTTTTGCTCAGCTACCAGCATCACCGGTACCGGGCACTCACGGATAAGGTGCCAGTCAGTCGGCGTGTATAACCATGTTTCCGAGCGGCTTCCGGTTTTGATGACGGCCTTGAAGCGGTTGGGATGGGCGTGTTCAATGATCCATTGGTGAATATTCTTTTCCCACACAGTATGCGTGGCGACTTGCAGGTCGGTGCAGTCGGAAAGCGCCAGCATCTGATCCAGCCAGCGCTGACGAAGTTCAATGAGGGCATCGCGGGCACGTTGTTGCACGGTAGGGTCTGACGGCAAAGCGCCCAGATGTTCATGGGTGAACGCCACGATTTCCAGTTGGGCGCCCGTGGCGCGGGCCAGTTCGATTCCCCGGGCCAGAGCTTTCTGGTGCTTGTGGGCCGGATCCATGACAATCAGAAGTTTATCCATGCTGCCTTCCGTCGTTTGCTGCTGTTTCCTTGATGTTACCAGTTGTGGCGGCATCCGGGATGCGGTGTTTGGTCAAAGGTCGTATAATTATTCGCTTTGCGGGCCTCCAGTAGTGGCGGCCAGGTCCAGTCCAGGAGTTGTTCAATCATGAGCCAGGCCGGTGAAACGGGTACGCTGTTTGTTATTTCTGCGCCATCGGGTGCCGGTAAGACCAGTCTTGTAGCAGAGATGCTACATGCAGACCACAAGTTGGGAGTATCCGTCTCTCATACGACGCGCCCCATGCGCGAAGGCGAGAAGGATGGCATTAACTACCATTTTGTTGGCCGCTCCGAGTTTGAAGCCATGATCGGTAAAAGCGACTTTCTGGAGCACGCAGACGTTTTCGGTAATTATTACGGCACATCTCAGGTGTGGGTCCGAGAGATGCTGGCCAGCGGGCGAGATGTGATTCTGGAAATCGACTGGCAGGGCGCTTCCCAGGTGCGTCGGCTTATTCCCGAGTGTGTCAGTATTTTTATTGTGCCGCCTTCGGCGGAAGCCCTTCGGGAACGCCTCGTGGGCAGAGGAACCGACGCGCCGGATGTCGTGAGTCGGCGGTTGACTGAGGCCAGGGAAGAGTGCCGCCATGTAGGCGAGTTTGACTACATTGTTGTAAACGATGAGTTCAAGGAAGCGCTGGCGGACCTGCTGGCGATCGTACGCAGCCAGCGTATGCAGGTAACCACGCAACAGTTACGGCACAGGCAACTGCTTGCGGAACTCTGTGGTGAAAGTGACGGCTCCGCCTGATAGGGACTTTTGCTGTATACAAATTGTGCCGCTAGCAGTAAACTACGCGGTCTGCTAAATCAGTCATTTTTATTATTTTCGGGGATGTTATGGCACGAGTTACTGTTGAAGATTGTCTGGAACACGTTGATAACCGCTTCCAGTTGGTCATGCTGGCCACTAAGCGTTCCCGCCAGATAGCCACCAAAGGCGCTGATCCGATGGTTGCGGAAGAAAACGATAAGCCTACGGTTATCGCCCTGCGCGAAATTGCTGCAGGTTTGGTCAGCCGCGATTTGCTGAACGAAATCGAAGAAGACTAAGAATGCATTGAAATCTGCCTCCGCAGTTTTATAGTGTATCTATAGATCGTTGCTGGAAGGATAGAAAAAGACCCGAATGCATGCATTCGGGTCTTTTTGTTTCTGCTGCTGGCAATCGTGGGAAACTGGAGTTTTACGGAGGCGCGGTGTCACTTGAGGCTAGGGTAGAAGGTCTGGCGGTTGAGCTCAGCACCTATCTGGATACCAATCGCATTAACCAGGTGCGAAGGGCCTACTATTATGCCGAGCAGGCCCATGAGGGCCAGATGCGCAAAAGTGGTGACCGTTACATCACCCATCCCCTCGCCGTTGCTCACATTCTTGCAGATCTGAAGCTTGATCATCAGAGTTTGATGGCGGCTATGCTCCACGATGTTATTGAAGATACCGGTATTCCCAAGGATGCGCTTGCCGAGCAATTCGGTGAGGACGTAGCGGAACTGGTGGACGGCGTCAGTAAACTGACCCAAATAGAATTCCGTTCCCGCGCAGAAGCCCAAGCCGAGAACTTCCAGAAAATGACTCTGGCCATGGCCAGGGATATTCGCGTTATTCTGGTAAAGCTGGCTGATCGCCTGCACAACATGCGCACTCTCGGCCCCATGCCCTACGAAAAGCGCCAGCGCATCGCCACAGAAACCCTCGATATATACGCCCCCATAGCTAACCGCCTTGGTATGCACGCAATTTCCACAGAGCTCGAAGATCTGGGGTTTGCTGCGCTGCATCCAATGCGCTCCCGCTATATATCCAAGGCCGTCGACAAGTTGCGCGGCAGTCACCGGGAGATTATTGAAGACATACGAGGCCGACTTCAGGAAAAGCTGGAAGAGCGTGGCCTGCCAGGCCGGATCATGGGGCGCGAGAAGCATCTGAACAGCATCTATAACAAGATGAAGCTCAAGCAGAAGTCCTTTTACGAAATCATGGACGTATACGCCTTCCGCATCATTACCGACACTGAAGACGACTGCTATCGGATTCTGGGTGCCGTTCACAGCTTGTACAAACCAATGCCTGGCCGATTCAAAGATTACATTGCCATGCCCAAGGCCAACGGTTACCAGTCTTTGCATACCACCCTTTTTGGTATGCACGTAAACATTGAAATCCAGATCCGTACCGAGGAAATGGAGCACATAGCCAACGATGGTATTGCCGCTCACTGGATGTACAAAAATGAACCCAGCAGCGTTACCAGCGTGAACCAGATGCGGGTTGATCGCTGGGTGAAAGGGTTGATGGAGATGCGTGAACGTGCCGATGACTCCCTGGAGTTTATCGAACACGTAAAAGTGGATCTCTTCCCGGACGAAATCTATGTGTTTACCCCGAGGGGTAAAATCATGGAGCTGCCCAGGGGCGCTACGCCGGTAGATTTCGCCTATGCCATTCATACAGATATTGGCAATGCTACGGTCGCTTGCCGAATCAACCGTAATCTCGGATCGCTGAGCAAGCCATTACAAAGCGGCCAAACCGTTGAGGTTATCACCGCGCCCGGGGCCCGCCCGAACCCCGCCTGGCTCAATTTTGTGGTGACCGGTAAGGCTCGCAGTAGCATACGCCATACCCTTAAAGGGCAAAAGCTGGCGGAATCAATGGAGCTGGGGCGCGTGCTGCTGAAAAAATCCCTCAATGGGTTTGGCAAGCGCTTTTCTGATATCGACGATGCTCAGAAGCAGGCTGTTGTGAACCATAATCAGGTAAACAGTTTCGATGAGTTGATCAGCGATATTGGTCTGGGCAATCGAATGGCCTACCTGGTGGCGCGCCAGCTCGTGAGTGGTGTCGGTAAAGAGGAGTCTGAAGCCACGGTCAAGGATCTTCAAGGCGGCGGCAATGAGCCGGTGACGATTCAGGGAACCGAGGGCATGCTGGTTCACTTTGCCTCATGCTGTAAGCCAATACCCGGCGACCCAATTGTTGGTTCGATGGATTCTGGCAGTGGTATGACAATCCATTCGGACACCTGCTCAAAACTGCCTGAAGATGGTGAGGGTCGCTCACGCTTGACCCACCTGTCTTGGGCAAAAGATATTACCAATGAGTTTTCTGTAGAGCTTCGCGTCGAGCTTGAGCGGCAGCGTAGTCTTATTGCTGAAATTGCCGGTGCTGTTGCCAAGGCGGACGGGAACATTGAGCGCATCCATGTGGTTGAGCAGAACGCCCGTTTTGGGGTTGTCAGCCTTGTGGTTAAAGTCCAGGGACGTAAGCATTTGTCCAGGGTGATGCGCCGGGTTCGTAACATCAAGGCCGTTACTTCGATCAACCGCGTGAAATACTGATCGGGTGGCGATGGAATGAACTGCCTTATTGACAGTTCACGTATGTAACAGCGACGATTGGTGTTTTAGACGATAAGGAAAGTAAACGGTATGACCAACAAATCCATAATTCAGACTGAAAACGCACCCAAGGCAATTGGCCCCTATTCCCAGGCTGTAAAGGCCGGTGACACTGTCTATATTTCTGGTCAGATTCCGCTGGATCCTGAAACCATGGAAGTGGTCGGGGGCGATTTTTCAGCGAAAACCCGTCAGGTATTCGATAACCTTCAGGCCGTCTGTAAAGCGGCGGGTGGTGAACTGAAAGACATCGTCAAGGTGAATATCTATGTGACCGATCTGGCAAACTTTGCCACGGTTAACGAGATTATGGCGACGTACTTTCCCGAACCATACCCGGCACGTGCAGCGGTGCAGGTTTCAGCGTTGCCTAAGGATGTTCCTGTAGAAGTAGAAGCGGTAATGGTGCTGAGCTGATTCAGCACACACAGCCAGGATAGTCAGAACAAAGGCGGCCTGCGGGTCGCCTTTGTTCGTTGCAGATCTAGCCCTTATCGATCATATCGCGATATCCGTCCCGGAAGTCCGGGTAGCGAAACGTAAACCCGGTTTGCAGTAACCGCGAGTTATTGCAGCGCTTGCTGCCGGCCCGGCCGCCCTTTCTGGCGTCAGCTACGGGCTCGGCGCAGGGCACTTGCTGGCGAACCCAGTCGACCACCTCATCCAGCCGCACAGGCTCGCAATCGCTGGCAAGGTAGCAGGTATCGAGTGACTTGCCTGATAGCGCTCGCTGGTTAAGAAAGACCACAGCCGCGGCTGCGTCATCTTCATGAATGCGATTGCTGAATGGTGCCGGCTTTGTCGGGTTCATGCGGCCGTCGATCACCTCCTCCAGAAAACGACCCCTTGATGGTCCGTAGATTCCGCTAAAGCGAATAACAGAAGCGGGATGACCACTATTCAGTGCTGTCTGTTCTCCGGCCAGAATTTGCTGGCCCGTGACACGGGAAGGTGAGGCCGGGCTGGTTTCATCAACCAGACTGTCATCGTTCTGGGCGTAAACGCTGGTGCTGCTGATAAAAAACAGCCGCTTTAGAGGCTGGTCGCCAATTGCTTCCAGCAGGTTGGACAGGCCGTTAACGTAGGCATCGCGATAGCCCTGCTCGTCATAGCTGGAGGGTGTCAGGCAGTAGATAACCGTTTCGAGGTTGTCTGGCAGCTTGCCAGCTAAGGTTTCCGGACGGGTCAGGTCGGCGCCTATACCTGTTACACCCTCGGGCACCTTGGCCGGGTTACGGCGTAATCCGTAAACGTGCGCCGACTCAGTCAGCATGCTGGCGATGGCGCCCCCAAGCTTGCCACAACCGGCTATGAGAATTCCCGGCATACTATTGCGATCAGCGATTGCCATAGACAATATCAATCCTTATCCTCTATCTCATAAATTAGTGAAACTTCGACCCGTATCCTTTTGACCGGAGATCACCATGACTCTTACCGAGTTACGATACGTCGTTACGCTTGCTCGCGAAAGGCATTTTGGCCGCGCAGCCGAGCGCTGCCACGTTAGCCAGCCGACACTCAGCGTTGCGGTCAAAAAGCTGGAGGAGGAGTTGGGAATCCCCCTGTTTGAGCGAAGCAAAAGCAGTATCCGCGTAACGGAAACTGGTCAGCGTATTGTCGAGCAGGCCCAGCGGGTTCTGGATCAGGTGGGTGTTATCCGCGACATGGCTCAGGATGGTAAAAACCAGTTGAGTTCGCCGCTCAAAGTGGGTGCCATTTACACCATCGGGCCTTATCTGTTTCCGCACCTCTTGCCTGAATTGCGCCGTGCCGCGCCGGAGATGCCGCTTTATATAGAAGAAAACTACACCGCTAACCTGCGCAAGAAGCTGCGCCAATCCGAACTGGATGCCATCATCATTGCGCTGCCGTTTGAAGAGGCGGAAGTGCTGACATTGCCACTTTACGATGAGCCTTTTGTAGTGCTTCTGCCAGCAGATCACCCCCTTGCGGCCAAGAAGGAGATCACAGGTGATGAACTGGCTGACGAGCAGTTACTCCTTCTTGGCCCTGGTCATTGTTTTCGGGATCAGGTGCTGGAGGCTTGTCCACCATTGGTGGAGGCCGTCACTCGCCGTGCGGATGCCGGCACACCATCACTGGTAACCGAAGGCAGTTCCCTGGAAACCATACGCCACATGGTCGCCTCAGGCTTAGGAATTACCGTACTGCCGCTTTCCGCAGCGACGGGCATGCGCTACCAGAAAGATGTGCTGGTCACCCGGCCTTTTGCTCCACCTGTGCCTTCCCGAACGGTTGCCCTGGCCTGGCGGGTAACCTTTCCCCGGCCTAAAGCCATTGATGTCCTCTCGCTTGCAGCCGGCCAATGCCGGGTGATTGAAAAGGCGACAGAGGACACCCCGGTTGCTGCAGCAACAGACTGAGCCCTGCTATGGCATCACTGGATGACATCCCGGTTACGGAGCTCAAGGGCGTAGGAAGCGCCCTTGCCGAGAAGCTTGCGCGGTTGGGAATCTCATCGTTACAGGATCTGCTATTCCATCTTCCCCATCGATACGAAGATCGCACCCGCATAATCCCCATGGGGAGCTTGAGGGTAGGCGATGTCGCCGTTGTGGAAGGCGAGGTGATGAAATCAGATTTGGTGATGGGGCGTCGCCGAAGCCTGCAGGTTACCCTGAAAGACAGCAGCGGGTTTCTGGTGCTACGGTTTTTCCACTTCAATGCCGCCCAGAAAAACCAGCTTTCAGAAGGCACCCAGGTTCGCTGCTTTGGCGAGGTGCGCCCGGGCCGCGCCGGATACGAGTTTTACCACCCGGAGTACCAAACCAATCCACCGCCTATGCCCACAGGGGAACAGGCCACCCTTACGCCGGTTTATCCGCTGACCGAAGGCATACAGCAGCCCAGGGTAAGAGGTTTGTGTCAGCAGGCTCTGGGGTACCTTCAGCGCCATCCTATACGTGACTGGTTGCCCGCTGAGCTGTTGGCGGGCTATCAGTTGCCGGGAATTAATGAAGCCGTCCAGATGGTGCACTCTCCCCCAGCCAGCGCCCCGGTTCATCTTCTGATGGAGGGGCGCCACCCGGCACAGCAGCGCCTGGTAATGGAGGAGCTGCTGGCTCATCAGTTGAGTATGCTCCAGGTTCGCGAACAGATTCAGGCCCGGCAAGCCTTGTCCTTGCTCCCCACCGGCGACCTGGCAGAGCGTTTTCTTGAGGAGTTGCCGTTTGCGCTCACGGGGGCTCAGCGCCAGGTTGTGAGTGAGATTCGACAAGATCTCAGCCAACCGCTGCCCATGCTGCGATTGGTGCAGGGGGATGTGGGCTCGGGTAAAACCGTGGTGGCCGCGCTGGCAGCTATACAAACCCTTGGTGCTGGTGCCCAGGTGGCACTTATGGCGCCGACAGAGATACTGGCGGAACAGCACTATCAGAACTTTAAAGGCTGGCTGGAGCCCCTCGGTATCCAACTGGCCTGGCTGTCTGGCAAGGTCAAAGGCAAAGCCAGGAAAGAAGCGCTGGAAGCCGTGCATACGGGTGCGGCCAGCGTAATCATCGGTACCCATGCGTTGTTTCAGGATGATGTGCTGTTTCACCGCTTGGCGTTGGTCATTGTGGATGAACAGCACCGGTTTGGCGTGCACCAGCGGCTGGCCCTGCGGGAAAAAGGTGTAGGCGGAACCCTGGCGCCCCACCAACTGATCATGACCGCCACACCCATTCCTCGTACTCTCGCCATGAGTGCCTACGCCGATCTGGATACCTCGGTGATCGATGAATTACCCCCGGGCCGAAAGCCCATTGAAACTATCGTCATTCCTGACAGTCGTAGGGACGATGTGATTGAGCGCGTACGCAGCGCTTGCGCTGACGGCCGACAGGCATACTGGGTGTGCACACTGATTGAAGAGTCGGAAGCCTTGCAGTGCCAGGCGGCAGAAGTAACAGCGCAAGAACTGACGGAGCGCTTGACTGGCCTGAAAGTCGGGCTGGTGCACGGGCGGCTCAAATCCTCGGAAAAGGCCGAAGTGATGGAACGCTTCAAGCAGGGGGAGCTGGATTTACTGGTTGCTACGACGGTGATTGAAGTGGGCGTGGATGTGCCCAACGCCTCACTTATCATCATTGAAAATCCGGAGCGCCTGGGCCTGGCCCAGTTGCATCAGCTCCGTGGCAGGGTGGGCCGGGGTGAGCAGGCCAGCTTCTGTGTACTCATGTACCACCCTCCGCTGTCAGCCAATGGTAAGGCCCGCCTGCAGGCCTTGCGAGACAGTCAGGATGGTTTTGTTATTGCCGAAAAGGACCTGGAAATACGAGGGCCTGGGGAAGTGCTTGGTACCCGCCAGACTGGCATGATGCAGTTCCGGCTGGCAGACTTTGAGCGAGATAAGGGCTGGATTGAGCCGGTACGGGAGATGGCGCCGGGGCTCATGAGGCAGCCACAACTGGTGCAGGCTCTGATTCGACGATGGATGGGTGAAAAGATGCGTTACGGGGATGTTTGAATCGGAGCATGTCAATTTATACAGCTAACACATGATCTATACTAAAAAACCAACGCCAGATTCTGGTGGCCGGATGGCAAGCAGCGATAATCAGGAGATAACGATGGAACTACCTGTCACGGTTCAACAGGCTTTGGGCGATTCGGCCAAAGGCGTATCACTGAGAGATATGCGCCAGGCTAATCAGCACGAGCTGTTACGGATGGTGTTGCTTCACGACGGGCAGGACAACCTTCAAGCCATATGCTGCAAAGACGATTTGATTGATCTGGAGCGATTGAACAAACAGATGGGGCGGGACTTTCGCCTGATGAAACCTCGCGAGCAGATCCGGGTTAAAGAGCGTGCCGGCCTGCGAGAACTGCCGGCTCTGCCTTCACTTACGGGCTGGCCCACCATTGTGGATCGCCGGGTCGATGATTTGCCCGCGGTAGCTTTAGCGTTGGGCGATCAAAATCTGGCGATGGTGATGCCTGCTGAAGAGTTCCGTGCGCTGACCCAAAATGCGGATCGTCTGTCGTTTACGGTGGCATCGGAAAACATAACCGTGAATCTGGATGATCCCGGCAATGACCGTAATCAGCTGACCTTCGCCATCAAAAAATTTACCAGCTTGCGCATTCAGCAGCGCCTTGAAGATACACTGGAACTGCCGCCTTTACCGGAAACCGCCCAGCGCATTATCCACCTGCGGGTAAACCCGAACGCTGTCATGGGGGATTTGGTTGATATCGTCGAGAGCGACCCAAGCCTGGCGGCTCAGGTGGTCAGTTGGGCGTCATCATCTTTTTATGCCGCGGCCGGGCAAGTGCGCTCTGTGCACGATGCCATATCACGCGTTCTTGGCTTCGACATGGTAATGAACCTGGCGATGGGATTGTCGCTGGGGCGTGCGCTCAAGCAGCCCCAGGACCATCCTGAAGGCTACGTGGACTACTGGCAGCAAGCTATCTGGCAAGCTCAGTCGGCTGGTATTCTGGCGAGCATGATGCCGCGGGGAGAGCGCCCCATGTTCGGGCTGGCCTATTTGGCAGGCCTGCTACATAACTTTGGTTACCTTCTGCTGGCCCAGGTTTTCCCCCCCCATTTCAAGCTGGTATGTCGCTCTTTGGAGGTGAACTCCGATATTGATTCCTCGGTATCGGAGCACTACCTTTTGGGGATCACCCGGGAGCAGATCGCAGCACAGCTTATGGAAAACTGGGGTATGCCAGATGAGGTCACACAGGCCATAAGGTATCAGAAAAGCAAAACCTACCAGGGCACCCACAATGTATATGCCCGAATCCTGTGGCTTGGCCGGCAGTTGCTTACCGAAAGGGGCGTCGCCATGGGTGCATATACACCCGTTGAGCAAGAGGTCTATGACGAGCTCGGCCTTAATCGTGAGCACGTAGAAGAACAGTTTGATGAGCTGGTAGCCAGCCGGGACAAGGTCATGGCCATGGCCGGTATGATGAATCAGTAAACATAAAAAGGCCGGCCATAAAGGCCGGCAAGGTTTCCGCTCATTGCAGCGTCGTCCGAACGTAACAGGAGAAATAACCCAGGGCGATCATCGCAATCTCAATACCAACCGTTAAAAACCTATCACCCTGATTTCAACTTAGACAACATATGCAAAAAGGAAAGGCACCCACTGGCGGGAATGAGAAGCTGAGCGCTCCGTCATTTTTAGGGATTCGAGCAAGCTTCTGATATCACATCGATAAAATTATCATTTGTAGACATTTCTGTTACAAAACGACACAAATCGGGGTGGGTCAGAATCCGTGATTCCGGATAGCCGTTGCGGCACGGCGTATTTCATCGGTGTGTCGCCTTTCCACTTCAAACCGCTCCTTGTCCATCTTTTCCACGAAGCGCGTCTCGGTATTCTGACGAGCTTGGTGAGTAGGCATGTGACGAAGCTGTTCATATACATCCATAAATACCCGGTATGGAGGGGCATTCATCAATTCTGGTGCTACATGGTCGAGTAAGCCTTTTATGCGAAGGCATGCCTCGGAGTATTCGATCTGATTTTCTTCAATGGCCATGGCAATAACGCGAATGCTATCGACCATATCCTTGCGCCGTTTCGCCTGAAAAGCTTCGGCTTTTCGCTGCCTTCTCCGGTCTTCAGACAGGGTGACCATTTGCCGCCGGATAAACCCCAGCAGGGCAAGGATGGCGACCGTGCCGGCAATAATCAGGCTCCATTGTAGCCAGTGAGGCATGTTGTTCTCCCAGTCTGGTTCAGGCGAGTGCAGGTTGCTGTTCTGGTTGGCAGACTTTGACAGTTACTGGCTGACCATTCAATACGGAAGTACCCGCCACCGGGTCGGTTAATTCATCACTCAACACATCGTTGATACTGGTGCCAGCATGGGCCGTCGCCGTGGACTGCCGGGTTCCGTGGCGGTTATGACCCCAACCATGGGGAATGGAAACCACACCGGGCATGATGTCTTCAGTAATTTCCACCGGCATTATCACCAAACGGTCATCGGCGCGGACCTCGGCGCTGCCGCCTTCGTTAAGCCCCAAACGGTTGGCGTCGTCCGGGTGGACCAGCAGGGTACAGCGGTCTTTGCCTTTCACCAGACGGTGGCTGTTGTGCATCCATGAGTTGTTGCTGCGAATATGGCGCCGCCCAATCAGTAGCAGCTCGCCAGGAGATTCCGGAACAGAGAGTTGCTGGTGCAGGCGTTCTACGTCTTTCAGATAGCGCCGGGGAGCCAGGTTAATCTTTCCATCCCGGGTGAACAGCCGGCCGGGCAGCGCGGGCCTCAGAGCGCCGAGATCAATCCCGCTGGGGTGCTCCTTTAATCGCTTTAGGGAAAGCCCTTTAGGAAGTTTCTGCCACTGGGGGTTGAGAGAACATAGTTCGGCAAGGCCTCGCAAAGGATGTTGCTTGGGCAGCAGTTCCAGAATCCGTTTCGTCGCGGGCTCCAGTACCCCACGGGCGCGCCCTGTATCTGTGCCATAAGGCCCGGTACGCAGAAGCATATCAACGATGGTGTCAGGGCCTGCGCGTTTGAACGCTTGCCAGCCCAACTCGGAACGGATCGGCAGTTTGCCACCCTTGCGCAGCTTCTCAAGTCTATGCGCCAACTCCAGCAGAATCTGCCAGTCATGTCGGCTGTCCGGGCCAGCATCAAACAGTGCTTCGCTGTATTTCGATACATTGCGAACGGCCAGCAGGTTGAAAATAATGTCGTAGTGGCTGCGCTCGAGCACGGCGGTGGGCGGCAGAATAATGTCGGCATGACGAGTAGTTTCGTTAATGTAGTAATCCACCGATACCATAAAATCCAGCCCGTTAAAGGCATCGTCCAGTCGGCGCCCGTTCGGGCTGGAAAGCACCGGGTTGCCGGCAACGGTCACGAAGGCACGGATTTGCCCGTCGCCCGGTGTGAGTATTTCATCAGCCATGGTGCTGGACGGATATTCTCCAGCAAACTCCGGCAACCCCTTAACCCGGCTGTGGCGAGCGCCAAAGTGCCCTCGCTGACCAGACATGGCGCCCAGGGCGATCAGATCGATGGCTGGCTGGGTAAACATCACGCCGCCTACGGTGTCCAGTTTGCCGGTAAGAATGTTCAGGCAGTACGCCAGCCAGGTTGTGATGCTTCCGAACGTTTGGGTGCTGGTGCCCATGCGGGTGTAAAGTGCGGCTTTTGGCGTGTCTGCAAGCTGTTGAGCAAGATCCCGTATGGTTGCCGCTGCAATGCCTGTGCGTTGGGCTACAGCTTCGGGTGTAAAGGGCATGGATGCCAGGCGCAAAAGATCCAGGTCTTTTATAAGATGCTCTGTCGGCCCTGGATGGATCAGCCCTCCTGAAAACAGCGTGTTCACCATGGCCATCAGCAAAAATGCATCGGTGCCAGGGCGAATATAATGAAATTCCTCGGCCTGCTTGGCGGTTTCTGTGCGCCTGGGATCCACCACAATCATTTTACCGCCGCGCTTTTTAAGCGCTTTCAGCCGGCCACGGAAATCCGGCACCGTCATCAGGCTGCCGTTGGACGCCATCGGGTTGCCACCAATACAGATAAACAAATCTGTATGGTCGATATCCGGTATGGGGAACAGAACCTGATGGCCGAACATCTCCAGGCTTGCCAGCATGTGGGGAAGCTGGTCATTGGAGGTGGCAGAAAAACGATTCTGGGAGCCGATGGCCCGTAGAAACGGCATGGTGGCGATTAATGAGCTGTGGTTGTGGGCATTTGGGTTGCCAAGGTACACGCCAATACTGTTGCGGCCGTGGGTTGTGCGGGTTCCGTGCAGCTTTTCAGCCACGATTGAGAAGGCTTCATCCCACTCAATCTCTTGCCAGCCATTGGCGGTTTTACGAACCGGCTTGCGCAAGCGCTCAGGATCTTCATGTAGATCCTGTAGGGCCACCGCCTTGGGGCAAATATGGCCCCGGCTCAGGGGATCCTTGTCGTCTCCACGAATTGACGCAATGCGCCCCTCCTTCACATCAATGGCAACGCCGCACATGGCTTCGCATAAGTGACAGGTGCGGTAATGAGTGCCGTTTTGCATGAAGGTCTCTCCTGATGTTCTTGTTGTTACAGGTTGGGTTTCATTGTGCAACCAGATTAGCAGGAAATTAGCTGTGGTGGGAAACTCTGGGTCATTGTTATGGGCACAAAAAAGGCCAGTCCGGAGACTGGCCATTGGCCTTAAGAGTACCGCGGCAGCTTTACTGCACGGCGGGAAGATCCTTAACAGGATTTGTAATGAAGTTGAGGTAGGTACCACCCACAGGGATCTGCAGAGGCAGGTCGATAATGAGGCCCAAAGGTTTGGCCTCAACCTTGATATCTACCAGGTTCGTATTGCGTTGCTCGATCTGCATGCGACCATCATCGAAGAAGGTAACATCGCCCTCTAGATCAAAGTAGAAGGGCCGGGCGTAAAGGTCGTGCGGGCCGTCGGCAGTAATTTTCATTTCGGGAGCATCAAGCATCAACTCCGCTCGTGTTTTGAATACTGGCTTTCCATCAACCGTCACGATTGCGCCCTTTATCAACTGATTGCGAGGACAACCGTTTTGTCCAGCACAGCTCGGGTCTTCTGAATAGCGCATCCGAATGATCTGGGTGTTTGTAGGAACATCAGCTTCCAGTATTCCCAGATCAACGTAAGTGTCGATTGAACTCGTAGCCAGCAGAGTTGGATACAGCTCAACAAGGATTGCATCTTCCTCGGTGCCCGTCGCCGGGTCGGTCCAGGTACCTGGGCCTATGACTTCGCTATTCAGCGCATAGGTTTGGTAGATGAACTTGTCTTTCGGGCATCGCTCGTCATTCTTACATCCGACGCGAGCCGGGATTTGACTAGGGATTCCAAGAGCCGTCAGCTTGGCCTTGTTATTTACGACGCTCAGTTTTGTTGAGTTTGCTGAAGGCAACCATCCGCTTACATGGGTGCTGTCCGTGACGTCTGCTGGGTCCTTATACTCATGAGCAAAGGGCTCAAGGCAATCAGGGTCATCGTTGGAACCACAGTCGATGTTGAAGTTGGCATTGGTGTCGCGAATGGGAAGATTCCGCAAGGCTGTGAATACTGAATCTTTTGCTTCAGCGCCCTGGAAGTAGATCTTCATGGGGTTATATGGGGTTTCTCCATTTCCCCAGCCGCCATTCAAACCTTCCAGCAAATCCGCTTTGAGCGGATAAGCGTTTGTACCACAGATGGATTGAGGCACGCTCATATCGCAATAGTTGGAATACGCTGAGCCTGCCGTGGAGTCGTCGCCTCTCCTGGAGACCAGTGTGTACTGGTAGAATGCACCTACTTCCCAAGGCTGATCCGGATAGAAGCGCACACGCTGGTTGTTTTTTTCTAGACGACCAGTGATTGGTTCTACATCATTCCCATCGCTATCAACCTTTTGGACGATGAAGGTTTCGTTCAAGCGTATCGAATCAAGATCCATGGGTTGTGAAAAGACAACGGTGATCGGCCGATCATCCGGCATTTTGCTAACTGGTAGTACGTCACCCCGGTTATCTTTTGCTGTCCAGCATTTACCCAACACACCCGCTTCCAGATCCAGCTGTGTGTGGTCGGCTTCGCATGGATAGCCAGGGTAGGTGGTTAGCGCCAGAGGCGGTGCATTGGCGAGCACATCGCGTTGGCCATCGAGGCTGAACGATAAATCATCCGCCAATACGAAGGGGTTTCCGGCCAAATCGATCAAACCGGGAGCCGAAACCCTGTATTGAACACCTGGCTTCAAGCCGCCTTCCGGATTCAGTGTTAAGGCTGTCCCGTCGAGTGCGGTGTTGAGCACGCCGTTGGCTACAGTCAGTTCTTGGCCATCGGCATAGAGTTTGACACCTGCGGAGATTGACGCAGGGTCCAGAGGCTCATCGAAGAACAGAATTACCGGGTCACCTGGGCGATGCATAGACTGACGTGTTGCAGGCTTGGCATCTTCTGCGCCTGGCATCCAACTAACCAGTTGGGGAGGTGCTTGATCGCGGGTGGCTTCCCACTCGTCTGCCGCATCAAGGCCTTTCCCATCCATGTTAGCCTGCAGGTGGAATGCGATGGTTGAGTCTGTGTATTCCTGGCCCAACAGGTTTGGTTCAACCATACCTATGGCATCGATTGTCAGCACACCATCCTTAACGCGCACGATGCCCCGAAGCTCTACGCCCATTAAATCCTGGGAAAGGGCGGCGTTAGGCATTTTTTCCTCAGTGTTCATGGAAACGTCCATAAACAGTGTGATGTGGCGAGGTGCTGTTTTTTCGTTGGTATAGGCGTTGGGTGTCATGTAGCCAGAGGCGTCAGACAGCATGGTAACCTTGATGGTGCCGGTTTCCTGGGGGCTGCCATCATCTATGTTCAAAGCCTGAACTGTACCGCCAACCTTAATGCTCAAGCTGGTGCTCTCCAGCACACTGCCTTTGGGAATTCGCAAAGGTATTGCTTCATCCGCGGCAAAGGAGGGTGCATGCCCTAGCTCGGCAAACAGTGAGCCGGTTTGCTGTGATGAATCAGTAACGCCCTGTAGTACGGAGTTAAGCACTACCCCGTTAATGGCTTGGCCATTCAATATGGAGGAGTACCTTCCGTCAATTGAGTCTATTGCGTCCTGAGCCAATACCGCGGTTGGGCCTGTGGCGCGTGGTGTGAAGTTAAACTCTTCGCTGTATCGGGTGCCATCTGGGCCATTCGTCAGGCTGGCAATGTTATCGAGCTTGAGCGTATAGGTTTGGCCGGCGCTCAATACGTCTGCGCGACTTCCGCAGTCGATTTTTTGCTCTGTGAGACAAGGGTCAACGGTAATTCGGTTGCCTTTCACCAGTACAGTGGCGGGCACCGCTTCTCCATGTTTGTCCAAAAGCTCAATGGAGCCCCCAAGTGTTTGCCATTCAGGGTGAACCGGTTGAGTCATGGCCAGGCGGAAGGTGGAAAAGTTCATCGTCTGGAAAAGCCCATCATTATCGGGCACTTGCCATGCGACAGCGAAGCTATCAGACGTGTTGGCCAGGCCAGCACTACCGCTAAGCTCTCCTCGGGTATTAAACTGGATGCCCTCATCTCCAACAGCGTTGGGTGTGTCGACAAGTCTGCCGCCTTCAGCGTTGAGAGGTGTGTTGAAGGTAAGGGAATAATCCGCTCGGCTGCCCAGCTTTTGCCCATCAGCAATTTCCAGTTTCAGGCTTTTTCCACCGTCGATCTTTTTCACGGTAAACGCCGGAACGCTGCCGCTTGAGGCTAGCTCGATCTTATCGGCAATGTCTGTTTCATCATCCACAATCGCGTGGCTGAAGCGTAAAACGATGTCAGCTTTCGGGCTTACACCTGCCTGCCCATCGGTCGGGTAGGAATAAACCAACGACCCGGGCGTAGCTCTTTCTTTAACGCTCTGTTCGTCCCCACCACAAGCTGCCAGCAAAATGGCAGGAACCAAGGCTAATGTTTTAAGTTTTTTCATGACCTGCTTCTCCTCAGAACTTCAGGGTGATGGAGCCGCTGATTACATGGATATCACCGTCGGCCGTGACGCTGGTTTCATTGCCGTCATAGTCGACCAGTGTGAAGTCCCGCTCTTGTAGTTGTTGGTACTGATAGCCTAAGTCCAAACGTATCGGGTAGGCCAAAAGGCGCGTACGGTTGTATGTGGCGCTGACACCCACCCCGACGATTATTTTGTCGGTATCCAGATAGTTCAGTTCCGGGTTTTTAGTGGTTTTCAGAGGCGATTCTTCGTAGGCGATACCGCCACGGAAAGCGAAGTTCTCGTTGAGCTGATACTCGGCGCCGATGCGGGGAACAATTGTGTCGTTGAAACCGATGCGGTTGCCTGGAGGAACGGCCTCCTGATCCTTAATGCTGTCTTTGGAAAACTCATGTTCAAGCTCAGACCAGTTCTGTTGCTCGATGCTGCCGCCAACCCGCCAGCCATCGCCGCGGTACTGAGTACCAAAAACAAAGGTTTCGGGCTGGAACGAATCAATAGTGGAAACCGCCAAAATCAGGGGCTCGCTGACGGTTATACCCGGAACCTCAATGTTGGAGCCAACGGTAGTCTTGGCTGCTGATTTGGTGCGGTAAGAGAAAGCGGCTTCCCAACCATCGAGAAAACAGCTGTTGTCAGCGCAAAATGTGCTGCCAAAATCAATGTTAGTGCCAAGAATGGTTTTCAGGGTGGGCTCGGCGTTGACCGTCAACTGCTCCTGCCGGGAATCGCCGTTAAGCTCGGTTACCGCGTTAAGTTGTGCCGCCGCTGCAAGTGTAATGCGAACGGAGGCTCCGGCCGAGATACCCCGCCAAATGGGTGTGGCGCCACCAATGTTCAGAAATAGCGGCTCTTTGCCGTTTTGCAGGAACTGGCCGGTTTCCGACGTTTCCGATCCGAAGGCCAGCATTTCCTTGCCGTATTTCTCAACACCGGCAATGAAGCCCAGATAAATCGGGTGGTCAAACCGGGTAAGTGAACCCAGGTTGGTTTTCATGCCAATTAATACGTGCTGACTGGGAGAGCTGGAAAGCACATCGCCAGTTGCATTTGGATTTGCAGATCGAAGTTCCTGTTCAGCGTGCAGCAGGCCAGAGGTGAGTTCGCCGCGCTCATCCCGGGTAAGTGCCGCCGGGTTGTAGTAGGTAGCGGAAACCTGGTCATTAAACATGGAGAGAGACTGGGCGGTAGCAACGTCTACGGGCATCACGCCATAGGTTGTACCAATGTTGCCCATGCTGGCAGATGCTGACATGGTGAAAGTTGTGGATACAGCTGCAACCGCTAGGCTCAGCGCCCGTACTGAAAACCGGGTGGTGGGAACCATTGATACACTCCATTTTATTGCGTTGTTTTTATACTCTGGCCGTATGCTCATCAACTCGCAGGTGGACGATTAAGTAACGGCTGGTACGTTCATTGACCTGACAGTGTAGGGCGCTTGTCCTTTTAGGACGTTGGCATTTTTGACACGGTATCATGGCGGAATGACCATTTTCGGTGCATTGGTTCAAAAAATGCCTGTTAATTCAGTAGGTAAGAGTTTATTAATTTTGTCTGGTTTTGGAATATAGGAGGCAAAGGCGGTAAACAAGAGGCGGGGTTATCTGGAAAGAGGGGGGAGGACCGTCTCCCCCCCTGGTTAGATTTACAAGCGGTTGTGCTGGCTTTACCGCGTCTCGATCTTGCCTTCCTTGTCGGAGATCACAATCTCTACGCGGCGATTTTGTTGGCGGCCAGCGGAGGTGTCGTTGCTCGTTACAGGGTGTTGCTCACCAAAACCTTTGGTTTCGACTCGGCTGCGATTAATACCTTGGGACACCAGGGCATCACTCACTGACTGAGCGCGCCGCTCGGATAGGGTCTGGTTGTAACTCGCGGCACCGGTGCTATCGGTGTAGCCTTCCACGCGGACTCTCCGGTCTTCATACTCCCTCATGAACTCTGCAAGACGCCCTATAGTTTGTTCTCCAGATGGTTTCAAGTCTGCCTTGTTGAGGTCGAAGAGCACATCACCCAAGGTGAGTACCATGCCCCGATCTGTGCGCTCTGCTTGCAGTTCTTCCATTCTTTTGCGCAGCATTTCGGCTTCTCTTTGGGCGCGGGCCGCCTCGTCGGAGCGCTCGTCCAGCATGAGTGTACGTCGGCGTTCCTCTGCAGAATCAATCTGCTTTTGTAGCCTGGCGCGTTCTGCTTGCTCACTGGCAATCTGAGCGTGACGATTGGAAAGATAGGCAGCGTGCTCAATGCGCGAGGTATCTTCGCCTTCCTCCAGCAGAGTCTCGGCTCGGGTTAACTCATCCCGTGCGCTGCGCAATTGGCGGTCGCCACTGCGAGCAACATCCGGGTCATCTTTTATCTTGGCATAGGATGCGCGGGCTTCATTTACCATTGCATTTTCCTGCGGCGTTGAGGCGCAGCCAGCAAGCATTGCGGACAAGCCCATCGCCATGCCCAATGTTATGTTGCGTTTGTTCATAACAGTCTCCTTTTCACGCCGGGCGGTTACTGGTCTTGATTGATTTGCTGGCGCAGAGATTCAATGTTGCTATTGATCTCCTCTACCGCGTGTTTCGCCTTTGCTGTATCTGAGCGCGCGCTTGCAAGTTGAGCATCTACAGCGGCTTGCTCCAGCAGTCGCTCAGCTTGCGGATATTTTTCCTGTTCGATTAGCTTTTTAGCGTCAGCGACTTTGTTCTGGGCATTATTGAGCAGAACCGGCTCGAATTCCCGAGCGTCTGCGGCAACGGCCTGCTGGAGGGAACTCTCTGCGGACTGAAGCTCGGAATCCGGCGGCTCGCCAGGGCTGGCGCAACCACCCAAAGTAAGTAGTAGTCCGGCGATACCGGCGGTGTACAACATCGATTTATGTGTTTTCATGCACGATCTCCTTTCGGCGATATAACTGCTCTGCAGGAAAGTGTGGACTGCACGAATACCAACCTGCCGTCAGGGTTGACGGACACTTACCATGAACGGTGAGAACACCGTAAAACTGCGGAGTGCCATGCGCACCTGTTCCTAAGTTTAGCAGTCAGCTGGCCATCAACGGTGACTGATTCGCAATAGATGCAGGCTGCAGGACACCACCGGCGCGTAATTGGGGTTTGCGAGTGCGCTCAAGTGATTGAAATAAAATAATTTCGGGGGCAGATCTGACGTGAATAAGATGTCACGAACAATGATCTGAGGACGCGCCATAAACAACAAAGCCCGCTCGAAAGCAGGCTTTGACGTTAAAATATGGTGGGCCCAGGTGGACTCGAACCACCGACCAAGGGATTATGAGTCCCCTGCTCTAACCAACTGAGCTATAGGCCCGAAATGCAGTGTTCGCTTTGGGGGTTCCCGGAAGGGCAAACAAAGCGGGCGCCATTATACCGATGAGGTGCGGCGCCCGCTACTGTTAGTTCTTACGAATTACCCCTGATTTCCCTGATCGTCAATAAAGCCACGCAGGTGATCGGAGCGGGAAGGGTGACGCAGTTTGCGCAGTGCCTTGGCTTCGATTTGCCGGATCCGCTCGCGGGTTACGTCGAACTGTTTACCGACTTCTTCCAGCGTGTGGTCCGTGTTCATCTCGATACCAAAGCGCATCCGCAGTACCTTGGACTCACGAGCTGTGAGGCCGGCCAGCACTGAGCGAGTAGCTTCGCGCAGGCCTTCTGCCGTTGCTGAGTCCACTGGTGAGAGCGCCTGGATGTCTTCAATGAAGTCGCCCAGATGACTGTCTTCATCGTCACCAATGGGTGTCTCCATGGAAATCGGCTCTTTGGCAATCTTCAGAACCTTGCGGATTTTGTCTTCCGGCATTTCCATGCGCTCACCCAGCTCTTCCGGAGTGGGTTCGCGACCCATTTCCTGCAGCATCTGGCGGGAAATGCGGTTGAGCTTGTTGATGGTTTCAATCATGTGCACCGGAATACGAATGGTGCGCGCCTGATCCGCAATGGAGCGGGTGATGGCCTGACGAATCCACCAGGTGGCGTAAGTTGAGAACTTGTAACCACGACGGTACTCAAACTTGTCGACGGCTTTCATCAAGCCGATGTTGCCTTCCTGGATCAGGTCGAGGAACTGCAGGCCACGGTTGGTGTATTTCTTGGCGATAGAAATAACCAGTCGCAGGTTGGCCTCAACCATTTCCTTCTTGGCGCGGCGCGCTCTGGCTTCGCCAATGGAAACACGGCGGTTAATCTCTTTGATGTCGACAACATCAAGGTCCACATCGATCTGCACATTCATGATGCGCTTCTGAAGGCGGACGATTTCGTCCATACGCTCGCTGATGGCAGAGGCGTAAGGCTTTTTACTCTTGCTGATCTTCTCGCCCCATTCCTGGTTTGCTTCGTTGCCCGGGAATGATTTGATGAAGTCCTTACGTGGCATTTTACACTCGCGCACACAGATCTTCATGATGGCGCGTTCGTTTTCGCGTATCAGGTCATTGGTTGAGCGAACAACGTTAACCAGCTCGTCAAATGCCTTGTTACCCAGTTTGAACGGTGCGAAAACCACGCCCAGGTCGTTCAAGGCAGCCTGGGTTTTCTTATCGGCACGGCCATGCTTGGCCAGCAATTTTTCTGCAGCTTCCAGCTTTTCCTTGAGCAGCTCAAACCGCAAGCGTGTTTCTTCGGGATCTGGACCGCTTTCTGGTTCTTCCTCTTCCTCATCCGCATCGTTGTCGGCATCGTCGTCCGACGTATCGTCAGTAGAGGCTTCGGGCTTTGGTGGCGGTTCCGGCATGAAAGGTTCGGCGTCGTCCGGGTCCAGGAAGCCTGTAATAATGTCAGTAATACGGCCTTCATTCTCGATGATGCGATCATAGGCCTGAATAACGGTGCCAACGGTTCCTGGGAAGTGGGCGACGGCTGCCATAACATCGCGAATGCCTTCCTCGATGCGCTTGGCGATAACGATTTCGCCTTCACGCGTAAGCAGCTCCACGGTGCCCATCTCGCGCATGTACATGCGGACAGGGTCTGTGGTGCGACCAGCGTCGGATTCAACGGCGGCGAGAGCAGCCGCGGCTTCAGCGGCAGCGGCTTCGTCGGCGGTGGAGTCACCGTCGGTCATCAGTAAGGTATCGGCATCCGGCGCCACTTCGGATACCTGAATGCCCATATCGTTGATCATGCGAATAATGTCTTCGACCTGATCCGGATCGGCAATGTCTTCCGGGAGGTGGTCGTTTACCTCGGCGTAAGTCAGGTAGCCTTGTTCCTTGCCTCGTGCGATGAGGTCTTTCAAACGTGATTTCTGCGAATTGCCTGACATAGACACCCTGTGAACTCGCTTAAATAAATAAAAAATGAAACAGCCATTATAGCTGCCGCTCTAATGCACTGCCACCGAATGGTTAGATGGTGATCAATGCGCAAAGTTTCAAGTGCTGCTTTCCGGGGTTCCCCCGCTCAGCTCTCGCAGTTCCTGCCGTTCGTCGGCGGTAAGATTTGCGAAGTTACGTAAAAGTGTAGCCAGCTTTTGCTGTCTTGCAGCTTCTTCGTTGGGGCTCAACAGTTCTCGTGCTGCGGCCAGCGTGCTTTCCCGGGTTGGGATGTGCTCAATGCCGTCAAACAGATTGTAGAACCGTTCGCGTGCCTGGCTATCCATTGCCAGGGTCGTTATAAGTGATTTCCGATCCCGGATCTTTTGGTCCAGGATAAAGCCGGCAAATGTCATGGCTTGGTTATACTGGCGGGAGCTGCGCGCCAGTTCAGTTACTTCTGTCGCCAGATCCGGTGCTTCCAGTAGAGCAAGGCACAAGATGCTATCTTTGCTCAGCTTTACGTCAATGCGTTCTTCTGTAACCCGGTCGCGGCGCTCGCCTTTCCAGTTGCCCCGTTGCTGAGGCTTGCGATCTTGCCACTGGTTACGACCCCCGCAGAGCCGCAGCATTTCGTGCCACATGGCATCCCTGAGGGTGCTTCTGGGCATTTTATTCAGGAGCGGTTCGGCTCTGGCTCTCAGCTCGCCTCGATTTTCCGGCAGCTGAAGGTCCAGCCCTTCGCTCTGACGGTCAAACAGATACCGCGAGAACGGTGTTGCGCCATCAATGCGCTTCTGAAAAGCATCTGGGCCTTCTTTGCGCACCAAAGTGTCCGGATCTTCGCCTTCTGGCAGCATCAGGAATTGCAGGTGCAATCCGTCTGCCATTAATTCCAGGGCGTTTTCCATGGCTTTGTCTGCGGCTCTGAACCCGGCCTGGTCACCATCAAAACAGAACACGATATGCCGCACCTGTCTTAGCAGGGCGGTAAGACTATCCTGATTCGTTGCTGTGCCCAATGTCGCTACGGCGTAATGAATACCGTTTTGTGCGAGGGCAATAACATCCATGTAACCTTCTACTACAAGCAGCTTGTCGAGCTGCTTTAACGCCTGCTTTGCCTCAAACAGGCCATATATTTCCCGGCTTTTGTGAAAAACATCCGACTCCGGGGAGTTGATGTACTTCGCTTTGTCATCACCGAGAGTTCTTCCACCGAAGGCGATGGTTTTGCCTCGGCTGTTGCGGATGGGGAACATGACCCGGTTGCGAAAAAGATCCCTTGGCCTGCCGTACTTATCCGAGACGGTGCCGGTTTCGATCAGCGGCCCCTGCAAGTCCTTGCTGGCAACATCAAACAATGCAGTGCCGGCGGCAGGTGCATAGCCTACTTGGTACTGCTGAATAATAGTGCCGTCCAGTCCCCGTTGCTTTAAGTAGTCACGGGCGAAAGCGCCTTGCTGGCCGTGAAGCGCCGATTGGTAAAAGCGGCTGGCAAAATCCAGAGCGTCGGTCAGTGTTCGGGCTTGCTGAATTTCATGTTTGGCCGCCTCATCGTAAGGCACTTCCAGTCCCGCACGGCGGGCCAAATCTTCTACGGCCTCGGTAAACCCCAAGCCTTCAAATTCACGAACAAAACTTATGGCGTCACCATGGGCACCACAGCCAAAACAATGGTAGAAGCCTTTATCTGGCCTAACATTGAACGAAGGCGTTTTCTCATCGTGAAACGGGCAGCACGCCTTGTAGTTGGCGCCAGCCTTTTTGAGAGTGATGCGCGATCCGATCAGCTCTGCCAGATCTACCCGGTCGAGCAGGTCTTCGACAAAGCGTTGGGGGATCAGTCCGCTCATAATGGCTCCACATCAGGTCCTTGGCGTACAAGGTCCAATAGCCAAAAATGCCGCCGAAGCCAGGCCCCGGCGGCATTTCTTGGTCGCTCTGTGCAGCCTGTGGCTGTACAGGCAATCAGTGCTTTGCAGTCAAGCGGCGTCTGCGGTAACTCAGTACAGACGCTCGAACTTGCGCTGTTCCCGCTGAAGCTTCTTGAGATGACGCTTAACGGCTGCAGCTGCTTTACGCTTGCGAACGGAAGTCGGCTTCTCATAGTGCTCACGACGACGTACTTCCGAAAGCACACCTGCTTTTTCGCAAGAACGCTTGAAGCGACGCAGTGCTACGTCAAACGGTTCATTCTCTTTCACTTTAACAGCTGGCATTCGACAATCACCTACCTGATAGATTCGGTTTCATTTAGATGCGCATCTGGCAAGGCCAGACTGGCTCGATTCTCTCGATTCCTGGTCAGATTGGCTAAAACTCGACCAGTTCGTAATTTAGGGCGGCAATGATAGCGCCTCGGTCGTGGCAAGGTCAATGTTTGTTCGACGAAACTGCCTGTGAGTTTCGGGTTTCTGCTAAAATGCGGCTCGTTTATCCATTTACGCCAACCGAAGTGGCCGGGTTTTATGCTGATTCTGGGTATTGAGACTTCCTGTGATGAAACTGGTGTTGCGTTGTTTGACACCAACAAGGGGCTGTTGAGCCATGCTCTGTTCAGTCAGATCGACATGCACGCTGATTATGGCGGTGTGGTGCCGGAGCTGGCATCCCGCGACCACGTTCGCAAACTGCTGCCCCTGTGTGAGCAGGTTCTTGCAGAGGCTGGCCATGTTCGTGCGGATATAGACGGGATTGCCTACACCGCAGGGCCAGGTTTGATTGGCGCGCTTATGGTGGGTGGGTCGGTTGCTCATGCCCTGGGTTTTGCTCTTGGCATTCCGGTGCTTGGGGTGCACCACATGGAGGGCCATTTGTTGGCACCCATGCTGGAAGATAACCCACCGGCCTTTCCATTTGTGGCGTTACTTGTGTCGGGTGGGCACACCCAGTTGGTGCGGGTAGATGGCATTGGGGAATACCAGATGCTGGGGGAGTCAGTAGACGACGCAGCAGGCGAAGCCTTCGATAAAACGGCAAAAATGCTTGGGCTGGATTACCCCGGTGGCCCCCGGGTGGCTGCGCTGGCAGAAAAAGGCACGCCTGGCCGTTACCGGTTTCCTCGGCCTATGACGGATCGCCCGGGCCTGGATTTCAGTTTCAGCGGCTTGAAAACCTTCACGCTGAATACAGTGCATGCAGAAAAGAAGTCGGCGGAGGGCCTGAGTGCCCAGGTTCGAGCTGACATTGCATTGGCGTTTGAAACGGCTGCCGTAGATACCTTGGTGATCAAATGCCGCAGAGCGCTGGAGCAAACTGGCTGTGATCGGCTGGTGATTGCAGGCGGAGTAAGTGCCAACAAGCGGTTGCGGGCCGGCCTGGAGAAAATGGCGGAAAAACTCCGCGCCCATGTGTTTTATGCGCGCCCCGAATTCTGCACAGATAATGGAGCAATGATTGCGTATGCCGGGGCTCAGCGCATGAAGGTAGGTCAGCGCGACGGAGAGCGCATTGTAGCTGTGCCCAGATGGCCAATGAATACATTGCCACCTCTCAGTGAGGCTCGGCTGAGCGGGCTGGTAGACTGAGCTAGAGGCTGGTTTCCCGGCCTTGTGCTAGCCGGATCAGGTTGTTGCGATGGCGTACAACAACGAGGATCGCCAGCAAGCCGAACATGGGAAGCGTTTCGGGTTCTATGAGTGCACTAATGAGCGGCCCGCTAACAATGGCGATCACTGAGGCTAACGCGGAAATCCGCCAACGCCAAATGACCAGTAGCCACAGTGCCGCCATGGAGGCTGTGGTGACGGGAGCCAGAGCAAGGCCGGCGCCAAGGGCTGTTGCGACTCCTTTACCGCCTTTGAAGCGATAGAAAACCGGAATCATATGCCCGGTAACCGCGAAGAGCGCCACCATAGCCTGAACCAAAGCAGATAGCCCGGCGTTGTATGCGAGCCAGACTGGCAGCCAGCCTTTTGCTGCATCCAGGGCCAAAGTGATTAGCGCTGGGCGCCAGCCCCCGGTTCGGTAAACATTGGTGGCGCCAGGATTGCCGGAACCCTGCGCCCGTGGATCGGGCAGCCCCCATATCTTGCACACCGGCAGCGCAAACAGTATTGAGCCCCCCAGATAGGCAGCCATACAAAGCAAAACAATCATTACTGGGTCACTCAGGAACATTTGTGCGCTCAGAGACGAAGACGTGTCAGGGGAAAATGTGCGAAAATGCCGGCCCTCCATTTACAGGCTGTCGCCGTTACAGTAGTCGCAGTTTGTATGTTATTCAATCAGCAGTGTGTGGGATTGCCCCGGGAGCCCTCTTGGCAGACAGCGTATTGATCGAAGGCCTGGTTGTAGAAACCGTGGTGGGTGTATACGACTGGGAGCGCAATGTGACTCAGGCTCTGGTTGTGGATCTGGAAATGTCTTGGGATAACCGCATTCCCGGCGCGTCTGATGATGTCGCGGATGCGCTTGATTACGCATCGGTCAGTGAGTGCGTAGAGCGCTGCTTGAAAGAGCTAAAGCCAAAGCTGTTGGAGCACGGTGCAGAGGTTCTTGCAGAGAAACTGCAACGAGAGTTCGGCATTGGCTGGCTACGATTAACGCTGCGCAAGCCAGGAGCTGTGCCTGCCGCCCGATCTGTCGGTGTGTGTATTGAACGGACTGCATGCAAAGGAGTGCCCGGTGATGCCTGATCAGGTTCCGGTATATATCAGTGTCGGCAGCAATATCGACAGAGAGCGCTATGTGAAAGCGGCTCTGGATGCGCTGGCAGGCTGGTTTGGTGAGTTGGAGATTTCTCCCGTGTATGAGAGTGAGGCGGTAGGGTTTGACGGCTCTCCGTTCCTGAATCTGGTCGTGGGCGTGAAGACCAACCTCGCAGTGGGCGAGCTTTCACAGCATTTCAAACAGCTGGAGGCTGATAACGGTAGACGGCCGGACGCCCCGAAGTTCAGCGCGAGAACGCTGGATTTGGATATTCTGACTTACGGTGAAGCGGTAGGTTGTCTCGACGGCGTGGAGTTGCCCAGAAGTGAGATTCTCAAGAATGCCTTTGTACTGCGGCCTCTGGCAGATGTTGCGCCGGGAGTGAAGCACCCGATATGCCGCAAAAGCTACCTTGAGTTATGGCAGGCATATAACACCGACCAGAAACTCTGGCCGGTAAACTTCAGCTGGCAGGGCAGGGTGATCTCAACGGCCGTTTGCTGATCGAAATAGCGCTATCAGATTGTCCGTAGCGCTGTCACTCGCCTCGCCCGATGTTTCCGATTCAAGAAGCCGGGGTAGAATGTTTTCACCCAGTTTCTTGCCCAGCTCAACCCCCCATTGATCAAACGAATCCAGGTCCCAGATAACACCCTGCACAAAGGTGCGGTGTTCATACAGTGCTATCAATGCGCCGACGGTTTCCGGAGTTACCTTGTTCATCATCAAGGTATTGCTGGGCTGATTCCCGGGTATCACCTTGTGTGGCGCCAGACGCTCAATGTCTGCTTCCGCCATATTACTGGTTGCCAGTTCGGCTTTTGCTTCTTCCAGTGTTTTTCCGGTCATCATTGCGCGGGATTGGCCCAGGCAGTTGGCAAACAAGTCGGCGTGATGGGTCGCAACCGGGTTGTGGGTTTGCAGAGGAATGATGAAGTCGGCAGAAATCAACCGGGTGCCTTGGTGAATCAGCTGGTGGTAGGCGTGCTGGCCATTGGCCCCCACGCCGCCCCAGATGACGGGGCCAGAGTGGTAATCCAAAAGCTCGCCTTGCTGATTAACCCGTTTGCCGCTGCTCTCCATGTCCAGTTGCTGAAGATGATCTGGCAAGCTGCGAAGGTAGTGGTCGTAGGGCAGTATGGCGTGGGTCTCCGCGCCCCAGAAATTGCTGTACCAGATACCCAGCATGGCCATGATAACGGGCAGGTTCTGTTCCAGGGGGGTGTCCCGGAAATGATTATCCATGGCGTGGGCGCCTGCGAGCAGGGCCCGGAAGTTGTCCATTCCGATGGAAAGCGCGACAGGCAGACCGATCGCAGACCAAAGCGAATATCGGCCGCCAACCCAGTCCCACATGGGGAATACGTTGTCGGGGTCTATTCCGAATTTTTGTGCGGCATTTACGTTGGCAGTCACCGCCATAAAGTGGCTGGCGACCGCCTGTTCGTTACCGCTGCGCTCGATAAACCACTTTCGCGCGACTTTGCTGTTTTCCAGTGTCTCTCTGGTGCCAAAGGATTTCGACTGAACCAGAAAAAGAGTGGTTTCAGGATGAATTTTCGCCAGGGTTTCGCTGATTTCTGTGCCATCAATGTTGGCCACATAGTGGCAACGGATGCCCGGTGTCCGGTACGGCTGTAGCGCTTCGGTGACCAGTTTGGGGCCCAGAAACGAGCCGCCAATGCCAATGCTGACTACGTCGGTGAACGCCTTGCCGGTATAACCGGTGCGGGAGTGGTTCAGCACTTCTGCTACGAAGGTCTCCATGCGATCCAGGGTGGCGTTCACTTCTGCAATCACGTCCTGCCCATCGATTATGAGGGAGTCCGTTCCGGGATTGCGCAGCGCTGTGTGCAGTGCGGGGCGGTCCTCGGTAATGTTCACCTTGTCGCCGCGCAGCAACGCAGCCCTGCGATCTTCCAAGTTCCGGCTGCGTGCCAGAGCCATCAGTGCCTCAAGAGTTTCGTCGGTAAGCCGGTTCCTGGAGAAGTCGAGGGACAGGCCGGCACCCTCAATGAAATACCGGCTCGCTCGCTCCGGATCTTCCGCAAAAAGCGTCTTCATGGGGCGGTGTCGCAGGCTTTCCCGGCAGGCAACCAACTCTTGCCATTCGGGAGACGATGTCAGTGCAGCGTCTGGCGAAATCATTAGAGAGTCCTTTCTTGGTATTTTGGCATAAGTCTTCAGCGGGTTACTGAGATGTTGTCAATCAGCCGGGTTGAGCCAAGAAAAGCGGCAGCCAGCAGGGTAACGTTCCGGTCTTCTGGTGTGGCTGGCTTGAGAGTCTGGCTATTTGCAATGTTGAAGTAGTCAAGGCGTAAGCCGGCCGTTCGCAGGCTTTCACCCGCCTCCTGTGCAAGCACCAGGAAGTCGTCGCGCCCATCAGCAATCTTGGCGGCAGTAGCCTGCAGTACCTGGTAAATAGCCGGCGCGGTTTTGCGGTCTGCTACGGAGAGGTAACCGTTGCGTGAGCTTTTGGCCAGGCCATCGTCTTCCCGCACAGTGGGTGCGCCGATGACTTCAACCGGCATCATTAAGTCCCGCACCATCTTGCGAATCACGGCTAGCTGTTGAAAATCTTTCTCGCCGAATATGGCGAAATCCGGCTGGATCATGTTGAACAGAACAGAAACCACCGTTGCAACACCTTCAAAATGCCCAGTGCGGCTTGCTCCGCAGTGGCCATCACTGACGTCTGGCACTACTACGCGGGTGTGTCTGGCAAGGCCGTCGGGGTACACTTCCTCGGCTGAGGGGGCAAAGACCAGGGTGTTCCCCGCCTCACCAAGTTTGTTCTGATCATCGATCAGGGTGCGTGGGTAGGTATCAAGATCTTCGTTGGCGCCAAACTGCATGGGGTTCACGAAGATGCTGGTAACCACAACGTCTGCCGCTTCGGCAGCTTTGCGAACCAGCGAGATGTGCCCCTCATGCAGGTTGCCCATAGTGGGCACCAGGCCAATGGTTTTTTCCTGCTGGCGGTAACCGCGGAGGATGGCACGCAGTTCTTTCAGCGAATGGACGGTTCTCATGCCTTGAACGTATGCTCCTCGGCGGGGAATGTGCGCTCACGCACTGCTTTTGCGTAGGCCGCAATGGCCTCCTGAATGGAGTCGGTCTCTGCCAGAAAGTTTTTCACAAACCGTGGTTTTCGACCTGTGGTAACTCCCAGCATGTCGTGCAATACCAGAATCTGGCCGTCTGTATCGGCACCGGCACCAATGCCGATCACCGGGGCAGTGACAGCCTGCGCGATGCGTGCGGCCAAAGGCGCGGGTACGCATTCCAGCAGGATAACGTCTGCGCCTGCAGCGACCAATTCGCAGGCGTGGTTGATCATCAGCTCTGCAGATTTTTCATCGCGACCCTGAACCTTATATCCACCAAATTTGTTGACGAATTGGGGCGTGAGACCCAGATGTGCGCATACCGGCACCGCTCGCTCGCTGAGCGCGCTAATGGTGTCTTTCATCCAGTCTGTGCCTTCCAGTTTGACCATGTGGGCACCGGCCCGCATGAGTTCTGCGGCATTTTCCAGAGCTGCCTCTACAGTGCCATAGCTCATGAAAGGCATATCAGCCATGATCAGGGAACCACGGTTGCCTTTGGCGACACAGCTGGTGTGATACACGATCTGATCCATGGTGACGGGCAAGGTGCTGTCGTGGCCTTGAAGCACCATGCCCAGGGAATCGCCAATCAGGATAACATCCACGCCGGCTTCGCTGACTACCTGTGCAAAGGTGGAGTCATAAGAGGTGAGGGCGGAGAAGGCTTCGCCTTTTTGCTTGTATTCCAGCAGGGTGTTGATGGTAACAGCCATAATATCCTTGCCTTTTGGGTAGGTGGGCCAAGACCGTGCCGGGGTGACCGGCGTTTAGTTGCTATTTAATTGCTAAGGGTAATCCCGAGGTGGAAGTTTGCGCAACCGGTTGTCAGGGCATTGTGCCCTCAAGTTAGCGATTGTGGCGCCGTCAGGCAACTTCAGATCCGGTTTCAGATCCAAAAGCGGCTGAAGAGCAAAGTCCCTGTTGGGGAGTTCTCGATGGGGAACGGTGAGTCGGTCGTCATTCAGTACCTGGTCGCCGAATACCAGCAGGTCAAGATCAAGGGTGCGGGGCCCCCAGTGCCGGAGTCGCTCCCGCCCATGAGCATGTTCGATGGCCTGAAGATGGTCAAGCAGCGTGTGGGGGGGCAGTGCTGTGGAAATCCACGCTGCACCGTTCACAAAGTCTGGTTGGTCTTGAGGCCCGACAGGGCTGCTTGCGTAAAAAGGCGACTGTGCGACCAGTGTTGTACCAGGCAGTGCAGCTAGCTCTGAAACGGCTCTTGCCAGCTGGGCTGCCGGCTCTTTCAGATTGCTGCCCAGACCAATGAAGGCATCGGTTTTCATCAGGGGGCAGGCCGTTTTACCGGTTTGCGGCGACGTCGCTTTTTAGGGGCGTCACTGCTGAGCTCTGAAAGCATGCGCTCTTGCCCACGCTCGTCCAGGCGCTGAAATTCAGTCCACCACTGGCCAAGGCCAGGTTCGATTTCGCCGCAGTCTTCCCGAACCAGCAAGAAGTCGTAGGCTGCACGGAATCTTGGGTGGCTCATGGTTACAAAGGCCCGCTTGCCTTGGCGGCGGGGCAGGCGCATCTGCAGCTCCCAGATTTCTTTCATGGGGCCAGAGAAGCGCTTGGGTATAGAGGTGGCTTGTACCTGGCGGCCAATGACCTTGCCGATAGCGCCGTGCAGGGCGGGCTGCACCGGGTCGCCGTTATCCTGACGATGATTCCACTCTCTTTGCAATGCAGGCCAGAGCATGGCGGCAAACAGAAAGTAGGGGGTAACGGATTTGCCTTGGGCTATACGGCTGTCGGTGTTGCGCAGTGCCTGACGAATCAGTTCATCCGACTCCCCGGCTTCGATGGCTTTTACCGTTTCAGGAAATAATGGTTCCAGCAGATTGTAGTGGGTGAGAAGGTCGTAGGTTGCTTCGCCGTAACCGGCCGAAAACAACTTCAGAACTTCTTCAAACAAACGCGCTGGTGGAATGTGAGTCAATAAAGGAGCCAGCTCCCGGATCGGTGCTTCTGTCTCGGGCTCGATGACAAAGTCCATCTTTGCGGCGAAGCGAATTGCGCGAAGCATGCGCACAGGGTCTTCGCGGTAACGGGTTTCCGGGTCGCCAATTAGCCGGAGTTGCCGGTTATGGAGATCTTCCATGCCGTTTGCAAAATCAACAACGGTAAAGTTCCGAATGCAGTAATAAAGCGCGTTGACTGTAAAGTCCCGGCGCAGTGCATCTTCTTCCAGATTGCCGTAAACGTTGTCGCGCAACAGTAGGCCGTGCTCGCTGGTTTTGCGGTCATCGTCAGTATTACTGTCATCTGCATCTGTTGCATTGCCACGGAAGGTGGTTACTTCAATAACTTCGCGCCCGAAGACAACGTGAACAATTCGAAAGCGCCGGCCTATCAGGCGGGAGTTGCGGAACAGGTCGTGTACTTCCTCCGGAGTGGCATTGGTGGCTATGTCAAAATCTTTGGGTTGCTTGCCAAGAAGCACATCGCGCACGCCACCACCCACAAGGTACGCCTCATAACCGGAGTTGTTGAGTCGGCTGAGAACCTTTTTGGCGGGCTCGCTCAGTACTGAGCGTGAAACGTTGTGCTGGTCCCTGGGAACCTCCCGTCGCTGGTAGGCCCGAGCTTTTTTCTTCCCGTTTCCGGGGATGAATGAGCGGAGCTTATCGACAGATTGCTCGAAGATGGAGGAGAGTGATTTTGACATTGAAATCCGTGGTTGCGTTGAGCAAAACCGAGAGTTTAACGGTTTGAGCAGGATTTGCACACGTTTGCCGTGGAATCTTGCATACCCCGAATAATCAAAAGGCGGATTCGCTTACACGAATCCGCCCTCAAAACGTTGACGATCTGCATTGTTTTTATTTTTGTTCGGGATTTTTCTTCGTTTTTTTACCCCACTGTGCGTCCCCGAAACCGGGGCTAATCAGTAGTGCAAACGGAAAGCTTTGAACACAATGAGCAGTCAACGACATCAAACAAGTTATTGGTAGGTGCTGCGTCACCTCAAGGGTGATTCTTCTTTGCATCTCTACAACTTGCCCGTGCCAAGGGACTACCAAAAAAGCAAAGTACCCAAAACACTCAGTTCGCTCACGTTCTATTTTTGTTTTTGTTGCTGAACGCATTCCCGCAGCTTTTTGTTTTTGTTGAGGCGCTGCATTGTCACTGTTGTTTTTGTTGTCGTGCGCTTAACTAGAATGCAGTTGGTGTGCCAACATTTAAATATCGTTAATTAACAGTAGGTTAAAAAAATCCTCAGTGTAAGTGTTACCCCGTACCCGATATAAGTGTTACCCACTACCTGTGGTTTTCGTGGGAAGTGTTACCAAGAGGAACGGGCGGTAACATCTGAGTCGCGGTTCATACCATGGCTTTTGAAAAGAGGGGTATTCATGACCCCTTAACGATGTCAGTTTCCAGAGGTCTTCTTCCGGGGAATGCCAAGGCGCTGTCGACGCTCCCAAAGGGATTTCCGGCTAATGCCCAGCTTCTGAGCCAGCTCGGTTTCACTCATGCGATCCTGGTTTTCCAGCACAAAATGCTGAAAGTAGTCCTCCAGGGAGAGGTCATTTGCACTATCGGGTTCCCGGGCCGGTAGTTGCTCATTGTTGCCTGCCACCAGTGATTCCGGGATGTACTCGTCACCACCTTCACTATCGAGGTCCAGCAGTGACGGCGTAATGATATCGCCATCGCTCAGAATGCTGGCGCGCTCGATGGCATTCTCCAGCTCCCTTACGTTACCCGGCCAGCGATGCCGTTCAAGCGCTCGCATGGCTTCGGGGCTCAGGTTCAGGTTAGGCCGGCCTACTTTGTTGCCCTGGGTGATAAGAAAGCGTCGCGCAAGACCTAAAATATCGCTTTGGCGTTCCCGCAGTGGCGGAATACGTATCTGCATCACATTCAGGCGATAGTACAGGTCTTCCCGGAACTCGCCGGTGCGGGTCATTGCTTTCAGGTTACGGTGGGTGGCTGCGATCATACGCACGTTCACTTTTCGGCTCTGGGTTGAGCCCACTTTGCGAATTTCGCTCTCCTGAAGAACTCGCAGTAAACGTGCCTGGGCTTCCGCTGGCAGCTCCCCGATTTCATCCAGAAACAAACTGCCACCGTCTGCGGCTTCGATCAGACCTGTTCTGGCTGATACGGCTCCGGTGAAGGCGCCTTTTTCATGACCAAACAGTTCGGATTCGATGAGGCTTTCGGGAATGGCTGCGCAGTTTACCGAGATTAGCGGTTTTGTGGCGCGGGGGCTCAGGAGATGAAGCGCACGAGCAACGAGCTCTTTACCGGTACCCGACTCCCCCTGAACAAGCACGGTTGTCTCGGTCGGTGCCACCTTGCGAATAAGAGTGAAGACCCTTTGCATGGGCTCGCATTGGCCGAACATGATGCTTGCAGGGTCACCGTTCTCCGGGGCCGCAGTGGCATCGGTGTTGCGGTCATGGCCTGACGGAGCAGTACGGGCGAGAATGCTTTCTACCGCTGCCAGCATTTCATCATGATCAAAAGGCTTGGCAATATATTCCACTGCTCCCAACTTCATGGAGTCTACCGCTGAGCGCAGGCTTGCGTAGCTGGTCATGATTAACACTGGCGTATTTGGCGCGCGGTTGATCAACTCTGTTCCAGCAGCGCCTGGGAGTCGCAGGTCTGAAATGATCAGGTCGAACTGGTCAGGATCGTGGTTTTGTTCAGCCTCTTCTACAGAGCCAACATCTTCAACTTCGTAGCCCGCGTGCAATAGCAGTTTGCGAACGGCGGAGCGAATAATGTCTTCATCTTCCACGATCAAAATGCGGGGCATGGCAGTCTCAGTACCTTTCGTTCGGGCGGGTGGTGACGGAGTCTGTCTCCGGCTCGTAAGCTGGTAACTTCAATCGTACACAGGTGCCAAGCCCGGTTTGAGCACTGGCCGGGCTTTCAACCTGAATGTTCCCATAGTGTTCTTCAATAATGCTGTAAACCAGCGATAGACCAAGCCCCGTTCCTTTGTTGGAGGCTTTAGTGGTGTAGAAGGGCTCGAAGACATGATCAAGCTGATCTTCGGGTATGCCCGAGCCCTGATCAATGATCTCGATGATAGCCGAGTAGCCGTCTTGCTTGCCAGTCACCTGGATTGAGCCTCTGTCTGGAGAGGCATCACGGGCGTTGGCCAACAGGTTAACAAAAACCTGTACAAGCCGTTGTTCGTCACCCAGTACCTGCAGGGTGTCGGGGCAATCGTTAATGTAGCGAATGCCCATCCCTTTATCGCTGAGAGAGAGAAGGTTGCTGGCTTCCTCTACGCAACGGCGGATGCTAACAGGTTCGTATCGGTTGGTTCTGGAATGATTGCCAGTGCGGGCAAAGTTCATCAGTGATTGCAGAATGGCTGATATGCGGCGCGTCTGCTGTTGAATCTGACTGGCGGTTTCAAGGATATCCGGGTTGTCCGTTTCCAGCTTCAGGTTCTGCGCCAGAGAGGAGATGCCCGTAACCGGATTGCCGATTTCGTGGGCAACGCCTGCAGCTAAGCGCCCCACGGAGGCGAGTCGCTCGCTGTGCATCAGTTCGTCTTCCAGCAAACGGGTTTCAGTTTGATCTTCAACCAGAATAACACTGCCACCATCCGGGTGGTCGGGGCCGCTCAAGGCCGCTTTGTGCAGGTTTAGCCAGTGTGGCCGGCCTCGCAGATCCAGGCGGTGTTTGTAGCGATGCAGGTCTTCACCGCGGTTGAAGTCGTCGAGTAGGTGATGCCAGTGATCCGGTAGGGTCATCAGTCGGGCGCCGACAACTTCATCGGCCGTGATGCCGGTGAGCTCGGCAATCGCCTGATTCCACATCAGTATTTCGCCGTCTTCGCCCACAGAGCAGGCAGGTATAGGGAGGTTTTGAAGGGTCTGCCGGTAGTGCCGGCGCAGGGTGTCGAGTTCCCCGGCCAACCCTGTGAGCTGGCTTTGGTAATCACCCAGTGCGCGCTCTACATAGCGAATATCCTGGGCGCTGCTGCCGCGGGTCATCGGTTTGAAGCCCAGGTGGCGTTTTACCATATCCCTGGCCACCGATGGGCCAAGCAAGCCCGATAGGTTGATTTCAATCTGGTCGCGCAGGCGTCGTAGTTGGTACGGGCGGTATTCCACGTTTGGCAGCTTCAGCTGCCCGAGCGCACGCGTTATTTCGCGTTTGGCTACATCTCGGCCGAGGGGCTCGGCTAGCTGGCGTTCGAAGTCGTCTGACGAGCTTGCCAGTAATTCACGGCGCTGGGGGCGCGATAGGGCACCCATGGAGCAGGCTTGGGCTGCACTGGTTTCGTCATTTGAGCTGGAGCTCAATATTGACGTCAGGGTAAATACAATTATGTTTGCGGTAAGGCTGACAAACGTGAATATGTGCCAGTTGCCGTAATCCGGCACTATGGGGGCGTTCAGCCAGCCCAGCAGGTTAGCGGTGTGGGAGAAGGGCAGTACCAGGGTGATCAGCCAAATGGCTAAACCGGTCAGCAGCCCGGCAATCAGGCCTCGCCTGTTCCCTTCTGGCCAGTATATGACCCCCAGCGCGCCTGGCAGCAGTTGCAGTGTGCCTGCGAGAGATATTGCTCCGAGAATGGATAAGTCCAGATTCTTGCCAAGGGTCTCATGGAACAGCAGAGCCAAAAAGATGATTGCGGCAATCAGCATGCGCTTAACCCACTGTAGCCAGCGGTATATGTCGCCTTGATCCTTGGGGGTTTTCAGGGGCAGAACAACGTGGTTGAGAACCATGCCGGCTAATGCCAGTGTGCTGACGATCATCAGGCCGCTGGCGGCCGATAGTCCGGCAATGTACATGAACAGGGTCAGTGCCGGGTTTTCCAGTGCTTGAGCAATCCCCAGCGTATAGAAGTTGGGGCCGGTGGTTACCGCCAGTTCCTGACCACCCCAGAGAATCAATGGTACCGGGATGCCCAGCAGTAATAAATAGAACGGAAGCCCCCAGCTGGCTTTGGCTAGCGCCTTTTGTGAAGGGTTCTCGCTGAATGTCATGTGGTACATGTGGGGTAACACCAATGCCCCTGCGAAAGACATCAACATGAGTGCCCGCCAGCTGCCGTCGTCTATGCTCATAGACATGGAGGTTGCAGGCGTAGTGTTGCCCGCCAGCCAGGTTTCGAGTCCGCCCATGCCGCCAAAAACAGTGAAAAGCACAACGCCGCCAATCACCAACAGGGCGACCAGCTTGACCAGGGAATCAAACGCAATGGCTACGACCAGTCCGGGGTGGTTCTCCATTTCCTGATTGCGTCTCGCGCCAAAGAGCATGGCAAAGAGCACAACAATCAGGCTGAACATAATGCTGATCAGGTGGGGAGAAGTATCCGGGGCAAGAATGCTGGCTGATGTCGATACCGCCTGTATCTGCATACTCAGCAGTGACAGGATCGCGAGGCCTGAGCAAAGGGTAACCAGTGTTCCTGCCCATTGACTGCGATAGCGGTAGGCGAACAGATCGGCAAGAGAAGTGAGCTGGTAGGCCCGGCCAATTCTCATGATCGGGTTGAGAAGTACCGGCGCCAGTAAAAAGGCGCCACTGATACCCAGGTAGTACGCAAGGAAACCGTATCCGGATTCCGCAGCCAGACCCACAGCAGCATAGACCGCCCATATGCCGGCGTAGACGCCGAGGCTGAGAGTGTATACCAGCGGATGGCGTACCCAGTGTCGGGGAATAATGCCGCGCTCGGTTACCCAGGCAATGCCGAACAGAAGCATAAGGTAGAGAAGGCTGGCAAGGAGCAGCCCGGGAGCACTAAAACTCATTGGGGTCCCGTCGCCACTCAAGCCAGAAGCCGACGGCAATAAGAGCGGCCCAGATTACAAAGGGGCTGTACCAGGCATTCCCTGGTGTGGTCCACCAGTCAAGAATGTTGGGCGAAAAAATATAGATGGCCAGAACCAGCAAAAAAACCAGGCGATAGATATACATCCGGCATGCGATCCGCGCTGAGGATTGTGACAGGCTTTATACCACGGCAGTCACCGGGATGTCAGGTGAACGGCCCCTCTATTCCAGTGGATGCGACCCCACTCCAGAAGATCTTCCAGCGATCCGGACAGCAAGAATTGCGGTGGCTGTTGATTGAGAGCAACCAGCGCGGAAAACAGGTTTTGCACCGGATTAAGATTGTCCAGAGCCGGTGCGTGATTCTGTTTGGAGAGTTTTTGTCCGTGCTCGTTCACAATTACAGGTATGTGCAGCCATCGTGGGGGTGTTGCGCCCAGCGCCCGGTATACCTGTAGCTGCTGAGCTGTCATGTCCAGCAGGTCGGAGCCCCTGACCACATCAGTAATGCCCTGCTCGATATCGTCCACTTCCACTGCGAGCTGATAGGCAAAAAAGCCTTCCTTGCGCAAAATTACCGGATCGTCGATTTCTGCGCGAACAATGTGTGTTTGCGGCCCCAGTAGTTGATCTTGCCAGTGGCAGACTTCGTCCCTGAGAGCAAAGCGTATGGCAAAAGGCTGGTCGAAGTATTTTCTGCTGTGTTCCCTGCAACGCAGCGGATGCTTGCCGCGGTGCGCCTCAAGCTGTTTGCGTGAGCACGTGCAGCGGTATGCAAAACCGTTACTCAGCAGTTGCTCGGTGGCTGCCTGATAGACTGAATGGCGGCGAGACTGAAAAACGACCGGTTCGTCTGGGAAAAGCCCGTGGGCGTCAAGGGTGTTCAGGATTTGGCCGGTGGCTTCCGGAGGTTCCCGAAGAGGGTCAAGATCCTCAATGCGGATCAGCCATTGCCCGTTATGTGATTTGGCTTCCAGGTAGCTTGCCAGAGCAGTAACCAGCGAACCAAAGTGCAGTGGGCCAGTAGGTGAGGGGGCGAACCGACCTCGGTATTGCCGTGGTGTGATCATGGAGTGGACACAGTGGCCGGCTGCGCCATATCAGGCTGCGCCGGCCAGGTGGGGATTGCCGTATCAGATGCCAGTTTGGCGCTCGCGAATTTCGGCAAGAGTTTTACAGTCGATGCACAATGTTGCAGTCGGACGCGCCTCAAGGCGACGGGTGCCGATTTCTACACCGCACTGATCGCAAAAACCGTAGTCGTCTTTGTCGATACGATCGATGGTCTGATCAATTTTCTTGATCAGCTTGCGCTCGCGATCACGGGTGCGCAGTTCCAGGCTGAACTCTTCTTCCTGGGTTGCGCGGTCGCTGGGATCCGCGTAGTTTGCAGCGTCTTCCTGCATGTGGTGCATAGTGCGATCCACTTCTTCCATGAGTTCCTGCTTCCATTGCAGCAGCAGCTCTTTGAAGTGCTCCCGCATGTCAGCACTCATGTAGTCTTCACCCTTTTTCATTTCGTAAGGGGTGAAGTTGGTGAAACGTTCGCGTGATTGGTCTGCTGTGGTTGCCATATGACCAGGCCTCTTTTTATATTCCTTACAAGGACGCCGAGCTTCCCTGCGCGCCAGCCCCCGCCGCGGCGCGATTATTAGTTGGATGAAGCGGTCGTCCTAAAACGGGATTTTGCGGAAAATAGCAGATAAGTCACGGAGGTGCCAGCCCTATGATACGTACTTGGTGTTTGGAGAGCTCATGAAATTCCCGGAACCTTTGATTGAAGGACGCTTAATTCGACGCTATAAACGCTTTCTGGCTGATGTACGTTTGCCAGATGGCGAGGAGGTTACGGCACATTGCCCTAATACCGGCTCCATGCTGGGCTGTCAGCCTTCAGATGGCAGGGTATGGCTAAGTCGCAGTAATAATCCCGCACGTAAGCTGCCATTCACATGGGAGCTTGTCGAAACGGCACCTGGCATGCTGGCGTGTGTGAATACCGCAAGGCCCAATGCGCAGGCGCGTGAAGCCATTGAAGATGAGCGTATCAATGAGCTTGCCGGCTATAGCCATATTCGATCAGAGGTGAGGTACGGTGAGGAGAAAAGCCGGATTGATCTGCTGTTGTCGGGCCATGAGACAGAGCCGGATGCATGGGTAGAGGTGAAGAACGTCACCCTTGAGGAATCCGGTCAGGGTTTCTTCCCGGACGCGGTGACTACGAGAGGCCAGAAACATTTGCGAGAACTCATGGCTCAGGTGGCGCTAGGTGAACGCGCTGTGCTGCTTTTCGTGGTAAATCATACGGGGATTGAAACGGTGCGGCCGGCGGATCATATCGATCCCCATTATGGCCAACTGCTGCGGCAGGCGTGCGACGCTGGCGTGGAGGTTTTAGCTTATCGGGCAAATCTGATGGGTGAGGATGGTAATCCGTCGGGTGGCTTGGCTCTGTCAGAATCTGTCCCGGTTATTCTGGAAATCTGACTTCGACAAGGCCTTCGACCACTCGAATATCCAACGGAGTGAGTGCGTCGCCCTGACAGGGGCCGGCTATGCATTCGCCATCCCGGGGCTTGAACAGGGCGCCATGGGTTGAGCATTGAAGGAACAGGTTGTCGGAATCCATAAAGCTTCCGGGTTTCCAGTTCAGCTCGACGCCCATGTGCGGGCATTGATTCAGGTAGGCTCTTGGCGTTGAACCATCCAGGAATACAAAGCCGGTCGGTGGCAAGGTGTCGGAATGTGTTGCGAGACCGGCTTCGGCACGGGGCAGCGAACACTCTACAAATTGCCCCGCCTTCAGGTCCGCCAGGGTGCACACCGCCTGCCAGGGGTTTGTCTGTGTGCCGCTCATTTTTCTGCGTTGTACCGCATCCGCGTGCCATGGTTCAGCGACATCACAATTTCGGATGCCTCAAGTCTACGGGGGAAGAAGCATCCAGAAATCTTAGCGCCGGCAATGCTTGCGCCTTCCATGGCAGAGCGTGCGAAGTTGATGCCCCGCAAGTCTGCTCCGCGAAAGTAGGCGTGCCGGAAGTCCAGGCCTTTGGCGTCCAGCCCGCGTAAGTCGAGCCCGCGAAAGTCGCCGCGAGCGAAGCTTGGCAGGTCATCAGCTCGCGACAGTTTTTCAGCATTGAACGCAGTAACATCTTCCTTGCGAAGCATCTCGTAGAGCGGGTCATTGATTTGGCGTACTGCGTCGGTGTCCATGGTTTTTCCTTATTATGTTTCTTTCATGTTCTTTAGCGTGGCAGGCCAAAGTGCTGACGGATGCGGTCTGCTACTGCTTCTGCGACGTGCTCCTGATCACTGCGCAGGTGCACGGTGTAGCTTGTTTCTTCAGTTGTCAGAGGCTCAAACCAGTCCTTCTGCGCGTCCAGTAGCTCTACCGTCGCCTCGGAGGCGTCGCCCTTACGGTTGCGGACCCACTCTTTGCGCAAAGCGTCGGGCGCTTCGCAGTGAATCAGGGCAAAGGGCACGCCCTGACTTTCCGCAACGGCTGCCATCAATGCGCGCTCCTTTTCTTTCAGGCTGGCGGCATCGACAATTACAGGCAACCCGGCAGCGAGCAAGTCGCCGGCAAGCGTGGCCAGACGCGAGTAGGTTTTCTCATTGGCTTCGGCAGAATACAGGTTTCCCCCGGTGGGGGACTGGCTGTCTTCCAATGGTGCGAGCCCATGCAATCGCTTGCGTTCCACGTCAGATCTCAGGCGGATCAGGCCCAGTTCTGCTGACATGGCTGCGCTGATGCAGGTCTTCCCGCTGGCGGAAAGGCCCACGGTAGCCAGCAGGTAGGGGTTAGGAATGTTGCTATAGTCCTCCGCAAGTTGAGCGTAGTCGCGGTAGTGTTGCATAAGCCCTTCTTTCTCCTGTTCAGTAAGAGAAGGGTTAGCCATAGTGAACAGTGCGATCTTCGCCCTGACCAGCGCGCGGTATGCTTTATATAGAGGCAAAAGGGGCAGCGCTTCGAAATCGCTCCGGTACTCCAGATAAGTGTTCAGCACCAAGTTGGCCAGCGCTGACTCGCGTCGGGATTCCAGATCCATCAGCAAAAACGCAAGGTCGTTTATTACATCAATCCAGCGGAATGGCTCGTTGAATTCGATGCAGTCGAATACCGTTACCTTGCCTTCGTATACCGTGATGTTTGCGAGATGCAGATCGCCGTGGCATTCACGTACATAGCCGTCTGTTCGACGTTGGGCAATCAAGTCACGATGACGCTCGAAGGTGGTTTGGGTCCAGGCTTCGAGGTTGTCGAGTTGGCTGAGCAGGGAGGTGTCGCTGATCAGCGGCCGAATCTGGTCAAAGTTTTCCTGCATGGCCGCATACACTGCGTCTGGTGTGCCTAGCGGCTTGTCGTCTGCGATCGGTTCAAGGCTGTTATGGAAGTTTGCCACCTGTTTCGCCAGGCTGGACAGCAGCTCTGGTTTAAGCTCGCCGGCTTCCTGTTGCTGGTCAAGCAGCTGGCTTTGGCGGAACTGGCGCATTTTCAGCATGTACTCGAACGGCTCACCATCGCCGCCGATAACAGGCTGCTCCGGGCTGCCAGTAATCGGGAGCACCTCGAGGTAAAGCGGTTCCGCCAAGCGCCGGTTAAGGCGGAGCTCTTCTTCGCAATAGTGCTTGCGCAGTTCCAGCGTTGAGAAATCAAGAAACCCGAAATCCACCGGCTTTTTGATCTTGTAGGCATACTGGCCCGTCAGGATCACCTGGGAAATATGGGTTTCGATAATCTGAAACCCATCGACAGGGTGGTGGTACAATGCGGGGTTCTGCAATGCCAGCAACAGATTGCCTGGGGATGTTTCACTCACGGTGTGCTCCTCGCTTCCCTGAACTTATTGAGTTTTTATCGTCCCATCATAACGGGCAGGTTACATAAATAACACATAGTTGGCCTGCCTTATCTTGTTCAGGCTTCGTTATAATCCGCCTATGAAAAAAAACAGCTCCTCTGCAAAACAGCCCAATAAAAAGCCCCAGAAAAAAAATGCCAGGAATGGACGCCGCCCCTGGTTCTGGAAATTGTTCCTGCGAGTGTCTGCCATCGGCTTAGTGCTGCTGGCTTGCTGGATGGTGTACCTTGACGCAGTCGTTACGTCCAGATTTGAGGGGCGACGCTTTGAAGTGCCTTCCCGGGTTTACGCACGCCCCCTGGAGCTCTACAGCGGTGCAGGTGTGAGTTCTGGGGCGCTGGAGCGGGAATTGACCCTCGCGGGATATCGCAAGGGGGACGGAGCAAAACCCGGTAGTTACCGGCGCAACGGGGGCCACTTTATTATTAGCACCCGCGGCTTTCGCTTTCCCGATGGTAATGAGCCCAGACGAACGCTTTCTTTGAATATATATGGCGATCGTATCCAGGGTTTCTCCGTATCCTCCGGTGATGACGCTGCAATCGTAAGGCTGGAGCCTGCGCGCATTGGTGGCATTTACCCCGCCCACAAGGAGGATCGCATACTGGTGCGCCTGGAAGAGGTCCCTGAGTTGCTGCCCCAGGCCCTGATGGCTGTGGAAGATCGCAATTTTTATAGCCACTTTGGAATCGCACCGGCCTCCATAGGCCGTGCCATGCTGGCAAACATGCGAGCGGGGCAAATCGTTCAGGGCGGCAGCACCCTCACGCAGCAGCTGGTTAAAAACTTTTTCCTTACCCGGGATCAGACACTGCTACGCAAGGGCAACGAAGCCTTGATGTCGATATTGCTCGAATGGCATTACGAGAAAGACGACATACTGGAAACCTATCTGAACGAAGTGTATTTGGGGCAGGCGGGCACCCGCAGCATCAACGGATTCGGGTTGGCCAGCCAGTTCTATTTTGGTGAGTCATTGAAAGATTTGGGCGTGCACCAGATAGCGCTACTAGTGGGCATGGTTAAAGGACCAAGCTATTACAACCCCCGTCGCCATCCGGAGCGAGCGACTCAGCGCCGCAATTTGGTTATCAGTGAGATGGAGGACGCCGGCCTGATTGATTCAGCAAAGGCGGCCCGTGCTCGCGGCCTGTCACTTGGCGTTAGTGCAAAACCGTCGTATTCAGAAAACCGCTACCCCGCGTATATCGATCTTGTTCGACGGCATCTGGCACGGGATTACAAAGAAGCAGATCTGCGCAGCGAAGGTCTCCGAATTTTTACCACCCTGAACCCGGCCATCCAGTATGCAGCCGAGTATGCCGTTACGGATACCTTGCCAAGGCTGGCCAGCGGAGATGTCGGCAAAGCCCTGGAAGCGACGCTGGTAGTCACCGCTAAGGATACCGGTGAAGTTCTGGCTCTGGTTGGCGGCAAAGATCCGCAGTTTGCCGGGTTTAACCGGGCTTTGGATGCTAACCGCCCCATAGGATCCCTGATCAAGCCGTTTACTTATCTGGCCGCGTTGGAGCAGCCGGATCGTTACACCCTGATGACGCCAGTGCTGGATAAATCCTTCACGCTTGAATTTGATGATGGACGGCGCTGGCAGCCGAAAAACTACAGTGGTGAAGAGCGTGGCGAAGTACCCCTGCATCGCGCACTCTCGAAGTCCTATAACTTGCCCGCCGTGCGTGTGGGCCTGGATGTTGGCGTTCCAGCTGTCATTAAAACCTTGCGTGCCTTTGGTGTGGTTACACCAATTTCTGAATATCCCTCTATGCTATTGGGCTCAGTGGCCATGAGCCCAGTCACGGTTGCCCAAATTTATCAGGGGTTGGCGACGTCTGGATTCAATACGCCGTTGCGCACGATTAGAGAAGTGACGGATTCTGCCGGCGGGGCACTTTCACGGTATAGCCTTGAGGTGGATCAGGTAGCGGACCCCGCGGCAGTGCACCTGCTGCAGTACGCAATGCAGGAAACCATGCAGGAAGGTACAGGGCGCTCGGCCTACTACTCGGTTTCCAAGGAGCTGACGCTGGCCGGGAAAACCGGTACAACCAGCGACGGCCGCGACTCCTGGTTTGCCGGCTTCAGTGGAGACTTGCTGGCGGTTGCCTGGGTTGGCCGGGACGATAACGGACCCACTGCGCTAACAGGCGCTACTGGTGCCTTGCCCGTATGGTCGCGGTTTATGGCACAAGTGCCGCAGCATGGGTTCTCCCCGGTAGTTCCCGATGGTGTCAGCTATCATTGGGTAAATCCTGAAAAGCAGGCGCTAACCGATGAGTATTGCGATAATGCGCGCCTTCTGCCGTTTATATCGGGTAGTGAGCCGACACAAAGGGTGTCGTGTTCTGGTACCCTTGAACGGAAAATTCGAGGCTGGTTTGAAGGGTTGTTCCAATGAGTAGGCAAGGCATTTTTTATGTGAGTATGTTGGCGGCATTTCTGAGCCTGGCGGGTTGTGCATCCGGCCCCGGAGGCTCCATTTACGTGCCTGCCGGGGGCACTGAACGAGCGCCGGAACCACCGCAGACGACTGAAGAAAAAGGCGAAACTCAAGTCTGGCGTAAAAGCGAGCAGACGGAAAGCCGAGAGCCAGAGCAGCAGCGCAGCAGCAAACCGAGTTATCAGGATGCCGGGGATGCACTTTCACCAGCAGCTCTCAGTCTGGTTCGCGAAGCGGACGGCCTGTTGAAAAGGGGCGATGCCCAGGGTGCAATTGTTCGGCTGGAGCGAGCGCAAAGAATCGCGCCGAGATCTGCAGAGGTCTACTTTAAGTTGTCGGAAGCCTATGTGGCCGGTAATAAATTTGGGCCTGCAGAGCAATTCACCTTGAAGGGGTTATCTCTGGCGGGAAACGATACCCGGATGCAGCGTGCAGGTTGGTTGTTGCTGGCTGATATCCGCAGGGCGCGGGGTAATTTGGCAGGGGCAAGCCAAGCTGAAGAGCGTGCGGCAGCCTTGTAGCTTAGCGTGGTGAATGACCCTGCCGGAAAGATTTTCTGGCAGGGCCGGATGTCGTTTAAAGGCCGGCGTTCTTCAACCGGTTTGCGTGTTGCTTGATGACAGCTTTCGGATCGGTTTCAAATAAGCTGTGCAGTCCTAATGCCTGGTTTACTTCATCCAGGTGATTCATGAAGTAGTTGTCGCGGATAATCTTGCCAAAATGGTTGCTGCAGCGCTCAACAAGGCCGTCATGCTGAGATGAGCCCATTGCCAGGCTGGTAACGCCGAGTAGGGCGTCGGAAGGGTCCAGAACGTTGGTGAGAACGCCAGTGCCACCCCAAGAGTAGAAGCGAACGCCGTTTGCGGAATGTGCGCCTTCACCGCAAGCGCTTGTTGGAAGGCCTGCAGGTGCAAAGCTGTTGAACTCTGCACTGCCTTGGGTTGTAAGAGATTGCAGGCTTGCTTCCATATTTTGATCGTATCCGCCGCCGGAGATCAGGTCTATAAGACCGCCAAGCGCGTTGCCCAACGTGTTTGCCAGACCGCTTGCTGGTGATCCTATGATCACATCAGCAACAGCGGAGCCTTTGTGAGGCGAGCCTATAGATGTGACCGAGGCCACCAGGTCAGGTCGTACCCGGGCTACGTAGCGGGCCGTAGGTCCGCCATGGCTATGGCCTACGAGGTTTACCTTGCCGTGCACGGCAGCAATAGATTCTACCTGTGACAGCAGTGCCTCGCCCCTGGCAATAGTGCTTTCCAGCGCCGGTACCTGCGTTGTATAAACATCCGCGCCATTTTTGCGGAGATCCTCTGCGATGCCATACCAGTAGTCCACGCCAATAATAGAGTTGAAGCCGAACATACCGTGCACCAATACTATGGGGTACTGAGTGCCAGCGTAATTGGCGGGCTTAGAGTTCCACCACCAGGCGGCGGAGGGGGCTGACCAGGCTATGGTCACAACCAGAGCGAGTGTTTTGATCCAGAGTTTCATGGTTTTTCCTACAGTTTGAGGTTGTGTTTGTTATTCAAACTGCGGCTCAACCTAACGGGTTGTTTCAGATACTTCGTGCCTGTGCCATAACGCATGGCGCAGAACCTCTGCTTGCTGACTTCCATGTTGTTGTTAGATGTTTGCCGTCAGAGCATCGCTACGGATACTTGGCCATAATTTGATCAATGCGGTTTTATAGTCAACGGCTAAAGGGGCAAAACTTCCAGGGAGGGGGTTATAGCGTGATGAGGGTCACAGATTGTCACGGCAGGACATCGTTTTGACGTCCTGCCGAGTGTCGGTGCGAAAGCAAATTACCTGATCTGAATCGACAGGTTTAGGCAGTTAAAGCGTTGCAAAAACCTTCTTGGCTGCAGCAATCGTATCGGCGATATCCTGATCCGACAGAGCGGCACTGGTGAAGCCAGCCTCAAATGCAGAAGGTGCAAGATAGATTCCTTCTTTAAGCATGCTTTGGAAAAATTTCTTGAAGCGTTCCACGTCGCAGGCCATTACTTGATTGAAGCTGGTAACGCTGGGTTCTTCAGTGAAGAAGAAGCCAAACATAGCGCCTGCGCCCTGAACTGCGAAAGGGATGCCTGCCGCATCTGCTGCAGCCTTCAGGCCATCCCGCAGTGCAACCGTTTTCTCGGTCAGACGATCGTGAAAACCTGGTTCAGAGATGGCGTTCAGGGTTGCCAAGCCGGCGCTCATGGCCAGTGGGTTGCCGCTCAGCGTGCCGGCCTGGTACACCGGGCCCAGAGGCGCAATATACTCCATGATTTCACGCTTTCCGCCAAAGGCGCCAACAGGCAGACCTCCGCCGATTACTTTGCCTAGCGCTGTCAGGTCCGGGGTTACCCCATACAGACCCTGTGCGCCGCCAAGTGATACGCGGAACCCGGACATCACTTCGTCAAATATCAGCACGGTGCCGTGCTCATCGCAGACTTCACGCAGGCACTCCAGAAAGCCCGGAATTGGAGGTATGCAGTTCATGTTGCCGGCAACCGGCTCCACGATAATGGCTGCAATCTCATCGCCCATTTCTTTAAAGGTCTTGCGAACACCTTCAATATCGTTGAAGTCGAGAGTCAGCGTGAGTTCAGCCAGGCAACTGGGAATGCCGGGCGAGTTGGGAACGCCCAGAGTTAGTGCGCCGGAGCCAGCTTTAACCAGCAGCGAGTCAACGTGCCCATGGTAGCAGCCTTCAAACTTGATGATTTTGTCGCGGCCGGTGAATCCGCGGGCCAGTCGAATGGCGCTCATAGTGGCCTCGGTGCCAGAGTTCACCATGCGCACCAGATCAATAGAGGGCACCAGTTCGCACACTTTCCGAGCCATATCGGTTTCGATAGACGTGGGCGCGCCATAGCCAACCCCAAGGTCTACCTGTGCGTGTAGGGCATCTTTGATGCGCTTGTCCGAGTGGCCAAGGATCATTGGGCCCCAGGATCCGATGTAGTCGATATAACGCTTACCGTCCTCATCAAAAAGGTAGGCGCCCTCAGCGTGTTTGAAAAAGATCGGGGTGCCGCCCACGCCACGGAATGCGCGAACCGGGGAGTTGACGCCGCCGGGAATGTATTTCTGTGCCTGTTCGAACAGGGTTTCGGAGTGTGTCATTTGTGGGAGCTCCTGTTATTTGGGAGTTAAAAATAGTGGGTGGTGGCTGGCAAACAGCCTCTGGAATATTTGTGCTTTCTGCATTGTGGCTTCGGGGCTGCCTCCGAAAAGTCCGCCAACAACCGCCAGCAGATCGGCGCCCGCCCGTATAAGGAGCTCGCCGTTTTCTGTAGTGATGCCACCAATGGCCGTCAATGGCCGCTTAAAACGTTTTGCTTCGGCCAATATGGCGGTTGGGGCGGGCGGGGCATCCGGTTTGGTTGATGAATTAAAAAACCGACCAAATGCCAGGTAATCAGCGCCGCCATTAGTGGCCGCCTCAGCCAGTTCAAGGTCGGCATGGCATGTAATGCCAATAATTGCGCCATCGCCAAGCAGGCGGCGGGCCTCTGCAGCCGAGCCATCTGTTTGGCCAAGGTGAACGCCCGCAGCGCCTATGCGCTTTGCCAGCTCGATATCATCGTTAATCAGCAGTGGGATGTCTGTAGTGGCGCATACGGATTGCAGACTTCTTGCTTGTGCCAGGCGTTCCGCCATGGGCGCAGACTTTTCCCGATACTGCACCATCACAGCGCCACCGAGAATGGCGGCTTCTACGGAGGCAGCCATGGTTTCTGAAGGAGTTAGTTGGCTGTCGGTAATGGCATAAAGCCCGATGGGTACACGCCGCTTCATCGCTCCCACAGAATGCCTCGATCCGGAACCGGTTGGCCTCTTCCTACCTCAAGAGCGTGCAAGATAGTGCGGTGCACGTAGTTCTGAGCCTGGGAAATTGCGGCCCGGGGTGACAGACCTAGCGCTCGCCCGGCAGCAATTGCGGCTGCCAGTGTGCAGCCTGTGCCATGGTATTCTCCGCCAATGCGCTCAACGTCCCACGATGTGGGTGTGGGTGAGTGGTTGTAAAGTGTATTGGTGATGTGAATGCCAGTGCCATGCCCGCCGGTTGCGAGCACCGAAGCACACCCTTTGCTGAGTAGTTTGCGTGCAGCCTCCGCAGGGTCATCGCACTCTCCCAGTAATGCCAATTCTATTCCATTGGGCGTGATCATCTCCGCCAGGGGGAATAGGCGTGCTTTCATGGAGGCAAGCAGTTCATCATCCGCCAGATCGCCACCGCCGGCTGCCTTGATTACCGGGTCGGTTATCACCGGGATACCCGGATGCTTCTCCAGAAATTCAACCAAAACATCCACAACCGCAGAGTTGCCCAATGCTCCGGTTTTTACTGCGTTTATGGGAACATCCTCGGCGATGCATTTGAGCTGCTCGCGGATCAGTTCCGGGTTGACGGCTTCAGCACCGTATACATTCCGGGTATCCTGAACCGTCAGGCAGGTGAGCACGGGCAGCGGGTGACATCCCAGTGATGTAATGGCCTGGATGTCTGCCTGGATGCCGGCGCCGCCGGAAGGGTCGAGGCCAGAAAGAACAAGTACTTGGGGGCGAGTGTGGTATTTGATTGCTAAAACTCCCTAGAACGGCTTAACAACAGCGAGAATAACAACAGCCAGCAAGATAAGCACCGGCAACTCATTGAACCAGCGATAAAATACATGGTTGCGAGTGTTGAGGTCGTCGCGGAACACCTTGACCAAGTGCCCGCAATAAAAGTGGTAAACGATCAACAATGCCACGAGCAGCAGCTTCACATGCAGCCAGCCCTGGCTGAAGTAACCCGCCACATTATAAGTAAGCAACCAGGTGCCAAAGATCACGGTGGCAATCATCGAGGGTGTGGTTATCCCCCGATAGAGTTTGCGCTCCATGATTTTGAAGCGCTCGCGCCCCGGCTCATCCTCACAGGCAGCGTGGTAGACAAACAACCTTGGAAGGTAGAACAGGCCAGCAAACCAGCACACCAGAGAAATTATATGAAAGGCTTTAACCCACAGCATTGATCAACTCCGTCGATATTGGTAATAACTTTCGATATCAGATTTAAGCACAACGCCGTAAACCCTTTGAATCATTGGTGCTACATGACGTTGCACATACAGCGCCTCTGCGCTGGTGTTCTCAAACTCGTGCATTGCCTCTTCGAGGGTGGCCTGATATTGAACCGGCGCAATATCGCGCCGATGTGCGGGGATGTCCATCAAGTCAATGGATTCGACAGGCTCGTTCGTCTCGTTTGATGCCGCCTCAGCTGAATCTTCCAGATAGCGGGCGAGGTCAACTGCTGGCAACAAGGCTGTGGGACCGTTCTTGCCATCAACGATCAGCCATTTAGGTTCCGCTTGCAGCGCCTTCCGGGCCTCTTCGGCAGTCAGGTTCCGGTTTATGCGCAGTATGCTCTTGTCCATGATTGCCGCCACAGATACCCGGCGCAAAGCCTGGATCACCGGTGAGTTTTGATAGCTCAAGCCCTGGCTTTTAAGCACGGTCAGGAAGAGGGATTTTTTCCCGAATGCCTCACTTGTGATAAGCGTGGCTGTGGTAATAACCAGCATGCCAGGGAGAATGATGTTGGGGTTTCGGGTTAGCTCCATCAGTGCCATGAGTGCGGCCAGGGGTGCCTGTAAAACTGCACCCATCATTGCGCCCATTCCGAGCATGGCATAAAAGCCGACCGATGAAGCGTGGCCAGGGAGTATGTCTCCACCGATGAGCCCCAATGCCCCGCCAAGCGCAGCGCCCATAACAAGCGTTGGGCCTATAATGCTGCTGGGCATACCCAGCCCGACGGTCAACGCGGTGATAACCAGTTTCGCAGCACCTACGCTGAGAAGTAGCCAGAGGCCGAGTTCGCCGTTCATGGTTTCGTTTACTGTGTCGTATCCAATGCCCATGGTTTGGGGAACCGCCACAGCGGTAACGGCCATGAGCATCCCGGCGATGATCACTCGCAATAAGATGGGGCGCTGATTGAATCGCCCCATGGCGTCGACCAGATGAATGAACAGCGCGGCGGAAACGCCGATAATAATAGCGATAACCAGAATCCAGGGTATCTCCAGAAACGAGTTCATGGTCAGCGCAGGTACGTTGAAGGCCGGCTCAGAACCATACACAAGCTGGGTGACTACCGCTGCGCTAACTGCTGCAAGAATAATGGGCGTAAACCCGGCAATGGTGTACTCCATCATCACCACTTCCATGGCAAAAATCACTCCGGCAATTGGAGTGTTGAACGAAGCAGATATGGCAGCAGCGCAGCCGCATGCTACCAAGGTGCGTATGCTGTTGTTGGGTAGCCGCATCCATTGCCCCATCAGGCTTGAGAATGCAGCGCCCAAATGAACCGCGGGGCCTTCACGGCCAGCGGATTGGCCGGTGATTACTGTGCCCACGCCCACAATGAACTGAATAATGGCGCTCCGTGCGGTGATGTAACCCTGGTGGTAATTCAGGCGTTCCATCACATGGACGACACCGACCTTTCGGTCGTGAGTGGCAAGGCGATGCAAAAACAGGCCAATGCCGAGCGCACCTGCAAGTGGCAGTACGCCGCGGGTGATTAGATCGAGGCTTTCAAAGGCTTCGGAGCCTTCTCCCGGCAGGAAATACTCCAGTGGCCACTCGATGGCCAAGCGGAAGACCAGAATCACGGCGCCAGTAACCAGCCCGGATAGCAGGCCGAGAATAGCCAGTTGTGGCAAAGAATCCACACCGGACATACTGCGTGTGAAAACAGAGGTTATTCTTTCGCTAATCCGATGCCAGACTTTATTCATGGGTGCCGGTGTTCCGGTACAAGAGAGTGGCCTTCCAGAGGGTTTCTGACATCATTGTAACTGTCACCCTGCAGGCTGCAATGAGTCGTTGGTTTATCATGATAGACTAAGGCGTTAAGCTACAGGAACAGACTCCTCTAAATCCTTATCCAACGTCGCTGGAGAGCAAGTTGATAAAAGTAGGCATTGTGGGCGGCACCGGCTACACCGGCGTCGAACTCCTCAGAATTCTCGCTGTTCATCCGGAAGTAACGGTAAGCTGCATAACCTCAAGATCTGAGGCCGGAGTGCCGGTATCCGATATGTACCCAAATCTCCGTGGGCACTTTGATCTGGCTTATTCAGAGCCGGACTCCAGTGTTCTCGCCGCCTGTGATCTGGTGTTTTTCGCAACACCACACGGCGTTGCCATGGATCTGATTCCGGAATTGATGGCGGCGGGCGTACGGGTTGTTGACCTGTCGGCAGACTTCCGACTCAAGGATCTGAAGGTCTGGTCCCAGTGGTATGGCTTGCCCCATGAATCACCGGAGTGGGTTGAAAAGGCTGTTTACGGGTTGCCAGAAGTCGCGCGCGCTGAAATTGCCAAAGCACAACTGGTTGCCAACCCCGGGTGCTACCCGACAGCGGTTCAGCTGGGCTTCCTCCCACTGCTAGAGAATGGGTTGGTTGACCCGTCACGGTTGATTGCAGATGCCAAATCCGGTGCCAGCGGCGGTGGCCGGCAGGGCAAAATCGCCATGTTGCATGGTGAAGTTAGCGAAAGTTTCAAAGCCTATGGGGCGTCAGGTCATCGTCACTTGCCGGAGATTCGACAGGGCTTGTCTGCTGCGGCGGGCGCTGAAACCGGTGTGACATTTGTGCCCCATCTTGTTCCGATGATTCGCGGCATAGAAGCAACGCTCTATGCAGAACTGAAGAACCCGGCTGATTTTGACCGTTTACAGGCACTGTTCGAGGAGCGTTATCGTGACGAGCCGTTTGTAGACGTGATGCCGTTCGGTAGTCATCCGGAGACCCGCAGTGTGCGGGGCGCAAACTTGTGTCGTATGGCACTGCATCGCCAGGAACAGAGCAACATTGTGATCATCTCGTCTGTGATTGATAACCTGGTGAAGGGCGCGGCCGGCCAAGCTGTCCAGAACATGAACATCATGTTTGGGCTCAAAGAAACGCTGGGCCTTGAAGCACCTGCGCTACTGCCGTGAGGAACGCCAGTGAGCGAACAACGAAAACCCTCTGAGGAATATGTTGTTATCCGCCATCGGCCGGGATACCGGCTGAAGCGGGTGCTGATCATGATCGTATTGACAGTGATTGCTGGCGCTGGCGGGTATGCAGCCGGGTTGGCTCAGGGAGGCTTTCGGTCCACAGGGGTCGAGGCCTCCAACGAGCGACTGGAGGACAAGCTTGCAACGCTGGAAACCAACTATCGCGATGCTCGTCAGCGTTTGGTTAATCTCGAGCGTGGCAAACTCATCGATGAGCAGGCGCTGAATCAGGCCCGGAACATTATTGTGGAATTGGAAACCCGGGTAGGCTCGCTTAAATCGGATCTCACGTTCTATAAAAATATCATGGCGCCCTCAGAAACCAGCAAGGGGTTGCAGGTCGATCGGTTTTCACTGGCCAACGATCGTCATCCGGGAGTTTATAATTTCAAACTCGTACTGACGCAGGTTGGTAACAACAAGAGCTATATTTCAGGCGTTGTGGCCGTCAATATAATTGGCATGCGAGGTGAGGAGAAAGAAGTTATTGCGTTGCGAGACCTGTCAGAGGAAATAGTAGATCTTGGCGTGAAATTCCGTTTTCGGTATTTCCAGGATGTGGAAGGTAAACTTACATTGCCAGACGGTTTTGAGCCACTTGAAGTGCAAGTGGTTGCTCAGGCTGAAGGACGAAAATCCTCGCAGGCCGAGCGAACATTCGGTTGGGGCGATTTAACGGAGAACTAGAAATGTTTGGCAAGAAAAAGGTAAAGCCCCGTCGGGCCACGGGCAACTTTGACACACTGATTTCTTCGCGTACCACCATAGAAGGGGATGTGCGTTTTTCTGGCGGCTTGCATGTTGATGGGCATATCAGGGGCAAAGTGCTGGCTGAAGAGGGAAGTGATGCGGTACTGAGAGTTTCAGAAGTAGGTGAGGTGACCGGCGACATATCCGCCCCGCATGTAGTCATTAACGGCACAGTTCACGGTGACGTGTATGCGTCTGCGCATCTGGAACTTGCTGAAAAGGCCGCTATTAACGGCAGCGTTTACTACAATCTCATCCAGATGGCGATGGGGGCATCGGTAAACGGCAATCTCGTTCACCAGCGTGAGCCGTCTGGGCTGCTGACTCAGGATAAGGTGTCGCGGCCGGAGGTTGATCGCAATCATTCTGTCGAAAGCGCTGACGAGTCTTCCGATGAAGATGGTGGTAAGTCCGAATAGTTGATTGTTTTACTCAGGAATACCATAATCAATGCAGTTGTATCAGGTAATCCGGAGGCAAGCTTGAGTGTAGTCCAGCAGCAAATGGCCGCACCGCTGTTTTTCAGCGATAGTGCGGTCAACAAAGTACGAGAACTGGTTGATGAGGAAGGCAACTCCGACCTCAGGCTGCGCGTGTTTGTTACCGGCGGTGGATGTTCGGGGTTTCAGTACGGGTTCTCGTTTGATGAAACTCAGGATGAGGAAGATACCGTAATTGAGCGGGATGGAGCTGTACTGCTGGTAGACCCTATGAGTTACCAGTACCTTGTGGGCGCCACCGTAGATTACCAGGAAGGCTTGCAGGGCTCTCAGTTTGTGGTACAGAACCCTAACGCCAGCTCTACCTGTGGTTGTGGTAGCTCGTTTACAATTTGAGGTTGTGTGAGTGTTAATGCCCGGCAGCGATTGCTTGCGTTATGCCGGGTAAATTGCCCCAAGAATTCGCGGACCTTTAGCTCCGGTTACCTCTGGCAAGTTCCCTGGTTTGTGCTCCATCGTTTGCTGTGCCAGCCATGCAAAAGCGGTAGGCTCTACCCACTGCGGATCAAGGCCGAGTTCAGCGGTGCTGTGCACGCGAATAGGGCTAAGTCCCTGAGAAATTTCCTTCATAAGCAATCTATTCCGAGTACCCCCGCCACAAGCGTAAACGATCATAGCCGGTGACTGAGGCATTTGTCGGATCGCTGTGATCACGGTCAGTTGCAGTAGTGTGCGCTGAACGTCTTCTGGCTGAACATCTTCGTGCCGCTTCACCAGCGTTTTAACCCATTCAAGATTAAACTTTTCTTTGCCGGTGCTCTTGGGGGGCGGTCGCTCAAAGTAAGCATCCGTGAGCATGTCACTCAGCAGTGCTTGGTCAACTATGCCTTCCATAGCCCAGTGGCCGTCTTCATCGTAAAGGCGTCCGGTTTGATCTTGGCACCATGCATCCATCAGAGCATTTGCAGGCCCCGTGTCGAAGCCTGTTACCGGGCTGTGTCGAGCTGATGGAATCCAGGTTATGTTGGCGATGCCGCCGAGATTGAGGATGCATCTGTCTTCTGTTTCCGAACCGAAAAAATGCTGATGAAAGGCTGGAACCAGAGGAGCGCCTTGCCCGCCAGCGGCCATGTCACGGCTGCGGAAATCTCCCACTGTCGTAACGCAGGTTTTCTCCGCAATGATTGACGGGTTGCCGATCTGGAGTGAGAAACGGCCGGGCCCGGAAGGTTGGTGCCTCAGGGTTTGTCCGTGGCTTCCAATTGCACGAATTGACGATCTGTCTACCCCGGACTTGCAGATCAGGGCTTCCGCGGTGTTTGCGAAAAGTGTGCCGACCAGTGTATCGAGTTCGCCCACTTCGTCTGGTGTAGCTTGATTCTGGCTAGCCAGTACCAGGCGCTTGCGCAGGTCTTCAGGATAAGGAGAGGAGTGCGTGGCGTGAGTGCGGACAGATTTGCCCTGGAAGGACACCAGCACGGCATCTATGCCATCCATGCTGGTGCCGGACATGAGCCCGATCCAGGTGTCCATAATAACTCAGTTGTCCGAGGCCAAAGCCAGGTGCTGGTAGTTTGTCCGGAAGGCTTCAAACTGTGCAACTTGCTGTTGCGTATGCTTTTTGAATCGTGCCATTTCAGTCGCCGGAATTGGCTGTGCATCAGGCAATTTTACGGTTCTGGAGTTGCGCGGCGAGCCGTTTACGCGGAATTCATAGTGCAAGTGTGGCCCGGTTACCATGCCGGAGGAGCCAACGTAGCCTATAGTTTGGCCTTGCTTGACACGGGCGCCGTTTTTCATGCCTTTAGCTAATCGGCTCATGTGTGCATACAGCGTGGTGATGTTGTCACCGTGCTTTAAAACAATTGTACGGCCATAGCCGCCTTTCCAGCCGGAAAACTGAACTCTACCATTACCCGCAGCTTTGATTGGTGATCCTGGAGGTGCGGCGTAATCTGTTCCTTCATGAGGGCGCACTACATCCAGTACAGGGTGGCGGCGCTGTAGGTTAAATGACGAGGAAATTCGCGCGTCGATAGGTGTGCGCAAGAAAGCCTTGCGCATGCTTTTACCGTCGGGTGTGTAGTAGTCGCTATCGCCATTGCTGTCTGTATAAAGGAGGGCAACGTTTTCTTCGCCACGGTTTACGAAGCGAGCAGACAGAATGCGGCCGGTGCTGAACTTCTCACCATCGAGATAGAGCTCTTCATAGACAACTTCAAACTGGTCGCCCTTGCGAACGTCGTAAACAAAGTCGATATCCCAGCCAAATATGCCAGAAAGCTCCATGGTTAGGCGATCGTTTAGCCCTGCTTCGCGCGCGGCGAAGTATAGTGAGCCATCGATGGTGCCCGAAGCAAATGCAGGCTTGGGCTCAGGCTCACGGACTTCCGTTTTGCCTGTAAACGTCCCTTCGTGTATGTCAATCTTCAGTGTTTCTAAACGGCTGCGCTGGAGTTCAACTGCTGCAAGCTCGCCGTCGCTGTCAATGGCGAAGCGGATCGTTTCGCCAGCGTAAAGGCGTTGCAGCTTATCTGCTTCACCTTCGCCATGAATTACGGAGAGCATGGTGCCGTCATTGAATCCCGCTTTCTTAAAAAGGGAAGATAGTGTGTCGCCTGATCTAATATCGAATGTTTGCCAGGTATGGCGGGGTGTAACTTCTGCGGTTGCAGACTCTGGAGGCTCCGGAGTAATAACGGCAGGCTGATCTGCAGCAACGGGCTCGGCAGCGGTGGAGCGCTTCTGTTGCGGCTTTTGGGCGATAATTGCTGACGCCTTACCCTGCTCCAAATCGAGGGTGTATGACATCCGTTTGGCCTCAACGTCGGCGCTGGGGCTCATCAAAATTGCGGCAGATACTACAACGGTTGCAGCAGCGGCGATGGTAATATGGGTTTTTGGAAACATTTTCAGCAAGTGTCGCATCCGTTTCAATCCGTATTCCGGCAGCTTGTGCCATCTAGTTAAAGCTGTTGTTCAAGTGTAGGCCAACAGATTACCGTATAAAAAGCGCGTGGAACAGCGTAGAACATTACGGTTGTTGCGCTGCGGGCCGGATTTCTTGCGGTGCCATTGATATAATGCGGCCGCCCGAAATGCCCGATATTGTTTAAAAACTGAGCGCTTACACTTTAGCAGGGCGCCAGGTAACTCACAGAGTTCTTTTGTTGAAGTCTGTAACTGATATTTTTTGTGAAACCGATTGGGGATAAAAGATTCATGGCATCTATTGATGAAGCGCTGGCGATTATCAAGCGAGGCGTAGACGAACTAATACCGGAAGATGATCTGGTTGCGAAGTTAAAAGAAGGTCGCCCTTTGCGTATTAAGGCAGGTTTCGACCCTACGGCCCCCGATCTCCATCTCGGTCATACCGTGCTGATTAATAAACTGCGCCAGTTTCAGGATCTCGGGCATGAGGTGATTTTCCTTATAGGAGACTTCACCGGAAAGATCGGTGACCCCTCGGGTAAAAGTGCTACCCGGCCTCCGTTAACCGATGAGCAGGTCGCGCAAAACGCGATTACCTATAAAGAGCAGGTGTTCAAGATTCTGGATCCGAACAAAACCCGGGTGGTCTTCAACTCTGAGTGGATGAGCAAGCTGGCTGCAACCGACATGATCCAGTTAGCGGGTCAGTATACTGTTGCTCGAATGTTGGAGCGTGACGACTTCACAAAGCGCTATCGCTCTGAACAGCCGATTGCCATACACGAGTTTCTCTACCCGCTAATACAGGGTTACGACTCGGTTGCGCTGGAAGCGGATGTTGAGTGCGGTGGTACGGATCAGAAGTTTAATCTTCTGATGGGGCGTATCTTGCAAAAACACTACGGTCAGGCTCCGCAAGCTGTCCTGACTATGCCCATACTGGAGGGTTTGGATGGTGTTCAGAAGATGTCCAAGTCTTTGGGCAACTATATAGGTGTAAACGACGCGCCAGGTGAGATGTACACCAAGCTGCTATCCGTACCTGATGAGTTGCTATGGCGTTACTTTGAGCTTTTGAGTTTTCGACCCCTTGCGGAAGTGGTGGAGTTTCAGAGCGCTGTAGAGGCGGGGGCTAATCCCCAGGACTATAAGAAACTGTTGGCGGAAGAGATTATTACCCGCTTCCACAACGAAGAAGCTGCAAGTACAGCCCATAAGTCTGCAGGTAATCGTGTTGCGCTGGGGGATATCCCTGAAAACGTACCTTTAGTAGAGGTTTCATTGGAGGGGCAGGCCGAAATCCCCATGCCATCCGTTTTGCGTTTGTCTGGGCTTGTAAAGAATGGAGCTGCTGCTCGAGATGTACTGGGGCGCGGTGCTGTTTTTGTTGATGGCCAGAAATTTGAGGGCGATCGAGCCTTTGTAGAGGGTGACAGTTGTGTGATCCAGGCGGGAAAGAAGAAGATTGCCCGCATTTTGATCACGGCTTGATCGATTTTCGGCTATTTTGAGATTATTTCAAAATGGCCGTTGACAGATCTGCGTGTGTCTGTAGAATGCGCATCTCCTTCGAGGGACACACCGCTGAGACGGGGTGGATTGAGAAGGGCAACTGTTTGAAAGTATTAAAGAAAACGAGTTTGAAGATTCTTTAATTAAACGGTTGACAAGGCGGCGAGACGATGTAGAATACGCCACCTTGATTGAGCAACGGCTCAAACGCTCTTTAA
>NZ_CANLBK010000004.1 GCF_947488835.1 uncultured Marinobacter sp. | reverse complement strand
ACTTTTAATCACACTAAATGGATTAACCATGATCAAACATCAATACAAACTATTGCTAGTAGCAATATTCTTATTTTCGTCGTCTTTAAGCTATGCTGATGTTTCCGATGAATCAATAAATAAATTGTTGGACTTGTCAGGATTAACAATGCAAATCGATCAATTTCCAGGCTTGATCAATGCAGGCATGGAGCAAGCTAAACAACAAGGCACTCCAATCCCTGATGCTCAATATCGTTCAATGGTAAACAGTGCAGATGAATCGATTGTGCCCTCAGAAATCATTGAGGGAATCAGGATCTCTTTAAGAAAATCGATTAATGAAAAAGAGGCAAAGAAACTATTGGCTTGGTATGAGTCTGATTTAGGGAGAGAGATTACACGCGCTGAAGAAAGTGCATCTACCCCTGAATCATACCAAAAGATGATGCAATCGGCACAATCTCTATTGGAAAATTCAGAGCGAGTCGAATTTGCCAACAGACTTGATGTATTAATGGGTGCAACTGATATGACAATGGGTATACAAGAACATACTGGCATTGCAGTTTACTCAGCAATCATGACTGCAATGCAGCCAGACGCACCATTAAATATAGAACCATTTAAAGCTCAAATGGACGCTGCAAGCGAGCAAACACGTGCAGCAATAAAGCAAATGGTTACTATTTCTTTTTTATATTCATATAGAAATATTGAAACGAACAATTTGAAAAAATATGAAAAATTTCTAAATGATGCTACGACACTGAAATTTAATAAAACCATCATGGATAGCATGAATAGTGGGCTTGAATCTTCAGTATCAAAATGGGCTGATTTATTAGCCAAAATATTTAAAAGTAAGAAGCAACAAAGTTAACAAGTTGCTGCACACGGATTCCGCAAACTGTCCCGATTTTTGCAGAGCAAAAGTACGGGCCAATTTTCTCCACCAGTGAGCAAGGCGTTAACAGATAAGGAGATCGAATATGTCACGTTTTTGGGATGCATTTCAACACCTCGAAATTGCGCAAAATCGCAGAAAAAGTGGTGACGCTCAGATAGATGCAAAAACTGCCCTCCGCTCGATTGATGAGCTGGAAGAAAAAGTAGATCGTCTGTCTTTACTTTGCCACGCGCTATTTGAAGAGTTGGAGCGTGCCACAGGCTTCTCCGAAACCCAGCTCAAAGAGAAGATGACTCAAATAGATCTTCGCGATGGCAAAAAAGATGGAAAATATGATCCGGTTATGGGAGCGGATTGCCCGGACTGCGGGCGTCAAGTAAAGAAAACTCGGAAAAATTGTTTTTGGTGTGGTGCAAGCCTCCAACCTTTGACATAAGCGAACACCGTTAACCAGTGCATGCACGGCGACGCCCATTACATTGCGCCTTGGGCTATCTCAGCCAGATGGAAGTCCAGTGCGCATAACCGAGTGTCTACTTTTAGTGGGTAGGATCAATTTTCAAGGAGTGAACTTTGGAACTCGTAATCGGGAATAAAAATTACTCGTCATGGTCGTTAAGGCCTTGGCTGCTTTTGTCGGTCCACGAGGTACCTTTTAAGGAAGTGCGGATTCCGCTGAATCAAGCCGGTACATCCACTGCGCTTGCGCAGCATACCGTTGCTGGGAAAGTCCCGGTACTCAAAGACAATGACCTGGTCATCTGGGATTCACTGGCAATTTGCGAGTATATTTCAGAGCAGTATCTAGACGGCCGCGGATGGCCAAGTTCCGTTCGTGCACGAGCAGAAGCAAGATCTTGCTGTGCAGAAATGCACTCGGGGTTCACAGAAATTCGAATCCAATTGCCAATGAATTGTCGCGCAATCGGGCGCAAAGTCCCTCTTAATACAACCTTTGAGCGAGAGATAGCTCGGATCGACCGAATCTGGTCACAGTACCGAGAAACCTATTCGGCTGCCGGTCCGTGGTTGTTCGGTGAGTTCTCTATTGCAGATTGCATGTTCGCTCCAGTTGCGTCGCGATTTAAAACCTACGGAATCAAAGTCTCGGCGGTATCGACAGAATATATGCAGTTCGTCCTCGACCATGAACAAATGAGGGAGTGGGTTAGCCAAGCTCACGGTGAGCCCGAAACCATAGATGTATCTGAGGTAGGAATATAACAATCATTGTCACGGCGACATCTACTACATTGCGGCTTCGCCCCCATTCCGCAGCCGCGCACGCTGATGGCGTTATACAGACTAAGGAGAGTCAGATTTGAAGTTAACCAATGTAGTCCCGTGGGGCCGGTCTTTTGAAGAATATCAAGCGATGTTTGAGCTATCGGATGATGACCTGAACAAGAAAATTCTAGGTTGCGGTGATGGCCCTGCAAGCTTCAATGTAGACGCAACAGAGCGTGGAAGCCAAGTTGCTTCCTGCGATCCGGTTTACCAGTTTCAGGTCGGCGAAATACGTCGCCGGATTGATGAAGTGTACCCGGAAATCATGACTAAAGTGCGGCAGGACGCAGACAAGTATATTTGGGAGTCACTGAGTAGCGTCGAGCATCTTGGCGGGGTTCGCATGAATGCCATGTCGAAGTTCCTGGCCGACTTTGAGGCGGGTTGTCAGCAAGGGCGGTATGCAGAGTGGCGACCGAAGTCCGTGTCTTTCCTGTTGTATCCTTAGACGGAGAGGTCTCGAAGCATTTGGATCAGGTAATGACCGCTTTATCTGCCGATGGGATGGATGTCTCATTGCAGCCTGTCAGTTACCGGTTTCAAAAAGGTGCTACTGAGATGTTGGTGGCAAAGTCCGTATAACCAGTGGTGTTACGGACGCCACTGGCGTGGCGCCGCTAGCGTTCGCCCCTCGCAGCCAGAGTAACCCAGGATGCCTCTGCGTCTACAAGGTATTTATAGAGCCCCCGGATTGTGCTCTCATCGAACATCCTCATTTCCGGTGTTGAATGGCATTCCTTGAGTTCAGCCAGTTCTTCATCGCTCAGGTGTTCCAGTATAACGTAACTGGCTAATTGGCTATATTTTGTCGTTTCACGGGACATCTCTTCGAACTCGGCCTCATTATAGTATGAGTCCATCATTTCCCGGGTTCGCGCTATCATCGGATACTTTTCCTTCATATCCAGATTCATCAGCCAGAACATCTGCTTCGTGGCCTTCAGCCAGATTTCCGGGTTGCGATATTGGCTCTGCAGAGGTTTCATTTTTTCCATTCGATCGGGGTCTGGCTCGGTAATACCCAGATCGAGGGGCACCAGCTTATCGCGAAAGGCTTGTGCGCCCTGCCTGGTCAGTCGCTGGTATTGAGCGAATTGGTATTTTTTCATGGAATCACTGGTGAAGCATTCGATTAGGCCCGCCACATGCTTTTGTTCCAGAGTTTTGGTGAACTCCTGCACCGAATAGCTATAAATCGCCTGAACATCGAGCTTACCGGCGAAGTCGCGGAAAATCCGTGCAAGCTTTTCGGTGGGCACTCCCCGGGCAGTCCGGTTGTTGGCCTCAGAAACGCTCAGGCGGAAAGATAATACTTTCAGGTCAAGTCGACTGGCTTCTACCAGCTTTTTTACGTCATCCGGTGAGACTTCTGCTCTGGCCAATGACATGGTGACCAGTAACAACAACACAACAAGGTACTTCATAACGACCGCAAGCACTGATTAACTCAGAGCACTCCTTTGCGTCTTTTGAAAAAACAGGGCGCAATAATACCACCTGAACTTTAGGTAATGTGGAAGTGGCCAGCAAAACAAGGAGTCTGCGTGGCAGTTAGTATCGGACCCATGAAACGCAACTCACTGAGTCTGAACCATCTCATCCGTCACCTTGTACTCTCCCACCAGCCACCGCAGAATTTCAGTGGCTGCCGGGTGGTCGTAGGCATCGTACGTGCGCATTAAGCTTTGCCGCTTTTCCTCGCTGATTCGCCCTAACCCTGCATCCTGAAGTACCAGCAAATCACTGTGAAGCTGCACTGCCAATTCCCTTCCCAGCACTTCCTTGGCGGCATTGAAAAACGCATGTCCGTACTGGTATTCAGAACCCTGGCGATAGGATTCCGCCAGAGTTATGGCAGGTATTCTGGTTAACGTGGGCTGAAGCGCCGGGTTGATGCCATGGCCGGAAATATAAGCGCCGTTTGCCGCCGGCCGCCCTGTAAACCCTCGCAGGTGAAGGTGCTGCGACATGCGGTCGCCGTCGTTCACCGGGTAGTTGTCCCAGAGTACAGGTTTGCGCCCAAGCTGCTCATTCACCCGTTTGAGGTGCCCCGGGGAAATCTCTCGGGAACAGACCTCCTCTCCGGTCCAGAAAACCTGAATATCGTGATGCAGCAGGCGGCCAAGGGTTTCCAGATAGCCTGGTGGGCGTTCACCGAACACCCGATCCAGCACCGGATCATCGGAATAGTAACTGGGACATATTGAGAGAACCCGAGCCTGAGTGCGCTCCCGAATCCAATGCATGATCTCTACCTGGGTTTCAGCAAGCCCCGGAGTGTCGGCGCGCATGTCATCAAACAGTATGGCCAGCTCATCAATCCCGATACGATCAAGCTGTTCGAGTTTTGTGGCCAGCGCACTACGGGCGGCATCATCAAATTTATTGAAGACTTCAAAGGGGCTCAGGCCAACACCAAACCGCAGGCCTTGTTTGCGACAAAACCGACCAAACTCCGCCAGCTCTGACACCATTTCCGGCGGGTGAGGCTCTTGCCAGCGGCGGCGCAGAAAAGCGTCGGCCTTGGGTGCATACAGATAAAAGCCGTATTCATGGGGCGCCAGCGCCCGAACGAGCTGCTGTCGCTCTTGCCAGTTCCATACTGGCCCGTAAAAGCCTTCGATAATGCCAAGTGTTGTACCCATGGCGCTCTCCCTATCAGCTCGGTGTGTTAACACATGGTATACCTACCGCAAGCGAATGGTATATCTCATCCGTATTGTCGGGCGCAAAAGCAAGCTACTATAAAGCGAAATCCCGACGGAACCGGCTATGAACCCATCTCAGGCAAGGCTGGGCAGTCTTGATGCATTGCGCGGCCTCGCTGCTCTGGGGGTAGTGCTTTTTCATTATCTGCCCTATTACGACAAACTCTTTGGCCATTCCTTCGAGTTGCCACAACTGCTGACAGACACACTGCTGTTTGGCCGTTACGGCGTGCACCTGTTTTTCATTCTCAGCGGCTTCGTTATCTTCATGACCCTGGAGCGCACCCGCAACGCTGCCTGGTTTGGTTTGGCGAGGGCGGTGCGTCTGCTGCCAGCTCTGTGGGCCGGCATTATTCTTACGTTCACGTCTGTGCATCTTCTGGGCCCCGAAAGCCGAGCGGTCAGTTTTGAAACCGCCTTGCTCAACGCAACCTTACTCCATGAATATTTTGGCGCTGAGCATGTGGACGGCGCTTACTGGAGCCTTGTAATAGAGGTGACGTTCTACAGCTGGATGGCGTTGCTGTTTTATACCTTGCGAGACTGGTCACGGCTGCGCCTGGCCTTCTGGGTGTGGATGCTGGTGAGCTACGTGGGCGTGATCTGGTGGAAACAGATACCTGAAAGTGTGGAGTTCCTGGTCAAGGACCTGATGTTTGTGAAATACGCCCCACTGTTTATCGGCGGCATGCTGATTTACCGCCTATACCGCTACGGCCGCCCGGTGGTGGCAGATTCGGTATTGCTGGCACTGGCGGTTTGCCACGGGCTACTTGCCTACAAAATGCCTTACAGTCTGTTTGTTCTGGGTTGCTTCGCGGTGTTTGCCCTGGCCGTTGCCGGGCAACTGAACTGGCTGGCCAACCGGCCTTTGCTGTGGCTGGGCGGTCTCTCCTACAGCCTGTACCTGGTGCACCAGAACATTGGATATGGCGTGATTAGTTGGAGCTACAGCGCAGGCCTGCCCGGATGGCTGGGCGTAGCTCTCGCACTCTGCACAGCAATCGCGCTCGCCTCACTGATTCATTACACCGTTGAAAAACCCGCGCAGCGTCGGTTCAGAAGCTGGCGCAACCGCAATAGCACAGCGCAGACAATCGGCACCCCAGCAAAAGTAGCCGAATAGGCTAATCTGTGATCACTGGCTTGAGCAAACACCCGATTAACGGAGTTCGACCATGGAAATAAAAACTTTTGAAGACCTGATTGACTGGACTCGCCAACTGCACGATCACTTGGCAAAGTGCCTGCAAGATGCAGCAGAAAAGCATAGCAATGAGCGCGCAAGTGCGCTGATGGATTACGTTGCCAGCCATGAAACCCGGCTGGCAAATGCGGTTGTAGAATTCGAAAAGCAGGCCGACCCCAACGTACTGCAAACGCGCCTTTATGATTATCAGAAGCACACACCGTTTACCCCTGGCGTGGCCTGCGACCCCCGGCTCACCACCATGAGCTTTGATGACATAGCCCGAGAAGTCTTTGCCTTCCATGATGAGGTTATGGAACTGTACAAAACACTCATTGGCAAGGCGGAAATCGAAGGCGCGAAAACACTGCTTGAAGACCTTCTCGCCCTTGAGCAACACGAAGCCATGCAGCTTTCCAGCCAGATCGGGCGAATGGCCGACCTTTGAGCCGCCCTACGACCTATGTCGTACCGGGTTTGTTTTTCATTTTACTGTGGTGAGTTACTTGATAATGTAAACTAGTTGAAAGGCCTCCCCAAAGAAGGTCCGGCTCGATCCATAACAATGACAAAAGGACACAAGAGCAATGAAGATTCGTTCTGTTCTATCGGCAGCCGTACTCGCCGTAGCTGCTACGTTCACCTCAGCACAAGCATTTGCCCAAGACACTTTCACCTTGAAAATGGCAGAAACCTGGGGCCCTAACTTCCCGATTTTTGGTGACACTACCAAGAACTTTGCCAAGTCCGTAGAGACCATGTCAAACGGGCGCCTGAAAATCCGCATTGATTCTGCCAACAAGCACAAGGCACCTCTAGGCGTGTTTGACATGGTGAAAGCTGGCCAGTACGACATGGGCCACTCCGCCTCCTACTACTGGAAAGGCAAGGTTCCCGAGACCCTGTTCTTCACCAGCATGCCCTTTGGCATGAATGCCATGGAACAGTACGCCTGGTTTTATCATGGCGGTGGCATGGAGCTTATGCAGGAAGTGTATTCACCTCACAACATGCTCTCCTTCCCCGGCGGTAACACCGGCGTTCAAATGGGAGGCTGGTTTCGCGAAGAGATCAAATCACTGGATGACCTGAAAGGTCTGAAAATGCGCATCCCGGGCTTCGCGGGCGAAGTTTTTGCCGAAGTGGGCGTTAACCCTACCAACATCGCACCGGGCGAGCTGTACACCGCGCTTGAGCGCAACACCATTGATGCGGTTGAGTGGGTAGGCCCAGCTCTGGATTTGCGCCTCGGCTTCCAGCAGATTGCCGATTACTACTACACCGGCTGGCACGAGCCCTCCACCGAGCTGCAGTTCCTGATCAACAAGAAGGTTTGGGAAAAGCTGCCGGCTGATCTGAAGGAAATACTGCGTGTTGCCATGCGCACCGCGTCCTACGACATGCTGGTGCTTTCTCAGCACGCCAACGCGGAAGCCTGGGCCAACATCAAGAAAGACTACCCGAACGTGCAGATCAAACAGTTCCCGCAGGACATTTTCCAGGCTATGTACGATGCCAACAAGAAGCTCCTGAAAGAAGCGTCTGAAAGCAACGAGCAGGCAGCCAGGATTGTAAAATCCCAGCAGGACTATTTGGAACAGAGCCGCGCTTATACCGATATTTCTGAACGCGCCTACCTGAATACTATGGGCACAGTGAAGTAAGATAGCGTCTGAAGAGGAGCCGGGATCGCTCTGAAGGTGATCCCGGCTTTATTGTTTATGGCAACAGCAAAAGCGCCACCCCCAGGCGGAGGATAGTGAATGCAGTGGATTATAAAGCTGGATGAGGGCCTTGCCCGTGTGTCCATTTTTTGCGGCTGGATTGCCTGCGTCGCAATGCTGCTGATGACGGGCAACGTGTTTTACGATGTTGTCGCTCGATACGCGTTCAATGAAGTATCCATCGGCATGCAAGAAATGGAATGGCACCTTTACTCAGTGGTATTTCTGCTCGGTATCCCCTACGCACTGCGCACTGACGGCCACGTAAGAGTTGACGTGTTTTACACACGCTGGAGTGGCAAGGCCAAAGCCTGGGTGAACCTGATAGGCGCCCTTCTGTTCGTTGTACCATTCGCATGGCTGATAGGCATTTACGGTTATGATTTTGCGCTGGACGCCTACGCCATGGGCGAAGGCAGTGGCGATCCGGGGGGATTGCCGCACCGGTGGATCATCAAATCTGTGATCCCGCTCTCGGCGTTTTTTATCGCTATTGCCGGCCTTAATATGGCCACTTTTGCCCTGCGCGTGATGGCAGGCGACAAACAGTACGATGTTGAGAACAGCGGAGGTGGCCTCGCATGATCGGTATGATTATGTTCCTCGTCGCCCTGTTCATGCTGATGCTGGGCTTCCCTGTTGCGTTTACATTTGGCGGCGTTGCATTGTTCTTTGGCGTGTTTGCAGAAGGCATGGAGTTATTCGCCTTCATGCCCTATCGCATCATGAGCGTTATGCACAACACGGTGTTGATGGCCGTGCCCCTGTTTATCTTTATGGGTGTTGTTCTGCAGCGCACACGCCTGGCAGAGCAGTTGTTAACGTCCATGGGCCGTTTGTTTGGTGGCCTGCCTGGCGGTTTGGCCATATCGACCATTCTAGTGGGCGCTCTGCTTGCAGCCTCCACCGGTGTTGTGGGGGCCAGTGTGGTTGCCATGGGTTTGATCTCTCTGCCTGTCATGCTCGCCCACAAGTATGACAAGCGCCTGGCAACCGGTACTATTTGTGCGGCTGGAACCTTGGGGCAAATAGTTCCCCCATCGATCATTCTGATCATCCTGGGCGATGTGCTTGGGCTTCCAGTAGGCGATCTGTTCAAGGCTGCCGTCGGGCCGGGCGTCGTTCTTATCGGCCTCTACATTGTCTATATCCTGGTCATGACCCGCTTCAAGCCGGAGACTGCCCCGGCCATGCCCAAAGACGACAGCGTGTCCCGTAAAAAGGAAATCATGAACGCCCTACTGGCGATCATACCGCCGCTGGCATTGATTGTTATCGTGCTTGGCTCAATCTTTACCGGTATCGCAACACCCACAGAATCCTCCGCATTGGGTGGCGTTGGCGCCATCATTCTGGCCATCATTTATCGCCAGTTCTCATTCCAGATGGTGTGGGACGCCTCGAAAGATACAGTTAAGGTAACCGCCATGGTGTTCGCCATCCTGATCGGTGCAACGGCCTTCTCCATGGTGTTCAGTTACACTGGCGGCGATTACCTTCTGGAAGAATGGATGCTGGCGCTTCCGGGCGAGAAGTGGGGCTTTATCATCCTCGCCATGCTGGTGATTATGATTCTGGGCTTCTTCATCGACTTTGTGGAAATCTCCTTCATCATCGTGCCTATTCTGGCACCGGTGGCGGAAGCCTTGGGCATCAACATGCTCTGGTTCGCTATCCTCATTGCCATGAACCTGCAAACCAGCTTCCTCACCCCGCCTTTCGGATTCTCACTGTTCTATCTCAAAGGGGTTGCACCGCCAGAAGTGCGAACCGTCGACATCTACAAAGGGGTATTGCCATTCATCCTGCTGCAGGTGCTGGTATTGGCGATGATCGTGGTATTCCCGGAGTGGTTTGGTATGAGCTCGTCTTACTAATCCCTCTTGCAGCCGGGTCGCCCGACCCGGCTGCTATCCTTCTCCCCGCACCGACCTGACAAACGCAAAACATTTTCTATACTGAACAAACGATCAAACATTCTCAGATGAGTATTCGGGATTAGCCTTGGCGGCGAGCCGCCGGCCTGAACAGCAATGTTAAGGTAAAGAGGAAGAGTCCGTGAACCAGAACAGCGTCCCAAAGAGCATCAAACGCAATGCTCTATCCACTGGGCTAAATGAACACGCCAATCAGCGTCATGTCCTGAACCTTCCTTTACAGGATACTCACGTAGAGCGCGCACCCCACACCCACGAGCGCTGGCTGATAGCCAAGCTGTTGCGCATGGCTGGGTCTCCCCCGGTCCGCTTCCAGCTATGGAACAGCGATGTGATTGAACCGCCGGAGCAACCGGCCCGGTTTACCATAACGCTTTCAGACCCAAAGGCACTCTATGCCTTGGTTACCAATCCAAACCTGGCTTTTGGAGACCTGTACAGCGCCGGGCGCCTGGATGTTGAGGGCGATCTGCCGGAACTCATGGTCGCGATCTACCAGTCTATCCATCAAGCCCGGCAAAAATGGCCTCGATGGCTTGAAGCCTTATGGCGAAACCACGCTCCCCGCTCAACCGGCCTGATGGAAGCTCGTGACAATATTCACCATCACTATGATCTGGGCAACGACTTCTATCGGCTTTGGCTGGATCAGGCTGAAATGCAGTACACCTGCGCCTACTACGAGCGGCCCGAGCTGAGTTTAGAGCAGGCACAGCTGGCAAAGATGGAACATGTATGCAGAAAGCTCAGGCTCAAGCCTGGCATGACTGTGGTTGAGGCCGGCTGTGGCTGGGGCGGGCTTGCGCGCTACATGGCTCGGAACTATGGGGTAACCGTTCACGCCTACAACATTTCCAGAGAGCAGATTGCCTACGCGCGCGAACAAGCGCGCCAGCAAGGTTTGGAAAACCAGATTGAGTACATCGAAGACGACTACAGAAACATCCAAGGACAATACGATGCGTTCGTTTCGGTGGGCATGCTGGAACATGTAGGCAAGGAGAACTACCTCGAGTTATCTGAGCTGATAAAACGCTCACTCAGCCCCAACGGTATGGCGTTGCTTCACAGTATTGGCCGGAACACGCCCATGCTGATGAACGCCTGGATTGAAAAGCGTATTTTCCCTGGGGCCTACCCCCCCAGCATTGGTGAAATCATGACGCTGTGTGAACACAGCAGTTTTTCCGTGCTCGATGTAGAAAACCTCCGCCTCCACTATGCCCACACCCTAAGTGCCTGGCTGGAACGCTTTAATGCGGCAGAAGCGGGCATCTCTGATATGTACGACGAGCACTTTACCCGAGCCTGGCGAATGTATCTGGCCGGATCCATTGCTGCCTTCCGGGCCGGTTCGCTGCAGCTTTTCCAGGTTGTGTTCACCCACGGCGACAACCACCAACTGCCAGCAACCCGACAGGACTTGTACCACTTCCCCGCTGCCCCCGAAAACGTTTGAGGTTACCGGCTATGGAAACATATGACCTGATTATAGTTGGTGCCGGCCCCGCGGGGTCGACTCTGGCCAAAGCTCTGGAAAATAGTGGCAAGCGTATTCTGCTGGTTGATAAGCAGGATTTCCCTCGGGACAAAACCTGCGCTGGCTGGGTAACCCCCGCCGTTATTGAAGCCCTCGACATTGATTTGACTGACTATGGAAATGCTCGAACGCTTCAACCTATACGCCGCTTCCGAATTGGGATGATGGGGCAGCCTGCAGTGGAAAACGATCATGGCAGTACCATCAGCTATGGTATCCGCCGCTGTGAGTTTGACGATTACCTTTTGGCGAGAACCAACGTGCCTAAACAGCTTGGCACACCCGTAAAAAGCATTGTTCGAAAGGATGATCGCTGGCTGATCAACAACACTTTCAGCGCCCCATTGCTGGTGGGTGCCGGCGGGCACTTCTGCCCGGTTGCGAAACTGATTGGCGATGGCCCGGGAGGCCATGAAACCGTCGTGGCCGCCAAGGAAATCGAATTCGAAATGACCCCGGAGCAGGCCAAAATCTGCAAAGCCCGAGGAGACACACCCGAGCTCTGGTTCTGCAAAGACCTCAAAGGATACGCTTGGGTATTTCGCAAAGGCAATTTCCTGAACATTGGCCTGGGCCGCGAAGACAACCACAAACTGACGGAGCATCTACAGGATTTTGTAGAGAGTATGAAAGCAGCAGGCAGGATTCCATCCGACCTGCCCGGGCGCTTCAAGGGTCATGCGTATTTGCTCTATGATCATGCCGCACGAGCGCTGGTAAACGATGGCCTGCTGCTTATTGGCGATGCCGCCGGGCTTGCCTATACCCAAAGTGGCGAAGGGATTCGCCCAGCGATTGAATCCGCATTACTGGCAGCTGACGTCATCCGGGATGCACAGGACTTCTCCGTCACCTCCTTGCAGGCCTATGGCGACGCAATAGCAGCGCGCTTTGGCCACCGCGGATCTGTTACAGAAGAGGGTTTTCAGGTGCCGGACTGGATCAAAATGCCACTTGCAGGCACCTTGATGCGATCTCACTGGTTTACGCGCAGGGTAGTGACTGAAAAGTGGTTCCTGCATCAGGAGGTACCCGCCCTGGCTGCAAATTCGTGATGCACGCCCTGTAGGCGGTTATAAAATATTCAGACATAAAAAAGGCGGCCGATTGGCCGCCTCGTAAATGCTTCCTGAGCTTAGTGCCCCAGGTAACTGCGATACATCCAGACCGTTTTTTCCTGCTGGGATATGTAATCGCTCATCAGTGCCACTGTGCCTTCATCTTGAGCATCGCCCGCAAGATTCAGCAAATCCCGCTGCTTGCCAATCAACTTGGCAAAGCTGTCGACGATGTTATTCATCGCAGTTTTGCCATCGGCAACGTCTTTCTGCTCCGGGATTTCGGACCGCTCAATATAGGTGCTATAAGCGTGGGAAGGACGGTGCCCCAGCGTAAGAACACGCTCTGCAATCTCATCAATCTTAAGCAACAGATCGTCGTACAACTCCTCAAACTTCACGTGCAACTCGAAGAAGTTCTCGCCTTTGATGTTCCAGTGATAACCGCGCACGTTCATGTAAAAAATCTGGTAGTTGGACAGCAGATCATTCAGAGAGTCGGACAGTTTTACGGTTTTCTCTTTATCCAGACCAATAAAGTTCTTAGTCATCGTACATCTCCTTCGTAGCTGTTAATTCGAACCTGAAACCAATATAACCAAGGCTCCCGGTGCCCGTGAAGTTAAGTTATCGTATACCGGCCATAGCGGGAATTAATCTTAGAAAGCAACAACCTAAACGCCAGGGCCGCAATCGGTGCAGTCGCCCTCTGGAGCCGGGCCAATATTGAGATTTCGGTTGAGGTCTCTCAATGCAGTCCTCACACCCTCTTCAATCACCGGGTGGTAAAACGGCATTTCCAGCATTTCACTCACCGTCAACCGCCGTTGTGCCGACCAGGCCAAAAGGTGCGCTATGTGCTCGGCCGCCGGGCCAAACATCTCGGCTCCCATAAACAGCCCGCTGCCATGCTCTGCATACACTCGAAGCAGGCCACTGTTTTTACCAATCACTCGGCTTCGGCCCTGGTTTTCAAAAGACACTTCACCTACGGCGAAGCAGCCACCGCACTGTTTATCCACCTCATCGATCGTCAAACCCACACTCGCTATCTGAGGGTCAGTAAACACAACTGCAAGGGGTGTGCTTCGCTTACCGGCCCTTACCTCCGGATAAGACGCTGCGTTGTTGCCGGCAATACGCCCTTCGTCGGCGGCTTCGTGCAGCAGTGGCAGATTGTTATTGGCATCGCCGGCAATAAAGATGTGACTCTGGCCACAGCGCAGCGTGTGCGCGTCGAACAAAGGCATACCTTTATCATCCAGTTCTATATCTGCATTTTGTATGTCGAGGCTATCGACGTTAGGTCTACGGCCCGTGGCTGCAAGCAGATACTCAAAGGTTTCGGTTTTTTCGCCGGCATCACCATCAACAAATGTGACAGCCACTCCACCGTCCACACGCTCGACCCGCTTAACGTCTCCATTCGGGTCCAGTGGAAACTCTTCATTGAAGCGTTTGAGTGCATACTCTCGAATACTGTCGTCCTGGATCGGGCCTACTGCACCGCCTACTCCGAACATGCGTACCCGAACCCTCAGGCGACTGAGTGCCTGACCCAGCTCCAGCCCGATCACCCCCGGGCCAAACACCACCACCGACTCTGGCAAGTCCTGCCAATCAAAAATATCATCGTTAACCACCAGGCGATCTTTCGCTTCCTTCAGAAAACCGGGGATATTCGGGCGGGAACCGGTCGCGATGATAATGCGCTGTGCGCTAATTTCTATTTTGTTATCGACGATGAGACGGTTGGGCCCAGCGAAGCGTGCATGACCCTTAATCTTATGTCCCTCAGGAAACCCCTCCACTGTGCGGATAACCGAAGCAACAAAACGGTCGCGCTCTGAACGCACCCGCTCCATGACCTGTTTACCATCCACCGAAATTTTGCCTGCCGACACTCCGAACTGACCTGCCTGCGCCATTTGATACGCGCTGTCTGCAGCGGCAAGGAGGAGCTTGCTTGGCATACAACCCACTCTCGCACAGGTAGTGCCGTATTGATCGCCTTCAATCAGCACTACGCTATCAGTGACCTTTCGAACACGACTGTAGGCAACCATTCCCGCCGTACCTGCACCGATAATGGCAACGTCAACTTCTCGCTTTTCCATAAAGCAGTCTCCAGATCTTAATTCCCGAAAGCCGGGAACCGGGTGAATTTCTCAATGGTCACTACAGCAGTATAGAAGCCGGGGTTATTTTATTCGGTACGTGAAAAAACCGACGACTGGATTTATGCTGACAGGCCGGTAACGGTTCTGACAAACTCAGATACCTAATACAGCCTAGCCCAGATACCCAACCCAGAGAGAAATTTCCGTATGAACAGTTACTGGCCAGAATTCCTTACTGTGGCGCTCGTCCACCTGCTCGCTGTGGCGAGCCCAGGGCCAGATTTTGCTGTGATGCTCCGGCAGGCATTGTGCCAAAGCCGCAAAAACGCTCTGCTTTCCGCAACCGGTATCGGGGCCGGCATTCTGGTGCACGTAAGCTATTCACTGTTGGGTATTGGCTTGATCATCCAACAGTCGATATTGCTGTTTACCGTTCTCAAAATTGCGGGCGCACTTTACCTCACCTGGATCGCCGTACAGTGCCTGAGAGCCAAGGCAGGCGGAATCTACGTGGACACCAAAAGCAGCTCCCAACAGACAGGGTTTGCTGCCCTCCGGTTGGGCTTTCTGACCAATGCCCTGAATCCGAAGGCAACGCTCTTTTTCGTTTCGTTGTTCTCGGTTGTCATCAGCCCTGGCACGCCGGTGGCCATCCAGGCCGGCTATGGCGCATACATGGCACTGGCAACAGGACTTTGGTTCACCCTGGTTGCGGTGTTTTTTACGCTGCCTGCCGTACGCAAAAACTTTAACCGCTTCGGCCATTGGCTCGACCGGCTCATGGGCGGTGTTCTGTTGCTACTGGCGGGGCAGCTCTTGCTGTCTACAGTGAGCGGAGCAGAGCCTCCGTCTGATCCCAGCTCAGGCATGGGTCAGTAATAGAACAGCCGTAACGCAGGTCGTCGCCATCGTTTTGCCGGCCTGCTTCCAGAAAGCTTTCCAGCATCAGCCCACGAATTCCGGTATTGCCAGCATGCTTCTGTCGCATCACTTCACGGGCTACGTCGATCTGTCGCTCTGACTGTTTGCAGGCATTATCATGGCTGCAGTCCACCATGATTGCGGCACACACACCCGCATCAGCCAGGCTTTGCGTGGCATGCTGAACGCTCACTTCGTCGAAGTTGGTGATGCCCCGACCACCACGCAGCACTAGGTGTGTGTCTGGATTACCCCGGGTGCTGACCATTACTGGTGCGCCATGGCTGGACACTCCCAGATGATGGTGTGGGTGTGCCCCAGACTGCATGGCATTAATCGCAACATTGATTCCGCCGTCGGTCCCGTTTTTGAACCCGGCAGGCATGGGCAAACCACTAACCATCTCGCGGTGAATCTGGGATTCGGTGGTACGGGCTCCGATAGCAGTCCAGCTCACCAGATCACCCAGGTAATCCATGGCGAAAGGGCTCAGAGCCTCAGTGGCAAGCGGCAATCCCATTTCCGCCAGATTCAGAAGCAGACGGCGCGAGCGCAGCAAGCCTTCGTTAAGGTCGCCGGCTCCAGTGCGCTCCGGATCGTACAGCAACCCCTTCCAGCCCACTGTGGTTCTTGGTTTTTCCAGGTAGGCCCGCATAACAATCAAAAACCGATCGCTGACGGCGTCGGCGAGAACTTTAAGCTTTTCGCCATACTCCAGCGCAGCCACTTCGTCGTGAACCGAGCAAGGCCCCACCACAATCAACGTACGATCATCTACGCCGTGCAGAATGTCCCGGACAGCTTGGCGGTGCCTGTCCACCTGCCGGGCAAGTCGCTCATCCACAGGTAAGCGCTGGCGCAGCTCAGCCGGCGTTGGCAATGCAGTTTCCTGCCGGTGGGTTGCGGCGGCACTCTGCGTCTGGCGCATCTGGCGTTCCCCGGCAGCGTTTAAAGGCATGTTCATGTCTGTGTTCCCGTTTCCTTGCTTCAGAATCAAAAAAGCCCCGGCTGGGCTACAGTCGGGGCTTTCTGATTCCGACGGCAGCCTGGTTTTTCGCCGGGCTGCCATCCTCGTTGTTCGTTTGGTGAAGATGTTATGGGCGGCCCTGGCTCTGGCTAAAATAGCCATAACCAAACCACCAAAAAAACACAGCAGCGACTGCCGCCAACGGTTTTTGGCCGAAAGCTTGCAGAACATTCAATTGACAGATCGCTTGTGTCGTCTTCATGCTTATCAATATATACCCCGGGTTTTCAACTTGGCAACCCGTAAACCGGATTATTTAACAAACAAACCGGATTTATCAGAAAGATGGGAACCAACTATGACACTGAATTTGCGGAATCTCAGCGTGCTGTTCCTCTTTGTATCTGCGCTGGCACTTCTTTCGGGCGCAGGCTCGGCACTCGCTGAATCCCGGGCGTATCAGCTCAACAACCGGCCCGCAGCAGATGTTGCCCACCAGATCAGAGAGCTTTATCAGGGCGAACCTGTGTCCATTACCGCCCAAGGGCAAAAAATGGTCGTTCGCGGAGACCAACAGCTGCTGGATGAAATAGCTACCCTGGTGAACACACTCGACGTGGCCCCGGCGCAACTCCGGATCACAGTGCGGTCTACAGAAGATATTGGCGGCAAGCGCTCCGGTGCCGGCGTTACCTCAACACGCAACGAAATTGGCGTAACCGCAGAGCACAGGGTTACCACCACCGGCGGCTCCCGGGAACGAAGCCTTGTGGTTATGGACGGTCAATCTGCTCATATCAGCTCGGGCCAGGTACGCACTCTGCCCTTTGCAGTTCGCGGTGGCCGAAACCCCGCCGCTATCTTGACCCAAGTCGAAACGCACAGCGGATTTGTGGTTAGCCCACAGGTGATTTCAGATCGTTCGGTGGAACTGAACATCGTGTCTTTCGAGGCCGATCCTGCGGAACTGAAGGGTTATGATACCCAAGCGGTCGTCACCATTCGCAGAGTAGAACCTGGCCAGTGGATTTCCCTCGGCAGCACGTCAACGGAATCTACCAGCAAGCAGTCAGGCATTGCCTACAGCGTAAATAGCAGCCGGTCGGATAACCGAAGTTTTGAGGTCAAGGTCGACGTCATCCACTAACATTTACTCCCTGGTGCGCAGCAATACACTTTTGGCTTCGTTAATTTTTGCGGCCAGATAATCACTCCCGCCACGATCCGGGTGCAGCTTCTGTATCAGGCGGCGGTGCGCCAACACAACGTCTGCTTTCGAACACGCTGCTGTAACGCCGAGGATTTCGCAGGCCTCTCGCTCTGTCATTCCATTAAAGGGTGCTTGCCCAGCTCCGGAGTGCCCTTCATTTGATCCAGCATCGCCAGTATTATCTTTTCCGGTAAACAGCCGATTCAGCGCCGGAAAGAAACGAACGAGCTCGGGCAACTTCCGCAACAGCGGGATTAACGCTGCAATGGCGGCAGTCAGCACGTGCACTCGGCCGGTTAAAACCATTACCAGCAGAAGCACACCGCCAACAATAAGTACGAGCTTCCAGGTTGCAGCTTTCTTCTTTTCCGCCGACAATCTGCCCCACTGTTTCAGAATTACAAAGACGGCCGCCGCCAGCGCAATTCCCAGTATCCAATGCATGAATGATCCCTTACTGCTGAAAGAACGTAGTTCTGGCACCTAGTGTAACGACAATGTTCGCCAAAAGTACCTACAAACCGGTGACAACAGCACCCTGAATTTTGTAGCATGCTATGTTTTGTCGCGAATCAATCCTTCCCGCATCCAAACAGAGATTTCCAGGACCAGACTTATGCGCACTGCTTCCCGCTTCCTGATTGCAATTATTTTCCTCGGTGTGGTGCTTGGTGGCATCTTCGGCTACAAGTTTTATCAATTTGGCCAAATGGGTGAAATGCTCTCCCAGCCTCAACCACCCGCGGAGATATCCGCTACCAAGGCTCGCACTGAGCAATGGACACCCTCTATCAAGGCTGTAGGCAGCATCAAGGCTGTTAACGGCATCGAAGTGGCAAACGAGGTGCCCGGCGTCATCGAGAAAATTAATTTTGAGTCTGGCGACACTGTCAAGCAAGGCGATATTCTTATTCGCCTGAACGCCTCGATCATAGAAGCTTCCGTGCGCACCCGTCGAGCCGAAGCACAGTTGGCCGAGCAGGAATTCAAGCGTATTTCCGATCTGCTCCCAAAGCGCGCTGTTTCCCAGGCCCAGTATGACGAGTCCAAGGCAAACTTTGACGCAGCCCAAGCCCGCGTTAATGAAACGGAAGCACAGCTGAGCAAAAAGGTCATCCGCGCACCTTTCGACGGCACATTGGGTATTCGCATGGTAGACCAGGGCCAATACGTTCCCACTGGCACGCCCATCGTCGAAATCAACATGCTTGATCCGATCTACGTGGATTTCACGCTTTCTGAGAAGAACCTGCAAAGCGTTGCCCGGGGTTACGATGTTTCCGCTACGGTTGCCGCTGTGCCGCAACAGGAGTTCAAGGGCAAAGTCAGTGCCATCAACACGTCCGTTAACCCGGAAACACGCACTGTGCGCGTACGCGCCACTCTGAACAACCCACAAAAACTGTTGCGCCCGGGTATGTTCGCAACCATTCAAACCCTTCAGCCAGACGATAGAGACGTGGTTACCATACCGCTCACTGCGATCTCCTATAACACTTATGGCGACTTCGTATTTGTTATTGAAGAAAACGACGAAGGTGATTTGATCGTTAGCCGCCGTTCTGTCGAAACCGGCGAAACCAGAGATACGCAGGTCGCTATTACTTCCGGCCTTGAAGCCGGTGAGCAAGTGGTTTCCAAAGGATTGCTGAGACTCCGTGCCGGCCAGCGGGTCACCATTCAGGATGACGAAAATGGCGAACAGAAGCAGCCGCAGGAGGCATCTGAGTAATGCGATTCACTGACATTTTCGTCCATCGTCCCGTATTGGCGACGGTGGTTAGCCTTCTTATTCTACTGCTCGGCGTTCGGGCAGCCATGGAAATGGAAATCCGGCAGTACCCGGAGCTTGAGAGCACCACCGTTACGGTAACGACGGCCTATCCCGGTGCCAGCTCAGACCTGATCAAAGGCTTTATCACCACGCCTTTGCAGCAGGCTATTGCTGAAGCCAGTGGCATCGACTACCTGACATCTACCAGTTCTCAGGGCCTTTCCACCATTCAGGCCAAAATGAACCTGAACTACGACGCTAACGCCGCACTGGCAGAAATACAGGCAAAAGTGGCCAGTCAGCGTAACGTTCTACCTGCGGAAGCTCAGGATCCGGTTATCACCTCCACAACAGGTGACTCAACGGCACTGATGTACATCGCCTTCTACAGTGAGGAGCTCGATGTTCCTCAGATTACCGATTACCTGACACGGGTTGTTCAGCCCAGAATCCAGGCTTTGGCCGGCGTTGGTAAAGCAAACATACTGGGTAGCCCCTTTGCACTGCGGATCTGGCTTGATCCGGAGCGCCTGGCCGCCGTGGATATGACGCCTACGGAAGTCGTCGCAAAACTGCGGGCTAACAACTACCAGGCGGCCGTCGGTAATACCAAGGGCACCTATACCGAAATCAGTATGACCAGTGACACCGATGTGTCTGACCCGAACGAGTTCCGGAATCTGGTTGTTAAGGAAAAAAACGGCACCCAGATTCGCCTTCAGGATATTGCGCGGGTAGAGCTGGGCTCGCAAACCTACGACAAGCTGGCACTGTACAAAGGCAAGCAGGCCACGTTTGTAGCGGTTGATCTTGCACCCGGTGCAAACCCCCTGACGGTAGCCGGACTGGTTAAAGACGATCTGCCAGATATCGAAAGCCAGCTGCCTGCGGGTATGAATGTTCGGCTCGCATATGACGCGTCTGATTTTATTGAAGACTCTATCAACGAAGTTATTCGCACCCTGATTGAAGCCATGGGCATCGTACTCGTGGTCGTATTCTTGTGCCTGGGCTCCATTCGGGCATCCATTGTGCCCTCGGTCGCGGTACCACTATCGCTGATCGGTGGTGCGTTTATCATGTTGATGTTCGGGTTCTCGTTGAACCTGCTCACCTTGTTGTCCATGGTTCTCGCCATCGGTCTGGTGGTAGATGACGCCATTATCATGGTGGAAAACATACACAGGCACATTGCGGAAGGTGAATCACGATTAGACGCCGCGCTACACGGCGCACGGGAAATGGCTGTACCCATTATCGCCATGACCACCACGCTCGTTGCCGTATATGCGCCCATCGGTTTTATGGGAGGCCTTGTAGGCTCGCTGTTTACCGAGTTTGCGTTCACCTTGGCGGGCACAGTTGTGATTTCGGGCATCATCGCACTGACTCTCTCACCCATGCTGTCTGGCATGGTGCTGAAGCCCCACGGCAACCCCGGCAAGTTCGAAACTCTGGTTGAAAACACGTTCAACAGCATTTCCTCCGGCTACAAAGCCATTCTCGGCTCGTTGATGCAAACCAAGTCAGTGGTCGTGTTCTTTGCGCTGGTGGTGCTGGGCTCGATTTACTTCATGGTGATGATGAGCCAGAACGAGCTGGCCCCAACGGAAGATCAGGGCATTCTTTTCTATCAGGGCCTCGCCCCCCAAACAGCGACTATGAAGTATCTGACCGAGCACGGCAGCGAAGTGCAGAACCGCATTGCGACGGTGCCAGGCTATCAGGAAGACTTCATGATCATCGGCATCACTGCCCCCAACGCGGTGTTTGGCGGTTTCAAAATGGAGCCCTGGAGCAAGCGGGATATCTCCCAGTTTGAAGTACAGCCGCAATTGGACGCCGAACTGAAACATGTAACCGGTCTGCAGACTGCGGCATTCGCAATGCCTGCACTGCCTGGGTCAGGTGGTGGGTTGCCCTTCCAGTTTGTTGTCACTACCGGTAGTAGCTACGAGCAGCTCGACCAGGTGGCCGATGAGCTGCTAGGCAAGGCAATGGGCAGTGGTAACTTCATGTTCCTGAAAAAATCCATCAACTTTGATCGCCCGGTTACGCGCATCAAAGTGGATCGCGACCGGGTCGCCGACCTGGGGCTCTCTATGCAAGACGTAGGGCAGTCGCTTTCAAGCATGCTAGGCGGTGGCTATATCAACCGCTTCAGCATGGAAGGCCGGTCTTACCAGGTTATTCCTCAGGTGGATCAGGAGTTCCGGCTGGATGAGCAGGCACTCAATGATTACTACATCCGTTCAGGCAAGGGCGACCTTGTGCCGCTGGGCAGCGTTGTAAGCTTTGAACACAGTGTAGAGCCCTCAGACCGCACCCAGTTCAACCAGCAGAACTCCCTGACACTGGAAGGTGTTGTTATGCCGGGCGTTTCTGCGGGTGCAGCCATGGACTATATTGAAGCAACTGCGGATGAAGTATTCCCGCAAGGCTTCACCTACGACTACACTGGCCAAAGCCGACAGTTGGCAAATCAGGGGAGTGCGTTGATTGTAACCTTCTTCCTGTCGCTGCTGGTTATCTATCTGGTGCTTGCCGCGCAGTTCGAAAGCTGGAGAGATCCAATCATCATTCTGGTCTCTGTGCCTATGTCTGTGGCGGGCGCCATGGCGTTTATCGTCCTTGGTTACGCAACCATGAACATCTACACGCAGGTCGGCTTGATTACCTTGATCGGGGTGGTCTCGAAAAACGGCATACTGATTGTAGAGTTTGCTAACCTGTTGCAGAGAGACAAAGGCTTGAGCAAGGTAGAAGCTGTTATTGAGGCAGCCGCCATTCGCTTGCGGCCAATCATCATGACGTCATTGGCGTTGATCTTTGCCATGGTGCCATTGCTCATTGCAGCGGGTCCTGGCGCCGAGAGCCGGTTTGCTATTGGTCTGACGATCACCGCTGGCCTTGGTATAGGCACGCTGTTCACGATCTTCGTATTGCCAGCCTTCTACATTCTGCTGGCCCGTGATCACAATGAAGGGAAAGAAGAGCAGGACGTTAGCCCAAAGCCGTTACCCGCGAATCCGTAACGGGTAGCGGATAAGGTTGAAAAAACCGGCTCACTGAATGGTGAGCCGGTTTTTTTATGAGCACAATTTGATCACGAGGGAGCGGCAATGCCGACGGTGGCAGCTACAACTCAAGCCGTGCTATTACGATAGGGATCAGAAATCATGCCTTGTAGTTGCTGCCAGCGCTGGGGCCGAGCCATTAAAAAGCCCTGCCCGCGCTGACACCTCAACTCGCATAGCTCCTGATACTGTTCCTGAGTTTCGACGCCTTCTGCGACAACCTCAAGACCCAGGGCCTCGGCTATTCCGAGGATCGCCGTTACAATCTGCGAGCCACCACCTTGACCACCAAGACAGCTAATGAATTGGCGATCAATTTTCAGAACTTGCACTGGAAGGTTTTGCAGATAAGCCAGTGATGAGTAACCGGTTCCAAAATCATCAATCGCTATCCCCACGCCCTGCTCCTGAAACGCTCTCAGTATTTCCAGACTTTGATCAGAGAGGTTCATTACGTGGGTCTCTGTGATCTCTATTTCCGGGCGCCAACCGAGCTCACGAATACGATCAAACAATGGACCAATCGCTACACCCAGCCGCGCATCCGTGATCTGGCGGGCAGATATGTTGATTGCAAGGCCATACTGGCCCTGCAAGGGCGGGGGTGCCTCGCGCAAATCCGCCATAATCCCTCGCACCAACTGATAGGTGATCTCATGGATCTGGCCACGGCGTTCTGCCAGAGGAATAAAATCGCCAGGGGACACCGCTCCAAATTCAGGGTGTTGCCAGCGCAACAAAGCCTCAACGCCCACAATCTGACCTGAGCAGAGGTCGTACTGTGGCTGGTACACAACATGGAACTCATCCGATGCGGTTTTAAGAGAGACTGTCAGAGCTTCCGAGAGCTCATGCTCACGACGGCCCTTCTCATCGTCTGCCTCGCTGTATATGCGATAACAGGAACGCCCTGCCAGCTTGGCCATATGCATGGCACGATCTGCATTTTGCAGAAGTTCTGTACCAATTTCCCCGTGTACCGGATATACCGCGGCCCCTGCAGATGCTGAAATGAAGCATTCGCGGTCGCCAACAATCACAGGTGCACGGAATGCCTGGATCAAGCGCTCGCATAATTCATGCAACATGTCGTATTCCTGAAGCTCCACAATGACGGCGAATTCGTCACCTGAAAGCCGGGCCACTATGTCATCCTTGCCCACCACGCTCTGAATACAACTTGCCGCCTGCTTTAACACCCCATCGCCACGCTCATGTCCATGCAGGCTATTGACCGCTTTGAAAAAATCCAGGTTCACAAACAGAACGGCGAAGCAGGTATCACCACGCGAGCGCCGGCTGACGCGAGCGTTTAAAAACTCCTTGAATAACGAACGGTTGGGCAGTTCCGTAAGCGGATCATAATAAGCAAGTGACGCCAAGCGCTCATCTGCCCCGCCTCTCTCCCCCATATCCATAAACATTCCGACATAAACCTGCTGGCCTTTGTCTTCCATGGCGTAAATGCTGAGCCACTGCGGGTAGTCTTCACCGTTTTTCTTCCGGTTCCAGATCAAGCCTTCCCAGCGCTCACCATTGGCCAGAGACTGCCACATCTCACGGTAGAACTCAGGCGTATGGAGCCCCGAACTCAAAACAGAAGGAGTCTTCCCCACCACCTCGTCAGACTGATAGCCGGTGATAGTATGGAACATGTGGTTTACATAGGTAATTCTGGGCTCTTTAGTGGCAATCATGATTGCGCGTGGATACTGCGCCACCAAAGCCTCAAAATCGTGGGGTTGCTCAATCGGCATAAATCACATGCTCCTGGTACTTCTAGTCCACAATGGTCTCATCTGCGCACCAACCAGTACAGCGGGGCGCCGCCCGCTGCAGGCCCGTGTTCGATCAAAACCATAGTAATTCCCCATGCCGCCACAATTAAGATAGGCTAAACTCTAATCCGTTACACAATTCGGAAAGCTGTCACTATCGTGCTGTTATCATGACTCTAGGAACACTGTTCTGGCTTTTTACCGCTGGCTTTGCCATCTGGTACTGGTGGCGAGCCAAGGCCATTAAGGACTCGGTGCTCCAAGCCGCTCACCGCTACTGCAAAACCATGGACGTCATGCTGCTTGACGATGCTATCTATCTGCGCGGCATCTGGTTCAAACGGGATGACCAAGGCCAGCTCCGCGTTTGGCGGCGCTTTATGTTCGATTTCACATCCACGGGCGAAGAGCGCTATAGCGGACGGATTATCATGCTTGGCCCGCGCATATTGCAAATGGAACTGGACCCTCACCGCTTTTCCTGACGCTCCTGAATTGCCCCCCTATTATTACAACCACCCACTCCCACTGAAACATTCCTGTAATAGTTTTGTAGCATTCTTCATGCAACGCTAACTATCTGTTGCTATGAGGCTTTCCGATGATTCAAATCCGCCGACGCCATCTGCAGCGCACCCTTCTGGGAGTGCTCTACCTGCTTTCTATTGTCAATGCACCTGCCAGCCACGCCGAAGATATGGAGATTCATGGCTCCAATACCATTGGCGCAGAACTCGCCCCCATGCTTGTTGAAGGTTTCCTGAAAAGCCGTGGTCAAGGCCCTGTAGGCTCCTTTAGCAACGGGACGGATAACGAGAAACTTCTGATCGGAAATCAGGATGGCTCCGCACTTCGAATTCTGGTTGCCGCCCATGGCTCCAGTACGGGATTCAAAGCGCTGCAAACCCAAACTGCAGATGTGTGGGCCTCATCACGCCCTGTCAAACCAGCAGAAGTGCAGCAAATGGCGGGGCACGCTAACCTGAAGAGCATTGAAAGCGAACATGTGATTGCCATTGACGGCCTCGCGGTGCTGGTTCACCCGTCAAATCAGATTAACCAGCTGGATACCAACACTCTGGCCAAGGTATTTTCGGGTGAAATCAGCAACTGGTCTGAGGTCGGCGGCGCCGATCTGCCCATTACCCTGTACGCACGGGATGACCGCTCCGGAACCTGGGACACCTTCAAGAGCCTGGTTCTGGGCAAGCAATACCCGCTCCACGCATCGGCCAGACGCTACGAATCGAACGACCAGCTTTCTGACGATGTGAGTGTCGACCCGGGCGGCATTGGATTCTCCGGGCTGGCTTCGGTACGCAGCAGCAAGCTGCTGGCAATCGCAGATGGTGAGGCACCCGCATTGAAGCCTTCCAGGCTGACCGTAGCCAGCGAAGACTACCCACTGGCCAGACGCCTTTTCATGTACACATCTGGTGATAACACAGCCGCCATAGTGAAAGACTTCGTGGATTTCGCATTGAGTGCCGAAGGCCAGACTATCGTCTCCAGGTCGGGGTTTGTTTCCCAGAACCCACTCGCGATCAAACCCGATTTGGACGACAGCACCCCAGCCACCTTCAAGTTGCTGACACACAACTACAGCCGGCTGACCGTCAACTTCCGGTTCTCGGAGGGACGTACCAAACTGGACAATAAGGCGCAAAGAGATTTAAGGCGAGTGGCTGAATTCCTCAGCAGGGAAAACCGCAGCGCGGACGACCTGATGCTCATCGGCTTCGCCGACCAACAAACCAACGAGCTGAGAGCACAGATGATCTCGGAATTACGAGCCCTTTCAGTGCGCAAAGCCCTGCACAACCTAAACGTTCGTGATGTTAGCTACACCGGCTACGGGCACTACATGCCGGTGGGCACTTCTGGAGGTAAAAGCGGCCAACTGCGCAACGGGCGGGTAGAGGTATGGGTTCGCGACCGCTAAGCGACGTTATGCTTCGGCAATCACCTATCCTTATAGCACCCACAGATATGTTTGGGTTTCCTATACTGTCGGGGCCACTCCCAACCAACAGACTGAGACAATGGACATCCATAACGACCAGCGCTTTGCGATTAACCTGAACGTTCGAGGCATCCAGCCTTCCGCCACACTTCGGATCAACGAGCTGAGCAACCAGCTTAAATCCGAAGGCAAGGACATCATCAAGCTTGGGCTGGGGCAATCACCCTTCCCTGTTCCCCAGCGCGTGGTGGATGCTCTGAAAGAGCACGCCCACGAAAAGGACTACTTGCCGGTCAAGGGTTTGAAAAGCCTGCGTGAATCCATTGCCGGATATATCAACCGCAGTGAGCGTATGCGGTGTACCTGGGAAGACGTTTTGATCGGCCCAGGCTCCAAGGAGCTGTTGTTCATATTGCAACTGGCCTACTACGGCGACCTGCTCATCCCACGCCCGAGCTGGGTTTCCTACGCACCCCAGGCACGCATCATCGGCCGTTCAGTACACTGGCTACCGACCCATGCAGAAAACAACTGGCAGCTCACCGCTGAAGAGTTGGACATCATTTGCCGGGACGACGCTTCGCGCCCGCGTATTCTGATTCTCAACTACCCGTCCAACCCAACCGGGTGTACCTACACAGACGACCAGTTGCTGGCCATTGCCAATGTGGCCAGAAAATACCGGCTCATCCTGCTTTCGGACGAGATCTACGGCGAAGTACACTTCGAAGGAAAGCACAAATCCATCGCCCGCTACTACCCTGAAGGCACCATTATCAGCACTGGCCTGAGCAAGTGGGCAGGTGCTGGCGGCTGGAGACTGGGCACTTTTATTTTCCCGAAAGAACTGCGTGCTCTTCAGGACGCCATGGCGATCATCGCCAGTGAAACCTACACCTCCACTAGCGCGCCCACTCAATATGCGGCGATTGCCGCGTTTGAAGGAGGCGATGACATTGATGAATACCTCAAGCAGTCCCGTCGTGTGCTGAAAGTAGTGGGTGAGTATATGCACGCCCGCCTGAGCGCCATGGGCGCCGTTGTGCAAAAGCCCGAAGGTGCATTCTATGTGTTCCCGGATTTCTCCAACTTCCGGGACGAGCTTGCAAGAAAAGACATCAAAACCAGCCAGGCGTTTTGCCAGTCTCTGCTTGAGAGCACCGGTGTGGCCATTCTGCCAGCCAGCGACTTCGGGTTCGCGCCAGATCACTTAGGGGCGCGGTTGGCGTTCGTCGACTTTGAAGGTGCTGGAGCCCTGCGGTTGGCCGGTGAGGACCAGGCCGATCAAGAGTTGGGGGATGACTTCATCAATAAGGCCTGTCCACGCCTGGTGAAGGCTATGGACAAGATGGAAGCCTGGCTGAACAGCCTCTGATCAAGCCGTGGTAGACTGGCGCCCTCACTCTTCAGAGAAGTTTTAAAGGGGGCGCCATGTCTGATTCTGTTTCCCTGCGGGACATTACCGATTTCGCAGAAGATCTGGCTATTGAAGCCGGAGAGCTGATTCGTCGGGAGCGTGACAACAACACCCTCCGTACTGAATACAAATACCAGGCCGAGCTGGTGACCCACGCCGACATCATGGCCGATGAGTTCATCACCAGCGCCATTCAGAAACGCTTCCCGGATCATCGAATTCTGTCTGAGGAAAACACTCCGGACCTCAGCCAGGCCGAGAACCTCGAAACACCGCTTTGGATTGTTGACCCGATTGATGGCACCGTAAACTACGCCTATGGCCATCCGCAGGTTGCCGTGTCCATTGCCTACGCAGAAAACGGCCGTGTGCAAGCCGGCGTGGTACATGCACCCTTCCCCGGCGAAACCTTCCGCGCAACCCGCGGCGACGGCGCCACGCTCAACGGTAATCCTATTCACAATAGCGGTGCGACGGTTCCCAGAGACTCACTCTTTGCAACCGGATTCCCTTACACCAAAGACAACCTGGCCCCGCTGGTTAACCGCCTGAACGCAATGATCCATGAATGCCGCGACCTGCGCCGAATCGGTTCGGCTGCCCTGGATATCTGCTGGGTAGCTTGCGGTCGACTGGATATCTACTACGAAAACGTCAGCCCTTGGGATTTCGCTGCCGCCCGCCTGATTGCACTGGAAGCCGGCGCCACAGCTGGCCACTTCAGCGAAGTACCCGACGGTTACCCTGCCGACCTTTGGGGCCGCGATATTTTGATTTCGGCACCTGCAATTTGGGAGCCCATACGCCAGATTCTTCGTTCTGCTTCTGGATACGAATGAGGCTTACTTAGGCCAAACAGCCTCAGCAACCAACTCCCAGCTTTCGTCAAAATCAGCCGTGGGCAATCGGGAGAACGATGAGCGTACAAATCGCTGAATGCGGCCTTCCATGAACACCAGAACAAAATCCGCACCCCGAGTTGCACTGGTGCGTGGCCGCAAGCCCTGACGGATCTCGCCTTCTTTCAGGGTTTGCCGCACCTGGGTTTCCAGGCGTTCAAAAAACTGGGACGCACGCTTGCGCAATGCCTCGTTTTCGCCGACCAGCGCATCGCCAGTGAGAACACAACACAAACCCGGATTACGCTCGGCAAACACCAAAACCAGATGCGCCAACTGCTGCAATCGCACGCGCACATCGTCCTGCTCCTGCAGGATTACCTGACAGCGGGAAAACACCGCATCTTCCGCAAACTCCAGAAGCGCTTCAAACATCTTCCGCTTACTGGGAAAATGGCGGTACAACGCCGCCTCAGTGACACCAACGGATTTAGCGAGAACAGACGTGGTAATTCTGGCTCCGGGGTCCTTTTCCAGGAGCTCCAACAGGGCGTGGAGGATTGCCTCCCGGCGACTGGGCTTCTGATCGTTTATGGCCATACTGCAGCGCTCTTAATCAGAATCGAAATTAAAAGAAAGTGCCATCAAGGGGCGAGGATGCACTTGCGTAGAGCTTTTTGGGCATCCGGCCTGCCAGATAAGCTTCACGGCCAGCTTCAATCGCCAATCGCATGGCACTGGCCATTTTGATCGGGTTTCTGGCTTGAGCAATGGCAGTGTTCATCAGAACACCGTCACAACCCACCTCCATGGCAATAGTAGCGTCAGATGCTGTACCTACACCCGCATCTACTAACACCGGAACCTTGGCATTTTCGACAATCAACCGGATGTTGTAACGGTTCTGAATGCCCAACCCGGAGCCAATAGGTGCGCCCAGAGGCATGATGGCGATACAACCCATTTCCTCAAGAATCGTGGCCAGCAATGGGTCGTCGGAGCAGTAAACCATCACTTTGAAGCCGTCTTTAATCAGCTCTTCCGCGGCCGCGAGGGTTTCCGGCATGTTCGGGTACAGGGTTTTGTGCTCACCCAGCACTTCCAGTTTGACCAGATCGCGACCGTCGAGAAGTTCCCGTGCCAGTTTGCAAGTGCGCACTGCGTCTTTGGCGGTATAACAACCGGCCGTGTTGGGCAGGATGGTGTAGCGGTCCGGGGAAATCACATCCAGAAGATTGGGCTCATCCGGATTCTGGCCCAGGTTCGTACGGCGAACCGCCACGGTTACAATTTCAGCACCACTCGCTTCAATAGCACGGCCTGTTTCTGCCAGATCACGGTATTTCCCGGTGCCAACCAGCAATCGCGACTGGTAAATGCGACCAGCAATTTCAAGCGGTTTATCTTCGGGCAGCAGGATTTCTGGTGTGTTGGTCATAGTGTTTCCGGGTTGGTAAAACGTAAGGATGTAAGCTTTTGAAAATGCATATCACAGCCAGGCTCCAGCCCAGCCAGATGGGGATTAGCCGCCCCCGATGGCGTGTACCACCTCAACGCGATCTCCGTCGTTAAGGGTATACTCGACGTGCTGGCTGCGAGGCACTATGTCCTCATTTACTTCCACTGCCAGCCGTTTGCCTGTTAGTGCCATTTCTTCTAACAATGATGAAACGGTGGCACCTTTTGTGAGCACCTTGGCTTCGCCATTTACCTGAACCTGCATAACGCTCCTAACCTCTCTTTTGATTCGTTTGCTGGCCCACGCCAGCGGTCAGCAACAATATCCAGCCGATCATAAAACAGACACCGCCCATGGGCGTAACCGGGCCAACCCAGCGTAAATCGGTCAGCACCAGTGTATACAAGCTGCCACTGAACAACAGAATGCCCACCACAAAAAAGCCTGCGGCCAGTCCGAGCAACCGCCGTGAAAGCCCAAAGCCTGTCAGCAAAGCAACCAGCACCAACGCGATGGCGTGATACATCTGGTAGGTAACCGCCGTCTGGAAAACATCCAGGCTGCGCTCGCTCACCAGGTTACGCAGGCCATGCGCACCAAACGCCCCGGCCATCACAGCCGTGAGCGCAAAGAAGGCTCCGATCATAATAGGCAGACGCATAAGGCCAGAGGTATGTGACTTTGCCGATTCAGCAATCACAGTGGATTTTCTCTCCAGTATCCAGGTTCATCATGGTGAGCGCTCCGCCCCAAACGCAGCCAGTATCCAGGCCTATAAAGCGGTCTTTGCCTGTTTCACCTTCAATCGCAGCCCAGTGGCCGAAAATCACGCGCAAGTCATCCGTGCGGGGAAATTCAAACCAGGGGGCATAGCCCTCAGGCGCGCTGCCAACAGACTCTTTAGCGGTGAGCTCAAGCCTGCCATCCTGGGCAATAAAACGCATTCGGGTGAAATAATTGGTGATCACCCGCCAGCGATCCATGCCTGTGAGGTCTTCATTCCAGCCTTCCGGCTGGTTTCCGTACATCAGTGCAAAGTATTCCCCGGCCTGTTCCCCGCGAATCACGTCTTCCACTTCCCGGGCGCTGGCCAAGGCTTGCTGAACGCTCCAGATGTGGGGCACTCCCGCATGGGCCATAATGAGGTTACGTTCAGGGTCATGCACACACAGGTGCTGCTGTCGCAGCCAGCCCAAGAGCTTATCGCGATCGGGTGCCTTCAGTATTCCCTTGAGCGTATCCTTGCGCCTTGGCTCGTGACCGCCAAACGCTACTGCTAAAAGGTGCAGGTCGTGATTACCCAGAACCACCACTGCAGAATCGCCCAGACTCTCGATGTAACGCAGGGTTTTAAGGGAGGAAGGGCCACGATTAATCAGATCACCCGCCACCCAGAGGCGATCACGGGAAGGCGAAAAGTCCACCTTGGCCAGAACATCCTGGAAACGGTCATAACAGCCCTGAATATCGCCTATGGCGTAATCAGTCATGGCTATCTCCGCTTAAGTCTCCTGCATCATTTTCACCGGCCTGGACACCCGGTGGATCAATGCCTTTTTCAGTGACCAGTAAGTCCGCAATGCTCACATAATCCGCCAGGCTGAGATTTTCGGGCCTAAGGCCGTCATTGATCCCCAGAGCCTGCAACTGCTCTACCGTTACCATGCCAGCCAAGGCCTTACGCAAGGTTTTCCGGCGAGCATTAAATGCGGTTCGTACAACCGCCTGCAATGTGACGAGATCCTTGGCCGGATGCGGCAGCTCCTTATAGGGAACCAGCCGCACTATGGCAGAATCCACTTTCGGCGCAGGCCGGAAAGCTCCGGGGCCCACTTCAAACAGCGGCTGAACCCTGCAGAAATACTGGGTCATGATACCCAGCCGGCCATAGTTGTTATCCCCGGGTACAGCGCCCATCCGTTGTACCACTTCTTTCTGCAACATGAAGTGCATATCCTGCACCACGCCCGACTGGGCCAGCAGATGGAAAATCAGCGGTGTTGAGATGTTGTAGGGCAGATTGCCAATAATGCGCAGTGGCTTCTCATCTACAAGCTGGCTGAAATCAAACTTCAGAGCGTCCGCTTCGTGGATGCGAAACTCAGGGTAGTTGAAAAACTTGGTGCGCAGCACAGGGATCAGGTCGCGATCCAGTTCCACAACCTGGAGTTTGGGGTTAACCGCCAGAATCTCCTCGGTGATAGCACCAAGGCCGGGGCCTATTTCAACTATGGCATCGTCCGGCTTTGGGTGAATGGCGCGGACAATGCGTTCAATAACCCCCGGATCGTGAAGGAAGTTCTGGCCAAACCGTTTCCTGGCCTGATGGCCGGCTTTTTTACTCACTCAAATATCTCTTTGTTGAGGACTTTGCGATTTTGCAGACTTGAGAGAGCGAGCCATTTGCCCACCCACCCGGATAGCCGTGTACAGACTGCCGGAGTCTGCCTTGCCTGTACCGGCAAGATCCAGGGCCGTGCCGTGATCTACCGATGTGCGCACGATGGGCAAGCCCAGAGTAATGTTTACAGCGCGTCCAAAGCCCTGGAATTTGAGAACAGGCAATCCCTGATCGTGGTACATGGCCAGAGCTGCATCCGCATCGTCAAGCCAGTGGGGTGTAAATAGCGTATCCGCCGGTAATGGGCCAATCAGCTGCATGCCATCAGCGCGAAGCTTCTCAAGTGTTGGCTCAATAACGTCTATCTCTTCCCGGCCAAGATGGCCGCCCTCCCCTGCATGGGGATTCAAGCCACACACGAGAATTCTTGGCTTCTCGATGCCGAAAAACTTTTTCAGGTCGGCATTGAGAATGGTGGCGACTTGAGTAATCCGCTCTGGTGTAACGGCCGCAGATACGTCCTTCAGGGGTAAGTGAGTTGTTACCAACGCCACTCGCAGCTCTTCTGTGGCAAGCATCATAACCACTCGCTCGACGCCGCAAAGCTCCTGCAAGAATTCGGTATGGCCACTGAATGCAATTCCGGCTTCGTTGATGATGCCTTTGTGAACGGGCGCAGTAACCATGCCGTCAAAATCACCCGCCAAGCAACCTTTAGCAGCAACCTCGAGGGTTTCAAGTACATAGTGGCTGTTGGCAACATCCAGTTTGCCCGCCTGAAACGATGCACAGCCCTCAACATGCAACACAGATAGCTCACCCGCATCTTTTTTGGGTGCCATGCCGGGCTGCCAAGGATGCAGATTAACGTTGAGGCCCAAAAGCCGGGCCCGAGCCTCCAGCAGTGGCAGGCTGGCGACAACCACTACACCTGCGTCACACGGTGCTGCCGCCAGTTGCAAGCATAGCTCGGGGCCTATGCCGGCAGGCTCGCCCGCCGTAAGGGCCAGAACAACCTCATCGCTCATTATTCTGCAGCTTCCTGAGAATCACTGGCCTCGTCTTCCGCTGTGTCGGTTGCATACTCGCCTTTTAATTCAACAAAGGCTTCATCCCGGATTTCCCGGAGCCAGTTTTGCAGCTCAGAGTCGAATTTGCGGCGATAGATAGTCTGGCGCGCCTCCGCCTCTTTCACTTCAACACTGATGTCTTTCTGGCGACGCTCTTCAACCAAAAGGATGTGCCAACCAAACTGCGAGCGGAACGGCCCTTTGAACTCACCAACTTCGGCTTCCTGCATGGCTTGCTCAAACGCTGGCACCATTTGCCCGGGGCTTACCCAGTCAAGATTACCGCCGTCAGAACCGGACACGGGATCGTCTGAATACTGTTTTGCCAACGCGGCGAAATCAGCACCGTCCTGCAGCTGCTGAAAGAGATCCCGAATAGTGGCTTCCGCCTCCGCATCCGTTACCGCTCCAGAAGGCCGAATCAGGATATGGCGCACAAGGTTCTGCTGTATGACCTGTTTCTGGGCACCACCGCGCTTGTCCATCACCATAACCATGTGGAAGCCGCTGTTGTTCTCGAGAACCTCCGAGGGCACGCCTACTTCAAGCGCTGGCACAACCGGCGCAACCAGTGATGGTAACTGGCGCTCGGCACGCCAACCCATATCTCCGCCTTCGAGAGCGTTGGTGGCATCGGATTCCGCAACGGCCACTTCACGGAAGTCGCGACCGTTCAGTATGGCAGTGCGGAGTGCTTCGGCTTTCTCGCGGGTAGCATCTACCGCCGCATCATCAGCGGGGTTATCCAGTTCGATAAAAATATAGGCCAGTCGATATTCCGCGTCGTTCCCGCCGCCGGACTCCAGCGCCAGAAGATAGTTCTCAACCTCCCTGTCTGTTACACGAATACGGTTGCCAACCTGCCTCTGCTGAACGCGGCCTGAGAGCATTTCCTGACGAATCTGTTCCCGGGCCTGGCGGTAGCTTACGCCTTCCGCTGCCAGCTGGTCTTCAAACTCGGCCAGACTCATGCCGTTATTCTTGGCAATGTTGGCCAGGGTTTCGTTGAGCTCGTTATCACTGATGCGCATGCCCATTTTCTCTGCCATCTGCAACTGAACAGACTCGGTAATCAACTGCTCAAGAACCCGCTCCTCGAGAAGGCGACGTGGAGGTAAGCCAGTGCCTTGAGCCGACAGGCGGCCGGTAATGGTGCTGACTCGCGCTTCCAGCTCGGATTGGAGAATCACATCGTCATCCACGATGGCGACCACCTGGTCGAGCAGCTTGCGTTCAGCATGAACCGAAAAAGACAGCGCCACTGCCAACAGCATCAGCAGTGCCTGAAAACCTTGGCGAATCGTCGCCTTCATAATCACCTCATAATGAAGAAATAAGCCTGCGGATAAGGTACCGGAATGGCACAGTTGCCGTCAGGGCAAAACGAATCAGCGGGTTCCGAAACGGCGCTGCTCGCGCTCATCGAACCCATATATAGCTTCAGAGATCGACGAAGAGGACCCGCCACTGCCACCCAGGCCTTTTAGCTGAATCTGGAACAGTATACGGCTGTCCAGCTGCTGATCATCTGTCAGGTAGTTCTGGTGAACCACTTGAACACTCCAGCAGCAATTGTTGTACTCGATCCCGGCCAAAGAGCCGACGGTACGATCGAGATCCGAATCGTACACCCAGCGGCCGATCAGACTAACACGGTCTGTTGCCGGGAGAACCGCCGCAATATCAGACTGATCCAGCTCCCCTTTGCTGTAAGTATGGCCAACACTTGCCAGATACCGGTAGTCCTGCGAATGGAAGATCAGCTGGCTGCGACCCTCTTCCGTATCACCGGTTTCAGGATCCCAGAGCCCCGAAGACCGGATTTGTAAGTTCTGCAAGGGATTCAACACCACTTCTCCGGCAAGCGGCGAACGGCTGCGATCACTTCCGCCTTCACCAAACAACGTCACCTCTCGATCCTCGAAGTACTGAACCTGACCAATGCTGAAGCGAGCCCGTTCCGCGCCGGTAAGCAGATCGTTGAACCGGCTTGTCAACGCCACAGTGAGCTGGTTGGCTTCGCCTACCCGGTCGCCGCCCACAAAACGATCAGGCTGGAACAGTTGCTCAAAACGAAAGGTCTGCACTGCAGTATCAAACGACGGGATGTAGTTCTGATCTGCTTCTGCATCAGCCCAGGCGTAATACAACCGGGGCTCAAGGGTCTGGTTGTAGGGCACATCAAACAGATTAGTCTGGCGATCAAAATACAGGCCGTTGTCCCACTCCACCACAGGCACCGTACGGTCAAACCCTTCCGTTCCGGCGCTATAATCTTCCAGCTCGTAACGCGTGTAGTCCAGGCTCACTGATGGGCGACTGAAACCCCAGAGGGCGCGCATTGGCAATGCCAATTCTGGCCGTGCACGAAAGCGCTGACCATTCGCTTTGTCGAGCCCCGTCAGCGTATCGTTGTCGCGATAGAACCAGGTGTACTGGCTCTCCAGCCCGGCCTCAAACAAGCCGGCTTTGGCGGTTCCGGCATATACAACACCCGGCAGCTGAGCGTATGGCCTGTCTGCTTGGGCAATTCGGTCGCTGACGGTCTGATAGTCATTAAGGTACACATCAAAATACTGGTTTGGCCCCTGATAGCGCACGCCTCCTATACGCTGCAGGTGCGTGGCCTGATTTATTGCCAGACTGCGGTTCAGGTCGCTCAGATAGTCTTCATCACTGACCACAGAAAAATCGCCATAGCCGTTCCAGCCACTCCCAAACTCTGCCCGGGTGGAGGCATCCAACGCCCAGCGCTGGCCGGATTCGCCAGGGTTGTCATCTGCATAGGCCGAATCATTATCTATATATCCCACCTGCAAGGTAGTCTCGCCAAGCCCACTGAGATATCGGCCTTCCACCTCATTGAACAACCCGCGGCCATGGATGTACTGCGGCGTGAACGTAGCATCGTAATGGGGTGCCAGATTCAGGTAATAAGGCGTAGCAATGTACGCACCACTACCCGCGCTGGAGGAACCAAATTGCGGGTACAAAAAGCCGGTCTTGCGCCGGTCATCAATGGGGAAGCTGGCGTAGGGCCAATAAAACACCGGAACGTCCAGGACCTCGAGGCGAACGTGCTTGGCGGTTCCAAAACCTTCGGTCTGATCCAGCTCGATTTCGGAGGCCACAATCGCCCAGTCGTTTTGCTGTGGGCCGCAGGTGGTGAGCATGCCGTCGTGAATTTCTACTCGGGAATCATCCACCCGGGAAAGACTTCCGGCACTGCCTCGCATTTCCGGGCCGTGCAGCAGAAAGGTCGCCGTATTGATGTCGAAACGCCCTGAGTCCACGCTGTACTCAGCGCGCTCCCCGGTCAACAAAAACCCGTCACCACGGCTCACCAAGGGGCCTTGAATCGTTAGCCGGCCCGCACTCTGTCTGTACCGGGCCTCAGAACCAGTGACATAAAAACCACCCTGGCGCACCTGGACATCGCCCTGCAGATAGAGCTCATTGTCTATTTCATAACGGGCGTTCAAGCCGCTGGCTTGCAGGGGTGATGCTTCATCAGAGCTTTCACCAAAAACAGCGGAGCCGATTTCGCCGCCACCCGATGGCAGATAACCGCCTGAGCAAAAGGCAGGCAATGAATTCCTGACCGCATCAGGGAGCTGGCTTTTTGGGCGCCAATCCAGCTCTGCCGCAGACGGAGCGAGTTCCTCAGCAGACACTCCGGTTGCTGTCATCAGGGCAAGCCCGGCAAACAGGCTCGCAAACCGGCGTTGCAATGTGCCTTTCTGCGGCTGCAGATAGTTGTCGGACATTGGCACGGTAGCAAGGTTCCTGTTTCAGGTGCGTGAAGGAGTATGGATAGCGCAACTGGGCGCCTATACACAAACAACAGCGGCCTAGTTTACACGTGCCCCGAAGGCTTGTTAACGGAAACGGAGCCGGATAAACGAAACTCCGCTGCAAATCCGGCTTAGCCTCTTTATACTCCTTGCAAAGAAGCCGACAAGAGAGCGCATTTTATCGGCGCAATTCAGGCTAACTGACGCTATGTTTCAATGCACACTTTTCCAGGATAACAGCCCGAGCTATGGATAACCGCCTGCAGACGCTGACCGCCTGGGTCAGCCAGTTCCCCGGCTTTGAGAACGCCGAAGCCCAACCCGTTTCCGGCGACGCCAGTTTCCGGCGCTACTTTCGGGTCTGCAAAACGGATGTAAACGGCAACCAAACCCCATTTATTGTTATGGATTCGCCCCCTGAACTGGAGGACTGCGGGCCTTTCGTTCACATTGGCAGGCACTGGCGACAGTCCGGAATTACAGTTCCCCGGATATTCGAAGCCGACCCGGTGCGCGGTTTTCTTTTGCTGGAGGACTTTGGCGACCGTTTGATGCTGGGCCAGCTAACCCCGGATACCGCAAACTCTCTTTACCAGGGAGCGCTGGACGAGCTTATCCTGATCCAGCAGATTCCCGAACAACCGGACTCCCCTCTGCCAGCCTATGATACAGCACTACTGAATCGTGAAATGGCACTGTTCCGCGACTGGTTGCTGGAAGGCTATCTGGGGCTGGAGCTCGACAACATCGAGAAGTCCATGCTCGACACCACCTTTGCATTACTTCGGGAGAGCGCGCTCGCCCAGCCAGAGGTAACCGTGCACCGGGATTACCACTCCCGGAACCTGCTGGTGCGGGGGCAGAGTAGTCGCCCTGGCGTGATCGATTTTCAGGATGCCGTATCCGGCCCGGTGACTTACGACGCCGTATCGCTGCTCAAAGACTGCTATATCCGCTGGCCGGAGGAGCGTATCTGTGAGTGGCTGGAAAATTTCCGCAAACAGGCCCTTGAAGCAGGCCTGCACCGTGCAGACCAGGACACCTTCCGCCAGTGGTTCGAACTGATGGGCATGCAGCGCCATCTGAAAGCCGCGGGCATATTTGCACGCCTTGCCATGCGCGACGGCAAGACTCGCTATCTGGAGGACATTCCCCGCACTGTCGGCTACCTGCTCACCGCCAGCATGCAGCAACCTGCATTGAGGCATTTCCATGACTGGCTGGCTGCGGTAGCTGTGCCGCGAATTGAAGAGCTGATTGGCCCAGTTCCGGCTCAGGAGCATATTCAGTGAAAGCGATGATACTTGCAGCCGGCAAGGGAGAGCGTATGCGACCACTTACCCTTACGACCCCCAAACCCTTACTCAGCGCTGGCGGCAAGCCGCTCATCGAACATCATCTTGAGCATCTGAACCAAGCCGGTTTCCGGGACGTGATCATCAACCACGCCTGGCTGGGTGAGCAAATTGAATACACCCTGGGCGACGGTGAACGGTTCGGCCTGTGTCTGCATTATTCACGGGAAGGCGAACCCCTGGAAACTGCCGGCGGTATTGTCCGCGCTTTGCCGCTGCTCGAATCTACCGACACCCAGTGGTTTATGGTTATTAACGGCGACATCTGGACCGACTTTGACCTGACCCGGTTGCAGCCGCCAGCATCAGACGAGCAGTCTTCTCTCGACGCAATTCTGGTGATGACAGACAACCCGGTGCATCACCGAAAAGGCGATTTTTGCCTGAACGAGAATGGCCTGCTTTCTGAAGAGTGTGCTGGCAAAGATGGCGAGAAGCTGACCTTTACCGGCATTAGCCTCCTGCACAAAAGGCTGTTTGAGGGGCTGACTGATCAAGCGGGCAAGCTTGGGCCCGTTCTGCGGACAGCCATGGCAGAAAACAGGGTAGCCGGGCTGCACCACATTGGCAGCTGGGTTGATGTCGGAACGCCTGAGCGTTTACGGGCGCTGGATCAGCAACTGGCGGCTCAGGAGCCTTAGCCCGATGGCGACTCATTCAGCGCAACCCGCCCTGCCGCCGCGAATGGAAGCCGAATTTTCCACCCTGCTGCATAAGCTTTCAGCGTCCAGCCACCAGGCACACATCCTGATTGGCCAAACCAACCTGCCCCGCTGGTGTCGGCGCCCTCTGTTTTTTCTTCTGGGTTACATTGCGAAATCGGAGGGGCGGGTTTCGGAGCTGGACATAGAATTTGCAGAAAACCTTATTACAGCGCTAAGGCTGTCAAAGCGCCAAAGACACAAGGCCATCAGCAGCTTTCAGCACGGCAAAGCATCGGAAAGCCTGCCGCCACTTACCGGGCTGACACTCAGGCTCAGCCATCGTGCCTGGCCCACCCCTGCACTGAAGATGGCGATATGCCTGTGCCATGCCGCCCAACTCAAAGGCCGACCAGGCAAACCCCGCCGTTACCGCTGCGAGGATACGATTGACCACATTGGCATGCCGGTCAGCATCAGCGAAGACATTTTCGATAGCTACGCCAGCCGGGTATGGGGTGATATCAGCAATGCGCCGTCCACACCAGTCAACCTCGAACAGGCCTGCACCTTGCTGGGTGTTACAAAGCGAGACCCTGTGGCAACCATCAAACGCGCATACCGGAAAAAGGTGTCCGAGTGCCATCCGGACAAACTGGCGCAACAGCAACTCACCTCCACCGAACGGGCGCTGGCCAAAGAGCGGCTGCTAGCCTACCAACAGGCCTGGGACTTGATTCGGCGTCGCCTCTGATGTCGCAGCATCCGCTATTGCCGTGCATCCGGTATTAACCAGGCGGCTATCCTGCCCGCAAGCGCTTTTCCATCCCGTGGCAAAAATTCCGTGCCGGAACCCACAGCCTGCAGACTAAAACCTTGCACCCCGGCCCTCGCCAAGCTCGCCTTTCGCTCCCCTCCATCACCGGATAAAGATAACTCCAGAATACGCGGCACAGCGGCTTTCTCCAGTGTGGCCGACAGCTGCCCCGCATCGCCTGGGTAAAATTTTGGTCCCACCCAGATCAGCGCAGGGGGCGCCCCCAGCTCTGCAGCGTAGGTCACCACATGATTACTGCCCCGTCCTATACCGACCACAGCTACCAGCTCATATTCACGCGTGGTGAGTTCCGCGGCTCCGGCCGCAAGCTCATCGCGAATACGCTCCCGATAGGCTGCTTCCTGATCTCCTGGGGCTTCCACCGCCATTACGTCAATCGTGGCCGGACTGTCAGCGTCTGGGCTCTGCCCTTCCGGTTTGGCCTCGGGTGCGATCCGGGGGCGCTCCAGTATTTTCTCAAGGGCAGCTGGCGGTGCTTCCAGCCCCAGGCTAAGCACAGCCAGTTTACGATAGGTCAATTCCCGAGCCAGAGCCCCAGCCAGTCCTGACTCCGCATTCTCGCCTTCATCCGCCAGAATGATCACAGCGCCTCGTGCTGGCGTTTCCATCTCGGGCCAGAACAGCGCCAGTGTGCGAGCGCCGTCCTCAAGCTCAAGCCAGAGTGCAGAGTCTGGAAAGCGCTGGCTCAAGCCCCACTCACCCAACCCGGACGAAACAACACCCCGCGCTTCGGTCGCTGCGGATGACGGGGGCTCAGCATCGGCGCCCTGATCCTGCGCAATTGCGGGTGTACTGCCAACTGCCAGCATAACGATCAACAGGCAACCGGAAATGCGCCAGCGATACATGCCTTTACTAATTATTCTGATTCGGCGCACAGTTCCAGCTCCTCTGGCTACGAAAACACGCTCTGGTACTGTTAGACTGTCATTATTATTAATGGCTGCCAATTGTTTGCGAGAACCGTGATGAATCCTTATCTGATTGCCCCATCCATTTTGTCTGCTGATTTTGCCCGTTTAGGCGAAGAGGTGGATAACGTACTGGCCGCAGGCGCAGACGTGGTGCACTTCGACGTTATGGACAACCACTATGTGCCCAACCTGACCATTGGGCCCATGGTATGCGAAGCCCTCCGTAAACACGGTGTTACCGCACCCATCGACGTGCACCTGATGGTGTCGCCGGTGGATGATCTGATCCGCATGTTTATAGACGCCGGTGCCAGCTATATCACCTTCCACCCGGAGGCGTCCCAGCACATTGACCGCTCCCTGCAATTGATTCGAGAGGGTGGCTGCAAAGCAGGTTTGGTGTTCAACCCGGCCACGCCACTGCATCACATGGACCACGTGATGGATAAGCTCGACATGGTACTGATGATGTCGGTCAACCCGGGCTTTGGTGGTCAGAAGTTTATCCCCGGCACCCTCGACAAGCTTCGGGAAGCCCGCAAGCGCATCGACGCCAGTAATTACAACATCCGGCTGGAGATAGATGGCGGCGTAAAAGTCGACAATATCCGTGAAATTGCCGAAGCCGGCGCAGACACCTTTGTTGCAGGCTCTGCTATTTTCAACACGGACGACTACAAAGCCACCATCGACGCCATGCGTCAGGAGCTGGAGCAGGCCCGCACCACGCTGGGGCACCAGGCACAAAACCAATGAGCCTCGCAGGACTGTTTAACGCCCGCTGGCCCGGAGTTGCCCTGTTCGATCTCGACGGCACCCTGGTAGACAGCGCACCAGACCTTGCCGCAGCGGTGGACCGCACCCTTGAGCAGCTTGGGCGCAAGCCCGCCGGGCTTGAACAGGTACGCCAATGGGTGGGCCACGGCTCTCCCATACTGATGCGACGTGCCCTGGCCGGCAAAGCCGACTGGGAGCCTGCGCGCCCTGCAGATGAAGCCCTGTTTGACGATGCTCTGGCGCTATTTTATGCGAACTACCGGGAACTCAATGGCCAACATGCGGCGGTATACCCCGGTGTGAAAGCCTGCCTGGAATCCCTGAGCGAACGCAACTGCCCTATGGCCGTGGTGACCAACAAGCCAGAACAGTTTGTTGGGCCGCTATTAAAGCAGTTGGGGCTGGACCACCACTTCAAGCTGGTGATCGGTGGCGACACGCTGGATACACGGAAGCCAGACCCAGGCCCCCTGCTCCATGCCATGAAAACCTTGAACGGCAGCCGGGGGACCACCGTTATGATTGGCGACTCTGCAGCGGATGTCAGCGCCGCTCAGGCTGCCGGTATTCCCTGTGTTGCTGTCACTTATGGCTATAACTTTGGCCGTTCGGTGCAGACACTGGGTGCAGACGCCGTAGTTGATTCCCTGAGCGAGCTTTTGTAACCTCTCAGCTCTTGGACTTTAATTTTTTTCAATTCGGGAGATTCCTGCCGTGCAGGGACTGAATCTGACTGCCGCGCGAGGCACCCTTACGACCCGCGCAACACGATGGTGGCGATGGCGTACCGGCTGAAAACACTCAGCCCGGCTGATAATGAGCACCTGCTCCTTTGATGCCACCACCCGACAGGCCAAACCTACAATACTGTTTGCCTGCTCGAACGCAGATCAGATCCCAGGAAACCCGACCATGAACTCCGAGCAATTCCTCAAGTTGGCACAAGCCGGCTTCAATCGTATCCCCGTGTATCGTGAAGTACTTGCGGACATGGACACCCCATTAAGCACTTATCTCAAGCTCGCCAGCGGGCCTTACTCCTACCTGTTTGAATCGGTACAGGGCGGCGAGAAATGGGGCCGTTATTCCATCATCGGCCTGCCTTCCCGTGAAGTGCTGAAAGTCTACGACCACCGCATCGAAGTAAGCCAGAACGGCAAAGTGGTGGAACAGGCCGAAGTGGAAGACCCGCTCGCCTTTGTCGACGAATACCAGAAGCGCTTCAACGCGCCAGACCTGCCGGAGCTACCGCGTTTTAATGGCGGATTGGTAGGCTACTTCGGGTACGACACAGTGCGTTACATCGAGAAGCGCCTGCGCCAGAGCTGCCCGCCCGACAAAATTGGCACGCCGGATATTCTGTTGATGGTATCGAACGAAATTGTGGTGTTCGACAACCTGCGCGGCAAACTGCACTTGATCGTACATGTAGACCCGGCGATTGAAGGCGCCTATGCACAGGCTCAGGCCCGCATCGACGAACTGGAAAACCAGCTGCACCGCACCACCGCCAACGCGCCCCGCACGCCAGAGCACCTGCGTGGCAAAGAAGTGGACGAAAGCGATTTTGTTTCCGGCTTCTCGCAAGACAAGTTCGAAGCAGCCGTGGATAAAATCAAAGGCTACGTGCTGGACGGCGACGTGATGCAAACCGTCATTTCCCAGCGCATGTCCATCCCGTTTGAAGCCCCTCCACTGAACCTGTATCGCTCGCTTCGGGTGCTCAATCCGTCGCCGTATATGTACTTCCTCGACCTTGAGGATTTCCACATTGTTGGATCGTCACCGGAGATTCTGGCGCGGGTGGAAGACGAAGAAGTTACCGTACGACCCATTGCGGGCACCCGCAAACGTGGCGCCACCGATGCCGAAGACAAGGCACTGGAAAAAGAGCTGCTGGCCGACCCGAAAGAAATCGCCGAGCATCTGATGCTCATAGACCTGGGCCGCAACGACGCCGGCCGGGTATCCGAAACCGGCACCGTGCGCCTGACCGACAAAATGATCGTGGAGCGTTATTCACACGTGATGCACATTGTCTCTAACGTGACCGGCCGCCTCGACAAAAACACCAGTTGCCTGGACGTACTACGCGCTACCCTGCCCGCAGGCACACTGAGCGGCGCGCCAAAGATTCGGGCCATGGAAATCATTGATGAAATGGAGCCGGTAAAACGTGGCGTGTATGGCGGAGCGGTGGGCTACCTGTCGTTCAACGGCAACATGGATACAGCCATAGCAATCCGCACCGCCGTGATCAAAGACAACACCCTGCACATTCAAGCCGGCGCGGGCATTGTGGCCGATTCGGTTCCCCGCATGGAATGGAAAGAAACCATGAATAAGGGCCGGGCCATCTTCAAGGCGGTTGCCATGACCTACAACGATTACGATCACTAATATCATAAACGGAACACCTGCCGGTCGCGTGGCTTGAGACAATGACAACCAACCATCTCGAACAAACCACGTTTGCGTTTCTCGACATTGAAACCACCGGCGGGAACTCATCCCACGACCGTATTACTGAAATAGGGATCCGCTTCTGGCGCGCGGGTGAGGTTGTGGGCGAGTGGCAAACACTGCTCAATCCAGGCATGCGCATTTCCCCCTTTATCGAGCAACTGACCGGCATTTCCAACGCGATGGTCACCGATGCACCCGCGTTTGAAACCATAGCCGATACTCTCGAAGAGAAGTTGCGCGACACAGTGTTTGTTGCCCACAACGCGCGCTTCGATTATGGATTCATAAAATCGGAGTTCCGCCGGCTCGGGCGGCTTTTTTCAGCGCGGGTTCTGTGCACGGTGAAGCTGTCCCGGCGCCTGTATCCGGAGTTTCGCAGGCACAACATGGACACGCTGATTGAACGCCATGGCTTGGCACAGGTGCAGCGACACAGGGCCATGGGCGATGTTGCAGCCATGCTCGAGTTTTTCACCCACACAAGGGCGGAAAAAGGCGACACTCAAATGGAGGCGGCCATTGCCACCCTGCTGCAAAGGCCGAGCATTCCCTCACACCTGCCACCAGACACCCTGAGTGATTTGCCACGCGGCCCAGGGGTCTATCGATTTTACGGCGAAAACGACGTGCTTCTGTATGTGGGCAAGAGCACCAATATTGCCCAACGAGTGGCTTCGCATTTTTCCGGCGATCACAACACCAGCAAGGGCGTGCGTATTTCCGAAAGCTTGCGCCGGATCGAATACACCGACACCGCCGGCGAACTCGGAGCACTGTTGCTGGAACTTCGACAGATCAAAACCCTCAGCCCGCTTTTCAACCGGCGATCACGCGCAGCGAAAAACCTGGTGAGCATCGAGCTGGCACCGAACAATTCCGGTTACCTGCAGGCGCGGCTGGTGCGGGAAATAGAGCCGCATCGGCTTGCCAGTTATTACGGCCTGTTTCGAAGCAAACGCGATGCCGAGCGAGCCTTAACCGGCATTGCCACAAAAAACGAACTGTGTAACCAACTGCTGGGCCTGGAGCCCGAACGCGAAGGCCCCTGTTTTCAGCGCGCGCTAGGGCGATGCAAAGGGGCCTGCGAAGGAATTGAAGACGTAACCCGTTACAACCTGAGGGCACAGATCGCCTTTCATCAACTGCGTTTACAAACCTGGCCATGGAAAGGGCCGGTCGCTATCGTGGAGAATCGGGATGACGGGGCTCAGCCCGATATTCTGGTGATCTATAACTGGATTCACGTGACCACGGTGCATGACGAACAAGAGCTCTATGATCTCTCCCTGTCTGGCCAGTCGGTCACCTTTGACCTGGACTCCTACAAGCTACTGGTCAAAGCACTACTAGGCAGCTCCAATACCAGCCACGCCCTGATCGAGCTACCGGCCGTAGGAGCGCCGGATGTTCTTATGCCCTGAAATCAGTGGCTTAACCAGTAACTGCTACAAAGCCTGATCCACAGCTTTATTGTTGTTCTTACATCACTTGCGATCAACTGGCGCAAGTTCGTTATTCTTTTTGCAACACTGGGACATTAGCTGCATTTAGCCTTAAACACTGCCGAACTGGTCCTCTGAGGACTGTTCATGGCTGTATCATTCCGCTAATTGTCCGTAATTTGCCGTGCTTCTTCGGACAGTGGTGGCACTGAAGCAACCGCGCCGTTTTGATAAACGTTGTCGGCGATACCCAGTTTTTTTATAGCGCTGCTGAACCGTCTCCAACACGGGCTTTAAGGTGTGGTGTTTCTGAACTTCGCCGAAGACTTGGGCACCGATGATGATCTGGCGTTTCTTGTACACCGTGGCCACGCCGTTATAGCCCTGGATCTGCTCCTGATAATTGATGACGACCATGGCATCCTGGTCGTAGTTGTAGTGCTTGAAGCGAGGCCTTCCGACGGCTCCGTGTCTGTTTGCTCAATCCTATCAAACCGAGGCGCGATTTCGGGGTTTTTCTACAGCCTCAACGCTTGCAGCAGGGGCGCGACGTCAGGAGCGTCCCTTGCCTGCATTTGTTATATTCAATCATTCGTGACCTTCCTCGCGAATTTACGAATAAGGTGCTTATCGTTAACATCAGCAAATAACCGTTTTATTGCCTCATGATCAGGCTCGGAAGATTTCATGAATTTTTTGCCGTAAACGCCATACTGACAATCCTTTTGTTTATTCTCAAGATCTCGTAGTACTAAACGCACTTTCTCACATGCATCAACATATCTGAGCGCAATCCCAGGTAAGTCGCGGGTCTTTATGTTAGATATGATATACCTGTGTATCACGCGATTTCTTAACTTATACAACGAATTCAGCTCTTTGTGGTCATTGTCTTTAATGACATTATATTTAAGAGCATCATCATATATTTTTCGCTCCATCAAGCCTCGTTCATCTTCTGCTTGAAAAAGATATTTTATTGGGACCTCGTCCGTCTGATTCTTCAGTTGAATGGCGATGACTATGCTCAACCTTAGAAATGCATCAATCTGATTGGCGGAAACGGCAATCACTTCGACAAAGGAATCTGATTCTATCGCGTTATCCAGAAGGTCATACGATGCAGCCAACGCTCCTTGGAATCGATCAAACTTTTCCATATCAGAGGCTAGCTTTCGGTCTCCGGGAGGGACAATAACCACAGATTTTAAAATTTTATGAACTAAGCGGAGTTCTTTATTTATCTTTTCATCGTTATCAAGACTTGCATCATGGATATATTTACCGATCAAAGCCTGATCTGCTGAAGCCCCATAAAACATGTGAACACAGAACTCTGAATCATCCATCCTGGAAGGTCGCCATCTAAGCTCGGGCACACCGTTCGGATACTCACCTGCAAGTTTAGGTGCTATTTCCTCTAGTGGATAACAGCTAATCTGAAAGCACCCGTTAGCGTTTTCATAGGGCTGAAAGCTGTATGGGGACTTTTCCTCTTCGCCTTCCACAACAGGGTTGAGGTATTGCCACTCTGTTGGAATTTGAATCAGGAATATCCCGTTGGGCTCTGTCCAATGCTTCATTCAGCATACCTGTGAAAAATCTAACGCCAGCAATAAACGGCGCCCTGACAAGGGCGTCCGGTGGAGGCCCTTCGGGCCGGAACGAATTTGATTGCCTTGTTAACTGGCCTGATAACGAGCACGCAGCTCCGACCAAGCTGAGCCAATCATGATGCTGCTGATTACTGAGAAAAAGACGGTCAAGAGGTTGCCCGCCATTTCGAGCGCTGGAAAATCAAGCATAGCACCGTCCATGCTTGCAGCTATGGCGGCCAGAGATCCATAGAGGAGAAGCCCTACCCCACCGCATAAAAGCTTGAAGGGTTTGGCCTTGAGTAACGAAAACATTATGCCCAGCCCGCCAAGTACCCACACCCCAGCTAAAATAAAAAATATCTCAGCACTCATTTCAAATCATCTTCCTCGACTTCAACTTTTAGCCTTTGGCCGCACAGTTAACAGCTAATTATACGAACGAGTTCTTATATCACGCATTCGTAAAACTCCATTAGAACGCACGCCCAAAAACAAAACCTTCTTCAAATAAAACAGCCACTTGAGGATTTGCCACCACGGCTACCGCCGGATTTATACGCCCTTTATTAGCTACTACCGATTCCACCATGGCCGTATAATTCCACCCTTCCCGTTTCAAATTTCAACCCCTATCAGCTAGTTACCGTATTTTCCCCTGATTAGTTCTGGAGTTTTGCGAATGCGTTCGTATAACTCCGCCTCTCCAAATTCGAACCAGCGCTTCACTCCAGCAACCATATCAAAAGCTTACTAACAGCGACGCCTTTTTTCAGTAAAGCCTGAGAACTGGCTCCCAACCAATACAGTAACCTTCACCAGAGCCAACCAGCATGGTGCGAATTGCCACGCCTTCAACCACTCGCGCGTTCATCATGCCCACCAGCGAACTCAGTGTGCTAAAGCACGGCATTTTCTCTTCAGCCACAGGCTTATTAAAGGCCTCCCAGCCCGCCCGATATTGTACCCAAGGCGGGGGACTGCAATAATCCTCTGCTTGTTTGCGCCAAACCTCAGGCAAGGTGTGCTGTATATCTCCTTTTAAACAGCGCCGCCCGCATGGCGAACACATCCACTGCTAGAACATACGGTCCCGATCGCTATGCTGCTGATGATTGATAACTACGACAGCTTCACCTACAACATTGTCCAGTATTTTGCCGAGCTGGGTACCGACGTTCAGGTGTACCGGAACGATGAGATCACCATTGACGAAATCGAGGCACTGAATCCGGAACGGCTGGTGGTTTCACCCGGCCCCTGCACACCTGACGATGCGGGTATTTCCATGGAAGCGATTCGTCATTTTGCCGGCAAGCTTCCAATTCTGGGCATTTGTCTGGGCCATCAGTCCATAGGGCAGGTATTTGGCGGCGATACAATTCGCGCCGGGCGCGTGATGCATGGCAAGGTGTCCGCGGTTTATCACAAAGACTCGGGCGTTTTCCGGGGTTTGAATAACCCGCTGCAAGCCACCCGTTACCACAGCCTGGTGATTGATCAGAACACCCTGCCGGACTGCCTGGAAGTAACCGCCTGGACTCGCAACAGCGACGGCAGCATGGAAGAGATTATGGGCGTGCGCCATAAAACCCTGGCCGTTGAGGGCGTGCAGTTCCACCCGGAATCCATCATGAGCGAACAGGGCCACGAACTGCTGCGCAACTTCCTGCGAACCCAATAAGAAGGCAACAGCTAATGAACATGAAAGACGCACTGAACCGGGTTGCCGAAAACCTCGACATGTCCCGGGAAGAAATGAAAAGCGTGATGCGCATCGTGATGAACGGCGAAGCCACCGACGCCCAGATCGGCGCTCTGCTCATGGGTTTGCGGATAAAAAGTGAAACCGTCGATGAAATCACCGGCGCTGTGGAAGTCATGCGCGAGCTGGTTTCCGGCGTAACCATCAAAGCCGAGCCACTGGTTGATATCGTGGGCACCGGCGGTGACGGCGCCAACCTGTTCAACGTTTCCTCTGCCTCCGCTTTCGTTGTTGCTGCCGCTGGCGGCTTTGTTGCCAAACATGGCAACCGCGCAGTGTCCTCCAAAAGCGGCAGTGCCGACCTGATTGAACAAGCAGGCATCAACCTGAGCCTTACGCCTGAACAGGTCGCCCGCTGCGTAGAACAAATCGGCGTCGGCTTCATGTTCGCCCCAAGCCATCACGGTGCCATGAAACACGCCGTGGGCCCGCGCAAAGAAATGGGCTGCCGCACTCTGTTCAACATACTGGGCCCCATGACCAACCCGGCGGGCGTTAAACGGCAATTGGTTGGTGTATTCAGCCGAGCCCTCTGCCGCCCCATGGCCGAAGTACTGCACAAGCTGGGCTCTGAACACATTATGGTGGTGGCCTCCAAAGACGGCCTGGATGAAATCAGCCTGGCCAGCGTTACCCATGTGGCAGAACTGAAAGATGGCGAGATCACCGAATACCAGATAACCCCGGAAGACCTCGGCATAAAGAGCCAGACTCTGGTGGGGCTGTCCGTGGATACTGCAGAAGAGTCCCTGAACCTGATCAAAGCCGCCTTCGGCCGAGGCCACGATGAAATGGCCGAAAAAGCCCGCGACATGATCGCCCTGAACGCCGGCGCCGCCATTTATGTAGCCGGCCTGGCTCCGACCGCCAAAATGGGCGTGGAAATGGCTTTGGACGCAATGGGCTCTGGCCTGGCGGCCGGAAAACTCGCGGAACTGGCAGACTTTTCACACTGCTTCTGAGCCAGGAAATTCTAATGAACAAGCAAAACGACAAAACCCCCACCATCCTGCGCAAAATCGTAGAAAGAAAGTGGGAAGAAATCGACTTTCGCAAACGGCAAACGAGCCTGGAAGATCTCACGGCCATGTCCGGCGACCAGCCTGCGACAAGGGGCTTCGCCAACGCCATGCGTCAGAGAGTTGAAGCCGGCACACCAGCCGTCATTGCCGAAATCAAAAAAGCCTCCCCCAGCAAAGGCATACTGCGCGACCCATTTGAGCCCGCCAAAATCGCCGAAAGCTACGAAAAAGGCGGCGCTGCCTGCTTGTCAGTACTTACTGACCACGACTTTTTCCAGGGCCACGAAGACTATCTGATCGCTGCCCGCAATGCCTGCAGCCTGCCCGTCATCCGCAAAGACTTCATGGTCGCGCCTTATCAAGTGTACGAAGCCCGCACCATTGGTGCCGACTGCATCCTCCTCATTGCCGCCTGCCTTACCAAAGACCAGATGCAGGAACTGGAGGGTATCGCCCATGAAATTGGGCTGGATGTGCTGGTCGAAGTGCACAACAGCGAAGAAATGGATGACGCCCTGACCCTCAGTACGCCGTTGGTGGGCATCAACAACCGCAACTTGCACACCTTCGACGTGTCGCTGAACACCACCTTCGATCTGCATCAGCGCATTGGCCCTGACCGTTTGGCCATTACCGAAAGCGGCATTATGACCCGCGCAGACGTGCAGGCCATGACCGAGCGCGGTATTTACGGATTCCTCATTGGCGAGTCGTTCATGCGCGCGCCAGAGCCCGGCGAAAAGCTGCAAGAACTGTTCAGCTGATTCATCGAACCACGGCAACCCCATGACCCACTCCGGCGACCAAGCCAACGATCCGATCCTGGCCGGCCCCTATTGGCCGGCCTTTTTCCGCTATGCCCTACCCTCAGTGGCCGGATTGCTTGCGCTGACCACCGCCAGCATCGTGGATGGCATTTTCATCGGCAACTTTGCCGGTGCTGACGCGCTCGCGGCGCTAAACCTGCAAATTCCCTGGTTTACGTTAATGTTCGGGCTGGCATTGGCGCTGGCCATTGGCGGCACTGTGCGGGCCGGTCGTTATCTGGGTGAAGGGAACCGGGCTGCCGCGTCTGCTATCTTCAGCAAATGTATAACGGTAACTCTGGCGCTGGCTTTAACCGGCGCACTCGTCGGGCTGCTGTTCCACGAACCCATTTATCGATTGCTCGGGGCTTCACCCAACATCTTCTCGCTGATGTCCGAGTACTATCTGGTGATCATCTGGGTGATGGTGCTGCAGCTGGTCACCATGGTGCTGTATTACTTTGTGCGGGTAGACGGTTTTCCAGGGCTGGCCACCACGGCTCTGGTGCTGGGTGCGGCTGCCAACATCGCACTGGATGCGTTGCTGGTGGGATATCTCGATTACGGCCTGCGCGGCGCAGCCATCGCCACCGGCATAGCTCAGGTGCTGCAGCTCTCAGTGTTGGCGCTGTACTTTGCCAAGCCCGCGCGCAAACTGACGTTCCGGTTGCGGCAACAGAACTGGCGCGAAGTGATCAAAGCCTTCGCCAATGGCGTATCAGAGTGGATCAACGAGATGTCGGTCGGGCTGGTGATGTTGTTGATAAACTGGCTGCTGATGAGTTCGCAGGGGCTGGCCGGTGTAGCCGCGTTCACCGTGGTGAATTACCTGATATTCCTCAGCTTGATGATGTTTTACGGCATTTCAGACGCCATGCACGTGTTGATCAGCCACAATCTGGGGGCCGGCAACGCCGAGCGCATCCGCCGGTTCATGGGCTGCGGTGCCACGGTAATTATAACTCTGGCCCTGGCACTGGTGGGCACTATCTGGCTATTCGGCAATGATGTCGTTCGCCTGTTCCTCGACACCGCCGCAGACCCTGCCACGGCGCAGCTGGCCGATCAGTACCTGGTCATCCTCTGGCCGCTGTTCCTGGTGAACGGCATCAATGTATTGCTATCAGTGTATCTCACCGCCACCCACCAACCCCTGCCCTCCGCGGTGGTGGCCTTCTCCCGTAGCCTGGTTCTACCGGCTTTGTTACTGGTGGGCATCGCCCGCTTTGCGCCAGACTGGCCGCTGCTGTTGGCGCTGCCGATGGCGGAATGGCTGACCTTTGGCCTGGCGTTGGCGCTGTTTGTTCGTTTTCGACCTCAACGTTTGATCATGTCACCCACGGCCTGATACCAAATGTAAAAGATGTAAATAAGTTTCAATTGCGCATAATTCTCATTTAGATTTACTCTAAATTCTGACTTTGGAGTGTCGACATGGGACCGTCCGCCCGCGCGATTGCCGAACAAGCCAGCTTGCAGGCTTTTCTTCATGGCTATCTGCAAGAGATAGACCCCGGCCAGTGGCGGGAAAATACAGTTTCAACGCGCCCATCTGGTAAATGGACTTGCGAGCTGTCGCTTGAAACCCAGCGCTCCCGCCTCGCCATCGACATCCTTTACCATTCCAACCTGGGCCGCCACCGCTACGGCAAAGTGCACCAGTGGCTGAACGGTCGTTATTGCTGGGCCGAGATTGAGCCTTTTCAGGCCATGTGCTTGCTAGTACGGGAGCTCTACGCTCGTTCGGCGGGCATGGTGCCAGAGCTCCGCAAACTGCGGGAACTGGAGCTACTGCACCGGCTGACCGACAGCTACGGCGTGATGACCCGCTATATTGCCAAACGCCGGCACGACCCGCGCCTTTACCTGAACCGTTTTCTTGAGACCGAGCAATCCCTGCTGTTCGGCCACGCCAGCCATCCCACCCCAAAAAGCCGACAAGGCATGTCGGAATGGCAGCAAGACGCTTACGCCCCGGAATTGGCGGACCAGTTTCAGCTGCATTACTTCATGGCTCAAAAATCTTACGTGGTAGAAGATTCCGCAGCCGCTGTGCCAGCCAGCGCGATGGCTGAGATGCTGATTAACGGCGGCCACCCCACTCTGAACCTGCCCGACGACCACATTCTGATACCCGCCCACCCGCTGCAAGCCCAGTGGTTATTGCTACAGCCCGCTGTCCAAGCCGCCATTCAAGCTGGTGTAATTTTCCCTCTAGGGGCGCTGGGGCCGGAATTCTCTGCAACGTCTTCCGTGCGGACCTTGTACAGCGAGCAAACGGACTGGATGCTGAAGTTCTCCATTCCGGTCAAAGTGACCAACTCCTTGCGGGTTAACAAGGTTCCCGAACTTCGCGCTGGCGTAGTGATGGCACGGCTGCTGGCACAAACCGGTTTTGCCGAAAGCGAGCCTGGGTTCCGTATCCTGCAAGACCCAGCCTACTTAACGGTAGGCCTCCCCGGGCAGGCCGAAAGCGGGTTTGAAGTGATTTTCCGGGAAAACCCGTTCATTGAGGGGCAGAACCAGGATGTGATCAGCATTGCGGCCCTGACGCAAGACCCGCTACCGGGGCGCAATTCCCGATTGTTAAGCCTGATCGAAGGCCTGGCACTGAATGAAAACCGAAGCCTGGCGTCGGTCAGTCAGGACTGGTTCCAGCATTACTTCTCCTGCGCCATCGCACCCGCTCTTCGGCTCTATGACGAGCACGGTATCGCGCTGGAAGCCCACCAACAGAACAGCCTTCTTGACCTACGGGGCGGTTACCCGGACACCTATTATTACCGGGATAACCAAGGTTACTACCTGTCGGAAAGCCGTCGCGAATCACTGACCGCTCTTTGCCCGGATGTTAGCCAAACCCCGGAACTCTTCTATCGGGACGCGATGATTCGCGACCGCTTTTGCTACTACTTGATCGTGAATCAGCTGTTTTCGGTGATCGCACGCTTTGGTGTGGATGGGCTGATTTCTGAGGCGGCGCTGCTGCGGCAGTTGCGCGGTTTCCTGCAGTCAGAACTTTTGCGGCTTGATGGCCCGGCGCGCCCCTTGGTGGCCATGCTGCTCGAAGCCAGCTGCCTACCCTACAAAGGCAACCTGCTGACCCGCGTGCACGATGTTGATGAGCTGAATGCCAAATTGGAAATGGCCGTGTATACCAGCATTCCCAACCCGCTGTGCCGTCGCGCCCAAGCCGCATCTCCCAGCGAACATCGCAAGCGATCTGTTGAGGTGCACCATGGCGCTGCGTAACCCGGTTGCCGAGGCGGCCCTGACACCTGTGCGTTCGGAATCACCCAGGCAACGGGTGCTTCGGCAGTTGTTGGAAGCCTTGCTGTTTGAAGGCATTACTCCCTGCTGCAACACCGATTTCCGCAGCGAGGGCTGGCAGCGGCTGAACTTTCCGGTGGGCACTTTGCTGGCCCGCTGCCGAGGCCGGGTACGGGGGTTCAGTCGCGTTCGCCTCGACATCAAATCCCTGAGTTTCAGCCGTAAGCAACGTCCGGTGACGGTGGAATTGCCTGATCTTATTCAGGAGCTACCCGGCTCCCGTTCGCAACACCAGTTGCTACTAAAAGAACTGAACGCGACCATCGCCAACGAGGAGCAACTACGAACCAGCCATCAAACCCGCACGTTAAACGATCGGCGCACCCTGCACGGCGAAGCTCTGGACCGGGCCATTCACGAGGGGCACCCCTACCACCCTTGTTTCAAAAGCCGGCTGGGGTTCGGGGCGGACGATCTGATGCGCTACAGCCCGGAAACAAGCACCGGCTTTCGGTTACACTGGGTGGCCGTACCCCGCAAGCATCTGGTCAGCCAGCTACACACTTCAGACCTGACCTTCTGGCAGGCGGAACTGGGCGAGGAAATGGCCTTTTTGCTGCGCGCGTCCTTTCATCGAGCGGGCATTGACTGGCAAGACTATGGTGCGGTGCCGGTTCATCCCTGGCAATGGCAAAACCTCAGCTCGGGCGCCGGGGCCAAGCAGCTTGAGGCTTTTGACATCCGCGGTCTCGGGCCGCTGGGCGATCGTTATCTGCCAAGCCAATCCCTGCGCTCGCTGTTTAACCTGACTCATCTCGCCAAGGCTTGCATCAAGCTGCCGCTGGGCATACATAACACCTCATCCCGCCGGCATCTGGAGCCTCATTCGGTGCCATCGGCACCCGCCATCAGCCAATGGCTGGAAGCAATTGTTGAATCAGACCCCCGGCTGTCTCGGGATTATCCCCTGCGGCTTCTGCCAGAGTACGCCAGCCTGAGCTTCATCGCACAACCTGGCTCCCTTCCCGGGCAACATCCGCTTGAAGGAGAGCTGGCCGCCATCTGGCGCACCAGTCTGGACGCCCGGCTAAACGAGGGCGAACAAGCGGTGCCGGTGAATGCGCTGTTTCAATGGCAACCTGATGGTCAGCCGTTCATCCAGCCTTGGGTACAGCAGTACGGCCTTGAACCTTGGCTGAACGCCACACTATCGGCTCTGGTGCTGCCGGTCTGGCACATGCTGGCCGCCCACGGCGTTGGCCTGGAGGCCCACGCCCAAAACAGTCTGCTAGTGATGCGTGAAGGCTGGCCCAACGGGCTCTTGTTGCGGGATTTCCACGACAGTGTGGAGTACGCCCGGAGCTACCTCGCACCCACCACACCAGAGCCGGATCTAGGCGAACGCCAAGCCGGTTACGACCAAGCACCGGATGATCTGTATTACCGGATGACCGGCCCCGAAGCCCTGAGGGAGCTGGCTGTGGACACCCTGTTCATCTACAACCTCAGTGAATTGGCCCTGCTGCTCGAAGACGCCTACGGGTTTGCAGAAACCCGGTTCTGGGCGCAGGTGCGCAGGCTGCTGGACCAATACGCCCAACAACACCCGGAGCTTCAGCGCCGACTGGCGCAGCTTGGCTGGGACCAGCCGAGACTGAAAACCGAATCGTTATTAACCCGAAAGCTGCAGCCGAACACCGGCAACCTGAGCCATTGGGTACCCAACCCCTTGGCCATCACCCTGACCGGCTCCCCCACGCCTTTCACAGATCACCAGCAAGCGAGGCTATCGTGACCAACACTTTGTTTTACGTTGATAACACCCCATACAGCCAAGACGATTGTGACCGCATTGTGGCGCCACTGGTCGACTCGGGGCCATTCCAGAATCCGGCCAGCTGCCGCCTGGCAGTGTGCTTGCAAGACACCGCCCACTGGCTGGCCCTGTGCCTTTGGCTGAAACCACTGGGGGCCAGTGTGCTGCCCATTCATCCCGGCACGCCCCGACAAGCGGCAAAATCATTGGCAATCGACACCGGCTGCAGCCATTTTCTGTTCGGTGACAACCTGCGCGATGCCGCCCCGAAGGCTCTCGGCGCATCGGCTAATCCGAGCCAGAGCAACGGCGGCGAGTTGATTCAACTCAGCTCTGGTACTACCGGCAAACCCAAGACCATTACCCGCTCCTGGCGCGATATTGACCGAGAGCTTACCGCCTACGTTGACCACTTCACCGAAGCCCAGTCACTCACGCCCGTAGTGGCGTGCCCGGTCACCCATTCTTACGGTTTAATCTGTGGCGTGTTGGCGGCATTGGAACGGGGCGCCACACCCCATGTGGTGACCAACCTGAACCCCCGGTTCATTTTGTCCCGGCTGCGCTCAGTGCCGGAACATCTGCTTTATGCCTCCCCCACACTGGTCAGTTTGTTGATCCGGATATTGCCGCCAAGCGAGACGCTGCATACCGTAATGCTGTCCGGCGCGCCTTTGCCCGCCCCAGTATTAAATCAGCTTCGGGACCGCTGCCAACGGCTGTGCCAGCAATACGGTTGCTCAGAGGCCGGTTGTGCTGCGCTCACGGCGAACGTGACCGTGCCCGGCTTGCTGGGCACGCCCCTGCCCCATGTCTCACTGGATGCGGGCACCTCCGCAGAGCAGCCTGACGACGTGCTGATTACCATCAAGGGCAGTGGCCAACTGATTAATACCCGGGATCTGGGCTATTTCGATGCCCACGGCCAATTGCATTTTCTGGCGCGCACCGACGACACCATTAACGTGGCAGGCATCAACGTGTACCCCGGCGCGGTGGAAGACGTGTATTTGAACTATCCGGGCATACGCGAAGCAGTGGCGTACAAGCAAGCCGACAGCTTTGCTGGCGAACGGGTGTGCCTGCGTTTTGTGGCGGATTCCGAACTGGACATTGATCAGCTCAAACAATGGAGCCGTGAACACTTGTCGCCCCATCAGGTACCCGCCGTCATCGAGCAAGTGGAAACCATTCCGCGCTTGCCCAACGGCAAGGTCAGCCGCCGGCTGCTGAGCGAAGCACCCGCCAATACCCTTGCTGCGGAGGTGCCCGCATGAGCACCAACCGCCACGCTGCCATCGAGGCCGTTCTCCGGCAGCATTTGCCCAACGCGCGACTGTCTGCCTTCGCGGGCAGTGCCCGGCTAAACGCCGACTTGGCCATTGATTCCATCATGCTGCTGCAGCTAATCGTGCATCTTGAGCTGGAACACGGCCTCAACCTGCCGGAGGAAACCTTACTGACCCACCAACTGGAAACCGTGGATGACCTAGCCGGGCTGCTGGTTGCTAACGACCACAAGGAGCCGTCGCTGTGATCAAGGTGCACTGTTTTGTCAGTTGCGTGTGCGAAATCATCAAACGCACGCCCGGTGTAGACCACCGCCCGTTTTACTTCGGCGTTTGGGATGCCGATTTTTCGGTGAATGATGCCATGGAGCTGTCGTACCACTCGCCCCACACCCGCCATAACGAATTCCGAGATTGGTACAAGCTGTTGTACGGCATCAGCATTGAGCCTTGGTACAACCATGAGGCCGACAAAGAAACCAACATTCAAACGCTGGTGTCGCTGGTGGAAAACCGGCCCTCAGATCGGCAGGTGATGGTGATGCTCGATTTGTACCGGCTGCCCGAGCGGGAAAACAAGTTTCACCAGAATCCGTTTCCGCACTACGTGATGCTGGAAACCACCGACAACCCCGATGAATGGTTCATGTCTGACCCGGATTTCCGTTGGGAAGGGGTATTGCCAAAAACCCGAATTCTGGAATCAGTGCGTTCTCCGGCCGCCGCCGGTGGCTTCTATTTTGATGGTTTGAACATACGCCACACGCCAACAGAAACCGTTGCCGCTTACTTCGCGCAATGCATGAAGGCCAACCACAACCCGTTCACCGATGCTCTGCGGCGCATCCTTCACGCTCACACCGGGCCGGACGCCAGCCAGCCACTGGCAAACCTTCCCCATGCTTTCCGGGAAATTCCGGTGATGGCGATTCGCAAGTACGCCTATGAACACGCCTTCGCCTGGCTGCTCGAAGATCAGGGTAAGCAAGCGGAAGGCGCGCCCTGGTTTGAAGCGGTGTGTGAAGACATCGAACGCTTGGTGAAAACCTACACTCAGATCCAGTTCCGCGCCTTGAAGCTGGTGATGTCCGGCAATAACGACCTGCTGGCCAGCGTTGAGCAGTTGCTGGATGAACAAGACCAGCGGGAATTCGCCATCAAAGCCAGCCTGCTGGGGTTGTTCGATGACTGGCAGCGTTACCGCAACATCGGTGTGCCACGAACCGATACCGAACAAGCCCCTCTGGAGGTGCTGTGATGATTCGTTTTCACCTGTGTACCATTTCGTTCCGGCACCATCTGGTGTCGTTACCGGAGCTGGCCGACTGGGCCAAACGCAACGACTTCGACGGCATAGAACTCTGGGCCGTGCACGCGCGCCATCTGGACCGACAGCCCGCCTTGGATGGCCACTGGATAGAACGCCAAGGGTTGCGCATTCCCATGGTCAGCGATTACCTGCCGCTGGATGGCAGTGAGGCGGAAGCGCTTCGCAAAACCCGCGAGGCCTGTCGATTGGCAAAGCGTTGGCACGCAAACAAGGTGCGCACCTTTGCGGGACCATTGGGCAGCGACGAGGTTTCGCCCAGCCAGCGCCAAGCTATGACCCGGCGGTTAAAAACTCTGACCCGATGCGTGGCCGATGAAGGCTTGTCGCTGATGCTGGAAACTCACCCGGGCACATTGGCAGACACCGTGGGCTCTACCCTCGAACTGTTGAGCGACATTGACCACCCGGCCCTGGGAATTAATTTTGACGTGCTGCACGTTTGGGAATCCGGTGCGAACCCTTTGGTTGCCCTGAAGCAGCTGGAACCTTGGGTACACCATTGTCACTTCAAAAATATTCAACAACACAGCCAGCTTGGTGTGTTTGCTCCCGCCAACGTGTATTCACCGGCGGGTACCCGTGAGGGTATGGTGCCGGTCCTGGAGGGAGCGTGTGACTATCGGCCCATACTGGCGGAGCTGGGGGCTTGGCAATCGGAAGGCATCGCCATGGACGTGTCTCTGGAATGGTTCGGTGCAGACAGCTACCGGGTACTGAACAGCGATCTCCGCCAGCTACGCAAGGTGCTGGCGGAGCAATGCCCTCAGCCTCAAGCGGTCGCGGGGTTCCACTGAACCTCGGCCACCTCATCGCCGGCAAAACGGATGAGGTGGGACGCCACTACCTGCCCCAGCTCTTCTAATTCTTCTACCGTCGGGGATTGGCATTCAAGCGCCAGCGCCCCGTTTAGGGTGTTCAACCGACACTCTCCGATGGAGAAGGTGAGCAACCCGTTGGTTTCGCTCCACTCGGCTTCGATCTTGTGACTGAAATGTTTGCACAAGCGGTTAATCATACGGCTGGGATTTTCGGTGGATACGTGAGCACTCATAAACGGCATAACAATCTCCTTGGGTTCAGCGAACACTGGCGGGCAAGGGGCGGTCCGCCAGCACAATGGGTTGGCCCTGCGAGCAGCGTTCAATACGGGCTTCAATGCCGTAGGTACGTGCCAGCAAGTCTGGCGTTAACACCTGTTCCGGCGTGCCGAGTTCAGCCTGACCGCCGGGCGATATCACCAGCACCTGATCGCAATAACGCAACGCCAGGTTAAGGTCGTGGCACGCCACCAACGCCACCGAACGTTCTTGATTGGTGGCATCGCGCACGGCGTTCAGCACGTTCAATTGCCAGTGCAGATCCAGCGCACTGGTGGGTTCGTCCAGCAGCATCAAGGGTGTCTGGCGCACCAATACCTGCGCCAATCCCACCATTTGCCGCTGGCCTCCGGACATCTCTGACAGGCGCCGCAAGGCCAGTTGCCGAATACCCAGGGTGTCGAACACCTCTTCGATGGCCTGTTCGGTCTCTTCCCGGGACCAGTCGCCCCGGGCCGAGCGACAGGCACTGAACACGGTTTCGTAGGCCACCAGTGGAATGGCCTGCGGCAACGGCTGAGGCAGGTAGCCAACACGGCGGGTACGCTGATGGGATGTGAGCCCCGCCAGATTTTCCCCGGCGAAGGTCATGGTGCCGGAGATGGGCAGCAAACCCGCGATGGACTTCAGCAATGTCGACTTACCCACCGCATTCGGCCCGATCACGGCCACCAACGCACCCGCAGGTATTTCCGGCAGAGACAGATTGCTGAAAACGGCGCGGTTTCGATAGCCTGCGGTAACGGATTCCAGCTTGAGGGTCACAGTGCGACCCTCCGGCTACGGCCAATAATCAGCAGGATAAACAGCGGAATCCCTACCAGCGCGGTGACAATACCCACCGGCAACACCACACCCGGCACCAGCAATTTACTGGCAATGGATGACAGTGACAGCAACACCGCCCCGGCCAGCGCACTGCCTGGAAGCAAAAATCGATGATCTTCACCCAGCATCAGGCGAGCAATGTGGGGCGCCACCAGGCCAATAAACCCTATTTCCCCGACAAAACACATGGCTGCCGCAGTGAGCAGGCTGACGCGCATCAACACCGTCAGCCGCAGTCGCTCCACTCGAATGCCCAGGCTCCGCGCCTGTTCTTCGCCACTGCGCAGAAGCGTCATGGCCCAGGCGTTGCGCAGCGAAAACGGCAGGCATACCGCCAGCACCGCGGCGACGATCATGACTTTATCGAGACTCGCCCGAGCCAGGCTGCCCATGGTCCAGAACACGATTTGCTGCACCGATTCGGCATCTGCAACAAACTGGATCAACCCCACCACAGCGTTAATACCGAATAGCAAAGCAATGCCGAACAACACCACTGCGTGTACCGAAGCACCCAGAGAGCGCGACAGAATCAGTATCAACAGCGATGCCACAGCCGCAAACACAAATGCCGACAACGGCAACAAAATATGGGCCGCCAGCCCAAGAAAGGAAATATTAAAGGCAATCACCAGCGACGCACCAAGCGTAGCCGCCGCCCCCACACCCAGGGTAAAGGGGCTGGCAAGCGGGTTGTTCAACACCGTTTGCATCTCCGCCCCCGCGAGGCCTAAACAAGCCCCTACCACCACGGCCATCAAGGCATAAGGCAAACGAATATCCTCAATGATGACGCGGGTGCCGGCGTCGATGCTTTCAGGGTTCAACAAACCATGAACCACATCGGCCAAGCCCAGCATGGAGGGCCCACTGGCTATGTCCACCAGCAAGGCCACCACCGCCACCACTGCCAAAGCCACCAGACACACAACACGGCGCAAGACAAAACGCCGGTATTCACTTGCCAGTGTTGTGCGAGGGGCAGAGTCGCCCAATTTAGTCGTTTGCGCCGCAGACACTGAACTCATTCAGCTGGCTCCCGGGCGCGAACCCAGTAGATACCATCCAGTTCGATCGGCTGAAAGCGCTGGTAGAATTCCGCCAGTGTGGCCTCCGGGTCCAGTTCCGAAAAGGCTTCCGGGTGAAGCCAGCCGGCCAGTGCCTGCACCGCGATCACGTTCATGGGGGTATTGTAAAAGTGGTGCCAGATGGCCATGGCGCGGCCTTCTCGGATGGGCTCTACCGCTCGCAGTCCGGGTCGATCAGTGGCTTGTGCCAGTGAGGCGCGGGCTGTCGCCGTATCGATACCAGCGCCCAGCATCACGTAGCTGTAGTCGGATTCCGAGGTGGTGTATTTGCGGGAGCCGATAGCGGTCGCCACATAGTAGTCCGGCGGGTTGCTGATCAGGTATTCCAAGTTCAGCACCCCGCTGACACCGGGCACCTTACCTTCCGCCACGTTGCGCGCGCCGGCAGCCTTGAGGAAATGCCCCATCATGCCTTCCACCATGGTTTCGCAGCAGCTGTCGTGCAGCCCCAATCGACTGTGCAGAAACACCTTGGGCCAGTCGGTTTCGGGTATCTGGGCAACCACATCAGTCACCTTTGCCAGCGCCTGCCGGTAAAAACGGTTGAACGTTTGCGCCTGCTGTTGTCGCCCGAGCACCTCACCCAGAAGCGCCATGCTTTTGGGTGTATTCACCAAGGGGTTCTGGCGGAAGTCGATGAACACCACAACTACACCGGCTCGCTGCAGCTGATCAATCAACATCTTGTTCCGAGCCCCTGGGCCGTGCCCCTCCAGGCTGAAGATAGCCAGATCGGCACCCAGACCAAGCACGCTTTCCAGGCTGAAGCTGTCGGCCGAGGTGTGCCCCACCCGGGGCACATCCGCCAGTTCGGGGAAGGCTTTCAGGTACTGGGCGTAGCCGCCCGGATCGGTCATCTCGAAATCCGGCAGCATGCCGGCCAAGCGGTCGGGTAGCGCCTCTCCGTCCAGAATGGCAAGAGCAGGAATATAGCGGCTTTCGCCCAGCACAATCCGGTTCACCTCATTTGGCAACTCAACCGAACGGCCTGCCAAATCGGTAACCGTGCGGGCCGCCATAGAGAGATCAGCCCAAAAACAGAAAAGGCCGCCCACCAGGGCGGCTATGAATCGAGTGCGTAACATCAGCGACCTCAAAAACGCATGGCCAAACCAAGGCGAATATCCCGGCCGGGTGCGGGCATGCCCACAACACCTTCGTAGCCCGCAATGCTCTGATAATCCGCATTGCTGGCATGATCCAGATACTGCTTATCGCCAACATTCTTGACTGCCAGAGTCAGGCGCAGGTCTTCGTTGCCCGTTGGCAACCAGTTCACAAACAAGTCGTGCACGCCGTAACCCGGCTTGTCGATCGTGCCCACAGTGGTTTCCAGATCGTCGATTCCCTGCACGAACTGGCCCTGCCAGCCAAACTCCAAATTGTGGCTCCAGACGTAAGCCAGGTCGGTCACCCAGGTGTCACCGATGGTATTGCCCAGCAGGTTATGCTCGTAAACTGTCAAGGGTTGGCCATCAACTTCTGCGTCGTTGCTATGGAAACTCAAGCCGGCACTCAAGGCGTTCCACTGGTAACCGGTTGAAATTCGATAGCCGTCTGATTCCAGGTCGCCAATGTTCTGGTATATCGCGGGGCCAAATAGAGTATCTGCAATGGCGTCTTTCACTTCAGAGCGATACACCTCGGCGGACAAAGTGAAGTTCTCATACACGTAGTCAAAACCGACTTCCGTGTTTTTGGCTTTTTCGCCTTTCAGATCCGGATCGTTCTGCGCCCCTTCAAATTTGAACGCATCGTGTGGCATGGGCCCACGGAAGGCTTCGGCGTATCCTGCTTTCAGGGTCAGGCCTTCCAGTGCATGCCAGGCCAGGCTTGCGTTCGGACTGACAGCGTCTTCGCTGAAGGTCTGATCGTTGTTGTCACGCAGACTGTAATCGTCGTAGCGAGCACCGGTACTTAACAGGAGCTGCTGGGAGAGCCACACATCGGCTTGTAGATAAATACCGAGAACATCGCCGCTTTCTTCTTCCGCTCGCTTGTCAGCGGCATTACCGGCATTCACTTTGTCTTCCCGGTAATCGACACCGTAGGTCACACTGTGCTCACCCAGCCGACTGGTGTTACGCACGTCACCACCGATGCTGCGACTGAAGCCGAAATAGCGCCCCCAGCGATCTTCTACATTCTGTTCTACTTCTGATTCCGTTTGATACAAGGTGAACTCGGCGTCCAGCCAGGGATTACCTTCCGGCGCCACATCGTAATTAAGTGTGGTCGTATCCCTGCGGCCATCAAGGTCGTAGAGTTTATTGAAGCTGCTGACCACCCACTGGGGGCGCTGCGGGCGCTCACCCTCATCATTGCGTATTTCGTGGCTCAGGCGCAGTGTCTGGCCATTGGCGAAGTGCCCCACCAGTTTCGCCATACCAACTTGTTGGCGGGCATCGGTGCCGGGCACCTCGTCACCGTTACCGTCTTCATAACGCTCATGATCGCTCTGATTTACCGATACCAGCGTGCTCCACTGATCGCTAAGGCGTCCAAATATTGTGGTGCTGGCGCTGTAGCCTTTGGTGTTGGAGAAGGATCCCAGTTTGACCAAAGCACCGACATCTTCACCTTCACGCAGGAGATCTTCCGGGTCTTTGGTAATAAAACGGATTGCACCACCCAGAGCGCCGGCACCCGCCGTGGCTTTGCCCGCACCGGTATCCACCTCCACTCGTTTCAGCAGATCCGGGTCAACCGCGATTCGGCCGGTATGGTGAAACAGCACGCCTGCCTGAGTAGCACCATCCACGCTGACGTTCAGCAGTGGATCTTCCAAACCGCGAACGTAGACTTTCTGGGCGACGCCCACAGAGCTGCCTACACTCACTTCCGGCTCGCCAGCAAAGATATCTTCCAGGTCAGCAGAGAGAAAACGCTCAATACTTTTAGAGTCCACCACTGAGTCGGCGTCGGTCTCTGCCTCGCGATCGGCTGTTACCTGAATCGTATCCAGGGCAACGGGTTCAGCATACACAACAGGGCTGGCTACAAGTGCCAACCAAAGAGCACTGCGGCGAAAGTGTTTCGGTTGTGCAACTGTGTAAAAAACTGCCATAGCGACCAAACTCCATCATGATAATGATTCGTATTTGGCATGCATTCTCGATAACTTGTGTCGCTAAGGAAACCGGTTTTACATTTGTTACATCTGCTCTCGCTCTGTCACGTATCCATCGCTTTACAGAAAGCAGTAACCTTTGCCGTGTACGGTTTGCAGGCGGTCACTCGCCACCCCCGCCGCAACCAGCTTGCGGCGGATGCGGCTAAGATGCATGTCCAGGCTGCGGTCGTACCGATTGAACTCTTTTTCGAGCACCACTTGGTACAGGTAGGGCTTGCTCAGAGACTCTCGTTGATGCAGAACCAGAATCCAGAGCAAACGAAACTGAATGGGGGTCAGGCTCACCAGCCTCCCCTGGAAGCTTACCTGTAGTTTTTGCCGATCCAGTTGCAGCTCACCGATCAACAATGTTGATGGCTCAGCTCTTTGGTCGGTATCGCCTCGCGTTCGCCGAAGCAGCGCCTCAATTCTCAGAAACAATTCGGTAAAGCTGAAAGGCTTGGGCAAACAGTCGTCGGCGCCTTCCCTATAGCCCATAATGCGCTCATCCTCGGCATCGCACGCAGTCAGCATCATGATTGGGGTTTGACTGGTTTTACGAAGCCTTTTGAGCACTTCGAAACCCGTCATCTTTGGTAAAAGAACGTCAAGAAGGATTAAGTCGAACCGATGAGCCAGAGCGGCAACCAACGCCTGATCACCTTCATGGCTTTGTAGTACTCGATACCCGCGGGAGGACAGCTTGCTTGCCAACTGGTCCCTCAGGACCAGGTTACTTTCGGCAATCAGGATTTTTGGGTTGTTATTGGCAGGCACAGCCATTTAATGATACCGGATATCAAATGATAATGAGTATCATACGCACCGGATAAAGGTGCCTCAAGTGTCGTGTTTAATCACCTGTCTCAGGGGTCAATGCTTCCTGTAACAACGCCTGCAGATGGCTCGGCAGGTTCACCGCCAGTGCCAACGCTCGCTCATGGGCGCGTTGAGACATTTTGCCCCAGGTTCGTCGCACAATCCGGAGCCATTTTTCCCGATCATATTCCGCGTTATCCGCATAGAACTGGGCAAAATACTTCTCGAGAAACACCATGCAGGCGACGTCTTCCAGCAGTTGTGTGTCTGCGTCTTTACGCAACTCCCGCTTGGTCACAATCACCTCAACCCGCTCACATTCGCTCTCGGGGTAGCCACACTCAGCCATGATCTCAGCGGCCCTGCGCCCGTGCATGCGCCCACAGGCCTGACGCCATTCGTAGTAAGCTTTCCGGCCCTCCGGGTAATCACTGCGCGGCATTTTCCAGCGTTCGAGGTGCTGGGCACGGCAGGCTATCTGCATTCGTTCTGAAGGGTCTGGCTCCAGCTCATACAACCAGCGGGTCATATGCAAACTGTAGGCATATTCCCGTGGTATGGATTCGCCTGCTACAACTTCCTCGTTTGGGTCTGCGCGATTTGCATCATCAATCGCATCCAGAACACATTTAAGAGATGCCCTACTCATACTGTCTCCTTTTACGACATAATTACCCCTCGAGGGCTATTGCGTCGATCCTCGTATTATCTGATGATCTAAACTACTGGCAGCCGGATAAAGACCATGGTGAACATTTCAATCCCCAAAACACCGTATAGAAAGGTCCCGGCTCCATGGCGCACGGCCTATGAGCTCCCTTTCTTGTTCGACCCGATGGTTATGATGGTTATTGGATTCGTGCTCAGTGAAGCGCTGAGGCAACTCCGGAAAGACGAGTTTCTGGCCCGGCAACCGCTCAGGGAACAGGCAACCACCGACCAACTGACCGGACTACTGAATCGACGGACCATGCTCCAGCTGCTGCAGCAGGAGCACGCCAGAGCACGGCGCTACGGCGCCACATATAGCCTTATCCTTGGCGATCTGGACCGGCTCAAAGTAGTAAACGATTGCTACGGCCATAACATTGGCGACATCGTGCTTCAGGAAGCTGCGCCCAGCTTGGACCCGACTGTAACCGCAGACGATATCAAGCCTGCGCAGACGGACGAGCCTTGATGCGGTCATACCATGCCTGAAGGTGCGTGTGTTCCGGCAGGATGCGGATATTCACCACACGGGCGAAGGCTACCGTAGTGAACGCGTTGATATCAGCAGCGGTTAACCGGTCGCAGCAGAGGTATTCCTTGTCCGCGAGGTGGTTGTTCAGAAATGCCATGAATTTTCCAACACTCTTCCCGCAGTCCTCACCCCATTCCTTGATCGGGTTCATTCTGTCTTTGAAATAGCCACTGGTGTGTTGGAAGCACATGCCTGTAGGCATAAAGAAGTAAAACTCAACCCACCTTACCCACTGCTCTATGAGCGCCTTCTCGAGAGCTGTGTCCCCCAGAAGCGTTGGGGTCTCAGGGTAACTTTCTTCAAAATAACGGCAAATGGCCATGGTTTCGGCAATACAGGTGCCATCATCCAATTCCATCACCGGCACTTTCTTCATGGGGTTGCGTGCGGCATATTCTGGCGTTCGGTTTTCACCCTTCAGCAAATCAATCTCGATGAATTCGGCTTTCTCAAGCAGCCCCTTCTCTGCCATAAACATACGCACGCGGCGGGGATTCGGGGCGGTTTTTGTTTCGAAAATCTGCATTATTATCAGCTCCGTTCCATAAAAATCAGTATGGGTCATGGTTACAAGCAATCGAGAGATTGGCCCGAAAACAAGGTTGCGTCAAGCAACTGTCCAGAAACGCCACACCCCACCAAAATACGTCTTCACAAGTGCCATATTCTTGTTAAAACCTTGTAACTGAGCTCAGGACCCTTATGCTTATAGCTACGTGATAACCGAGACGAGCCGCTTTGTTTTACTCCCAGCACTGCCAGAAAACTGCAAACCAGAGAGCCTTTGCCGGTTACTCCATATCAGTAATAGAACAACCATTAAAACCACTGATACCAGAATTCACCAACCCTAAAACGGAGAAGTGACTATGCGAAAGCTTACGTCTGCTGCACTGCTATGTGCACTATCTGTGCCTGCCATGGCACAAGCCAACTGTGGCGAAGTATCCATTACCGAAATGAACTGGGCCTCCAATACAGTGGTCACCAACGTAGCCAAGTTCATCATGGAGCAGGGTTATGGCTGCGATGTAACCGTTGTACCTTCAGACACTGTGCCGGCGGTAACATCGGTTGCTGAAAACGGCGAGCCGGACATTGTGACTGAACTGTGGCTGAACTCCGCAGGCGAGGCTTACCTGCGCCTTGAAGAAGAAGGCAAGATCGAGCGGCTTGGTAAAGTACTGGATCCCGGCGGTGTAGAAGGCTGGTGGATTCCCACATACCTGGCCGATGCCCATCCTGAGCTGAAAACCATCGAAGGCATTATGGCCAATCCTGAACTGGTCGGCTCACGCTTCAACAACTGCACCGACGGCTGGGGCTGTCGAATTGTCAACGACAACTTGATCCGTGCTCTGGACCTTGAGGATTCCGGTATCAAAGTGTTCAACCACGGTTCCGGTGAAACGCTGGCGTCATCAATGGCCTCTGCCGTTCAGGATGGCGAGCCCTGGTTTGGTTACTATTGGGGCCCAACGGTGCCGCTTGGCAAGCTCGATATGACCCGAGTAGAACTCGGCGAATACAATAAAGACGTGCACCAAAAGAATCAGACGGCCGATGCAAACAATCCCAAGGTGTCCGAGTTCCCTGCAGCACCTGTTTACACCTCTGTTACCACCGATTTCAGGGATCGTGAGCCAGAAGTAGCCGAGATGTTGAGTAAAATGACGTTCAAAACGGACACCATGAGCTCACTGCTTGCCTGGATGGACACCAATAACGCTTCAGCAGAGGAAGCTGCGGTGTACTTCCTTAGTAACAATCGTGATGAGTGGTCCACCTGGCTGAACGACGAAGCCCGCAAGAAGCTTGCGGCCATTCTTTCGAACTGAGTAGCCTGCCCCGAGACCCGGACGCGGCATTAGCAAGGATGCCGCGTCCGGGCACTTATTCCAGTGAGAGCAATTGAATTTTGTAGCGCATAACTCCCCCATGCGCAGAAGAGGCTATACGAAGATGGCAACCTACGACTCCCTGTTTTCAGCACTTGGGTTAAAAGACTGGTGCGCGAAAGGTAAAGAAGACGGCCCGATGTCGATGGCTGATCTGCTCGCCAAGGCCAAGGGCAAAGATGCAGAGCCAGAATCGCTATGGGACGTACCATTCCCATCATTGGATGCGCTCAATGACTCCTGCGCCGCATTCCCTCAATCGAGGGAGCTTACAAAAGGCCTTGAGGAGGGGTTTCTCGCAGTAAAAGACAACCTTAGCCTGGTGCTTGACCCGCTAACCCAGCCCCTGAGCTGGGCGCTTGACGGTGCCCTCTACGGCATGCTCAATACGCCCTGGTGGATCGTTATTCCCATCATGCTGGCGGTCGTTTTTCTGGTCACAAAATCCTGGAAACTGGTGCTTTTTGTGGGCGTCAGCATCTGTCTTTTGGCGTTCATCGATTACTACGAATACGCTATGCAGACCCTGGCCATCATTTTCGTCTGCGCCTTTCTTTGCGTGCTGTTTGGAGTGCCCATAGGCATAGCCATGTCCCGAAGCAACACCATGGAGCGACTGACGATTCCGGTTCTGGATATGCTGCAAACCTTGCCCCCGTTCGTCTACCTGATCCCGCTGATCTTCCTGTTCAGCGTGACCGAATCCAAACTCTACGGTATCGCCATTATCCTCTACGCCATTGTGCCGGTGGTGCGGCTAACCAATCTTGGTATTCGGCTGGTCGACAAGGATGTGATCGAAGCAGCCGATGCCTTTGGCATGACACCACGGCAAAAGCTGTACAAGGTTCAGATTCCTTTGGCTCTGCCTAACATCATGGCTGGCGTAAACCAGACCATAATGATGAGCCTCGCTATGGTGGTTATCGCCTCGCTAGTGTCGGCACCTGGCCTGGGCGTTCTGGTACTTCGCGGTATCCGTAATCTGGAGCTCGGTGTTGGCCTGGTTGCCGGCCTCGGCATCGTTATCCTGGCCGTGGTACTTGACCGGGTTACCAAAGCATCTCTGGCACGCATCAATGCCACCCAAAAGCAGTGAGGACAAAACGTGGCAAATGACATAAAGATTTCCATAAAGAACCTCTACAAGATATTCGGCCCCACGCCAGACGTGGCGCTTGAGTATGTAAAACGGGGCATGAACAAGGCGGATCTTCTGGATCAGCAAAACCACGTTCTGGGTCTTAGAGATATCAACGTGGATATCTATGATGGCAAGATCACCGTGATCATGGGGCTCTCGGGTTCCGGTAAATCAACGCTGATCCGCCATCTGAACCGCCTTATTGAGCCTACCGCCGGTGAAATCCGCCTTGATGGCAAGAACGTTCTCGATTTGAATGAAGAAGAACTGCGCCAACTAAGACGCGAACAGATGTCTATGGTGTTCCAGAAATTTGCCTTGCTGCCCCACAAAACGGTGCTTGAGAACGCTGGAATGGCGCTCAACATTCGTGGTTCGAACGTCGCGGATTTCGAAGGTGAAGCTGTGAGGTGGCTTGCCAGGGTTGGGCTAGAGGGCAACGAGAACCAATTCCCCCATCAGTTGTCTGGCGGCATGCAGCAACGGGTGGGCATAGCCCGGGCGCTGGTTTCCAACTCACCCGTCATGCTTATGGACGAAGCTTTTTCTGCACTGGACCCCCTGATCCGTTCAGACATGCAGGATTTACTTCTGGAGCTTCAGAGCGAACTTCAGAAAACCATTATTTTCATCACCCACGATCTGGATGAAGCACTGAAACTGTCCGACCACCTGGTGATACTCAAAGACGGGGAAGTGGTGCAGCAAGGTGACCCCCAGGACATTCTGCTCAACCCCAACGACCCTTATATTGTCGCCTTTATAAACGATATCAATCGCGCACGGGTTCTTCGGGTGCGCTCTATCATGAGCCGCGATGTTGATGAGGATATAGATTATGCAGGTGACCTTTCCGAGAAGGACAATCTAGAAACTGTGCTTTCTCTATCTGGCGGCGATACGGATAAGGTGTTCAGGGTAGTGCGCAACGGCGAGGCTGTCGGCAGCCTGTGCATGAAAGCACTGACACGCGCGCTGGTTCCCTCAAACGGCTGACCAGCGCCACTGCAGCTTAGACTCAGTGTTCGGGGCCGATACAAAGTATTGTCCGGACCCGCCCCCTGGCCCGCATTCTGTCGGGAGGCATTAAAAATCTACGACAGTCAGGCCGGCTCAATGACATTCTTGCAGGCTACGGAGTGCCTTTGTTCTCGGTTGACTGAAACGCCGTGATTGTCTCCCCCGCGTCTGTTGTCAGCACCAACTCACCGTTGCGCCCAATAGCTGCAAGCTTCACTTTTGACAGGAGCTCCAGAAAGCGATCTTCCTGGTTCATAAGTGCCGGCGCGCAAGCCATTTTCGTTGCAAACATGTGGTCAAAGCTCACCCCTTCGGCTGTGAGTTCGTACTGCCCCCCGTAACGGTTGCACGAAGCTCTGCCGGCAACGCGGTTGTCCTCAGAAAACTCGACGGTTATACGGGAGCGATCAATAATGCCTGCGCCTGCAAGGTCTTCCACCACCCACTCAGCACCGCGGAACAGGCGATCCGGATCACCACCACAACCCTGAAATACCTCTCCATTCAACTCCAGACGAACCTGAGCCGGAAACTGGGCACCAGACATAGTGTCTTCACACAGCTGGCGGGCTACTTTCATCGTGAATTCCTGGCCTTCCAGTTCACCACGAAACTCCCGACCGTGGCGGTTTGCAACAGTTGTTTCCAGAGCAACTCGTTCGGGCTCTCCGGTGTCATAAGGGCGATTCAGCACCAGCTCCTCGCCTTCTACACGAATGTGCCAAAAAGGCTCATTTCCAGTAGCTTCAAACGGCATTTCCAGCGCACCCGCCTGCAAGCACTCGGGATAGGTCTGCCCCTTCACCGTAAAGGTAGCGCGCTCCCCTTTGCTCCAGAGTTGAGTTTGATCATCCCCGGTCGCCACATAAAGCGCGCCAGACGCGCTTTGCTTCGGTTTCAGGAGTAGCCGTTTGCCCTGGTAATCAACACCCAGTAAATCGCCATCGCCCGCACTGGCAACCGTGACATCCAATTGACCACACTGGTAGCTACCAATAGCACCCGAGGTCTTTGGCCCCGAGGCACACGCGGAAATAATAAGCCCCGTCGCGGCGACGGCAGATGCCTTCAAAAAGCGCTGCAAGTGCATAGAAAGCCCTTTGCTGTTATTTCGTGAATGAATGCCGGCATCTTAATATCTCGTATGCCTAAAAACCAATTGCCGGGGCCCGGTCACCTTTAAAAACACGCGACTTGACTGCCCCTTTTACTTTTTATCTACACAACGCGACGCTATGCTGAGCCTTCTCACTCAGGAGGCAACCCATGGCTCTCAGGCTTTATCAATTCGCTATATCCCACTACTGCGAGAAAATCCGCTGGGCACTGGATTACAAGAATCTCAGTTATGAAACCACAAACCTGTTGCCGGGACAGCACATAAAAACCATGCAAAAGCTCACCAAAGGCGCGGGCGCATCTGTGCCGGTGCTGGTGCATGATGGCGAGGTTATCCAGGGTTCCTCTGACATACTCGACTACCTCGACAAAACCTATCCTGAAAAGCCGCTTACTCCGATGGATGAGCCTGGAAAATCCGGAGTTCTGGCGTGGGAAAAGTGTCTGGATGACCTGGCGGGCCCTGCCGTGCGTTGCTACTCCTACCATCACTTTTTGCAGCGGCCGAAAATTGTGGTGCCACTACTTACCGCAGGCACACCTTTTTACAATCGCATTCTGCTTAGCCTGGCATTCAGCCGAGTAAACGAAGTTATGCGAAAGTGGATGAAGATCAACGAGAAAACTGCCGAAGAATCGAGGAAGGTACTGGAAGAATTACTGACTGAATTGGCAGAAATATACAGCCAGCAGCCGTTTCTGGCGGGTGACTCATTCTCCCGAGCAGATCTCACAGCAGCATCCCTTTTTGCGCCGCTTTTTCAGCCTGAGGCCTACCCGGTGCCCTGGCCAAAGCCGGCGCGAATTCCGAAGGAAATCAAGGGCTGGCTTACAACATGGCAGCCTCAACTACAGGTGCTTGCCAAAGTGTACAGCGATAACCGGTAACCCTTTGGCGTAAACCGCTACTCCCGGTGGCGCGATACGACTCTCTCGATTTCACAGACCCATGCCAGAATGCTGTGGAATCGAAAAGGAGGGTCTACCTGTGTCATTTACCGAAATGATGTTCGCTGTACTTGAGGAAAGCGGCCTGCTGCCACTCTGGCAAGCCGTATCCCCTTGGCTGGCGCTGGATGAACGGCAACTTATTTTTTTGGTCGCGACGCCGATTTTCATTGCGGTAGCAGCCTTTGAGTACATGAAGATCAGGCATAACCCGTTACTGATGGATACTCGCGAAGCTGTCCGGAACTTCACATTGGGCGCGGGTTACCAGACAACAGAGTTATTGTTCGCGGGCATTGTTGCGTTTCCGGTTTACGCCCTGTGCTATCACTACCGCCTGTTTGAATTGGAGCTGAATTGGCTCACAGGCGTCCTTACCTTTCTGGGCGTCGATTTCTGTTTTTACTGGATGCATCGCGCCAGCCACCGCATGCGCTGGTTTTGGGCCGCCCACGTTGTCCACCATTCATCAGAGCGCATGAATTTCTCCACGGCCATGCGCCAGAATGCCACAAATATCTTCAACGGCGGCTGGGCTTTTTATCTGCCCATGGCACTGCTCGGGTTCAATCCGGTCTGGATCGGCATCGCTTACGCGCTGTCTCTGGTGTATCAGTTTTTCGTTCACACCACACTGATCGGGGAGCTGCCTCGATGGATCGAACAGGTATTCAACACCCCTAGCCATCACCGTGTTCATCATGGCCGCAACCCGGAATATATTGACCAGAATTACGGCGGCACCCTGATCATCTGGGACCGTTTGTTCGGAACCTTTACAGCGGAAGATGCCAACATGCCGGTGGAGTATGGTATTACCCGCCCGGCGCCATCCAACAATCTGCTTGTGCTATGGACACATGAATACGTGGATCTGTTCCGCGACATGGCCCGCCCGGGTAGACTAGTCTCTCGAGTAAGCCATCTCTGGAAACCACCAGAGTGGGAACGTTCGACTCAAACAGCTTCCGGAACACAGCATGCAAGAACAGCCCCTGAGCCTGAACGGCCAGAATAGCCACACCATTACGGGCACGATTTTTTCTCCAGACACGCCCCGGTCCGTTCTGGTTATCGCCCATGGCATGGCAGAGCATGCGGGGCGTTATATCGATTTCGCCCGTTGGCTGGCCGAACGAGGTATTGCCGTTGTAACCATGAATCACAGGGGGCATGGCCTTGCATGCACTCCCGACCAGCTCGGGCACTACAGCGATACAGGTGGCTGGGAAAAGGTCGTCGACGATCTGAACCTGGTGCTACTTGACACGCGGGCGCGCTTCCCCGAAATTCCCCTTGCCCTGCTTGGGCACAGCATGGGGTCGTTTATCGCCCAGAGCTGCGCTCAGCAGTACCCGGATTCTCTGGATGTGCTAATTCTCAGCGCCACCAACCGCATTAACCGCCCCGAGTTATGGTTATCAGAATTGCTGATCAGCGGCATCCGGCGATTCCACGGCAAGCACCACCGAAGCCCTACAATTGCAAAAATGTCCTTCGGCAAGTTTAACCGCATGTTCGAGCCCAACCGAACCGACTGCGATTGGCTAAGCCGGGACACAGCCCAGGTAGACAAATACATAGCAGACCCGCTCTGCGGGTTCGAGTGCACCACAGGCCTATGGCATGATTTCATTCAAGGGATGCTAACAATCAAGCCTTCCGCGTGGCGCAAAGATCTTCCGGTTCATCTGTTTTCTGGCACAGATGACCCCGTAGGGGAAATGGGCAAAGGTGTTACCCGGCATTTTGAAGCCATTCGTCAAGCCGGCGTAAAAGATACCAGCCTTCGACTATTCGAAGGCGGCCGCCACGAGATGCTGAACGAAACCAATGTTGAAGAAGTTCGGGACCACGTGCTAGCACTGCTTGCCGGGGGAAATAAAACCGATGCCAGATAGGAACTCCCGCCTGGTTCCAAGGCTTAGGCTTAAAGCCGGCGATGCCATTGCCCTTGGGCCTGGCAAGGCGCAATTGCTTGAATTGATCCAGCAGCACCGCTCAATCTCAGCCGCCGCCCGAGCTTTAAAAATGAGTTATCGGCGAGCATGGTTGCTAGTCGATACCATGAACACCTGTTTCCAGAAACCCCTGGTGCTCACTGCCACAGGTGGCAATCAAGGTGGTGGTGCTGAGCTTTCGGAAGAGGGGCTAAAAGTACTCACGCTCTATCGGCAGTACGAAAAAGCCGTCGCGGAGCGCCCCGAACTCGCAGAACTGGCCGCCTTGCTCAGCAACAAGCCCACGCCCTGACTTTTCCATAAGAAATGCTGATTCTCTTGTATCCGACCCTCGGCAAATATACTATCCTCACCGTTATATCTGAGCGGATACAAGGAGAATGATCCATGCTCATGAAAACAAAGCTCTATCGCCAACGGGCAGCTCTATTCCTGACAATTCTTCTACCTCTGGCATCAGCCAGCACTGCCTATGCGGCTGATGTGCGCATCGCCGTGGCCGCCAACTTTACCGACACAACACGGGAACTCATTGCGGCCTTTGGTGAAGCAACCGGGCTGGAGGCGGTTGCAAGCTACGGCTCCACCGGCAAGCTTTACGCACAAATTGATAACGGCGCGCCGTTTGATGTGTTTCTTGCCGCCGACAGCCCTCGCCCGGAGTTGCTTGAGAAAAACGGCCAGGGCGTATCCGGCACACGATTCACCTATGCCCGTGGCAAGCTGGTGCTCTGGAGCCCGGTACCCGGTACCTTTGAGGATCCCAAGATCTGGCTTGAGTCTGGCGAGTTTGCCCGCCTGGCGATTGCAAATCCGAAAACAGCACCCTACGGTTTCGCTGCCCAGGAAGTTCTCACCAAACTGGGCCTTTGGGACGCTTTGCAGGATCGCCTGGTTCGCGGCGACTCGATTGCCCAAACCTTTCAGTTTGTCGCCACCACCAATGCCCAGTCCGGCTTTGTTGCTCTCTCACAGGTGCGCGCTTGGGACGACAAAGGCGGTTCGCTCTGGATGATTCCACAAGCCGACTATTCCCCCATCAACCAACAAGCTATTCTTCTGACTCGCAGCGAAAAGAACCATGCAGCCCGCCAGTGGCTTGAGTTCCTGCGCGGCGACAAAGCCCGAGGCATCATTGAAAGTTTTGGGTATGAAACCGACCATTAAAACCTAACCCGGCCAACTCCATGGACATATACTGGGAGCCAGTGTGGCTCACCTTGAAGCTTGCAGGTTTTACCACCGCCATACTTCTGGTGGTGGGAACGCCCATCGCTTGGTGGCTGGCTCGCAGTAATCACTGGGTAAGGCAACCCATTGCAGCGATTGTTGCCCTGCCCCTGGTGTTGCCGCCTACGGTTCTGGGGTTCTACCTGCTGGTGCTGATGGGTCCAAAAGGCGTGGTTGGCCAGATCACCGAGCAGTTGGGGCTTGGCTTATTGCCCTTCACCTTTGAAGGTCTGGTCATTGCATCGGTTATCTATTCCCTGCCATTTACCGTTCAGCCCCTGCAAAACGCATTCGCCTCCATTAATCAGCAACTTCTTGAAGTCGCATCCACACTTCGGGCGTCGCCCCGGGATCGCTTTTTTTCTATCGTGATTCCCTTGGCAAGGCCTGGGGTTCTGACCGCCAGCGTGCTCACCTTTGCCCACACCATCGGCGAGTTTGGCGTTGTATTGATGATCGGTGGCAACATACCCGGTGAAACCAAGGTGCTTTCGGTAGCCATTTACGACCATGTGGAATCCCTGGAGTACACCCAAGCCCACTGGTTAGCCGCGGGCATGGTTGTCTTCTCCTTTGTGGTGCTTGTAACCCTGTATTCACTGAATGGCCGACTGCAGTCCGGGCTGGTGAGATGATGAGCGCCTCAGGAATACAGGCGCGTTTCGCCTGCAACGTTGGGACATTTGAACTGAATGTCGATCTGAGTCTGCCGGGTAGCGGGCTCACCGCCCTGTTCGGGCATTCCGGCTGCGGCAAAACAACCTTGCTGCGTTGCATGGCAGGCCTGCAGCCGTCGGACGGCACCATGCGCGTGAACGGCGACGAATGGCAGAATGAAACCGGTAGCCGCCCCGTTCATCAACGGCCTCTGGCCTATGTGTTTCAGGAAACCAGCCTGTTTCCTCACCTCTCGGTAAAGCGCAACCTGATGTACGGGTACAAGCGCATTCCGCAAAGCGACCGCCAAATATCCTTCGACCAGGCGGTTGAATGGTTGGGGCTCTCGCACCTGCTTGGCCGCATGCCGGAGAAACTCTCTGGCGGGGAGCGCCAGCGTGTGGCCATTGCCCGGGCACTACTCACAAGCCCCAAGTTGTTACTGATGGATGAACCCCTGTCTGCCCTCGACCAGGCCAGCAAACAGGACATCATGCCCTACCTGGAAGCCCTGCGGGACAACCTTGCCATCCCCATGCTCTATGTGTCCCACTCCACAGCCGAAGTTGCACGACTGGCGGACCATATTGTGATGATGGATGGCGGACGGGTTGTTGCGGAGGGCCCACTGCAACAAATTATGGCTCGCACGAACCAGCCCTTTGGCCTTGAGGACGATGCCGGGGTGATTCTCGATGCCACCCTGTCGGAGCGGGATGAGCAGTGGCACCTGTGCCGTGCGGATTTTGAGGGTGGCCACCTCTGGCTCCGCGCAGATGAGAGTTTGAAAATCGGGCAGAAAGTTCGGTTACAGGTGCTTGCACGGGATGTCAGCCTGGCCCGAAGCGAGCAAACCGACCAGAGCATCCAGAATTTGCTGCCTGCGAGCGTTGATGAAATAGCCTTGGAGGTCAGCCCGGGTACATCCATTGTGCGCCTACTGGCAGGGCAAACCCCTTTTCTTTCACGCCTTACCAGCCGAGCCGTGCATACTCTGGCCATTGAGCCCGGGCAGCACGTCTGGATGCAGATCAAGTCCGTCGCCATTGTTGATTGATCAAACAGACCGGGTTATGGCCCTTTTAGCCACAGCCTCGCCGGATTCAGACACGTAAGCTTCTTTGCATACACCGTTCAACTCCTGATAACGGGCCTGCAATGATGTACAGCACTCACCGTATCACCAGTAACAACATCTCACTGCATGCCGTGACCGAAGGGAACCCTGAGGGCATACCTCTGGTTCTGGTTCACGGGTACCCGGACAATCACCGCGTATGGGACAAAGTTGTTGACGCTCTGGCGTCCGATTTCTTTCTCGTGCGCTACGACGTTCGGGGGGCCGGCCTTTCAGACAAGCCGGTTCGCACACGAGACTATCGCCTATCGCTGCTGGCGAAGGATCTTGAAGCCGTTGTGGATCAGTTATTGCCTAACCGGCGGTTTCACATACTGGCCCACGACTGGGGATCCATACAGAGTTGGGAGTCTGTGGGGTCAGGCCCTCTTCAGAAGCGCATTCTTTCCTTCACATCGATTTCCGGCCCCTGCCTCGATCATGTCGGGGCCTGGTTAAGAACACAGTCCTCAAACCTGACTGGTGGTGGGCCCATGAGAGTGGCCAAGCAATTGCTTAAATCCTGGTACGTTTTTTTGTTTCAACTGCCCGTTGTTCCGGAAGCCATCTGGAGTATGGGGCTTGATAGAAAGTGGCCCGTTTTAATGCAGAAGCGGGAGGGTGTAAAAGATGCCTGTTTCAGCGACGCGCAGAGGGATGACGGGCGTTACGGCGTGCAATTGTACCGGGCCAACTTTCTGTCCCGCCTGCTCAGGCCGCAACCAAGGTTCGCAAGGTGCCCGGTGCAACTGATTATTCTGACGCAAGACAGTTATGTGAGTGCCGACTTGTTCGGGCAGCTAAACCAATGGGCGGGCAAACTTACTCAAGTGCAATTAAACGCACCGCACTGGGCGCAGCTCGCAGAGCCAGACGCCGTTGCCAGTGCAGTACGCAGCTTTATTCGTTCTTAGCGGGTTCCGAAAACCACCATGGTTTTGCCCTTCACCCTCACAAGTCCCTGATCTTCCAGGGTTTTAAGCACTCTGCCAACCATTTCCCGGGAACAGCCTACAATGCGGCCAATTTCCTGACGGGTGATTTTGATCTGCATGCCATCCGGGTGAGTCATGGCGTCTGGCTCCTTGCACAGGTCGAGCAAGGTACGGGCAACCCGGCCAGTTACGTCCAGGAATGCCAGATCGCCCACTTTACGGGTAGTCTGGCGCAGGCGCGAAGCCATTTGCTCGCCAATAAAGTAGAGAACCCCAAGATCCTGCTGGGCAATTTCCCGGAACTTGGGGTAGCTGATTTCCGCCACCTCGCACTCGGTTTTCGCCTTCACCCAGGCGCTACGGGAATCCATATTATCGAACAGCCCCATCTCGCCAAAGAAGTCTCCGGCGTTGAGGTAGGCCATAATCATCTCGCGGCCATCATCATCTTCAATGATTACCGTGACGGAACCCTTAACGATGTAAAAGAGGGAGTCGCTTTTGTCGCCCGCGTAAATAATGGTGCTCTTGGCCGGGTAGCGGCGGCGATGGCACTGAGAAAGAAAATAGTCGAGATGTTTGGTTTTCTGCTCAACTGGCTTAATGATAGTGGCCATAGTGCGGGTAGTGCCTCCTCAAATACTGGCGGGATCCGATGTTTGTTGTTCACCCGGCTTTCCCTGCGGGTTTATTTTTTGCCAAATAACATAACAACTTATAGCAAGAAGGTCTGCTTCGGGCAACTGGAAACAGTATACCGAATGTATCAAGAGCATTCGCCATCGACTGCCACAGGCTATCGGTTATGCTAGCATCCTGTCCATTCGAAACCATCCAGGTGGGCCATCACCGCCACCGCGCTAAAGGAGCACACCCTTGATGAAAGCATCCGTCGACTGGACCGGCAACGCCAGCTTCCGAGCTACCAGTGGCACTGGCCACTCTGTGCAGCTGGATGGCCCACCCGATCACGGTGGCGAAAACCTCGGGCCCCGCCCCATGGAACTGCTGCTGATGGGCCTTGGGGGCTGTTCATCTTTTGATGTGATGAGCATTCTGAAAAAGAGCCGCCAGGATGTTACCGCCTGCCATGCCGAGCTGGAAGCCCAGCGCGCGGATGCTGTGCCCTCGGTGTTCACGAAGATTCACCTGCACTTTGTAGTAACCGGCCACAACCTGAAAGAAAGCCAAGTGAAACGCGCCGTTAGTTTGTCTGCTGAGAAGTATTGTTCTGCTTCGATCATGCTTGAAAAAGCCGGTGTGGAAATCAGCCACAGCCACGAAATCCGTACCGCAGCCCAAGCCTGACCCATAGCACTATTCAACACACAACGGGGCGTGCATAATACCGCCCTTTCTCCGCCGGCTTGAGCAAAAGGTGAACAACCGAACCCTTGCCGGTGGCGGCCTGCGCAGAGCGTGTAACGACCGCCCTGCCGTCATTCATCTCCATAGATCGGAGGGCCTGAGCATGGAATCAAAACTCCAGTTGCACGGTTTCAACAACCTGACGAAATCCCTGAGCTTCAATATCTACGACATCTGCTATGCGCAGACTGAAGAGCAGCGCGAAGGCTATATTGACTACATCGATGAGATGTATAACGCAGAGCGCCTTACCCAGATTCTGACCGATGTGGTCAAGATCATTGGCGCAAACGTGCTCAACATCGCCCGTCAGGATTACGAGCCCCATGGGGCGTCGGTGACCATGCTCATCGCCGAGCATGAACTGACCGACGGTGAAGAGCCCGACAACGAAGAGTCACCCGGCCCACTGCCCGACACCATCGTAGCTCACCTCGACAAAAGCCATGTGACGGTACACACCTACCCCGAGAGTCACCCCCACGAGGGAATCAGCACCTTCCGGGCAGACATCGATGTGTCCACCTGCGGCCTGATCTCGCCTTTGAAGGTTCTGAACTACCTGATTCACAGCTTCGATTCGGATGTGGTGACCGTTGACTATCGTGTACGTGGTTTTACCCGCGATGTAGATGGCACCAAGCATTACATTGATCACGACATCAACTCGATCCAGAACTACCTGACCGAAGATACGCAGAATGCTTATCAGATGATCGATGTGAACGTGTATCAGGAAAACCTTTTCCACACCAAAATGATGGTGAAAGAGTTCAACCTCGACAACCACGTTTTCGGTGAAAATGCCGAAGATCTTGACCCTGAGATTGCGCGCACGATTGAAGAGCGACTTCGCCGCGAAAAACTGGAGATATTCTACTCACGCAACATGGAGTAAGAGTACCCGGCAAGGCCTGGCCTCTGCCAGGCGAAGCTCTGGCAGATTCAGGCGAAGGATTTCTGTGCGATCAGGCGCTGCACCATCGGTCTTACAATAAGATCCATGGCCAGCGCCATTTTTGTGCCTGGAATAACCAGAGTGTCGTGGCGTGATAGGGTGCTGTTCTGAATCGCTTGCAGCAGGTAGGAAAAATCTACTTCTGAAGCATCCCGGAACCGGATAACAAACATGCTTTCGTCTTCGGTCGGCACATCCCGGACCACAAACGGGTTGGATGTATCCACCAGAGGGATGCGCTGGAAGTTGATATGGGTATGTGAAAACTGCGGCACTATATCGTGAACGTAGTCATCCATACGGTTGATAATGGTTGTAACCACGGCTTCCTGACTGTACCCGCGCTGATGGGTGTCCCGGTGTATTTTCTGAATCCACTCCAGATTTACGATAGGCACCACGCCAATCATCAAGTCCACGTACTGGGCAATATTGTAGGCTTCACTGACTACCGCGCCGTGTAAGCCCTCGTAAAACAGCAGATCCGTGTCTGCCTGCAAAGATCCCCAAGCCGTAAAGGTGCCGGGCTTATGGCCTTCGGCCTGAAGGTCGCGATCTTCATCGTGAACATACTGGCGATACCGGCCATTGCCCGTGTGGCTGTAGTCGTAAAACAACGCTTCCAACTTGTCGATGTGGTTGGCGGCAAGGGCAAAGTGGTTGCGCTCACCAAACTGACCCTTGGCAGCCAGTCGAGCCATCTGCTCTCGGTTATAGCGGTGAAAACTGTCGCCACTGACCATCGCCGCCGCTAGGCCCTCATTCGCAAACATACGCCGAAATATCTGGCCTGTGGTACTGGTGCCCGCACCGGACGAGCCGGTTACGGCAATAATGGGATGACGTTTTGACATGGCTGAAGTGCGCCGTCGGTTGTATAAAACTCTGGTGAATGTTGGATGTACGCCATGAAGACGTCAGGCAAGGCTGTCGAGCGAGCGAGGCTTCTCAATCACAAAGCCCTGAGCGTAATCCACGCCCAACTGTCTCAGTGTATCCAGAACGTCGCGGGATTCAACCTGGCTGGCAATCACTTCCCGGTCCATATAATGCGCCATATCTACCATGGACTGCACCATGGCGCGATCGGTTTCACTGGTACTGAGCTGGCCAGTGAAGGCACTGTCTATCTTGATCAAATCCACCGGGAGCGAGCGCATGAACTCGAACGAACTAGGCCCACTGCCGAAATTTCCGAGGCAGAATCTGCAACCAAGCTCCTTCATCTCGATAATAAAGTCTGCCACCGCCTGCACATCATTGATTGCCGAGGCTTCTGTTACTTCGAACCAGAGACGCTCGATGGGCGCGTCTTTTTCACTCAGCTTTTCATAGATATGCTCAAGCAGCGACTGATCGTTCAATGAATAACCCGAGAGGTTAATACACACTCCGCCAAGGTGGCGGGGATCAGGCGCCTGCACCCGCAGCCAATCCAGCATATGGCCAACCACCCAGCGATCTACCGCTTGCATGCGATCATACCGCTCTGCCATGCGGACAAAATCACGCCCGGTAATCAGCACCCCGGCGTCATCGTACATGCTGATCAGCACTTCGTACTGTGCGGCCATTTTGGTACGGCTGTGCAGTGGAATTATCTTCTGGCAACGCAACAGCATGCGCTCTTCGTCGAGATCACCAAGGCTGGCCACTTTCGCCGCTATCTGCTCTTGCCGCGCCTGATCGCCGGCATCCAGAGAGTACTCCGCCACCTTGCCAAGACCTTTCGTTCTGGCGCTACCTAAAGCCTGTTCAGATGCGCGCAGCCAACGCTCGGCGCTAACCAAACCTGGCAACTCCGGTACTACACCTATACAGGCAGACAACTGATAGCTGCGCTCACCATAGACAAACTCAGCCGCTTCGACAGCCAGAATAAGATTGCGGGCCGCGTCGTCAGCGTTTTCCGCTGGCACCAGCATGCCAAACTCGTTCCCCGCGAGCCTTGCCAGAGGCATTCCGTCCCCTACATGCTCTCGCAACAAATCCGCCACACGTTTGAGCGCATCGTCACCCGCCTGATAACCCGCCGTGTCATTCAACAACCGGAACTTGCGCAGATCCAGCCGGAGCAGCGAGCGCTCGTCTTCACGTCTTGCTAACTGCTGGTCAAGCATCCGTTCAAATTCACGGCGACCGAGCAGCCCTGTGAGCTCGTCGTGGGTGGAGGCCCAGGATAACTGGTCATAAACCTTACGCACCATTCGGTCGATGCTCTCATCCACCAACGGCCGCTCGTGTTGGCCATCAGGCACGATAATACCTTTGCGCATCTGGCGTGCCAGAGCTTCCAGTTCAAGTTCCACTACCCGCATACCCTGGTGGTTCACAAACACGAACCGGGTGAAACCACGAGCCACCCAGACCAGACGGATATACTGCGGCTCGTCGGGCTTTTCCTGATCCCGAAGCCAATCACCCGTGCGCAGCCTCTGGGCGCGATTTATCCAGCGCTGCAGACTGCGCTGTTCACGCTCAGACAGCGACTTTTTGAGATCTTTGACAGGTTGTGTTTTAGGCACTTCCACCATTTCCGGCGGGCTCTCAGGGCTGCGCACCAGAAACTGTTTCAGTTCATCCCGTATCTGGGACGATGGCAGGTGGTTACTGGAAATAGACGCAAGCCCATCCTGAATAACCCGGAGCAATTCGGGCAGGTTTATGGCGGAGTCGCGATCTTCTGAAAACGTCAGCAGCGAATCGACAACCGCGAGGTAGTCCTCCCAGATCTGACTGTCCGGGCCTTGGCGAATCCAGGTCAGTGACAGCAAATCCCGCCAGCCGCCATCCAACAGGCTGAGCACCGCTTTCGGTACCTTTCGGCCCGCCAGCTTCTGGCTCAACACCTCTGCTACGGCAACCTTCGATTCCGCTACTTTCTGAGCGCCTTCGGCTGCGGCAGTTACCCGTTCAACATTGCGCCGGTAAACAAGGTTCTGCCGGTCAATCAAGCCATCCAGCTCTTGCACAGTGTGCTCAAAAACGCCGGTATCCTGCTCAAACTCAGTAGTGATACGCTGGACAAGCTCATCAACCTTGCGCTGCACCACCGGGTTCAGACGACCACCCTTGACACCCAACTGGGCCAGTCGGTTCATAACGCCTCGAACCGGGCTGTTTTTGTCATCAAAAAAGGCGGGATCGCGCATCACCACTTTCAATACCGGAACCTGAAGCTGGCGCATTCGCTCTTGAGCGTATTCGCTGAGCTTCGGGCTCTCAGTAATTGAGTGAAAAAAGCGGTCTACAACATCCAGTGTACTTTGTTGTTCATCATCCAGTTTCTTGCCGCCCATCTCGCGGACTTTTTCCACCACCCGCTCGCGCAGGGGGACAACATTAGTTGCCGCCTCAACCGGCTCCGCCTGCAGTTGTTGGAGTTCGCGCTGCAATTCACCGGGGGACATAGGCTGGGCGTTGACGGGAAAAGGCGCTGGCGCAGCACTACCGCCATTGGCCCGGGTAGCTGAAAGTGTTCCCAGCAGGTTCCGCACGGTCGCAAAGGCTGTTTGAGCCGCTTGGGCATAGCCGCGGAATTCACTACCCAGCCGCGATTTTCCGGCGCCGGCATCACGGGGCACTGACGGCTCCGTGCCGGGCTGAGCCTGATTATTTTGCTGCGCAGTGTTACGCGTTGATTCCAACGGCGCAGACACAGGCTTTGGCGGGCTTTGCTCCGCTGCTGACTTACCCTCAGGACTACTGGCGGTTTGCTCACTCAGGTACTTGCTGAGATCGAGATCCGGCAGAACGCCATGGCGAATCAGAATATTGTTCAGTTCCTTATAGAGTGGTCCAAGGTGGTGCAGGACTGACTGCTCAAACACCTTCAGGCAAATTTTCTCGACTTCTCTGGACGCCTTGAGCTGAGAAAGCCCCCCATGAAAGGACTCACACACGAGCGATGGACCTAGCGGGTTGTGGTGCCCGGTCGCGTTGGCTATGCCCAGCTTGTCCAACCGAAGCTTGAGCTGTAGAAGATCCTTGCGATACTGGGTGTCGGCTTTTGTCACCATTACCCGGATAGTCAGCCAGTCTTCGAACTCTCCTTTGTCCACAACAGACAGTTCGGAACCCGGGAAGCCTTTAGGCGCAGGTTTAAGCGGTGACTCGAGACTACGAGCCATCTGATGCCAGACAACCCGTTGCCGGGCCCTAACCTGGCCCGAAAAGTCCATCAATTCGTTCGCCTGCTGATCGTTCGTAGCTTTCTGCGCCGCTGCTTTCAGAGTGTCGGCCATTTGCACAAAGCAGGCATCCATAAGCGGCTCTATGTGCTGGATAACCGCCCTCGCCGACTGGTGCAGAACAAACTGGACTCGCTCACTCGGAGCGCGTAATGACGCCCGCGCCTGGCTATCGGACCCGCCACATTGCTGCAGCATAGACGCAACGGCATCCGGATTATTGCGGGTGAAACTGACGCCCATGGCACCGTCAATGCGCCTGGCAACACTAACGTGAAGCTCATGCCGCTGTTTACCATCGGGGCCGCGGAATCGCACAGTCAGTTCAGATCGACCTGCCGTGGCAAACGCTCGGTCCAGTTTACGGGATGTCTCACCGGAGTAGCGGACAAAAAGCCCTTCCGGGCAAAAATCCGCAATCTGACACGGCCATGTCTCACCCGTGCCCAGGTCAATCTGGGCAGCAAGCTTGATAGGTTTGCGTGGGCTGCTTCGACGTTCTCTCGGATCCATGAACTACCTGATGTTGCGCAAAGCCGAGGGCGGTCGCATATTCTGCTCGCCAGCGACTAACGTCCCTGAAAAGTGGCCGCTGCCACTTGCTTCTATAAATAAATGCTGGTGCTAATTACCAATACGATAAGTGTACTATAGCGATCAGTGACGGACACATATACCGCCTAACCGTAACACCTTGGTCTATGAAACAGCTTAGTCAGATCTATACACTTTTACTACTGATAACACTACTGAGTGGTTGCACCACAGTCAGCTACTACACCCAAGCCATTCGCGGCCACCTGGCTTTAACTATAGTTGGTAAACCGGTCGACAGCCTTATCACCAGTGAAGACACGCCCCCGGAGCTCCGTGACAAACTTACCCTTTCGCGCCAGGCTCTGCAGTTTGCACGTGATCGCCTGGGGCTGTCGGCGGGCGATGCCTTCACCGACTATGTTGTTCTGGAGCACCCCTGGGTTGTGGTCAACCTTGTGGCAGTGCCCGAATTTTCCCTGCAACCTCACCAATGGTGCTATCCGGTTCTGGGCTGCCAGGCCTATCGGGGCTACTTTCACCTTGAAGATGCCCGGAAAGAAGAGCAAACCTACCGCGCCAAGGGCTACGACACGTTCATCGGCGGTGTCACCGCCTATTCGACGCTGGGCTGGTTTGACGACCCGTTGCACTCCGCTTTTACCAACCTGGAAGATGATCGCATGGTGGCCCTGATGTTTCACGAACTGGCCCACCGGGTGGTTTATATCAAAGGGGATACAGCCTTCAACGAGAGTTTCGCCACTGCAGTTGAGCTGGAGGGCCTGAGGCTCTGGCTAGACCAACGCGGCGATCCGGCAGCCTTCGTCCAAGCTTTGAATCAACTCGAGTTGCGCAACAGCACCCATGCCCTGGTGTCTGCAACAAGTGCGGAGCTGGAGCAGCTCTATCGACAACAAGATGTACTGTCGGTGAGCAGTCTGCGCGAGCGCAAACAGCAGCTCTTTGATGAGCTTAATGCGCGCTATGCGCAACTGCTAACCAGCAGACCAGGAAGCAATATTGGCCCGTTCGGCATCCCTCCGGTAGCCTTCAACAACGCCAGAATTGCTCTTTTTTCCCAATATAACCAGCACGTACCTGCCTTCCGACAGCTATTAAAAGAATCCGGTTACGATTTTCCGGAATTTTATCGCTCCGTCGAGACTCTCTCCCGAAAACCTGATGATCAGCGCCAGTTTGCGCTGAAATCACTGTCAGAGCGGTTTGAAGAAAACTTTTGAATTACGCTGTGTGTTGTAAACCGCAAGCTTTGGCCCAGGCAAAGACTGAACAGTGCTGGGCAGGAAGCCGCGCTCACGGAACCAGTGCTCGGTTTGCGTGGTGAGCACAAACAGCTTCTGGATGCCCTGGTTACGGGCATGCTTTTCCACCATTAGCAGTATGTCGTCGCCCCTGCCAGCCCGCCGATAAGCCGAATCGACCGCGAAGCACGAAAGCTCACCTGCCCCCTCTTCCGGGTAATTGTGCAGGGCGGCGCAGCCCACAATGGTGCCGTCACGCTCTGCAACAACATAGTGCTCAATATCCGTTTCCAGCATTTCCCGCGAACGCCGCACCAGAATGCCCTGCTCTTCCAACGGCTCGATCAGCCCCAGAATGCCGCCGATGTCCTCAGCCCTGGCCTGGCGGATTTGCTCATAGTGGTCGCCACTGACAAGCGTGCCTGTGCCGTCCCGGGTGAACAACTCCTCCAGCAAAGCACCATCGTTCACATAACTGATAAAATGTGCCCGCCGCACGCCTTTCACACAAGCATCGCAAGCGGCGCGCAACAGATCTGCGTCATGCCCGGTAACCGTGCCATCCGCCAACCGCTCGGGCGCCTGGCGGGCCGAGAGTTCGCGGATCAGGGAGCCGTCCTGCTCAAGCAGGCCTTGATCATCAATAAATACGATGAGTTTCTCCACCTGCAAAGCTGCGGCGACCTGACTACCCACATCTTCATAGGAAAGGTTGAAAGCGTCTCCGGTGGGCGAATAACCCATGGGCGGAAGCAAAACGATGTGTCCCTGCTCCAATTGCTTTTCAATACCGGCTACGTCCAAGCGACGCACCTTGCCGGTGTAGCCGAAATCGATGCCATCCAACACCCCAACCGGCTTTGCCGTGACAAAATTGCCACTGCTGACCCGAATGCGGGCATTGTGCATGGGCGAATTCACCAATCCCATAGACAGTTGGCTTTCAAGGTGAGCACGTAGGCCACCGGTTGCCTCCATTACCAGAGGCAAATGGTTTTCGGGAGTAATGCGAAGACTGCGGGAGAAAGATGATTCCAGACCTGCTTCATCCAGGCGTTTCTGTATCTGCGGGCGCGCGCCGTAAGCAACAACCAAGCGCACACCCAAGCTGGCAAGCAGCGTGATGTCATGGATGATATTAATAAAATTTTCGTGCTCAAATGCATCGCCAGGAATGGTCAGCACTACCGTACGGCCGCGGTGTGCATTTATATAAGGCGATGAATGGCGAAAAGAATGCAGCCAATCGTTTGGTTTCAAGTGTTATTCCCCAATCGTATTTTTACGTGATTTCCCGCGCGTCCGCATACTAGAAGAAACTTAAAGACAAAACTGCCTGATGAGTCCCTGAAGGATTTTCACCGTGGGCTCAAGCTGTGACATTTCTATAAACTCGTCGGGCTGATGCGCCTGATCGATAGAGCCCGGGCCAAGAACCAGGGCTTCCATACCGAGCTTTTGCAACCAGGGCGCTTCGGTGGCAAAAGCGACGGCGTGGGCAGTGTGGCCGGTTAGTGTTTCACAGGCTTTCACCAGTGCCGCATCTGCGGGCGTCTCAAACGGTGGCACGCCATCAAACAGCGGTTCAAATTCCATCGTTAACTCGCGCCGCTCAGCCAACGGTCTAAGCCTGTGCAGAATATCCTGACGCAGGTTTTCCATGCTCATACCGGGCAGCGGGCGCAGGTCAAAATGCAGCTCGCAGCGGGCACAAATACGGTTCGGATTGTCGCCACCGTGGATGCAGCCGAGGTTGAGGGTTGGCACCTGCACCTCGAAATTCGGATTACGGTATTGCGCCTGCCAATCGGTGCGCAGGGCCAGAAGCTCACCAAGAGCTTCGTGCATACCTTCCAGCGCATTGCGTCCAAGGCTGGGGTCAGAAGAATGGCCAGACTGGCCCTCAAACGTCAGTCGCTCCATCATGATGCCCTTGTGCATACGCACAGGCTTGAGGCTCGTGGGCTCACCAATAACCGCATAGCGGGCTTTCGGCTTACCAGCTTCAGCGAGCGCTCTGGCGCCATTCATGGAGGTTTCCTCGTCTGCTGTCGCGAGGATAATCAGGGGCTGTTTCAGGTCCGCGGCAGTAAAGGCTTTGGCGGCTTCGATAGCCAGGGGGAAAAAGCCCTTCATGTCGCAAGTGCCCAGGCCGTACCAGCGATTGTCCCTTTCTGTCAGGGTGAACGGGTCGCTTTGCCAGCGCTGATCATCGAACGGCACGGTATCCGTGTGACCGGCAAGCACCAATCCACCGGAGCCGCTGCCCAGCGTTGCAATCAGGTTATACTTGCCGGGCATGTCAGGCACCGCCAGAAGCTCAACGGCAAAGCCCAGAGCCTCCAGCCACTCGCCCAGCCGTCGCACAACTGGCTCGTTGCTGTGATCCCACTCCGCCGATGCGCTACTGATCGACGGCAGCGAAACCAGCGTGGTCAGCATGTCACGCACGCCCGGAACCGAGTCGGCCCTGTTGATCGTTTTACGACTGTCGTTATCGTCGCCAAACTGCGGCATTGTGTCTCCTCGCCCCTACTGGAGCGCTATTGTGCCTGGCCGCGTCGCCAGACCTCGAACCCTGCAATCGCGCGCAGAACGATCGGATAGGACACCTCGCCTCCAGCGACTTCACGCGCAACTTCCAATTCCTGTTCGCTAACGCTCGCCAGACGACCTTGCACCATATTCCCATTCGAGAGTGTCACCCTCACCTTGCGACCAACCCACTCAAGTGCGGTTTCAAGATCCTCCGCGTGCCAGCTGACTGCCGCTGGATTTTCACGGGGCACAAGCGGCTCAAGCGCTTCCTTGGGGAGTTCTGGCACAACAGGTTCGACCTTGCGAAGAAACACATCCGGCACCCCTGCGCCATTGTATTCTACGGCCCAGGCCAGGGAGCCATCCGAACCTTCATCCTCTGTGCGCACCGGTACGCCAAGGGCTTCACGGTTCAGTCGCACAGACGCGGTCACCTCACCACCCTCGAGCAACCACTGTTGATACAGTGCAAGTAACTGCTCACTGGGGCGCCAGCCGCGAGCGTTCAGACCAGTTTCGAAGGTTTCCAGTGCGCGCCCAGCCCACTGCGAGGTCCCCAAACCGGACTCTCGGGCACAGTAAGCCGCCACCCGGCGCATGAGCCCTCCGTCTCTGACAGTAACCTCCAGGGGCTGAGATGAGCTCGTCAAGGTTGTTTCTGGTGAGATCAGGTCAATGCGGGCACCCGGCCAGTTGAGCTCAAGGCTGCCGGTATTTGCCGAGTTCAGTTCAAGGTGAAGCCGCTCAGGTGTCTGCTCCAGCACCAATTCGCCGGATAAGCGGGTGATGCCCATGCGTAACAGGTCGCCACTGCCAAGATGCTGGCGCGGGTCCGGAGCACAGGGAAGAGCAAATAGTGCGGCCTGTTCACGGCCGCTGGCGCCGTCTGCTGTTACCCAGTTGCGGAACATGGTTGCCTCGAGCACCAGCGCCAGCCCTTCGGCCTGCAACGACCAGCTGGCCGGCAGCTGGGCTGGATCGACGAGAGCCTGAAGCAAAGCAACAGGCGACCCGGCCTCAAATTCAGCGCGGCCAATAACCAGAGGCTGGGTCAGTTCGAAGCCCTGCCATGATGCCTCAGTGAATACCAATCGCCCTTCTACGCCGGAACCAATTTTACCCCGCTCCAGAACGCCACTTTCACCAAGCGCCTGGCGCGCTTCTGCCATGCGCTGGTCCGCCAGCCACCAGACCCCGGCCTTGAATACGGCAAACCCAATCAAAGCTGCCAGTATCAGAGTTGTGAGTAGGCGTTTCATCCGTAAAGTCCTCAGGCAGCGCGTCAGTTACAGAAAATCATCAGTTACGTGATATCAGGGTGCCAACACCCTCATCGGTGAAGATTTCCAGCAGGCAGGCATGGGCCACGCGCCCATCAATGATATGAGAGGTGCGTACACCGTTCTCCACGGCGCTCAGTGCGCAGCGAATTTTCGGCAGCATGCCGCCGTGAATGGTGCCATCTTCAATCAGATCATTTACTTGTTGCGCCGTTAACCCGGTGAGCACTTTGTCTTCCTTGCTCTTCAGGCCAGACACATTGGTCAGAAGCATGAGCTTTTCAGCCTTCATAGCTTCTGCAACTTTACCGGCTACCAGATCCGCGTTGATGTTGTAGGAGGTGCCATCCGGCCCCACACCAATGGGTGCAATCACCGGAATCACATTGCTGCGGGTGAGCATATCAATCACGTCCACATTGATGCTCGCCACCTCGCCAACACGCCCGATATCGATAATCTCGGCGCGCTCCAACTCCGGTGAGCGATCAACTACTTCCAGCTTGCGTGCGCGAATGAGGTTAGCGTCTTTTCCTGTAAGACCGATGGCAGTACCGCCCTGAGCATTAATCAGTGACACAATTTCCTTGTTCACCTGACCGCCCAGCACCATTTCCACCACATCCATGGTGGCGGCATCGGTCACTCGCATGCCATTCACAAAGCGGGACTGAATATTGAGGCGCTGCAGCAGCTCGCCAATCTGGGGGCCACCGCCGTGAACCACAATAGGGTTGATGCCCACAAGTTTCATGAGCACCACATCACGAGCAAAACTGCTTTTCAGCTCCTCGTTTTCCATGGCATTGCCGCCATATTTAATAACCACTGTTTTCCCGGTAAACCGTTGAATATATGGCAAACCACGGCTTAGAACAGTAGCCACCTGCATTGCTGTTTCACGATCCAGCGTCATCTTTTTGCCTTAATAAATCAGAATAAAAACAGGATTCCTACTGGGCTGCCATCAGAAGTCAGCCACAAGATCCGGTGCTACTTTCTGGAGCTGGGCCCGGAAAACATCTTTTATCCGCTCCAACGCCTCTTCCGTTTCAGCTTCAAAGCGAAGTACCAGCATGGGTGTGGTATTAGAGGCGCGGCACAACCCCCAACCATCGGCGTAATCCACACGAATACCATCAATCTTGCTGATATTACCGTCGCCAAAATCACCCTCTGCACCAAGTTGCTCCATTATGGTGAACTTGCTGCTTTCGGTGACTTCAACGTTAAGCTCCGGCGTGCTTATATCCTCGGGGAAGTCTTCAAACACTTCGCTACTGTGCCGGTCTTCTATGCCCAGTATTTCCAGCAGCCTGGCCGCTGCATATAGGCCATCATCAAATCCGTACCAGCGCTCAGCAAAGAAAATATGGCCACTCATTTCACCTGCCAGCAAAGCGCCGGTCTCCTTCATCTTTGCCTTCATCAGCGAATGACCGGTTTTCCACATAATGGGGCGCCCACCCGCTTCCGAAATCACACCGGCAAGCCGTCGGCTGCACTTCACATCGTAAATCACATCGGCACCGGGATTTCGTGACACCACATCCCGGGCAAAGAGCATCAGCAGGCGATCTGGCCAGATAATCTTACCGGTATTCGTCACCAGACCCAGCCGGTCGCCATCGCCATCAAAGGCCACACCAAGATCTGCGCCTTCGGCCTTCACTCTTTCAATCAGATCCGCAAGGTTGGCTGGCTTGCCAGGGTCCGGATGATGATTCGGGAAGTCTCCGTCCACCTCGCAGTACAATGGAATAACCTCACAGCCAAGCTCTTCAATCAACATGGGGCCCAACTCGCCCGCAATGCCGTTGCCGGCATCTACAACAACCTTGAGCGGCGCTGCCACTGCGATATCGCCCACAATTCGATCAAGATAAGCCCGGCGAACATCTTCAGAAGACTGCTCACCACGGCCCGCAGCCAGATCACCGGTCTTTACTCTCCGGTAGAGCGCCTTGATGGCGTCACCAGAGAGGGTTTCACCGCCCAGCATGATCTTGAGGCCATTGTAGTTAGCCGGGTTGTGACTTCCCGTCACCATAACACCCGACCCATTTTCAAGGTGATGGGTCGCGAAATACAACACCGGCGTTGGCACAGCGCCCACATGAATCACATTACAACCGGATGCCATGACACCACGAGCCAGCGCGTCTGCCAGCCCGGGGCTCGAGTGGCGGCCATCGTAGCCTATGCACAACGATGACAACCCTCGGCTGATGGCCTCTGACCCTATGGCTGTGCCTATTTGCAGCACAACAGACGGAGATAAGGTCTCGCCAACAATGCCCCGAATGTCGTAGGCCCTGAAGATGTCCGGCGACATTTCAACAACTGGCTCATCGACCTCTTCAACATCTGGCATGTCTCCGCCAGCAAAGAACGAGCTGTCGCTCGAACCACTGCCAAAGCCCAGAACATCTTCATCGCCGTCCAACATATCAATATCAGGTATGTCGCTATCCTGAAACAACGGCTCAGCGTCTCCAATCTCGGCCGACCCACTTTTCTTGGCGGGCTTCGGCTTCGCTGTCTCTGCAGCTTTTGACAGGCGCTTTTCTACAACCTGGGAGAGCCTGTAAAGCACCTCGGCGGCGGAGGCAACCATATCCCACTGGAAGCTGGGCAACTTTTGTCGCTCACCACCAAATACCTTGTGAGCCCACTGAATCAAGTTGGTCACTTCCTGGCGCAAATTCTTCTGGGCGCTAATCAGCAATACCCACACCAGTATGGCGGCTATGACAGACGGCACACCCATCAACAGCGCAACCCAGATGATATTGATGGGAGGCTCTGGAACGGCGTTCGGTGTATAGCGCAGAACCCAGTCAGGGTTGGCGAGAGTCCGGGTTTCAGCTGTACTTGCATTTGCTCCAGCACTGCCGCCGTTACTCACGAACGTGCGGGATGCTCCGGAGACGGTCTGCACTAACGCTAACTCGCCTCCAAGCTGAGTGTTGTTAACGGAGAGAAGCGGCTGCAACTGAGTGGCATCAAATACCAGCAGAAGACTGCCCACGACCGCCTTACTGGAAGGGTTGCGAACCGGAACGGCCATCTGGACATACCAGCGATTTTCACGCGGGAACGCATCCGGGTGCAGGAGTTGAGTGTTCTCAGCGCGACGAGCCAAATCAAGACCCGCAAAACCAAGCAAGCCGTTTGCGTCGCCAGTTCTGGGAATCTGGCGATATGGAAACAGATAGGCTGCCTGCACGCCGGGTAAGGCGGTCGCCAATCTCTGCTGGACCGTGGCGGGATCTGCACGATCCATCAACGCATCTACAACATGAGGCTGGGTTGCCAGACCATTCACGCTCTGCTGCATCAAGGTAAGGTACTGACTTATGCGCTGAGCGCAGCATCGGCTTCAGCGGCTTTCCAGGCGCTGTAACGTTGCTCGGCCGCTGGCAGCAATACCAGAAAATAAACGAGAGCCACTGCTGCAACAGCAGCTACCAAAACAACCAGCGCCTGCTTGATCGCCGTCTGTCCCAGATGGATCATTTTAGAGCTTGCGGAAGCCCGGGATTTTGGTTTTTTTTCTGCTTTGGCTGTCGGTTGCTCATCAACGGACACCTCAGTCACTTTCTTCTTACCCAGTTTCATAGTTCATCCTGCAATTATCTTTTTTGTCCTGGACAAGCACTTGTCGGCAAAGTATAGACGCCACAGCGGGTTTCTGCGCTAAGGCTAGCGGGTTCCGGTAGAGCCGAAGCCACCCTCGCCCCGGGCGCTGGCATCAAACTCGGAAACCACTTCAAAATTCGCCTGAATTACCGGCACCAGCACCAGTTGAGCAATCCGCTCGCCCACTTCCACAGTGAAGGCGGTGTTGCCGCGGTTCCAGCAAGACACCATCAATTCGCCCTGGTAGTCGGAATCGATCAATCCAACCAGATTGCCCAGCACAATGCCGTGTTTGTGACCCAGCCCGCTTCGGGGCAGTATCATGGCCGCCAGAGACGGATCTGCAATATAAATGGACAGCCCGGTTCGGATGAGCTGGGTATCCCCGGGATGCAGGGTCAGGGGCTCATCAAGGCAAGCCCTCAGATCCAACCCAGCCGATCCTTCGGTGGCGTACTCGGGGAACGCAATCTGGTTGCCAATCCGGTCATCAAGAATGCGTACCTGTAAATTTTTTTTGCTCATGTTATTCCTGTTTCAGATGTTCGCCAATCAGCGCTACGAGACGCGATGCAATAGCTTTTTTGGTGTCTGGCCCTATCGCCTCTTGCCCATCCGGCCAGAATACCGTGACGGCGTTATTGTCGCTGTTGAAGCCAAGGCCGGGAACAGAGACATCATTGGCGACAATCATGCGCAACTTCTTGCGTTGCATTTTGTCCTTGGCGTAGCTGGCCACGTCGGTAGTTTCAGCGGCAAAGCCCACAGTAAACGGGGCATCGGGGCGCCCGGCAATGGTTGCCAGAGTATCAGGGTTACGCACCAGTGGCAGCGCCATGGACTCACTGGACTTTTTGATCTTGTCATCAGCACGACTCTCTGGCCGATAATCCGCCACGGCTGCCGTTGCGATAAACAGGTCGCAGCCTTCATCAACCGCGTCCATGGATGCCTTCAACATGTCTTCGGCTGTCACAACAGGGCGTATTTCAATTCCCACAGGAGCCGGCAAGTTGACCGGGCCGCTCACCAGCACAACGCTGGCACCCGCATCCCGCGCCGCAACCGCCAACGCATAGCCCATCTTGCCAGAACTGTGGTTAGTGATATAGCGCACAGGATCTATAGGCTCACGGGTAGGGCCGGCGGTAATTACGACACGCCTGCCTGCAAGCTCTCCAGCCCCGGAATGCTTGTTCATGATCAGGGCAGCGATTTCCGCAGCCTCAAGCATTCGCCCGGGCCCATTGTCACCGCAGGCCTGTTCACCCTGTGCCGGGCCCCAGAGCGAAATTTGCAGATCACATTCCAGCAAACGTATGTTGCGCTGGGTACGCTCATTGCCCCACATAGCCTGGTTCATGGCAGGAGCTACTGCGATGGGCGCCTCAGCTGCGCAACAGACAGTGGTCAGCAGGTCATCAGCCATGCCCTGAGCCAGCCGCGCGATAAAATCCGCAGAAGCTGGCGCAATAACTACCTGATCGGCCCACTTGGCCAGCTCTATATGTCCCATGCCAGCTTCGGCTTCAGGATCCAGCAGAGTCGTCCGCACTGGCTCACCACTAAGCGCCTGGAAGGTCAGAGGGGTTACGAAGGCTTCAGCGCCTTGCGTCATGATAACCCTTACCTCATAGCCAGCCTTTTTCAGCAAGCGCACAAGCTCGGCACTTTTATAGGCTGCAATGCCACCGGTTACACCCAGCAGAATTTTTCTGACGGCCATCATAAGGCTCCGTATCCGCTTAATATGAAAGGTTTATAAGATAGCATGCCCAGCGGATACCGACAGCCTGCAAGGTAGCTCCCTCGTTTACCATTTGTTGCTTTTTGAAGTAGTCTTCGTAACTGAACGGCGCAGGAAGCGCGAAAACCCCGGAAAATCCCGAAAACAATTCGCAAGGAAGCTGACATGACCGACCCCGTCTGGCCTATGGATGAGCGCCCCCGTGAGCGACTACTCGCCCACGGCCCCGAAAGCTTGTCTGACGCAGAACTGCTGGCCATTTTTCTACGCACCGGCACCACCGGCATGCCGGTTATGGAACTCTCGCGCTTTCTTCTGCAGGAGTTTTCTGGCCTGCGCGGATTGCTGACAGCCTCCCGTCGGCAATTCTGTGGCGTGAAAGGGCTGGGTACCGCGAAATATGCACAGGTTCAAGCCGCCATGGAAATGGCCCGCCGTGTAATGGACGAGCCTCTGCGCCAGGGCGACCCACTTCGCTCCCCGGAGGATACCCGGCGTTTTCTCACCAGCCGGCTGGGCACCTACCCTCACGAAGTTTTTGCGGGTCTTTTTCTGGACAACCGGCACCGGGTTATTCAATACCGGGAACTGTTCAGAGGTACTATTGACGGCGCAGCCGTGTATCCAAGAGAAGTGGTGCGTCAAGCGCTGGAAGATAATGCGGCGGCCGTTATTTTCGCCCATAATCACCCCTCCGGAGTCGCCGAACCCAGTCAGGCAGACATCTCGCTGACCAAGCGCTTGAAGGAAGCACTCGGATTGGTGGATATCAGGGTTCTTGACCATATGGTGATTGGCCACGGTGAGGTAATATCCCTCGCAGAACGTGGATTAATGTAAGCCGTCGCAGGCGAATGCGCGAAAACTGGACAAAATCCCAACAATTTTTTGCGTTGAGGTGCTGGTTCTGGTATAAAAGCGTCCCTTTCTGGCGGCGTCTGGCGAGCAGCGTTCAGTTCAGGGGCGCAAACAGGAGTTTAATCACTCCTCGGCAACCAGAGACGCAATTAAAATCGAATTCGTATTTATTAAGACCATTGCTCAGGTCGGAGGCAAGTATGTCCAGAGTTTGTCAGGTAACCGGTAAGCGTCCGGTTTCCGGTAACAATGTTTCTCACGCGATGAACCACACCCGTCGTCGTTTTCTGCCTAACCTGCAAAGCAAGCGCTTTTGGGTTGAGTCTGAAAAGCGTTTCGTACGGCTGCGCACGTCTACCAAAGGCATGCGTATCATCGATAAAAAAGGTATTGACGCTGTACTGGCCGATCTTCGTGCCCGCGGCGAGAAAGTATAAGGAGCTGCATCATGCGCGAAAAAATCAAGCTGGTTTCATCAGCAGGCACGGGTCACTTCTACACGACCATGAAGAACAAGCGTAACACTCCGGAAAAAATCGAGATCAAAAAGTACGATCCGGTTGTCCGTAAGCACGTTGCGTACAAGGAAGCCAAGATCAAGTAATTCCTGATCCGGCATCCACAAAAAAACCCGGCAATTTGTCGGGTTTTTTTGTGGTCTCTTTTCAGAAAAGCACTTCAGAACTTTTCCAGATACCCATCGGGTAAGGCTATGTCCATGGCGATCGGCAGGTGATCTGACATGGGATAGCTCACCACTTCTGAATTCCGTATCTGCAAACTCGGGCTCACCAGAATATGGTCGAGCGCCTTCTCGGGTCGCCAACTCGGAAAACTGTGGGCGCTGTCCGGTAGAGGTATCAAATCCGTGTCTTTCAGGGGCGTCTGGGTCAATAACTGCTCCGCATGGGCGTTCATATCCCCCATCAGCACCACATGCCGGTACTTTGAAATCAACTCACTGATAAAGCCCAACTGTCGCTGCTGCGCTGATTTGCTCAAGGCAAGATGCATCATTACCAACACCAGCGGGTCTTCTTCGGTGCCGTAGCGGGCCACAATGGCGCCTCGTCCGGGAAGCCGACCAGGCAACTTGTATTCTTTTACGTCCAGGGGGCGGAACCGACTCAGCAAACCATTGCTGTGCTGGGCAATCTGCCCCAGGTTACGGTTGAGCTGCTGGTGCCAGTACGGAATTCCCGCCGCTTCGGCAAGGTACTGAACCTGATTGATGTGCCCGCTGCGCAGGCTGCCTCCATCACACTCCTGCAGCGCCACAACATCGTAGTTTCTCAATAGTGATGCTATACGATCCAGATTCTGGATACGGTTACGATGGGGAAGAAAGTGCTGCCAGCTTCTGGTCAGGTAGTGGCGATAGGACGATGTGCTGATGCCCACCTGTATATTAAACGTGAGCAACCGAAGGTGGCGTTGGGGCTCGAATAAGGGCACATGCTCAAGCCCCGAGTTAGAGCCTTTCGGCTCGCCCCGGGCGCTGATAATGCCATCGAGCTGCTTTCTGAAGCGTTTATACATGATACTTCTGCTGCTTAGCTCCGTTTCCCAACCCTAAAAGCAAGAAAGCCAGGCGAGGCACCGCTTAAGGGTTCGCAGCCTGCTCTTTCTCCACCAGATAATCCACAACGGCCAGCATCGCTTCAAGGCTACCCGCCATCGATGCACTAACCGTGTACTTACCATTTACCAGCATAGACGGTGTGCCTGTAATCCGCGCGCCGCGGATTTTAGCCTGCGCCTGCTGCATATGCGCATTAACCCCAAAACTTTTGAAATTATTCAGGAATTCATCACGATCCACGCCATAACCTGCAACAAAGTCAGCCAAGGATTCAGCATCATTCAACGGCCGACGCTGGCCCGCCAACGCCTCGAAAAGAGCGTCGTGCACCTTATCCAGCGAATTCATGGCCTCTAGCGCATAAAATGCCTGTGCGTGGGGAACCCAGGAACGACCCAGCGCAGCAGGGATACGCACGTAATTTACATAATCCGGAGCATTGGCCTCCCAGGCTTCGGCAAGGGGCTTGAAGTTATAGCAGTGCGGACAGCCGTACCAGAACACTTCGGCTACCTCGATACCAGGGCCACTGTCTGTACGTACCGGAGTGTCCAGTTTTTTATAATGTACGCCTTCCTGCCAATCATCCGCATTGGCTTGGCCAAAAACTGCCAAAGCAGCCAACAGCAGTCCCACTGTTCTGAGTGCTCGAAACATGAAATATCTCCAGATGTTGTAAATATCGTTATAAGGGAATTATGACCCGCCAAACCTGAAAAGTTCCACCGTTAGTGGATTACAGCTTCGACAGACGAAAAACCCCGCACTAGGCGGGGCTTTTTATCAGGCTGCGAACAATTGGATCAGTTCAGTCCAGAAATATAGCTGGAAACAGCCTTGATTTCTGCATCGGTAAGCCTGGCAGAAACATCCATCATAATCGCCGCGTTTGACCCACTTGCACGGGTGCCATCGCGATAGGCTTCTAACTGCTTAGCCAGGTACTCGGCATTCTGCCCACCAATGTGCGGATACCCGGCTGGCTCATTACCTTTACCCTGCGGGTTGTGGCAAGCAGCACAAGCGGGAACACCAGAAGCCAAATTGCCACCACGGTATAGCGCGGCGCCCTTCTCTACCAACTCCGGGTCGGCCTGGCTGACTACCATCTCCTGCTGCGCAAAGTACGCTGCCAGATCTTGCAGGTCCTGCTTTGATTTGCCAGTGAGCTGACCTGTCATCTCAGGAATTGAGCGCGAATCTTCCTGAATGGCCACCAACTGGTCAAACAGATACCTTTCGCCCAGCCCGGACAGCTTCGGATAAGCCCCCATAATCGGCTTGGCTCCACCTTCACCATGACAGGCCTGGCACGCTGCCGCCGCCTGCTTTCCCGCTTCAGGATCACCTGCCCCATGCGCCATTGCTGTAAGGCCAACGCCGAAAACAAATCCTGCGATCAGTTTCTTCATGCTCGCTCCGCTTCTCTCATCTCGAATATATTCTTGGTTTACAGCCGGCAGGCGCTGTTCAGTCAGGCTCAAGACCAGGGCTGACAGCGGTTACGCCAAGCGTACCGCCCGGAATTGGTGTAGCATTATACATTAATCTCTAATAACTGAAATCCAAAGGAAAGCCAACCGCTGTGGACTCTGACCTGACTCAAAAAAGCATCTCTTTTAACAGCGCTCGCTTCCTGATTAGCGCGCCCCGGCTGGAAGACTGCCCAACAGATATAGGCGCAGAAGTAGCCTTTGCCGGACGTTCGAACGCAGGAAAATCCAGCGCCATGAACGCCATTACTGCAAACGGCAAGCTGGCCCGAACCAGTAAAACACCCGGTCGCACGCGCCTGATCAACTTTTTCTCCCTGAACCGCGAGAACGCCCGGCTGGTTGATTTACCTGGGTACGGTTACGCAAAAGTATCCCGGGACATGAAGGATGACTGGCAAAAGCACCTGGGGCAGTACCTGAACCAACGCCAATGCCTAAAGGGCCTGGTTCTGGTGATGGACATTCGCCACCCGCTCACCGAATTTGATCAGATGATGGTGGAATGGTGCGAACATAACAAGTTGCCACTGATGATTCTGGCAACCAAGGCCGACAAGCTGAAGTTCGGGCAAGCCAAAACTACCATGCTGGAGATCGCGAAAAAGCTAAAGGCATTCACCTGTGTGGAGCACCTGATTATGTTCTCGTCAACATCCAAGCGCGGGGTTGATGAGTGCCGGGCGGCACTGACAAACTGGTTGGAAGATTCGGCAGAAGGCAGCCAATAGCGCAGAAAAAACCGGCCTGTTTTCACAGGCCGGTAAAAACGTCAGGGTTTGCGACGTGTTAAAACCTGAGAACTCACTCAGGGAGGCGCCAGAAATGTCCGAATTGCCAGCGCCAATAACTAAGACACACCCTGTCCGGAAAAGTTCCGCGCAGGGAATCCGGGCTCAGCCTGCCGAAACCTCACGCTCATCTTCCTGCTCTGGCATGGTTGGCCGGTATCTCTCCCGAAGTTCCATAACCTGCTCACGATAAACCGGCGTCACATACGGTAGTTCCAGCGTCAACACTTGATATATACCCTGCTTCAACTCATGCAGCGTCAGGCATGCGGACGCTTTTTCACCGTGGGCGGTTTTCAGAAAGGCCATCCAGTTGGTGACAATCAACCAGACGTTCAGCGACATAGCGGCCCGGAGAGCATCGGGCTGGGGTTCCAGAATGCCACCCTCGGCCAGTTTTTCGAATATTTTGCTTATGGCCGCCAAGCAACGATCGGTGAACTCTCGATAGTCACTGCGCAAACGCTGATCTCTATCCAACAGGTTTTCAAGATCCCTGTGGAGAAACCGATAACTCCACAGCCCGTCAAAAACAGACTCCAGATAGAACGTCATGTCGTCCAGGTTCAGGGGCCGGTTTTCAGGGATATCGAGGTAGTAATCCACCAGCTTTTCATATTCCTGGAATATCTCGTAAATGATGTCGGACTTGTTGCGGAAATGGTAATAGAGATTGCCCGGCGAAATCGCCAGGTACGCAGCAATATGATTGGTTGTTACGTTACGCTCGCCCTGCTCGTTAAACAATTCAAGGCTCGACAGTAATATCTTGTCTCTGGTCTTCATAAGCTCATCGGCGTTTGTTGTTTTGCAGTTCACAGATGGCCTCATTGGCCATTGGAGTCGCTTGACTACCTAGAGTATATACTCTAATAATACCCTACAGTGCAAATTGAGCGTTTTTTCGCCACAACAAAACATCGGGCCGCCGCCGTTACGGGACGAAGCCAAAAGGAGGACACCATGGGTGCCAGCGTTGTTCAGCCCACAGAGAGCAAAAGTCACATTCAACAGACCCACCGGGTGTTTGAGCTTCAGAAAAAAGCGTTTCACGATCACCCGGCGCCTACGCTGGCAGAGCGTCAGGAAAACCTGGAACGCCTCAAGCAGGCCCTGTTGTCCTACCAGGATCGTATTCTGAATGCCATTGACCGGGACTTTTCCTGTCGTTCACGGGATGAATCGCTGATTGCAGAGGTCATGCCTTCCATTCAGGGAATCAATTACACTCAGAAAAATCTCGGGGGCTGGATGAAGCCTTCGCGTCGGCACGTATCCATACTGTTTCAACCTGCCAGCAACAAGGTTGTGTACCAGCCTAAAGGTGTTGTTGGCGTTATTGTTCCCTGGAACTACCCGCTGTACCTGGCGGTGGGGCCACTCGTTGCCTCACTTTCGGCTGGCAACCGCACCATGATCAAGATGTCTGAGTTCACCCCTCATACCTCGGCGTTGTTCAAAGAGCTTATTGAAGCCACGTTCCCGGAAGACCTGGTCGCCGTTATCAATGGCGAAGCCGACGTCGCAGCGGATTTTTCAGCGCGGCCTTTCGACCACATGCTGTTCACCGGTTCCACCTCCGTAGGCAAGCTGGTAATGCGCGCCGCGTCCGAGAACCTGACGCCGGTTACCCTGGAGTTGGGCGGCAAGTCACCGGCCATAGTTTCCCCGGATGTTCCACTTGAAGACGCTGCCCAGCGCATCGCCTTCGGCAAGGCGTTCAACGCTGGTCAAACCTGTGTAGCACCAGATTACGTGCTCTGCCCGGCTGACCGCACCCAGGCCTTTGTGGACGAGTTCAGGGCCCAGCTTTCTAAAATGTACCCTTCTATAAATGACAACGACGATTACACCGCGATCATCAATGAACGGCAGTACAACCGTCTAAAGGGTTACCTTGACGATGCCAAAGCCAAAGGCGCTGAGCTGATCGAGATCAACCCGGCAAAAGAGAATGTGAGCGTTAGCAGCCGCAAGATTCCGGTGACCCTGGTACTGAAAACCACGCCCGACATGAAGCTCATGCAAGATGAGATCTTTGGCCCAATCCTCCCGGTTGTGAGCTACGGCAATCTCGATGAAGCCATTCAATTCATCAATGACCGCCCGCGCCCACTGGCTTTATACTTTTTCGGTTACGACCGCGAACAGCAAAGCCAAGTGACCAGTAAAACGCTGTCTGGTGGGATGTGTATCAACGATTCGCTGATGCACGTTGCTCAGGACGACCTGCCATTTGGCGGAGTAGGGGATTCTGGAATGGGCCATTACCACGGCAAGGAGGGCTTTTTGACCTTCTCACACCAGCGCGCCATTTTCGCGAAACAGAAGTTTAACAGCGGCAAATTTGTATATCCCCCTTACGGGACATCTGCCCACAAAATGATTTACAAGCTGTTCATCCGCTAAACAACTCGCACAGCAACCGGGGCCCTACGCCCCGGCGATCGCCTAATCCAAAATAAGAGCGAGCCGACTATGACCGACCCTCTCACCCCATCCGAAGGGCTGGATGCTCTCTCCCTGGACCGACGCAGCTTTCTTCGCACCGGGCTGGGGGGCGCATTATTTCTGGGCACCGTTAGTGTCACTGCTGGCCTCAGTGGCTGTGCAACAGCGCCCGCCGGCCGCCTTGGCGCTGTCGCCCCTCGCATGGATGCGCGCTACCAATTCCAGTTTCTATCCGCTGATGACATAGAACTATTAGAAGCTCTGCTCCCGGCCATCCTCGGTTCCGCACTTCCGGAACAAGCTAACAACAGGCGCATCGCAATTGCGGGCACAGTCGAACGCATTGATATGGGCATTCACAAATTTGGCCCGGCGAACCAGAAAGAGCTCAGGCAATTGTTCGACCTACTCAACTTTAGCCTTACACGGGTCACCATTGCCCGGGTCTGGCCAGCATGGCGCGACGCCACGACAGAGCAAGCTGATGCGTTTCTACAGCGATGGCGCTCGAGCAGCATTGGCCTTTTCAACAGTGGCTACATGGCGCTGACCAAAATAAGCAACGTGGCATTCTATGGCTACCAGGAGAACTGGCAGCTTTCGGGCTATCCGGGACCACCCGACTGGGCCGTTAAAGCTCTGCCACAATTCCGCAAAGCCTGACACTCAGCCTGCTGTTTTAGCCAGATATTTTACCCAAAGGGGAACCACCAACCATGTCGTTCAGCGATCGCATTGCCCAAGGCCTGGAATCCGGCTGGAAAGTTATCGACGGCGCCACGCTTACCGAAAATCATACTGCTGAGGCGGATGTGGTTATTGTGGGCACTGGAGCGGGTGGCGGCACCACCGCCGAGATACTCGCCAAAAGTGGCTTCTCAGTTATCCTGGTTGAGGAAGGCCGCCTGTACTATCAAAAAGATTTCAAAATGGACGAACTCACGTCCTACGCAAACCTCTATCAGGAAGGCATGAGCCGCACCACAAAAGATGGTGCCATCGCTATTTTGCAGGGGCGTTGCGTGGGCGGTTCAACAACGGTCAACTGGACCAGCAGTTTCCGCACTCCCGACGAAACACTTAACTACTGGGGCAAGCGATTTGGTTTGGATGCCCTGAGCCCGGCGGCTATGGCGCCCTGGTTTGAGGGGCGTGAAACTCGCCATTCCATGTCGCCCTGGAATATGGATCCCAACCTCAATAACGACGTATTGCGGCAGGGATGCGAAAAGCTCGGCTTTAGCTGGCAGATTATCCCGCGCAATGTGAAAGGCTGCTGGAACCTCGGATACTGCGGCGTAGGCTGCCCGACCAACGCCAAGCAGGGCGCGCTAATGACCACCATTCCCGGCGCGCTGGACAACAACGCCAGCATGTATCACGGGCTGCGCGCTGAACGGCTGGTGATGAATCAGGATCGAATCGAATCCCTCGAAGCCACTGCTATGGCCAGCGATGGCATCACGCCTACCCGAGTTACGGTAACTCTCAAAGCCAAGCACTTTGTGGTTGCAGCAAGTGCCATAGGCTCGCCCGGCCTACTGCTGCGCTCCAAGCTGCCCGATCCCTACGAACGGGTTGGTAAGCGGTCATTTATTCATCCCGTTAACGCCAGCGTTGCGCAAATGCCCAAACTGGTTGACCCGTTTTACGGCGCACCGCAGTCAATTTATTCCGATGAGTTCAATTTCCGCAACGGCGTGGATGGCGAGGCAGGTTATAAGCTGGAAGTCCCCCCTCTGCACCCGGCCATGTCGGCAGGCGTTGTCCCCGGGCACGGCGATGAGCAGGCTAAGAACTTGGCCGGCCTGCCATGGATGCAATCGGTTATCGCTTTAGTTCGGGACGGTTTTCACGAGGACAGCCCCGGCGGTACCGTGTCCCTCCGGGCCGATGGCAGCCCAATGCTGGATTACCCTGTCAGCGACTATCTATGGAAGGGCCTTCGTAGCGCGTTCTACACCATGGCAGAAATCCAGTTTGCCGCCGGCGCGGACAAAGTGCGCTTGATGCACCTGGATTCTGATTGGTACTCCAACTGGGCGGACGCGAAGGCAGCCATTGACCGCTTTTCCATGGAGCCTCATCGGGTTCGCTTGTTCACCGCCCATCAGATGGGCGGCTGTGCTATGGGAAGCAATCCGGAAGAGTCTGTGGTTAACGGCTTTGGCGAGCATCATCACGTGAGCAATCTGAGCGTTCACGACGCCTCGATTTTCCCCACCAGTATTGGTGCAAACCCTCAGCTCTCGGTTTATGCCCTGGCCGCGAGAAACAGCTCGCGATTGGCACAACGGCTGAAAGCATAATCGCCATGGCTCTTCGCGTTAGTGAAGAGCTTGCCACCCGGTCTACAGAAACTCCTGGAATACTGATACTCTGGGCGCCTGTTAAAAAAGGAGCTGTGAATGCCTAAAGTTATCTATCCGGGCACCTTTGACCCTATTACCAACGGCCATACTGACTTGATCAGACGGGCCAGCAATCTGTTTGATGAGGTAGTAGTTGCCGTCGCCTACAATTCCAAGAAGCAGCCATTATTTGATCTGGAAGAACGCTGTGATCTGGTGCGGCAGGCAACCGTCGGCATTCCGAACGTGAGTGTGACCGGCTTCAGCTATCTGCTCGCCGATTTTGTCCGGGACCAAAATGCCACGGTGATTCTCCGTGGCCTGCGGGCGGTTTCAGATTTCGAGTATGAGTTTCAGCTTGCAGACATGAACCGCAGTTTGGCTCCGGAACTGGAAAGCGTGTTTCTAACGCCCTCCAACCACCTGTCTTATATTTCCTCAAGCCTGATCCGGGAAATAGCCTCTCTGGATGGGAATGTATCGGAGTTCGTGGATCCGATTGTGGCAAAAGCGCTGAAAAAGAAATTCAGCGAGCTCTAACACACAGTGTTTAGCAACAAAAAAGCCCCGTTATGGGGCTTTTTTGTTGCTTTGTCCCGTTAAAACACTGGGGGCAAAGGAATTTCCTGGCCATTGACCTCAACAACCATGTTGGCCAGTTTCGCTGACAACACCAACCGGTCACCATGGGGCACCAACAGGCCTTGTTTGACAAGCGGCGCAAGCTGCATACGCACAGCCGGATACTCATCTACCAGCACGGCAGGTACGCTCAAGTTCATATCTCCGGTGAGTTGCTGCATCACCATCAACATGTTCTCTTTCTGCTCGTCAGTCAGTTCCGGATGACTGAGCACCAGGCTACCGGTTACGGCGCCTTCTGGCGTGTCCAAAGACACTTCCGGAACACCTATCGAAAATCCTGCTGCCGCCAAGTTCCTCATGGCCGTATTCACCTGCCCCATGGCTTCCATCTGCCGCTCAAACGTTTCGCGGCCTCCGGCATCTGGCGCAAAGACCATACTTTGGAGTTCGGTCATGCTGGTGCTCAAACTGTTCCAGCTCTCTACATCGAGGTTTTCCAGTGCGAACGCCAGTTTATGTGGGCCGTAGGTTTGATCCTCAAACCGAACCTTTTTCGCCTCGATCAACAACCGGGAATCCAGGCGCCCTGCACTGTCTTTCGCCTCAGTGCTGCTGCGGGCAAGCAAACCCTCGATGGTTAAAGGGGCGGCGTCAGGAGGCGTCAATTCAACCGAGGCTATCGACGCTTCCATGGTACCGGTCCAGACGCCACCGATCAGATGAGCCATGCTCTGCTCAATCCGGAAGTTATTAACCCGGATGTTCATATCCGGTCCGGAGAGACTAATCTGTGGCCAAACGACCAGCGCTTCAGCCTGGGAGCCTGCGTCACTTACTTCAATACGAGCAACACCAGAACTGGCTCTCAATGACTCTCCGGTCTCCGGGTTACTAATGGCCATAGCTGGCGCTTCCAGCTCAAGCACAGCGGTACCCCAAAGGCGCGTTTCCAGAGTCAGCCTTGGCCACTCCTGAAACCAGTCAGTGCCCTTCGGCGCCCAGCCCTCAACAGGCACGAAATCCATAAAGCTCCCGGTAATGCCATGGGTCACGCCGGCACGGTAGGCTATCCGGTGTGTTTGACCACTTTCCGGATCAACCATCGTGACCGCACCACTCAAGTCCGAGCCGAAATAGCCCCTGCGATAGTCGTCTGTCTGCATCTGGATAAATGGCTGCGACTGATTCAGCTCATGGGTAACTTGCTGCCACTGCCGCTCCGTTGCATACCCCACGACCCAAGGCATTGCGCCGGCGACAACCAATACACCTACACCGGCAATGATCCACTTTGCTTTCAAGAACTCTCTCCGTTTGAAAATGTCAGGATTTGCCTGTCAGGCGATCCAGAAGAACCAGTTGCGAGGCCACTCGCTCTTCACCTTCGGCCAGCTGATTCTGAACGTAACTGCCATCGGGCTGCAACATCCAGGACTGGCAGTTATCCGCCAGATACGTATCCAGGTCTTCGCGCACCCGCGCTATCAGCTCCGGGTCTTCAATTGGAAACGCTATTTCAATCCGGCTTAGCAGATTGCGCTCCATACAGTCTGCACTTGAGCAGTACACGTCGGGCTTGCCGTCATTACCAAAATAGTAGGCTCGTGTGTGCTCGAGAAAACGCCCCACAATGGAGCGCACACGAATGTTATCTGACAGCCCCGGAACCCCGGGCCTGATGCTACAAATTCCACGCACAATCAGATCAACCTGCACTCCCGCCTGGGAGGCTCGGTACAGCGCCTTGATAAGCTGCACCTCTGTTAAAGCGTTGATCTTGATAATGATCTGCCCTTTTTCTCCCAACGCTGTTTCACGCTCAATCAGACTGATCAAGCGTTTATGGAGGGTAAACGGGGCATGGAACAATTTTTTGATTTTCAGCGCCTTCCCCATACCGGTTAGCTGCTGAAAGATCTTATTGACGTCGTCCCCAATGGACTCGTCACAGGTCATGAAACTGTAATCGGTATAAAGCCGCGCATTCACCGCATGGTAGTTTCCGGTGCCTAGATGCACATAGCGGAGCAGCCGCCCTTCCTCACGACGTACAATGAGAATCATCTTGGCATGGGTTTTATAGCCCACAACGCCATACACCACGATCACACCGGCTTCCTGCAGCCGGCTTGCCAATTCCAGGTTCTCCGCCTCGCTGAATCGGGCCCGCAATTCAACAACTACAGTGACTTCTTTACCTCGCCGGGCCGCATCTGCCAGCGCTTCAACAACCTCTGAATTGGCACCCGTGCGGTATAGCGTCTGGCGGATAGCCAAAACTTGCGGATCTTTCGCGGCCTGGCGCAGCAGGTCCACCACAGGACTGAAATTCTGAAATGGATGATGCAGCAATATTGGCCGTTTCCGGATTGCATCAAAGATGGTTTCTTTGCTGCGGATCTGCCGGGGGATGGCAGGCGAGAAGCTGGAATAGTGCAAATCAGGACGATCCACCAAGCCGGTAACCGCCATCAACCGTGTGAGGTTCACCGGCCCGTTAACCTGGTACAAATCTCTCTGCCCAAGGCCGAATTCAGTCAGCAAAAACTGCACGAGCTCCTGAGGACAGTTATCCGCAACCTCCAACCGAACCCCATCACCAAAGCGGCGACTGAGAAGCTCGCCGCGCAGCGCAGATGCCAAGTCTTCCAGATCGTCTTCCAGCTCCAGATCGGCGTTGCGGGTGAGGCGGAACTGATAACACCCTTTAACCTCCATCCCCGGGAACAACTCATCGGCGTGAGCGTGGATTACAGATGACAGGAAAACCAGATTCTCTCCACCGGTGCAGACTTCGTCCGGTAAGCGCACCAGCCTTGGCAAAGAGCGCGGCGCAGGCACTATGGCCATGCCCGTCTCGCGGCCAAAGGCATCTTTGCCGTCCAGCTCAACAATAAAGTTCAGGCTTTTATTAACCAACCGGGGGAACGGATGCGAGGGGTCCAACCCAATAGGACTGACTACCGGGAGAATTTCTTCATCGAAATAATTGCGCACCCACTCGGCCTGCTCCGGCGTCCATTCTCTGCGGCGCACAAAGTGGATGTTCTGCTTTTCCATCTCCGGAATAAGCACATGATTCAGAATATCATACTGCTCATCAATGTACTCGTGGGCAATACGGCTGATCTCACCCAGCGCCTGTTCCGGCATGATGCCGTCAGCACCCAGAGTTTCCCGGCCGTACTTGATCTGCTGGCGCAGGCCAGCCACCCGGATTTCAAAAAATTCATCCATGTTGCTGCTGAAAATGCAGCAAAAAATCAGCCGGTTAATCAGCGGATGAGTGGTATCCAGCGCCTGTTTCAACACTCGGTAATTGAACTGAAGCTGGCTCAGCTCACGGTTAAAGTAGTTTTCACTGGCATCCAGATCGACCAACTCTCCTTCGGATGGAAGATCTATGGGAGCAGGTACACTTTGCCCACCACCCGTTGTGAGATTTCTGACGATTTCCGCTCTCATGGCCTCTCAATTCCTATCTGATTATCCGCCTGCCGCTTCCCGGCCCGGGGTAGTCCGTTAACAGCTTCAGCCCTGCCTGGCCCGCATCAGCCGGGCTGCGCGCACGGCAAAATAGGTCAGGATACCGTCTGCTCCCGCACGGCGCATGGACATTAAGCTCTCCATCATTACGGTGTCACCATCAAGCCAGCCGTTCTGTTCTGCGGCCATATGCATAGCGTACTCGCCACTGACCTGGTACACGAATGTGGGCACCTGCAATTCGGTTTTTACCCGATGCACGATATCCAGGTATGGCATGCCGGGTTTGATCATCACCATGTCCGCACCTTCAGCAAGATCCATCATCACTTCCTGAATCGCTTCGTTGCTATTGGCTGGGTCCATTTGATAAGTGGTTTTATCACTTTTCCCCAAATTGGAGGCGGAACCAACGGCGTCCCGGAACGGGCCGTAATAACCGGAAGCGTACTTGGCAGAGTACGCCAGAATGCGTGTATTAATATGCCCCGCAGACTCCAGCGCCTCACGAATGGCAGCAACTCGGCCATCCATCATATCGGATGGCGCCACGATATCAGCACCGGCATCAGCGTGTGAAACCGCCTGATTCACCAAGGCCTCAACGGTAACGTCGTTCAGCACATAGCCTTCATTATTGATAATGCCATCTTGCCCATGGGTGGTGAATGGATCCAATGCGACATCCGTGATAACGCCCAGCTCGGGATGCGCCTTCTTCAGCGCTCGGACAGCTCTCTGTGCCAACCCGTCTGAATCCCAGGCCCCGGAGCCAGACAGATTCTTTTTATCCGCCGCGACTACCGGGAACAGCGCGATTGCAGGGATACCCAGCTCCACCAGTTCTGCCGCCTGCTCCACCAACAAATCAATACTCAGGCGGTCCACTCCGGGCATGGACGGTACCTGTTCGCGCTGGCCCTCGCCCTCTAATACAAAAACCGGGTAAATCAGGTTATCCGGCGTCAGTTGGCTCTCCCTTACCAGCCGACGGGTAAAGTCGCTGGCGCGATTGCGACGCAGACGGGTACTTGGGAAAACTCGTGGCGTTGATAAAGGCACGGAAAACCTCCTGAATGGCATAACAATGAGTAGGATTGAAAATCCTGACACCCTGATGGCGCCGTTTGCACCATCATACACCTCCGGGGCCTCTGGTTGCAGGCTACCAACGTATGCAGGCAATGCGTCCAAAGCGATAATCAATCCAAAGCAGGTCCTGAACCGCGCCGTTTGCACAAGCCCTGTTACTGAACGGAATCCAGCGCCTTGGCCCGGACACGTTCAGTTCCGCTGAAATATTTCTCGCGTAATTGGCTCAGGCTTTCGTCCTTTTCCGGCTCAGCCAGGCCTGAAGCCTTTAGGGCATCACGCTCTTCAACGTAAGACTGCCACCGACGATTCCAATCCTTTTGTTCTGCGTCCAGGGCCTCCAGCCTTTGGGCTGCCTCATCACCAAATTCTTGCCGACGCCAGGCCCGCAACGCCTCCGGATCGTTTTCCATCGCCTCGCGCGCCTGCTCGTAACGGGCGAATTTATGGGTATTCTCCCGCGCCTGCCGCAGAGGTTCTGGCAACGCCATTTCTGCCTCAGCGAAGGCTGCCTCGCGCTGTTCCTCCGTCAGGCTGCCGTCTCCTCCAATGCGTCGCTTTTTGAGTTGATACTGATCTATAGCCTCCTCATCCGCAAAGAAAGCCTCCGCAGTATCGGCATTCATCCAGGTTCTGCGCAGTGCCTGAATCTCCAGCATCCGGCGCTCCATCTCACCCGCACCAGACACCCCTGCCTCACCGTATGCCGCTTCGAGATCAGACAATGCGAGCTTGTAATCCAGATAGCGTCCAAGGGTATCAAGCGCCTGACTCCGCGCGGGCTCCTCCAGCACTGACAGGGCAAGCCGAACTCTTGCCACCAGCTGAGACAAATCTTCTTCGCCCAGTGCCGATAGATAGTACTCAAACAACTGCCGCAATTCCCCTGTAGGGGTGAGGTTGCCAAAACGGTCTGTTATCGCCCAACCGCCGGGCTCCGTCGTGCCTTCCAGTGAAGCCGGTAGATGATCGGGCACCGTATGTTCAGCGGAGTCATTAACCAGTCTGGAAGGATACTGCGGGCGGCCTGCAGAAAAACCTGCGTCATCCGTTTTCAGATTGTCTGGGCGTTCAACAGAGCGAACGGAGGTGGGCTGATTCTGGGCGCTATCAGCAAGCAGCCAGAGTGCAATTACAACTGCTATGATTACAGGGACGGCAAACGAAAGTTTGGAAACAGATTTCATGATGATGAGCAGCTCCGGCCATGGGTGGCTTGGCTACGACCCGGGTAACGAAGATCGAGGCGCCTATGCGGGCCATAATAGGCGGAAACTGGACGTTTGACCGAGACAGACCGCAAAAACAGGCCGGAGTATAAACCCCGGCCTGCAAAGACAATACTCAAAGTGCGCGGTTATTAAAGCCCGTCTCCACCTTACGAGGGGAGTCAACGCGAAAAGATGTCTCAACTTCCTGAATTCTGCCTCCCTGACTCAGGAAAGCGTCGATATCCTGCTGTAGTTGCGCCCGCACCCGTGCCCTGCCAGCGATCGAATGTGTATCGTCACTTTCGCTGTTTGAGTTAGCCCAGTTACCGGATTGCTCCAGATTGCTTTCGTCGAACTCGCTCATGGTTATCTCCATCAACGAAAACAGTGTTACAAGCGCGGCAACCCAAATAAAGCAGCCGCACTCCGTCTCGACCAGCCGCTACTGCGGCGCCGTCTTGGCGTCTTTATAATCTGCTTTTGATGGCAGAGCTATTACCACCAACAAGTTTTTTGTAATTTTTTGTAAATAACCGCATCCCCATGAATTTAATAGATAAAATAAAGGTGACAAATAAGTGTTTGCACCGAACAAAAGAATGAATCAATATTCACTAATAGCGGGAGCCCGGAATGGCTTATCGTGAAACAGAGAAGATGCGACTGCGTAAAGCCGCGGCGCGTCAGCGGATCGCTGAATGCACCTACGAATGCGTTGCAGAGGGCGGCTTTCGCAATGCACGAATTACTCGCATTGCCCAGCTCGCTGATGTTGCCACAGGAACGATTTACCGGCACTTCGAGTCAAAAGAGGACCTGTTTGCTGAAATATTCAGGCAAGCCACACAGCGCGAAATCGCCAAGGTAACAAAGGCCCTGGCAACGCCGGGAAGTGCTACAGAGCGACTGGAAAAAGCATTGCGGCAGTTTGCCGAGCGTGCACTGAAGGGACCTGTTATGGCCTGGTCCCTCATTGCAGAGCCGGTGGATCCCAAGGTTGAAGAAGAGCGGCTGGCTTATAGAAAGGCCTACGCCGGCCTGTTTGAACAAGCGATCCGGGAAGGCATCGAAGAAGGGTGTATCCCGGATCAAAACGCCCGCCAAAGCAGCACTTGCCTGGTTGGCGCTATTGCGGAAAGCCTGGTTGGCCCTTTGTCACCCACTCAAACCAACCTGGCAGCCGCGAAAGAAACTGAAAACAATGACCAGCTGGTCAACACAATCATCTGCTTTTGCTTACAGGGGTTGACCGGCATCAGGAGGTAGTTATGAATACCCCACAGCCAGTGCCCGGAACACCCGAAGAAGCACACAGTGATCGCTATTTGGCGATCACTCACGAGGTAGTCAACCAGCCGCCAGCGCTGGAAAACTACAACCTGTATGAGCAGGATATTGCCCTGCAGAGTGCGGTTCATCGCGAAGGTGCCGGGAAAGCGGAAAGCGATCTGAAGGCTTTTGGCACCCTTGCCGGCAGTGCTGCAACGATCGACCTCGGTTTCCGGGCTAATAATAACAAACCGGCACTCAATACCCACGACCGCTTTGGCCACCGCATCGACGAAGTGGATTTTCACCCCTCGTACCACCAACTGATGGGCATTGCCTTCGAAAGCGGCCTTCACAGCAGCCCCTGGACAAACCCTGGAAAAGGCGCACATGTAACCCGCGCAGCTAAGTACTACATGCACTCCCAAGTGGAGGCTGCACACTGTTGCCCGGTCACCATGACCTTCGCTGCAATACCCTCTATCCGCAAACAACCGGAACTGGCGGAGCTCTGGGAATCCCGCATACTGGCCAACAGCTACGATTCCCGCAACCTGCCCGACAGTCACAAAAACTCCGTATCCATCGGCATGGCGATGACCGAAAAACAGGGTGGCAGCGACGTACGCTCCAACAGCACCCTGGCTTACCCGGTAGGAGCCAAGGGCCCCGGACAGGCTTATGAGCTGGTAGGCCATAAGTGGTTTGTCTCGGCCCCTATGTGCGATGCTTTTCTGGTCTTGGCCCAAGCCCCCGGCGGTTTATCTTGCTTCCTGATGCCTCGCTGGCGCCCGGACGGAACCAAAAACCCCTGGCAGATCCAGCGCCTTAAAAACAAAATGGGCAACGTAGCCAATGCCTCCAGTGAAGTAGAGCTGCGCGGTGCCCTGGCCTGGATGATCGGCGAAGAAGGGCGAGGCGTACCCACCATCATAGAAATGGTTGCCATGACCCGCTTCGACTGCATGATTGGCAGCTCTGCCGGCATGCGCCAGGCCGTGGCTCAGGCCACACACCACTGCCGCCACCGCAGCGCCTTCGGTAGCCGACTGAACGACCAGCCGTTAATGCAGAATGTACTGGCCGACCTGGCTCTGGAAAATGAAGCCGCCCTTGCCTACACCATGCGAGTCGCCCGGGCCCTCGACAACCAGGATCAGGAACACGAACGCTTGTTTGCCCGCCTGGCAACACCCGTAGGCAAATACTGGATCTGCAAACGCGCACCCAATCACGCCTATGAATCTATGGAGTGCATCGGCGGCAGCGGCGTAATGGAAGACTGCATCATGCCTCGACTGTTCCGTGAATCTCCGGTGAACGCCATCTGGGAAGGTAGCGGCAACGTCCAGTGCCTGGACACTCTACGCGCCATCCAGAAAGAACCGGAAACCCTCGACGCCTTCTTCCGCGAAGCCGCCGAAGCAAAAGGCGCAGACCGCCGCTTTGACCAGTTCCTGGCACAGCTGCAAAACGACTTTGCCGACATCAGCGACTTCCAGTACCGCGCCCGCAACCTGGTAGACCGGATGGCACTGGTCATGCAAGCCTCTTTGCTGCTGCGCAACGGCGACAAAACCCTGGCCGATGCCTTCTGCGCCTCACGACTGCAGTCCAATGGCGGCATGAACTACGGCAACCTGCCCTCGGGCATTGATGCTGCGGCTATTATCAAGCGGGCAACGCCTGTAGTAGGCTAAGCAAAACCTATCAGCAGCTTAAGGGAGCGGGTGGGGCGCAGCTTCTGAAACTGTGCGGAGCCAGGGATGGCGGAGCCAAGCGTACACGGACGTATCCACAGCGTGTTTCAGAAGCTGCGCCCCACCTGCTCTTTCACGGAGTAACATGTCAGAAGCACTAAGAAAATTACTCAAAGAAGGCAATGCGCCCCAACACAACACCGCGATCACACCCCACGTAGGCGTACTCACCCTGCACTTCCAGCTTTACGGCTGCGAAGACCTCAAGGCCAAACGCAAAGTCTTCACCCCGCTGCGCGCCGTCTGGGGCAAAGAACCCGACCTGGCCGTAGCCGAAACCGCCGACCTGGAAGCCCTCGATTGCGCCACTTGGACAATCGCTGCGCTGGGCACCTCATCGCAGCAAATCACCCAGCGCCTCGACCAGGTAGAGAAAGCCATACAGGAAAAGGTCGATGCGGCTATACTCGACATTCACCGGGAAATTCTCTGATAAAGCTCAGTGGCACAACATTTAAGCAGCCCGTATACTACGCCCCCTCAGGGATGCCAGTGTGCCTGGAAGCGACAGGTGACAAGTAACCAATGCCGGAAACAGACCCCGGCTGTATCCGTTGGGCATCGGGAACAGGCCCTGCGGTGACCACTGATTGTGTGTGGTATCTATGACCGGCAAGAAAAAGACGGCTCAGGCCTCAGTTGAAGCCATGTATCGCGTGTTCACCGTGCCCGAGGCACCGGAGTCCACGCTCAGCCGTATTGACCAGAATATTTCCCGCAACCTTGCAGGCTTCCTGCAAGAGCATATCGTTGCGGTTGAACGGGATCTTGCAGACGTCGAGAAGAACTTCTCCGACTACACCATCCCGGAAAAGCCCGTGTTCGTTTCAGAGCAGGCCCAATTCCTGCTCGACAAACTGGTTGCCAATTCCGTTCACACTGCATCACCCGCCTTTATCGGCCACATGACCTCAGCACTGCCATACTTCATGCTGCCGCTGTCCAAGATCATGATTGCCTTGAACCAGAACCTGGTAAAAACTGAAACCTCCAAGGCCTTCACGCCTATGGAGCGGCAAGTGTTGGGCATGATACACCGGCTGGTGTATCAGGAAGACGGCGCCTTTTATCGCAAGTGGATGCACGACCCCCGCCATTCCCTGGGAGCCATGTGCTCCGGGGGCACAGTAGCCAACCTCACCGCACTCTGGGTTGCACGCAACCGTGCTTTCCCGGCAGAAGGCAGCTTCCGCGGCCTGCACCAGGAAGGTTTGTTCCGTGCATTGAAATACTATGGCTACGAAGGCGCTGCCATAGTGGTATCCCGCCGCGGGCATTACTCTCTGGGCAAAGCCGCCGACGTGCTAGGCCTTGGCCGTGAATCTCTGGTTGCAGTAGACACAGACGACGATAACCGAATCCAAACAGACGCCCTGCGTGACAAGTGCCTGGAATTGCAGAAACAGAAAATCAAGGTTATGGCCATCTGCGGCATTGCCGGCACCACCGAGACCGGCAACGTTGATCCTCTGGACGCCATGGCAGACATCGCCCGGGAATTCGGTGCCCATTTCCACGTAGATGCAGCCTGGGGCGGCCCAACACTGTTCTCCCGAACCTATCGTCATTTATTGCGCGGCATAGAAAAGGCAGACTCAGTCACCTTCGATGCCCACAAGCAGCTGTATGTGCCTATGGGTGTTGGTTTGGTGGTATTCAAAGACCCCAGCCTCGCCAGTGCTGTTGAGCACCACGCCCAATACATTATCCGTAAAGGCTCCCGCGACCTGGGCTCTACCACGTTGGAAGGTTCACGCCCCGGCATGTCGATGCTGATCCATTCCGGTTTGAAAATTCTGGCCCGGGAAGGCTACGAGATACTGATTGATCAGGGTATTGAAAAAGCGGCAAACTTCGCCGAAATGATTGACGCTCAACCTGATTTTGAGCTGGTGACCCGGCCTGAGCTGAACATTCTTACCTACCGCTACTGCCCGGAAAACGTGCAGCAAGCTTTGGCTTTGGCTGATCCACTTCAGGCGGAAAAGCTTAACGCGTGCCTGAATAGCGTCACCAAATTTATCCAGAAAACCCAACGGGAACGGGGCAAGGCATTTGTGTCGAGAACCCGGCTGGAACCAGCCTGTTACTACAAGTTCCCGTGCATTGTGTTCCGGGTTGTTCTGGCGAATCCTCTGACCACACCTGAAATACTGGCGGACATTCTGGAAGAGCAGCGAGAGCTTTCAGGAGAAGAAGGAATTCAGGACGAAATCAGAATACTGCACCAAATGGCGGATGCGGTGCTGAAGCAGCATGAGCAAGGGCAAAAGCAGGCCTGAGACAAGCAACTCTGAAGATTCGGTGAGCAGGACGGGGCGAGGCGATTTCAGAAACCGTGCGGAGCCATGGATGGCGGAGCCGAGCGTACAGGGACGTATTCACAGCGTGTTTCTGAAATCGCCTCGCCCCGTCCTGCTCGCTCCACCGGAGCCTAGCTCAGTACAAAGCCTCTTCGTCATCCAGCACTTCGTCAATAATTTCCAGGAACATTCTATCCGCGTCACTCCATTTTTCCGGAATACGGATGGTTGTGTTAGCGCTGATTTCCCGGGCGATCACTTCGTCGGAGCCAGGCTGAGACCGGTACTTTCGGGCAATGTCGATAGACTTTACCGCGATGGTCGGATCGCTTAACACCTTCTTGATAAACACTCGAAGCTCATCAATCACCTTGGCCTGACGACGGCTTTCAATCGGTGTACTCATACCTCACCCTCCGGGGCAAATAAATTCTGGGGGAGCATGCAGCTCCCGTAGCATATACACAGTATGGCCAAACCTAAGCGTTACAACCAGCCAGCACAATCAGACGAACAGCCCACGCAAAGTGAAAAACAGTATGGCTGCCATAATTGCTGATGCGGGCACTGTGATAATCCAGGCAGCCGCTATTCGAACAAGGTGTGAGCGTTTAACCATTTCTTCTTTGTAGATTTTCTTGAGCCGCTTGCGGTCCGACTTGGTAAGCGGCACGTGCTTCTTTTTCTTGGCCCGCTTGAGAAGCTTCTCCATCTCTTCAACAGAAGCGTTGCGGAAGTCATCCAGGAAAGGCTTGAGACGCTCAAGATCATCTTCATCACGCTCTTCCATGATCTTATGCAATTGCGTCGCGTAATTGGATTTCAGATACTCACGCAAAAAGCCAACACCGAAAACGCCGCCAATGGCAATGTGCGTAGAGCTCACCGGCAAGCCCAGTTGCGACGCCAGAATAACCGTAAGTGCCGCCGACAGTGCAATACAGAAGGCACGGGTCTTATCCAGCTCGGTAATTTCGCTGCCCACGGTTTTGATCAGACGCGGACCAAAGAGCATGAGGCCGACGGTTAAGCCCAGGGCACCAATCATCATGACCCACAGAGGAATGCTTGAAGCTGTCACGATCGCACCGTTGGATAGCGCATCGTTGATGGCCGCAAGTGGGCCGATAGCATTCGCTACGTCGTTTGCACCATGGGCGAAGCTTAGCAGAGCAGCCGCAAATATCAGTGGCCAGGTGAACAGGGTATTCACCCCCCCTGCGCTGTTTTCCATAGTGGCTGCGCGACGAGAAGCCAGAGATCGCACGATAAAAAAGGAGACTACCGCAGCACCCAAGCCGACCAGAGAGGCTTGAAGGAAGTCGACCTCAACAATTTTCTTTACGCCTTTGATCATCAAGTAGGTGCCGAAGGCCCATGCCATGATGGCGACGAGCCAGGGTACAAAGGTTCGCGCTGCAGGTATTACGTTCCTTCTATAAAGCACAGTTTTGTTGATAACAAATAGCAACAGGGCCGCCAAGGCCCCGCCAAGAACTGGCGAAATAACCCAGCTGGCGGCAATCTTGGCCATAACACCCCAATCTGCAATGCCCCAGCCGCCAGCAGCAATGCCGGCGCCGAGCACGCCGCCGACAATGGAGTGGGTGGTGGATACAGGCGCACCCATCCAGGTGGCCAGATTGAGCCAGAGCGCACCTGCAAGAAGAGCTGCTGTCATCAGCCAGACAAAGGCGCGGCCGTCTTCAAGACTTGTGGGATCAATAATGCCGCCCTTGATGGTAGAGACAACATCGCCACCCGCAATCAACGCACCAGCAGATTCAAAAATGCCTGCCAGAATAACGGCAGCACCCAGAGAGAGAGCACCAGAGCCAACCGCAGGACCAACGTTGTTTGCAACGTCGTTAGCACCTATATTGATCGCCATATAGCCGCCGATGACCGCTGCAGCCATAAGCAAGGTGCTATTGGGCAACCCTTCACTGAAGGAACCTACCGCCAGCCAGACGCCGAGCAAGAACAACAAGCTGAGCCCGACCCGGTATCGCTCTGTAGAGTTGCTGGTAAGAAGAGTGTCCAGAAATCCGCTTGAACGGGCCATAACAGAATAAGTCTCATTTGGTCTGAATGGGGAAGGATCCACCGTGTAGCGCGCAACTATAAATTTTTTACCCTGAAATTGAAACTAATGTGCGTCTGCGCGAACCGATCACACAATACACCTGAAACAGATGCATACCTACCGTTGCCTGATTCATAATGGGCAAAGAGCCAGAGTAATAAACAACAGCGTTGTACATAACAACAAGGCCGCTATGACAAAACACTCATCCTTGGGCTATCAAGCTGCACAGGAACGCGAAAGCGCGCAGATTTCACTGGTGCTGACGTGGCTGTCACTCGCGGCGATTTTGACCCTGTTCGGCATTGGCGCAAAAGCCTGGAGCTCAGCACATTACGGTCACGCTCTTGCCCTGTGGGGATTTATTCTGCCCGTGGTCGCGAACATGGTCTGGTTTGCCTTCTCCCGGAATCGCGAGATACAAAAAACCGGGCTTTTGGTTATTGTAAGCTTTCTTTTTACTTACCTCATAGCCTCCGGCGGTGAGAGCAATACCGGCCCTCTGTGGTTCTACGTGTTTCCGCCTCTGCTGTTTTTCCTGACCAATCTGAAAACCGGCACCATGATTCTTCTGCTGGTCTATCTGGTTGCCCTTATTGTGTTCCAGTTTCCCGGCCTGCCCTTTGTGCAGGCGGAGTACAGCGGCGACTTCAAGATCCGCTTTTTCGCAACACTGACCTTTGAATCGATCTTCTGTTTTGTCCTCGAAGCCAGCAGACTGAAGGCTCGTAACGAATTGCTGGATCTCGCCCTGACTCACGAACATGCGGCCAAAACCGATGAGCTTACCGGGCTGTCTAATAGGCGAGATATCCTGAATCGGTTATCGGAAGAGTTTTCACGGTACCAGCGTTCCGGGCACCACTTTTCCATTGTTCTGATCGACCTCGATCTTTTCAAGAATATCAACGACCACTATGGCCATAGCGCTGGCGATGCAGCTCTGAAGCAGTTTGCCACAACGGTGCAGTCCGTCATCCGTCAAACCGATGTGGCGGCCCGCTGGGGCGGCGAGGAGTTTCTCCTGCTGCTGCCGGATACATCCCTGCTTCCAGCTCTCACGCTGGCCGAACGCTTACGCAGCGAGGTAGCGCGGGAGAGCTTTAGCTTCCACGGCGAGGATTTACCCATAACCATGAGTGCGGGCGTCTGCTCTATTTCTCAGGCCGACTCCATTGACAACATGCTTCGCCAAGCAGACTTGCATCTCTACAGCGCCAAGGAATCCGGACGCAACCGGATTGCACCTCGGGTACGCAGCCAGGCTGCAAATGCCCAAGATGCACCAAGCGCTTGAGACTGCATAGCCTGGCCGCTACTATCCGGCGCTAAATAAAACCTGGAAAATCGATTTGCACTGAACGGGAAATTACATGAAAGACATTCGAATTCTGGTGGGTAGCGTCTATGGCGGGGCACTGATGACCGCCAAAGCCATCAAGCAGGCTCTGGATGCCGAAGGCTATTCCGTTAAGGTTCTGGAGAACCCGACACTGGAGGATATGACCTCTGATACGGCCCCTTTGCTGGTTTGCACATCGACCACTGGCGAAGGAGAAGTTCCCGGCAACCTTCTACCCTTTTATGTGGATTTGCGTGATCAGTTACCACAACAGCCAGGACGCCCCTTTGGCATCATTGTTCTGGGGGATAGCTCTTACGGTGATACGTATTGTGGCGCCGGCGAGCTGATGGAAGAAGCACTTTATGAAACCGCTGCCCGAAAGGTTGGCGACACTCTACGCATTGATGCGCTGGAAACCCAGGAACCGGAAGAAGAAGCCTTGCCCTGGGTACGTAAATGGGTATCTGCCGCACTAAACTAGGAGCACTTTGGGCCGCTATTAGCTACAGTCCACACTGGTTTTGAAAACAACCACAACTTTCGGTGAATCGTGACAAGATTCAAATGGTTTCGCACTCTGACAGCAGTTGCGCTGTTTTTATCCCTGGCGTTTAGCTGCCAGGGCGCTGAGGCGTTCCATTTTCCCAGTGTCGAGTTTCTCCGCCTGTCTCCCGACGCTGAACTGTCGCCCGCCGAAGCATCAGCCTCTGGTGACTGGCAACCTCTCGCAAACAGCAGCGCAAATTTTGGCTACACCCGGGATACCATTTGGTTCCGTTTTGATGTTCCTGTTAACCCCCAGATTAATTTGCTTGAGATCGGGTACGCCCATTTGGATCACGTTGTCTTTTATCTGATGGAAAACGGGCAGGTTATTGAAGCGACCGTTACTGGCGACCATCACCCCTTCAAAGAGCGCCCCATCCTCAACCGGCACTTCCTGTTCCCGTTCAGCGCGGACACAAGCACTGATCGGCAGGTTTTGCTCGAAGTGAGAACAACAGGTACTTTGCAAGCACCCTTGGCTCTATGGAATGCTCAAACGTTTTTTGAGCACGCATCCGTTGAGGAGCAGCTCCATGCCATCTATTACGGCGTATTGATCAGCGTTATTTTTTTCAACCTGTTTGTATTTTTTGCTCTGCGCGAGAATGTCTATCTTTTCTACGTGCTCTCGACGATAAGCTACCTTCTGCTAATCAGCAGCTTGAATGGCACGGCCTTCCAACTGCTGTGGCCAAGGAGCCCTGAGCTTCATAGCTGGGTCACCTTGCTTTCCATACCCTTTGCCGTCATGTTTACCCTGTTATTTTCGCGCTCATTTCTCCAACTTGAACATTCCGGGCCGGCTCTGAACCGGGTTGTCATCGGCTTTATTGCGGCAAACGCACTCCTGATCGCAGCCTCCGGCCTGCTTGATTTCAGCACTTCCATACGGTTATCGGTGGCTGTCGCGATCCCAAGCACGCTGCTTCTTACCATCATGGGGCCATTACAATGGATACGCGGCAACCCACAAGCTGGCTATTACACAATAGCCTGGTGCGCCTTGTCCGTTGGCAGCGCCATTACCGGTGCGAACAAAGCCGGGTTTATGCCCAACAACTTTATTACAGCTTACGGTATGGAGATCGGGTCTGCCCTTCAGGCAGTTTTGCTGGCACTGGCGCTGGCCGCGCGGCTTTACCAAGAACGCCAAGGGAAGGTAGCAGCCCGCGATGCGGAGCTGAAAGCCATGGCAGCCCGGCGTTCAGCCGAACTGAAACTAATAGAAAACGCACTACACAACTCGCTTACAGGCCTTCCCAACCGTACCAATTTCGAGATGCAAGTGAATGACCTGATTCGCCGGACTCCAGACACCCGGCACGGCATTGTCGTCATCCACCTGAATAACTTGCAGTCTGTGACCAAGACCCTTGGGCACCGAAACAGCGACCTCATTTCAGAGGTGACCGCGAAAAATGCGAATGCTATCGCCCGTCAGATTCCAGGCGTTATCTCTCTTGGTCAACATAACGGGCGCAGCTTTTACACAGCCTCTCTCGACCTGGAGACATTAGTCTGCATAGTGGATGCCGATATGACCGAGCAGGCACGCAGAGCGGTTGTCCGTGCACTGGAAGCTATCCGTGCCCCCGTCGATTTTCTTGGCATGAAGATTCCACTGAACGCCCAGATTGGCGTCGCCGTTTCACCGGTTGATGGCACTGACGCATCCTCTTTGATTCGCAGGGCTTCGATAGCGGAGGGCTCAGAGCGCGCCCGTGAGCGCGGAATTGCGTACTACAGGCCATCCCTGGACTCATACAGTGCCAGCCGGCTTACGATGGTCTCAGAATTACAGAAAGCACTTGTGAATAATGAACTGGCGCTCCATTTGCAGCCCAAGCTGAACCTAAGAACCGGCAGGATCTGTGGAATGGAGGCCCTCATTCGCTGGCCAGCAAGAGAACAGCCCGTGCCTGCGGATGAAATCATCACGCTGGCTGAGCAGACAGGGCTGATAAAACCACTCACCCGTTGGGTGCTGGAGCAATCACTTGAACTCCGGAGCCGCCTGCTCGATAACGGCCATCTTCTGGACCTCTCGGTCAATATCTCACCGAATAATCTCCGGGAACCGGATTTTCCGATGTTTGTAAAACGCTTGATGGGGGCACACGTGGAACACCGGGGCGCGATCATCTTTGAGGTTACAGAAACATCGATGATGCAGGACCCCGTCAACGCTCTTAAAGCCCTTAACTCACTGGCCAACGCGGGGATTCCGGTGTCCATTGATGACTTCGGGTCCGGCTACTCCTCGCTTTCCTATATCAAGCAATTACCCGCCAGCGAAATCAAAATTGATCGATCGCTTATTACGGATCTGGCTACCCGCGAAGAAGACAGAGTAATTGTTCAGACGACCATCAACATGTGTCACAGCCTCGGCTACCTGGTTGTGGCCGAGGGCGTGGAAGAGGAGGCCACTGCAGATCTGCTGAAAGGGATGGGCTGCGACATGATTCAGGGCTACTTCCTGAGCCGGCCGCTGCCACTTGAACGCATGCTGGGCTGGCTATCCCAAAGGCATGAAGCCGTCACCAGACAACACACCCCCGGATAACACTCAATCGACGTTAACGCTTGCGAATCAACGCTTCCTGAGTTGCCGATGCCACCAGGACACCGTCTTGATTAAAAAAGTTACCCCGATTAAAACCTCGCCCGGAAGACGCACTCGGGCTGTCCTTATCGTAAAGCAGCCAGTCTTCCATACGGAAGTCGCGATGGAACCACATGGCATGATCAAGACTTGCCGCCTGCAGCTCGTTGTTCATAAACGATACACCATGGGGATTGAGAGATGTTCCCAAAAACGAAAAATCCGATGCGTAGGTGAGCAGGCAGCGATGTAAAACCGGATCATCCGGTAAGGTACCCAATGCCCGGATCCAGTTTTGTTTGTGGGGCGGGCGCTTATCAGGCTGGAACGGATTCGTAGGGTTCACTGGCCGTATTTCTATGGGCCGGTCGCGGGTCATAATCTCCCGGAAGGCTTCCGGTGCATGCGGCGCCATTATCTTGCCCCAATCCTGCTCCGAACGCAGGGTTTCAGGGTCTGGCGCTTCGGGCATGTCGACCTGGTGATCAAACCCCTCCTCCGGGGCATGAAACGACATAGAACCTGTGAGGATTTCCTTGCCATCCTGGCGTGCGATAACTCGGCGAACAGAAAAACTGCCACCATCCCGAACCCGCTGAACCTCGTATTCTATCGGCATTTGCTTGTTGCCGGGCCGCAGGAAATAGGCATGCAAGGAATGGCAGAGGCGACCTTCAACCGTATGGCTGGCAGCCATCAGAGCCTGCCCGAGCACCTGCCCTCCAAATACGTGGGGAAACCCCAGGTCCTGGCTCTCGCCCCGATAGTGGTCATCGCCAGTGGGGGCGAGATACAGCAGTTCCACCAGTTTTTTTGTGACGTCAAGCATGCCTGCTCCTGTTGATTCGTTAGCTCACGAAGGGTTTTCTACCGCAAGCGGAGAACTTTCGCAACGAAAAGCGCCAACAGGAGGCAGCGCATTCAAGAATGAATGGGTGGTACCACTTTGGAGAGCGCCTGCTTTTCCAATGCAAACCGGCCGGTAACCGCAAAGCCCAGAACCTCTCCCTCTTTGCTTCTGAACAGGGATTTTACATGGGTCCCATCCTGCTCGGTTTCCCAGCTACCTTCGGCATCTGATGGCGGCGGGCACACCGCTGTCGGGCAACACGGGGTTTTGATCATCACAGGCATGGTGCCGTAGATTACCTCTGTCGGCGCTCCCGTCAGGGTCTTTGCCAGGGCACGGGCACATGCCATCAACGGCAGAACGTAGAGCAGCACATGGCCATCTACTTCAGCACAGTCACCCAAGGCATAAACATCCTTGGCCGAGGTTTCCAGCAGTCTGTTTACTTTAATCCCCCGGCCCACGTCGATCCCGGCTGCTCTTGCCAATTGTGTGCGGGGCCGCAAGCCTACCGCAGAAATTACAATATCCGCTGGCAGTGTTTCACCATTGGCGAGGAACAGCTTTACATCTGTCCCAACCGGCTCTAAACGCTCCACCACGGTTTCCAGATGAAACTGCACGCCCAAGGCTTCCAGTTCCTGCTGCACCGCGTTCGCGGCAACTGGAGGAAGCAAACTCGGCATGACAACATCGGAAGGCGCAATGATATCCACCTCGTAGCCGCCATTACGCAGGTCGTTGGCAAACTCGCAGCCAATTAACCCGGCACCCATAATGGCCACTCGACCACCTGGCATCAGTGCCTTGCGGAACACCCGGTAATCTTCCAGATCGTTGATCGGGAAGACTCGCTCCTGACCCTCACCGGGTATCGTCAGCCGAATCACATCTGCGCCCCAGGCCAACACCAGCTTGCTGTATGTCAGGCTACTATCACCCAGCAATAATCGGTGGCCGTTGGTGTCTATGCCGGTCACAGTGGTGAAGGTGCGCAGTTCGAGGTTCAACTGTTCTGCCATCGCCGCAGTGGCTGCCTGAGCCAAACCGTCTGCATCCTTACCTTTGGCAAACCCGGTAGAGAGCATGGGCTTGGAGTAGCTGACGCCATCATCGGCAGTCACCATCACAATCCGCACGTCTTTATCCTGCTTACGGATTTCACGGGCCAGGGAGTAACCTGCCAAACCGGTTCCGACAATTACGATGGGTGTCTGCTCTGTCATAGCCATGCTCCGTTCGGGTTCAACCGATCTCGATCATTTCAAAATCTTCCTTGCCCACACCGCAATCGGGGCAAACCCAATCTTCGGGCACATCATCCCAGGCAGTCCCAGGCTCAATACCGTCTTCCGGCCAACCTTCTGCTTCATCGTAAACCAGGCCACACACTACGCACTGCCACTTCTTCATAAACGATATCTCCACCACACATTTTTACAGGATGCGACGCAATGATACGCGGCGCGTAATGATTGACCAATGCCAGCGAAGACGCTCACACCGAGTTTTTCTGCCAATTGTCCGTATTATACCCCCTCCCTTCCGCCGTCCCTCTCCGGTATAATCGCCCGTTTTACGACAGGACCGACCGTTATGAGCGATACCGTCGCCGAAATGAATCAGGTTATGGCCGAAGCGGATTGCCTGGTTGATGAGCAGCAGGTGCAGACTGCCATTCGTACTCTGGCCGACGACATTACCGGCCGCCTCAAAGACAGCAATCCCTTGCTGTTTTGTGTGATGAACGGTGGTCTGATCTTTACCGGTCAGCTGTTGCCCCGCCTCAACTTCCCGGTGCAGGCGGAATACCTGCATGCAACACGCTACAGGCAGGAAACAACCGGTGGCATTCTGGAGTGGACACTTCAGCCCAAAGCCGACATGAAAGGCCGCACGGTGCTGGTTATTGACGACATCCTTGACGAAGGCACCACCCTCAGTGCGATAGCAGACTATTGTTTGAGCCAAGGGGCAAAAGAGGTTCTGACGGCCGTTCTGGTGGACAAACAGCACGACCGCAAAGCACGTCCGGATCTGAAGGCCGATTTCACAGGCGTGTATGTTGAAGACCGCTTCCTGTTTGGCTACGGCATGGATTACAAAGGGTACTGGCGCAACGCTCCCGGAATCTATGCCGTTAAGGGCCTTTGAAATCGAGCCCCCTATAGACAAGCCGGGCACGGCTATACCACCAACCAATTGGTATAGCTCTTTTGCCGCTGCCGGGTTGCGCAACCCGGAGGTGCATGGCCCGGCGAATTACTGGCTAAAAGTTGAAGGCTCCTTCACTCGGGCGCTGCAAAAGCAATGTGCGAGCTCGTTTCACGTAGAAGTGCAGCGCGAAGGCTTTGCCACACCCACCCTAGAAGAAGCCCGACGCCTGGGGATCCCTTTTCGCCAACTCGCCTGGATTCGCGAAGTACGCCTGTGCGGCGACGGCAAGCCCTGGGTTCTAGCTCGTACCGTTATTCCTCTTGCCTGCCTCAAAGGTGAAGGTCGCCGACTGCTTAATCTTGGCAGTAAACCTCTCGGCGCCTTCCTTTTCAGCAGCCGGGACTGGCAGCGAGGGCCTCTTGAAACCGGGCTGTGCACCCCATCAAACCACAGTTCCTCAGTAGCCGAACGGCCTGCACTTGCGCGTCGCTCTCTATTCAGCAACAAAGAGAACGCATTGCTGGTGGGCGAATATCTGCTTCCCGTGCTTTACCGCAGGCGCTGATGGGCTGCGGAGAAAACTCCGGCTTTCACCCCCGCCCGCCCACTGGCTATAATCCCTGCACGTTCACGTTCCAGACATTCTGTTCCATGCCCCAAACGGATAGACCCATGCTGCCAGACGCCGTGCCAGACCACATACGGAGCCGACTGACCGATTACGCAAAACTGCTGCGCATCGACCGCCCAATTGGCACCCTCCTCCTGCTGTGGCCCACATACTGGGCACTCTGGCTTGCCGGTGAGGGCAACCCCGGCATAGGCAATATCATCGTGTTCACACTGGGCGTTTTCTTTATGCGTGCCGCCGGCTGTGCCATTAATGATTTTGCCGACCGGGACTGGGACAAACACGTAGAGCGCACCAAAGACCGCCCGCTGACCACCGGCCGGGTAAAGGCCTGGGAAGCAGTCGCCCTGTTTGGCGGCCTCTGTATTATCTCTTTCCTGATGGTGGTGTTTTTTACCAACACCTTCACGCTCTACCTTTCCTTTGGCGGCGCCCTGCTGGCGTTTATTTACCCTTTCTCCAAGCGCTTCACCCATTTACCCCAGCTGTTCCTCGGTGCTGCATTTTCCTGGGCCATCCCCATGGCATGGGCGGCAGAAGCTGGCGAGCTCAGCCAGGTTACCTGGTTGCTGTTCACGGCCAACGTACTCTGGACAGTAGCTTACGACACCTTCTATGCCATGGTGGATCGCGACGACGATCTGAAAGTCGGCATTAAATCCACAGCCATCCTGTTCGGCGATGGCGACCGTGCAATCATCGGCGCACTTCAGGCCATGGTGGTGCTCATCCTGATAATTGTCGGCAACCGCTGTGAGCTGGGAAGCATCTATTATCTTGGATTGGTTGCCATGGCCTGTCTGTTTATCTACCAGCAGTATCTGGCCAAAGATCGTGAGCGCAACGGCTGCTTCAAAGCCTTCCTGAACAACAATTGGGCGGGGTTCGCGGTATTTACCGGGTTGGTTATCGATCTGATCGTGTCGTAGAAAAGAATCACCGCAGAAATCTGGTAACGGCGGAATGGGCCGGGCTGTCACACAGCTGTAACACTCTAGCGTTGTAATGGTTCAGCAACACATCATGGTCTGAAACAGGTTAGAGAATATGTCTGGAAAAACCGTCCTGATTGTCGATGACGAACCCGCTATCCGCGAAATGATCGTTGTGGCGCTGGAGATGGCTGATTACGAATGCCTCGAGGCCAGCGATGCCCCCGAGGCCCACGCCCTGATCGTCGACAGGCAACCCGACATTATATTGCTGGACTGGATGCTGCCCGGCACCAGCGGCATAGAACTGGCAAGACGGCTGAAAAAAGAAGAAACCACCTCAGATATACCCATCATCATGCTCACCGCCAAGGTTGAGGAAGACAATAAGATCCGCGGCCTGGAAATCGGGGCTGATGACTACATCACCAAACCCTTCAGCCCAAGGGAACTGGTCGCCCGCCTGAAAGCCGTGCTGCGCCGGGCAACGCCTCCTGGCATCGACGACCCCATTGAGGTAGACGGCCTGGCACTGGACCCAGCCAGCCACCGCGTCACTTCAAACGAGCGCCCCCTGAATATCGGGCCCACGGAGTACCGCCTGCTGCAGTTCTTCATGACTCACCAGGAGCGGGTTTACACACGCTCTCAGCTTCTGGACCAGGTATGGGGCGGCAATGTATACGTTGAAGAGCGAACGGTTGATGTGCACATTCGGCGGCTACGCAAAGCGTTGGGAGAGCATCACGACTATCTGATTCAAACTGTGAGAGGCGCAGGCTACCGGTTCTCTACCCAGCCTGCTTGATCTACGCTTGCCGCTCACCAAAAGCACCACAAGGCTGCCTTTAAATGCAGAAAATCTGGTCGCGACATCTGCGTCTCACATTTGCCGGGCTTGCAGGCGGCACGCTTGCTGGCCTGTATTTGGGTTACCCGGTTTACGGTTTGACCGCCGGCCTTGGGCTCTATCTGTTGTGGACGCTCTACCAAACCCGGAGCTTGGCGCATTGGCTGTCAGACCCGAATAGCGCCAGTGAAGCGCCTCAAAGCGTAGGCATCTGGGGCAGCTTTTTTGAAAAACTGCACAAGCTCACCCAGAGTTCTCTGCAAGCCCAGAACAGTCTGCGATCGCGCATAGATCGCATACAGGAATCCACAAACGCCATGCGGGACGGCGTCATCATGACCGACGCTCTTGGCGCCATGGAATGGTGGAACGGTTCTGCAGAGCACCTATTGGGATTTCAACGCTCTACGGATCAAGGGCAGTATATTTACAATCTCATCCGCACGCCGGCTTTCAAAGCCTACTTTGACGCAAAAAACTACCGAGAACCCCTGGAGCTGAGCTCGCCCGCGAAACCTCATATTCATCTGCAAATCCAGATCAGCCTGTTTGGAGAAGACGACCGCCTAATTGTGGCCAAGGATGTCTCGCGCCTGCATCAGTTAGAGCAGATGCGCCAGGATTTCGTAAGCAATGTTTCCCATGAAATGCGCACACCACTAACGGTAATCAGCGGCTATCTGGAAACCCTTGTGGACAACGCGGATGATCTGCCCGCCAAGTGGCGGAGAGCGGTCAACACAATGGCTACTCAGTCGTTCCGAATGGAGACACTGATTGCCGATCTTATTCTTTTATCCCGAATCGAAACCGGTAAGCAATCCGAGCACGATGCACCAACCAACGTTGACCGTTTAGTGCGGCAAATCTGCCAGGATGCAAGAACTCTCAGCGGTGAAAGCCAGCATGACATCCACTTTGAAGCGGCCAGCGAGCAACTGATAAGCGGCAACGAAAACCAACTGCGTAGCGCTTTCTCTAACCTTATCTTCAATGCGGTTAAATACACGCCTGCTCGGGGCCAAATCAAGGTGCTCTGGTTCACAGACAATGAAGGGGGGCATCTTTCAGTTAAAGACACAGGCTCCGGTATTGATGAGGTTCACATTCCCCGGCTCACGGAACGCTTTTATCGTGCAGACCCCAGCCGACACAAAGACACCGGCGGAACCGGGCTAGGCCTGGCCATCGTCAAACATGTACTGATTAACCACGACGGGAATCTGGAGATAAAAAGCCGGCTTGGTGAAGGCAGCGAGTTTGTGTGTCACTTTCCCCAAGAGCGGCTAGTGTCGACGATCACTGAATAAGCTATCGCTTACCTGCTCTGAAACGCGCGATGAATCGGGAAAGATCCTCCATTTTCTTTGGATCCTCGTCCACAAACCGAATGGACACACTCACAAAATCGGTATCTTGCCGCTTATCAACCGCTTGCAGCTGATGCACGTAGCCATTCAGCCGCGCCATCTGCCCTTCTCCGGTTTCTATATCGACCACCGCCTGATCCAGAATGCCCGGAAACTCTTGATCCCGCCGGGCAATGACTCGTACTTCCGTCAGGTTAATGTCTTTAACGACCGATTTCAGAGTGCTCTCTGCAAAACGGATTGACGCAAGGCTCATAGTGCTTCGGGTGGCCACGGGCTTAGAAGACTGCTGAGCCGGCGGCGCGAAGGCACCGGCTGCCGGGGTGGGCTGAGCTACTGGTGCGGGTACTGGCTCTCTTTTTTGTGTCAGCAGTGCCGCTGACTCCTTGAACGCATCTGCTGGCCCCTCCATGGATTTTCCAGTGCGGCCCATAGCCGTTGTCAGCGTGCTGCCCATGACCTTGATGATCTTCTTGCTCAGGCCCTCCGGGCTGAACGGCTTGCCAAGGTATTCAGACACACCTTCCTTTACAGCCTCAATGACATGGTCTTTGTCGCCACGGCTGGTAATCATGATAAAAGGCACTTTTTCGTACTGAGGCTGTTGGCGCATCCACTGCAGCAACTCAAGGCCAGACATCTCCGGCATTTCCCAATCACAAAGAATCAGATCAAACATGCCGCGAGACATCAGTGACTGCGCCCTGCGACCATTCTGGGCGTCGGTGGTTTCTATCACGGGAAAGCGCTGGCGTATTGTGCGCTTAACCAGATCCCTTACAAAACTGGCGTCATCAACCACCAGCGCTTTCAGCGTTGCCATGTTTTGAACTCTTATGAATGTATGCCTCCAACTATAGAACAAAGGCCCGCAGGGGAAACCTGCATGCAACAAAAAACCACAAACTTCCAACCTGAAAGCCACCAGCAGTGGTATTGGCAAACCCCTTGAAGCGGCATGTTAAAGAACTGTCACCCCCATGGGCCCTGTAAAGTGTTTCACCAACTGAAAAACACGCTACCATGACCTTTTACAGTCCACACCTTCTTCTATTACCGAGGTTTTCCGTGCTGACCAAGCTTGCAAGGATTCTGCCCAACCGGCGTATAGCATGCCATGTATCTGTATCCGCGTTTCTGGCTATCTCCGCTCTGCCTGCAATGGCGAAAGTGGCAGACAACGAGGCCGTACTGGCGGCGCCGGTTGGCTTTGAGGAGTGCAAACTGCAACTTCAGGAAAAAGCCATTGCAGCCGGGGTGAGCGCAAAAACCGCTCAAGACGTTATGACCGGCGTCAAGCATATAGACCGGGTAATCGAGCTGGACCGCAGGCAGCCCGAGTTCACCACCACCTTTGCCGACTACCTGAACCGTCGGGTTAACGACGACAGGGTGAGCAAAGGCCGGGTGCTGATCAAAGAACACAGCGAACTTCTGGCTCGGGTAACTGAAGAGACCGGCGTGCCCGCACCCTATCTCGTCGCCTTCTGGGGGCTGGAAACCAACTTCGGCAGCTATTTCGGCAAAATGTCCGTGCCGGACTCGCTGACAACTCTGGCCTGCGATGCTCGACGCAGCTCTTTTTTTACCACCCAGTTGATTGCCGCGCTCCGCATTATTGACGAAGGCGCCATACCCGTAGAACAGATGGAAGGATCCTGGGCCGGTGCAATGGGCCACGTACAATTCATGCCCACCGTATTTTTGGAGCATGCGGTAGACGCCGATGGCGACGGCCGCCGGGATCTGTGGAACAGTTTGCCAGACGCCATGATGTCCGCCGGCAAGTTTCTTCAGTCGATGAACTGGGACGGAGACTACCGTTGGGGTCGTGAAGTACTGCTGCCCCAAAATTTCGACTACTCCCTTGCTGATGGGCGCCGCCTTGCATTGAGCAAATGGGGTGAGCTGGGTATTACCGATGCGTTCGGAAAGTCTCTTGCCACGGAAGACATTACGGCGGCACTGATCGTTCCAGCCGGCCACCGCGGGCCCGCCTTTCTTGCCTTTCACAACTTCAAAGTGATCATGGGCTGGAACCGCTCCGAGTTCTACGCCATAGCCGTGGGGCACCTGGCTGACCGCATTGCGGGCGCGGGAATGTTGCAGAATCCACCACCGGAGGATACGCCGGCTCTTTCTCGAGATACGGTTCTTGCACTTCAGGCAGCTCTCAACGAGCGCGGGTACGATGCGGGCAAGCCCGATGGTATTACCGGACCAGCGACCCGCTCTGCGATTCGTAAATATCAGCACGCAGAAGGGCTGATCGCTGATGGCTTCCCGGGGCAGGAATTGCTTGACCGGCTTGGGGTTAGCATCTAAAACAGACTGTCAGATTTCTTTACAGCCAAAAAGAAAGCGACGCATAAAACACTGATATAACTAACAATATTTATTTGGCACGAATCTAGCTTAATGGTAGCAACTGACGACATAAAACGATTTGTGTCATTTCACTGTTAAAGCTGGGAGTTATGCCATGAAGATGTTGGCGAAGGGATCCATTGGTGCGTTGTTGCTGACGGCAGCTATGAGTGTAGCTGCCTATCCAGTAAATCTTGACTCTGTGAGCGGCGAATGGAAGCCGCCTGTGGGCGGATCAAATGTTCAAGGAGTTGGATCAGAGAGCATTCGCTGGGGTACCGGCGAGGAGTCGTGCTCCGGAATTCTTTGGTGGAGAGAGTGCTCAAATGGGCCGCAAAGTGGTTTCAGCTTCGAAGGGCCTAACAATTTGCCACAAACGCTGACCTCTAACGACCCGTTCGTGCTAGGAACTTTCACCCATTTTAACAACCGCATCACTGGAGAAAGCATCTCCGGCGCTGCCCTTGACGTGTACGCTTCGTTCTCTACAAACCCAAGCAATGGCAACATCACCGGACCTTACACGTTTGATTTCAGTCATACTGAAACGCCAAACGTTCACTGCGGCCCACTTGCGTTTATTTTTGGCTGCTCAAGTCGCGACGTGGATGATGTTGTTCGTTTGGACAACATGATTGAAAGCTCAGAGTTCCAGTTTGGCTCCAACATCTATTCGCTATCCCTCCTGGGATTCGACGGTGGTGTCACTGAGATATTCACCCCTGAAGGCGACGCTACCTCCGTCGACCTTTTAGCGAAGCTAAATGTACGCTCTGTAGCAGTCCCCGAGCCTGGCACTCTGGCACTGCTCGGCCTGGGCCTAGCCGGCCTCGGAATGGCACGTCGCCGCAAAGCCGCTTAATTGGCTGAAGCACTAACAGGAATTATTGTCCTGTCGTGCACATAGCTCAAAACTGACACCCCGCGTTTGCATCAAGCCCGGGGTGTCAGTTTTTTAACGCTCGTTTTTTTCAGTACGCCCTTCTTCCCGTGATCTGAACCCGCATTCCAAGCATAATACCCACCATCACTCTCTAATTTTACGGAATTCATGGACTCACTCACTCAGGCGGCTCTTGGCGCCTCAATTGCTGGCCTTGTGGCAGGCAAAACCCTCGGGCGCCCTGTTCTGCTCACCGGCGCATTACTGGCCACGCTTCCCGATCTCGATGTGCTGATTGATTACGGAACGGCGGTGGCTAACTTTACCCAGCACCGGGGCTTCGGCCACTCTCTGTTTGTGCTTGCGCCTTTATCACTGCTGCTTGCCACTTTGCTCTGGCGCTGGAAGCCTGAACCGGGGTTTCCCCGCTGGTTATTGCTAACGGCCCTGGCGTTGATGACGCACCCGCTTCTGGACACCTTTACCACTTACGGCACACAGCTTTTCTGGCCGATTGGCCGGCCCCTTGCAATAAGCAGCATCTTCATTATCGATCCTTTGTACACACTCCCGCTGGTGGCAGGCTGCATTGCCTTTTTAATACGCCCTCCGGCGGTGCGTGCCATAGCGGCGGGACTGATTCTATCCACTGCGTATCTCGGCTGGTCGTTCGCGGCCCAACAAATCATTACCGAGCGAGTCCAACCGGCTCTCGCAGAGGCGGGTTTTGAGAAGGCCGAACTGCTGGTGCAGCCCATGCCGTTCAATACGGTGTTATGGCGTGCCACGGCCATCACGAATGATCAACGAGTCGAGATCGTAACCGGGTTTCTGGATGGCGACGCCCCTCTATCCCTTGAGTATTTCCCCCGTCAGCCAGAATTGGCCAAATCTGTCGCACAGTTACCCGAAGCCCGCCGCCTGGAATGGTTTACGAAAGGCTTTCTTGACTACCAGGCACACAACAGCGAAATAACCGCAACCGATGTTCGCCTGGGCATCCCCGGGGCACACCCATTTACCTTCATTCTGGCAGATGATCGAGACGGCGCACTCACGCCAGGAAACGGTGCACGTGCGCCACGGCCCCTCATGAATACCGGCGCCCTGCCTCTGCTCTGGGCCCGCACCACCGGCGCTATTCCTGTGCTGTGTCTTGCCAATCTTGCAACGCCAGCCCCTGGCAAGGAGTGTTAATAACCATGCGTCTTGATCAGTTTGTTTCCACCAGCTCAGCGCTTTCACGCAAAGAGGCCAGGCGCGCCATACATGCGGGGAGAGTTGAGGTTAACGGCGAGGTTTGGAAAGACACGGGAAAGCACATCCTTGCAGATGCAAAGATCTCGCTGGATGGCGCACAACTGACGATTCAGGGTGAGCGCTATCTCATGCTGAATAAGCCTGCTGGCGTTGTTAGTGCTACTCGCGACAGTGATCACCCAACTGCTTTGGACCTCATCTCTGCGGAGCTGACCCAGGATCTGCACATTGCGGGGCGATTGGATGCCGACACCACGGGTTTGCTGCTACTGACAACCGATGGAAAATGGTCTCACCGGGCCACCTCCCCCAAGGTAGACTGTCCGAAAACTTACCGGGTAAGCCTGAACACACCCATAACAGATTCAGCCATCAAGGAATTGGAAACCGGCATCCTGCTTAAAAATGACTCAAAGCCCACAAAGCCTGCGCGGGTGAAGGTTGTGGAGCCTCAGTTGATTGAACTGACCATTTCAGAAGGGCGCTATCACCAGGTCAAGCGCATGTTGGCGGCGGTAGGGAATCATGTGGAGGCCCTGCACAGGCAGAGCATTGGTGATATATCCCTCGACCCGGCACTGGAGCCGGGTGCGTATCGGGATCTGACGGAACAGGAAATCGCTTCGATTGGCTGAGTTCAGGTACGCTCGAAGCGTTGGGCTTTCAGGTTTTTACGCACAGCGCCGGCCTCGAATACTTCTCCATTCATGGCAATATAGACGCCGGGAGGCAATAGTTGCACCGCCGCCCAGGCAAAACCTATGTTGAACACTGCATCGCTGCGGCGCATCCGTGCGGGCTGCATGGCTCCCGTCAGAACAATGGTTTTGTCTTTCAGGGATGACAGCACCTGAGCTGTTTCCGCCATGGTGTCTGTGCCGTGGGTAATCAGGATCCGGCTGTTATCGCAGGCGCTGATTGCAGCAAACACCTGCTCACGATCTGCATCGGTCATTTCCAGACTGTCTTTACGCAATAATCCGTGCAGGATGTAGCCTTTGTGGATATTCGATTCCGCCAGCAGCTCCGGCACCAGAGACTCACCGATTTCAAACTCGCTGTTTGCGTCAAAGTACACCTTATCGATGGTGCCGCCGGTGGTGAAAATCCGGATCATGAGGGTTCCTGCTTTGTTCAGCGCATTGTGCAATGTCGCTCGGGTTCTATTTCAGAGCGGTTGCAGTGCTCTGTGCCAGAGCGTTATACGCCGCGTTCTTTTCCTGTGCATATTGCCGCGCGACTTTAGCTACCTGCCCACTGGCACCGGTAGCCAGCCAGCGTTTGATGCGGCCGGCATCTCCCATGGGGGATCGAGTGCCCAGGGAGTCTAGCAGTACGGTGACCACCTGCTTACCGTTCATTTCAGAGATCATCACAAGGCAGCGCCCTGCTTCCGAAAGATAGCCGGTTTTGCTCAACCCTACGCCCCAGCTTTCACGGTGCACCAGCGTATTGGTGTTGCCAAACGACAAGCTGTAACGGGGGCTACGGAAGTTGCCGCGAAAATAACCTGTTGTGGAATATTCTCGAATTTCCGGGTGCTTTGCAGCAGCATTGACCAGCTTCACCAGGTCCCCTGCGGTTGAAAGGTTTTCTGCCGAGAGGCCAGTTGGATCCACAAAGTGGGTGCCCATCATGCCAAGGGCTTTCGCTTTGGCGTTCATGGCAACAATAAATGCATCGAAGCCACCCGGGTGGCTTCTGGCCAAAGTGTAGGCCGCAAAGTTCTCAGACGACATAAGCGCAATGCGTAGCACATCGGCGCGGCGCATCGTTGAGCCGATCCGGATGCGAGTGTAGGCATTAGCGGCAGCAGCTGTGTGGCGCTTCTCGAACACCAGCCACTCATTCAGCGGAGCGCCAGATTCAAGCACCACTAGAGCTGTCATCACCTTGGTTATGGAAGCGATGGGCACAGGCCTGTTTGCATTCCGGCCAAATACCAGTTCATTGCTGCCAGCCATCGCCACGGCCGCATTGACCGATGCCAAATTCAGGTCCTGAGCACCAGCCAAGCTGGCGCTCTTCTGCTGTGCATTTACTGCAAGTGGCAGGCATAGCACCAGCCAAAGCAGCATCCGCACGATGTTCATTTTATACATGTTGCACTCTGTTTTTGCGTTATCGATGCATCATGGCAGGTCGGTAACCGCGCCGGTGGATGCAGAGCTTACTGTGCGAGCATATTTCGCAAGCACACCACGGGTAAATCGTGGTTCGGGAGCAACCCAGGCTTTGCGCCGGCGCCCAAGCTCTTCGTCAGGAACATCCAATACCATGGTGTTTGCGACGGCATCGATGGTGATTGTATCGCCATCCTCAACCAACGCAATGGGGCCACCTTCTGCCGCTTCCGGGCTGATATGCCCCACCACAAAACCGTGACTGCCCCCGGAGAAACGTCCATCCGTAATCAAGGCCACGTCGTTACCAAGACCCTTGCCCATGATGGCCGACGTAGGTGTGAGCATTTCACGCATTCCAGGCCCACCCTTCGGACCCTCGTAACGGATCACCAGTACGTCGCCAGCAACCACGGTTCCATCGATAATCCGCTCTTGCGCTTCCTCTTCCGAATGAAACACCCGGGCACGTCCGGAAAAGTGAGTGCCTTCCTTACCAGTGATCTTGGCAACAGCCCCTTCAGGCGCCAGGTTACCGTGCAGAATGCGCAAGTGGCTATCTGCCTTCACCGGGTTATCGAATGCCCGGATAATGTCCTGACCTTCCGGGTAAGGGTCTACTTCAGCCAGGTTTTGCGCCAGCGTTTGTCCTGTAACCGTCAAGCAGTCACCATGCAAAAGCCCCCGCTCCAACAGCATCTTCATCAGCGGCTGTATACCACCAATCGCCACCAATTCCGACATCATGTAATGGCCGCTGGGGCGCAAGTCCGCAAGAACAGGAACGCGCTTACCAATCTCTACAAAGTCTTCCAGGCTCAGCTCCACATCAACCGTGCTGGCCATTGCCAACAGGTGAAGAACCGCGTTGGTTGAGCCGCCCAAAGCGATCACGACGGTAATCGCATTCTCAAATGCTTCGCGGGTCATGATGTCCGAAGGCTTGATGTCTTTATCCAGAAGATTCAAAACCGCTGCCCCGGCAGCGCGACAGTCATCCAGCTTGTTATTGGATACCGCATTCTGGGCAGAACTGCCCGGAAGGCTCATGCCCATAGCTTCAATCGCCGATGCCATGGTGTTGGCGGTGTACATGCCACCACAGGAGCCCGGGCCGGGAATGGCCGTTTCTTCAATCTGTTTTACTTCGATTAAATCAAGATCACCTCGGGCGTGGGCGCCTACTGCTTCGAATACCGACACAATATCAGTGTGATTTTCACCGGGTAGAATCGTGCCGCCATACACAAACACCGATGGCCGGTTGAGCCGGGCCAGCCCCATAATGCAACCGGGCATATTTTTGTCGCAACCGCCGATCGCAACCAGTCCGTCAAATCCTTCACAGCCCGCGACGGTTTCAATGGAATCCGCAATGACTTCCCGGGACACCAGTGAATACTTCATTCCCAAGGTACCGTTGGCGATACCGTCAGACACTGTAATGGTATTGAAGATCAATGACTTGCCACCAGCTGCATCCGCACCCGTCGAAGAAGCTTCTGCCAATTCGTGAATGTGCATGTTGCACGGCGTCAGATTGCTCCAGGTGGAAGCGATACCAATCTGCGGCTTACGGAAATCCTCATCGGTAAAACCGACAGCTCGGAGCATTGCCCGGCTGGCAGACTTGCCCACTCCATCCACCACGGGGGCGGAATAACGGCGGCGTTTGTCATCAGTCATCGATCTCTCCCAAAAATATGGTTCTCAAACAAAATTAATGCCAGAAGCGAGCCCACCTGACCTGCATCAAACAGCAGATTGCAGGCGCCTTCTACAATAATTGCACAATTTTTGTGCATTGGAGGCACATTATGCCATCACACATCTCGCCATCCACGGCCTGTTCCGAGTATGAACTCTGGCGCAAGGGATATGGCGTTATCCAACATACCGAGACCACTTGCGAGCGTGTTCAGCATCTGGCGGCGCACCTTGTTGCCAAAGGTCTTCAACCTGATTCAGCCACAGTCTACCGCAAGTTGGCGGATCTTGACCGGTTAACCAGCGCTGGCATGTGGCTGGTAGTACACATGACCTACGCAAATCGCGTAGACACCTCCGGTGCACCACTGGCCCCAACGGACTTCAAAAGCACTCCGGAAGGTCACACCGGCGGAGCGTTGAATATGGTGCCGGCTTACGCAGCTTATATGGCACGCAACAACCTGACGGGCCAAACCCGCAGCTGGCTTATGGGCCAGGGCCATTGCGTAGCCGCCATTGATGCGTTGAATGTGCTAACGGGCAATCTCCTCCCGGAGCAGCATAAACGCTACACCGGAACAGATGGGCTGTCACGGATGGTAGCGGATTTTTACAGCTACCAACAAAAACCGGACGGCAGCGTGGCAGCGCCGCTGGGTAGCCATGTTAATCCCTACACAGCGGGAGGCATTATTGAGGGTGGCTATCTGGGCTTTGCCGAGCTTCAGTACGCACACATGCCATTGCCCGGAGAGTCTCTGGTCGCCTTTCTATCCGATGGTGCCGCCGAAGAACAGCGCGGCAGCGACTGGATTCCCCGTTGGTGGCGGGCAGCCGATTGTGGTCTGGTTACCCCCGTTATGATTGCCAACGGTCGCCGCATTGAGCAACGTACTGAGTTGGGCACCCGCGAAGGGCTGGAGCGATTCGAGGCCAGACTGGAGGCCCTTGGCTTCGAGCCATTCAGGTTTGACGGCCGCGACCCGGCAGCCTTCGTGTGCGCCCTTGCCGAGATGGAAAATACACTGCAACAAAGAAGTGAGGAAGCACTGGCAGGCGCGCTGGGCTATCCGGTTCGAATGCCCTACGGTATTGCCGAAACCGTAAAAGGCTTTGGCTTTTACGGCGCCGGCCTGAACCCTGCCCACAACCTACCGCTACCAGGCAATCCACGCATGGATATTCGCGCCCGGGAGCTGTTTCAGACGCACGCGCACCGCCTTTGGGTTGCGCCAGAAGAACTTGCGCAAAGCGTGCAGCGGCTAAAAGAACACACCGAGCAATCCCGCCCCTTGGAGCGCGATCACCCGCTGGCAAGGCGCAATCCGCCCGACCTTGTTATTCCCGCCATCCCTGACCGGGCTGACTCGGTTTCTCCCATGCAGGCAGTGGATGATTTTTTCTGCGCTCTGGTGGCGCAAAACCCGAATCATCGAGCCCGCGTAGGCAACCCGGATGAACTTGCCAGTAACCGCCTGACCGGCGTTCTGGAAAATCTGAAACACCGGGTGAACGATCCGGAGAACGATTCTGAGTCGGTTCATGGCAACATCATCACAGCGCTGAACGAGGAAGCAGTTGTGTCTGCCTGCCTAGCGAACAAGGCCGGGATAAACCTGGTGGCCAGCTACGAAGCATTCTGTGTAAAAATGCTTGGCGCCATCCGCCAGGAGCTCATTTTTGCTCGCCATCAAAAGGCACTGGGCCGCCCTGCCCGCTGGCTTGGTTTGCCGGTTATCGCTACATCCCACACCTGGGAAAATGGCAAAAATGAACAGTCCCACCAAGACACCACTTTCTGTGAGAGCCTGCTGGGTGAAATGAACGATGTATCACGGGTGCTCTTTCCTGCAGATTACAACAGCGCGCTGGCGGTTCTTCCTTCGGTATTTGCCAAGCGAGGAAGCATCAGCTGCATGGTTATTCCTAAACGCAATCGGCCGTGCGTGTTCGATACGCAGGAAGCAGAAGCACTCGCAAGGAACGGGGCGCTGGTGGTAGACGAAGACACCTCCGGGGGAGAGCCGATATTGCTGATTGCCAATGGTGCCTACCAGTTATCGGAATCTATCCGGGCCTGTGAGCGACTGCGGGAAACCGGCACTTCATTCCGCTTGGTCTATATTCAGGAACCCGGACGGTTCAGGGCACCAAGGGACATTCTGGAGGCTGAAAACTGTGTTTCAGAGTTTGAACGAGAACGCCTGTTCCCGAGCCGGTTACATCGAAGAGTTGCCCTGACTCACATGCGCCCCGAAGTATTTCGTGGGCACTTGCACCCGCTGTTCCCTGCTCCCGCCCACAGCAAGGTATTGGGCTATACAAACCGGGGCGGCACACTAAATGAACCCGGAATGTTGTTTGCCAACGGCTGCTCCTGGGGCCACGCTTTAGCAGCCTGTGCCAGTGTTCTGGACAAGCCACCCGGGGAGTGGCTATCCAGTGCAGAACTTGCGGCAGTGGAAGGTCGCGGTGACCCTGCATTGATCACCCGCGGCTTGCGCTGATGGTCAGGAGGGAACGGATTCCACGTAACGATTGCCCGCACCGGGCCGGACTCTCCGGCTTGTACTGCGGGCGGTATCGATGGCGTAGTCACGGGATTTGATGGTATCGACAAAGTACCAATCAGACCGGGCTTCCTCGACAGTGAAGGTCACGATCATAAATCCGCGCTGGTTGATGTTCAGGTAATCCAGATCATCCGCCAGCAGGCTAATACCCTGCTCAGCGCCAGAAATCTGATCTTCGTCAAGCTCAAGGTATTCCTCCAGACCTGGCGATGATACCGACGGTGCAGCAAACTCCACCCCAATCTGGTCGCCGTTAATGTCTTTCAGATTATTAGCCCAGGCGTTGTGGGTATCGCCGGCCAGTACCACAAGGTTTCTGTCCAGTGCTTTGGCTGTGCCCAGCACCACTTCCCGCTCATATTGGTAACCGTCCCAAGCGTCCAAGTTATAGGGAGCAACGGTGTTTATCCGCGCCAACTCCGTTGGTGTAAGTGAAGGTCCTGGAACCAAACCTAAATGCCGGGCCTTTAACCCCGCCAACTCTCCAAGCGCCTGCGGCAAACCGTCAAACTGCTCCGTCGCTATAGCCATCAACAGCTCTGCGGGCAGGTTCATACGCCCCATCAGTATCTGCTGGCCCAGCACCTGCCAGGTCGCTGTGGAGTAGCCCATGGAAGCTTGCAGCCAGAGCAGTTGTTCGGCGCCCAACAATGTACGGTTGGTGCTTCCCACATCCGCTCTGAAGCGGGCCTCATCAAGCCCCGTCTGAGTGAAATAATCCTGGTAGTCCAACTGCCTATCCCGCCCCATGTGACGGGTATCCAGCATGTGCAGATCCACCAGATTACCGAACCGGAAGGTGCGGAAAATTGCCTCGTCATTACCTTCAATCACTGGGCGGATGGGCATCCACTCAAAGTACGCCTGCAAGGCTTCAAGCTTACGGGTGCCATAATCGCCTTCCCCGGTATTGTGGTTTGCGGCTCCGTTTTCCCAGGCATCGTTGGCGATTTCATGGTCATCCCAAACAACGATAAACGGCACTTTCTGGTGCAGTGCCTGCAGATCTGCGTCGCCACGGTAAATTCCATACCGGCGACGATAATCCTTCAGCTTTATTAACTCCAGGTCGTTATCCGCCGGGAAGGTGCGACCCAGCGCAGCGGCATCGGACGCAGCGTAACTGCCAGACTCACTGCTGTACTCGTAGATATAGTCACCCAGGTGCAAAACTGCATCCAGATCATCACGCTTGCTGAGTTCGCGATAAACGTTGAAGTAGCCTGCAGGGTAGTTTGCACAAGACACCACCGCGAGCCGAACTGAGTCCACAGCACCCTCTGGCAAGGTCAGCGTTGTGCCCGAAGGGGACTGGCTATCCGCCGTGCGGAACCGATAATAATATTTTTGTGCCGGGGCGAGCCCACGCACATCCACTTTAACGGTAAAGTCGTGGGCGTTTTTGGCGTCGGCCGTGCCAGAGTGGACCAGTTGCTCAAACCCGGGGTCGGTTGCCACTTCCCAGGCCACACTTACCGGCTTTTCAAAATCCCTGTCTGGCACTACACGGGTCCATAGAACCACACCGTTTGCCAGCGGGTCACCACTTGCCACACCGTGAGTGAAATCCGTGGTGCGTTTATCGTCGCTATCAAATACGCACCCGGCCAAGCCAGTTGACACTACTACAGCGCCCATACCCATAGCAGAGGCTTTCAGGAAATCCCGTCTCGTCAGTTTTGTCATTGTTATATTTCCTTTGAATTCTTGGAGGCTGGGCGCCCGACGCCCAATACGCAACAGCTTATGCCGCTGAAAGAGTCACAATGAAATCTAGTCTGCTTGCATGCAAAACGCACTGCTAAATTGCGACAACGCGATGCCAAATTGCGACACGCAATCAGCCATCCAAAATGCATTCGCAATGAAAAAGGTTAACAGACAGGAATAATGGGAATATGCGAGGTAACAGGTGCCCGGCTGGGCGAGCACCTATGATGCGATGCCTAAGACTGCCGTGGATCGGTCTCGGCTACCCATGGGAGGGTATTATGGCTATCCCGGAAGGCAATCAAGCTTTCGATACCGGTGAAGTCCACAAGATCACGGAAATCAAGCCAGTCTACCAGGCAATAGAGGCAGATGGCCGGGTAGTTCCATTCTTCAAACTGGCCATCTTCCACTTGCGCCGCAAGCGTGCGCAGAGTTGTCATAATACGCTCACGCTGCAAATCAAAAAACAGTACGCCGGGTGCATCTACATCCACGCCGGAACGTCTTGCTAACAACAGGGTAACTGCCGAGTCATTGGCGCCATCAATCAGGGTTAGCTGGTTTTGCTGATCCCATGTAAGTGGGTCTCTACCCTGTTTGGAACTGAGATAGCGGGCAATAATCCGCGAGTCATAAATTTCCTGACCATCGCTTTCCAGCACGGGTATTTTCAGTGCGGGATTGGTTCTTCTGATTTCGTCACGATCTGCGCCGTAAATATCGAGATTCACAAAGTCGTAGCGCTCCTCGTCCAGCAGAATGCGGATGCGCCGAACATAGGGTGAGGTAGTTGATCCAATCAGCTTCATAAGCTCTCCGGTTTTGTAACCCAGTAACTTGGTGCAGGAAAAGAACCTGGCCTTATAACGAAAAAAAGGCAGCCGAAGCTGCCTTTTTGGCGGTTACTACTCTATCCGAGTGGGATTAGAGAGGAGTAACGTTTTCCGCCTGAGGACCTTTCTGGCCCTGGGTAACGGTGAACTCAACTTGCTGGCCTTCAGCCAGAGTCTTGAAACCGCCGCCCTGAATTGCGCTGTAGTGAACAAAAACGTCCGGGCCGCCTTCACGAGTGATAAAGCCAAAGCCTTTAGCTTCGTTGAAGAACTTAACAGTACCGGTAGTAGTAGACATACTTAAACTTCCTGAAATCAATCATATTAACTGCTGCCATTCACTGAATGTGGCTGGTCAGCGTTGTACGGAAATACAGAACTCGCGGAATCAAAAACAGGACGGTCACTACTAACTGCGGAGTACGTCTTATTCATGAAATGCTTTGCTGAATCTTTCCTTCCAAAACACTCTACTACTGAATCGCCAACTTGCCAAGTAGATTTAAAATAAATCCACTAGGTAGTCATACCCATTTAGCCTTTCATTAGACTAAAGGTGTAAATACCCAATGCAGTCATGAGTATAGAGCCAATTACGTGGGCGAGAATCCCGGTTATGGCCATTGCCCATTTGCCATCCTGGATAGCGGAAAACATTTCCAGTGAAAAGGTAGAAAATGTTGTCAGTGCGCCACACAAGCCAGTGATAGCAAACAGGCGCCATTCAGGCGCCAGCGTGCTGGCATGACTGAAATAGCCAATGAGCAAGCCAACCAGCCAGCCGCCGGCGAGGTTGGCTGCGAGGGTGCCATAGGGAATCGCGTGGTAACTGGTGTTCAGCCACAGCCCCAGCAACCAACGCAGGTTGGCGCCAATAACGGCGCCAACACTCACGGCCAAAAAAGACAGCCACATATTAGCGGCCTGCCCCGTTACGCTGGGTTGTGATCAATCACCGTGTCCTTGTTGCGGGCAAACTCATCAAACGGGAAGTCGTCCACCGTGAGCATTTCGTATACAACGGCTTCATACTCATCCATGAACCTGGCTTCTTCTTTGGTGAAAATGCCCGCCTCCAACGCCGCGTCAAAACGCTGCTCCGGATGCAAAGCCGTCATTGGCAGTTCGCCTTTGGCGTATGCCTTGGTGGCTTTGCGATAGAGTTGCTCAGCTTTGTCATAATCTTTCAGCAAACCGTTGTAGCGCGCCACCGGATTCTCCACCGAGCCTTCGCCGTCGGTTGTCCAGGTGCTCGCAAGCAACTTGTGACGAATGGGCGTATCGGTGGATATAAACCGGGCAAGTTTGCGGGCAAGGTCATCATGGGGTTTACCCCAACGCCGGCCCAGCGGCAGAGTAACCCCGCGCAGAACCAATGCGACAGCACGATTTGGCAAGTTGTTCAGAAAGCCATCCAGCGCTTCTTCTGTGCGATGCAAAAGCAAGCCAAGGCTGTACTGCATGACCTCTTTCTCACCTTCTACGGGCTGGGTTTCATGCCAGTTCTTGAGCACCATGGAGGCGAGATACAGGTTGGACAGCATGTCGCCGAGGCGTGCAGAGATCAGCTCGCGCATTTTCAGTTGGCTGCCAAGGGTGGTCATTGCCGCGTCCGAGCACAGGCCAAAGGCAGCGCTGAAGCGGGCAACTGCCTGCGCATATTTGCGGCTTGCGCTGTCAAAAGGCACGTCTGCACGGCCGATACTCAGCGCCTGGGTGAAGGCTCTTGCAGCGTTACCGAAAATCAGGCCCGCGTGGCCAAAGAAGGCGTCGTCAAATGCGTTGATGTCGTCATTATCCTTTGCCGCCAGTTCCTTAAGTACATAGGGATGGCAGCGGATAGCGCCCTGGCCAAAGATCATCAAGCTGCGGGTCATGATATTCGCGCCTTCCACCGTAATGGAAACCGGTGAACCGCTATAGCCTATGCCCAGGTAGTTACGGGGCCCGAGAGTCACCGTTTTCCCACCGTGAACATCCATGGCGTCAGCCAGAATGCCGCGCTGGAATTCAGTCAGGTGATACTTGAGAATCGCCGAGGGCACGGCTGGCTTCTCACCCTTGTCGATCATGTTGGCCGTGTGATTAACCGCCGCCTGGGAAATATAGGTTTTGGCAGCAATACGCGCCAGCGGCTCCTGCACGCCTTCCATATCGGCCACTGGCGTATTGAACTGGCGACGAATGCGGGTGAAACCACCGGCAGTGCCCACAGCATAGGCCGCCGTGCCGGCAGCACCGGAAGGCAAGGTGATGCAACGGCCAACCGAGAGGCATTCAACCAGCATGCGCCAGCCTTGGCCGGCCATATCCAGGCCACCAATAATGTAGTCCAGGGGTATGAACACATCCTTGCCAATGATGGGACCGTTCAGGAAAGGACTTCCTATCGGACAATGGCGACGACCAATTTCCATACCCTTGGTATCGCGGGGAATCAGTGCACAAGTAATGCCATAATCCTTGGTGTCACCCACCAGCCCGTCCGGGTCAAACATACGGAACGCCAGGCCCACAACCGTTGCGATGGGGGCAAGGGTGATCCAGCGCTTTTCAAAATTCAGTCTTATACCAATAACTTCCTTGCCGTCTATCTCCTGCTTACACACGGTGCCAACATCCGGCAATGAGGTGGCATCAGAGCCTGCACGAGTACCGGTAAGGCCAAAACAAGGAATTTCCCGGCCATCCGCCAGTCGCGGCAAGTAGTGTTCTTTTTGCTCTTCCGTACCGTATTTGAGCAGCAATTCGCCAGGCCCAAGGGAGTTGGGCACGCCGACGGTAACCATGAGCATTTCATTGGCGGCGATTTTTTGCAGCACAGCTGTCTGGGCCTTCGCGGAGAAACCGAGACCGCCGTATTCTTTGGGGATGATCATTCCGAAGAACTTCTCTTTCTTGAGGAAGTCCCACAACTCTTTTGGAAGGTCCGCTCGCTCTACCGCAATGTCCCACGCATTACACATGGACACTGCCTGAACGCACTGGTTATCCACAAACGCCTGTTCTTCTTCGCTCAGGCCTGTATGGCGATTGATCAGCAGGTTGTGCCAATCCGGCCTTCCGGTAAATAGCTCACCATCCCAACCGACGGTGCCCGCTTCAAGCGCCACTTTTTCGGTATCAGACACCTTGGGGGCAACTTTCTTAAAAATGGCAAAAATGCGCGGTGTAAGCCAGCTCTGGCGAAGGCCGGGCAGACCCGCCGCAGCGGTAACTGCAGCACCGACAAATAGAATCAGCGCCAGCCATCCAGATGCAAAGATCATCGACAGAACACCAACCACTACCATTACGCCAATGGCAGGCTTGGCACCGGATTCACGCCGCATGACAATCAGCAGGCCTGTCAGCGCTGCTATCAACAGAATCAAAGTCATCATAGGGTCTCTCTGTCATCCATGGGTCAATTTACAAAATGTTACGTCAAGGATATCGCAAAAAACAGCCTCACGCTGTGACGATAACCCGGATCCCTTCCAGGGCCAGACTGGCGTGCCCGATAGCCTCACGCGCGGCATCCAGCTGGTTACGGAAATAATCGATTTCCTCGTCCCGAATCGCCGGGTTCACTCTTTTCAGAGCTTCCAGCCTGCGAATCTCTGGCTCAAAGTTTGCTGCTAACTGCTCCAGCGCCTTTTGCTTCATTGGCTCCAGATGCGGTGCTGACAACCGCTCCACATGATCCACCATGGTTTCTACCTGCGGCCGGATCTGCGGCACAATCGCCTGGGCAGTGCGGCGACGGATATTGGAACAGATATCGTTCAATCGGTCATGGGGCAGCGCTGCAGAGAGCTCTTTCCCATTCACATCTACCAGAAGCCGCAAGGGAGAAACCGGCAGGTATCGGGTCAACTGCAGAGCTTCCGGTGCAGGGCAGTGCACGGTAAACAGTGCTTCCATTAGCAAGGTACCCGGTGGCAACGCCTTCACCGACAGGCTGGCCAGGGCCGCCTTGCCCAAGCCAGAGCTGGTCACCGAGTCCATCACGCCGGTCACCATGGGGTGCTCCCAGCTCATGAAGGCGATGTCTTCGCGCTCCAGCGCATGCTGGCGATCCCAGGTCACCGTTACACCGTCTTCCGGCAGCTCGGCAACGTGGCCGGCCTGATATTGTTCCCCGGGGCGCAGAATATCCGCATGGTCAGAATGATCTTCGATATCCACCCCGAGAATATCGAAGGCTTCGATCATGTAATCACGCACCTCGGCTGAACCTTCTTCCTCCTCAATACCCGCAATCAGCGCATCAGCTATATCACGGCGGCAGGAGTTAAGCTCGATCAACGCATCGCGACCATTTTGCAGCAATGTTTTTAAACGGCCAGTCTCGGCAGCCGAGGCTTCAACCAGGCTATCCAGCACCGACAGATCGCCTTCAATGGCACTCGTCCATTGCTCGCCAACCTTCTCCTGTACCGCAACACCAACGGCGCAGCTTTCAGAGAACGCGTTCAGGCCTTCCTGGAACCAGCGGTACTGAACCTCTTGCGAGGTGCCCTGAAGGTAAGGAATATGAATGTCGATGGTTTCCGTTTGCCCGATGCGATCCAGTCGACCGATGCGTTGCTCGAGCAAGTCAGGGTTGGCTGGCAAATCAAACAGTACAAGGTGGTGAGCAAACTGGAAGTTGCGGCCTTCGCTGCCAATCTCCGAACAAATCAGCGCCTGGGCACCTTGTTCATTATCAGCAAAGTAGGCAGCCGCACGATCACGCTCCACCAGGCTCAAATGCTCATGAAATGCCGCACTGCGAATACCAGCGCGCAGCTGAAGGTAATGCTCCAGCGCCATCGCGGTTTCGGCCAGGGCGCAGATAACCACAACCTTGGCCGGCCGCAAGCCCGCCAGCTTTTTCTCCAGCCAGGCAACCCTGGGGTCATCCATCAGCCACAACTCCTCTGGCACGGATTGCTCCGGGGCCAGGCCGGGGTAACCGAACTCTTGCCCCAGATACATCTCGGGGCACTCAAGAGGAACGGCATTGGCCCGCCGCTCAGGAAACCCCTGAATGGCTGCGCGAGTATTACGGAAAAGAACCCGCCCGGTGCCATGGCGATCCAGCAGCGCATCTATAACAGCCTGTCGTGGTGAATCCCCCGCCAACAACTGCGCCAGCTCATCACCTAGCCAGGCCTGCAGTGCTTTGCGGTCATCCTCATGAATGTCTGAACTCTCATCCTGCAAGCGCCGCACTACGCCGTTAATCGCCTCGTACTGCAACTCTTCGTCCTGGAACGCCTGCAAATCATGAAAACGTGCAGGGTCGAGCAGCCTCAACCGGGCAAAGTGGCTAGCCACACCCACCTGTTCCGGTGTCGCAGTCAGCAACAGAAGGCCATCGCTGATTGCTGAAAGCTCCTCTACCAGCTGATATTCCGGGCTTACGTCTTCCGGGCTCCAGGCCAGGTGATGGGCCTCGTCTACAACCATCAGGTCCCAATCGGCTTTCAGCACGTCTGCCCGGGCTTTCTCGCTGTTCACCAGAAAATCGAGACTGCACAGAACCAGTTGGTCACTTTCAAAGGGGTTAACAGATGAGTCGTCGCCGAAAATATGATCCATCAGCGCATCAACATCACTCTCTGAGTCTTTGAGGGCGTCGTAACGGCTCTGATCAACGATGGAGAAGCGCAGATTGAAGCGCCGGAGCATTTCCACCAGCCACTGGTGAATCAACGAATCCGGTACCACGATCAGGGCCCGCTTAGCCCGGCCAGTCTGCAACTGATAATGAAGAATAAGACCGGCTTCAATGGTTTTACCAAGACCAACTTCGTCTGCCAGAAGCACTCGCGGCGCGTGACGCTTGGCGACTTCGTGGGCGATATAAATCTGGTGCTGTAAATGCTGTGTGCGAGCGCCAATCAGCCCACGGGCGGGAGACGCCCGCAACCGGTCCATGTGCTGCAGTGTGGCGAAGCGCAGGCGGAAAGCACCGTTGCGGTCAAATTGGCCGGCAAACAGGCGTTGATGGGGCGCAGAGAAATTGACAGAGCCGGCGAGTTTTACTTCAGAGATCTGTTCCAGACCTGCCTCAGGCTGCTCGTCACCCTCCGCCAACGGCTCCCCGTGGTACAAAAGCACACCACCGAGATCCTCGACCGCCCGCACCAGATACTTGGAGCCATCGAAGGTCTCGATTTCCTCACCAAGCTGGTACACGATGCGGGAAAGCGGCGCGTTATCAATGGCGTAGGTGCGTTCTTCATCGGCCGCAGGAAAACCCAGGGTAATCCGACGGCCAGAAATGTCTGTTACTATTCCCAGCCCGAGCGCTGTATCGCTGTGGCTGACCCAACGCTGGCCAATAGCAAGTTCCGATGCGTCCAAAAAACCTCCAAACTCTTTAATTACGTGTTGCGCCGTTTTCGCGCACCCAATAGGCAGTCGCCCCGCAAACAGCGGCGGGAACCACAATAAGATTCAAAACAGGCACCATGGCGGCCAAAGCCACGGGCAGCCCGAAACCCAAAGCAGATAAACGGGTATCGGCAAGCAGTTGGCGCAAGGCCTTGAAGCTCACCTTGTGGTTGTCTGCGGGGTAATCCACATACTGCAACGCCATCATCCAGCTGTTAAACAGGAACCACAGCACGAGCGCCACCAGATTGACCACCGGGATCAAGCCAATGATGAACAGCCCAATAGCCCGTGGCAGGTAATAGACAATTTTTTGCACTTCCCGCCAGAGCGCCCGGGGGATGTCTTTTATGATCGCCGTCCAGCCATCATCAGTGCTGACTTCCTGGCCGGTGAGGTGCTTCTCCGTGAGTTCTGCCAGATAACCGTAGAAAGGCGAGCCAATCAGGTTGGCGATTATCACAAAGCCGTATGCCAGCATGAGCAGGATGACAGCGCCGTACAAAATCCAGAACAACCAGTCGAGCGCCTGCAGCCAGGCCCAGTCAGGCAGCCAGCCCATGGCAGTCGCAATCAAAGCGCCGAAAAGTTCGCCCAGAAAATAGAACAACAATCCGAAGAGAAAAATGTTGATAACAAGCGGAATGACGACAAATAGCCGCAAACCAGGCTGGCGAATCAGGTGAAAACCCTCACCCAGATAGCCCAGTCCACGAAAAAAATTACCTCTGAGCATCGCCGAATGGCCCTCCGCTTCAATGACAGTGACGGGGCGCAAAGCATATCATGTTGAAAACCTTCACACAGCCAGAGAACTCTGACGGATTTCACCAATGGGAACACTGAAACATCAACTGACAAGCCTGCTGAACTTCCGGCCGCTGTGGCGCTTTGCCCTGCTGCTGTCGGTCATTGCTATTGGCTTTCTGGCAACCACAAGCAACAGTTACCCGATCCCCTCAGCCCCCAGCGACAAAGTGAACCACTTGATCGCATTTGTTGAGCTCACGCTGGTTACGCGGTTAGCCTGGCCGGAGCTCCGCGCCATCTGGTTCGCACCGGCGCTGCTGGCTTTTGGGCTGGGCATAGAAGCTGTTCAAGCCCTTCTTCCCTACCGGGACTTCTCGCTGGCAGACGTGGCCGCTGACGGCGCAGGAATACTGATTGGCCTCCTACCCTGGCCCGGACTCCCCTCAAGCAACAAAAGGGATTTGAGAAATTCGCCCAAATCCGTGTGAGATATATCGCACAAACGTGTGCGATCTTGCAGCAATCGATCGTGCGCACCCGCTACAACCATCACCGAAAATTACTTAACATACTGATATAATTACGCTTCCGTAATCTTTTTGAGGGAACTCCAAACACAAGCGTGCACGGCTCACACTTTTCCATACTCATCCATTGGTATAGTGGCTTCGTCAAGGATGACAAGGATAAGGACGACGCACTGGATGCGCCCCGGCATGGAATGCAGGGAGAAGCAGGGACACAGGGATATCTGGCTTAAGGGATAACTATTCGGATTGCTGGCTCGGACGCCGGCACCACGGAGTGGCAAAAGGATTCGCAACACGGTTGTTGCACTCAGCGCAAGGATGCGCCGACCTGTTCCGGTAAAGGGCAGCCTCAGGGCTGCCCTTTTTTTTCACGGATTTTCTACACATCCGCTATACTGCCGCCTCATTCTGGCAAGCAATTGAGCCCTGAAATGCCAAGCAGACCCGATACCGAAAACTACCTGTCGCTGTTCCTGAACAACACTCCTCTGATGGATGTCCGGGCACCGGTAGAGTTTGCCAGGGGCAGCTTCCCTGGCGCTGTAAACGCACCGCTGATGAATGATGAAGAGCGGCACCGGGTAGGCATCTGCTATAAGGAAAAGGGACAGGATGAAGCCATTCGGCTCGGCCACCAACTGGTTTCCGGGGATGTTCAAGCTCAGCGCATCGAAACCTGGAAGCGATTTATAGCGAACCATCCGGAAGGTTATCTGTTCTGCTTCCGTGGCGGCTTGCGCTCCAGGCTGACCCAGCAGTGGATCAGGGATGCCGGCATTGATTACCCACTCGTGAAAGGCGGCTATAAAGCCCTACGTCGGTTCCTCATCGACAGCCTCGACGAACTCATCAATTCCGCGGATTTCCGTATCATCAGTGGGCGCACAGGGACCGGCAAAACCCGCGTGCTGCATCAACTCCCCAACCCGGTAGATCTGGAAGGCCTGGCAAATCACAGGGGTTCCAGCTTCGGGCGACAAGTAACGCCGCAGCCATCCCAAATAGACTTTGAAAATCGCCTGGCCGTTGCCATGCTGAAAGCGCACCACTTGAAGGGTGGCCCGATCTATCTCGAAGATGAAAGTCGCCTGGTTGGTCGCTGCGCACTGCCCGATGCGCTGAAAGAGCGAATGGCCCGCACACCCCTGCTGATTCTTGAGGAATCGTTGGAAGACCGCACTCGCATTATCAGGGAAGATTATGTGGAAAATATGGCTGCTGACTACATGAGCCGTGATGGCGAGGAGGCCGGCTGGCTGAATTTTCGTGACTACCTTCTGGGCGCTCTTGAACGTATCAGTAAACGGCTGGGAGGCGAACGTCACCGCCAGCTGAAAAACCTTATGGAGCACGCGCTGACACAACAGGAAAGCAATGGTGACCTGGAAGGCCATGATGCCTGGATTCAGCCGCTGCTGCAGGATTACTATGATCCTATGTACGATTATCAGCTCCGCCAGAAGCAGGGAAAAATCCTGGCTCGTGGAGATTCCGGCGCCTTGCTTGAGTGGGCGGAAAAAGCGAACCCGGCCTAGACACATGGGCGCGCCCTGCAACCCGCATGTACCTCTGCGGATTTGTCTGCTATATAAGTGGTTTAACCTATCGGGCTACGCCGGATTTTTACTACAAAAAGCTGTACCCACTCATCATCAAGAACGAATAAGGAACCACAATGGAAGAGCTATTTAGCGCGGACGGACGCGCCGCAGAATACATGGATCAGGCCATCGCATTGGTTATGACCTACGCCCCAAAGGTCCTGCTGGCGATTATCACACTGATTGTCGGCATGTGGCTGATCAATCGCTTTGTAAGCGTACTGGACGCGAAGCTTGGCAAAAAAGACCCTACCCTGAACAAGTTCCTGTGCGGTCTTATCGGCGCCATTCTGAAGATCCTCCTGCTCGTCTCTGTCGCCTCCATGGTCGGCATTGCGACCACCTCGTTCGTTGCCATCATTGGTGCCGCCGGCCTGGCTGTTGGCTTCGCACTGCAAGGCAGCTTGGGGAACTTTGCAGGTGGTGTGCTAATCCTGCTTTTCAAGCCGTTCAAAGTAGGTGACGCGATCGAAGCGCAAGGCTTTCTAGGCTCTGTGCGCGAAATCACCATTCTCTACACGATTGTCGACACCTTCGATAATCGCCGCATAGTGATCCCTAACGGCGAACTGTCCAACTCCAGTCTGACCAACATGAGCGTTTACGAAACACGCCGCTGCGATATGTCCTTTGGCATCGGCTACAGCGATGACATCGACAAGGCAAGAGACATTATTCTGCGCCTTATCTCCGAGGACGAGCGCGCTTTGAAAGATCCGGAGCCGCTCGTGGTTGTTGGTAGCCTGGGCGATAGCTCGGTCAATCTGACCGTACGCGCCTGGACCAAGGCCGGCGACCTGTGGCCATTCAACTGGGCCATGCAGGAGGCTGTGAAGAAAGCGTTTGATGCCGAAGGTATCTCCATCCCCTTCCCCCAGCGCGACGTGCATTTGTACAAAAGCGAGTGAAGTAGCAATCCGTATCGCATAGATACAACCCGTTACTCGCATTCGGCACAACCTCAGCTAAGCTGACGATTAATGACGGGGCCTGATGGCCCCGTCAAACGTCGTCGGAGTGGAGCTCATATCAAGCCATTCCGGGTTGCTGTCCATGCTGGTAGGAGGCTGTCACTATGCCGATTCAGCAGTTAAAAGAATTTCTGGATGGGGCAAATGTTGAATACATGTGCCTCACCCACCCCCCCGCGTTTACCGCTCAGCAACTGGCTCACCACGTGAAGATTGCGGGTGACAAGGTTGTCAAAACTGTCATTATCGAACTCGATGGAAAAATGGCCATGCTGGTCATGCCTGCAACCTGGCGTGTTCGCTGGGAGAGCCTTTCCCGCATTCTGGATACGGACTTTGTGGACCTTGCCGACGAGCAGGCGTTTCAGGATCGGTTCCCCGATTGCGAAGTGGGTGCAATGCCGCCCTTCGGCAGCTTGTTCGGGATGACGGTGTATTGTGCTGAGCCGCTGACAGAACAGCCGGAGCTCGCCTTTGCCGCAGGCAGCCATACCGAAACCCTGCACATGAAAACCCGGGACTTCCTGAATCTGGTACAGCCCATCGTGCTCAACCGGGGCTTTATCAAGCCCGGTGCCCAGAAGCCTGCCTGGCTTAAAAAGAGCCGGCGCCAGCCAGGAGAACCCTCCGAGCACTTGGTCTCGGGCATGATAGGTTGAGGGAGCTTTCGTAACCGGCTTGATCCCGGTCGCTTGTCTGTTCTTTGCCATCGCGTAAACTGTGGGCATCAGACAGGAACCCGATATGACTCAAGCTTTTGATATTGTGATTGTCGGTGCCGGCATGGTCGGCGCCGCACTAGCCACTGGCCTCGGGCGAGAGGGCTTTAGCGTCGCGATGGTTGATCGCGCCCCTGCCCCCGGTTTCGACCCTGATTCGGCCCCCGATATCCGCGTGTCAGCTCTCAGCGCAGGCAGCGAGCGCTATCTGCAAAGCCTGGGCGCCTGGAATCATATCCTTGCCATGCGCGCCACACCCTATCGTCGACTCGCTGTGTGGGATGAAACCAGGCACCCGTTGAGCAACCTTCTCCCGCGAACATCCAATCAGGTGGAATTTGATGCGACCGGGTTGAACACGTCTCACCTTGGTCATATTGTGGAAAATTCAGTCACCCAGCAGGGCCTTTGGCAGGCTGCGGAAGCTGAATCCTCTGTCACCATACTCGCCGGCAATGGCGTTACTGGCATTACCCAAACAGGCGAGCAGGCCATCGTTGCGCTTGAGAACGGAGCGCAGCTCAGCGCCACACTGGTTATTGGTGCAGATGGTGCACAATCGCGGGTGCGGGACATGGCCGGCATAGGTGTTACACGGAATCAATACGGCCAGCAGGCCATGATCATTTCCGTGCGTTATCAGGGCCCGGTGCAAGACATTACCTGGCAAGGGTTCTATCCGTCAGGACCCAGAGCCTTCCTGCCGCTTTACGCCGCCGGCACTGACAACCCGGGTGAAAGCCGCGCGTCGCTGGTATGGTACGACTCCCCTGAGGAAATCGTCCGGCTGAAAAGCCTGAGCAATGAAGCGCTGATGGCGGAAATACAGCAGGCTTTTCCGGCAGAGCTCCCGCAGCTTAACCATATTGAAGATCGCGCCAGCTTTCCCATCGCCCGCCAGCATGCCAAGCAGTATTCCGCAGGGCGTATTGTGCTGGTGGGAGACGCCGCCCATACCATCAACCCTTTGGCGGGACAGGGAGTGAATCTTGGTTTTCAGGATGCCCAGTGCTTGCAAAGTATCCTGAAAGAAGCACGTAGAGCTGGCAGAGATCTGGCCGACGCCTCGGTATTGGCAAGCTATGAACAGCAACGGCGCCCGGCAAACCGGCGCATGATGTATGCCATGGATGCCTTCTATCACCTGTTCAGCAATCAGATTCCGCCCGTTCATCTGCTCCGCAATCTGGGGTTAGGCGCCGCTCGCGCTCTGCCCTTTGCCCGTAACCGGGTGGCACGTTACGCCATGGGAATCGACGAAGAGCTGCCGGCGGTTATCCGGCAGTTAACTGCCCGGCTACCGGGCCTGAACCAGCTTTAAGTGTCTGAACAATCAAGTCACAACAAATAAAAGGAAATCAGGATGTCCGAAACCCTTTTTACCAAGATCATCAACCGCGAAATCCCGGCGGATATCGTTTATGAAGACGACATCAGCCTGGCATTTCGGGATATCAACCCGCAGGCGCCAGTGCACCTGCTGATTATCCCGAAAAAGCTGATCGCGACCATTAACGACATTGAAGAAATGGATCGCGAGCTGGTTGGCCACCTGTACTGGGTAGCCGCCAAGCTCGCAAAGGAGATGGGTTTTGCCGAAGACGGTTATCGCACCGTGATGAACTGCGGCGAAAACTCCGGCCAGACGGTATTCCATATTCACCTGCACTTGCTGGCAGGAAAACCTTTGGGCTGGCCACCTTATACCGATAAAATGAAGCAGGCCTGAGCAGTCCAGACTTGGCTAAAGTGGGGCTTAACGCCCCACTACCCGCTCCGCCTCTTCCATGGGTGTATGGCGCACGTCTTCGCCTTTGACCATGAAAATCACGTTCTCGGCAATGTTGCAGGCGTGATCCCCCACCCGCTCCAGCGACCGAAGCACCCACATCACTGACATGCACCGTGAGATGTTACGGGGGTCTTCCATCATAAAGGTCAGCAGGGTGCGGGCCGCAGCCTGATATTCCTCATCCACCCGTTTGTCTTCCTTCATTACTCGCAGTGCCTGCTCGGAATCCAGGCGCGCAAACGCATCCAGTGAATCGTGAAGCATGGTAATTACATGGGCACTAATGTGGCGCACCTCCACATAGCCCTGTGGCGACTGACCTTCATCCAGGAGCTTGATGGCAAACTTGGCAATTTTCTTGGCTTCGTCGCCCACCCGCTCCAGATCTGCAACCATTCTGATCACCGAAATCACCAGCCTTAGATCGCGGGCTGTCGGTTGACGACGGGCAATGATCAGCATCGCCTCTTCGTCGATATCCATCTCCATGCGATCGACCAACTTGTCTTTAGCCCGTATCTCATCCGCAGTGTGGCCGTCGCCATCAATGAGTGCCTTAACAGCGCTGTCGATTTGAGTCTCCACCAGGCCACCCATTTTCAGGAATCGGGTTTGCAGGGCCAGCAACTCATCATTGAATCGATTGGAGATATGGTCTCCGTATACGTCATCTTTTTTCGTAGGCATTGTGACTCTCCCCTGTTCTTTAAACTCTGGATCAGCCAAACCGGCCAGTGATGTAGGATTCCGTCAACTCATGTTCCGGCATGGTGAAGACCTTGCTGGTGTCGTTTACTTCCACAAGATGGCCCAGGTGGAAGTAGGCGGTGCGATTGGAAACCCGCGCAGCCTGCTGCATGGAGTGGGTCACGATCACTATGGTGTAGCTTTCGGACAACTCGGCAATCAGCTCCTCAATTCTGGCAGTGGCTATCGGGTCTAGTGCCGAACAGGGCTCATCCATTAGCACCACTTCCGGGCTGACCGCTATGGCTCTGGCGATGCACAACCGCTGCTGCTGTCCGCCGGACATGCCGGTTGCCATGGCATCAAGGCGGTCTTTAACCTCATTCCACAAGCCGGCCTTACGCAGACTGTTTTCCACTATGTCGTCCAAGTCAGACTTGCGATTGGCCAGGCCATGAATGCGGGGGCCGTAGGCGACGTTATCGTAGATAGACTTGGGGAAGGGATTGGGCTTCTGGAATACCATACCCACCCGGGCACGCAGCTCCACCACATCCCGTTTGGGGTCGTAGATGTCCTGGCCATCCAAGAGCAAAGAGCCTTTGATCCGGCAGCTCTCGATGCTGTCGTTCATTCGGTTCAGGCAGCGCAAAAAGGTGGACTTGCCGCAGCCGGAAGGCCCGATAAACGCAATAACTTCGTTGCGGGCGATATCCAGGCTGATGTTTTTGATGGCTGGAGATTCGCCATAGAACACTCCCACATTCCGCAGATGAAATTTTGGGTCGTCGGAGAAGGGAATGCCGACGGTTTTGCCTTCTTCAATTGTGGTTTCTGCTGGACTCATACTAATACTCATAAGTGTTGTCTCTTTACCAACGGCGCTCAAGGCGTTTACGCAACCAGATGGCGAATGCGTTCATGGTGATCAGGAAGGCGAGCAGTACCATAATGCCGGCGGAGGCCAGCTCCACAAAACCCTGCTCTGCGCTGCCGGCCCAGATGAAAATCTGTACGGGCAACACGGTGGCGGAACTGAAGAAACCATCCGGTATCTCCACAATAAACGCCACCATGCCAATCAATAAAAGGGGCGCTGTCTCACCCAGGGCTTGCGCCATACCAATGATGGAGCCGGTCAACATGCCGGGCATGGCCAGAGGCAGAACGTGGTGTAGCACCACCTGCATTTTTGACGCCCCTATGCCTTCGGCTGCCTCGCGGATGGACGGAGGCACACTCTTGATGGCTGCACGGCTCGAAATAATGATGGTGGGCAGAGTCATCAGCGCCAACACAAGGCCGCCCACCACGGGCACCGACCGGGGCATGCCGAACAAGCCGATAAACACTGCCAGCCCCAACAACCCGAAGATGATGGAGGGCACAGCCGCCAGGTTGTTGATGTTGACCTCAATAAAGTCCGTCAGGCGGTTGCTGGGGGCAAACTCCTCCAGATAAATCGCCGCTGCTACGCCCACCGGGAAGGCAATGACCAGGGTAATACCCATAGTGAGCAAGGAGCCAACCAGGGCGCCCAGAATGCCGGCGTTGGACGGCTCCCGGGAGTCGCCACTGGTGAAAAACACATCGTTGAAGCCGGTATCAATCACGCCTTTGCTGAGCAGCTCATCGGTCCAGCGCTGTTGCTGTTCGCTCAAGCGAATGGAATACCCGGGGTCGCCAGAATGCTTTACGTAAACGGACACCGTATCGTGAGCCGGGAACTCAATGGTTCGGGTAGTGCCCAGCCAATCCGGATTCGCCTTCAGCATGTCGCGAACCTGGTTACTGGCATAGCTGCCAGTCATCCGGCTGAGTTCCCGCATATCCGCCCGGCTAGTGGCCTGAGGAAAATACCCTTGCAGGGCCTTGATAATGGGCGCCTGAAAGTCCGCCATGGCGATCTGTTCCGGATCCGAGGCATCGTTCAGATACATCAGATCGTCATCCAGATGCACCTCAAGGGTCACGGTGGTTTTGATGAAGCCGGTGTATCCCTTGCTGATAATGTCGGTAAACAGAATCACCAGCGAGAACAGTGCAATCGAGATGGCCGTGATGCCATAAAGACGGAACCGGCGTTCCTTGCGATAACGGCGCTTGAGCGAACGGCGAATCAGCTCCGCCTGCGAGCCTTCACGCTCCGCGTGTGAACCTGGCTTAGTCATATTGTTCCCTGTATTTACGCACGACTTTCAGTGCGATCACGTTCAGCAGAAGCGTTACGATGAAGAGCATCATGCCGAGGGCGAACGCGGCCAGTGTCTTGGCGCTATCAAACTCCTGGTCACCGGTTAGCAGGGTGACAATCTGTACGGTTACCGTAGTCACAGAATCCAGAGGGTTGGCCGTCAGGTTTGCAGCCAGGCCAGCGGCCATCACCACAATCATGGTTTCACCAATGGCGCGGGAAGCGGCCAGCAATATGCCCCCCATAATGCCGGGCAGTGCCGCCGGGAAAATCACGTTTTTCATGGTTTCAGACTGGGTAGCACCAAGCGCCAAGGAGCCATCTCTGAGGCTGCGCGGCACGGCGTTGATCACGTCATCAGACAGTGAGGACACGAAGGGGATGATCATAATGCCCATCACCAAGCCCGCAGCCAGAGCACTCTGGGAGGAGGCTTCAAGGCCAAGCATCAGGGCCAGATCACGGATGAAAGGCGCTACTGTGAGCGCCGCAAAAAAGCCATAAACGACGGTGGGCACCCCCGCCAGCATTTCCAGAAGGGGTTTAACCACCGAGCGCATCCGCGGGCTGGCGTATTCAGAAAGGTACACGGCCGACAACAGGCCAACCGGCACGGCAATCAGCAGGGCAATGGCGGAAATCATCAAGGTGCCGGTGAATAGCGGAATAACGCCAAACGCGCCCTCTGAACCTACCTGATCCGCCCGCAACGCAGTTTGTGGGCTCCAGTTGGTGCCAAACAGAAACTCGCTCATGGGCACCTTACCAAAGAAGCGCACGGTTTCAAAAATAACGGAAAAAACAATGCCGATGGTGGTCAGAATCGCCACAGCGGCACACACAAAAAACAGTCGCTGAAGCGTAAGCTCCACGCTCTTTCGAGCATTAATAGTCGGAGCCACGCGTGTCCAGGCGAAGGTGCCGCCAAGCACCGCAATCAAAACAACCAAGAGGCTTTTGAAGTTGCTGCTGTGCTCTCGCAACTCTTGCAACAACACGGCCGCACTGGAAATGCCATCAGGCACCATGGCGGGGTTGAGCTTACCTGCAGCCAGGTTACTGATCTGGGAGAGTGTGAGGCTGGCATGCCCTGCAGATTGCGGCGTCAACTCTGTCGGCAGGGAAGCCATCACGATGTTCTGAATAACCTTGCCTTCAAAAGCGGCCCAGGCACCTAATATGACCAGAGCTGGAATCGCACACCAAAGCGCAGCCCTGGCGGCATAGTATGCCGGCAGGGCCTTGAGGTTACTGATGCCCCCCAGGGGCGCCGCCACAGCCCGGGAACGCATATAAGCGAACCCGTAAGCTACTGCGGCAAGCACCAGAACCAGGGGCAATAAATCAGCCGTCTGCATTAAAGCTCATCACCTGTCATTGGTTTGAGTTCCCGAACGGCCTTCGCCGTTTCCATGCGTACGTTGCGGGGGTTAGGGATCAGCCCAACATTCACCAGGTAACCGTTATCGCCCCAAGCGCCTTCGGTGGTGAATTCCTGCGCATACTCGGCAATGCCTGGAACCACACCTGCGTGGGCATTTTTGATATAGAAGAACAGAGAGCGGGCAACCGGGTACTCTTCATCGGCAATGGTGTCTGGCGTTGGCTCCACTCCGTTGATAGTCGTTGCCTGAATTTCACCGCTATTTTCCATCAGAAAACTGTAGCCGAAGATACCCAGGGTGTCTTTGTCCTGCACCAGACGCTGCACGATCAGGTTATCGTTTTCGCCAGCCTCAACAAATGCGCCATCTTCACGCATATTGTGGCAAACACCGCGCATTGCTTTCTTTTCCATGGCCTTGATGAAGCCGTAAGTTTTGCAGCCACCTTCCATCGCAATTTCTACAAAGGCGTCGCGGGTGCCGGAAGTAGGAGGCGGCCCCATCACACGGATGGCTTTACCTGGCAGGCTGGAATCGATATCGCTCCATTTCTCATAAGGGTTGGCGACCAGCTTGTCACCGCCTTTTGGGTCGGGAACGTCTTTGGCCAGCGCCAGGAACACCTGCTGCAGGCTTAGATCCATCTGGTCAGCTTGCTTTGAGCTTGCGATTACGATGCCATCAGCGCCGATTTTTACTTCGGTAATGGCTTCTACGCCATTGCGCTGGCACATTTCGAATTCGCTGGTTTTCATCCGGCGAGAGGCGTTGGTAATGTCCGGGTGCTGAGTACCAATACCCGCACAGAACAGCTTGAAGCCGCCGCCGGAGCCAGTTGATTCCAGCTTGGGTGTGGGAAAGCTGGTGTTGCGGCCAAAGCGCTCGGCTACAACCGTAGCAAAAGGATAAACCGTTGAAGAACCCACAACGTTTACGGTGTCACGGGCCATTGCCGGAGCGGAAAGCATGGATAACCCGCCAGTCAGTGCAACGATAGCAAAAGCTGTATTCGGTTTAATCACGTTAAATCTCCATCAGTCACTAAAATTGTGTACAGCACCGGTTTACTGATGGCTAAAGACTAGAGCTTGTGTGTGACAACTTTGTTACACCTTTTGAAATATTGTGCCAAAGCGGCAAATAAGCTTGCAGCCCTCCGGCAGGCCGTTACCATGCTAAGAAAATAATTCCAGAATCTAATAAAAGGCAGGCTTCATGACGGCGTACGATGACGATAAACCCAAACCCCGCGGCGACTTGATCCTTCAGATTGTTCCCCTACCACAAGACACCAACGCCAATGGTGACGTATTTGCCGGCTGGCTAGTCAAGCAGATGGACATAGCTGCAGCAACTATGGCTGGCCGCATATCTCTGGGCCGCAACGCCACTGTGGCAATGGATGGAATGGAGTTTCTTTCACCTCTGCGAGTGGGTTCGCAGGTGGGCTGTTATTGCGAGCTGGTAGACATCGGCCGCAGCTCCATGAAAATTCACGTGGAAGTGTGGACCCTTGACCGCGCGGCCAAACACCCTCGCAAGGTCACTGAAGGTCGGTTTGTATACGTTGCGATTGATGAACAAGGTCGTATACGTGAAGTTCCGGAACAGCGCAGCTAACCCGGCATTCTCAGGAAATCAGGGATTCTCAACCCATGAACTTCAAGCAGCTATTCCTATTTACAACAGCCCTTTCCCTAATGTCGACATCCGTAGCCGCTGATATCGGCATCACGCCTTTCGTGGGCTACCGCGTGGGCAGTTCTGTCGATATTGAATCCTCCGTGGCTAGCACACAAGATCAAATCAAGTTCAAGGATTCTGCAAGCCAAGGGTTGGTTCTGAACTTTGACCTGCCAGAAGCCGGTACGCAGGGCGAGCTCTATTTTGGCCGGCAGGATACCTCTGCAAAGCTGGATAATGGCGTCTTTGCACCCGGCACACAGGAAATCGACGTCACCATCTACCAACTGCAATTCGGCGGCCTTTACTTCCCGGGAGGCAAAAGCTATGGAGGGTTTGCTTCTGGCGTACTGGGGTTGACCCGTCTGGAACCAGACGATTCAACCTACAATACCGAACACCGCCTGGCTCTTTCCCTTGGCGGTGGCTACCAATTCTTACTCAGCGACAGTCTGCGCCTGCGGCTTGACCTTCGTGGTGTCTATACAGCCCTCGACTCCGGCGGCTCTGTGCTCTGCTCCGGCGGTTGCGAGCTCACCTATCGCAGCAGTGGCTACCTGCAACTTGAGGCAGGCGCAGGCCTGGTTCTGCGCTTCTGAACCACCTGCCGTCATGCTCTAACCACATGTCTTTCGGGCAGCAACAGCGACAACAAGGCTGCTGCTGCCACCAGACCTGATGATATCCACAAGCAAGCCTCCAGCCCGTATACCTGATACACCCAGCCAGACAATATCGTGCCCAGCAAACGGCCTGCGGCATTGGACATGTAATAGAAACCCACATCCAGAGATACACCGTCACCTCTGGCGTAGCTGACAATCAGGTAGCTATGCAGGGAAGAATTGATGGCAAACAAAATTCCGAACAGCAACAAACCACCGATAACCACAATTTGTGCTGACCAGCCGGCCATAAGACCAAGGGCAATAGCCGCAGGAACCAATGCCAGCGCCGCGGCCCAGAGTGCTGCAGGCTGTTTTCCTTCGCCTGTTCCGGTAATCCGGGGCGCTATGGTCTGGATAAAGCCATAGCCGATGACCCAGGTGGCCATAAAACCGCCGACCTTCCAGAAGTCCCAGCCAAAGACCGTATGCAGATAAACGGGCAGAGCCACAACAAACCACACATCCCGGGCACCAAACAAAAACATACGGGCTGCAGACAGCACGTTAATGGCAGGGCTTTTTGAAAGAATCTCCCGGAATTTGGGTTTTGCCTTGCTCTTGCCCAATTCCTGTTTAAGCAAAAACAGACTGGAGAGCCAAACCAACCCGAGAGCCGCAGCCATTGCAAGCACCGCGCCGGTGAAACCCACCGACATCAGCAGCACGCCACCCAGAAAAAAGCCCACGCCTTTCAGCGTGTTCTTCGATCCCGTCAGTATGGCGACCCATTTATACAAAGTGCCCTGCTGTTCATCTGGCACCAACAATTTGATACCGCTTTTGGCAGACATTTTGTTCAGGTCTTTGGCAATACCAGACAAAGCTTGCGCTGCCATCACCCAGGGCACTGAGAGCATGGCCGCCGGGACAGCCAGCATGACCAAGGCCGCGATCTGCAGGAACAACCCGATGTTCATGGTGCGATTCAAACCCATGCGAGCACCCAGATAGCCGCCCACCAGATTGGTCACCACTCCGAAGAACTCGTAGAAAACGAATAGCAGGGCGATTTCAAGGGGCGAGTACCCGAGCTGGTGGAAGTGCAGCACCACCAGCATACGCAGGGCACCATCCGTCAGGGTGAAGGCCCAATAATTACCCGTGATCACCAGGTACTGACGAACGGCGGCATTCATATCACACAGACCCCACCTCGCGTACCAGTTCCACCGTGCGGTTGGCGTAACCCCATTCATTGTCGTACCAGGCGTAGATCTTCACCTGAGTTCCGTTGACCACCAGTGTGGACAAGGCATCGACGATGGAAGAGCGCGGATCTGTTTTGTAATCGATGGATACCAGCGGACGCTCTTCATAGCCCAGAATATCCTTCAATTCACCCTCTGAGGCTTCTTTGAGCAGCCGGTTTACCGTATCGCGATCTGTTGGCGCTTCCACCTCAAACACACAGTCGGTCAACGAGGCATTGGTTAGCGGTATCCGGACTGCATGGCCATCCAGCCGCCCTTTCAATTCAGGAAAGATTTCGATAATCGCAGTAGCAGAACCGGTACTGGTGGGAATCAGCGAGCTGCCGCACGCCCGTGCCCGCCGCAGGTCTTTGTGGGGCGCATCAATGATTGTCTGAGTGTTGGTCAGGCTGTGGATGGTGGTAATGGAGCCGTGTTTGATACCCAGTTTCTCGTGAATCACTTTCACCACTGGCGCCAAACAGTTAGTGGTGCACGACGCCGCGGTTACGATTCGATCCCTGGCCGGATCAAAAATGTCTTCATTCACACCCACAACAATATTCTTCGCCCCCGCTTCTTTCACCGGCGCGGTGACCACCACCCGTTTTACGCCTTGATCGAAGTAGCCCTGCAGCGCCGCGACGGTTTTGTTAGCGCCGCTGGCTTCGATCACTATGTCGCAACCGGACCAGTCCGTGTCACCGATGGCCTTGTTATGGGTAACTGCAATGCGCTTGCCGTCGATCACCATCTCATCGCCATTGGCGGAAGCCTCATGGCTCCAGATACCGTGAACACTGTCGAAATTCAGCAGATGTGCCAGGGCGTGGGTTTCTGCCCCGGGATCGTTAATGGCAACAAATTCCAGTTCCGGCCAGCCCCAGGCAGCCCTCAGCGACAGACGCCCAATACGGCCAAATCCGTTGATGCCTACTTTGATCTTGCTCATGGTGGTCTCCTTACGGGATGGGTAATACGTGTATCCGATCAATTTTCAAGGGCACTGCACAACCGGGCGATCAACCATGGCCTGCAACTTCGCCATAGGCGCATCGATCAAGGCTTTATTGCTTTCCGCCGTTTCATCCAGGACACGTGTCACCCAATCTGGCAGCTGCGGGTTCACTGAATAGTAAATCCATTGCCCGCGACGCTCCGTTTCTACCAGCCCCGCATCCCGCAGTATGGCGAGGTGGCGGCTGACCTTCGGCTGAGACACATCGAACGCTTCTGTCAATTCGCACACGCACAATTCTTTCTGCCTCCGAATAAGTAGCAAAGCTGCTAGCCTTAACTCGTCGCTCAAGGCCTTGAAGACCGTGACGGGGCTGCAGTCTTCGAGCTTCAGCTCGGTTTCCTGCGGATGAATAACGTCTCTATTCATGAAACCCACCAATCCTCAAATTTTTGCATATTCGGTTTTCCATATATGTTTTTTTTGCGATACTAGTTATCGAAGATGACAAAGTAAAGACACTCGGATAGCGAGATTACAAATTACACCATGAAGCCGACCGCACCTCCCAACATCGATTCTGACCTGTTCCAGGTACCGACTACAGAGCAAGTATTTGGAGCTGCGCCTTCAAACCACGCCCCTCGCATTTTGCTGCTCTATGGCTCCTTGCGAGACCGGTCATTCAGCCGGCTCGTGGTGGAAGAGTCTGCCCGCTTGCTGGAAGCCATGGGCGCGGAAACCCGCATATTTAACCCGCGCGGCCTGCCGTTGGCCGATGCTGAAGAGGCCTCGCACCCCAAAGTTCAGGAGCTAAGGGAACTGGCACAATGGGCAGAGGGTATGGTGTGGTGTTCCCCGGAGCGCCACGGTGCCATGACCGGCATCATGAAAACCCAGATCGACTGGATTCCACTGTCCATGGGCGCCGTTCGTCCAACTCAGGGCAAGACCCTTGCGGTGATGCAGGTGTGCGGTGGCTCCCAGTCGTTCAATGTGGTGAATCAGTTGCGAGTGCTGGGCCGGTGGATGCGAATGGTGACTATTCCTAACCAGTCGTCCGTAGCCAAAGCCTTTATGGAGTTCGATGACAACGACCGCATGAAGCCGTCCTCATACTACGATCGCATCGTGGATGTAATGGAAGAACTGGTGAAGTTCACACTGCTGACTCGCGACCGCAGCGACTACCTGACCAACCGCTATTCCGAACGCAAGGAAAGCGCTGAAGAGGTATCAAAGCGTGTCAACCAACGGTCCATCTGAGGGGTAGTCATGAGCCAAAATATAGAAGCCGCAAGCACTGCCTCAGAAGGCATGGACCTGTTCGGCCGCTACCTGTCGGTCTGGGTAGCGCTGGCCATTATTGCCGGCGTGGCGCTAGGCCAGCTTGCCCCCGGAGTACCCGAAGCCATGTCCCGCTTCGAGTACGCCCAGGTATCCATTCCAATTGCCATTCTGATCTGGGCGATGATTTTCCCGATGATGGCGCAAATCGATTTCAGTGCCATCGTGGATGTACGCAAGGAACCCAAAGGGCTGGCTATCACCACCGTCGTCAACTGGCTGATCAAACCCTTCACCATGTTCGCCATCGCCTGGTTCTTCCTGATGGTGGTGTTCAAGCCGTTTATTGCGCCTGACTTGGCCAGCGAATACCTCGCCGGCGCTATTCTTCTGGGTGCTGCCCCCTGCACCGCCATGGTGTTTGTGTGGAGCTATCTCACCAAAGGCGATGCGGCCTACACCCTGGTGCAGGTGTCCCTGAACGACATCATCATGCTGTTTGCCTTCGCGCCTATTGTGGTTTTCCTGCTGGGTATTTCCGACATTCAGGTGCCCTGGGATACGGTGATCCTGTCGGTTGTGCTGTACATCGTGATTCCGCTGGCTGCCGGCTATCTCACCCGCCGCACATTGATCGCCCGCCGAGGCGAGCAGTGGTACGACGAGGTATTCATGAAGCGGCTGGGGCCTATTACGCCAGCAGCGCTGATTGTCACCCTGGTGTTGCTGTTCGCCTTTCAGGGCGAGGTCATTCTGGAAAACCCGCTGCACATTGCGCTGATTGCCGTACCACTGATCATCCAGACGGTGCTGATTTTCTTCATCGCCTACGGCTGGTCCAGACTGTGGAATGTTCGCCACTGCATCGCCGCACCCGGCGCCATGATCGGTGCCAGTAATTTCTTTGAACTGGCAGTAGCCGCAGCCATTGCCCTGTTTGGCCTGCAATCCGGAGCGGCATTGGCGACAGTCGTTGGGGTGCTGGTGGAAGTGCCTTTGATGCTGGTTCTGGTGCGTATCGCCAACAATACACGGGATAAATTCCCTGCCTGACCGCCCCACGTAGCCCCGGTGACTGGCCGGGGCTAGCTTACAAAGCACAGTGCCGGGGCTCACGACCTGTTCAGCCAACCACCACCCTGCTAATATCCCGCCCATCTTTCTTACCATTGAACCGCAAACCTCTGACCCGAACGGAACCAACAGAATGGATTTTCTCCAGGCTTTTTTCCTTGGCCTTATGCAGGGACTGACCGAATTTCTGCCCATTTCCAGCTCAGCGCACCTGATCCTTGTGCCCGCTTTTTTTGACTGGGTGGATCAGGGCGTAGCGTTCGACCTTGCGGTTCATGTGGGCACCTTGCTGGCAGTGGTGATTTACTTCCGCACTGACGTGTTCAGCATCGCTCGGGATGGCCTCATGTCCATAGGCCGGCGCCGCGTAGTCGGTCAGGGCGCACTGGCGTTATATATGGTGATTGGCACAATCCCGGCTGGTCTTGCAGGATTGGCGTTACTGGACATTATCGATAACGAACTGCGTGCGGTAGAAATCATATTTGCCACCACCCTGTTCTTCGGTCTGCTGCTGGGCGTTGCGGACTGGATGCCAAAGCGCCAACGTTCGATAGACTCTCTGAACTGGAAAGACGCTTTACTGGTAGGTATCGCACAGGCCATCGCCCTTGTACCGGGCACTTCTCGTTCTGGAATTACCATAACTGCTGGTTTGTTCCTGGGCATGAGCCGGGAAACCGCCTCCCGCTTCTCGTTCCTGCTGGCCATTCCCATTACCGCTCTGGCATCTGCAGTTAAGCTTCTGGAAGTAGCGACTTCGGATATTGCCGTGGACTGGAGTGCATTTCTGGTAGGGGGCGTTACATCCTTCGTTATTGCCATTACCGCTATCCACTTCTTCCTGAAATGGCTGAACAAGGTGGGCATGTGGCCTTATGTTATCTACAGAGTCATTCTGGCTGGGGTTATTTACGCCGTGCTTATGTAGCGGCTATTTGGCTCGGTGCAAGAAGCTCAGGCAGGGGGAAGGCTTTTCAAAACACGCTCCTTGCGGCACATCCATGTGACGCTTGGGCTCCGCCATCCCTGGCTCCGCACAGTTTTGAAAAGCCTTCCCCCTGCCTGCGCTCCCCGATAGTAGTTAGCAGGCCTCCAACGGTGCATAGGCCAGCACCAGCCATTTTGCGCCCTCATCGAAATTCACCTGCACCCTTGTGTGGTGCCCAGTGCCTTCAGCATTCATTACAACTCCTTCGCCGAACTTGGGATGCCGAACCCGCTGCCCCAGGCTGAAGCCGGTCTGCTGGGCAGAGTCCTGGCTGAACAGGCCTTCGTTAGGGCGATCCAGCATGGCCGGGCGGGTTACCGTGTTGCGTAACCGTACTTCCTGCAGACAGTCGCCGGGAATCTCCCGCACGAACCGGGACAGCGCGTGGAACTTCTCCTGCCCATACAACCGGCGGGATTCAGCGTAGGTGATCACCAGCTTTTTCATGGCTCGGGTGATGCCCACATAGGCCAGCCGCCGCTCTTCCTCCATGCGCCCTGGCTCTTCCAGCGACATGCTGTGGGGAAACAAGCCCTCCTCAACACCGGCAAGGAATACCAACGGGAACTCCAAACCTTTAGCGGAGTGCAGGGTCATCAACTGCACGCTGTCTTCGTGGTCTTCCGCCTGGGATTCACCAGCATCCAGTGCAGCCTGGGCAATAAACTCCGAGAGCGGGTCCACACCCTCTTCCACATCAAAATCTGCAAGGGCGTTGACCAGTTCCTCCAGGTTCTCCACCCGCGCCTGAGCCTTCTCGCCTTTTTCACTGGCGTGGTAGTCCTTCAGGCCGCTGGCTTCGATGGTCTGCTTCATAAGCCCATGAAGCGACGCGCCTTCAGCCATCGCAGACAGCTCTTCTATAATATCGAGGAACGCTTGCAGCCCGGTTTTGGCCCGGCCTTTTACCTGCCCGGCCGCCAGCAATCGCTCGGCGGACTCCCATAGAGATATGCTCAGGTTGCTTGCATATTCACGCAGTTCCGCCAGGCTTTTTGCACCTATGCCCCGAGTGGGCAGGTTCACCACTCGCTCAAAGGCTGCATCGTCACGCCGGTAGTGAACCAAACGCAGATAAGCCAAGGCGTTGCGGATTTCCTGGCGGTCGTAAAAGCGCAGGCCGCCGTACACCCGATAAGGGATGCCCTGGCGCATCAGGGATTCTTCCAGCACCCGGGATTGAGCGTTGGAGCGGTACAAGATGGCGGATTCGCTACGCAGGTTGCCTTCATTGACCCAGCTGGAAATGCTGTCGGCTATGTAGTTGGCTTCGTCCTGCTCATTGAATGCTGCGTACAGACTGATGGCCTCGCCTTCTACACCATCTGTCCAAAGCTCTTTTCCCAGCCTGCCCTGGTTGTTGGCGATTACGGCGTTAGCGGCTTTCAGAATCAACTGTGTGGAGCGGTAATTCTGCTCCAGTCGCACCAACCGGGAGTTCGGGAAATCCCGCTGGTACTGCTGGATGTTCTCGATTTTGGCGCCACGCCAGCCGTAGATGGACTGGTCGTCATCGCCCACGACCGTCAGCGGTACACGGTTGCCGGCCAGAACCTGCAGCCAGGCGTACTGAATCGTGTTGGTATCCTGAAACTCGTCTACAAGAATGTGCTGGAAGCGCTGCTGATAGTGCGCCAGTATTTCCGGCCGGTGCAGCCATAGTTCGTGGGAGCGCAGCAGCAACTCACCAAAATCCACCAGCCCGCTCTGCTGGCAAAGTTCTTCGTAGCGGCGGTACACCTTTACCATAGTGGAGGTGAAGTGATCGCCCGGATTTTCCTGAATATGATCAGCCCGCAAACCTTCGTCTTTCTGGCTGCTGATAAACCATTGCGCCTGCTTGGGCGGGAACTGGCTTTCATCAATCTGCGCTTCCCGCATAACCCGCTTGACCATGCGCAGCTGATCATCACTGTCGAGCACCTGGAAGTTCTCCGGCAGCCCCGCATCCTTCGAGTGGGCTCGCAACAACCGGTGGGCAATACCGTGGAAAGTGCCAAACCAAAGGCCCCGCGATGGAATGTTCATCATCTCTTCGATGCGATAACGCATCTCTTTGGCGGCCTTGTTGGTAAAGGTGACCGCCAGAATCCCCGTAGGCGGAACCCGATCCACCTGCATCAACCACGCAATTCTGTGCACCAATACCCGGGTTTTGCCACTGCCGGCACCGGCCAGCACCAACAGGTGGTCATTTTGTGCCGTAACCGCCTCACGCTGGGCATCATTCAGGGCATCGATAATGTGGGAGACATCCATGGAAAATCACTATAGTCCGGAGAATGGGGAATTCAGATAAAAGATTATAACAAGTCGAAGCCGAGCCTGCCCCGCTCCCACTCGATGGTTTAACGTTTAGACTCGCCTCACTATAAAGTTACTGCAAAATCAGCCGACAACAGAACATAACAGTACGAAACACAATCACCAATTCGCCTACTAATAGCAACCTATATGCTGATTGCGCCACATTGGGTTGTTCCGTCAGGAAAAGACTATGCTGTCATCACTTAAAATCTCACAAAAGCTTGGCTTACTGGTCAGCATTGCCATCCTCGCATTCGTGATCAGTCAGGGCTTCGCATTTATAACAGAACGCTCCAACTCTGAGCGCCTGAGCGAGGTAAAAGATCGCCTTTATCCAACGCTGGAGCTGACCACCATCAACGAAGGCCAGCTGAAGCTGATGGAGCAACAAATCAGTGGTGCAGTTACCACGGGGGATGACCAGCAACTGGAAGCAACCCAGGTGTATCGAGACACCATTGCGACCAACCTGGAAAAAATTGCGGAACTGAGCCCCGCGCAAGCCAGCAACATCCAAAAGCTGAGCCGAGACCTCGACAATTACTACGACAACGCGTCGCGCCTTGCCACCTCCATTATTGACGGCACCGCCGACTTCACTCGCATTGGTGACGACGCAGCCCGCAACGCAGCCCGTCTGGAGCAACTGCAGGCAAGCCTGAACGCCATGCTTGAAAACAATCGGGCGCGGTTCCAGAGCGCCATTTCGGAAACCGCCGAAGCCTCAAGCAATGCCCAAACGCTTGCGCTGATCATTCTGGTCACAACCGTAATCGTGCTGATTGCAATCAGCCTGGTGATCGGTCGCTCCATATCCGCCAGCCTTACTCAGATTATCGACTCTCTGAAAAACATGGCTTCCGGCGAAGGTGACCTGACTCGGCGCCTGAACTACGAAGGCCGGGATGAGCTTCGGGAGCTGGTGAACCAATTCAATCTGTTCGTTGCCAAACTGCACAAATCGTTTGCCACTATCAGTGATGACGTAAACGGACTGAACACAGCAACAGGCCACCTGACCGATGCCAGCCGGGCAAACCTTGAGCGCATCAGCAGCCAGGCACAGGCAATTTCTTCTACCCGTAATTCTGTGGATGAACTGGTAAAAAGTGTTGAAGAAGTAGCAGGTTTTGCTTCCAGCGCCTCGGACCAAACCCAGGACGCAGCGCGCTTCGCCCAATCGGGCCAGGAAAAAGTACAGAAAAATGTGGCCACCATCCGCGAGTTGGTCAGCGACATTGAGAATACCGCTGGTCTGGTGAATCAGTTCGACGAGTTCTCCGCCCGGGTCGGCGGTTTGCTGGACACCATTCAAACCGTTGCAGAACAAACCAACCTGCTGGCTCTGAACGCCGCGATTGAGGCAGCGCGTGCCGGCGAACATGGCCGAGGCTTTGCAGTGGTTGCTGACGAGGTGCGTGGGCTTGCAGTACGCACCCACAAAGCAACGGAAGAAATTCAGGGTGTAATTTCGGAGCTCTCCAAGCTGTCGTCTTCAGCGGTTACTTCCATGAAAGCCAGTGTAAACAAGGCCCATGAAGGCGTGGAAGCGACCACCGAATCCGGCGAGATCCTGTCCCGTATTCTGCAAAACGTGCAGCAGATCAGTGAGCTGAATGAACAGATTGCTGCTGCCACCTACGAACAAAGCACGACATTTAACGAAGTAACCACTTACATGACGGACATGCACCGGAATGCCGAGGCAGTCATGGAAAGCACCGACGAACTGGATAGCGTTAGCCGCGATATTCAGGGCGTCAGCAATGGTCTGCGAACCGTTGCCAGCCAGTTCCGCGTGTAAATTAACCATGAAAAACGTATGGATCAAAAACCTATGAAAAGATTGCTACAACTTGCTCCTCTGGCGTTGGCCATTGCAGCAAGCTCTGCTTCTGCCCAAAGCACAGAAGACACCCTGGCCCGCATGCAGCAGCAGCTGGATTCCATGCAGCAGCAGGTGAATACCGCCAAGAATGACCGTGTTCGTTTCAACGGCTTCTTCAGCACCGGTGTGGCAACATCCAGCAACGATGCGGGATTTGACGGTAAAACCGAAAAGACCAGCGTGGCAGATCTGAGCCTGTTCGCTCTGCAAGGAACCTTTGATGTTTCAGATAACACTCAGGCTGTTTTCCAGCTGGTAGGACGCGGCGCCGAGGATTGGGATCCCGTAGTTGAGTGGGCCTACCTGAGCTATCGCCCCATGAACAACCTGCAACTCCGTGCAGGTAAAATGCGCCTGCCGCTGTTCATGTATTCCGACTCCCTGGAAGTGGGTTACTCTCAGCTCTGGGCCCGGCCACCACAAAGCGTTTATGGTCCAATTGCGATAAAGAGCTATGTAGGTGCAGATGCCACTTACACAATGAACCTCGACAACTCAGCCGTTACAAGCCAGCTCTTCACCGGGTTCACGGATGAGACAGGAACCGCGGGCCCCTCAGAACTGAGAAATGTCTTTGGTACCACTCTTTCGTGGACGGATTACGTATGGACAGCAAGAGCTATCGCCGGGACAGCTGAAGTTTACATTCCGTCTTTAGCAATCGCAGATGCTCGAGCCCTTTTCTTGGGTCTGGGCTTTGGTTATGACGATGGTACCTGGCAAATCATTTCCGAAGTAACGCGAGCAGAAATAGATGGCATATTTGCCGATACTGATTCTGCATACCTTTCAGTGGGTCGTCGGTTTGGCAGCGTCACCCCCTACGCTGTCGTTGGCTGGGTTGAAAGCATGGACAACGATGACCGCACCGGCGCACTCAGCGCTGCGCTGGACACACGCAGAGATGAATACAGTATTGGTGCACGCTGGGACATCACACCGGGTGTTGCAATCAAAGGAGACGTTACGCACGTGACTGGATTCGAAAATGCTGCTGGGGGATTGGATGCTAGCTACGTTATCCCCGCAGGCAAAAACAGCACCAACGTCTACACCCTGAAAATCGACTCGGCATTTTAACGGAGGCCCCCATGAAAAAGCTTAGCCTGATGTTTGCGGCCAGCTTGCTGGTTAGCCCCCTTGCTCTGGCCGATGTTGTAGTGATCGGCCACAGTGCTGGGCCAAACAGCATCACCGAAAATCAAGTGCGCGACCTGTACCTTAATCGCAGCAATGAGTTGCCCGATGGACAGAAAGCCACAACATTTGAAATGGCTAGTGGCGACGCGGTTCGCGCTCAGTTCCACGATAAGATTACCGGGCGCAACGATGCCCAACTTAAAGCCTTCTGGTCCAAGCAGGTGTTTACGGGCCGTGGCCAACCGCCCGCCGAAGTAAGCAATGCCGCGGCAATGAAAGCGCGGGTTTCATCGACGCCTGGCAGCATCGGCTACATCGATGAAGCCGACGTAGACAGCTCTGTGAAGGTTATCCTTACGCCTTAAACAGCTGTCAGAAACAAAGAAGGCGAGCCCATGGGCTCGCCTTCTTTGTTTAAACCTCAGCCTTCAGATCAGAAGCCTCTGGGCACCGTTTGCGCTTCAACAAACTCGAACAACCCTTCAAGCCCACCTTCGCGCCCGGTTCCTGACGCTTTCATGCCACCAAAAGGCGCCTCAGGCGTTGGCCCTGTGCCGGTGTTCCAGCCTACATGGCCAAACCGCAAGCCCGCTGCCACTCGCTGAGCACGCTCCGCGTCTGCAGTGAACACGTATGAAGCCAGGCCGAATTCAGTATCGTTGCCCGCCTCGATAACCTCTTCCTCGGTGCGGAAACTGGCCATAGGTACCAAGGGCCCGAAGGTTTCTTCCCGTGAACAGCACATATCCGGAGTGACGCCAGAAATCACCGTGGCGGGGAAAAACAGGTGACCCTCGCCCAAGTCACCAGGCTGTTTGCCTGCAACCAGCGAGGCGCCTTTGTTCAGGGCGTCTTCCAGATGGCGCTTCACCTTGTCGAAGCCGGCTTTGTTAATCAGTGGGCCAAGATCAACATCGCCTCCAATGCCATCGCCTACCGTCATCTTGTTCACGCGCGCTGCGAGCTTCGCGCCAAAGGCATCCATCACCTTTTCATGAACAAAGATGCGGTTTGCGCACACACAGGTCTGCCCGCTACCACGGAATTTGTTGGCAATCAGGTTGTCTGCAGCGGCGTCGAGATCCGCATCGTCAAACACGATAAACGGCGCGTTGCCGCCCAACTCCAGAGCCAGTTTTTTAATCTGGTCAGCGGTATCCACAACCAGCTTGCGGCCTACTTCTGTGGACCCGGTAAAGCTCAACATGGGCACATCCGGGCTTTCGCACAGAACCTTGCCAATCACGCTGGCCTTGCCCATCACCAGGTTCACCATGCCATCAGGCAGGTTCACATGCTTGTCGATCAAATCGAACAGCGCAATCATGGTCAGCGGTGTTTCGCTCGCCGGCTTGATCACAGAAGGGCAACCCGCAGCCAAAGCCGCCGACAGCTTCTTGGCGATCATGCCAATGGGAAAATTCCAGGGTGTGATAAGTGCCGTTACACCGACGGGGCGATAATGCACTGTCCAGGTGCAGTCACGTGGCTTCCCGGGGAGCTCATGAGCGTCCAGCGCCTGGATATTCTTGGCACAGTAATCGAAAAAGCCCGCAGCATAATCCACTTCGCCCTGAGCTTCGTTCAGGGGCTTGCCGTGCTCCAAACACAGGATACGGCCTACTTCCTCCTTGTTTGCCCTGAGTGCATCCCGAATCTCTTCCAGCCACTTCCTGCGGGTTTCGATGGTATAGGGACGGGTCAGCTGAAGCGCAGACTTGCCTGCTTCGATCGCCGCCTTCACCTCACTTTCAGGCATGGAAGCAACCTGCGCAATCACCTTGCCCGTTGCCGGGTTGTAGACATCAAAGGTGTTGCCCTGTTCATTGTCAGTCCAGCGACCGCCGATGTAGCCAGTCATCTTTCCCAGCAGTGGTGACTCGATCATTTCGGCTCCTGCTCAGTCAGTAACGACACCCACAAAGGTGCACGGTTGTATGAATTGAATCCGACCTTCATCTTGGATGCTGAATCACTACCTGTAAAGTCGACAGCTCGGCTTTTGACCAATCCCAATCTGTGCCTATACTCCCAAGTGCCTATACTCACAGTGTCTGCATTCACAGCAACTGAGTCACGCCGCTGCAGCACCGGAAACCAGGAGGTCGGATAATGAAAGCATTTTTCCATCCAGCTCAAGACAAGCATGCCCCCCAATCCTACTTCACCCGGGGTCAGATGCGTCAGCCTCAGGAGGTGCCGGATCGCACCCACCAAATGCTGGAGGGTTTGAAAGCGGCAGGCATACCGGTATTACAGCCTTCTGATCAAGGCGCCAGGCCGATTGCCAAGGTGCACGACCTGGGGTATCTGCGCTTTCTGGAATCTGCCCATCGTCGCTGGAAGAAAATGGACGATTGGGGGGAGGAAGTCATGTCTAACATCTTCGTTCGCTCCCCGAACCACCTGACAGGCATTCTGGCAGAAGCGGCACGGTATCAGGCCGACGGCAGCAGCCCCATTGGGGAGCACACTTGGGAAGCGGCCTACTGGTCGGCTCAGACTGCTCTGGCCGCAGCCGACGCGCTCATGGCGGGGGATCGCACCTCTTACGCCGTGTGCCGCCCGCCCGGGCACCATGCCCGCAAGGATTCCGCGGGTGGTTTCTGCTATCTCAATAATGCCGCCATTGCCGCCGAGCACATGAAACCCCGGTTCCCTCGACTGGTTATTCTGGATCCCGACATGCACCACGGCCAGGGCATTCAGGAAATCTTTTACGAGCGTAATGATGTGCTCTACATCTCCATTCACGGCGACCCAACGAACTTCTACCCGGTGGTATCTGGTTTCGAGAATGAGCGTGGCGAAGGCGAGGGTTACGGTTACAACATCAACCTGCCCATGCCCCACGGTTCATCAGAGGAAGATTTTTTCGTAAAAGTCGAGGAGGCTGCGGCGGCTATCAAATTGTTCCAGCCAGACGCACTGATTCTCACGCTAGGCTTTGACATCTATAAAGATGATCCTCAGGCCAAAGTGTCAGTAACGTCGGAAGGGTTTTGCAGGCTTGGCACCCATATGAGCCAGCTTGGCCTCCCTACACTGGTCGTGCAGGAAGGCGGCTATGATCTCGATAGCCTGAGCGAGAACGTACAACAGTTCTTCAAAGGAATGGGCCGCTGAAACTTTATGAGGCGGGCGCGTAAACTTTAACGTTTTCGTGCCCTTCTGCTTTCAGGTGCACCGCATGCATCCGGCTCATGGCGCCGCGGTCACAATAAAGCAGGTACTGGCGGTTAACGGGAAGCTCAGGGATCCTGCGGTTCAGTTCGTAAAACGGGATTTTCATAATCTCGTTGCCGGTGAGCATTAAAGGAGACTGCTCCCCCTCAGACGGATGGCGCACATCAATTATCACGTCGCTTACTGCGGGGGTCTTTACCAGCTCCACATCTTCGGGTGTGGTGGTGGTATCCAGCAAATCACTGACCAGTGTTTCCTCACGGGCTTCAATAGCTTGCGCCAGAACCAGCGGATCCATCTCGGCCTCATCGGCCTCGACCCGGTACAAGCGGGCCCGGGTAGTCGGCTTCTGGGAGATAACACCACAATACTCAGGCATGTTGCGCGCGTAGGCCTCAGTGCCAATGTCCCGCGCAAGCTTGATGATGGCTTCCTTATCCATCGCGATTAATGGACGTAAAACCACTTCGTCGCTGGCCCGGTCAACAACGTTCAGGTTGGTCAAAGTCTGGCTCGATACCTGGGCCACCGCATCACCCGTCACCAGCCCGGCGGCGTTATTGCTACGCGCAAGCTCACTCGCGGCCTTCAGCATTTGCCGCTTGAGCACCACGCCCCAATGCCGGTGACTAACCGACTTCATGATTTCTTCCACCACGCCATCAAAAGGCACGGAGATAAACTTGGCCCCATGGGAAGCTCCGTACCGGCTCCACACGTAGTGAACCACTTGGCGCACACCCACTTCGTGAGCTATGCCACCAAGATTGAAAAACAAAAAGTGACTACGCATGCCCCTGCGCAACATCAGGTACGCGGCGACCGATGAATCGTAACCGCCCGAGACCAGCGTCAACACATTCTCGACACTGCCCAGCGGATAACCCCCAAGGCCACGGTGCTTGCGATTGGCAATGTGGAATTCGTCATCCCGCACCTCGATGCGCACCTCGACCTCGGGTGAACGCAAATCCACACTGGCACCGGAAGCAGAAAGATACAGCTCGCTGCCCACAAAGCGCTGGAGATCCATTGAGCGGAAATCATGCTTTCCATGGCGGCGCGCCCGCACCGCAAACGTTTTTCGTTCGAGGCGGCCAGCAAAAGCTGCCACTGCTTTTTCTGCAATATCCTCGAGACTGACAAGCGGGAAGGCGGCTATTTCCTGAATGGTGGAAATACCAGGGATGCGCATAAGCTCATCCACAGCCACTCCCTCCAGGCCTCGGCCCTCGGGCACATCAACATCCACTCGGTCCCAGCTGCCTTCAACTAAAATACTCTCATCAAGCCGGGTCAGAATTCTACGGATGTTCTGGCGCAGCTGACGCATCTGGCGACGACGAACAGGCTTGCTCTTGATAGCAATCTCAGAGGCAGGACGGATAAGAAGTTTCATAAATGGGCGTTTTGTCGAATGGTGTATGATCAGAAGAGCGCATAGTGTAACGCTTTGGCGTTATGCCTCAAAATCGGGTATTACCGCAACACTCAGGAGCTTTTCCATTCATGACCGCACCCACCATCAATGCTCTCGTATCCCCAGAGGGCAGTCTGGAGATACTGTCTAACCACGAAGTCAATCTGCTCAAAGACAAAAGCGTGGGCGGCCTTTACCAGCTGTTCAGACAATGCGCTCTGGCCGTGCTGAATACGGGCGCGGTTACAGATGACTGTCTGGACTTGATGGAGACCTATGCGGATTTTGATATACGACTGATTCCACAGCCCCGAGGCCTTAAGCTGGAACTGATTAATGCCCCGGCGCACGCGTTTGTGGATGACGAAATGCTCCTGGCCATTCGGGAGCACCTGTTCTCGGTTCTGCGAGATATTGTTTACACCCATTCCACACCCAAGTTTGCGGGGATTCTGAAAGGTAATGGGCCTGAAGACCTGACCAACATGGTTTTCCATATACTGCGTAATGCCCGGGCCCTGAAAACCGGCCGCCAGCCCGATCTGGTTGTATGTTGGGGCGGGCACTCTATCAGCCATGAGGAATACCAGTACAGCAAGGAAGTAGGCCATCAGCTTGGCCTGCGAGAACTGAGCATATGCACCGGGTGCGGCCCCGGGGCCATGAAGGGCCCCATGAAAGGGGCGACCATTGGCCACGCAAAACAGCGGGTTAAAAACGGTCGGTATATTGGCATTACCGAGCCGGGCATCATTGGTGCAGAAGCGCCCAACCCCATCGTTAATGAACTGATTATCATGCCGGATATCGAAAAACGCCTGGAAGCCTTTGTGCGCTGCGGGCACGGCGTTATTGTTTTCCCTGGTGGCGTGGGCACCGCAGAGGAAATTCTCTACTTGCTGGGCATTCTTCTGCATCCGGACAACACAGACCTACCCTTCCCGGTGATTTTCACTGGCAGAAAGGAAAATGCCGAGTACTTCGAGATGATCGACAAGTTCATCCGCACCGCCCTCGGGGATGAAGCCGCCAGCAAGTACGAAATTATTATCGATGACCCCGTGCGAGTGGCGCAAACCATGAAAAAGGGTATCAAAGACGTCGAAACTTTCCGTCGTGCCATGCAGGATGCGTATTATTTCAACTGGATGCTGAAGATCGATCCGGTATTCCAGCTGCCCTTCGAACCAGATCACGAAAACATGCTGGCCTTGGAACTACATCGTGATCAGCCGGTGCATCTGATCGCTGCCAATCTGAGAAAGGCATTCAGTGGCATAGTGGCAGGAAACGTAAAGGATGGGGGTATACGAAAGGTGCAGGAGAAGGGGCCTTTTGAGATCACTGGGGATCCTTCTTTGATCGAGCCTCTTGAAGCTATGCTGGAACAGTTTGTTGCGAACAACCGTATGAAGCTGCCCGGGTCTTCGACTTATCGCCCAAGCTACCGAATCGTCAATACAGCAGCCTGAGCTGCTGTATTGACATCATAGCGCTTACTTGCCGCCAGCCGGCAGGCTGGCATAGTACGCTGCCAGGTTAGCAATATCTGCGTCACTGAGGGCAGCTGCCTGGCCTTGCATGATCGCAGCCATTCCGCCATTGCGCTGCTTATCCTTGTATGCTTTCAAGGACGATACCAGGTACTGCTCGTGCTGGCCCGCCAGGTTCGGATACATTGGAATCTGGGCGATTCCATTCTGGCCATGACAAGCTGCACAAACTGCTGCTTTTGCCTTACCTGCAGCCACATCACCAGCCGCGGAAGATACTGCTGGTACAGCAGCACTTAGTGCGAAAAGACCTGCGACAGCATAGTGTTTAAGTTTCATTATGATTAACCTCTCATCATCGTTTTAAGTATTGCTTCTAGGTATTCTAAACCTATCAGAGAACTGGCGAGGAGTTATAGCACAGACATAAGATGCCGCAAATGCCATAGATCAATGCGTAACGTTCAGGGCTCGCCGTCCTTGATATATATCCAGTTATAGCAGTAATACGACCAAATTCCCTTGCCAGAAAATGCTTTACCGTCCGGAGACACAATTAATGTCAGTAGAGGTTCAAGAACTCCCTTGTCGCGAAGGTCATATCGGCTTACTGACCCTGAACTCCCCCGCAACGCTGAACGCTCTATCCGAAGTGATGATCGCCCAGCTGGGTGATTGCCTTGAGCGCTGGGCGACTGATGAACGCATCTGTGTTGTATTGATACGCGGCGCTGGCAAAACCGGATTCAGCTCTGGCAGCGACCTGCGGGGGCTTTATCAATCGGTAACGGAACCAAAAAACAAAGAAGCTGCTTTCAGCATCTTGAGGCACGAATATGAACTGATTTATGCCCTGCGCAGATTCCCCAAGCCGGTCGTTGCGCTCGGGCATGGTCCCATTATGGGCAGTGGGCTCGGCCTGTTTTCCGCTTGCCGGTACCGACTGCTTACGCCCGACGCTTCACTCGCCACGCCAGCCATGTCTATTGGGCTGTTTCCGGGCGTCGGTGCCGGCTGGTTTCTCAATCGCTTGCCCGGCCGTCTCGGGTTATTTATGGGCCTGACCGGTGCCCACCTGAATGTAAGCGACGCCCTGCGCGTCGGGCTGGCAGATATGGCCTTACCAAACACCAACCATCAGGAGCTGCTATCAAACTTGCAGGCAGAACGCTGGAGTGGCAACAGAGCTGCTGATGACAGCCGCCTGTTTCGTTTGCTAAGCCAGGCTGAAACACTGGACTACCCGGCACTCCCCGCCAGCCAACTGGAGCAGCACGAGCGTGATATTGCGAGGCTGTGTGCCGGCTCCAGTTTGCCCGAAATCATCGACCAACTGCTGGCAGCCCGTATCGACTCTGAATGGTGGCAGGCCAGTGTTAAAACTCTCAAAGGTGGCTGCCCCGTATCGGCTTGGCTAATCTGGAACCAGCTCCAAAAAGCCCAGCAAATGTCATTGAAAGACGTATTCCGAATGGAGCTGGCCATGGCCTGGGAGTGCGTGCGCCGGCCCGATCTGGAAGAAGGGATCAGGGCCCGACTGATTGATCGGGACCAAAGCCCGGAATGGTCGTTCGCCCGCATCCGTGACGTGCCTGATGCAGTTGTTGATGCGCACTTTGTGCCTGTCTGGGACGATCAAACCGACCCAATGAATCTTGAATAACAGGCGCCAAGCCCGAGGGCTTTATAGGCTAGCGCCGGCCTGTACCAGCAACATTTCCAGGTCCTGGTGGTGATTGGCGCGAGCCACATCGAGCGCTGTTTCGCCGTTCTCTGCCCGAAAATTTACATCAGCACCTGCAGCAAGAAGCATTTCTGCGGTCAGCAGGTCGCCAGTAGAAACCACTTTCATCAGCAGTGATTGGTCATCCTGACTGACATTAACGTTTGCGCCCGCTGTTAGCAGAATTTTCACGACTGAAAGCTGCCCCGTCTCCGCAGCGCGTATAACCGGTGTAAAGCCCTTCATGTCGGTCGCGTTGACCTTTGCGCCAGCAGAGAGCAGCAGGCGCGTAAGCCGACGATCACCTTGTTCCGCGGCAACCATTAACGGCGTAACTTGATCGTTCTCGGCAAGATCGGGATTCGCGCCCTGGCTTAGCAGGTACCACACAACACGATCCGCCTTACCTCGTACAGCCGCCATTAGCGGTGTGCCGTTTCCGGTCAAGGTGTTCAGCGGCGCACCCGCCTCCTTCAGCTTTTTGACTGCATCGAAATCCGCTTCTGCTGCTGCTCGATAGAGATCCGACCCTAGCGTATTTTCCGCCTGCCGATCCAGATTTGCAGGCGTTTCTCGGGACGCACATCCCGTCACAGACACAAGGCTTGCCGCCAGTAAAAGAACAGATAGCAGGAGCGAGCGGTTGGAGAAGCCGATTCCCTGGGCCATAACGAGCAGTCTCTATCAGGTAAGTGTGGCCTATTTTGCGCAGGTGGCCCTGACAATTAAATCGAGCGGGTCACAACTCTGGCCCCTTCTGCAGAAGTTCACGGGCAACCTGACGCAAACGATCTTCACCGTCACGTTGCCCCGAACATAACCCTTCACGCTGGAGCTCCGGCCAATCCAGACCTTGAAGCACTGCCCCACACCACAAATTCGCCTCATTATGCCTTCGTAGCCTGCTTGCGACACCGGCAACCATGCTCAATTCCCGTAATACCGGAAGCATCAGCCGGAAGCCCCGGTGGCCCTCAGAAAAATTTTGCAGGTCCCGTATATCGGCCACATCTGGCCTGCACTCTGATGGCAAGCCGGCCGTTACATCAAGCAGCAGTTCCGGCTCCAGGTCTTTCCAGTTCAGTGGCACAAGCGCCAGCCAGTGTCGCGCCAGCCGCGCTCTCACCTGCGAAACCAAAGTGACAGCTCCTGCGCTGTGAGCCTGAAGCATCTGCACCGGATACTCCCCGCTGGTCGCCTCCTGCTGGAGCCCAAGGCGCACAAACTCCAGCCCGCAGGAAGCCCAAAAGGTGTAAAGATCGGAATTACCTCCAAAACTGGTGCCCGTAAAATCCAGTCCTTCCAGCTCTGCACTCTTGGCCGCCTCAGCAACCAGCCGGTTTCCAAGCCCTACGCGCCGGGCCTGAGCAGATACCGCTATGCGGATAATCCGCAGACCTCGTAGGCTGGCCGCTTCCGGGAACCCACTATGGCTGGCCAGAGATTGGGGCAGAAGATGCCCGCGCACCCTGCGTTTGCCGCTGGCAACCAACTCAGCCAGTTCATTACTCAAACCACCTTCCACAGCCCCCCAAACTACGCCCAGAGTCTTGCCATTCACGGTGGCTCGCCAACTTCTGGCTGCAGGATCATCCAGCCATTGCCGGAGATCTGCAGGTGTTGTGCGGTAATGGGCGTCCACCAACAACCCAAATGCTTCTGCCAGCTCAGCCTCTGGCGCCTGGTCAGGCTGCCAAGGCTCAATCAAAACGTCGCCCGCCGCTATATCCGGTACCTCAATCGGTTGGTATTCAGCACCCAGCAAGAAAAGATCAGATATAAGAGCTTCCAGTGGGTCACTGTCTGCCCAGCGCACTGGCTCAGAAAGCGTTTGCGACTGCCACTGGGGTGTTTTCTCATCAAGAATCTGACGAAAGCGGATGGCAAACCCGCGCCCGGCACCTTCATAGCCATGCACAGAGGATGCAAAAGCCACTCGAGGCCAGCCCAGAAGAACCCGCTTTAACAAAGGCACAGGGATAGCGGCGGCTTCATCCACCATCACCACCTCCGCCTCCGGCTTTTCCCGCAACAAATCCCGGATCGGCAAAAAGTGCAGCTGGGCGCCGGTCATGGTTTCAATCAGATCGTTACCTGCTTCCAACACACTTGCGCCCAGGGTTTCCCGGGCGTGTTTGAACAGGGTGTCTACATTAGCTCTTGAAGGAGCGGTTACCAGAATGTTCCGACGCCCCTGTTGCAGCAGTTGTGCCGCAGCCATTCCCAAGGCCGCAGATTTGCCTCGCCCCCGATCGGCGGTCACCACGATTGGTCGCCGCCTGCGCCCAAGCCCGAAGGCCACCAGCTTACGAATCAACGCTTGCTGATCCGGTGTTGTGGCAACAGTGAACTTAGAGGTTACTCCGGGTAGTTCTGGCAGGACCAATGCCTTCGGCGAACCGAGCTGCACTCGAATCACCGACGAATCTTTCGCCAGTATGCCCGCCATTCGCTTGGCAAAAGGATGCGGCTGATCGTGATCCAGCCCCGTTCGGGAATAATCCGGATCCGCAAAATGCCCCCACTCCTCAAGCGACGGCATCAACCAGAACAACAAACCACCCGCCTTCAGCGTGCCCGAAAGCGCCGCAAACCCATCCGGCGGATTGCCCCGCCAGCCATCCCACACAATGACCGACGTTTCCCGACCCAGCCAAAGACGTGCCTTGCTCGACACAATGCCAGTCAAACGACTATCCGGCGCCTCTTCAACCGCGCCAACCCAAAGCCCGCCTGTCAGCTCCAAAGCTGGCAGCAGCGCCCGCAACCACTGCATGGCAAGATCACGGGCACCTTCCACCAACACCAACCGCCGCTGCCCTGCAGCCGCAAGTTCGGCTTGAAGAGAACACCATGCGTCGAGGTCTGGCGAAAAAGTTTCCGTTTCGGGAATCATTAGCTGAGATCTATACCATGAGATTTCAGATCACCAAGATCGCAATGCGCCAACGCCGCCTGATGCGTGGCACGCAACCGAACCCGAGGGGCTTTGCCCGCCTCAAAAGCTTCATGCCAACGCGCCGCACAGAGACACCAGCCGTCTCCGGCTTTCAATCCCGGGAATCCGAAGGCCGGTACAGGCGTGCTCAAATCATTCCCACGGGCTTTGGAAAACTCCAAAAACTCATCCGTCATCACCACGCAAACGGTGTGAGAACCATGATCATCCGGCCCTGTGTTGCAGCAGCCATCCCGGTAAAAACCGGTTTCCGGATCCGTGCTACAGGTTTCCAGCTTTTCTCCAAGTACATTTATCGATTTTTCAATTTGCACATTCGTCTCCTAAAAATGTCGAGATAAGAAGCAGTGGGGAACTCTTTCCAAAATCGTGCGGAGCCATGGATGGCGGAGCCGAGCGTACACGGACGTATTCACAGCGTATTTTGGAAAGAGTTCCCCACTGCTTCTGTTCCGCCCCCAACTAGAACGATGGGACGTAAAAGGTAAACCGCCAGATTGCCAGCAATTATGCGGCACAGGTACCCCCACTACCAGTTGGCCAGTACAATAGCACCCATGCCAACAAAGACCCCCGAATCCCCTACCCTTGATCTGCCTGACTTTCTCACCGACGAACAGCGGGCAATTATCACCGCCGGCTACGAGCACTCGGTGATTACCGCCGTGGCAGGCAGCGGTAAAACCTCCACACTGGCCTGGCGGATTCGCTATCTGTTGCAACAAGGGCACGATCCCGCGCGCATTTTGGTGCTTATGTTCAACCGCAGCGCCCGTGTGGATTTTGAACGGAAGCTGCAGGAGATTTGCCACCAAAGCGGGTTAGCACTGCCGGAGATACGCACCTATCACGCCATGGGGCTGCGACTTTACAAACGATTCGTGCGGGAAGGCTACCTGCCGGGGTTCTCCGATAAAATTCTGACCGAGCAGGAAATCAGTTTTCAGGTCTGGCTGTTGATACGGAGGCTGGCACCGGAGGATTTGGCGGACGAGATCCGGCGCAACAAGAAAGACTTTGTAGAAACCGCAACCGGATTTATCGACATGGTGAAAACCACCCTGTCGCCCGCCGAAATAGTGTTTGAAGAACTGGGCTACTCAGAAAAGCACCGGTACCTGATTGATCTGTTCCACAGCTTCGAACAATGGCGCAAAGGGCAAAGCCGGATCAGTTTTGCCGATATGCTGTACGAACCCGTGATGGCCATACACCAGAACCCGCCCTTACAGCGGCTGGTGGGCAACAAGATGGACCTGATTCTGGTGGACGAGTATCAGGACACCAACGAGATCCAGCACCTGCTACTGCGTTATGTGGCAGGTGATCGGGCCAGGGTAACCGTGGTGGGGGATCCGGACCAGACCATTTATGAGTTCCGGGGTGCCAAGCCGGAGTTCATCCTCAAGCGCTTCAGCGATGAGTTTGAGAGCCCGCTGGAACAAACTCTCAGCTTCACCTTCCGCTACGGCCACCGGGTGGCTCTGTTGGCCAACCACCTGATTTGCCACAACACTGGGCGCAAGGATGTGCTGTGCCACTCTCACCCTTCCACGCCGGCCACCGAGATCGCCCTCCACCGCGTGGAGAGTGACGCAGATGCTGTGTTGCAGATACTTGGCAAAGAAACAGAGAACGCACTGGCCGATACCGCAATTCTGTTCCGGGTCTGGAGCCAGAGCGTGCCTATTGAGCTCAAGTTGCTGGCACAGCAGATTCCCTATCGCATCGATGCGGGCAAAGGGGCGCTGTTCAGCCGGGAAGTTCAGGCCATCACAGCATTGCTGAAAGTGGTTTCCGGTGCGCTGGAAAAACTGCCAGAAGAAGACCGCCTGGAACTGGCCCGGCAACTTCTCCGCTTTCCCCATGTTGGCCTTAAAGAGCCGGAACTGGAGCAACTCGCACGCTTTCTCGCAGGGTTCGCCAGTGGCTGGCACGAACGCTTGCTGGCACTGGATTTTGGCGCTCTGGCGCCCATGGCGGCGCGCAAACTGCGCAAGCTGGGTGAGGTTCTGGAACAGTTGCGCGGTTATTCAGGCCCGGCAGCAGGGTTGATTACCGTTTATGCGGAGCACACTGATCTGTATGACGGTGTTAGAAGCCTGGCGCTGACCCATGACAGCGCGGAGGAACGCATTGATACCATTCACGGCTTCCGCGAGTATCTGAAAGGCCTGGGTGAAAACGCAAAAGGTGCTCTTGCACATCTCAAAGCACTGCGCCAACAAGCCAGCGAGAAGCAGGCCGGCGGGGGTGTTTTGCTCTCCACCATCCATCGCACCAAGGGGCTGGAATGGCAGAGGGTAATCATCCCTGGTCTGCAGGAGAAATATCTGCCACACAGCCCGCGCCCACAGGACGATGCACGGGCCATTCTCGAAAGCGAACGGCGGCTGTTGTACGTTGCCATGACCCGCACCCGACAATCATTGCATCTGATCACCCGGCCGATGAGCAAGCAGCCCCACCTGGATGGCGATCAGGGGCCTAGCCGGTTCGTTGAAGAATTCTGCTTTGACTTGGCCAAGGAGTTCGGGAATTGGCTCGACGAACGGACACCGGAAACTGATGGTTCATTGATGTTGCAATCGCCGCTTACACCCGTCAGTTCGCGCTATGCTGCACAGGAGGGCATCAGCCTAGAAGGTAGCGCGCAGCATAGTGCCGCCGGAAGCTCTCACCTAAATTCCCCCCTATGGCACCTGTCGCGTCTCACTCATACTATTTTCGGCACAGGCACCGTCGTTGCTGAAGACGAAAGTTCTTTTGAAGTTCATTTCAGCGACGGTGAAAAGATGAACTTCAGTAAAAAAAGCGCGCATCTTTACTTTAGTGCGCCACCCGCGTGAAACACTGCACAGCGCGGTGCATCGAAATATTCCCACGCGGGTTTTCTAATGTAATCTTAATCATCAATTCTTTGTTTTTTCTACTTCTTTAGCCTAAATTGTTTCGATAAGTGAGCATCTTGATTACTCAGCATGTTTAATAACAATCGAACAGGAGGTTCTGCATGAACATCATGCGCCCGATAGCAATGGCGGCCATCGCCAGTAGTTTTGCCGCCCCAGCCTTGGCTGAGCGCACAGAGACGGTTTACATCAACCCGTTTGCCGCCTTTCAACTTTTTGACGATGACCGTGACCTGAGCGAGACAGGTACATTTGGTGCGGGACTGGAATACCGGTTCAGACCAAACTGGGCCGTTGAAGCAATCTATTCGCGCGCGGATGCAGACCGTAAATATGTAGCCGGATCCTCAGATTTTGAAGAACTTCGCATCGACGGCATCTACTATTTCGCACCTCAAAATGAAGCCTGGAACCCGTACGTGTCTCTGGGCGCCGGGCATGCCGAGTTTGGTAAGGGTGATACCATCAGCTATCGCACAACGGGCACCGACCATGATGAGACCCGCGTAAACGTGGGTACCGGTTTCCGCTATAACGTATCAGACTCCATATCTGTGCGTGGCGATCTGCGTGAATTCCACGGCATCGACGAAAGCACGTTTGATACCCAGGTTTCTCTCGGTGTCAGCTTTGCCTTTAACCGCACAACTGGTAGCACGCCTGCGCCCGCACCCCAGCGTACAACTGATTCAGACGGTGACGGCGTACCCGATTCCCGTGATCAGTGCCCCAACACGCCAGCGGGTGCAACCGTTGACAGCACTGGCTGTGAGCTGGATGCAGATGGCGATGGCGTAGCAGACGCACGGGATGCCTGCCCTGACACCCCACGCGGTGCCATGGTAGACAGCCGCGGTTGCGAGCTGGATAGCGATAACGACGGTGTGGTCAACAGCCAGGACCTCTGCCCCAACACGTCTGCCGGCGCTACCGTGGACGCAACCGGTTGTGAAGGTGTAACCGAAACTATCGAGACCTTTACCATTGAGGTTCAGTTCCCGACCAACAGTTCTGTGATCGGCAATGCCTATGATGATGAGATCCGTCGTGTTGCAGACTTCCTGAAGGAAAATCCCGATAACACCGTGGAAATCGCTGGTCACTCCGATAATACCGGTAAGGCAAGCTACAACCAGTTCCTGTCACAGCGCCGCGCTGAAGCCGTTGCAGGCCGCTTGACTGGCCCTCTGGGAGTTGACCCGGCCAAAGTGAGTGCGAAGGGCTATGGTGAAGAAGAACCCGTTGCCACTAACGCCACCGCTGCTGGCCGTGCTGAAAACCGCCGGGTAGAAGCGCGCATTCAGGTTCGTCGTTAATTCGGCAATAGTCTGAACACAGGCAAATGAAGACAGCAAAGGCGCCCTAGGGCGCCTTTTTTTTGATGGCATCCAGCAGCAGATTCCTGGGTGTCAGAGATCGCTCACAAAAATGACCGAGCCGCACCTGATAACCCTGCTCCTCCAGAAAAACCGCATAGTCCAGAACCATCCATAGCTCCAAAGGCCGGCGAAAAAGATGCCGGAGTAGCTCATAGCGATGAACGTCCCGGTGGCGTTGCACGCCATAGGAAAGCCAGAACTCGAAATCCGTGTCATTTGGCAAACAAAGCTGTTTTTTACTGGCAGCCCAATGGCAAAACTCAGGGAACCCATTTTTAATGAGCCTGGGTGGGTATGAAGGCGCGGAAAGATACTGATTCACCCCGCGCAGGGCCCGCTGCAGCCCGTCAAAGCCCAAGCGCCACTGACTTAACGTTTTCGTTTGCGCCCTGACTCCGGCCGGAGCTGTTACCGTTTCTCTTACCGCCAGACGCAGATCACTGCGATCCAGCAAAAGCTTTGGTTCATGGGTAGCCGAGCCTTCTGAAAGAGCGTTGTAAATGCCCTCAACAGTTTTGTGATAGCAACAAGGTGACACACTCAGTCGTGGCAGTGCACCTGCAACGCCCCGCTTCAGTAGTTGCCGGTGCAAGTCACCACAGGCATGAAGCGCGACCCCGTGAGCATGCGCGGGAACCGGAAGGTCCTGGGCCATCACATCCTGGCAGGATATTTGGACGGCATCTGCGAAACGTCTGGCGAGCCGGTTACCATCGGCTACCAGCTTCGGGTTCCATTCATAGCCGGCAACGTCGTTTTGGCTCTGCGCAGCCAGGGTTCGGGCTAGGTGCCCCTTACCACAGCACCAATCCAGAATCGGTTGCTGCAGAGGCTTTAGCGCGGCGGCAAATGCACCCGTCTGCTCCCGTTTGCGCCCAGGCATATCGGTTGCCCTGATTTCGGGCAGCGTTGCCGCCAAAATATCCGAAGGATCGGGCGCCAAGTCTGGAAAATCTGTCAGATGCCCATACAGAGCCAGATCCGATAAATGCCGGGCAGCGATCTTTGCCAGCCTTTCAGGCGCCTCAGCCAACTCAGCGCACTCGTCATCGGTGAACCCAGCCATCATCTGAGCCAGCCCGGGATATTCTTCAACCCAGGCTGGTTGTAGTTCCGTAAACGGGGCTGGCTGCCAAATGGAACGGTGCTTTATCAGCCAATCATTAAGGGTTTGCCACCGAGAAAAAAAGCTCTCGGTGGCCGGTCGAGCAGTCACTCCTGATAACGCCCCGGGCGAAACGCATCCAGGCAAACCGCCGGTTCTTCGCCGTCAATCACCTGTGCAATCACATCCGCACTGGCCGCCGCCAACGTCCAACCGAAGGTACCGTGCCCGGTGTTCAGGTACAGGTTCCGGCGCGGGCCGCGGCCAATAATGGCTGGGCCATCGGGGGTCATAGGGCGAAATCCTGTCCAGGTTTCTGCCAGATCCAGATCTGCACAGCCGGGATAACGGGATTCAACCGATTTTCGAATGGTCGCTATTCGCGTTTCCGGGATGTCCCGATTGAAACCAGCCAGCTCAACAAAGCCGGTTGCACGCAATCGATCCCCCAAACGTGTAGACACAACTTTGTAGTTGTCATCATGGATGGTGGTAGCTGGCGCTTTGGCCGGGTCTTTCAAGGGCACCGTAATGCTGTAGCCCTTGATTGGGTATATAGGCAGCTTCAGCCCCAGAGGCCGCACCAACTCAGGGGACCAACAACCCGCGCTGACCACAAAGGCATCCGCAGCCAAGGCCTCTGTTTGTCCACGCTCATTACGAAGAACCACCATTTCAACATTCTGGCTGCTCGCGGTTAGCTGCTCCACCTGAACGTTGTAGCGAAACTTGACGCCTTTTTCTTCACAGGCCTTGGCAAGCTCCCTTGTAAACAAGTGGCAATCGCCCGTTCCATCGGTGTCGTAGCTGAGTGCGCCATACAATGGCCCGGTTCTCGCCATTCCTGGCTCCGCTTCATAGACCTGCTCCGGTGTCAGCAATCGGGACGCTACACCCATTTCTTTCAGAATTCGATGTGTACCGCGGTGCACTTCCAGCTCTTCCGGGGTGCTGGCTAAATGCAGCAATCCCTTATGGGCGCCATCAAACTTGAGGTTCAGTTCATCTTCCAGTTTCAGATATCGCTCACGGGAGTGAGCACCAAGGCGCATCATGGCACGCTTGTTCAAACCAAACAGGCCGGGCGACCAGGCGTAGCGCAACGTTGAAAACATGAACTGTATAGCCGCTAAGGACGGTGGCACCTTAAGCTTCAGTGGGCCGTCCTGTTTCACAAGCCAGGGCAGCGCCTTGAACACCATGCTGGGGTCGGCCCAGGGATACACCACGCCATAAGAACGCTGGGCCGCATTGCCCTTACTGGTTTCATCTCCAGCCACACCATGGCGTTCAAGTACCGTCACCTGATGTCCGCGACGGCAAAGCTCCCAAGCTGTGGTTACACCCACAACGCCACCACCAATCACAACAACGTGCATCTGCATCTCCACCTGTTTCAAACCCGAGCAATAAGATCCATCAAGGAAAGCCCCTACGAGCCGATGTAGGCCAATATACGGGCAGCTGATAAACTTGAACGCTTCGAACACCAGAATAGCAGTTGAACCAACTGCCTGTATTGGAGCCTAGCACCTGCCCATGAGTAAAAAACGTCGCGAGATTCCCGTATTCGACCATCCGATTATTGAAACCCACTGTCACCTGGATTACCTCAAGGATCGCCCCCTGGAGGAAATCCTGGAGGAAACGCGGCGGGTGAACATCGAGAAGGTGATTACCATCGCTGTGGCACCGGGCAACCTGGCGACAGTGCGTGAACTCAGCACCACAGCGCCGTGGCTTTATGGCACCCAGGGCATCCACCCCCATGAGGCGGAGAGCTACAGCGATGCCGTAGAGAAAGAAATTCGCACCCATGCTCAGGACGACAAGATCGTTGCGGTTGGTGAGATCGGGCTGGATTATTTTTACGACAACGCCGATCGTGCTGTTCAGAGGGACGTATTCCGGCGACAACTCCAGATTGCCTGCGACAGTGACCGTCCGGTAGTTATCCATAGCCGTGATGCAGATGAGGATACAATCACTATACTCAAAGAATTTGAACAGACACTCAAGCGGCGTGGCGTGATTCACAGCTTCACCTCCGGCCCGGGCCTTGCCCGCTACGCGCTGGATCAGGGCTGGAATCTGGGCTTTAATGGAATAACCACCTTCAACAAGGCAGAAAACGTGCGGGACATAGTTCGTATGACGCCCATCAGCCAGATACTGCTGGAAACCGACGCGCCGTTCCTCACGCCAGTGCCCTATCGTGGGCGCGAGAATGCGCCTTTTTACCTGCCGTTCATTGCTGAAAAAATTGCCGAAGTGAAAGACCTTCCTTTGGAAGACGTGATTATCCAGACTTACCAGAACAGCCTGAGAACGTTTTTCCCGAAGCCATGATAAAGCGCATCCCCGTCTCCGCGTTGAAGGTCGGCATGTACATTACCGACCTGAACAACGATTGGATTCCCCACAACACGCAACGCAGGCGGGGCGTGATCAAGCGCGATGAAACCATCGAAAAAATCCGCAAGATGGGCGTGCAGTTTGTTTATATCGACGTGCAAATGGGCACGCCTGTCGATGTCGCTCCCATCCACAAGCTAGCTGGCGAACTTCAAAACTCTGTAACCCCAAACGCCAACGCACTGGGCTGTCTGGGGCGTATTCGCGAAAAAGACAACTACCTGCTTGAGCACTCAGTTAATCTGAGCGTACTCATGACTATATTCGGACAATACCGAGCACTTTCCGCCGATGTGATGCATCAGATTGTTATGGGCGCCCTGCTCCACGATCTTGGTAAAGTCCTCACTCCCGATGAAGTACTCCACAAGCCGCGCCGTTGACCCTGAGCAGTACACAATTGATGTCCGGCAGTTTCTCAGCTGAGCCATTGCAGCCTTCTTCCCCCTAGCCAAAAGACAGAAAGACACCCATAAAAACCGGCGATAGAAACGACAGCAAAAAACCTGAGGCAATGGCCACAGGCACACAGCTCAGCCCACCGTTACTGCGGATGACCGGCAAGGTGAAATCCATAGACGTGGCTCCGCCATAGCCGATAGCCATGGCAGGCCGGCTGCCAATCACCAGAGGGATGATCGCCAGGGCAATAATTTCCCGCAGCACATCGTTCATGAATGCCACACCGCCCCAGGCCGGCCCCAGCGCGTCACCAATCACAATGCCCGAGAGCGAATACCAGCCAAACCCCGAGGCCAGTGCCAGCACATCGTGCCATGGCAACCCCAATACGGGTATCAACACGACACCCGCCAGCAGAGAACTCACCACAAGCATCAGGGCGATCCCCAGCCCCTGGGTGTTCATAAGGAGCTTGCGCAACGAGAGCCCTGCATTGCGCAGCTGAAGGCCAATTAAAAACAGCAAGAGCATCAGCGACCAGGTAGCCAGTTGTTCCGCTTGCGGCAGTGGTGGCAAAAGAAAATAACCTGCCAACAACCCCGCCAAAACCGCCATCAATGGCTTGAGTGCGGCCATAAACAGCCTCACATAGCCCGTGCTACCGGCAGGCTCCTCCCGATGCTCTGGCACCATGGGCCGCCAACGGTGGAACAGCCACAGGCCTGCCATGTTGGCCACAAACAACAACAACACCAAGGCCGACACTTGGCTAGCCATGGTGCCTAGTTGGCTCGTTAACCCTTCCATCTGGCCAAGCCCCAGCCCCAGCAGAGCCAAAATGAAGTACACCAGAGCTTCCACCGTGTAATGAATTACGGTCATCAGACGGCGGTTTTCGAGGGACAGGGCAAAGCCAAAAAACAATGGCGCAAGAATCAGCAGGGCACCTGTAAGCATTAATGCACCGTAGCGTCAGAAGGCTCAGCGCGATCCTGAACCAGCACCCAGGGTGCCACAACCACTGCCCAGAGCTCTGCATTACGGTCGTACCAGGCACGAGCAAGATCAGGAGACACATCCCCTACATCGCCTGTTGCCAGCCATTGCTCGAACAGAGCGCGGTTATCCGCGGTGAGTTCGCAGGCCACATCCAACAAATCCAGCGCTTTGCCAACACGCACAACCTGCCCTCGGGCGTAGTAGGTTTGCAGCTCATGCCAGCGGATTCGGGAGGTTTCCAGATTGAGCTTGGCTTTGGTTTCATCGTTGTTTCGGGAGGACGACATAACAACCTTTTGCAGTAGCGACTGTATTAACCAACAAGAGCTTAACCGGAACGAGCTTAACCGATTGCACAGGCCTCGTTCCAGATATCCCTTATCTGATCTGCCAGGGTAAGCGGATCGAATGGTTTGGGAATAACACCGGCAGCACCCAGTTCCAGGTAACCTTGCACCTCGTCACTTTGAACCTTGGCCGTCATAAAAACCGCCGGCGTGTTGGCGTAATCCGGCAGGCTGCGTATAGCCTTCAAGGTTGCCGGGCCATCCATCCCCGGCATCATCACGTCAAGAACAATCAATTGGGGCCTACACTCCCCGATCTGCTCCAGCGCCTGCTGCCCGGATTCACAAGCCGTGAGTTCATACCCGCCAATGGCCTCCAAAGCCAGCTCCGCAACCGTTCGGATATCCGGCTCATCCTCAACCATCAGGATTCGTTTCAGATTCTCAGGTGGCATCGCGGCTTTCCTCCTTGTGCTCAATCCCGAGTCGTCTCAACAGCGTGAGACACTCAGGATCATCTGCTTGACCAGCCGCCAGCAGGGCCGCGGCTCGCATCACTAACTTCGATTTACTGACATTGCCTCTGCTCACAAAATAAACAGCTCCGATCAACTCCCTGAGATCCAGCGGCAAGCGCCACTGGACTTTGATTCGATTGCCCAGCTTCTCCGCCCAATAAGCAATAGCGGAGTCAACCTGTTCAATCTCTGGTTGCTCTCCACTATCGTCACACTGGTTTTGTAGTACCTTCAAGGCTGCCAACTCCCCTGCACGACTCAGCAAGCCAGCGGTGTAATAGGGTGCAGGACCATCCCCAACCCTCCGGGCCAACCCACTGGCCACCTCTGCCACCCGCAACGCCTGCTCCTGTTCCAGCCGCGCTCTCTCCGCCAACCGATGGCAGGAAAGCTTACCCGCGATATCCAGGGATAATGCCAGCGCCTGATTCAGTGCCATTGCAGTTCCAATGGTACTGATAGCCTCTCTGAGAGTTTTTACCGATGTGCCGGAACGACGAAAAGACGCGCTGTTTGCCACATCCAGCATCTTTGCACTTAAGGCTGCATCCGCTTTCCACTGCTCTGCCAGCGCGACGGCATCCAGCTCATCCCGTTTTTCAATAAGAACCAGCAAGGCGGCGGTGTCTATCTGACCCGGCAACTGGATTGCGGAGTTGCAGGCTGCCTCCATTTTCTCTTCCAGTGTGCTGACGGCACGATCAAGATCGATAGGCGCTGGCACAAGTTCCAACAGCCTCTTGTGCAACATATCCACCTGAAAGGGTTTGCTCACGTAGCCATTAATGCCCAGATGGGCTGCTGCCAGGATAGAGTCACGATCCGCGCGACCGCTGATCATCAGCACTGGGATATCCTGGCTGGTTTGACGTACCGCGCGAATCAATTCAAGCCCGGAACCGTCTGGCAGATTCCAGTCAGCAATAACCAGATCCGCCGTTTTTTCCTGCCAGATGCTGATTGCCGACTGCACTTGTGTGCAAAACCGGATAGTGGCTCCCGGGTAAGCTCCGGCTACAACGGTTTCAAGAAGGTCGCCAACCAGTTCATCGTCTTCGAGAATCAACACATGCATCGCGACGTTCTCTGCTTGTCATCCAAAATCATGAGTGGTTTTCATCAGCGACAGTAACGCCATTGCGCCCTGCGCGCTTGCGCTGATAAAGAGCCCGGTCGGCGGCGTCTATAGCCTGCTCTCCTGTCTCATAGATGTTCAGTGAGGCAACCCCGGCACTGAAGGTCACTGCGAACTCCTCACTACCACCATTGAACACCAGCTGGGCGAAGTCCTGATTCAGCGCTTCAAGCACCTTGACTGCCTTCTCCAGAGTGCACTCTGGTAACACAACAAGGAATTCCTCCCCCCCGTAGCGACCGATAATATCCGTAGACCGCAACCGGTGGCGCAACAAGTTGGATAAAGCCTTGATCACCATATCGCCAACGCCATGACCGTATGAATCGTTCACCCTCTTGAAGTGATCCAGATCCAGCATGGCGACAATTGAACTATGCCCGCTGCGTGCCGCACGCGCATGCTCACGATTAAGCTCTGTTTTGGCCAGCGCATGTTTCAACAAGCCCGTGAGACTGTCCAACGAAACCAGCTTGTCGAGCTGCCGGGCACGGAAACAGCGGATTCTCACGGTGCGTAGCAAGTACTCGTCGGAAACAGGCTTGGTAACAAAATCATCACCACCACGAGCCAGGACGTCGAGCTGAAGATCGCGATCTGCTTCAGACGAAAAGAAAATAATGGGCAGGCTTAGCCACTCGGCCTGAAACCGGAGCATTCGGGCCAAAACAGGGCCCTCGTACTGCCCCATCTGCACATCCATGAGCAGTATATCGGGCCTGAACTCCGCCAACTCCGATAACATCCGTGAGGGGTCATCAAATGCGCGTACTTGCATGCCACCGCTGGTCAAGACAACGCGATAGTGCTCAAGCAGCTCCTTGTCGTCGTCAACAATCATCACTTTGCCGCTGAGCGTTGCAAGGCCTTCTGCCAGAAGCTGCTCTACAAGATCGGCAAGCGATGGTATATCGAGAAGCCCGTCAACACAGGCATCGACATTCAAACGCGCCAGCCTGTAGCGGGTGGCAAAGTCGTGCGCCTCACTGAAACAAATCACAGGTAGCTTGTGCAGTCTCGCCAGCCAGCTGGCGCTCTCGTCCTGCAACAATGTGTCGCGAATCATAACCAGATCAACATCACCCATGCTGCTTGGCCACTGCTCTGCACTACTCAGGCTGCGAACCTCGTACCCATAGAGCGCCAAACCTTGTGCCAACAAATCTCGGTACTGGTGATCCGGATCCAGAATCAACAATACAAACCGGTTAACAGACTCCACCGGCAACGGCTTGTGCCACCCGGTTGATACCGGGTCAGCCACACCCAAGAGGCTGCCAAGACCCAACAGATCCTTTTCAAAACCACTTGCCAGCAGCTGCTTTAACTGCTGCTGAACATACTCACGCTCAGCCCCTTCCGTAACCTGATCTGCCAAAGGCTTGATAGCCAGCTCAAGTTTTCGGGCCTGCTCCCCCAGCTGTGTAAAACCCAAGGTGCCAGCGGACCCCGCAAGCCTGTGCAACAGCTGATAAGCAGCAACCAGCTCGCTAACGGCTTCCGGGCGCATGGATGCGCTGAAGATGCTGGCGACCAAACCTTCGATGTCACCTATCGTTTTATCCTGAAAACGATTACGAAGAATCTCCAGTTTTTTCCGCACCTCGGACGAAGGGCATTCGGGCATAAGGGCTCTTGTTAATTAACGCGCGTAAACGCTGTGAATTCAGTTTGAATTACGGTTCAATCAAAGCAAGTTTTAACGCAAATTGCCAGACAGGAGCATGCATTGAATCATTTATCTCTGGGCACCCGCCTGGCCATCATCATCCTGATTGGCAGCCTTGCCACCGTTAGCGCTGTTATATATGCCGCTTACAGTGCACTGCTCGAAGACTTTTCAACAAATCTGTTGGCGCAACAGGAGAACGAAACAGCTCACACATCCAACCTGGTTAGCCAGGATCTGGAGTTCCGCACCAATGTGCTGTCTCAATTTGCATCGATTCTAAGCACCGACGGCCAACTGCTTTCCCCGGAAAGGCTTACGAATTTACTGAAAAAACAGAGCAACCTGGAAGAGCTGTTCCCCCACAGCCTGACCGTTTTGACACCAGAAGCCGTACTGATTGCTGAAAACATCTTCTCACCGGGCAGGTTGGGCACCCATTACGCCGACCGCCCCCACTGGCAAGAGGCCATCAACACTCAACGGCCTGTTATCAGCCGCCCCCTGATCGGCCGGGCAACAGGTGTACCCTTAATGGTATTTATTGCTCCCATTAAAGGCGACAACGGAGAGCTTCTGGGATTCCTCTCCGGCACTTTGAGAATGCACCAGTCGCTTTTGATTCCTGAAAGTGTGCGGGATAGTGCCAGTGAAGATGCAATTTTCCTGGTGGTAGACTCTGATAACTTCCTGTTCATAGAAGGCGCCCCTACCGGCAAAGCCATTGAGGATCTTCCAGGCCCCGGGGACAACTTGCTGATAGATGCGGCACTTTCCGGTGTCCGTTTTGGCGAGGTTGAGACAAACACAGGCGAAACGCTGATCTATGCAACCAACCACCTGCACCGCCTTGGGTGGCTGTTTATCCGTGCGGTTCCAAAATCCCTTGCGACTGCTCCCGCAAAGCAGGCCTTCAGCCGATTCTTTCTGATCAGTATTGGAGTCACCTTCGGCATATTACTGATGACCTACATGGCGCTTCGCTCAACAACCGCGTCTCTCACCCAGATGACCCGTCGTATCCGCTCAATGATCCAGAAACCGGAATCTTCCCGGCGCCTCGAAGAACTAGGCGCTCCAGAGGTGAGGGATCTGGCGCAGGCGTTTAACCAGCTTATGGATGGGCGGGATGCCAACAACCGACTCAAGGACAACTTTGTTGCTAATGTCAGCCATGAGCTGCGAACACCCTTGACCTCATTAAATGGCGCCATGCGCCTGCTCCAATCCGGCACAGCAGGCGAATTACCGGTGCGCGCCAAAGAAATGGTGTCGCTGGCACTGCGTAACGGCGATCGCCTGCAATTACTCATCGGCGACATGCTCGATTTCAACAAGCTGTCCAGCGGCAAGATGCGGGTGAGTTTTCAGCCTGAAGACCTGTCAAAGCTGCTGACGGAAACTGTCTGTGGAAACGAAACCATGGCCCGGGAGCTCGGCGTCAGCCTGGCCACTCCAGACATCCCCGAGATACCCCTGCACACCGACGGCCACAGATTGCGGCAGATTCTGGATAACTTCGTGAGCAATGCCATCAAGTTTTCACCAAAAGGTGGCCTGGTCACGCTCCATGCCGAGAAAACGGATCAGACCACACTGCGAATTACTGTGAGTGACCAGGGTAAAGGCGTTCCTGAGACATTTAAATCCCAGATATTCAGTCGCTTTTCCCAGGCAGAGGTTGGCACAACCCGCGCAACGAATGGCACTGGACTGGGCTTGGCGATCAACCGGCAGATTGCAGACCTTCTGAACGGCTCTGTCGGCTACTACAACAATAATGGCGCCCACTTTTGGGTTGAACTACCCTTGGACAGCAACGTCTTATCAGAGGGCACAACATCATGAAAGAGCCCGAGGTGCCTGCCAACGAGAGCGACCGGCAAGCCGCTCTGGATCAACTTCGGATTCTTGACACTCCTCCGGAAGCCCGGTTTGACCGCCTCACCCGCATGGCCGCCCGGCTTTTGGATGCCCCCATTGCCCTGATTTCCCTGATTGACCGTGACCGGCAGTGGTTTAAATCCATTGTCGGGCTGGACGTCAGCGAAACCCCGCGATGCATTTCCTTTTGCGGACACGCCATTCTGACCGATCAGCCGCTGCTGGTAGAGGATGCCTGTGCCGATGAACGCTTCCGCGATAACCCTTTGGTAACCGGCGCGCCGAAGATTCGTTTCTATGCCGGCACGCCGCTGCTCAGCTCCGATGGCCACGCCCTGGGCACCCTGTGCGTTATCGACAGGGTGCCCAGAAAACTGAACAAAGAAGATCTCCAGTGCCTACGAGATATTGCCGACTGCGTAGAAGAACAGATCAGCGCCCAGGAGTTGGCTGTTCACTATCGGGAACAGGAACTGCAAAAGCAGAATGAATCCCTGATCATGCTCAAACAGCTTGCGGATCTGGTGCCCGGCGGCCTCTACCAGTTCCGGCTCTTCCCGGATGGGCGCATGACCTTTCCTTTCAGCAGCAAAGGTATAGAGCGCACCTTTGGCGTCACCCCGGCACAGGCTCGGAATGATGCCGCAGCACTTTTCACAATGATAGATCCTGAGGACTACGCTGCGGTAGTGGGCAGTATCAAAGAGTCATCGCAACAGCTGTGCACATGGTCTATCCAGTTCCGCATCCGCCATCCAGAGGGCAAAGTACGCTGGATTGAAGGCCACTCCACACCTCAAAAGCTCTCTGATGGCAGCATCATCTGGCACGGTTACCTGGAAGACATAGACGATAAAAAGCGGGCGCTTCTGGGGATCGAGGAAAGCGAGCAGCAGCTTCGGCGGCTGTTTGAACTGGCACCCAGCGGCATCATTCTGGCGGACTACCGCACCGGTGAAATCATCAATGTGAACGCCTCGATGCTCAAGTCGACCGGCTATCGCAAGGAAGAATTCCTGGAGCTTTGCTACCGCCAGCTGCTTTCCCCCAACCATGTATCCATGCAAGCAGAGGTTCTGGAACAGCTGCAGCATTCTGGCTATTTCGGGCCCATCGAACAAGAAATTGTGGACCGCTACGGCAACAGCTATCCGGCCATCGTGCACGCCATGTTAATACTCGATTCTGCCGGCCGAAAGCTGCTCTGGGTTCTACTGGAGGATATTTCGGAGCGTAAAAAGATCGAGCGCATGAAGAACCAGTTTGTATCGACCGTGAGCCATGAGCTGCGCACGCCACTCACCTCAATTACAGGGGCTATCGGGCTTCTGGCCGGGGGGGCAGCCGGCACACTACCTCAGAAAGCACAAGATATGATGGCCATTGCCGAGCGCAATGCCAAGCAGCTGGCCAGGTTGATCGACGACCTTCTTGATATCGAAAAACTGGTAACCGGAAAGCTGACCATCAGCATGCAACACCAGCCTCTACTGCCGTTACTCGAGCAGGCCGTGAGTGAAAACCGGGCCTATGGTGCGCAGCGGGAAGTTACCATTCACCTAGCTTCAGACATACCCGCCGTTGACATATTTGTAGACGGCCAGCGCCTGCTGCAAAGCTTTAACAACCTGATATCCAATGCCGTAAAATTCTCCCCTGAGAGAGGTCGCGTTAGCGTGTCGGCGCAACAGCAGATCCTGGAGGGGGCTCAAACGGTTACTATTTCCGTGCAAGACAGTGGAGAAGGTGTTCCGGAAGCCTTTAGAAGCGCAATTTTCCAGCGCTTTGCCCAGGCCGACAGTTCCGACACCCGTAGCCGGGGTGGCACAGGCCTTGGGCTTGCGATAACTCGCGAACTGATAAATGCCATGAGTGGAGATGTCGGCTTTGAGTCTTTGCCTGGCCAGGGCGCAACCTTCTGGATACGTCTGCCTGTGGCGGTTATTGGTAAACCATAAAAAAAACCGGCAGCCCGAATGGGTTGCCGGTTTCAAGTCTGAACCCGTTAATCAGCTGGTTCAGGCAGATTTGAGCATTTCACGCACCACATAGTGCAAAATGCCGCCGTGATGGAAGTAAACAGCTTCGTTTGCAGTATCAATCCGCGATTTCAAATCGCAAGTCGCGGTTGAGCCGTCCTTATAGGTGACCGTCATGGTCAGGGTTTGGCCCGGTGTTATATCTCCGGACAACCCACTGATACTGATGGTTTCTTCTCCTGTCAGTTTCAGACTCTTTCGATCCGTACCTTCCGGGAACTGCAGGGGCATCACACCCATGCCGATGAGGTTGGAGCGATGAATTCGCTCATAGGATTCTGCCACCACCGCACGGACTCCAAGCAGGCGAGTGCCTTTGGCTGCCCAGTCGCGGCTAGAGCCGGTTCCGTATTCCTTGCCAGCAATCACAACCAAGGGTGTGCCCTGCTCCTGGTACTTCATGGCCGCATCATAGACCGCCATCTGCTCCCCGGTGGGCACGAACTTGGTGAAACCGCCCTCAACGCCATCCAGCATTTCGTTACGAATACGTACGTTGGCAAAGGTGCCCCGCATCATCACCTCATGGTTACCCCGACGGGAACCATAAGAGTTGAAGTTGCCCGGCTCAACACCGCGCTCCTGTAGGTATCTGCCTGCCGGGCTATCGGCGCTGAATGAGCCGGCCGGCGAGATGTGATCCGTTGTCACCGAATCCCCCAGCAGTGCCAAAATATTTGCGTTGGATATATCCTCAATCGGATCTGGCTCCGGGCCCATACCTTCAAAGAAGGGCGGGTGCTGGATGTAGGTAGAATCTTCTGACCACTTGTACACCTTGGTTTCAGGCACATCTATGGCCTGCCAGGTAGCATCGCCATCGAATACCGCCGCGTACTCGGTCCGGAACATGTCAGTTTTGACTTTCTCCACAGCCTCAGCAACTTCCTGCTGGCTTGGCCACAGGTCTTTCAGGTACACCGGATTACCATCCTGGTCCTTGCCCAGTGGATCTTCTGCCAGGTTAAGCCGAACGTTACCGGCAAGTGCATAAGCCACAACCAGTGGCGGCGACGCCAGCCAGTTGGTTTGAACCAGCGGGTGTATACGGCCTTCAAAGTTGCGGTTGCCAGACAACACCGACGCAACGGTGATACCACCTTCTGTGATGGCCTTTTCGACCTCGTCCGGCAGCGGGCCGGAGTTACCAATACAGGTGGTGCACCCGTAACCCACCAGATCAAAGCCCAGTTTGTTCAGGTCGTCCTGGAAGCCACCTGCCGCAAGGTACTCAGTGACCACCTTGGAGCCGGGTGCCAAAGAGGTTTTTACCCAAGGCTTGGTGGTTAAGCCCTTAGCCACAGCCTTACGGGCTACCAATCCAGCCGCCATCATAACGCTGGGGTTGGAGGTGTTGGTGCAGGAGGTAATAGCCGCAATCACCACAGCACCCGGGTCCAGACGGGTATCCTGTCCGTCGAGGGTCAGCTCCCGGCTGCAGGGGTGATGATAACTGTCATCAACGCCTACGGCAGTTTGGCCGCCTTCTGACTTCAGTTGGCTCTCGCGCTTGTCTGGCGCATTCGCTGCATCCGGGCTGCCTTCGGAGGTTTCCATCAGCAGTTCGAAGGCCGCTTTCATGTTTTTCAGCGCTACGCGATCTTGCGGGCGCTTAGGGCCGGCCATGCTGGCTTCGACATCGCCCATATCGAGTTCCAGCGTCGCGGTGTACACCGGCTCATGGCCTGGCTCACGCCACAACCCCTGGGCTTTGGCATAGGCTTCAACCAGTTCGATCTGCTGGTCGTCGCGACCAGTCAAGCGCAAATACTTCAGGGTTTGCTCATCCACAGGGAAGAAGCCACAGGTGGCGCCATATTCCGGAGACATGTTGGCAATGGTGGCACGGTCTGCCACCGGCATGTCTTTCAGGCCGTCACCATAGAACTCCACAAACTTGCCAACCACGCCCTTTTTGCGCAGCATTTCGGTCACAGTAAGAACCAGATCTGTTGCGGTGATGCCTTCACGCAGCTTGCCGGAAACCTTGAAGCCCACCACTTCCGGTATCAGCATGGATACTGGCTGGCCAAGCATGGCAGCCTCTGCCTCGATACCACCAACGCCCCAGCCAAGAATGCCCAAGCCGTTAATCATGGTGGTGTGGGAGTCTGTGCCTACCAACGTATCCGGATAGGCAATGGTTTTATCGCCCTGCTTCTTGTGCCAGACAGTTTTGCCCAGGTACTCGAGGTTTACCTGGTGGCAAATGCCGGTTCCAGGTGGAACCACACGGAAGTTGTCAAAGGCCTGCTGGCCCCAGCGCAGGAACTCGTAACGTTCCTGGTTGCGCTCCATCTCGATTTCCACGTTCCGCCCGAAAGCACTAGCCGTGCCGAACTCGTCAACCATCACCGAGTGGTCGATCACAAGGTCCACAGGGGATAGGGGATTGATCAGAGCTGGATCTCCACCGGCCTTTTTAACAGCCTCGCGCATGGCTGCCAAATCCACCACGCCGGGTACACCGGTAAAGTCCTGCATCAGTACCCGCGCCGGGCGGAACTGGATTTCGGTGTCTGAGCGCTTGTCTTTCAGCCATTGCACCATGGCATCAACGTGGCTTTGATCCACGGTTACGCCATCTTCGTTGCGCAGCAGGTTTTCGAGGAGCACTTTCAATGAAAAGGGGAGTCGGTTGATATCACCGAGGGATTCTGCCGCTTTGGGCAGGCTGTAATAATGAAACGTTTTACCGCCTGCACTCAAGCTGCTGAGTGTATTCAGGCTATCTTTTCCAAGGCTATTGTTCGACATACTGTGCCTCCATTATTCGCCATGATCCGAGCACTTTTACAAGCTACACTGCGACATCAGACAAGCAGGCTGGCGCAAAAGTCAGGGAGTGTGAAGTCTTTTATAACTATTGCATCGAATTATTATAGTTCAAGGTCACGCCCATGAATGTTCGGTATTCAGGGGGATGATTGCCAAACTACAAAATTTAAACAAAATTCGATTTGCGGGCCCATCACTGAGAGTTAAGGTAGGCTTTTCCTACACACTTAGCCACCTGAAGGTATCCCGCTTGCTGGCGCTTGATAACTTTTTCGTGCTCAATCCGGCAGCCGACAAGCTGGTGTCGGGCCAATATGAGACTGGCCTGGTAGCGCTATCGCTGGCCATTGCCATAGGTGCTTCCTATCTGGCGCTCACCCTGGCAGCGGCGGCCCGGCGCAGTACAGCTGTGCACCTGCAGCGTCTGCATTTAATCAGTGGCTCAGCGTCCCTGGGTTTCGGTATCTGGTCCATGCATTTTATAGGCATGCTGGCCTTCGAGATGCCCGCCCATGTTCACTATCACCCCTGGATCACCGCCCTGTCGGCAGCTCCCAGCCTGCTGGCATCCTGGGTGGCCCTCAGCCTGCTTGCTCGACATGACCTTAACCCTGCGCGTTTGATTGGTGGAGGCGTGATCGTGGGGGCTGGCATAGGCACTATGCACTATCTGGGTATGGCAGCGATGGAGATCGGGCCGGCGCTTAGATACGACCCTCTGCTGTTCGTGCTCTCTATCGTGGTTGCGGTGCTACTTGGCACTTTAGCCCTGTGGATCAGCTTCGGTTTGCGGCGCAGAACCCGCATGCGCGGATACAAACGTCGGCTCCTGGCTGGTGCCGTAATGGGCCTTGCCATCGCGGGTATGCACTACACGGCCATGGAAGCCGCTCGCTTTATCGGTCAGCCGGATCCGGGCTTCTTGCCTGGCAGCAACCGCCACACAGCGCTTGCCCTCACCATTGCGTTCATTACGGTGAGCTTCAGCCTGCTGGCCGCCAGTGTAAATGCTGTAGCGCGTTACTGGGCATTGATGAGGCGCAGCCAGGAAGTTACAAGTGAAATCCAGGCTATCATAGATGCGGCAGTAGACGGCATAGTAAAGATTTCTGATCGTGGGATCGTGCTGTCGTTCAGCGAATCTGCCGAGCGAATTTTAGGTTACCGGGCAGACGAGGTAATCGGCAAAAACGTGAACATGCTCATGCCCAATCCCCACAGGGATGCCCACGACAGCTATCTGAAAAACTACCTACGCACCGGCGTGCGCAAGATCATCGGTTCTAACCGCGAGGTGTGGGCACTTCACAAGGACGGCCATCAAGTTCCTGTACTCCTTGCCATAGGCGAATCCCGGCTGGGCGGAATCAGCACCTTCGTTGGTTTTTTAACGGATATCTCCGAACGCCACAAGATGGACACCGAGCTACGACAAGCCAAGGAGCAAGCGGAACAAGCCGCTGCGGCCAAGACTGCCTTTCTTGCCAACATGAGCCATGAAATACGCACACCCATGAACGCCATCATCGGCTTCACCGATCTGGTTCTGGACACACCGCTGGAGGAACATCAAGCGCGGCATCTAGGCGTAGTAAAGGCGTCCGCAAGGTCCTTGCTGGCGCTGTTAAACGACATTCTGGACTCTGCCAAGCTGGATGGCGGCCATATCGAAATTGAATCCCGGAACTTCAATTTCAGGCACCTTTGTGATCAAGTCATTGCCACTCAGTCGCTCATAGCAAACCGCAAAGGCCTTTACCTCAATCTGGATTATCAGGCTGGGGACTATTTCAAGGGCGACCCTCTGCGCATTCAGCAAGTCGTCCTGAACCTGCTAAGTAACGCGGTGAAATTCACACAAACCGGGGGCGTTACCCTGCGGGTGCAGCATCCGGAACCTCAAAAAGTGGTCATTGTGGTGGAAGACACCGGCATCGGTATCTCCGCGGACCGCCTTGATAAGATATTTGAGCCCTTTACCCAGGCCGATTCCAGCATGACCCGCCGTTTTGGTGGTACCGGGCTGGGTACCACCATCGCCCGACAATTAGCGGAACTTATGGGCGGAGAGATTACCGTAACCAGCACCCCCGGCGAGGGCTCCACCTTCCAGGTAACCCTCGCGATTTCCGCTGGTGAGCCGGTGGATGACGATCAGCAGTCGGAGTATGAAGTTACCCTGCCACCGTTGCGAATTCTGGTGGCCGATGACGTACCGCAAAACCTCGAGCTTCTGTCCACACTTCTGGAACAGCGAAACCATCAGGTAACTACAGCTAACAATGGGCAGCAGGCCTTGGACATCTATCGTCAAAAAGCCTTTGATCTGATTCTGATGGACGTGCAAATGCCCAAAATGAACGGGCATGAAGCTACCCGCGCCATCCGACAGTGCGAAACTACCGGCCAACAGCACTACACGCCAGTCATTGCCCTGACCGCCAGCGTGATGGAGTCTGATCGCCGGGAGGCCACGAACGCAGGTATGGACGGCTTCGCAACCAAACCTATAAGCATGCCCCAACTGACTCGCGAAATAGCGATTGTGCTGGCCCTCAATAGCGCTGACCCCGGCGAAGTTACAAGCAACAACATGGCTACCGTCATCGACCAAGGCACCGTGCGGCACCTCTGGCCAGACGCCGCCAAGCATCTCGGTGCCGCTGCCCGTTTCCTGACCGAACCTCTCAACCACCCCCGCGCACTCCGTAGTCAGGCAGGGAACCAAGCTGCTGCCGCCCACAGGCTCAGGGGCATTGCCGGCAATCTCGGGCTCAACCAATTCGCCAATGTGTTGGCAGAGCTTGAGGTCATACTCAAAACCGGAAATCCTGCACCTGAATCCATATGGGAAACCTTGCAGTTACGCTTTGACGCTGCCAATGACTGGCTCAAACAGCAGCCGGCTCTGCCTGAAGCAGTGCCGGAAGCAACGGTGATAGCATTGGACACGCGCTTGCTAAACCATGTGATCGAACGCCTGAGTCACGGCGAATTGCCCGACGACGATATCAAGAACCTCAAACCAGGGCTTCCAGCTGACTGCTCAAAAGCCATGGACTTGATGTTGGATGAGTTCGAGCCGGAAAAAGCCGCGGAAATATTAATCAGCTTTCGAAAGTCCCTGGAGTTCTCCTGATGTTGAATGACACCAAGACTCTTCTATTGGTAGACGACGAGCCTGCGAACCTCCAGGTGCTCCGCAATATACTCTCTGATCAGTATCGGTTGCTGTTCGCCAAAGACGGTGAGCGCGCGCTGGAGCTGGCAAGGAGTGAAAGGCCAAATCTGATTCTTCTGGATGTTATGATGCCGGGTATGTCCGGCTACACTGTATGCGAAACACTCAAGGCAGAAAGCCGAACCAGCACTATCCCGATTATCTTTGTCACCGCTCTGTCGGGTTCTGACGACGAAACCCGAGGGTTTGAACTTGGCGCTGTCGATTACATTACCAAACCCGTAAATGCAGCCATTGTAAGGGCCCGTGTAAAAACCCACTTATCACTGGTGCGAATAGACGAACTGGTGAAAACCCGCTTGGCCGTAGTGCAACGCCTGGGCCGCGCTGCTGAATACAAAGACAACGAAACCGGGTTGCACGTTATCCGCATGAGCCACTTCTCCAGACTGATCGCACTGCAAGCAGGGTTTGGTGAAACCTGGTCTGACACCTTGTTGAATGCGGCCCCCATGCACGATGTGGGCAAAATCGGTATACCCGATGCCATTCTTCAAAAACCGGGAAAACTGGACGCAGATGAGTGGGCTGTTATGCAGACACACCCTACAATAGGGGCCGAGATTATTGGCGATGACGGCTCAAGTCTGCTCGATATGGCCCGGGAAGTGGCATTGAACCACCATGAAAAATGGGATGGCAGCGGTTATCCGAAAGGTCTCAAGGGTACAGACATCCCCGTATCAGCCCGAATTGTTGCACTGGCTGACGTATTCGACGCGCTCACCAGCGAGCGCCCGTATAAAAGCGCCTGGCCCATAGACAAGGCCACCGGGCTCATCCGTGAGCAGACCGGCAAGCATTTTGACCCGGATTTGGTTGAGGCATTTTTCCAGTGCCTGCCAGACATATTGAAAGTTCGCGCCCAATGGCAGGATGCCTAATATGAAACACGATTGTCACTATCACCCAGGCGACCCTGCCAAATGGCAGTGCAGCGAATGCCAGATGCATTATTGCAGCCGCTGCATGCCCGATGCCGACACACGCCAGCGCCGTGCACTTTGCCCTACTTGTAGTAAGGCCATGCGCTACATGGGAACCGCCACCGAAGTGGTACCTTTCTGGAACCGAATCGGGGCGTTTTTCCGCTACCCGTTTCATACCGATCCACTGATCGTCATTGCGATCTGCACACTGGTACCCCTTGTTGCTCCCGCCAACCTGATCGGCATACTGATCTGGCTGGTTTTGGCCCTGGCACTCTTCAAGTACACCTATGCGGTGATCAATCACACCGCCGAGGGCCACTTGAACCCACCCAGCGTGTCGGTCGCCTTTACTGGCAGCGGCTTCAACATTGTTATTCTCCAGTTGCTGGTGTTCATTGTAATGGGCGGTTTGGTTGGCGTAGCTGCTATGGTAGGCGGCCCCTTGCTGATGTTGCTGGCACTCGCATTCGTGGTATTGGCCATGCCCGCCAGCATTATGGTGCTGGCCATGGAGCGCTCCGTGGGGGCAGCCGTAAACCCGATGAATCTGGCGGTGCTGATTTCCCGTATCGGCACCCCCTACTTCCTGCTCTACGGTTACCTGATTTTGCTTACTCTGGCTTCGGGTGTGGCTCAGGATTTTGCGTACAACCATTTTCCCTTCTGGTTTTCACAGCCGCTATCCGGCTTTCTGAACAGTACCTTCACACTGATTCTGTTCAATATGCTTGGGTATCTGTTGTTTCAGTATCAGGAGGAGCTGGGGTTCGCCTCGGATATTCAGGATGATTCCGCCGATGTGGATATGCACCAGCGGGATCGTGGTGCGCGCTTTGACGCCGACATTGATATGAACCTGAAGGACGGCAACTACGACCGGGTACAGGGCATGTTGAAGGAAGCCCTGAAGCGTAACCGAGACGACCCGCTGCGGATTGGTCAGCTATACCAGCTATTGGTCGCCCGGAATGATGCCACTGAGCTCTACCAATACCACCCACGGATTCTTGGCTGGCTGGCAGACCGCAACGACGGCGAAGGTATTGCATCTGTTGTGAGCCTGCTTGAAGAGGCTGAGCCTGGTTTCAAACTGGATGAGCCGGAACTGGCCGTTCGCTCCGCGCGCTGCCTGTATCAGCGGGGGCAATACAAGCTGGCTCTAAAACTGCTACAGGACTTCCACAAGCGTTTTCCGGAAAGCGACGAGCTGGCTCCTGCTTATTTGCTGGTTGCTCAAACTCTTGCCAACGGAATGGGCCAGTGGGAAAAGGCAACGGCCTTTCTGACGTTTATCCAAAAGCGTTGCGTGAATCACCCGTTGCATGAGCAAGTTCCGGTGTTTCTGGAGCAAGCTGAGAAGAAAGAACTGCTTAAAGGCCCAAAGGCGTCATTCGCGGTGCCGGATTAGGGAAGTTGGGAGCAAGGCCTGTGAGGGCGGAGCTCCCAAAAACACGCTGTGAATACGTCCCTGTACGCTCGGCTCCGCCATCCATGGCTCCGCACGGTTTTTGGGAGCTCCACCCTCACAGGCCCTCGGCTACGTCAGCTCGCCTGAAGTAACTGACGGTAGTGTCGGGCTTTCGGTGCCATTTGGAGCTTTTCAAACTCTTCGGCGAGCAATCTGCATGCCTCAGTTGTCAATATTGGATCATCCGCTCCACGCAGCCGCTCAAAGGCTTTCTCTGCGGCTTTCAGATCGTGCTGTTTGAGACTGGCGAATAACACCCGGTTATGATCTTCCGCCGCAAGGGGATGATGGCTCTCGCCTTTACTCAGGTATTCCTGCCAAACAGCTATCATCTGCTCCGGCTGACGGCGGCTCAGGGAGTCGTTCATCAGTTCGCGGGTACGGGCCTGATATTCGGGTAAATCCGGGCGCAGTTTGGTGAGGTTGTAAAGGTGCTCTAGCAAGATCGGCCGGTCGGGGTAGGTTTCACGCAAGGCTTCAAACTGGCGTCGAGCCAGGTCAAAATCCATGCGGCCAAGGCTGGCCATGGCTTGGGCATACCCGGTGGTGAAGCGCTCGTCTTGCTCATCTTCTTCCGGCTCAAAAAACTCCTCGCGTACCTGCAACCAGCTTTTGCCCAGCAGCCAAACCAGGCCAGCGCCTGCAATCAATCCACCGGCGTGGGCCATGTAAGCAACACCGGTAGCGCCCGCAAACCAGTAGTCGTAGATTTCCTTGCCCAGCCACACCGGCAATATAGCTATCGCAGGCGCCCGGAAATAATTGAAGTACACCCCGAGGAAATAGAAAAACCGGATTTTTTGCAGGCCGTAGATGGCCACATACATTCCCATCAACCCGGAAATGGAGCCGGAGGCTCCCACCAAGGGAATAAAGCTCCCCAGCGAGAAGGCAGTAAAAACAACCCCCGACAATGCGCCACAGGCCAGATAGGCTAATAGAAAGCGGCCAGGGCCGAGGGCCTTTTCTACGGTAAATCCAAGCAGGAACAGGAAGAGCAGGTTGCCGATAATATGCCCCCAGCCGCCGTGCAGGAACTGATAGGTAATCAGCGTGTATAAAGATAATTTTGCGGGAATCAGGCCTAACTGCTGGGCGCTCAGGCGCTGAATATAGGTTTCTTCAATGAGGACGCGCTGCTCTAACCAGTGCCTTCGCTCTGCGGGGGCCCAGATCACATCACTATTCTGAAGCAGATACTGATAGAACTCGCGATCCATCAACAGGCTGGCGGAGAGCCAGAAGTCTTCGCCCTCTTCCCTCAGCTTCTGAAACTGTTGCAGCTCAAACACCCGGTCTTCTTGGCCTTCAAAGCGAATTTCCCGCTGCAGGAAGTCCTCATAAGCCGGTGCTTCCAGCTGGTGCAGCTCTGCATCCAGATACTCACTCACAGCTTGCTCAAGCTTGCGGCTGTCGCCTCCCTGATAAAACAGGAAAACCAGCATACAGGTGAGCATCAACCCGAGGGTAACCCAGGGCGGGCGCTTCCAGTTAATGGCGTTCTCAGCAGGAATAATCAACATGAGCGGTCACAATTCATCATAATCTGTCCCTGAAAAACCGTTTTCTATCATACCAGTGTCTTGTTTTTGCGCTTAAATGATTTTCAGCGAGATGGGACACTACACCATCCGCTAATTACCGTTATTTCTGTCTCGGGTAATAGTGAGCGGGAATAACAAGAAAAACCAGAGGTCTGAACCAAGGATACTGCAGATGACTGTACTCGTATTGGACAACCCGGAGTTGATTGCCAAAGCTGCCGTGGCTTCCGGCTTTAATGCAGCTACCCTCATGGCCGAAGGCAAACGCCCACACCGGATGAGGTTTCACTACGGCTTCAACAAGCACGCACTGGACGATTCAGACTCAGCAATTGTTCGCCAGCATGCGGTTTATCTCAGGCAGCATCCGTCTGCCAGCGTACGGATTCATGGCCACTCGGATAATTATAGCGCCGAAGACTATAACTATTTTCTGTCTCGCCAACGGACCAAAGCCGTTGTCAGGCTGTTGATTAACGAAGGCGTTTCCGAATCGCAGATTCTTGTTGCGTGTTGGGGGTCAACCAGACCTTTCACAACACCTGATGACAGGGCAGCCAACCGCCGGGTTGAAATTGAATACCTGTCCAGCAATATGGCAACAGCACTTTAGGAAGGAAGCCCCGGGGCCGGCGCATGCGGCCTCGGGAGGTTTAACTATAATAATCAGCCGTGCACTTGCCACACATTCCACAGCAGCAAAATTGCCGCCGCCAACATCGCCAGCCAGGTCAGCACCATACCAAGAGCGCGGGCTTTATGCTCTCCACCATGGCCATTAATCATGCCCCAGGCATGCAGTAAGCGACCAACCACCAGGCTCATGCCTGTCCAATAAATAAGGCCGCTTGCCACGCCGTTCAGCTCTGCAATACCGAGCATGATCAAGCCGATGGGTGCGTACTCCACAAGATTGCCATGAGCGCGCACTGCGGCCTGAAAATCGGGGTTATCAGTCACCCCCATGACTTTTTTGTACTTCACGCGAAACTTCACAACATACGCTGAAAGCACCAGCATCAATATACCGAGTACAGCTGCAAAAACCCCAGTAACAGGTAACAACATATTCAGCTCTTCCTAATTCGACTGACGATAGCCAGCAGCAATATGGCACCTACGGTAGCTGTAACCAACTCACCAATTGCGCCCTGAGCCGCTAGACCTAGCAAGCGAAAAACAAAACCGCCAAGAAACGAGCCAACGATACCAATACCCACATTCGCCAGCACGCCAAAACCGCGGCCTTTCATAATTAAACCGGCGAGCCAGCCGGCGACACCACCGATAATCAGGAACAAAATCAGGTTCATTGTTCACTCCTCTGTGAGGGAATTCGTTTGAGAGCTTCGTTGACCAGAGCCTTCAGGCTTCAAGATGCGCTTCACGCCTTACCCAGTTCAGCAATAACCCCTGCCATCTCTTTATGGCATCGCGCAATCAGCGCAGGAACATCCTCAGTGGTAAGCCCTATGGTTTCTATCGGAGGCAGAATCCGCATAGGTACAGCCTCGCGCCTACCCTGCCAACCAAACGTTTTATTGCGGTATTCAGCAGCACACACCATAACAATTGGCGCCCCGGCCGTCACCGCTGCGAAAAAAGCACCCTTTTTAAACTTCTGCAGCCCCCGCCCTTTACTCCGGGTACCTTCCACAAAAACCCACAGGCTTTTATTCTCCCGAGTGATTGCCTCACTGGTGGCTTGCATGACGGCAACAGCTTTGCGGGATCGGGCACGGTTCAAAATCACATTACCCCCCAGCCAGAATGCCCAGCCAAAAAATGGAACCCATACCAGTGATGACTTGCCCACCGTTACGGTGCGAGGCGCCACCAAATCACCCACCACAAAAAGATCATCGTTGTATTGATGATTGCAAATAGCTACCACTGGGCGGTCCTGAGGCATGTTTTCCGCACCTTCCACCGGCCGTTCCATACCGAGTATTGCGCGGCCGGTTCGCGCCAATGCGATGGCCAGCAGCCGGTTATTATCCGGATTGAACGGCCTGACAATAAAGAATGGCAGGGCGAGTATGCAAAGCACAGGAACACTCAACCAAGCCAAAACACTTCTGATAAAGCCCATACGACAAACTCTGCATCAGGATTTTGGCGCACAAGTGTACGCCAAGTTTATAGGCCTGCAACAGTGTCAATTTCGTTCAATATGGCCTGACTATAAAGAACCTGGCTGTGATCGCCTTCTTTGTCAGCTAAGGGGGCTGTATCGTCTGTTTGAGCCTCAACCACATAACGGAGCGGGCCGCCTGCATCCATGCTGTCGAAGGGGTAGCAGGTAACCAGCAAAAGAGTGCCTGCCGGCAGCTTATGAGTATCGATGAATTCCGTGCGGCTATCCACAACCCTTGTTGCTTTCACCCGATAGCCTTGCCAACGCCCGTCCCTGCCCTGCAGCCTTAGCTCATTGCCGGGTTCCAAGTGCTTAAGAGGTCGAAAGTGCGTGTCCCGGTGGCCGGCAATAACAACCGCAGTCTCCGGACCGTTGCCGCCCATCATTTGACCCGGCCCGAAGGCCAGGCTCTCCCCATGAACACCTGCCAGCACGATCATCGAATCACCAAGCTCCGGCATGGACAACTTTGCCACCGGCCAGGTATCCGCCCAAGGCCAGGGCCGTGATTCAATTTGCCTGGCCTGGCTCTCAGCCCAGGCAATTTCCAGCAGTTCCTGAGCCACAACAGCCTTGATCGGTACCCAAAGCCCAAACACCAGCAACATGGCAGAGCTTGTGATCAACAACAGCAGTGAGCGGCTCATGGGTATACCCGTCTTTGAAGCATGGCAATTGCGAGCGAAAGCATCAAACCAAGCAAGCCCAAGGCAATCATCAAAGGCGCAAAGGTAGCGGTTTGCGGGTAGCGCGCCATGCCCGGCTGGCTTCCTGCAGGCAGCAGGGTTGGCAGATCGTCTTTTAACAAAGCGCTTTCAGAAGCCCGCACCGGTGTTTTATCCACCGCCACGAAACTCGTATAGGGCGACATCAGGTTATGGGCAACCGCCAGCTTGGTGATTCTCTCTTTATCCGGCTCCTGCCCCTCTATCCGAGCGTCGTCCAGCAAGCTGTCGATCTTCTCCCGCGCCCAGTAACGGTTCAGCCCAGTACCTGAAGCCGCCTGCTGCAAATCCAGGCTTTGCTGCCAACTGCCACCACCCGGCAATCGGCCAGACACGCTCAACTCACCGGCGGGTGCCACTCCTCGCACGACCTGCAACAAGGGCTCACCTTGAAACAAATCACCGGGCCGCTGCGGAAAGCTGTCTTCCATTGCCGCTGTAGACTGCCCCGGCCAGCTCACCTGAATATCCGTCATCACCGGCTCTTCCATAGCGGCAAACAGTCTGGCCAAGGGGCCACTCATATCGGCCAGATCCTGCACCGAGGTATAGCTACCCCGTCCCCAGCGCGCAGCCTCCCGCATAAAGTGCATATTAGGCGCCGAGCCTATAGCCACAGTAAACAGCCTGTGATCACCCAACTGGCGACGAATCTGGCTGAACAGCGCCGACTCATTGCCAACCGCACCGTCCGTCATAAACACCACCTGACGCACCCTTGCTGATTCTTCTTGGAGTTCGCCTGTGCTCTTGCCTTGCCCCTGCAAAGCCAACGTCAGCGCTGAAGCCATTTCCGTTCCACCGTCAGCTTTCAACCCACTCACATACTGACGGGCTCGGGCCAGATTATTGGCCGTGGCCATTTCCGGCTGCATAAACAAGGCGTGAGGCTGTGAATTGAACTGAATCACATTGAACCGATCACCTGGTGCCAAGGTTTCCAACCCCAGTTGCAGCGCTTCTCTCGCCTGCCGAATGGATTCCCCAGCCATGGAGCCCGAGGTATCAATCACAAACGTAAGCTCCCGTGGCAAACGGGTTTTACCCGCCCGCCCCGGCACCAGCATCGCCAGCAAATAATCTTCCCCCTCCCACTGCTGATGAAACACAGCCGCACCCGGCTCCTGCCCGGCAAAAGGCTGCCAACGAATCACAAAATCCTGATTCATCACAATATCCCCGGCCTGGGGCTCAACCGTCACCACCTGACCATCCTGCTCAGTCGCCACCTGATGGCTGGGACTGAACACCTGCGCCAGCGGCAGCCCGGCATCAATCGTAAACGTGACTGACGCTCTGTGACTGTCCGCCGCCACATCGGCCACATCCACCGTGAACGGACTGATCGCATCCGCATCCGGCACCTCGGTAGTAGGCACTGCCCAACCTCCCTGCCACTGCTGCGGCGCCACCGCCAAAGGCTCACCCGGCATATATCGGGGAGTCAGAGTCGTTGGCACACTCAACTCAAACACCCCATCCCGATAGCTCACCAACTGCTGATAACTGAGTTCCACACTCACCTCAGCCCCCGGCGGAATATTCGCCACCCGAGTGGTAAACAAATTCGGCCGCTGCTGCTCAACCGTCGCCGCATGACGCCCGGAATCCCGGGCCGCCTCATACGTCTTCTTCGCTTCCGCACGGGGCTGAACCTCCCCCACAATCGTGCGCTCCCCCACCTTCATGGTCAGCCCATATACACTGGCCTTCTCCGGCAGCGGAAACACAAACACCCCCTCACGCCAATCATCACTCGTGTTCTTGAACGTCCGCACCAGCTTGCTGTCTGCAATCAGCCCACTAACTCGAACATCAAACTCACTCCCCAGCACCAAAGCGGGCTCCTGCCACTGCCCTTTACCGTCAACAAAGTGCAATGTCCCTGCGGAATCCTCATTACCGGTATTGGCCTCTGCATAAAGAGGCTGAACAAACAAAACCAGCAACATAGCCATCCACAAGCTAACCCCTTCCATAAAGCGCCGAACACGGCCCGAGCACCCTGCACTGAGCCCGCGCGAGCGGCTGAAGCCCCTCCCGAAACCGTGCGGAGCCATGGATGGCGGAGCCGAGCTTACACGGACGTATTCACAGCGTGTTTCGGGAGGGGCTTCAGCCGCTCGGGTGGGCGGGCTAGAGCAAAACGGAAAAGCATTATGCTGAGAGGATAAGGAAGAAAACATCATGGCAATAATCCTTTGGCTACATGACTAAATCAGACACAGCCATTTCACCAACCCAAAAAGGCACCCCCATGGCAGAATCCAACATTCCACGAACCAAAAATGATGAATTATGGCAACACTGCACACTAACCTTGTTCTAAACGCCTCCCGTGTTTAAATAGACTCCAACGCCCACGGACAACAGCCAAAAACCATGAAAAAGCACCTGGTTCTGATAGAAGACGAACCCGCCATCCGCGACAACTACCGCGCCGCCTTCGAACGCCGCGGCTATCGCGTATCCACCTACGGTGATCGTTCCTCCGCCTGGCAGGTCCTGCGCCAAAGCCTCCCCGACCTCGCCATCATCGACGTCGGCCTCGGCAATGAGCCCGAAGGCGGCTTCACCCTGTGCCAGGACCTGCGCTCACTATCCGCAACCCTGCCCATCATCTTCCTCACCGCCCGCGACAGCGACATAGACTCAGTCCACGGCCTGCGCCTGGGTGCGGACGACTACGTCACCAAAGACATGAGCATCGAACACCTGCTGGCAAGAGTGACCGCACTGCTACGCCGGGCAGATGCCTGGGCAGAAGCCCTGCAAAAACCGGACGAAATCGTGAAACGTGGTCGCCTCGACCTCAACGTTGATCGCATGGCCGTCGCCTGGGATGACAACGCAATAGACCTCACCGTGACCGAATTCTGGATGTTGCACTCACTCGTACAACACCCCGGCCACGTGCGCAGCCGCGATCAACTCATGGAAGCCGCCAACACACACCTGGACGACAACACCGTCACCTCCCACATCAAACGCATCCGCAGCAAATTCCTGCAGATCGACAGCGCCTTTGACAGCATCCAGACCGCCTACGGCATGGGTTACCGCTGGAATGCCCGTGAGCTATAAACCGTGACCCTCAAACGCCAGCTCTTTATTGCCAGCCTGCTGATGCTGCTCATCCCCTGGGCAGGCTTGCAGTTCGTGCTGGAGTTGGATCAGGCACTTCGCCAACAGGCGCTGCAGCAGCTGCAAGACCAAGCTGATCGACTGGCGAACACAGCAGGCGATCTCAGTTTGGGGCTTCCCACCGTTGCGCCCCAAACACCCGCCATTTACATGGAAAGCCTCACCAGCCCGATCAATCTCGACGGCTACGGCCATGACTGGCCCGGTTACGATGAGGGCGAGCAATCCCTGCTTTGGCAGCCCTCTGGCTATTCAAAACAACCCGCCGTAAGCTCTGACAAGCCCACCCTGCACTGGCAAGCCGCAACCGATCAACGCCACCTGTACCTGCTGATACGTCTTAGCAACCGCCAGCCCGAATTCTTCAATCCCGGATCCCCCGATCAGCCCCACGACCAGCTCGTATTATGGCTCAAACCCGCAGACAGCAAGACGCTCAATCCCGATGCCCAAACCACCTCCTGGCTCATGCGCGCCTCACCACCGGGCACGGTGTATGCGACGACAATTGGTACAACAAACAGAGGAAGTAACAACAACCCCGACTACCGGGTGAGCGGGCATTGGAACAGTGTAGGCAAAGGCTGGCAGCTGGAACTGAAATTACCCAAACCGCCACAGGGCAGCCGCTTCGGCTTTTCAGCGCAATGGCAGGACAGTTCAGGGTTCGCGCAAGCCGGAACGTCGACCGACCCACTGCCGGTTCTGGTGGAACGCCAATCCGAACTTGAGCGGCAACTGATTCCCGGAATGAGCAAAGGACAAATGGCGCGGCTGATCGAACCGGCAGGCTGGGTGATCGCCCAGCAGGCAACACCCTCCCGCCAGGCACCCCCGGAGTTTGATGAACTCAGCCCGCTGCAAATTGTGGAGCACATCAGCCTGAATGCCCTAAGGGCATTGGTGCAGTTTTACCAACCCTCTCCTGCACGTCTCTCTACCCATACCAACCGGCTGGATGTGAGTAGCATTCCCGAAGAAGGTCTTGTGCGGCATGAAGACGACCATGTTTGGCTGATGACAACCAAACCCGTCTTTGGGGGCCGGACCCTGGTACTTGAGCAATCCCTGGACCAGCTATTAACCCTGGCGGGCTCCACGCTGGGTTCCGTTATTGCCCGCAGCACGCTGATAATCATTGGTCTGACACTGGTTTTGCTGGGCTATGCCAGCTGGCTGTCCTGGCGCATTGCCAGCTTACAGCGCGCAGTCAGCGCCACCATAGATCAGGATGGCCGGATTATCGGCACCCTGCCGGGCTCAGGCGCCAAGGATGAGCTCGGCCAATTGCAGAACCATTTCGCGCAAATGGCCGACCGGCTGCACGGCTACAACCGGTATCTGGAAAGCTTTTCAAAGCGGCTTTCCCATGAACTCAAAACCCCGGTGGCCGTGGTGCGCTCATCCCTGGAAAACCTTTCTCACGCCGAAACTGAAGAAGAACGTTCGCAATACATTGGGCGCGCGGCCGCAGGTACTGAACGTTTGCGGCAAATCCTCAATGGCATGAGCGAGGCCGCAAGGCTGGAACAAAGCTTTGATCATGCCGATAAAGAAGCCTTCGATCTGGCAGAAGTAGTCAGCCAGGCAAGCGCGGCCTATCAGACACTGGATCCGCATCATCACCTTATCTACACCGGACCGGAATCCGGTATCAACCTCGTCGGCTCCCCGGAACTGCTGGTACAGATGCTGGACAAGCTGGTCGACAACGCCCGCGACTTCACACCCGCAAACGGCAGAATTGAAATACGTCTCGACCAACACACCGAACACGTTCAGATCGAAGTTTTTAACGAAGGTTCACGCTTGCCAATTCGTTCAGACGTGGACATTTTCGAGGCATTTGTATCCCAACGCGAAGGCAAAACCGAGGGGCATCTGGGCCAGGGGCTGTTGATCGTGCGTTTGATTGCCGACTTCTTTGGTGGTCGGGTTGACGCTAAAAACCGGCACTTAAATGGCATTGACGGCGCGTCCTTCCGCGTTATCATTCCAAAGCTTACGGATAAACCAAGGACAGACTCTTGACTGCCAAGACCGTCGCACTGGATTTTCACCCCCTGCGCCCTGACCTGTATCAGGAGCTGCACTCGCGCCCTTTTCAAGTATTACCCGCACAGGCGAGGGTAAGCCATATCGCCGTTTTGACCACGTCAGAGCAGCGCAAAAGCCAATTTAAGCATCTGCAAAGCCTGCACCGAATGCTGGGACAGCCCTGGCCAGAGGCGGAAGTTACTTGCTACGAGCAAACCTTTGATCAGCTGCGCATTCGCCGTGAAGTGCATCTGGAATTTACCGCCTACACCGTTACCAATCTCGCTCCTTCCGATGTTGAGCCATTTGAGGAAACCGGCATCAGTGCGCTGCCTCAAGGCTGGCTCGAACAGCTGGAAGGCATAGTAGTCGCCGCCCTTCATATTGACGTTAGCCCGTCAGTGGAACATGCCCGCAACGAACCTGCGTTCTTGCGCCGGCATTTTGAGGGTATGCGTCTGGTAGGCAGCAGCCCACAGGAAGGGGCTGCGCGGGTACTGGGAACCTTTCAGCTGCACTCCGACAATTTCGGCCGTTTCATGGTGCTCAATTACAGCATGTCTGACAGTCAACTAGGCCGGCTCGTTCAGCGGCTGATGGAAATTGAAACCTATCGTTTGATGTCTTTGTTGGCATTGCCTGTAGCTCGCGAAATCACACCGGTCCTCAATGATATGGACCAGCAACTGGCTGTCATCACTCAGGCGCTGGCTGATAATGAAGCGCAGAACGAGCAAACCATTTTGGCCAAACTGACTCACATTGCAGCCAAAATTGAAGCCTTTCGTGCTCATTCCACCTTCCGTTTTTCCGCCACCAAAGCCTATCATCAGCTGGTGCTGACACGCCTTGAAGAACTGCGAGAAGACGAAGTGTCAGGCCATCTCACCATCTCTGAGTTCATGACTCGCCGGCTGACCCCTGCCGTCAAAACCTGTGAAGCTGTTAGTGTGCGGCTGGAGGACCTTTCCCGCCGGGTAGACCGCACCTCCGACATGATGCGCACTCGGGTAGAGCTGGCTATCCAAAGCCAGAATCAGCAGCTGCTCAGCTCCATGGACAGGCGCTCCAAAATCCAGCTGATGATGCAGCACACGGTTGAAGGCTTTTCCGTGGTTGCGATTACCTACTACCTGATTGGCTTACTAAAACTGGCTCTGGACTCGGTTTACGAAGCGGGGATCATCTTCAACAAAACACTGGCACTGGGAATTGCCATTCCCGCCACGCTTGCATTGGTGTATCTGTCCATCCGGGTTGTTCACCATCACTTTATTCGCATGGCAAGACGGCAATAACAACAGCCGTCAGCCAAGGCTTTCATCACCCGAAAACTGGCGGTAAAACTGCTGCGCCGTGCGGCCATTGCGCACGCCTTTTTGGGTGGCAAAGCGAATGGCTTCGCGGTGCAACTGCTCTCTATCCCCAACTTTCGGGAACAGTGCATCCACTGCCTGCAAATATACTTCTTGGGGAAACGCGTAGAAGGACAACTGCAAGCCGAAACGGTCAGCAAGCGAAACCTGCTCTTCTATCGCTTCAGCCGGGTGAATTTCACCATCCTGTGTATGGCCCTTGAGGTTATCAGACATGAACTCCGGCATTAGATGGCGGCGATTCGACGTGGCATATACGCGAACGTTTTCAGGCGGCAGCTCCAGCGAACCTTCGAGCACACTTTTCAAGGCCTTGTAACCGGTTTCGCCCACGTCAAAGGACAGGTCATCACAGAAGATGATGAAGCGGTATGGAAGATCGCAGATGTCATCAACAATTTCAGGCAGGTTCACCAGATCGTCTTTGTCCACTTCAATGATTCTCAAGCCTTGCTCGTGGTATCGGTTCAGCAACGCCTTGATCAGCGATGATTTTCCCGTACCTCGCGCTCCCCAGAGCAACACGTTGTTGGACGGCTCGCCGGCAAGGAAGCGTTCTGTATTGCGAGCAAGCGCCTGTTGCTGACGATCAATACCCGTCAGAGAACCCCACTGAATCGGGTCCAGCCTCCGCACCGCTCGCAACCCTGCACGATGGCGACGCCACACCGCTGCGGGTATTGATGACCAGTCGAAGGGTTGGTTATCAGACATAAGCACTTTTCCTGTTCCGCTATTTACCGTTTTACATTCCGGATCACGCCGGGAAGCACAGCATCAGTATATCGGTATGAGCTGTAAACAGGCTATTAAGGGGGAAACAAGAAAAAAGGTGCAGAAGCCAAGCCTCTGCACCTTTTTTGGGGGGCATACCACAGATATCAGAACTGGAACTTAAGGCCGACCTGAGCGGTATCAAAGTCGGGGCCGTCGTTGTTCAACTGACCATTGAAGTCGTTTTCATCCACATCCACGTTATAACGGTTGTACTCCAGGAATGTGGTCAGGTGCTCCGTGATGCGGAAATCGACACCTGCACCTACAACGGGGCTTACCTCATCATAGGTCTCGTTTTCATCGAACGCGTCCACATCAAGTGCTGCTGCGAAAGCACCCGCCTTGGCGTACACACCAAAACTGTTTGTCACAGGCAGACGACCAATCGCTACCAGTGAGCCACCTTTGAGTTTGCCCTCAACATCGTCTTTGCCAAAGTTGCCGAAGTCTATGTAAGCCGCTTCCAGAGCAAAAAACTGGTTGAACTGATAACCGAGACCAGCGCCGTAAAGATCGTTGGAGTCGTCAAAGTCACCACCGTGGGATTTATATCCACCATAACTGCCTTTGATGTATGGGCCGGAGGCGTCACGATCAGAGGTGCCTTGGGCGAAAGCTACCGGAGCAGCAAATACACTGGCAGACAAAATCGTGGCACAGGCAATACGAGCTTTAGAGTTCATAATGCTTTTTCCTCGCTAGTTAAGAAATCCATTCGTCAAAGCGTTCCTCGGGTGACTGCATCGATTGATGCATCGCCCCCGAAACACGTGATACTACCCTAGCGCCCCTGATCGCCAATTTGGGTTACATCCAGACTAAAATCTCTTCATACTCTCTTAATAATCCAACCAAAAACCTCAGAAAAACAATATCTTATCCAATACAAAACCATGCATGCTCGTCGCCGAAAAGCACAGGTGAAAGGTCGTCAAGAAAGAAAGTTTCGAGGCGGTCTGCGCGGATCAGAGGATTAATCGGTGGGAGTGTTATCTTCGGAAGGCGCGGCAGTATCTCCAGAGTTACTGGTTCCCGAGGTGCCGGAACCGGAAGACTGACGCATCAGAACCATACCGCCCTGGAGCAACAGTTTCTTCAGCCTCGGGTCACCCTGCTCGGCTACGCCAACGGCAAAAGCCAGTGCTGCGGCCTCCAGAGGGTTGCGAGCAATCAACGAGCGCAGTATCTCTATGGGTGAAGTTGAGCTACGGCCAGACTGGTTGCTTTCCGACCCGCTGCGGGTTTTGGGCGTGCGTGTCATGCGATAGAAAAATAGCGCAAGCAAACACAGGCATGCAAACCCGGTGATCGCCATGGCCCCCGGCTTACCCACCAGGGGTGCCAGGGCCAGGGTCGCTGCATTGACCAGCAGGTAAAAGCCGGTCACCAGCAGCGCAGTGAGTAGCACCAGTGCCAACACTATGCCGATAACAGCTGCGACGGCTTTGCGTAGCATGGCCTGGAGACTTGCGGAATCAGGTAGCATCAGCGATCAAGCATTTTGCCCACGATGACTCCTGCCAGAAACATAAGGATAATGCTGAGAAATGGCCTTTCCTCTATTTTGTGCTCCACGCTCTCTACAGTGTGTGAGCCCGCTTCTGTTGCACGAGTAAGAGCTGCATCGCCCCGCTTGCGCAGGTTTTCAAACACCGATTGCGCCTCACGACTGATTTCATCCTTCAGGTTATTGGCACTGGTCTTCTGGTTGTCCGCAAACGCTTTGGTCAGGGATGCAATGTCATCACGCAGTACCTGAAGATCGTCTTTCACGCGGGCGTAATCATCTTTGGTTGTTTGCTTTTCCATGGGCTGTCTCCTGATTCGATTCATGATTTCATTCGACGACGGGCTGGATCAGGCCTATTTGCCCTTCAACCCGCAAGACTGCTCACAAATTACTCTAGCACAGGGTCGGGAATTCGTAACTGTACACAGACTTCGCAGAAGACAGCTTGTCAGGGTTCAAGCCCTGTGACCTTTGGCTCATCGTCACGCACGCGCAGAAAGCTCGCAAAACGTGGCAAGCCGGTAGCAGTGAAACCGTAGTATTTGAAGGTTATGCGCGTTCCCGGTGCGGGCGGCCGGGTGCGCAGCTCATCGCTGAACCCGGTTCCAATGCGGAAGCGACGACCGCTCGGTAGCTCCACCTGTAAGGCCCCCATCATATTCTGCAGGCGGCCTTTGCCGGGTATATGCCCGACCACCACCGCCTCGGCGTCCGCGAAGGTTTTTACCTTCATGAGGTCATCCGAGCGGCCTGCTTCATAAAGACTATCGCGACGCTTCAGCATCAAGCCCTCGCCGCCTTCCGCAACGATCTTATCCAGGTCCGCCATCAGTGCAGCATGAGTGGAGGCCGGTGTTTGCGTTACCAACGCCAGGTAACGGGTATCCGCTTTTCCGATTAGCGCTACCAGCTGTTCATATCGCTCATAAAACGGCCCGGGGGCCGGTAAGTCAAAAACATGAAACTGGATGCCCCGCCACTCACCTGGTACCGGAACACCTTTGCGCACGGCTCCGGAAAGTTCTGCAAAGCGCTGTCGCCCCATCCATAGCTCCCCGTCCAGAGGTACACTGGGGAAGCCTGCAATAAACCAGTCCGGCGCATTGTAGACGTTACCATTGCGAGACAAGAACTCCCGGCCATTCCAGTAAGCTCTTACACCATCAAGCTTTTCGCTGATCCAGTAATTCTCCAGTGCAATCCCTTGCTGATAGGTAGTGGCAAGCGGCACTGGAGGCGGGCTGGCCTCACTGACCCTTACAAACACCACCAGAGCCAGCACTGAAGTACACAGGAAAAGCCTGCAAATACTCCCTTTTGGGCGGGCCTGCATCCCTTGCCAGCCCGCTTTCTCCCGCAAATTCATTATAGGCACCTCCATTGCCCGTTAAAACACGCCCGGGAATCAGTACAAGCTGCGCGGTATCCGATACCCCGATAAAAGCTGCTGTGTGAACGGATTTATATTGCTTGCCGCATGCAGGCGGTAACGCATTTCGCCGTCATCTACCTGAAAACGCACATCCACAGCACTGCTGCTGACGCCGGTGATATCGGCCTTGTCCAGCAAGCGGAACAGTGCCCAAGGGCCGTTCTCCGAAATGCTGCGGGGTGAACGGTTAACCTGCACTGGCACCAGCGTAATTCTGCTTTCAACCGCTTCTCTCAGGGTGTTGGGCCAAACCAGTGGAATGCTCTGGCGCGGGCCGTGACTGAACTCCACCAGCTGGCCATCAAGGTTCACAACACTGCGGCGCTTGTTGGAGGACAGATTCAAGGGCTCGAGGGCAAACTCCACATCCAGCGTGCCGCTGCGTGTGAAGTAGGCGCTGCGGATTTTATCCGCATTGCCTAAAGACGCCAGTACATCCCGGCGCACCAGCCCGGCTCGGCGCGCATCCCCTACCTGCTCCGGATGATCCTCCAGGAACAGTTTGAGGTTGTCCTTGTAGAAGGTATCCAGCACGCCACCTGGCGCAAAAAACCGCTCAAAATCCTGCAAGGCCACATCGCGACCGGCACTGGCATTAAATGGGTAGTGCCTGGCGAGATTTTGCTGGAAGGGCTGGTAAACCTCCCGATACCACTCCCGCTCCAGCTGCGCCACGGCTTGGTCGAGCAGTACACGCCAGCTTTCCGTGGCTAACCGGTTCAATAGTCTGTTCAGTGGTTCTGGCTGATGCCCCGCCATTCGTTGCAGCGTGAATATCGGGTCTGCACCCTGTAATCCCATTCTGGCACGAGCCGCATTGAGTGCCGCCCTGCCCTTATCTGGCGCCTCCTGAATATTGCGCATGTATTCGTGCAGATCATTAACCACAAGCATGATTTGCTCCAGCCCACTCGGCTGATCTCCGTTCTTGCGGGTGACCTGGTTCAGATCAGTGAATTGGCGTTCGATGTTCTGCAACATGCGGAAGTGCGCCGACTGCTCCAGCAGCTCACGCGCCACGGCAGTATCTCCCTCTGCAGGAGGGATCAGCTGCGTATTCCGGCGCACTTGTCCAAGGAACTGCGCCATGGGCTGATGGCCGCTGGTCAGGCTTTCCAGTATCCGTACCCCGTGGTTGAGGTCGTCAAACTGTTGAATGTCGACCCGGCTCAAGGCCGTGCGCCATGCGTTGGCGTAGTGTTCCGCATAGAGGTTTTGCAAGCTGGCTAATAGTTCTGCCTCATCAGCTTTGCTGAAGTCCACGTTGTCCCTGCGGCCCAGTACCCAAGCGTCAACCAAAGCCAGGTCAGTAACCGTGGCAGACTTTCTAAGGAACCATTTTTCGAGACCGTCCCGGGTCAGCAAGGCAGGAATGCTCAAGGGATCCTGTGTTACTTCCGACGGTTGACCCGGCTCGCCAAACTGGTCCACACGCACAAAAACATTACTGAACGCGGGCCCGGATGTGCGGGACAAATCGTTTGGCTGGCTGAACTCGCGGCCAGCCTCAACTTCCAGATCCCGGTACACACGATCAGGCGTCGGCATGCGTCCCAGTTCGTGTTGCGACCACTGCACGCTGCTTTTGAATGGCGCCAAAGCCATATCAGCCGTTACATCTCCGTGCTGGGCCTGCTGAGCAAGATCTGTGTATGTCATGGCATAGTCCAGGTGCGCCATCAGTCTCTGCTGAACATCCCGACGGCCCGGGAAAGCTTTCTGCCAGTACTGGGTCATGTAGGTGGTGACTATATCGCTCCGGCGGCCGCTGGCATCGTAGAGCATTCGCAGCACTCGCAGGTGCTCAAGCCGTTCCGGGCTGTTGTCTGGCGCACGGCTCATCTCACCCATTACACCGAACATGAGCGCTGGCAAATACTGGTATGCCAGCATGTCGAGGTAAGAGGCTTCCACTTCCGGGCCAACCTTGTGGCCTTGGTACAGACCCATTTCGCTGACGAGCGGCCACTGTTTACGATGGTCCCCAAACGCCAGTGTTGCCTGGCGCAGCTGATCCAGGGGTTCAAGCAGATTGCGGCCAGTGGTATCCGGCTCAAAGCCTACGGGTTGCCAGTTATCGATGAATCCGTTAACCCGCGCTTCAACCGACGCAGCCGCTTCCGCATTCTTAATGAAAAAATGCTGCCAACCTGCGGTTATCCCCGCCCCAGCGCACACAGCAACAACAGCAGCGATCGCCACCCTGCGCTGACGACTGCGCACAATCCGCCGGTTATCTCCGGCAAGCCCGGCCTCAGGATAGATAATCCCCGGGAAGAGCGACTGGGTGAACAAGCTTGCAGACTGGCCCGTGCGCTGGGCTGGTTGAATCGGGCCAGATACCTGGTAATGGTTGGCGGCAGCTGAGACAAACGCATCTTCAGGAACACCTTCCTGCACAACCGAGGTGAAGTAGGTACCTCGCACCAATGCGGGCGTGGAGAAGGCATCGGCCGACAAAAGGCTGGTAAGGAAGCTTTCAAGCGCGGGCTTCATGCCAGCCAGCTGGCGGGTAAACGAATATGCCGCTGCGCGATCTTCAGAGTCACGGGTGCTTGCTAGTACGTCGGGCAAGCGTATGTTCAATCCCGCGACCATCTCACTGTAACGCTCGGCAAACTCATTCAGCCACTCATCGTTATCCAACTGACCTTCCAGCCGGAAAGTGAACCCCAGAGCCTGCTCTTTCTCCTGCTTGCTGAGAGTACGAACAAAGGGCCCAAAGCCATAGAGTAAATCCATTTTCGTAAAGGAGACATACACCGGCAGGCGCGATCCTATCTGCTCCATCAGCTCCCGCAAACGGGTGCGCAGCAAAATAGCATGAGCTTCCCGCTGCCCCTCACTTGCCGTGCTCAACTGCGCCAGATCAATCGCCAGAATCACACCGTTGAGCGGGCGTTGCGGGCGGTTGCGCTCCAGCCACTGGATAAAGTGCGTCCAAAGCCGCTGCTGTATTTCCCCGGCTGCACTCTGGTTTTGGTTCTGGCTCAACAGCTCACCATCGGGATCGATCAGTACGCCGTTATCGCCAATCCACCAGTCGAATCCGAATGGATTGCGATCTGCCCGATTATTACGGGTAACGTTGGTGAGGGTGTATGTCTGCCCCGAACGCTGAATGAGGCTGGTTTTCCCCGCCCCTTCCAGGCCCATAACCAAATACCAGGGCAAACGATAAACACCCCGGCGGCCCGGCAGGTTGTTCTTCAAGGCGGCAAGCTGGCGATCCAACAACCGCTGTTGCCTGCGTTCCATATGTAGGATCGGATCTTCCTGCTCTTGCTCCTCCTCGGCTTTAGCGGCATTAACCTTGCCTAGTCGACGGGCTAGCACCGTGCCCCACATCAACACGACCAGCAGCACAACACCGAGGGTAACCAACGACCGCATCTGCCAGGCTGCCAGCGGGAACTCACCACGCACCTCCCACTTCGGCCCGAGCCACCAGGTGGCTATCAATAGTGCTATCACGCCAAGGGCCAGGGTGACCGGTGCCGCGTTTCGAATGTATGGCATTAGCCAGCGACCGATGAGTAAAGCTTTTCTCCACATGGTGTCCATTCCTGCTGTGAATCCGTAAATAATTAGTCAGTATGTCGACTACGCCCTCAGGCCAGTCGTTCAAGTTGTTTCAGGAGCGCGGGCTCCCAGTCTTCAATAACCAGGCCCGCTACCTGTTGTTGCAGATCCTGAATCTGCCGTGAGGCCAGGCTCACCAAGCCGCTTTCCTTCATCAGTCGTGCCGAAGCCAAACGCCAGTAGAACTGCTCCCGTGGCTCGCGGGCGCCTGCAAGTCCGTCTTCAAGCAGCTGCATCGCCGGCGCCAGTCCTTTCTGGGCAACTAGTTCCCGCGCTGTGTCATAAGCTTGCTCCCAAGGGCTGGCACTGCCACCAGACCGCCCTTGAGTATGAGTAGGCGCAGACCAAAGCCACTCCTGGGCTTCGGGGGATAGAAACGGCGTGCCATCGTTAAACGTCAGTTCCGCCAGCTGCGGCAGTCTTTCCACGAATTCATTAACGGCTGTACGAATAGCCTCAGCGCAGGCATCACACCCCAAGGCCATCGCCACACCGGCGCTGAGCCGGTGGCCCTCGAGCCAAAAGGGGCTGACCGACAGGCTTTGTTCTATGCGCTGCCAAAGCGCCTGATCGGGGGCTTTTTCCAGGGTTTCACGGTATTCCGCAACACGATCCCCGCTCACGGCGGCCAGGTCAGAGCGTTTGCCATCCCGGGTTGGCGGCACCGAAGTAATGCTTTGCCAGATTGCGTACCGGCGAATCTGGTAGCCCAGTGGCCGTTCGGGTTCGGTGCCGGTCAGTAAATCTGCCACTTTCAGCAAACTCTGGCGGGTGGCCCGTTCATTACTCGGGTCAAGCGTCAGGGCGCCAAGGGCCGGGCTGGCTGGCGCTGCGGAAGGCGCTGCTCCCGCTTTGCCGTTATTACTTGCAGTAGTAGCGCGATCAGGCGTCGCCTCTACGCTCGCGCCCGATGGACCACTAACTTCATGTGCTTGGGGTAACTTTTCGACAGCTCGCTTGAGATCTACGAGCGCATCGTCAGGTAGCTCTTTCTGTTGCGCTTGCGCCCCAAGTTTTGTCAGCACCTCCAGGCAAAAAAGTCGGCCATCGCCCACGCTGGCATCAAAAGCGCTTCCTGCCACACCTTTGGCTGCCCGCTGGAGCATTTGCGTGAACATCATTTTCCGTGCCCGCTTACCCTTATCACCCGGATAAGGCCAGCCGTCATCCCACCAGCTTTCCAGCACGCGCTGGAGCAGATACAACGAAAGCGCAAAGCGCTCTCCATCAGCACCTTGCTGCAAGGCAATCAGGAGATAACCCAGAACTTTAAGATCCTTACTGCGAGCAGAGAGTATTTTCAGGGATTCGCTCTCAACCTTGCCCCAATCAATATCGGTATGGGCAAGGGAGCCGATTTTCATGATTTCGTCTTCAAGGAACCCAAGCGCCGCGTCCTCCCCCAGCCCTTGTCCCGCGGGCGCCTCGCCTTCCAGCGGGGTGACGACCTGTTCAATGTAGGGATGCTGTTCTATTACCTGCATGTTCTTCGTTCCTCGCGTCCTTGCGTTTGTGCTTGCACAACCTGGCTACCAGCCACAGCTTTCACGAAGCGGGCGAATGGCATTTGCAAAACCGGTCAGATCGAAGAGCAGGCCGTCTATGCGGCTGTTTTCGGAATAAACGCGGATATCGGTTTCCTGCTCTATCGCCTTAACCGCCCGGATAGCTGGCAGGCCGCGCCCGATGCTAAGCACGTAGCCGTTATCACGCACTCTCCAGGCACTTTGTCCGGCGTTTCCTGTGGTGCCAAATCCCAGATTTACACGCTCTGCATCCAGCGGCTCCGGCAGCATCAAGGTCAGTTCGGTAATGTTGTTGTGGCACTGGAGGGCAAGCAGAGGCCGGGGCGGTTTTGCGCCCAGTGCGGGCACGGTCACCAATAGGCCAGCGGCCTGCCCGGTATTGCGGTAGCTAAGGCTGCCAGAAGAAGGCTCGGTACCCTGCTGCGCATAAGCCTCTTGCCAGCGCAGGGAACCGACCATGCGACGCACTCTAGCATGGGGCGCGGTTGCCGCATCAGTCTCTGCCAGCGGGGTACCAAAAACCTCATCAAAACACGCCAGCCGCACCAGCCTCTGGGCTTCGCCGGTGCACCTGCGAGCCTCTTCCAGCAAGCCAGCTTGGGCCTGCGTATTTACATCCGCCAGGCTCGCGGCGGTGAAACAAAGTAAGCCCAGTGCTACAGCACCAAGAGTGAATGGGCGCAGGTTTGGGCGATCCAGAGGGTTCGGGCGCTTCATGATTCGGCAACCTGATATTTCAAGCATTTGTGGGCGAGCGTGCGCTTGGGCAGGCCCAAGCTTTCCGCTGCTTGAGCGCGGTTCCCGCCGTACTGGTGCAAGCGATCACGGATAACCGCAGCTTCAAATGCCTGGGCGGCGGCTTTGAGGTCCCGGATATCTTCCGTGCCAGAGGCAACGTGTTCATCGGAAACGCTTGGTAACAAGCCAGGCGTTTCCCGGCCTGCCAGATCTGGGAACATATCGGTGAGCCGGAGTATTTCCGGTTGAATGTCGTCTCCTGCAGGCGTCTGCAGACACGCTAACTCGATAATATTGCGAAGCTCACGGGCATTACCGGGAAAGTCATAGGTTGCGAGGGTACGCAGGGCGTGGCTGCTGATGCCCAAGGGGCCAGCGCCTTCGCGCTCGGTATACAGGCGAATAAAGTGGCGGCTGAGTGTTTCAAGGTCATCCAGGCGTTCGCGCAGTGGTGTGATCTGCAGGGGGAACTGGCTCAGGCGGTAGAACAGATCCCGGCGGAAGTTACCATCTTCAATACTCTGGCGTAGGGGCTGGTGAGTAGCCGCTACCAGCCGGAAATCGGAGTGCTGTTCCGTTTGCGCGCCAAGGGGACGAAATTGGCGGCTTTCCAGCACTCGCAAGAGTTTGGATTGCAACGCCATGGGCATGTCGCCGATTTCGTCCAGAAACAGGGTGCCGCCATTGGCTTGAGCCAAAAGCCCTTCTTTAGCTTGGTCGGCGCCAGAGAAGGCGCCTTTGGTGTGTCCGAAGAGTTCGCTCTCCAACAGGGTGTCCGGAATGGCGGCGCAGTTAACCACTACCATGGGGCCGTCGGCGCGGTCTGATAGCTCGTGAATGCCTCTGGCCACGACGTCTTTGCCGCAACCGGTTTCACCCTGCACCAGAACTGAAAGCTGGCTGCTGGCGGCGCGAACTATCTGGGCGCGTAGGTTGGTCATGGATTCAGAGCAGCCCACGAGTGTTTGCGCGAGGGTTTCACTGCGCTTGCGGAGGGTTTCTGCATCGTGCAGGTTGTCCAGAGAGCGTTTGAGCAGGCGGCGTTGCCACACCTGGTCGCGGCTTTGCAGCTGGGCGATCCACTGGTGCTTTAGCAGATGCAGGAGGCCGCAATAAAGGGGTTGGGCGGTGATGCCATCCCAGTCGGATTCATCCCGACAGAGTATGAGTATGCCGAGGGTTCGGCCGTCGTCGTCTTTGAGGGGTTCAAGCCACAGGGATTTGGGGCGGTTGCTGGCTTCGATGAGGCTCTGAAAGCCGGGGTGATCGAGGCGGTAGCTTGCGGCCCGAGTGAGTTCGCGGGCTTTGCCGGTTTGCAGCAGGTGGGCGAAGGGGTGGCTGAAGTCGCCACAGTCGAATTCACCGGTTTCAGCCAAGTCGCTACAATGGAGGGTGCGCCCGCTGAGATCGAGTTCGAGTGCCCAGCAGCGGGTTAAGCCGAATGCGTTTTCCAGCTGTTTTGTGGCGGTTTTCAGCAAATCCGGCAATGTGGTTTGGCGCGTCAGTGCGACTGCCAGGTCTATGCCGGTGTGCAGTTCCATCTGCATCCGTCCCATTTTTCTTCCCTTTTAATCCTGTTGTCCGGGATTGGTCTCGCCTGATCGCACATCGTGGGGTCTGGCTTTCCAAAACTCGCCGTGAATACGTCCCTGTAGGCTCCGCTTCGCCATCCATGGCTTCGCAGGGTTTTGGAAAGCCAGACCCCACGCTGCGCTAGATAGATGTCGCCCTATGCCACGGTGCCTGAAAACTTGTTGTCGGAAACGCCCAGAGTTACCTGTTTAACCGGCTCTTTCGCCGCCAGTTTCTCCAGTAACGCCAACGAGATCGGCGGCAACAGCTCACCTTCAATAATCGATTCCAGCATGCGCGCGCCGTTTTCGCTTCTTGTTGCGCGGCTTCGGATCGCTTCTACCAGGCCGTCTTCCATCACCACTTCTGTGTGGTAACGGTCGCGAATTTGCTGGGCCAGGCGTTCGAGTTTGTCGCCGACGATGCGGTTGAGGGTTTCTTCACCCAGCGGCAGGTAAGGCACCACTTCCATTCGGGCCAGCAACGCGGGTTTGAAGAAGTCGGCTAGTTCCGGGTAGAGAGCTTCTTCGATGTTCTCCGGGTGTTCGGCGTGGTTGACGATGGTCTGGTAGCCGAGGTTGGAGGTGAGGAAGAAGACGATGTTTTTGCAGTCGATCAACCGGCCTTCGCCGTCTGCCAGTTCGCCTTTGTCGAAAGCTTGGTAGAACAGGTTGAGGACTTCCGGGTGGGCTTTTTCTACTTCGTCGAGCAATACCACGGAATAGGGTTTCTGGCGGATGGCTTCGGTTAGGATGCCGCCTTCGCCAAAACCGACGTAGCCCGGTGGTGAGCCGATCAGGCGGGAGACGGTGTGTTTCTCCTGGTATTCGGACATGTTGATGGTGGTGAGGAACTGGCGGCCGCCGTATAGGAGTTCGGCCAGTTGTACCACGGTTTCGGTTTTGCCTACGCCGCTGGGGCCCACCAGCAGGAAGGCGCCCATGGGGCGCCCGGGGCGGCGGAGGTCGGCGCGGGCGGTTAGCAGGTGCTGGTGCAGGCAGTCGATGGCGGTGTCCTGACCTTTGATGTGGGCCTGCAGGTACGCCGGCAAGTGGGTGATTTTTTCCAGCTCGTCGGTGGTCATGCTGTTGACGGGGATGCCGGTCCAGTCGGCGATGACTTCGGCAATCTGGCGGGCGTCTACCCGGGCATGCACCAGGGGCTCATCAGCTTGCAGTTCGGCCAGCTCCTGTTCGAGGGCGGCGGCTTCGCTTTGCAGGCTGGGGTGTTCTTCCAGGCCAGCCTGTTCGGGCCTGGTTTCGGTATCGGCTTCGGTATCCGCTTCGTTTTTTGCAATGGCTTCCTGAACGCCCGCCGGGTTGAGCAGTTGTTCGCGGATCTCTACCAGGCGGGCGACCATGTCGCGCTGGGTATTCCAGCTTTCTTCCAGCTCAGCGGACTGCTGGTTCAGTTCAGCAATACGCTGTTCCAGTTCCGCTTCCCGGGCGGCGTCAACGCTCTGGCCGAGGGTATGCTCTCGGTTCAGCAGTTCCTGTTCCATGGAGAGCTGGTGCAGTTCGCTGCGCACGTGGCTGAGTTGGCGCGGTGGCGTACTCAGGTTGAGGCTGACCCGGGCACAGGCAGTGTCCAATACGTCGATGGCTTTGTCCGGGAGCTGTCGGCCAGCCAGGTAGCGGGCGGACATTTCAGAAGCGGCTTTCAAGGCGCTGTCGGCGATGAGCACCTGATGGGCTTTTTCATACACGGTGCGCAGGCCGCGGAGAATGTGTACGGCTTGTGCCGGGCTGGGCTCGTCCAGTGCTACCGGCTGGAAACGGCGGCTGAGTGCAGGATCCTTTTCGAAGTACTTTTTGTATTCGCGCCAGGTGGTCGCCGCGATAGTTCGCAGCTCGCCGCGAGCCAGAGCAGGCTTGAGCAGGTTGGCTGCGTCGGAGCCGCCTTCGCTGTTGCCGGCGCCGATCAAGGTGTGGGCTTCGTCGATGAACAGGATGATGGGAGTGGTTGAGGCTTTCACCGCTTCAATCACGCCTTTGAGGCGCTTTTCGAACTCGCCTTTTACAGAAGCACCTGCTTGCAGGGCGCCCATATCGAGAGTCCAGAGCTCTACCTTTTGCAGGCGCTCAGGCACTTCGGCATTAACAATGCGCAGCGCGAGGCCTTCCACGATGGCACTTTTACCAACGCCCGCATCGCCTACTACGATGGGGTTGTTCTTGCGTCGGCGGCAAAGGATGTCAATCATCTGGTCGATTTCGGCATCGCGGCACACGACCGGGTCCAGCTTTCCGGCACGGGCCTGCGCAGTAAAATCGGTGGCGTAGCGCTTGAGCGGGTCCATATCCGCTTCAACCTGAGGCGTACCGGCTTCGCCCTGTGCCATTTCCGGGCGCTCGGTGGAGCCTGCGGTCATAGTGTCGAACTGGCGGCGCAGATGCTCCCGGTTAATGTCCCGGAGTTGCTGGCTAACCTGCGGCATCAGGTAGCGGTCAGCGTTCATCAGCAAGGCCAGGAAGATGGCGCCAGAGCGCAAATTCCGATGCCCCAGCTCTGTGGAAGCCAGCAGCCAGGCGTCCTGCAGAAGATCGATCAGCAGTGGCGAAAACGACGGATACGGCTCTGCGGTTTGCAGCTCGCCGTTCAGGCTTTCGCCCACTATGGGCTGAAATTCCTGATGGTTAATGCCGGCTTGCTCCAGAATCTGGCGCACGTCAGAAAATGGTGTTTCCAGCAGCTTGAACAGCAAATGGGCCGGGGTAATTTCTGCGCCCTGGCGGCTGATACAAAGCGCCGCAGAGGCTTCCAGGCCGTTGCGGCAAATGTCGTTGAGGCGCCCGATAAGCGCCGGCAGTTCTACCCGAATCACAGTGATATCCTTATTTCGGTAGTTGTTCCAATACGCTGAGCACATCCCTGATGCGTTCTTCCAGCGCTATGTTGTAAAGGCTGTATATTCCCGCCATGGCTGCAGCAAACAGCCCGGCAATTACCCAGATCGGCAGGCCACTGCGCAGCCGGTTGCGGGCCGGTGTTACGTTGATCTGCGCGTCTGCCAGAGGCTCGGGGTCAGAGTTTTCCCGGAGCGATTGCAGCTGCTCATGAAGCCCTCTCAAAATCTGTTCGTATTCGTCGCGGCCGTTTTCCATGACTTTGTACCGGCCTTCAAAACCCAGGCACAGGCACAGGTAGATAAACCCGAGCATGTCCTTGTAGCGCGCCGGCTCCTGCTCCATGCGCGCAAGGATGGCGAAGACCTTCTCACCACCCCAGGTTTCGTTGTGGAAGCGCGACAGCAACGAATGCTGCGACCAGACACTGTGGGCACCCCAGTCCGTACCCAGCACCGCTTCATCAATGAAGGCGCAAAGCACGTAGCGATAGGCCACCACGGTGGGGCGTTCATAGCCCTGCTCGATCAGCTCGCGGTCTATGGCCGCCACTTCATCCACTACCTGCTGGTAGAGGCTTTCAACAGCGCGATAATCCGCCAGCCGGCGAATGCGGATCACCAGCCCAAGCAAAGGCGTAGCAGCATCCGTCAGGCGGTTGTCTTCCAACCCTCGGAGCTGGAACTGGTCATTGCCAAAATCATTGCCGGAAGCGCCGTTTTGCGGCTGCTCATCAGCAAACAACAGATCACTGAATGCACTGCCGCCGGTCTGCCTGCTGCCATTGGGTAAATCCATTACCTGTGCATTTGTCATAAATTAGCTCCTGATTGCCCAGAACTGCATTTCCAGGCCCGGGAAGCTGCCCGCCACATGGAAGGCAAAACCGCTGGCGTTGTGGAGCATCTGCCAGGCCTGACTTTGATCGTCCAGCCGGAAGTACACAAACCCTGCGTGATAGGGCAGCTGGCGCGGTGCTACCGGTAAAGCAGACAGCGGAATACCCGGCAGTTGCAGGCTGATGAGATCGCGAATTTTCTCTACGGAGGCTACCTTGCACTGCTGGGTGAACTGCTTGCGCAGATCGTCCAACGGCATGTCCGCTTTCACCGCCAGAATGAACTCGGCACCGCTGATCAACTGGCCGTCCTGAACCGGCGCGACCGTCAGGCCGTACTGGCGCTGCTGCAGCTGGATGGCCAGAGCGCGTGGCTCCAGCACCGTGCTCAGGGATTGTCGCAATACCTGCATCAGCGGCGTAAAGCTGTCTTCAGGAAGATCGTGATCGTAGGGCGGATATTCCCGCGGCAGCCGGCTTTCGTCGGTGAATGTCACCAACTCGCCGCAGAGCTCCAAAAGAACTTCGTACAGACGCTCCGGGTGCAACTGGCGCAAACGAGCCAGGTGCATAAACCTCGGGTGAGCGCGGTTGAGCATCTGGAGCAGCATGAAATCCGCCACATCGGCAACACCGCCCTGACCTGGCGCACCAACACGTTCCGCAATATTACGCGCTCGCTCGCGCATCAAGCCCGCCATTTCGCCGACAAATCGCTGCAATTTGGGCGCCGACCGAACACTGAGCATGGTCGGTATAAAATTCGGATCCATCACCAAGCTGCCATCCGGGCGCTTTTCCAGAATCCGGCCAATGGCCACTGCCGCGTAAGCACTGCGGTCATCCCGTTCAAGCATCAGGCGCGGCGCTACCCGGGCCACGTCGATGATGTGGGCGTCGCCATCAATGGAGTGCAGATCGCGGATTTCTGTGCTCTGGGCCCGGAATCGCCCGGCTGCAGGCGCATCTGGCCACTCCACTTCGGCCAGACTATCGTTGCCCAATGGCAGGGCCAGGTACACCACCTGATTCGCCACTGATGCGTCGGTGATTTCCAGAGGCTCTGGCATCACATCGTCCTGGGGCAGGTTGAAGCGGGTACCATCAGGAAACAGGCCACTGGCCCGCACCAGACCCACGCGCCCGAAGCTCAAGTATTCCGCGTTCAGCTCCAGGTCGCTGAATCCATACAGGTAGTCAGAAACCGCCAGAGACCGCTCGTTGATCTGGTGTTCCAGATACCGCTGCTGCTGCTGAAAGTGCTGGGGTTTGATAAACAGCCCATCACTCCAGACGACCCTATTTGTAACCGCCATCAGGTTTCTTCCGACCGCTTGAGTTTGACTTCCCTGTCGCGCAGATTCACCAGAAGGTGATAACGACCGCCGACCGGATCCACCCTGACCACCTTCTTCCACTGGGACAGGTTCGGGTAGGCGTAGAAGGCAATTACGCCGATAAACCGGGTGTCTTTGCTGATTTCAAACGGTTCTATAAACTTGAACTGGCCAGGCACCAAGGTGTAATCGCTATGCTCGATGTAGTTCCGGCCAAGGGAGTCTTTCAGGTTGTTCAGAAGCTGGTCGAAATCACCGGCCATCAACAAGGAGCTGTCGCGCATCTCAATAATCTGAAAAGCGATCGGCGTCGGTGCCAGAGACTCGTTCGGGTTCACGCCCGGCTCAGCCACCATGGTCAGATCTACCCGGCTGGGGAGATCCTCGGGGTAGCCCACAGGAATGCTGGGGTCCCAGAGTACTTTCGCAGTTTTGGTTACGGCGTTATAGGGTGTGCTGCATCCCGCAAGCACGAACATAATCGCCAGCAAAGTCCATTTGCAGGTTTTCACAACAGATTCTCCCTTTGTAGTTGACGTAAATGCTGGTCGTAAGCCTGATCGAACACTTCCTGAAACAGGCGCTCAAAACCCTGCTGACGACTCGAATTCAATTCCCGGTAATAGTGTTGGTACATATCCCATGCCCAGCGACCTTCATCCTCATTCTTCTGCAAGCCGCGGCGGTAGCCATGAAAACGGCGCAGCAGGGCTTCTGGTGAAAACGCATAAAGAATGGCTTCCAGTGCTTCACTGATTGCCGCGCCGGTGGCCTGCTGATGGTGATTCAGGCTTTGCAGGCTTTCCTGCACGGCCGCGGGCGCCGACAAGTGCACCGGGCTGCGCTGGCTGGCAAACAGGGTTTGCACGGTTTCTTCGTAGTCCCCGCCAAGGCGCAAAGGATTATCTTCGATCGGCTGCAACCGTGTGCGCAGCGCCTGATGCCGGCTGTCTTCGCCCTGGTGCAGGGCCAGTAAGCCATCAATAGTCGCTTTCAGGGTCTGCCCGGCTTCTTCGAGGAACAACTGCATGCCATCACTATCAGCAAAGTCGAGCCCCGCCTCCATGCCCTGCATCAAAGGGGTAGCACTGATATGTTTGCGGCTTTGATCGCTGTGCGGCTGGCTCCTCCTACCTGAACCTTCGCCCGATGCGCCGTTATGGGTTTCTGACATCCTGTCTCTCTCTCCGTTTCTTACCGGAAGACCCATCGCCACGTCGCGATTTTCCCGGTACTCATCTGTCACGTCGGTTTCAGTTGCAAACCAGGCGCGCTCGCTTGCCATCAAGGTGCGCTCTTCCTGATTCACGTGAGCTGGCTCGTTCTGCCAGCGCTGCATGGGGTCAGTGCTCGGCGTATCACCGGCTGTTGGCGCCAGCCCTTCCATCGGCTCAACTACCTGTATATCACTATCGCGCTCAGCTCCACGTACCAACTCTCCTTCTGCTATATCCACCAATTTCCTGTCTTCCGCCGCCTCGCGGAGCGCCAGTTCCTGTTCGGTGGACGAACCTGATGGCGCCGCTATTAGCTCTGCCCGTATGCGGTAGCGACCAATACTGACCGTGTCGCCCTGATTCAACCGTGCCCGACGGCCACGCCCCACCGGCTGAGTGGCACTGTTAATGTAGGTGCGGCCACTGCGATCAATAAGGCAGTAACCACCGTCGAAAAGACGAATTTCCGCATGACCAGCAACCGCGCCGGTGCGATGCGCCGACAGTTGCCAGGTATCACTTTCGGCGGTGCCAATGGAACCACCCTTGGGGCCAAAGTTGTGCTCAACGCCTGCCCCACTTCGTGTTGTGCCGGGGTTGGTGACCGTCAGCTTCAGTCTGGTTACCTGCCGCTCTTCCATGATTGCGTTCCTTTTCATATTAACGGCGTATCTGAATCCGCACGGCGGGCCGGGTTTGGGATTTCTCGGGTGTCACAAACGAGTTCCAGCCGAGCCGTATGTCCTCTCCCATCTGCATGGGGCGGATATCCTGACCACGCATCTGCAGCTCCAGGTCGTAGGCCAGTTGCTCACGGGTGGCAAATTCAACCAGCTTTACCAAGCGCTGGTGATCCTGCCCGTTGGGCAAAAAATCGGCGAATCGTTGGCGGCTCAGGTTACGGATTCGCAAAACGAACTTACCGCTGCGGTCCCGCACCTGCGAGCCCACCAGCGTGTCGTTTCCCAGCGTGGCATTGCTCTGGCCCAGGCGTGTTTGCTGATCTTCACCAATGGCCACCTTGCGCAGTACCCATTGCTCAATACTCACATCGTCGAGATCGAAACAGTGCCCGACAATGCCGCTGACCACCTCGGGAGAGCGACTGCGCCCCGCCATCAAGCCGGAATAGGCCAGCATCTTCGACCAGTTAACCGGCGTCGCGTCCCGCAGGCGGCTGTCGCCAAGGCCCGTCAGGGAATAGATCAAGTTGGAAAACCCATCCGATGCACCAGGGCGAAAACGCACGTAGTAGCGATATTTGCGCCATGATCGGTGAAACAGGGTAACCAGCCGATGATTGAAAAAATCCAGAAAATGCCGGCGAATACCCAGGTCCTGACCCGCTTCCCAAGCCAGATCTTCGAGATAATAGCCGGGCAATGGCGACTGGGAGCCGTGCAGCCCCAGAAAACTCACTTCCATCTGGTAGGGCCCGTGTGCATGCTCCGGCGACAAGGCTGAAATCACATCGCTGCCTGGAAACCCCAACCCCGCAGAGGAGGAAAAACGGATGCGCTCCTGGCGCGGCTGATCGTCTCCGCTGTCCTCCAGATCATCACCATGGTGCCGGTGAATCAGATCCACCAACTGAAAAAAACTGTACCGCCGCGCATTGCCCAGAACGGGTTGCAGGCCGGCTACATCAGCGGCTGCTGACCTTGCTGTAACGTCCATGTATACCGTTCCTGGTTGTCTGTATTCACCACTTCCAGTTGGTGAAATGCGTTGATACTGGCATAAAGTGCAAAGAACTGGCTGAGTACGGTGCCGAACAGGTACAAATCGCCTTCCGACGCAAAAGCCTGCTGATCCAGCTTCATCACCGACCGAATTCCCCGCACCGGCAGCCCGCGAATCATTTTGTCCACCGGGTTGGTTTCGATGGCGCTGATGCCTGCAAGCCGCTTCTGCGACACCCGCTCCGCCTGGCGATCCACCAGCGCGCGGAAATCATAAACACGCAACACGGTGCGCAAGGCATCCACATCCAGCATGGAGAGATAGTTTAGCGACAGGTTGGAGATCAGCGTCCACAACAGACTGCCATCCAGGGTCGGCCTCAAGGTGGCAGTAGGACGGGTAATATTGCTGAACGACGCAAACGCCGGTGTGGTTTCTGTTGCCATGCACACTTCCCCGACCGCCAGTTGCTGGGGCAGTTGCCGGTTGGTGCAGGTCAGGGTCAGGGAAATCGCTTCCTGGCGATCCATGCATTCAGATTCATCGCCCCGAACAAACGACATATAGTGATCAAACCCGTCACCGCGCACGCTGTCCTTGGCCCGAACCCGGTAATACAGGGCTGTGCGACCACGATCCCGCTCAACTTCGTGCTGAAAGCTTTCGAACGCCGTGTAAAGCCGACGCTCGCCTCGCCCGGAACGGCCTTCCAGCCAGCCTTCAACCTGCTCAATACTGAACACTTCAAAATGATCCGGCGAGCGGCTGGATGCCAGAATCCGGTACTCGGTCTGGCGCCCGTTAAGATCCACCGGCTCACCCTCATGGGTAAACAGATTCACCGCTGGCGTGCAGTAAAGCTGCATATTCTCAGCCCGAACCCGCGCATCTGGCGGGAGAATACGGCTGAAATGAAAACGCAGGCTGATCTCATCTGCCTGGACTGCAGGCAAACGATTTTTTAGTCCGGTGATATCTACAAACCGGAACGCCTCGGGAAAACTCAGGTATTCCTGAAGAATCCGGTAGCCGGAATAGGCGTTCTTGGGATAAGGCAACAAAGCCTCATCGCTGGCGAAACCAACTGGCTTCAACAAAGATGTCGGCAGGCTGTAAACCGAATCGCCAACCACCAACTCCATGCGATTGAGATAATGATTCAGCCATAGATACAGCGTTTCAGCCGTATGGTTATCCCCACCCAGATAGAATCGCAGGCTATCGAGATCAAGACCGCTCAATGGCTGACCTGTATGAAGCGCCAGATCCACGGTCATCGACGACACTTCCCGCGAATGCTCCGCGTGAGCATCCGCCACACTGATGGGAAACACGTCTACTGCCCTGCAGGTACGAAACCGGCACTGTGTCTGGCGTGTGGAATCTCCCAAAGGACGACTCTTGATTTCCGTGTGCCGCTCTACCCTTTGTCGTTCACTGATAGAGTGTAACTGTGGATCAAACCGCATAATCGTGCAGCTGGGAACCGGGCGAAGATAGTTCGGCCAAAGCATGTTCAACAGTGAATGAGTCAGTTCGGGAAATTCATCCTCCACCTTCTCTCGAAGCTTCCCCGTCAAAAACGCAAAGCCTTCCAATAAACGCTCAACGTCTGGATCAGTGCTTTGCTCCGACAAGAATCGGGTAAGCTGAGGATGAGCTTCGGCAAACTCCCGCCCCTGCAATCGCAGAAAGCTCAGTTCGTCCCTGTAAAATCGGTTTAACTTCATACAACTACCGCTTCCTTGGGAGTATGATCCGGTCGGTATACTTTTCTTCCGGGAAAAAACAACTCGCTGCGCTCAGACATTTTTTTCCCTGCAGAAAAGCATCCCCACCGGCTCCTGCCATCCTTGGTGTTTGCTGATCGTTTCGTTACATCACTCGGTAGTAACGTTTGTCATCCAGTAATAAATCTATGGTTGTCTTGTCATCTTTTGCGCCTACGTTCAGGTAGACCGTTACCTGGAAACGTAGTTGCAAAGGGTCTGGGCCTTGAGGCAAGGCGACTACATCAACCCGCTTAACTCTGGGCTCGTACTTCTCAATACACTGCCGGATTGCGCTGCGGATCTGGATACTCAGATCGTGAGTACCCAGAGTCGCATCATTGAAGTCCAGCAGTCCCAGTTCTGGCGCACAGGCGCTATTGCCGGGGTGAGCATTGAGCAGTCGAACCAGGTGGCGTTTGATGGAAGCCACCACATGGGTGACCTCGCCCATGCTTTGCCCTTCCGGGGAACTGGCCTGCTCCAATCGTTCGAACAGGCTGCCCCCCATGGGTTGTGCGTCACTACTGAACACGGATTAATCCTTGTCCAGACGGCCTACCAGCGACAGCTCGAAGTTGGCACCCATGTATTTGAAGTGCGGACGCACAGCCAGAGACACCTGGTACCAGCCTGGATCGCCTTCTACATCGGAAACCGTTACCTGAGCGGCGCGCAATGGGCGGCGGCTGCGTACTTCGGCCGGTGGGTTTTCCTGATCAGCCACGTACTGGCGAATCCAGGTATTCAGCTCACGCTCAAGATCCTGACGCTCTTTCCAGGAACCGATCTGCTCGCGCTGCAGCACCTTGATGTAATGAGCCAGGCGGTTAACGATCATCATGTAAGGCAACTGGGTGCCCAACTTGTAGTTGGTTTCCGCTTCCTTGCCTTCCTTGGTGTTCGGGAACTGCTTGGGCTTTTGTACGGAGTTGGCTGAGAAGAATGCGGCGTTATCGCTACCCTTACGCATGGTGAGGGAGATAAAGCCTTCGTCGGCCATTTCGTATTCACGACGATCCGTGATCAGCACTTCGGTCGGGATCTTCGCTTCCAGCTGGCCGAAGGATTCGAACAGGTGAACCGGCAGATCTTCCACCGCACCACCACTCTGTGGGCCGATGATGTTCGGGCACCAGCGGTACTTGGCAAAGCTCTCAGTCAATCGCGTAGCCAGCAAGTATGCAGTGTTACCCCACAGGTAATGCTCGTGATCGCCGGAGACATCTTCCTTGTAGTTGAAGCTGCGCACCGGGTTTTCGCTTGGGTCATAGGGCACCCGTAGCAGGAAACGTGGCGATGTCAGGCCAAGGTAGCGGGCGTCTTCGGATTCACGCAAGGAACGCCACTTGGCGTATTTCGGGCCTTCGAAAACGGCTTTCAGTTCTTTGATTGCCGGCAATTCCTGGTAGCTGTCTACGCCAAAGAATGACGGCGCAACCGAGGACAGGAAAGGCGCGTGGGCCATAGCACCCACAGACGAGACGTACTGCAGCAGCTTCATATCCGGGGTAGACGGTGTGAACGCATAGTTACCAACAACCGCGCCTACCGGCTCGCCGCCGAACTGACCGTATTCTGTGGAATAAATGTGCTTGTAGAAACCGGTCTGGGTAACGTCGGGAGCAAACTCGAAGTCTTCCAGCAGTTCGGTTTTGGTGGCGTGCAGAATGTCCACTTTGATGTTTTCACGGAAATCCGTGCGATCAACCATCAGCTTGAGGCCACGCCAGGAGGACTCCAGTTCCTGCAATTTGGGTGCATGCAGAATTTCATCCATCTGGGCGCTGATCTTGCGATCCAGCTCAACCACCATCTGGTCAACCAAAGCCTTGTTGACCGGCTGGCCTTTTTCTTCGCTTTTCAGAAGGTTGGCAATAAATGTTGCAACGCCTTTGCGGGCGACATCATAGCCCTCGTCAGCCGGAGCCATACGGCTGTTGGCCATAACCTGGTCCAGCAACGAGCCTTCCATAACAGATTCGGAGGCAGCGGATTGCTGCGCAGCAGTATCAGACATACCACATCCCTTCAGTACGTGATTGATATTTGGTGTTGTGTACCGCGTACACGCGGCAGCATCGATTACTCGCCGTCTGTCGCCAGTTCCAGCTCAGACAACAGAGTTTCTCGGGCTTCGTCGTTATCCAGCAATTCCTGCAGCTTGGAACGGAACGAAGGCACGTTACCCAGCGGGCCTTTCAAGGCTACGAGCGCTTCCCGCAGTTCGATGAGCTTCTTCATCTCGGGAACCTGACGGGCAATGCTATCGGGCGAGAAATCATCCAGGGTCTGGAATTCGAGGTTAACCGGCAGTTCGTCGGCCTGATCTTCCAGCTGGTTGGATACAGTAGTGGACAACGTCAGGCCGGCTTCCTTCATGACAGAACGGAAATTGTTCTTGTCGACGGAAATGGCTTTGCGTTCTTCGATGGGGGTTTCTTCGGCGTGCCCTTTAAAATCACCAACGACGAACATCTTCAGCGGCAGTTCGGTTTCGGCCTGCTGATCTCCGGTGGCGGGGACATACTTGATATTGATGCGCTCTTTAGGCGCGACAGAACCGTCTTTAGACGACATGGCTTGCTCCCTGTGCAAATCATTTGCAGTTGTTCAGTCCTTCGTGCGCACCATCCTGGTACGCAACGGCAAAACTGTACACACGTGGATCAGGTTTCTCAAGCAAAAATTGGCCAGCGGTGCCGCAAACTGTGCGCGCGGGCAAACTTTTGCCAAAGTGTTTGTCCCCATGTGTGTACTTGTGACCTACTGGCCATCGCCTTGGTAAATTTGGTCAATGACGGCATCTGGCGTCGTGGCTATACTCCTGAAACCCATAGTTAAAGCTTCAAAGTACTTTCACTACAACCAAGGAGGAGATTGATATGAGCGACGTGAAAACCCGTTTCGAAGAAGCAGTAAACTACATTCAAAATGCCGAAGGCGATTTCAAACCATCCAACGAGATGAAGCTGGAGTTCTACGCACTGTACAAGCAGGGCACCGAAGGCGATGTGTCAGGCAAACGCCCGGGCATGATGGATTTTGTTGGCCGCGCCAAGTATGACGCATGGGAAAAGTGCAAAGGCATGTCGAAAGACGACGCCATGCAGAAGTACATCGACAAGCTCGAAGCCCTGAAGTAAGCCGTCTCTGCTTTTCGATCCCGGCAGAAACACTGCCGGGATCACAACACCTCTGATTTAATGCCTTCGTATATTCTCCGGACTTGTCAGCGGCCGGTCATATTCACATTAAGGGCTTCGTAGGTGCGATTTTCTGGCGGGCGAATCACGTAGTTATTGCTGTGTGTCTGCCCGGGAAGGGATTTTGGATTGCTGAAGCGAAACTCTACCGGTATCTGAGAGCGCCCGAGATCCGTACGGCCATCCCCAGGCTGTATCGCCAAGGGGTCGAGATAGAAGTCGTCGGCACCCGCCTGTTGTACAGGGACACCCTCAGCTGGCGCAGCCAATCCGCCCTCTATCACCGTATCCGACAGCGCATCTTCAGCAATGGAGCGGAAAGGGATAGTTTCCAGCGTTGACCGTTGCTCAACCTCAAACACCTGGCTCTCGCCAGGACTGGTCTGCGCACTGGCCAATCCTGTTACCATGAGCAGGAAAACGGCAGAAGCCAAACCGGAACGCATCAATTCCGGCGCTCTCGAAAAACGATGCAAGAGACTCATGAGATTCACCCTCGAAGACACGCTTTTTATTAATGTGTCAATTTTCGATCAGTCTATCGCCAAACCGGGCGTGTTTCTCAGTTAATTGACCGTTTTGTGACAACTTTCACTGGCCCCGATAAATAAGACCGCCAGTTACGCACCCTCTTTGAACAACAGGAGCAGCCTTGAAGACGCCACTTATCACCCGGCAGGGCTACAACGACCTGCAAAAAGAACACGACGAACTCTGGAGATTTGAACGCCCGGAGGTCACCAGAAAAGTTACCTGGGCAGCCAGCCTTGGCGACCGCAGTGAGAACGCAGACTATCAGTACAATAAAAAGCGGCTCAGGGAGATTGATCGCCGAGTACGCTACCTGCGGCGCTGCCTGGACAACCTGAAGGTGGTTGAATATCACCCGGATCAGGAAGGAAAAGTATTTTTCGGCGCCTGGGTAGAAGTCGAAAACGACGATAGCAAAATCCTGAAGTTCCGAATCGTTGGCTACGATGAGATCTTCAACCGCAATGACTACATCTCCATTGATTCGCCGATGGCCAGGGCTCTGCTGAAAAAAGAAGTGGGAGACGAGGCCGAGGTACGAACCGATGCCGGCACTATCACCTGGTATATCAACTCTATTGGATACGATAAGTAGCGCACCCGAGTAGATATTCTCGCCTGACACTAATCGCCAGATATAAAAAAACCCCGTAAAAACGGGGTAAGGCTAGCGCTGTGCTGGAGGGAGAAGCAAGCGGCTATTAATGCTTGCTTCTTTCTACAATGCCCATTCTCCACACTCGGTATTACCTGGCCCTTGCCGATGAATTACCTTTTGGTCAGGCAACCCTGCGCCGAAAATTAGGTTGTACACTCTAGGGGATGGGGATAGCGTTATGGCATCAAAACTTATATCCGCTTCCAGTTATGGAGATAGCACAAATGAACACACAGAAGCTGCTGAACATGGCTCTTGAAGGCGTAGATGCACTGGGCTTTCGTCTCGACCAAATGGGTATTACCGGAAAGATTAACCGTCACAATATTGCGGCGTTTCTGATGACAGAGCAGAAGCACCTGGAAGGTGAGTGGGACAGCATTCAGGTGCGCCTCAAACTTCGCCGTTCTCAGTTTGAGCGCATCACCCAGCAATTCGAGACCCGAACCGACGCGCTGATCGCACCGGTTATGTCGCAAGTGAACCGGTTCCGCCCAAGCCACTAAGGCTCAGGCGCGATCGGCCTCTGTGGCGCCCGCCGCGTCATCGGTGGTCGATGCGAGTGCCTGCTCCGCCTGGGTAGCCCGTATGCGTTTGCGCACACGGGTAAGCGCGGGCATGTATACAGCAACTGTCAGCCCTGGCGGTTGCTGAGTTTCATCAGTATCGCTTAGTATGATCCGCCCCTTATGAATTTCCGCTACGGCACTTACCAAGCTTAGCCCCAAGCCATTGCCGGGTAGCGAACGACTTTTACCAACCCGATAAAAACGCTGGAATACCTGATCTTTTTCATCGTCGGGAATGCCGATACCGCTATCGCTGACTTCGAAAACAGCATCGTCGCCCTCTCTCCGCACAGCCACACCAATGGCACCGTGCTCTGGCGTGTATTTGATGGCGTTGTCGATGAGGTTACTGATCATCTGAAATAACAGATCCCGATCGCCTTCGAGCACCACACCTGGTTCAAGAGACTGTTCAAATGCCTGATCTTTATCCTCAGCCACAGCCTCATAGAGCTCACAGGCATCAGACACCAATTCGTCCAGAGCTACCCGCTTCATATCAGACGAGTTACCCTTCGTTTCCAGGCGCGCGATACGCAGTAACGCATTAAACGTCGCCAGAAGCTGATCCGCTTCTGCAACAGCGCGGCCGGCCTGCTCCCGGGCCTCATCGTTGTCGACAGACATTAAGGTGTTTTCAAGCTGGTTGCGCAATCGCGTGAGAGGCGTGCGAAGGTCGTGAGCGATGCTGTCAGACACATGGCGGATACCTTCCATCAGATAAACAATCCGGTCCAACATCTGATTCAGGTTTTCTGCCAGCTGATCGAAATCGTCCTCAGTGCCACGGGTAGGTATACGCAGGGAGAGGTGTCCGTTCATTATTCGCCTGGAGGTATTGTTGATGACCTCTATGCGGCGAATGGTATTTCGGCTCATCAAATAGCCGCCGAGCAGTGCCAGCGCAAGGGTGATCCCCATGCCCCAGTTTATGGCCGTTTCAATAACCCGCTTGAGGCTGGTGAGCTCGTCAACATCCCGACCCACCAGCAATCTCAAACCACCCTGAACTTCAAATATTCGAGCCCGGGCCAAGCGTTCTGGCCCTTTCCAGCCCACAGCCGAGCTGAGCGTAAAGTTAACCCAACCACCCTCTGAGGGACTGCCCTCCGGCCAGGTTTCCAGATTGCCGGCCAGCTTGAGAAAATCTTCGGTGGTCAGCAGGTAGATGGTTTTTGCATTGGGATCGCGGGCAACCCGCTCACGAATAATCGTGATCAGGCCGTTTACGCCCCGCCCCCTGTATTGCTCCGCCAGCCCGGCGATTTCTGCTTCAATGGTTTCATCGGTCTGAGCGGTCATAAAACCCGCTGTACGCCAGTAAATAAAGGCCAGTAATAGAAATACCGAGGTGGCAAACACCACCATATACAGCAGGGCAAGCTGGAAGGACGATGTCCTGAGCTGGCTAAGCAGTTTCACGTAACATGTACCCTGCACCCCTGACGGTTTGCAGTAAGGGTGTTTCGAATTCCTTATCGATCTTGGCCCGGAGACGGCTGATGTGCACATCAATCACGTTGGTCTGGGGATCAAAGTGATAATCCCAAACTTTTTCCAGCAGCATGGTCCGGGTGACCACTTGGCCGGCGTTGCGCATCAAGTACTCCAGCAACCGGAATTCCCGGGGCTGAACATCAATATTCTGACCGGAGCGCTTCACTGTTCGGGCCAGCAGATCCATTTCCAGATCGGCTACGCGCAGCACGGTTTCGGTTTCCGCCGACTGGCGGTTCCGGCGAACCAGCGACTCAATCCGGGCCAGAAGCTCGGTGAAGGAGAAAGGCTTGGTAAGGTAGTCATCACCACCACCCCGCAGGCCTTCGACACGATCGTCTACATCACCCAGCGCGCTGAGGATAAGAACCGGCACCTGGTTTCCAGTTGCACGAACCGTTTTGATAATAGAGAGCCCGTCCATGCCCGGAAGCATCCGGTCGACAATCATGATGTCGTACTCTTCACTGGCGGCCATCATCATGCCGTCTTTGCCATCGGCAGCATGATCAACCACGAAGTCTGATTCTTTCAGCCCCTTAACAAGATAATTTGCTACGTCCTGATCGTCTTCGATTACCAGCGCTTTCACCGGATCCCCTCCTGATAGCGGATTACATTAACAACAGAGTACGAATAACTTGGAGCACCGGCCAGTTACGATCTTGTAAGAGGGTGTCGCCAACGGCGACGGTCGATTCTATGACGGCAACCAATGCAAGCTATCTGCCGTAGCTCCGGAGGGCAGATACTCTGCACTTACCCAGCCGTCATAATCCATTTTATCGATGGCGGAAAAAACATTCGAAAAGTTAATCTCACCAGTTCCCGGCTCATGTCGCCCCGGATTATCGGCAAACTGGATATGCCCAATCCACGGCAGCAAACACTCCATGGATCGCACAAGGTCACCCTGCATGATTTGCATGTGGTAGATGTCATATTGCAGGCGCAGGTTATCGGCATCCACTTCCTCAATCAGCGCCATGACTCTGGCGGACGTATCAAGAAAGAAGCGGGGCATATCAACCCGCGAATTTATTGCCTCAACGCACAGCGTAATACCCTCACCCTCCAGCCTGTCCGCTGCCCAGGTCACGTTCGCCACCAGCGTTTGCCAGGCCATATCGTCATCAAGCTCCACCGGCTTCAATCCAGCCAGACAGTTCAGCCGCTTGCACCCAAGGGCCCGGGCATACTCAATGGCCTTATCCAGCCCGGCTCGGAACTCATCAACCCTGTCGGGTAAACAAGCAATGCCGCGCTCACCTGCCTCCCAGTCACCCGGCGGAAGATTGAACAAAACCTGAGTCAAACCATTGTCTTTCAGAGCTTTACTCAGCTCCTCCTTGGGCCACTCATAGGGGAAAAGATACTCCACACCCCTAAACCCGGCCTCCGCCGCTTTGGCAAAACGCTCGGTAAACGGCACTTCTGTAAACAACATCGAAAGGTTTGCAGCAAAACGCGGCACGGCAGTTACTCCTTTGAACCTGAACCCACAGCTCCAAGGCGAGCGCGGTTAATATGTTCCAACTCAAGCAGCAGCCCACTGTGATCTGCATCGCTATGGCCATTGGCGACCAGAGACAAATATTCATTGTGCACCTGTTGCGACAACGGCAGCGTTAACCCTTCTGCCCGGGCCTCATCCAGAATCATCCGCATGTCCTTCAGTTGAATACGCGCCGGCGCACCTGGCGCAAAATCCCGATCGATCATGCGCTGGCCATGCAACTCCAGAATCCGACTCCCAGCAAAGCCGCCCATAAGCGCCTCCCGCACTGCCGCCGGATCAGCCCCACCCTTGGCAGCCAGCAACAAAGCTTCAGACACCGCCCCTATGGTTATCCCGACAATTGCCTGATTGGCCAATTTGGCAAGCTGCCCGGCGCCAACCGGCCCTATCCTCGTGCACTTACCCAGCACCTCAAACACGGGCAAAGCCCTGGAAACATCTTCCTCTGACCCGCCCGCCATAATACTTAACCGCGCTTCCTGAGCACCCAGAGTGCCACCGGAAACCGGCGCATCGACATAACCAGCGCCCTTTTCTGCCGCGAGAGCAGCATGCCGCCGAGCGACCGAAGGCTGAATGGAACTCATATCAATCACCAGGGCACCCGGCTTTAAAGCTGCCATAGCACCACTGGTAACCAACACCTGCTCTACCACATCGCTGTTTTCCAGCATGGTGATCACCACATCGGCGGTTCGCACTGCGTCAGAGGGGCTTTCAGCTAACCTTGCCTCACTGGCAAACGGCTCACACTTGTTAGCGGTGCGGTTCCACACAGTCATTGGAAAGCCTGAATCCAGCAGATTGCGGGTCATGGGCGTGCCCATCAGGCCGATGCCAAGAAATGCAATCTGAGGGAGTTTTTTTGTCATGTTAGCGGTCTCGACTTCAGGTAGCGGGAAGAAGCGGTAGGGCGGGCCTTTCCAAAACCCTGCGGAGCCATGGATGGCGGAGCGGAGCCTACAGGGACGTATTCACGGCGTGTTTTGGAAAGGCCCGCCCTACCGCTTCGTGCACCAAACTATAAGCCACAGAAGGCACAAACAAAAACGCCACCAACCGGAACCGGTGGTGGCGCTTTTAGAACACTCTAAACTGAACAGCCTGATCAGGCAGCTTCTTCAGTCATCTGCGTACGGATTTTCTTCATGGCATTCTTCTCCAACTGGCGAATACGCTCAGCTGAAATACCGTACTTGTCGGCCAACTGGTGCAGCGTTGCCTTGCTCTCGGACAACCAGCGCTCCCGCAGAATATCCTGACTGCGCTCATCAAGCATTTCCAGAGCTTCCATCAGACGACCGTTGGAATCCTCCGTCCAATCCGCTTTTTCGAGCTGAACGGCAGGGTCGCTACGATGGTCTTCCAGGTAATACGCCGGCGCCTTGTAAGCACTGTCGTCATCATCGTCCATCGGGCCATCAAAGGCCGTATCGTGGGAGGCCAGCCGGCCTTCCATTTCCCGCACAACTCTTGGCTCAACACCCAAATCGTCTGCCACTGCATGCAGTTCGTCGTGGCTTAGCCAAGCCAACTTCTTCTTCTGGCTGCGCAAATTGAAAAACAGTTTACGCTGGGACTTGGTGGTCGCCACTTTCACAATGCGCCAATTGCGCAGAATGAACTCGTGAATTTCTGCCTTGATCCAGTGCACGGCAAAGGACACAAGCCGAACGCCGTACTCCGGGTTGAAACGCTTGACGGCCTTCATAAGGCCGACGTTGCCTTCCTGAATCAGATCAGCCTGCGCCAAACCATAACCGGAATAGCTGCGGGCAATGTGAATAACGAAGCGCAGGTGCGACAGAACCATCTGGCGGGCTGCATCTACGTCTTCATCGTAATGAAGGCGCTCGGCCAGCTCTCGCTCTTCATCCACGGTCAGCACCGGAATGCGGCTCGCGGCCTGAATGTATGCCTCGAGATTGGCGCCCGGAACCAGTCTTTCAATAAGCTGTAAACTCGTACCCATGCTTTAACCTCCGAACCTGACGGTCGCATAATATAGCGAATAAAGATTGGACCGCCAAGAACCTTAAAAGTTCCCGAATCTCTCCAGTAAAACGTTTTAAATCAACAAAATGGAGAATTCGCCCTGACTTTCGCTAACTTAGAAACTACCCCGGAACAGATCCGTATTCAATACGCTTTTACCGCAATCCGGATCACTAACCGCCAGCAATTTCACCTGGCTCAATATCGTCCAGATGGCGTTTTACCGCTATCCAGGCGCCCAGCCAGCCTAGCAGCATCGCTGCAATAATCAATGCAAACACACCGTCAAAACTCAGGCCGCTCAGCGAGAAGTCGCTACTGTACAAGCCCGCAAGGCGTTCGATGGGGCCACTAAGCCACCAAAGAGAGAGTTGCAGCAGTATCCAGGCAACAACACCACCGCCCAGACCAAACCATGCACCCGTGTAGAGGAAGGGTCTGCGCACAAAGCCATCCGTTCCCCCGACCAGCTTGGCCACCAGGATCTCATCGCGACGGCTTTCAATGGACAGCCTTACCGTATTGCCGATCACCAGCACCACCGCTGCCGCCAGCAGGATTGCAAGCGCCCACACGGCCCGCGCAAGCAGATCTGTCATGGCATTGAGCCGCTGCAACCAGCCCAGATCAACCTGAACCCGCTCAACGCCTTCCATGCTTTCAATAAACATCAGCAGGCTTGCTACGCCGTCTGCCGTCCTTGCACTCTCCTCAGGCGTAATCAACAGCGTATGGGGCAAAGGGTTCTCCTCCAGATAGTCCAGCGCATCATCAAGCCCCGACGATGCCCGGAATTCTGCCAATGCTCGATCGCGGTCAATCAGTTCAAGTTCAGCGACACGTCCGTCTGCGCCAATTTCATCAGCCAGTTTGCGGGTCTGCTCAAGATTGGCGTCCAAGCTCATATAAGCGGTTACCCGGGCACCACTCTCCCAGCCCGAGCTCACACCCTGAAGGCTGGTCAACAAAAGCAGGAGCGCAACTGGTAACGCCAAGGCAACGCCCATGACCGTCCAGGTCATCAAGCTTGCCACCGGGGTTTGCCAGAGGCGCGAAGCACTGTCACGGGCCACTTTTCGATGATGAATGAAGTAGGATTCCGCCTGCTCGCGCCAGGGTGAGCGGGAGGTTTTGGCGCCCCTGGCAACATCCGGTTTACGGGGTTTACGTGAAGGATCAACGGCCACGGAAACCTCCTTGTAGTGGGGTACCGCCCGCAATCAGGTTGCCGTGATCGAGAGTCAGTGTGCGCCTACCCATTTCATTTATCAGGGCAAGATCGTGGCTGGCGATCAGCACCGTTACACCTACCTGGCTGAATTGGGCAAACAGATTCATGATGTCTGCAGACAGCTCAGGGTCCAGGTTACCTGTAGGCTCATCTGCCAGCAGGAGCGGTGGCTTGTTCACCACAGCCCGCGCGATACCCACGCGCTGCTGCTCACCACCCGATAACTGCAGGGGGTTCATTTTTTCCTTGCTGAGCAATCCCACTTTATCCAGCGCTGCACGTACACGCCGGCCCACATCGCGGGGAGAGGCGCCCATAACTTCCAGGGGCATAGCCACGTTATCAAACACTGTGCGGTCAAAAAGTAACTGGTGATTCTGAAAGACCACACCGATGTGCCGGCGTATGTAGGGAATCTGCCTTCTCGGAAGACGATTGAGCACTTGGCCACCAACCACCACTTCACCGGCAGTGGGGCGCTCCATAACCATGAGCAGTTTCAGCAGGGTACTTTTGCCCGCACCTGAATGCCCCGTCAGAAACGCCAGCTCACCGCGATCCAGGTGAAAATTCACCTGTCGCAACGCCGTATGGTCACTATCATACCGCTTGGTAACCTGGCGGAATTCAATCATAACGGGCTACTGCTCCAAAAATCCGGGTTGTTTAGCAAGCTAGTCTGCAAACAGTGCGTCCACAAAGGTTTCAGCATCGAAGCTGCGCAGGTCATCAACCTGCTCACCAACCCCGATAAAACGGATAGGGAGCTGCAACTGGCGGGCAATGGCGAACACGATACCGCCTTTGGCCGTGCCGTCCAGTTTCGTTAGGGTGATGCCACTCACGCCAACCGCTTTCTGGAACACTTGCGCCTGGCTCAAGGCGTTCTGCCCCGTACCAGCGTCCAACACCAGCATGACTTCGTGGGGTGCCGTGTCATCCAGCTTTTTCATAACCCGGACAACCTTTTCCAGCTCACCCATCAGGTTGTCTTTGTTCTGCAATCGACCTGCAGTATCGGCGATCACCACATCCACTCCCCGTGATTGGCCCGACTGGATCGCGTCAAAAATAACAGAAGCACTGTCGGCACCCGTGTGCTGAGCAACCACTGGAACGTTGTTGCGCTCACCCCAAACTTGTAGCTGCTCAACGGCGGCCGCACGGAAGGTATCACCAGCCGCCAGCATCACTGACTTGCCTTCGCTCTGGAGCTTTTTAGTGAGTTTGCCAATGGTGGTGGTCTTGCCTACGCCATTCACGCCGACCATCAGGATCACATAGGGCTTGGTTCCGGCGTCAATTGTCAGCGGTTTGGTGACGCCTTTTAGCAGGCCATGCAACTCATCACGCAACGCCTTGCGCAGCGCTTCGCCATCTTTAAGCTGGTTGCGCTGGAGCTTGTCGGTAAGGGATTCAATAATTTCAGAGGTAGCCGTCACGCCCACATCCGCCATCAGCAGTGTGGTTTCGATTTCTTCCAGCAGGTCTTCATCAATTTTCTTGCCAACCGAAAACAGGTCAGCCATGCCGCCGGTCAGGCTTGCACGGGTTTTACCCAAGCCTTGCTTGATGCGCTCAAAAACACTGAGTTGTGGTGCAGCTTCTGGCTCAGGAACCTTCTCCGGGGTGGGCTCTGGCACCAACGCAGGCTCAACAGCCGCAGGTACCTCGGCGGCCTCTTCAGGCAGGGGCTCAGGGGCAGCGTCAGGAGCCTTCTTCTCAACTGGCTTTTCCGACTCAGGGCCTTTGACTGCCTCGGGCTTGCGCTGGGGCACGGGTTTCGGCCGCGGCACACGGCGACGATTGCTGGCGATGTCCAGAAAAAACACACATACAAGAAGGGCCAATAGGCCGACCGAAATCCACTCTGCCATCATAAAGTCATACCATCAGTCTGATTGGGCGGGACAAATAAAGCGCATATTCTAGCAGACTGTCCCAGCGAAGTGAGACCGCTGTGGATTATCATGGGAGGTATGATTTCCGCTAATATACGCCAGCCACAAATATTACAGCCCGCACCCGGAGCCAACCACATGACCCGCAGAAATTCCTCAGGCCCGAGCTTTTCAAACAAGCCCTCCAAAGGAGCCACCAGGAGCAAGGGTGCCGGGGGCGAGCTGCGCATTATCGGGGGCGACTGGCGCAGCCGAAAATTACGCTTCCCGGATGCCGGAGGCGTTCGCCCAACACCCGCACGCACACGGGAAACCCTGTTTAACTGGCTATCATTTCACATTGCAGGAAGCGATTGTCTGGATTTGTTTGCCGGCTCCGGCGCCCTGGGGCTAGAAGCACTCTCCAGGGGTGCAGCCCAAGCCACGCTGGTTGATAACAACGCCGCTTTAGCAACCGCGTTGCGAGGCAATCTCAGGCTGCTGGGCTCCGAATCCGGGACTGCAGTATGTGGCGATGTATGCACCTACCTGGGCGAGCGCAATCGGCAGCCGTTCGACATTGTGTTCATGGACCCGCCGTTCCACCAAGGCTGGCTGACGACGCTGATTCCGCTACTGGATTCTCAGGGCTGGGTGAAACCTGGGGGCTGGGTGTACGTGGAACATGAAAGTGACCTGCCTTCACCGGGTGCACCCGCCAACTGGCAACTGCACCGGCAAAAAACCGCAGGTCAGGTCACTTACTGCTTATATCGGGTGGCTCAAGCCGCCGGGCGCAGCGAATAAGCCCGCAAATGGGCGGCAAACTCTTCCAGATAGCGGATGCCGCTGGCCTCAGCATCTTTGCACCATTCCATCAGCGCCTGCAGTTTATCCTGCGGCTTAAGGCCGCGCTGGCGCCAGAGTGCCTGTAACTCGTTGCTCATCTCATAAATCTGACGCAACACGGCGTTGCTTTCGAGAACCGACTCCAGTGTCTCTTTATCACACGGCTTTATCAGCGTTATTTCCCGCGACAGAAGCTGCTTGAGCTTACGATACCTGGGCCGGATTTCATCATCCATCAGGCTCTTTTGCTGACGTAAAACAGGCTCTGTCACACGTTTACGGTACTGGCGCATGATATCAAAACGATTGTTGGCAATGGCCTGCACGGTTTCTACATCCACATCCTGCTTGCCCGGAACGTAATGGGCAATTGGCCGGTAACCTTTGGGCTTAGCAAGACCAAACGCCTGAAACAGGCGAATGTAACCCCAACCAATATCCACTTCGTACCAGCGGCGTGAGAGCTTGGAAGAATTCGGGTAAGTGTGATGATTATTGTGCAACTCTTCACCACCGATCAGAATTCCCAGAGGAGAAATGTTGCGCGCATTATCAGTGCACTCAAAATTCCGGTAGCCCATCCAGTGACCGATACCGTTCACCACGCCCGCGGCCCAGAAGGGTATCCAGACCATTTGCACTGCCCAAATCCAGATGCCATTAACACCGAAAAGCGCCAGGTTAATGACCGCCATCAGAATAATGCCCAGCGCCCTGTGGCGACTGTATATATTGCGCTCTATCCAGTCATCCGGCGTTCGCTGACCATAGCGCTCAAGATTCTCTGAGGTCGCAGCTGAGGCGTATAGCTCTGCACCTTCAAACAACACCTTCTTTATACCAAGTACCACCGGACTATGTGGATCTTCAGCGGTTTCACACTTGGCGTGATGCTTACGATGGATCGCAGTCCATTCTTTGGTATTCTGCGCAGTGGTCAGCCATAACCAGAAGCGGAAAAAATGCTTCAGTGCAGGATGCAGATCAAGCGAGTTGTGGGCCGAATGGCGATGCAAATAAAGCGTTACACTGATAATCGTGACGTGGGTCATGCCCAGAACAACCAGAATCAACTGCATCACCGACAGGTCAAGGAGACCGTTAAACCACATAATTAATCCTCAAATCAAAACCAGAAGCGACCTTACAGGCGCCTGTCAGGAGCAGTTTAGCGTACAGGTGTTAGCTAAAACAACAAGCTTTAAAGGCAAGTTTGCTACCGTTCACATTTGCACCACATTGCACCTTAAAATTTGACCGGAGACTGGTTGAATGCCCGAATTACCCGAAGTTGAAACCACAAGGCGCGGCATCGCACCCCACTGTGAAGGTCAAACCATTGACCAGATCAAAGTACGGAATGGCCGTCTGCGCTGGCCCGTGCCCGGCAATATTGCCGCGCAAATGGACGGCCAGGTTATCCGCACTGTGGAGCGGCGAGCGAAATACCTGTTTCTGAACCTCGACCATGGCACTGCGATCGTTCATCTGGGCATGTCGGGCAGCCTTCGCATCATCACCGATGGCGCACCGGCAGAGAAACACGATCACATCGACCTTGTGCTGCATTCCGGGGTAACTCTGCGCTTTAATGACCCCCGCCGCTTTGGCTGCTGGCTGTGGGCCGATTCGGCACCAGCTCACCCCCTGATTGCCAGCCTGGGGCCGGAACCGCTATCGGTAGAGTTTACTGGCCGAATGCTGTTCCGGTTATCGCGCTCCAGAAACACCCCGGTGAAATCCTTCATCATGGACAACCATGTGGTGGTCGGCGTGGGCAACATTTACGCCAACGAAGCCCTGTTCCACGCGGGCATTCATCCCAAGCGCAAGGCCGGCCGCATCAGTCTCGATCGCTACCTGCGCCTTGCGGAAGCCATCCGGGAAATCCTCAGCGCCGCGATCCTGATGGGCGGAACCACGTTACGAGACTTCGTGAACAGCGATGGCAAGCCAGGCTATTTTGCCCAGTCACTGCTGGTTTACGGCCGGGCCGGAGAGCCCTGCCCGAACTGCGAAGCATCGCTGAAGGAAATCCGCATGAATGGACGATCTACCGTGTACTGCACACGATGCCAACGGTAGCTCAGGACCGCAGACCTGCGCCCAACATCCGTAATATCCCGGCTTGCCTCAAATCGGGATCTGCGGCAGCCTGAAGAGAACTTTCAAGGCTGGCTTTGCATATGATCAACTGGACGTCCCTCGAAACCGTATTCCTGGATATGGACGGCACACTGCTTGATCTGCACTTCGACAATCATTTCTGGCTGGAACACCTGCCCCGTCGCTACGCTGAGCGCAACGGCATGCACCCCGAGAAAGCCAGAGACAAAATCATCAGCATGATCATGGCCCAAAGAGGCACGCTCAACTTCTATTGCACCGATTACTGGAGCGAGCAACTTGCCCTGGACATAACCGTGCTGAAATCGGAACTTGGTGATCGCATCGGCTACCGCCCGCATGTGGCGGATTTTCTTCAGTCTCTCAAGAGCGCCGGCCTGCAATCTGTCATCGTAACCAACTGCCACCCCGATCCTTTGGAGCTGAAACTTCAGCGCACAGGCCTGGACCGCTATGTAGACGGCATTGTTTCCAGCCATCAATTAGGCAAGCCCAAGGAAGACACCGCTTTTTGGCACGACTTGCAACAGCTTGCACCCTATAGAGCTGCCTCCACACTGATGGTGGATGACAGCTTCCCGGTACTCGAAAGCGCCCGGTCCGCCGGAATTGCCCAATGCTTGGGAATTCTGGCCCCGGACAGTAAAAAGGCCGCCAGCAAAGGCCATCCCGAAATACCTTGCGTACACCACTTTGATGAAGTTCTGACGGCCATCCATCAACAAAGACCCCATCATCAGAAAAGCGCTCTGCCATCTGGTGACTGAGGGCGCTATAATCCAGACATACGCCCATCAGGTGAGGAGATATGGCGGCATCCACTTCGGACGATCAACGGGTAAGGCTCGACAAATGGCTCTGGGCCGCACGTTTTTACAAAACACGCGCTCTTGCAAAAGAAGCGGTAGAGGGCGGCAAAGTCCACTACAACAGCCAACGCTGCAAGCCCGGCCGACTGGTTGAACCCGGCGCCACGCTCACCCTGCGCCTTGGCTATCTGGAAAAAGTGGTCATTGTCGACGATGTAAGCGAACGTCGGCGCGGTGCACCCGAAGCCCAAAAGCTCTACCACGAAACCGAAGACAGCGTAAAAAAGCGGGAAGACCTCTCGTGGCAACGCAAAACCATGCAGGCAGCACAGTTGCCGCCGGCCAGGCGTCCTTCCAAGAAAGATCGCCGCGACATTCAACGATTCCGTGACCAGAACAGCATCTGAGCCAGTCAGTTCTGTTGTCACCTACCGATTCAAGCATCCAGCTTTCAGGAGAACCAGCATGGCATCCCGCGACCAGTTCCAGCGTTTTATATTTGAACACAGCCAGGTGCGCGGAGCCTGGGTGCAGCTTGACGAGAGCTTCCGTGAAATCACCGGCCAGGCACCCTACCCGGAATCCGTTCGCGGCCTTCTGGGCGAAGCACTAGTAGCCAGCATTGTTATGAGTAGCAGTCTGAAATTTGAAGGCACCTTGTCGATTCAAGCTCAGGGCGAAGGCCCGCTCCGAACGTTAATGGCTGAGTGCAGTCATGACCGTAAAATTCGCGGTCTGGCACGATTTGATGAGCACGCGGTAACTGAGGACAGTTTCCACAACCTCCTGGGTGACGGTCGCATGGCCATAACCATCACCCCGCAGCAGGGTAACCGCTACCAGGGTGTTGTACCCCGTGAACGCGACAGCCTTGCAGGATGTCTGGAAGAGTACTTTGAACGCTCGGAACAAATACCCACCAGCCTGTTCCTGTTTTCCAGCGACCGCGGGGCCGCGGGCTTGATGCTTCAGCGCATGCCTGGCGCTACCCAAGAGGACGACGAACTCTGGGAGCGCGTCAACCACCTTGCGCGCACGGTTAAAGCTGACGAATTGCTGGAACTGGACAGCGAAGCCCTGCTCCACCGCCTCTTTAACGAAGAAACTGTGCGGCTCTTTGACGCCGAAGCCGTGGCATTTCAGTGCAGCTGTTCCAAAGACAGAACCCTTGTCGCCCTTGAAGCCATTGGCAAAGACGAGTGTTACAGCATACTGGACGAACAGGGAACCATAGATATGGACTGCCAGTTCTGCCATGCGCACTACCGCTTCGACAGGAATGATATTGATCAGCTTTTTGCCGGTCATACGCTACACTAGGCATGGCTACAGAATCTCTCGGAAGCCAGCAATCGCAAGGCTTCCGGCGTAGTCGTTTTTTATCGGCGCCTCTGGCATAATAGCGCGCCTGAATTGATCCGATTGTTCAGAATTCCGTCAATTTTCGGGCAGGCGGCCTGAGCAGTCACTAAGACATCCCGAGGGTGAGGTCGAAGTGAGCAACACTTATAATGATCTGAGTACAGCACGACTGGTAGAACAGGCACTGGCACGCAACGAGGGCCAGCTGGCATCCAACGGTTCGCTGGTCGTAGAAACTGGTCATCGCACCGGTCGATCCCCCATGGATCGCTACATTGTCGAAGAGCCAAGTACCTCTGACGACATTCACTGGGGGCCAATCAACCGCCCATTCGACGCCGATAAATTCGACGCCCTGTGGGAACGCGTAGAAGCCTATATTGCTGAAAAAGACAGCTTTGTCTCCTTGGTGCATGTAGGTTCTGACCCAGAGCACTACCTGCCGGTGAAAATGACCACCGAGACCGCCTGGCAAAACCTGTTCGGCCGCAATCTGTTCATTCGCCCGGAAAACTACAACCAGGCTGACAAGCAGGAATGGCAAATTCTGAACGCCGCCAATTTTGAGTGCGTACCCGAGCGCGATGGCACCAACAGCGATGGTTGCGTCATCATCAACTTTGCTCGCCGCAGAGTGCTTCTGGCCGGCATGCATTACGCCGGTGAGATGAAAAAGGCGATGTTCTCCGTGCAGAACTTCCTGTTACCGGAAAAAGACGTACTACCGATGCACTGCTCTGCCAACGTGGGTGAAGATGGCGAAACCTGCCTGTTCTTCGGCCTCTCCGGCACCGGTAAAACCACGCTCTCTGCCGACCCGCACCGCTTCCTTATCGGTGACGACGAGCACGGCTGGGGCCCTGGCACTGTTTTCAATATTGAAGGCGGCTGCTATGCCAAGTGCATCGATCTGAGCAAGAAGAACGAGCCCATTATATGGGACGCTATCCGCTTCGGCGCTATTGTTGAAAACGTAACAATTGATGCGGAAACTCGCGAGCCAGACTATACCGACGTTTCCCTCACGGAAAATTCCCGGTGTGCCTATCCGCTCGAACACATTGAAAAGCGCGTGCTCGAGAACCGCGCCGGTGAGCCAACACACATTGTGTTCCTGACCTGCGACATGACGGGCGTATTGCCACCTGTGTCTATTCTGAGCCGGGAAGGCGCCGCTTATCACTTCCTGAGTGGTTATACCGCGCTGGTTGGCTCCACAGAAATGGGCTCGTCGTCCGCACTGAAATCTACCTTCTCTACCTGCTTCGGTGCTCCGTTCTTCCCGCGTCCAGCAGGTGTGTACGCTGAGCTCCTGATGAAGCGTATGGATGAGTACGGCAGTAAGGTCTTCCTCGTAAATACCGGCTGGACCGGCGGCGCCTATGGTGAAGGGACGCGCTTCAGCATACCGACCACCCGCGCGATCATCAGTGGCATTCAGAACGGCGAACTGGACAATGTCGAAACTGAACACCTGCCGACCCTCAACCTGAGCGTACCCAAGCAGGTACCGGGCGTAGATTCGGCGCTACTGAACCCACGCAACACCTGGGCCAGTACAGATGCTTACGACAAGAAGGCAGCGGAACTGATTGGTCAGTTCGTCGAAAACTTCAAGAAATTTGATGTTTCCGATTCCATTGTGGAGGCCGGGCCGAAGCTCTAAGCCTGCCCCTCCCAAAAAAAAGCGCCCTACTGAGAAGCAGGGCGCTTTTTTCGTTTCAAGGCTGGAGCATTTTGCATCCTGCGTTGTTCAGGTTTAGATTCAGGCGTAGAACATCAAAGGTACAAAGGCCACCAGCACCAGCGAAATACCCATAGCAATCAACGGCATAATGATGCGCTCATGGCGCTGATAGAAAGTGCCGCCTTCCTGCTGGGCAGCCAGCACTTCGGCTTCTCCCACCACTTGTCGTGTTAACAGGTGGTTAAGCGCCACCGGCGGGCTCAAGTAACCCAACTCAAAAGCCACAAGGGTCACCATCCAGAAGTGAATGGGGTGAATGCCGCTGGAATAGGCAATGGACGCTACGGTGGCAGTCACCAGAATGACCGCACCAAAGGCATCCATAATCATTCCAAGAATGACCAGAATCACAACCATCAACAACATGGCAGACCAGGCACTATCGAACGCCTGAGGGAACGCCTCCATAATCTGAGAACGCTCGATCACACCGCCAATGCTGACCGACAAGCCCAACAGTAACAGCAATGCGCCAATCTCGGCCGTGGTATCGTTGGTGGCTCCGCGCACACTGCGCTCCAGCCCCTGGTGGTTAATCTCACCAGACGCACTGCCCTTTTTGTTTTTAAAGCTTATGTGCTCGTATACCAGAATGGACAGCATAATGACTGGCAACAAACGCGGTGCCGAAAACTCATCCATGCGCACATCCAAAGCATAACGGTACAGTAGAACAACACCCACAATGACCAGAGCATAAGGAATCAGCGAACGAAGCGCTTGAAGCGTGGCTGGCAAAGCTTCGGAAACCGGTGCCAGATTAAACTTGCTCTGCCGGTTTACGGTAAGCGCAACCGCGCTGAACATGGCAGCCGTCAACACAAACACCCAGATACCCCAGCCGAACAGGTCGTCTGTGGTCACTTCCCGATTGAGGTAAGCAATAACAACAACCAACAGGCAGGGGCGCAACACAACTCCCAGAGAGCCCGACATCGCGGTGGCTGCCAGCGCCAGCTGCCTACGGGCACCGGCCGCTCGCAACTCACTGTAGATAACCGCGCCGGCGGCAATAACAAAAATACCTGAAGCACCGGTATAGGCCGTTGGAACCGCCGCAACAAGCACGGCCACCACCGCCAGCATTTCCGGAGGCATACGCCAGGGCCGAAACAGGTTGAATACCAGCGTAGCCAGGCGCGTTTGTTTAAGCATCATGCCGACCCAAACATACAACCCCACATTAAGGAACATGTCCGCTAGCTCGACCATCTTGCCAAGATAAATACCGATGCCTGAGGTGTGACCAATCAGCGCAAAGTAGCTTCCGGAAATCAGACACATCACCGTATACAGCGGCACCGCCAGGAATGCCTTGTTCGGTTGCCCGCCGGGAGCCAGATCTGCCGGCACGCGAACCAGTCGGTAAAGGCTGGCCAAGGTAAGGCATGCAAAACCTACGACCCAAAAGTTATGGAGCAGCAGATCGTCGGATGACACCGCCGTTTCTGTGCCCAAACTGGACTGGCGGAAAATCAGGCTGGACCCCAGCAACATAGCGTTAGCAATCGTCTGGAGCGTCAGCGAAACCGTATAGTCCAAACGGGTTTCCATAGCCCGCATGGCTATGTGGTGGCGCGTAAGCGTGGCTGTGGCAGCACACAGCATAACCAGCAGAACCAGAATGTAGCGTTGCGACTCAAGGCCAAAGGCAATCAAATCAGCAACAAACAGCTCTACTGCACGGTAGACCTTCACGCCGGGGGTAAGCTTATCCTGCAGGCTGTCGTAGCTTTGGTAGGCCGCTTTGCAATCGGCAACGGAGCGCTCAATCGCAAGCCGGACATCCGCAGGGTTTTTCTCCTGTGCGCCCAGCAACATTGCCATGGGGTCGTCGTCGGCTGGCTTTTGAGCAAGCTCTTGCGCCACTGCCGCATCAATGTCCCGATCTGCGTTACAGGTTGGCGCAACCGGGTCCATCCGCAGTTTGTAATAGCCACTCCAGAGCTGCTCACCACCACGCAGCATCTGGTTATGGATATCACTGCTTGTGGAAAAAAGCACCACAGACAATAAAAGCAGACAGGCAGGTAGTGATGAAAACCACTCCAGACCACTCCGACGAAAACTACCCTTGGTCATAACTCTACACTCTGGAACATTAACAAATTACAGCAGGCCATCCAGGCTCATGGTTTCAACTTCTTTCTGCTGGTCATCCCAGAAGGTGCCAAGCTGGCCCAAAGGGGTGCGGTGGCCGGTATTCTCTACCCAAAGGCGGTCGGAGATTGAGACGATGATATTGGTCGCCATGGCATCCACGAAGGCCCACTCTTCATTTGCAGGCTGCTCTTTGAGCGACTCAGCGTGCCGACGCACCACGGACTTCACCATTGCCTCGTCACCCTTGTTGGTGGCAGAAATTGCGTGGAAAACGTGGCTGAGGCGTACACCCGCTTCTTCACCCTTGCGGTCTGCTATGGCAAGCCGCTCGAAGGCATCTTCACCTTCCGGTTGTGCGCCCGGTATCATGGCCCATACCGTTGCTTTCAGCGCCATTGGCGCACCCCACCACTTGTCATTTTCAAGACAGCTGGACGCTCTGGCTACAATTGAGCCAATGTTCTTGGGAACACCAATAGACGATGTTGACTGGATCTCAGCATTAAGTGCCTGCAAACCAGACAACAAACCGGCAAGGTAAATGAACTCATCCAAATCGTCGTCAAAGTCCGGGCACTCACCGGTGCCGGGTTCTCCGTAATAGGTGTTGTGGTGCTGCCACGCCTTGAAGTAGCGCTTGGATGCCAGGGTGTAGGCGCGCTTCTGGCGAATCATGGCGTCTTCCGCGGCATTGCCTTTTCTTTCGTACATGGCGGCCAGTGCAGCCAGTTCATACTCACGGCCTTGATCTTCAGCGCAGCCACCCGCTGAAAGATAAAGCATTACTGCCAGTTGGTCGGGCTCGTCGGTCACTCGGCCGAAGGACATCAGTAGAGGCGCAGTGGCCTCACTCATGGCGCAACCCATGGCAAGATCGCCGCTTTCCATCAAGTAGGGAATCGTGTGCTCCCTGGAAAAGCCCTGCATTACATCGCCAGTGGTTTTGTACATCATGTTGTTGATCACGCCACAGCCTGACAACAGTGTACCGAGGCTCAATGCAACAACAACGCCCTTGCAGCGGGCGAACGAATGCCAAATTGACTGCCCGACAGATAGCGAGCGGGAATAATTCGGGTTGGAGGGGGCTGCTAATGGAATCCCGGTTTGCTTCATGGTTTTTAAACCTTCTTAACGTTTTAAATTATTATTCTGAACGCGCCGTTAGCCGGGCATTATGGCCTACAGCGCCTACTTATTTTGAGACCGGCACCGCAAATGACGCCTGTGTACACAGATTTTATGGCCCCTCGGATTTGCACAAAACGCCGCAAACCGCTATAGATTCAGGCAGCCGCACTCACGTTGAGTTGTGACTCCATTGGATAAAAACAAAAAGGAATACCCGATGCGCAAACCTGAACTTGCTGCAGCTATCGCCGAACGCACTGGCCTCACTCGAGAAAAGGCCGGCGAAGTGATTACCACAATTACAGACCAGATCTCGGCTGCTGCGGCTCGCGGAGAAGACACCACCCTTACGGGATTTGGCACCTTTAATGTCCGCGCCCGTGAGGCACGGGATGGCAGAAACCCTCAAACTGGAGCAACAATCCGCATTCCTGCCAGCAAAACCGTTGGTTTCAAAGCAGGTAAAGCATTCAAGGATGCGCTTCGCTCAAACTGAGAACCATATCGACTGCCAAAGCTGAAACGGCCCGCCCGCATTGCATCAGGCGGGCCTGTTTCAGGTTGCGCGTTAAATCAGGAAGCACACTCGGAACGTGTGGCGTCCACACGACACCGAATAGCCTTCATCAGCTTGATTGCACGCTCGTCGTACACACCATCGTCGACCAGTGACAAACGTACTTTCTGCAGCATTTTGTCGTACTCCGCTGTCACTTCCCTTGGCAATGTCATCCATACACTTTCCGGCATTTCGGCTTCTGCCTGGGAAATGATGTCATAGGCCTCACCCATGCGTTTGACGGCCTCGTCACGCACCATCTGGCCCGCGCTATCAGGGAAGCGATCGCGGTGGAGGATAATCTGGAAGTTCATATAGGCCAGTGCGTACTTAAGCACGCCGCCGTTTGGCTCAACGCCTTTGTACAGTTCCAGTGGCTGATAGGCCACGGCAGGGGCGTAGGCAATATCAACACTGCCATTATTGAACTTGCCGGCAAAGTTGGCGGAGTTGGAACCAACAACAGACGCACCCACATGACGAACCATGCGAACCGATGCCTGATCGAAATCCAGTGTTGCAACGCGTTTGCCCTGAAGTTTCTCTACGGAATCAATGCTGCGGTCACGGGTGTGGAGGTAAATCGCACCCGCCGGGAAAACTCCCGCGACTTCATAGGGCCCATCTATCAGCAATGGACGCGCGTTGGGCTGACTGAGCGTGTTGTACAGCAAACGCATTTCTTCTTGGCCCGGCACGGCACCCATGGCCTCCAGACTGCCGGTAAACTTGTTGAACTCACGAGCGCGGGTTCCGGTAAGGAAGACTGCATCACACTGACCAGCCTTGAAATCTTCTGCAGCAACTTTTTCGTCAGTGTAGGCACTCAGGTTCAGCTTGATGCCATTCTGAAGAGCAATGGGCTGAAAGGTTTTGGTGATGGTGAAAAGTGGGCCGTTAGCGCCAACCGGATCAAATACACAAAAGCTTCGCTCAATAATTTCATCGGCTGCTTTCGGACTGGTTTGGGCATTACCCACTGAGGGGAGCAAAAAGCTGGCACACAGGGCAGCCGCCAAGGCCACCTTTTGCGGGAAGAATACTGACGTCACGGGATGACTCCTGAATCATTATTGTCCGGCAGCAGTGCTTGCTATCTGAACTGACACGCTGCGCATTTTATTGAAGTCGACATTATGCCGAAAGGCATAAGAATACGTTGGCACAGGCGCCCCTTCTCAAGGGTTTTTAAGCAACATTTTGGATTATGTGATGGCGTCGACAAAGATTGGCGCAAACCCGGGCACTCTTTTCATACCCATCCAGAGACTTCAGGCGCTACGCCAGGCCTCTCGCCCTTCTACCAGCGTAAACCGAACAACGCCCGGCAACGGCCGATCGAGCACGGGCGCGTGGTGACCGGCCGAAATCAGGGTCTGCTTGCTCGGAGTCCAATGCGCATCAGGATCAAATACACACAGATCCGCTACATCATCCTGGCCAATCGTAGCATTGAGCCCGGCCACCGAGGCCGGACCGGAGGTAAGCCCACGAATCAGTTCGGTAAGGGTTAACTCACCTCGCTGCACCAGTTCAAGCCCGAGGGAGAGCAGACTTTCTATGCTGGAAAGACCAGGCTCGGTGTCTGGCAGCGGCGCCTGCTTGGCAGCGCTTTCATGGGGCAGATGCTGACTGACGATGGCATCAATGACGCCTTCGCGAACGCCGGCAACCAGCGCTTTTCGGTCCGCCTCTGAACGCAGCGGCGGGCGCAAATGGAAACGGCTATCAAAGCTCGACAGCGCCTCTTCCGTAAACACAAGCTGATGCATGGCTACATCAGCGGTGACGGCAATACCCCGGCGGCGGGCATCGGCAACCATTTCAACGCTGCGGCCGCATGAAAGCTGGCTCAAGTGCAGCCTTACGCCGGTTTCTTCAGCCAATAAAAGCATTTCCATTACGGATGCGGTTTCAGCCACTTCCGGAATACCCAGCAAGCCCAAACGAGCTGACACCAGACCATCATGGGCATAGCCATCTGCGGCCAGGGACTGATTCTCCGGGCGCAACATCACAATCAAACCAAAAGTCTGGGCATAGGCCATGCAGCGGCGCAGCACCCGGGCATTGCGCACACCGCGGGAACCGTTACCCACCGCAATACAGCCAGCGGCGGTCAGGCCCGACATATCACTGAGCATTTCTCCATCAAGCCCACGGGTCAGAGCGCCCACAGGCAACACACGAATCGGCGAGCTGACATAAGCGCCATCCCGAATCAGGTGAGTCACGGCCCGGGAATCGTTAACCGGGGACGTTTCGGGCGATACGCATACGGTGGTGAAGCCGCCCCGGGCAGCGGCACGGGTCTCGGACACCATGTTGCCTTTCTGGCCATTGCCCGGTTCACGCAGGTTGCAGTACAGATCAACAAAGCCCGGTGAAATCACGCAGCCTTTGGCATCAAATAATTGGTCTGCGTCGGCTTTTTCGGCCGCTTCGCCAATGGCCGCAATGCGCCCGTTCCGGATCAACAGGGCAGAATTTGGCGCTTCACTGCCATGGCCATCCAGCAGGCGGCCGCCAGTAATTTTGAGGCTGGCACCGGAGAATTGGTCGTTTCCGCTCATGCCAGGCCTCTCTCATTCATTTCGTTCAGTTTCTGCTGTCGTTCAGCCATCTGTCCACCCATGGCCATGGACATAACAGCCATACGAATGGCGATACCATTGGTAACCTGGTTCAGAATGACCGACTGAGGGCCATCCGCCACCGAGGATTCAATCTCGACGCCACGATTAATCGGGCCTGGGTGCATCACAATGCACTCCGGATGCGCCAGCGCCAGCTTCTCCTGACTCAAGCCGTAGAGCCGGTAAAACTCACGCTCGCTGGGCAGCAGAGCACCTTCCATACGCTCTTTCTGCAGGCGTAGCATGATCACCACATCCAGGTCCTTCATGCCCTTGGCCATGTCGTATTCCACCGTACAACCGAGGCTCTCCACATCTTTTGGCAGCAGGGTTCCGGGGGCAATAACCCGTATCTGTTCGGCACCCAGCTCGTTCAGCGCACGGATTTGGGATCGCGCTACCCGCGAGTGGAGAATGTCGCCCACTATGGCCACTTTAAGACCCTCAAAACGGCCTTTGTGCTGACGAATGGTCAGCATATCGAGCATGGCCTGAGTGGGGTGTGCGTGGCGACCGTCGCCGGCGTTAATAATCGCTACGCCTGGGGTCACGCTTTCAGCAATAAAGTGTGGCGCGCCGCTCTGGGCATGGCGCACAACAAACATATCGCTGGCCATGGCCTCAAGGTTGAGAAGCGTATCTGAAAGCGATTCGCCCTTGGACGTTGCGGAGGTGTTGATATCGAGGTTAAGTACGTCGGCAGACAGCCGTTTTGCAGCAAGCTCAAAGGTACTACGGGTGCGGGTACTGGCTTCAAAAAACAGGTTGACCACGGTTCGGCCTCGCAGCAAAGGCACCTTCTTGATACTTCGCTCTCCCACCTCGATAAAAGAATCTGCCGTATCCAGAATGTCGGTCAGTAGCTCCCTGCCCAGCCCGTCCAGAGTCAGAAAATGCCGCAACTGGCCATCCCGGGTAAGCTGCAAGTGGTTGGGAGAAGCTGCGTTTGCGGTCATGGAGTGCCTGCTATCGGTTTCGAGGGTTTACTGTTCAGTTGTCTGAATTTCTATCCGGAGTGGATCCGGGCCGCGAAGTTTTATGCGCTGCGGCGCATCCAGCGTCAGCGACTGCCCGGCCACATCGGGCTGGATGGGCAGTTCACGGGCACCGAGATCAATCAGCGTGGCGAGTATGATACTGGCTGGGCGGCCATAATCGAACAGTTCATTCATCGCCGCACGTATGGTACGGCCACTCATAATAACGTCGTCGACCAATATGATATCCCGATCTTCGGTATCAAACGGCAGGCTTGAGGGTGTGACCTTGGGATTCAGCCCAATCCGGCTGAAGTCATCCCGGTAGAAAGAAATATCCAACTCCCCGAACGGCTCTTCAATTCCAAGGCGCTTGCCAATGATATCGGCCACCCATACGCCCCCGGTGCGAATGCCAATAAGCACCGGCGACTTGATACTGCGCTCTTCAAGCAGGTTACGCAGCCCTGCTTCCAACTTGTCCAGAAGCTGGTCTACATCAAGCAATGCGCTCATTACATCCTCGCTTTATTATTCTGTTTGCAACCGACACCAGGTTTCCAGTATCAGCACCGCTGCGCGATCGTCTACGCCATGACGACCATAATCCCGGCTACCACCGACAGCCATTACCTGACCTTTCGCTTCGTAACTGGTCAGGCGTTCATCGACCATCTCTATCGGAACATGGAAGCGACCGTGCAGGCGCTTACCAAACTTTCGGGCGCGGCCACACATGTCATTTTCGCTGCCATCCATATTCAGGGGCAAGCCCACCAGCACCAGATCCGGCTGCCACTCCACCAACAGCTTTTCGAGCTGAGCCCAATCGGGGGTTCCGTTGTCGGCGGGGATCATGGTCAGGGGCTGGCCTGTCCCGATCATCTCCTGCCCCATAGCTACGCCAATACGGCGGAGACCAAAATCGAATGCCATCACACTGCGCTGGCCGCGTTCAGGCATGCCCCACCGTTTCACTGAGTTGATTAATATCTATCCCTATCAAGGCAAGAACGGCCTTATAGCGGTCAGCCCACGGTGTCCTGAACAGAATATCGGGAGTGGCAGGGCAGGTTAGCCAGGAGTTGCTGCCCAGCTCTTCCTCAAGCTGCCCCTCACCCCAGCCCGAGTATCCCAGCGCCATCAAAAACTCTTCCGGACCTTCGTTGAGGCCAATGCCGGCCAGTATATCGCGGGAGGTTGTCAGCATAACGTCGTCGGCGACCTTGGCGGTACTCTGCCAATCCGCTCCGGGGGAGTGCAGTACGAATCCTCGTTCTTGCTCCACCGGCCCCCCGCTAAACACAGGCAAATCAAGCTCGCCACCCTGAAGATCGAGCTGCTCCAGAATCTCTCCCAAATGAATATCGAGAGGTTGGTTGACCATCAACCCCAAGGCGCCGTCGCTGGAGTGCTCGCAAAGATAGATAACAGCACCATGAAAGCGAGGATCCGCGAGATAGGGCGATGCCACCAGAAAGTGGTGTCGCAAGCTGTGAGGAGAATGCTTAGATGCCGTCATCCGGATGTCAGCCCCCTTTGCTGAAAAGACCAGGTACGTATGATTTCCAGTTCGTCCACGTCTTTTCGCATTTCGTCAGGAAATGGCGCGAAGGGTGCAGCCATCCTGACAATACGAATTGCCGCATCATCCAGCAGCGTGCTCCCGGACGATTGCAGAATAGCTACTTCCTTGATTGTGCCATCTTTCTGCATGGATACCAGCATTCGCAGGGTGCCATAAACGCCGGCGCGCCGGGCTTCAGTGGGGTAGTTAATATTGCCAACCCGCGTCACTTTGCTCACCCAATTCTGCACATACCAGGCGTTACTGGACTTCAGGGTGGAAGCTGCCGTTACCCGCATCACTCTCGGCTTGCGGGCATAGGCCTGCTGCTGGGCGTCAAAGCGGGCCTCCAGGCTCGCAATTTCCAGACTGCGCTCCATCAGGCTTTTCTTTTCACGCACCGGCAAGGGCTCTTCTACGGGCTCAGCACGCTGCTCAGGCTGATGAACCTTCTGACTGGACCGACCCTCCGTTTGCACAACCGCCCGCTCCTGCCGGCGAACAGGTTCAACCTGCGCCGGGGGCTCTGATTGAACCTGAGTCACTTCCGGCTGGCTGATTTCAGCAGGTTGTGGCGAGGTCATTTCCCGGGGCTCATCTTCAGTACCACTACCCTGCTGGTTGGTCTGAGCCAGAAAGTCTGCCTTATCGGGCGCCTGCTCATCATCGAACTGTGACAGAGTGATTTCCATAGTCTGTGCAGAAGAGCGCGGGGACTCCGGAGCAAAGGTAATTCCCAGCACTACAACCGCATGCACCACCAGCGCCATAAACAGTGTGAAGGAAAACCTGTCAAAATCGCTTACCTGCACTGCCATGACTAAACCCGTTCCTGTGATTGGCTCTGACCCATAACGATCACATCAGCCCTGGCTAAGACGCTTATCAATGGCATCAATCAACATGCCGCCTATATCCGTCCCGAAGGTGTCATCCAGCTCCCGGATGCAGGTTGGGCTGGTGACGTTGATTTCGGTAAGGTAATCACCAATCACATCCAGGCCTACGAACATCAAACCTTTTTCTTTGATTACCGGCGCTACCCGCGCACAGATCTCACGGTCACGGTCCGTTAGCTCACGACCCTCGCCCCGACCACCGGCCGCGAGATTTCCGCGATTTTCACCTTGCGATGGAATTCGTGCAAGGGAGTATGGCACTGCCTCACCTTCAATCATCAGAATGCGCTTATCGCCGTTGCTGATTTCAGGAATAAACTTTTGGGCCATCGCCTGACGCGTATCATAATTGGTCAGAGTTTCAATAATCACTCCCAGGTTAAAGTCGTTTTCCTTAATGCGGAAAATGGAATGGCCGCCCATACCGTTCACCGGCTTCATAATAATGTCACCGTGCTGCGCATAAAATTCCCTGAACCGCTTCGCCGACCGACTGACCAGCAGAGGCGGCGTAAGATCTTCAAACTGTGTGGCAAACAGCTTTTCGTTGCAGTCCCGCAGGGTTGCCGCCGGATTAACCACCAGTGCGCCTTGTTGCTCGGCGGACCCAAGAATATAGGTGGCCATCAGAAACTCATCATCGACCGGCGGATCTTTGCGCATCAGGATCACATCAAGCTCACCCAGGGGCAGATCCCGCGCGGTGCCATAGCTGAACCAGTCTTCAGGGTCCTTGCGCACCGTCAGGCTGCGCATGTGGGCCATAGCCTTGCCACCGTCCAGATAAAGGTCAGGTAGCTCCATGTATTCGATTTCCCAGCCGCGGTTTTGCGCAGCCAGCAACATCGCCAATGAACTGTCTTTTTTGAAATGGATATCCTCGATGGGATCCATCACAATTCCAAGTCGAACGGTCATAGTGTCTCTGGCGCTCCTGAGGGGTGAAAAACACGAACCGGTATGCAGAGTAAACCGGGTAATAAGTGCTATGCTGAGAAATCAGATGGTATTGTACCCGAGCCTTGAATGCATCCGGAGAAATCCTGGGTAAATTACGTGATGTTGCAGGCAAAAGTACATTTGGACACAAAGTAATACTTTTTATCAGGCCACTGATAATCTATAAATGCACAGGGTTTATAGAAGAACCTTAAGGTTTATGCTAAAAAGCCCCCGTTTAAAACAATGACAGTCGCTGAGCGCAAGGCACCTGGACAATGGATGACAACTTCGAGAACTTGAAGATCATGGTGATCGACGATAGCAAAACCATCCGTCGCACCGCAGAAACCCTCCTGAAGAAGGTAGGCTGTGAGGTTATCACCGCGACAGACGGTTTTGACGCTTTGGCTAAAATCGCCGACTCACAACCCGATATCATCTTTGTGGATATCATGATGCCCCGCCTGGACGGCTACCAGACCTGCGCGCTCATCAAAAATAATTCCTCATTCAAAAAGACGCCGGTCATCATGCTGTCAAGCAAAGACGGGCTTTTTGACAAGGCCAAGGGTCGCATCGTCGGCTCTGACCAGTACCTGACCAAACCGTTCAGCAAGGATGAGCTGCTCAATACCATTCGCCACTATGTACCTGTGGCACCACAGTAATCCCTGCTGACATATAAAGAACCATCGAGGAACCAATGGCTCGCATTCTGATTGTTGACGACTCTCCTACCGAGGTTAAAAAAATCTCCACCATTCTGGAAAAGCACAAGCACGAAGTGCTTACTGCCGATAACGGCGCAGATGGTGTTGCCAAGGCCCGTGCCGAAACCCCGGATCTGGTACTCATGGATGTGGTTATGCCTGGCCTCAATGGCTTTCAGGCAACCCGCCAACTTACCCGGGCTCCCGAAACGGCTTCCATTCCGGTGATTATTGTCACCACGAAGGATCAGGAAACTGACCGTGTTTGGGGTACCCGCCAGGGCGCCAAAGGCTACTTGGTCAAGCCGGTAAACGAAGACGACCTGATCAACACAATCAACAGCTTGATTGGCTGATCCCAACTTCGGAGAAAGCATGTCCGCACAGGCCGCCCCCTTTGCCGTACTGACGGATATCGCCCGACGCAGCCGATCCATGGCCGCCGGTCTGCCCGAACAGCAAGAAGCCGTTGAACTTTGGAACGGCATCGGCTTTGTTCTTGCAGGCGAGCGCTATGTGGCTCCCATGGGTGAGGTCACTGAAATACTGCACGTTCCCCGGTTTACACATATTCCGGGCGTACGGCCGTTTCTGATGGGTGCTGCCAACGTGCGCGGGCGCCTCCTCCCCTTGGTTGATCTCGCCGGCTTCTTTGACATTCCCCGCTCATCCCGCAGTCAGCGGGAACGGCGGGTGCTTGTGATTGAGCAAGGCGACATCTTCAGTGGCCTGGTGGTCGATTCCGTGTTGGGCATGCAGTACTTTGCAACCGATAGTTTCAAGGCCGCACCCGCGGGTGTGCCTGAAAGCGTTCAGCCGTTTGTTGCAGGCGGCTACGAACGAAACGAAGAAGTCTGGAAAGTGTTTTCCGCAGTCGACCTGCTCGAAGACGAACGCTTTCTTGACGTCGCGCAGTGGTAAGGGTGATGACAGTGGCAGGAAAAACACCCTGACTGCCTGAAACCTCATTAAAACAACTTGCCAAATTCCAGAAGAGGCCGGGAGCCAGAAAATGAAAAACAGAGCCGGAAGAATCGGTACGGGTCAGGGGGGCAACAAACTTGTTGCCGGCCTGATTACCTCGCTGATCGCACTCACTGTCCTGCTCGTTGTGGTCCTGTTTATCATCAACAGGGACAGCCAGAACGACCAGGAATACATTGCCAACTCAGCTGAACTCAGGGTGTTGTCGCAGGAAATCGCGAAAAACGCGACTGAAGCCGCCGGTGGTACCGCCGAGGCGTTCAACCAGTTGCGCCGTTCCCGCGATGAGTTCCAGCAGCTCTGGTCTAACGTGACCGAAGGCAACCCCGAAACCGGCCTGCCGCCCAGTGAATTGGCCCGCGAAAGTGGTGTTCAACAGCATTGGAACTCGGTACGCGAGAACGCAGACAGCATTCTATCCACCCGGGACGCCGTTCTTGGTCTGCACGAAGTAGCACGCACCCTGAACGAAACCATCCCCCAGCTTCAGGTGGAGTACGACGATATCGTACAAATCCTGCTGGATAGCGGTGCACCAGCGGAACAGATTGCACTGGCTCAACGCCAGTCACTGCTTGCAGAGCGTATTGTGCGCTCGGTAAACAACGTACTCTCCGGTGATGAAGACGCCGTAATTGCCGCTGACCGCTTTGGTCGCGACGCCAGCCTGTTTGGACGCGTACTCGACGGTCAGTTGAATGGCAACCCGGCTATGGGCACCACCAAAGTTGATGATGAAGACGCAATCTACGGCCTTGAGGCAGTTGATGAGCTGTTCGAGTTCGTCGCCCAGAACGTAGACGCTATCCTTGAAGCCTCTCCCGACCTCTTCAAGGTACGTAACTCTGCCAGCGACATCTTCCAGAACTCCGAGATTCTGCTGTCTGAACTGTCTGTTCTTGCCGAAAGCTTCCGCGCCCAGAGCGGCTCACGGCTGGTAAGCCCGACTCTGGCCTTTATTATCCTGGCCGCCATGGTCGCCATGGTTGTGTTCATCGGCCTTGCCCTCTACCGGGAAGCCCAAACGCGGCTATCCACTACCCAGGAACAGAACGAGCAAAACCAGAATGCGATCCTGCGACTGCTGGACGAACTGGCCGATCTGGCTGATGGTGACTTGACCACGGAGGCCACGGTAACCGAGGACTTCACCGGTGCCATCGCTGACTCCATCAACTACGCGATCGACCAGATGCGCGGACTGGTACAAGCAATTCGTGGTACTGCGGTGCGAGTGGCCTCGGCGGCCCAGGAAACCCAGTCTACCGCCATGCACCTGGCCGATGCTTCCGAGCACCAGGCCCAGGAAATTGCCGGTGCATCTGCTGCTGTTAACGAAATGGCTGTCTCTATCGACCAGGTATCTTCCAACGCGGCGGAATCTTCTGCGGTTGCGGAGCGCTCGGTTGCCATCGCCAAGAAAGGCGCAGAAGTGGTACAGAACACCATTCGCGGCATGGACAACATCCGTGAACAGATCCAGGAAACCTCCAAGCGTATCAAGCGTCTGGGTGAGTCTTCCCAGGAAATCGGTGACATCGTATCCCTGATCAACGACATTGCTGACCAAACCAACATCCTGTCTCTGAACGCTGCTATCCAGGCCTCTATGGCCGGTGACGCAGGTCGAGGCTTTGCGGTAGTTGCGGACGAAGTTCAGCGCCTTGCGGAACGTTCCTCTGCTGCAACCAAGCAGATTGAAGCGCTGGTTAAGACAATCCAGTCTGACACCAACGAAGCCGTTATTTCCATGGAACACACCACCGCCGAAGTGGTACGTGGTGCACGCCTGGCACAGGACGCGGGTATTGCTCTCGAAGAAATCGAGAACGTATCCATGAGCCTTGCAGAACTGATCCAGAACATCTCCAACGCGGCACGCCAGCAGTCGTCTTCTGCGGCACACATTTCCAACACGATGAACGTTATCCAGGAAATCACCTCCCAGACCTCGTCCGGTACCAACGCGACGGCGAAGTCTATCGGGAACCTGGCGGAAATGGCTTCCGAGCTGCGGTCCTCCGTTGCCGGCTTTACGCTGCCCGAAGAAGATATGGCAGGCCACGACGAAGAGGAAGACAGCAACGTTCCGGTGGTGGGCTGATTTACAGCCCGGGGCTAATGGCGGTTTATGTCTGAACTTCATAACAACCCGTCAACTGCCGAAAGTTCCTGGTGTCTGCGCCGTCTTCCGGAAATGGATAAGGCGCAGTTCAACCAGTGGCAGACCCTACTGGAACACCGTACTGGCATGACACTGCCTGCAGAGCGCCGCTCGTTTCTGGAAACCAATCTGGCCATCCGGATGCGGGAAATAGGCTGCAGTAGCTATCAGGCCTACTACGAAACGATTATCTCGGGGCCGGATGCCATTCGGGAGTGGTCAACGCTGGTGGACCGGCTTACGGTGCAGGAAACCCGCTTTTTCCGGGACCCTGACGCTTTTCGACTGGTCGCCGATTACGTTCTCACACGACCTAGGGAACAGTTCCGAAAACGGCCAATTGAGGCATGGAGCGTCGGTTGCTCCTCCGGTGAAGAGCCTTACACCTTAGCCATGGTGCTGAACGAGTGTATGGCTCAACTGGGACTACAGCCGCTCTATGGCGTTACTGGTTCGGACATCAGCACACCGGTTATCGAGAAGGCCCGGACAGGCCAGTTCAATGCCCGCAAACTGCTGGGCATGGACGAAGACATGAAAACCCGGTATTTCCGCCCGGCCGAGCGGAACACCGTTGAAATTGTCGAAAGCATCCGGGAGCGGGTCTGCTTTACCAGACTGAATGTGTTGGATCTGGATAAAGCGCCCATGCACGGAATGAATATTATCTTCTGCCAGAATTTGCTGATTTATTTCCGTCGCTGGCGCAGACGGGACATTGTCAGGCGTCTTGCAGAGCGGCTGGCGCCCGGGGGACTACTGGTTCTGGGCCAGGGAGAGCTGACCGACTGGCAGCCCCCAGGCCTACAAAAAGTACCCTCGGAACATGTACTGGCGTGGATCAAGCGCCAGACTGACGAAGAATAACCGGAGAGGTTATGGGCAACCACCATGACAACATCGCCCTCGACTGGGTTCGGGGCGAGATACAGGACACGCTGACCCAAGGTCAGCATGCGCTGGAGGCGTACGTTGAAAATCGTGACGATACAGCACGCCTGCGTTTCTGCCTGAATTATCTCCATCAGGTGCATGGCACCCTGCAGATGGTTGAACTATACGGCGCAGCCCTGCTGACCGAAGAAATGGAAAAGCTCACCCAGGCGGTGCTGGATAACAGCGTCGTCAGTGTGGACGAAGCCGTTAATGTTCTGATGGAAGCCATACTTCAGCTCCCACAGTATCTGGAACACCTGGCCAGCAGCCAGGATGATTTCCCCATGGTACTGCTGCCTCTGCTGAACGACCTGCGGGCTGCGCGGGGCGACTCTCTGCTGTCTGACACCTCTCTGTTCAAGCCAGATCTCGCTCCATCGCGCATGCAGGTTGCAGACAATGTGTCGCAGCGCCTGCAAGATCCCAAAGTACTCGGCCACATCCGCAAACTGCGGCAGATGTACCAGTTTGCCCTTGCCGGGATCATTCGCGAAGAAGACCTTGATGCCCAGTTCGTCTACCTGCAGAAGGTTATTCACCGGCTCACCCGCCTTTGCCAGAAAACGCCCCGTGGCGAACTCTGGAAAGCTGCGGCTGCCTTTGTAGAAACACTTCAGGCAAAGGCGAACCCGGTCAACGCAGCGGTCAAGTCCCTGCTTCGGGAGCTCGATAGCGAAATCCGCCGCCTCACCGACGAGCATGGAGATATCCTCGCTCAACCAGCACCCGATGCACTGCTCAAACACCTGCTTTATTACGTAGCACGGGCGCGGGATCTGGATTCCGAAAATGTAAGGGATCTGCGTAGCCGCTACCAGCTTACAGAGGCCCTGCCTTCAGAAGACGATGTAGATGCGGCCCGGAATCGCGTCTCCGGCCCTGGCCGTGAAGCCATCCACTCCGTCGTCAGCGCACTGAATGAAGAACTGGCCAAGCTGAAAGACCAACTGGACCTTTTTGTCCGTTCAGAGCTGCGAACAAACAGCGAGCTTGAAGACCTTCTTCCCGGCCTGGTTCAGGTGGGTAATACGCTAGCGGTGCTTGGCCTGGGTATTCCTCGGAAAGTTATTACCGAACAAATTGAGCTGATTGAAAAGCTGGGAGCCCAAAGCGAACTGGTTGACGACGGCACTCTGATGGATATTGCCGGAGCTCTGCTTTACGTGGAAGCCAGCCTTGCAGGTCTGGATAGCGACCGGCAGCCAGAGCCTTCCTCGAGAAACGTTGACAGCCTTCCTGCCAACCAGGGTTCCCGCGAGCTTGGGGAAGCCAGCAGTGCCCTTCTGAGAGAGTCCCGCAATACGCTGGAGCAAGTAAAGTCAGCGGTTATCAACTTTATTGCATCCCAGTGGGACACCCGTGAAATCGAACACGTCCCCGGCCTGCTCCACAGCATCCGTGGCGGCCTGAGCCTGGTACCGCTGGAGCGTGTTGCCAGCATGCTGGCGTCTGCCGAGCGTTATATTTCTGATGTTCTCCTCAGCGACAAGCATGTTCCCGATTGGAGGCAGCTGGATACCCTCGCAGATGCCATTACCAGTATTGAGTATTACCTTGAGCGACTGGCTGAAGGCATAAGCGACAATGCAGACATTCTTCGGATTGCTGAAGAAAGCCTTGCAGGCCTCGGGTTCCCGGTAGGCGAAGAGCCCACTTGGGGCACTGAATTGGCACAGGATGACGTGCCCGTTGTAGAGCCCATGGCGTCAGAAGATACTGCGGCGCATAGCGGCAGTACCGCCTCCAAAACTTCGGATGAGGAGCTTCTGGACGACGAGATCCTCGGCATCTTTGTGGAAGAAGCCGAGGAGGTTCTGGAAACTATCCACGAATTCTACCCGCGCTTGCGCCAGAACCACGACGACCGCCCGGCACTGACCGAAGTCCGCCGCGCTTACCACACGCTTAAAGGTAGCGGCCGACTGGTTGGTGCCAGAAGCCTCGGCGACCTGGCTTGGTCAGTGGAAAATCTGCTGAACCGGGTAATTGATCAGAGCATCAAACCGACCGACGACCTGTTCTCGTTTATTGATGAAGCTAATGCCCGCATTCCCGCGCTGATTCATGCATTCCGTGACGGCCAAGCCGCCGACGATGTCGCAGATCTGGTTGCTCGTGGGGAAGCCATGGCAACAACCCGTCGCAGTGACAATGAACAAGTGACCGCAGCGGAAACAGCCGAAGTCACTGAGGCGGAAGCAGCGGTTGAAAGCGCTGCGACACCGGAATTGACTGGCGATAGTGAGCAGCAAGACGACCTGATAGACGACGAAATCCTCGAAATCTTTGTCGAGGAAGCCGGAGAGGTTCTGGAAACCATCCGCGAATACCTTCCCATGCTGCTGCGCCAACACGATGACCGCAGCGCACTCTCCGAAGTGCGCCGTGCATTCCACACGCTCAAGGGCAGTGGACGCATGGTTGGTGCGATGGTGGTAGGTGAGCTGGCCTGGTCTATAGAAAATATGCTGAACCGCGTAATCGACGGCAGCACCTTCATGAATGACGACATTGCCAGCCTGCTGGACGAGGCTACGGGCGTTCTTCCGTCTCTGGTCAGTGATTTCGAGAATAAACAGCCGCCGTCGATGGACCCTTCCAGCCTCGAAGCCCGCGCCAAAGCTCTTGCCAATGGGGATATCCCGGACGCAAGCACAATGCCCTCAGCCGAAGATGACAGCGCCTTCGCCAGTAGTGCTATTGAGCTAACGGAACCCGATTACGATACGGATGATGATCGCGACGTTGATCCAGTGTTGCTGGATATCTTCGAGAGTGAAACAGAAACCCATCTGCAAACCCTCAGAGAGTTTTTGGCTGCTGCAGGCGACAAGGTAACCGTCTCTTATACAGACGACCTGTCGCGCGCTCTGCACACCCTCAAAGGAAGTGCCCACACCGCGGGTATAGCGCCGATTGCGGCAGTTATTGCCCCGCTTGAACGCTTCATTAAAGAATCCCGTGCCCAGAACCTGCGCGCAGACCGCGACGTGCTGTCGCTGATTGAGGCTGCCTGCGACTTCCTGACACAAGGTTTGGCTCAGATACGCAATGAGCCTCAGGCTTCGTTGCCGAGCACTGAAGCTTTCCTGGAAAAGCTGGAACGCATATCCAACGACCGGCTTCGCACCTACAGCGAAGAAATCAGCCACGATGGCACACAACCAGCGCCGTCCCAGCTGGTGCAACTGTTCCTCAGTGAAGGGCTAGATGTCGTTCTGGATGCTGACCTTATCCTTGCCCAGTGGGCGGAAACCCCTGAAGACCGGGGCCCGCTCCAACGCCTGACTGCAGAGTTGGCCCAGCTTACTGATGCAGCATCCGACGCCGGGCTGGCCGATGTCGCCGCTTTGTCAGAGGCTCTCCACGAAGTTTATGTAGCCGCCGCAAACCAGAGTGAGGCACCAGAGGATTGGTTCTTCTTATCCGTTCGCAATGCCCACGAGCACCTGATCAACATGATGGATCAGATTGCCGCAGGGTTGGCCACTGAGTCCGGTGACGAGCTGGTGGCCGAGCTTGAAGCGCTCACCCAGGCCCTGCTCGGTGCCGAAACTGAGACCACAAGCGCATTCGACCAGGAATTCACTGAAGATCTGGAGGAAATAGACCTCAGCTTCGATATGGAAGAGCTGGAAGCCACTACAACCAGCGACCTGCCGCTGCCTGAAACTGATGAAGGCGTTGAAGCGTCCGACAGTGACATGGACGACGAACTTGCGGAGATCTTCCTTGAAGAGGCTCGCGAGCTTATCGACAGCACCGCAGAGGCTCTGCAAAACTGGAGCGAAGACACCGGCAACCTCGACATTTTGCGTCTGCTGCAAAGGGATCTTCACACCCTCAAAGGGGGTGCACGCCTTGCCGAAATTGAGGCCGTAGGTGATCTGGCCCATGAGCTAGAAACCCTGTTCGAGGGCCTGACAGATAAGAAACTCTCCGTAAACGACGAGCTGTCTGACCTCTTGTTCCGCTGCCATGACCGTCTCGCCGGCATGGTGGACAACCTGGAAGCCAAGGAATCACCACGCCCGGCACCTGATCTGATCAGCGAAATCCATGCCTACATGGACAACACGAGCCGTTCACGACCGGTTACAGATGTGGCAGCACCGGCTGAGCCGGAAAGCCCTGATTCCGCAGATGATCTGCCGCCGTTGCCTGAGCTTGAGGGTCTTGATGAGCCGGAAACTGCCGACGTCGGCACCGATCTCTCGCACATGGACCCGGAGCTCACCGGCATTTTCCTTGAGGAAGCTTACGACCTGATCAACTCCACAGGCAGCGCCCTGCATGCCTGGAGTGAAGACCCGTCGAACCGGTCCGTGGCAGCAGAACTGCAACGCGACGTTCATACACTGAAAGGCGGCGCCCGCATGGCGGGGGTTGACGCCATTGGCGATCTGACCCACGTTCTCGAAGACCTGTTTGAAAAGGTAGCTGAGGGCCAGCTTGCTTCCAGCAGTGCAATGAACGACCTGCTGTTTGCATGCCACGACCGACTGGCGCAGATGGTTGAACAGGTTGCTACCCAGAAGCCCTGCCCGCCCGCCAACGATCTGGTGGATCAGGTCGAAGCGATTCTCCGTGGCGAATCCTCGCCCACAGAGACAGTTGTTGAGACTGAGGTTGAGTCAGCAGACATTGATACTCCGGCACCACTTCCGGAAATCACGCAAGCTGACGCAAGCCATGACGACGACATTGCCAATATTTTCCTGGATGAAGGCCATGAGATCTACGACGCCATCAGCGAGTGCCTCGACCAATGGCGTGAAGACCCCCAGGCAATGCATGGCGTTCCACAGCTTCAGCAAGAACTGCACACACTCAAAGGTGGCGCTCGACTATCCGATGTCGATCCCATCGCTGAACTGGCGGACGCTTGGGCTGGCGCCCTCGAAGCGGTAACATCGATCCCCGGTAACCAGCGGCTTCTATTAGCCCTGAGCACCCGCGGACTTGATAACCTGAAGTCCATGCTCGGTGAGCTGGCGTTTGGTACAGAGCCAGCGGCAGACCCCGATCTTCTGATGTCCTTCAGCAGTGCCCAAACTCTGGAATCAGACAATTTTGAAGCGTCACCAGAAGTAACGGCCACCGCTGATCAGGAAGCGATTGATCCAGAGATTCTGGAGATCTTCCTGGAAGAGGCTGGCGAGATCATGGACCAGCTGGAGCACCTTCTTGCAGATTGGCGCAAGGATCCTGCCAGCAAACACTTCAATCAGGAAGCTCAACGCGCACTGCATACCTTGAAGGGCGGTGCCCGTTTATCCCAGCTCACGCTGCTGGGTGATAAGGCCCACAATTTTGAATCACGCTTGATTGACCTGGCAGGCAAGTCACCTGATGACACCCAGTGGCAAGCCATTACCGAAGATCACGACGGTATCATTGCCCTGGTTGCTGACATACGCGAACGCTACGAGTCTGGCGCAGTGGCGCCCGCACCTGTGGCCGAAGCTGCACCGGAAGTACAAGTACCCGAAACGCCAGAGGCGCCAGCAGAGCCTACACCAAAGCCTGCGCCTGCCAGGGCCAAAACCTCAAAGCGCATTGTTGATGCACAGCGCGCAGCACAGGAAACCATTCGGGTATCTGCTCCCTTGCTGGATGATCTGGTTAACCTGGCCGGTGAAACCAGTATTACCCGTGGTCGACTGGAACAGCAAAGCAGCGACTTCAGCCATACTCTGGATGAAATGGCTGCCACCATCGAGCGTTTGCGGGAACAGTTGCGCCGGATGGAAATCGAAACCGAAGCACAGATTCTGTTCAGTGCCGAGAAAGAGCATGGTCCAGATTACGGGGACGATTTCGATCCGTTGGAAATGGACAGGTATTCCTCCATTCAGCAGTTGTCGCGGGCTCTGACGGAATCGTCTTCAGACCTCGCAGATCTGCGCGAAACCCTTGCCGACCGGGTGCGGGATACAGAAACCCTGCTGGTTCAGCAGTCCCGTATTAACACGGAACTTCAGGAAGGTCTGATGAAGACCCGAATGATTCCGTTCTCTTCCATGGTGCCGCGCTTGCGCCGGATTGTTCGCCAGATCAGCGGTGAGCTGGGCAAGAAAGTTGAGTTTGATGTACGCAACGCCGAAGGCGAAATGGACCGCACCATACTTGAGCGAATGATTGCGCCGCTCGAACACATGCTGCGTAACGCCATTGACCACGGCATTGAAAAGCCGGCGGACCGAAAGAAGAACGGCAAAGCGGAAGCAGGTGCAGTCACCCTGTCGCTGGCACGCGAAGGTGGCGACGTGGTTCTGCGCATGGTAGACGACGGTGCTGGTATCCCTTCAAATGTCATCCGGGAAAAGGCTATTCGCCAAGGGCTGTTGCGGGAGGATGAAGAACTCTCCGAACGCGAGATTCTGCAGTTTATCGTGCAGCCCGGGTTCTCAACCGCACAGAACATTACCCAGATTTCCGGTCGTGGCGTTGGTATGGACGTGGTCGCCAGTGAAATCAAACAGCTGGGCGGCAGCCTGGACATTGAATCGCAGGTCGGTCGCGGCACCGTGTTCACCGTCAGGTTACCCTTTACCGTTTCGGTAAACCGGGCCCTGATGGTATCCACGGGCGAAGATTTCTACGCCATCCCGCTCAACACCATCGAGGGTATCGTGCGGGTCAGCACTTACGAGCTTGAGGAATACTACAAGCCGGATGCGCCCATGTACGAATACGCTGGCCAGGAATACCGCCTGCAGTACCTTGGCAGCCTGCTGAACAGTGATCACCATCCGAAACTTCAGGGCCAGGCCCTGCCGCTTCCGGTGATTCTGGTTCGCGGTGCCGAGCAACCTATGGCTCTGCAGGTAGATAACCTGATGGGCAGCCGTGAAATCGTGGTTAAGTCGCTGGGGCCGCAGTTCGGCACCGTTCGCGGTGTGTCCGGTGCCACCATTCTTGGTGATGGCAACGTGGTGGTGATTCTCGACCTGCCCGCCATGATTCGTTCCGACATATTGTCTGAGCGCCAGCGTCTGGCCGACCTGGACAAGACAAGAGAGTCTACCCGCTACGAAGAGCGCGCCACGGTTGTCATGGTGGTGGACGACTCGGTTACCGTGCGCAAGGTTACCTCGCGCCTGCTCGAGCGTAATGGCATGGAGGTCATCACTGCAAAAGATGGCCTGGATGCGGTGGCGCAGCTGCAGGATCATAAGCCGGACATCATGCTGCTGGATATTGAAATGCCACGCATGGATGGCTTTGAGGTAGCCAGCTTCGTAAGGCACGATGATAACCTGCGTGATATGCCGATCTGTATGATCACATCCCGAACCGGCGAAAAGCACCGTGAGCGGGCATTGGCCATCGGCGTAAACGAGTACCTCGGCAAGCCGTTCCAGGAGACGGAACTGCTGAAGACCATAGCACGGCTAACCGGTAAGCAGTGATGGCCGGCCAAACCGGTCGGGCTCAGGTCGGCATTGTTTCGGACGTTGTCCTGCAGCGACACAGACTGCAGGCGGCGGCCGCCAAATTCGGCCTTGAGGTGTGTTTCTCTGGTGATCCGGAGCGCCTGCAGAACCATCGTGAGTTCCCGGAAGCCGGGCTCTGGCTGGTGACACTGGAAGACGAGGCAGATCACCCTGCCTTGTTTGATTACCTTCTGGATAACACTGAGGCTCCGGTTCTGTTCGGATTGGATCAGGCACCCGGGGCTGGAAGCACAGAATATTTTCGCTGGGAACGGCGATTGCTGGGCAAGCTGGAACAAGAGCTGGGAGACCTGTCACAGCTGGATTCCAAAGACAGTATCGAAGAGCTTGAAGCAGAAGCCCCGCAAAACCCGGAATCGTCGGAGCTTCCGCAGTGGCTAACCCCTGCGGCACCGGGTTCCGTAGCAGAAGAGATTTGGGTGTTGTGCGCATCGCTGGGTGGTCCGGCGGCCGTGAAAGCGTTTCTGGACTGCCTTCCACCGGGTCTGCCAGTGGGCTTCGTTTATGCCCAGCATATTGACGGGAATTTCGCCGAAGTGCTCACACGGGTGCTTGGCCGCCATGCGCATTACAAGCTGCAGCATGCCGAAGAGAATTACCGGGTTAAAAACGGCGATGTGGTACTGATGCCGGTTGAGCATGAGTGGAAGTTTTCTGCTACTGGCGCTTTGACTGAGCTGGATACACCTTGGCCCGGGCCTTATAGCCCGTCGATTGACCAGGTGTTGCTCAATACTGCAGACCACTACGGCTCCCATTGCCATGCCATTCTGTTTTCCGGCATGGGTAATGACGGCGCAATTGCAGCACCTCTGCTCAAAGCCTATGGTAGCCGAATCTGGGTTCAGGAGAGCTCCAGCTGCGGCAATAGCTCAATGCCGGATTCCGTGGCTGCCACCGGCTGCTCCAGCTTTACCGGCACACCGGAGCAACTGGCCCGGGAACTGGTCAAAACCATCGAAAAATCCTGCCTGCTGAAAGGCCGGCAGAAACGGGGCTCCGCCTGAGGACACAAGCAATGAATGACAACAGCCAAACCCTCTCCTGCGTCATGATTCCCGTGAGCGGGCGGCAACTTTTACTGCCCAACGTATCCATTGCCGAAGTGGTGGACTACGCCAGCAGTGAGGCCGGCGTCGGGGCACCTGACTGGCTTGCTGGCCGCCTGGAATGGCGAGGCCTTAACCTGCCTGTTATTTCCTACGATGCAGCCAATGGCGGAACCTTGTCCGTACCTGGTGAAAATCGGGGCCGAATTGTGGTGCTCAATAGCATCACCGACAACAACAAAAAGCTGCGTTTCTTGGCACTGATTACTCAGGGCATTCCAAGCCAGGTTCGCATTACCGAAGAGCAGATCAAGAAAATGGAGGCAGAAAACGGGCCTGCTGATCTTATGCTCGTTGACGTTGACGGCGAAACGGCCTGGATTCCTAACCTGGATTACCTTGAATCTCTCGCCAGCGATTCCCTGGTATAAGCCTTCTCGATTCTTACCCTTGGCAGTCGGGCTCCTGCGGATGTTATAATGTTACAAATTCTGCAGGATTCCGATCATGTCCGCGCGCGCGCTACCTTACCGCCCTCACAACCACGATGACTGTGTCAGCCAGGCTTTGGCTGAAGCCAGAGCCATCTGCCAAGAGCAGCATGCTCGCCTGACACCCACCCGTGAGCGAGTTCTTGAGCTTATCTGGGAATCCCACAGACCACTCGGCGCATACGACGTACTGGCGAAGTTGGCATCAGAAGGCCACAGTGCTGCGCCTCCGACGGTCTACCGGGCACTCGACTTCCTGCAACAGTACGGGCTGGTGCACCGTATAGCCTCCCTGAATGCCTTTATCGGCTGTGCCCATGCTGGCGAGCATCACACAGGGATGTTTCTCATCTGCCGCTCTTGCGGCAATGCTCTGGAGTTAACAGACACAACTGTCTCCAAAGCCATACACGAAGCGGCCGGCGCCGAAGCATTCGTTACCGAATCCATAACTCTTGAAATAGCAGGCCTGTGCCCCAGCTGTCAGGGAGAGCAACCTAATGGATGAACCGCTGGTTGCCATCGAAAACCTTACGGTCCGGTTTGATGACCGCCCGGTTGTTGATCGGGTCAGCCTGGTGCTGCACCGGGGCGATATCATTACCATCATTGGCCCAAACGGCGCCGGCAAAACCACCCTGATCAAGGCGGTTCTGGGCATACAGGCCGCTACAAGCGGCCGTATCCTGCGCGCAAAGGGCGTGGTGATCGGGTATGTCCCCCAACATCTAAGCCTTGAATCAACGCTTCCCCTGAGCGTAGAGCGCTTCATGTTGCTCAGCGGCCAACCTCTTGCAGCCTGCGTCGCTGCGCTGGATCGAACCGGTGTCAGCCATCTGCTGAAGGCATCTGTCCACCATTTGTCAGGAGGAGAGCAGCAGCGCCTTTTGCTGGCCCGGGCACTGGTACGGAAACCGGATCTCCTGGTGCTTGATGAACCTGCACAAGGTGTCGATATCAACGGCCAGGCGGCGCTTTATGATTTAATTCGTCAACTTAGAGATGAACTCAACTGCGGCGTCATCATGATTTCTCACGATTTGCATTTGGTTATGGCCGCAACCGACAAGGTGATCTGCCTGAACCAGCACGTATGTTGTAGCGGACACCCTGCCGACATTTCACACGATCCGGCGTTTATTGAAACCTTCGGCCGGCCGGTTGCGGAGTCTCTGGCGGTGTATCACCACAACCATAACCACAGCCACGATCTGAGCGGCAACGTGGTTGGCACAGACCATTCAGGTTCAGCCAACGAACATGGGGAGTGCGACCATGAGCATCATTGATACAGTGCTGAACGACTTCTTCTGGCGGGCCCTCATTGGTGGTTTGGGCGTTGCCCTGATTGCCGGGCCGCTGGGCTGTTTTGTGGTATGGCGGAGGATGGCCTATTTCGGCGACACTCTCGCGCATTCTGCGCTGCTGGGCATAGCGCTGAGCTTTCTGTTCAGTCTTCCACTGAACCTTGGCGTCCTTATCACCAGCGTTGTGCTCGCCATGGCGCTGTTGCTGTTTTCCCGCAACAAAACCCTGGCGACAGACACCTTGCTGGGCATTCTTGCCCATAGCGCCCTGGCCATTGGCCTGGTCGCGCTGAGCTTTATGCCGGATGTACGGATTGACCTGACCGGCCTTCTGTTCGGCGATCTGCTAGCCATGAACCGAAACGACCTGCTGTGGATTTATGGCGGCGCTGTTGTGATCCTGACGCTATTAGCCGTGCTTTGGCGCGGCTTGCTGATGAGCACCATTCACGAGGAGCTGGCGAGGGTGGAAGGGGTGCCGGTTGAGCGTCTTCGCCTGCTGCTGATGTTGATGTTTGCGCTGGTGATTGCCGTTGCCATGAAGATGGTGGGCGTATTGCTTATTACCGCTATGTTGATCATTCCCGCCGCCACCGCGCGCAGGCTGGCCAGCACCCCGGAACAGATGGCAGCGCTGGCGGTTGGATTCGGGTTTGTTGCGGTAGCGGGCGGCCTGAGTATGTCGTGGCACCTGGACACGCCCGCAGGCCCATCCGTGGTGGTAACGGCTTTTGCAACATTTCTGGTTGTTTACGGCGGCGCTGGCCGGCTCTCCGCAAGCCGTCCTGCCTGAGCAGCGGCTCGCTATGCATCACAAAGGCTGAATAACGTCCATCAAACGGCCGGTTTCCAGTAGCTCAAGGAACTCGTCTCCCAGGCGCTCGCTTTCGGCAATCGCTTTCTGCCATGAGCGCTCCCGGCCTCCGTCATTGCCCAGATAGGTTTCGAAATCCTTACGATCCGGGAGCTTGCGGTCCGGTAAGTGCCCCAGATAATCCTTCGACGGCGCTACCAGCAGCACATCCTGCAGCCGAGTCCCATCACCGCGACGCCATGGCAGGGTCTTGTCAAACCAGCCAGGCACAATTCGATCGGTGAAGTGCGGATACAAAACCACGCCCGGCTGTTCATAGGGCAGATCGAGATGATAATCCAAAAGCCCACCATCTCTGTATATACCCTGCGGAGCGCCTGGAATATTCCGGACACCGGACATCACCATGGGTATGGACGCAGAGGCTAATAATGCAGAGTGCAAGTTGTCGCGGCTCAAAGGCACTTCATGGCTTGAAAAATCCGCCAACGGCGACAATGGCGCCTTCAATCTGGCATCGTGAAGAATACCCCGCTCCATGAAACGCCCAAGGTGTCGTCGGCCAACGGCATTAGCACTTATGGCGCTCATCAACCCGAGGCTCAGGCGCGCTTTGGTGTCTGGTTCGAGCATGCCCAAGCTGCGAACCACCATTACATTCAGGCGATACCAGGGGTGTTCAAGAATATAATCCTCACGGCCGCCAATCAGTTCTTCAAGGAATTTAACACTTTGGCGCGTAACCTCAGCCGCACTGACCCCTTTTTCGAAGCGTTGGGCCGTGTAAAGCTCCGCCAGCCGGGTAAGTTGTGCCCGTGGGTTGTCCGAGGAGGCAATGGCAGCAAACCGCCAGCTGCCGATGGAGGAGCCTATCAGGGCGCGCTCCTGTTCAACCCGGGGCAGCCAATCCCCAAAGATGGCTTTATCCAGGCCGCTGAGCCCAAGGGCTTTGGGGCCGCCAGCCGCACCGGGGATAACGTGCACATCATCCGGCGTCAGGGGTTTTTCCTGCAACCGCTGCAGGGTTCGACGGCCTGCCCGGATAGTCAGTGCCGGGGCACGGGTATGGATGGCGGTCATGGCGGCGTTCCTGTCAGCGTTCAGCATGAATAATAATAGGTTCAGACGAGGTATGGATTTTAACGAAGTGGTCACTATGGGCCAACATAACAAAACTAATACTATCGATACTCAGATACTTCAGCTCCACTGGAGAATACCCATGCTAGACTTGAACACACGCCCGCTTTCAGCAGCTGGGCGATATTACAAAAACAGCCGGAGCTTGCTGTGAGCGCGTTTACCTCGACGGATTCCACCTCAACCAACCCGACCCTTGCGGTGCTTGGTTTCAAGCGGCAACTGGTCTATCACCTGCATTTTTGGGCTTTCATTGCAGTCGCGCCGCTTGTCGTCGTGCAGTGGCAGCATCACCACTTTCTGCTCTCCGGAATGCTGATTCTATTCTGTGGCAATGCGCTTGCTGTCATGGCCCTGTTGCGCTTTCGCTCCACCTACTTCCTGAAAGGCCGGTTGTTTCCTTTGCTTGCAGTGGTGTGCGCCGCCTATTCAACGGCCATTAACGGGCATGCCGGTTTGTACTGGGCATACCCTGCTGCTTCAGCGCTGTTTTTCCTGCTTCCAATCCGGGAAGCCATTGCCAGCAACACCATTTTTGTGACCGTCATGGCAGTGGTTTCTTTCATGAAGTTTCCCGAAGCAGATTTCTGGCGCATTACCTTCTCGCTGGGGCTTACCTGTCTGTTCTCCATGATTTTCGCCTGGCTGGTGGGCAAGTTACAAATGGAACTCACCCGGCTGGCAACCACCGACCCCCTTACCGGCTGCCTCAACCGATCACAGCTGGCTGACATCCTGAACGGCCAAATCCAGATGCGTGAACGCTACGGGCGAGTATCCAGCATGGTTCTTCTGGATCTGGATTACTTCAAACTGATCAACGATCAATGGGGCCACTTGGCGGGGGACAAAGTGCTGAAAGAAATGGCGTTGCGACTGCGTAAGCGCCTCAGGGAAAGCGACCAGATTTTCCGGATCGGTGGTGAAGAGTTCATGATCGTTCTGCCCGAAACCAATCAGCATGAGGGCAATCTTCTTGCCCATCAATTGCTCACGAGCATCAGCGCCCGGCCGTTTCTTGAAGATATCAAGGTAACGGCAAGCGCCAGCATTGCCGAGGTCAGTAAGGGTGAAACCTGGTCTGTCTGGCTGAACCGTGCCGACCAGGCGCTCTACGATGCCAAATCAAGAGGGCGCAACCAGGTCGTGAGTGCAACCAGCCTGGCAGCTGGCGACCAGAATACCAACGCCCCTCCAACTCCCGTTTCCGGCTAGCGGCTATTTTCAACCCGGTCACCGTCGCTTACGAAATTCTCTGTAAGCGCCAAATACTTCCCACGGGCTCTCGAAGTGGGGGTAATGTCCCACATTCTTGAGCTGCACTACATCGGCGACCGGAATCATCTCCTGATAACGCTGCGCCGTGGCCGCGCCCGATACAGGATCCGCAACACCTGAGATAAGACGCATGGGTTGTCTGGCGTTTTGCAGCGCAGAGACCCAGCGATGCCGATGGCACCGGCGTTCTTCCATAAAATGGATCAACTGGTGCAGAATCCCGCGGCCGTTGTTGTAGGTGATCAGATGCCAGAAATCATCCAGATCCTGCTGATCAGGGAGACATTTACTGCCAAACAACTTCATGAAGCTGCGCTCAAAACTACGTCGGGTCAGTGCCCGACTGATCAACCCTCCCAGCGGGCTACGCAACAGGTTCTGAATCAACAACGGGCTGTGCACTTCGGGGAATAATGCGCCGTTCAGGAAACACACGCTGGCAATCTCGAAAGGTAGCGCGCCTTCCTGCTCTCGGGCCAAAAGCTCCTGAGCAACACTGCAGCCATAATCGTGGGCCAGAAGATGAACCGATGTCAGGCCAAGGCCCTCCAGCATGCCCTGGATGAGATCTGATTGATCTTCAATGCTATAGGAATAATGTCGGGGTTTGTCGGAGAAGCCGAATCCCAGCAGGTCCGGTGCGAGCAAATGATTACCCTGAATCAGCATGGGCCATAGGCGATGCCAGTCCCAGCTTGCGGTAGGAAATCCGTGAATCAGTAACAACGGCTCCCCCTGTCCCGCCATACGGCTGAATATCGCATGACCTTCATAGGTAAACCACTTGCCACTCTGTTGCCACGCCTCTTGCGCAGTCACCTCACTACCTACGGGCATTCCCTTCCATGTACCCGATGTATGCTGATCCATGCGATGTCCCCGATGTATTCTTCACAGCCTGCGACTTTAGAATAAACCCGACCCCTCGGCCAGAACCACACCACTGTTGCCCGTAAACTACTATCAGCGTTTGGTCTTTTCCGTGCCCGGCGTCGTAAATCGTAGAGATACAGGGCAAATTCACTTAAGCTTTGTCCCTTGTATCTACCTCAGCATTTTCAAGAGAACCGGAAAAGACTATGACCAAACTCCTTGACGACCTCGCGGACCACTACCGCGCCATCATCAACGGGCTGGGTGAAGACACCAACCGTGAAGGTCTGCAGGACACCCCCATGCGTGCCGCCAAGGCCATGCAATTCCTTACCCGGGGCTACGAGCAAGATCTTGGCGATCTCGTCAACAATGCCGTCTTCGAATCCGCAATGGATGAGATGGTCGTGGTACAGGACATCGAACTCTACAGCATGTGCGAACATCATGTGCTGCCCTTTATTGGCAAGTGTCACATCGCCTATCTGCCACAGGGTCGTGTTCTCGGACTGTCCAAGTTTGCACGCATTGTGGATATGTATGCGCGTCGCCTGCAAATTCAGGAAAACCTGACCCGGCAAATTGCAGAAGCGGTAGAAAGTGTGACCAATGCCAAAGGCGTTGCTGTGGTTATCGAGGCGCAGCACATGTGCATGATGATGCGTGGCGTGGAAAAACAGAACTCGAAGATGAAGACATCCATGATGCTGGGCCAGTTCCGAAAATCCCAGGCAACGCGCACAGAATTCTTTAATCTGATCAGTGGCAATCGCTGATCACAAAGGTCGGATGGAGGCGGTATGACAGAGGTTTCCTGCAACCACCAGGCAAGAATACAGATCAAGAACTTACTGCTGCGGGCCTACATTGGCATCAAGGAAGAGGAAATCAACAACCAGCAGGATGTGATCATCAATGTATGCCTGACCTACGATGCGACGGAAGCAATCAGTCGCAACGAAATTGCAGCGGCACTCAATTATCGCACCATCACCAAGCAGATTATCGGCCACGTCAATGGCAATCGCTTCGCTTTGTTGGAGCGTCTGACTCACGAAGTGCTCAACATCGTTATGGAGAACTCTGCCGTGCAGTGGGCGCAGGTAGAAATCGATAAGCCCCACGCGCTACGCTATACAGAATCTGTGTCTGTCTGCCTTGAGGCGCACCGTTGATTCCATTCCGTTAATGCCACACAGGGGCTCGTTACCATGCCAAGCAATCAACCTGATCAGATGCGCGCCATCCTCGAAAGTGTCCGCACTATAGCCCTTGTTGGCGCCAGCGAGAAAACACATCGGCCTTCCCATGAAGTCATGGAGTTCATGCAGCAGCAAGGCTACCGGATGATTCCGGTCAACCCTCGCCTTGCCGGCCAGAAAGTACTGGGCGAGACGGTTTACGCTGATATAGCGTCGCTGCCCGAGCCGGTGGATATGGTGGAGCTGTTCCTGGCGCCGGAACGCACGGGGGCGGTAATTGACCAGGCTATTGAATTGAAGATCCCGGTAATCTGGCTGCAGATAGGGGTGATTAACGAGGCAGGTGCCGCCAGAGCCGAAGCCGCAGGGCTGACGTTTGTGATGGACAAATGCCCGAAGCAGGAAATCCCACGGCTGGGTATTCCGGCGGTCAGCTCCTGAATCCGAGCCTGTAGCAGCCGTGCATAAGCGGCTAATGATTTTCGGCCATCAGCCGTTAAACTTTCTGGCCGGTTTTCTGATCAACGGAGTAACTATTGGAACATTCACCTGTAAAAGGCAGGCTTTTTTTAAAGCGCATATTACACCCTGCCTTTCCAGTGGTTATCTTCCTTATTTTTCTCATTACTGCCTCAGGGCTTCGTTACGGCCTGATCCACCAGTACACCGAGCAAATCCAGGCAAACCTCGAGAATGAAGCCCAAAGCATGGCTCACAACCTCGAATGGGAGTTCAAGGCCCATGCCAGCGCTATCCAGAGAATGGCCATGCGCTTGGCCGCAGACCCAAATACGCCAGAAAGTGAGTGGCGCCGAGATGCCCGCAATTATCTCGATGACTTTCGCATCTATACCGTCATTGAATGGATAGACCGAGACTATTTTATTCGCTGGCTGGAACCATTTTCATTAAATGAGGCCGTTCTCGGCTTCAACGTAGCCTTTAATGAGCAACGACAGCAGGCTCTGGAGGCCGCCCGGACTTCGGGCCACTATGACATTTCTGATGTGTTGGAACTTCGCCAGGGCGGCAAAGGCATTGTTATTTACGCACCCGTAGGTACAGGTCCAGATAATAACGGATTTATCGCCGGGGTTTTCAGAATGGAAATACTGGCCCGTGAATTGTTGGCTACACGGGAGCAAGCTGCGTTCCGCATCGTGCTAAGCAGCAATGGCGGCCCTGTCTACACACAGGATTCGCATCAGAATGCTGACACATCCATGTCTTATACCCTACCAATCAACTTGCCAACACTAGACTGGCAACTAACCCTTGAGCCGTCTCAGGCCTGGATTGACAAGCAGCGCAGCCCATGGCCCCGGTGGACCTTTGTCGCGCTTCTTTTCATGGGGTTGGTGACCAGTATCGCTACGCTTCTGCTGCAGCTAATGCTGAAACGCAATCAGGATTTGCTGGCAACACGCAGGGAGCTGGATGTGGAAATTGCACAACGCAAAACCATGCAGCAAGACCTGATGCGGTTGGAGTCTACCGATGTTCTCACCGGCTTGGCGAACCGCCGCTTCTTTATGGAAGATCTGGCCCATGCGCTAACACTTGCCGATCGCCAGATGCGACAAGTAGCGCTTGTTATGCTGGATCTCGACCGTTTTCAGATGCTGAATGACTCTCTGGGCCACCAGTTTGGCGATGAGCTATTGGCTCAGGTTGCCAAGCGCCTGAACCAACTCAGTGATGAGCGTGTTTCTGCGGCCTACTCTGGTGGTGACGAGTTCATGATCTGCCAACAGTATGTGGAAGACATTGACGACGTTATTCACCTGCTGGGGCTTATCAAGCAGTGTTTTGAAGCGCCTTTCGACGTTCAGAATGAAGTTCACAGCATTACCGCAACCCTGGGTGTCGCCGTGTACCCGCAGAGTGGCACGGATGCAGATACCCTGTTGCGCAATGCTGATATCGCTCTATACCGAGCCAAGGACCAGGGGCGTAATACCTATCAGTTTTACACGGAGGGTATGCAGGAGCGCGAGGTGATGCGTCTGGAGCTGGAAAAGGATCTCAGTCAGGCTCTGGCCAACAACGAATTTGTGCTGCACTACCAACCACAGTTAAATCTGAACAACGGCGAGATCACCAGCGTTGAGGCACTGATTCGCTGGGAGCATCCCCGGCGTGGGCTTCTGGCCCCGGGTGAATTTATTCCTCTGGCGGAGGAGAGTGGCCGAATTACGGATATCGGCAACTGGGTAGTGATGGCGGCTTGCCGGCAGTTGGCGGCCTGGAAAGGCACCCGCTTTGAGCACCTCAGGGTTGCCGTGAATCTGTCCGGGCGTGAGCTGGATAACGAGCATCTGGTAGATCATATACGTGATGCCTTGAAAGCAGAGGGTATTCCACCTGAGCGGCTGGAGGTGGAACTTACGGAAGAAATTTTCATCCAGAATATTGAACGCAACCGGGATCAGCTGTCCCGCCTGCACGATCTTGGCGTACATCTGGCGATTGATGATTTCGGCGTGGGTTACTCTTCTTTGGCGTATTTGAGGGATTTCCCGGTTGATCTTCTGAAAATCGATCGTTCGTTCATTACGGAGGTGACCGAGCGCCATGATGATGCTGTAATCACTCGGGCTGTGATCAATCTTGCCCATAACCTTGGTTTACGGGTAGTAGCCGAGGGCGTGGAGACCCAGGCACAGTTGGATCTTCTCAGGGGCCAGGGTTGTAATATGGCTCAGGGGTATTTAATCAGTCGCCCGGTTCCAGCTGCGGAACTGGAGCAGGCGTTGGTCGGTGGCACGCTAGACAAGTTTGCGGCGACTGAGCGGGGGGTTGAAATTTGAATTGTGCAGGTAGGATTTTATGACCACGGGGTATCTGACACCGGAACAGGATTCGAAGCTTCGGCGCTGGGAGCGCTGGAATCGAAATTATTTCATTTTCGCGTTTTTGGCGTTGGTGATTGTGCTGGTGTTCAGCAGTCAGCTTGGGCTTTCCAGTGGTGATGAGTGGGGGCCTTTAGGGCTTTTGCTTGTGGCGTTGATTACTCCCATTGTGATTTTGCAGTTGCGTCTGGCTTGCCCGGCGTGTGGCGTGAAGATTGGCTGGCAGGCCAAGTTGATGGCGCCTGATCAATGTAAAAGCTGCGGTACCTTCCTTCGGGCGAAAAGCCCCTCTTCCTGAAAAGCTTTGACCTATGAGTAGGTCACAGGTTTTATTGTAGTATCAAATTAAAGCCCCGGGCGATTTAGCTTGGGCTATATCCGCTTTGGTGTGGGTGGCCCTTCCGAAAACCGCTGTAAATACGTCCCTGTACGCTTGCTCTCCGCCATCCATGGCTCCGAGCATTTTCGGAAGGGCCACCCACACCAAAGCTCGTTCAAACTTGGCGGGTACTGCCGATTATGAAAGTTAAAGAGCTTGCTACCGCTGCCGGGGTTAATCCGGACACTGTTCGATTCTATACACGCGAGGGGCTGCTTAAACCCACGCGGAACCCGGATAACAATTACCAGCATTACGATGCCGAGGATCTTCGGCGGCTGCGTTTTGCCCGTAAGGCACGGCAGTTGGGGTTTTCGTTGGTCGAGGTTCGGCAGATTCTCGACCAAGCGGATGACCATCACTCGCCCTGCCCTATGGTTCGCGATGTGTTTCAGCAGCGGCTGGCCGATGTGGAGCGTGAGATTGGAGAATTGCAGCAGCTGCGCAAACGGATGAAATCAGCGCTGGGCGCCTGGGAGGATATGCCAGACGGCACACCGGATGGCCGAACTATCTGCCGCTTGATTGAACATTGGGATGACAAGGCTCCCGCAAAGCATGTTGAGGAGTAGATCGTTATGAGTGAAGCACCTGAGCTAAAAGCCACACTGAGCATTTCTGGCGCCACCTGTCAGGGCTATGTGAAGAAGATTCGCAATGCCCTGGAACCGTTGATCGGTGATGCGAATCTGGTTGAGGTTAATCTGGAGGATCAAACGGTCGCCTTGCCGGAAGGATTTGATACTACGGAGGTTGCCAGAATTGTGTCGGAGGCCGGTTTCCCGGCAGAAGTAGTGGGCGCAGCTGAAAAGCCCGCCAGCTGTTGCGCGTCCAAAGCAAAGAAAGACGACTCAGAGCCTGATACAAATTCAGGCAAACAGGCCAAAGCGCCGGAGAATAAACCGGAGAAGCCGGCAACGCCTGCGCAAGGTGACGACCAGATGCTGCTGGCGATAACCGGCGCTACCTGTGCTTCCTGTGTGAATACCATTGAGAAGGCGCTGAAGTCGGTGCCGGGCGTTACCCACGCCCACATGAATCTTGCGGACAATACCGCCACGGCAACGGGCGTGTCAGACGCGCAGGCTTTGATCAATGCGATAGAGAGTTACGGATACGGCGCCAGTGTGATTGAAGATGCCGATGCCGCGGATGATCAGAAGCAGAAAGAAGATAAGAAACAGTACAAAACCCTGCTGTTAAAGATGGCGATCAGCCTGGGGCTGGGTGTGGCCTTGATGGTCTATGGCATGGTGTTTGGTTCCATGACCATATCCGAAGCAAACCAGGGCGTGTGGTTTGGGCTCGGTGTGCTAACCCTGCTGGTTATGGCCGGCACAGGCGGGCATTTTTTCAACGGGGCGTGGAAGGCTTTCCGGCACCACAACGCCAATATGGATACCTTGATTGCGCTGGGCACAGGGACCGCTTGGTTGTATTCCATCACGGTGGTGAGTATTCCCGAGGCTTTGCCGGAGATGGCGCGGCATGTGTATTTTGAAGCCTCGGCCATGATTATCGGTTTGATCAATCTGGGGCAGGCACTGGAGCTTCGGGCCAAGGGTAAAACCTCTGAAGCGGTTCGTCGGCTGCTGGATTTACGGGCGAAAACGGCACGGGTGATTCGTGATGGGCATGAACAGGATATTCCGGTAGAGGATGTACGCAAAGGCGATCACATTCGGGTTCGCCCGGGCGAGAACCTCCCGGTAGACGGGCTTGTGGTGGAAGGCAGCACCCGTGTAGATGAAAGCATGCTCACTGGCGAACCCATGCCGGTTACCAAAGCAGAGGGTGACGAGGTGTCTGCCGGTACTATGAACACTCATGGTGCGATTGTGTATGAGGCTACGCGGGTAGGCAGCGAAACGGCCTTGGCGCAGATTATTCATCTGGTTAAAAAGGCCCAGGGCTCGAAGCCCGCCATTGGGCGGCTGGCGGACAAAATATCCTCGGTGTTTGTGCCCAGTGTGATGCTCATTGCGGTGGCCGCGGCACTGGTTTGGTACAACGTTGGGCCAGAGCCTGCTGTAGTGCATATGATCATCGCGGCAACCACCGTTCTGATCATTGCCTGCCCTTGCGCGCTAGGCTTGGCCACACCTATGTCGGTGATGGTCGGTGTTGGCAAGGCGGCGGAATACGGCGCCCTGATTCGTCAGGGGGATGCCCTGCAAACCGCCGGCAAGCTGGACCTGGTGATTCTGGATAAAACCGGCACCATCACCGAAGGCCATCCGGCGGTGACCAGCGTGCATGCGGTGAATGGCGATGAACAAGCGCTGCTGGCACTGGCTGCAGGGTTGGAGCAGCATTCCGAGCATCCGCTTGCAGAAGCTATTGTAAATAAAGCAAAAGAGCAGAACGCACAGCCTCTGAACGTCACCGGCTTCGAGGCCCTGAACGGCAAGGGCGTAGCGGGCGAATTTGAGGGTGAGCCGATTCGGCTCGGCAACCGCCGCTGGCTGGAGTCCGAAGGCCTGTCGCTGACGGATCTCGCCAAGGTTGAAGATTCTATTACCGAGCAGGCAGGCACGCCGCTATTCCTTGCCCGGGGCAAAGAACTGCTGGGGGTCATGGGGGTGGCGGATGCCATCAAACCGGATTCCGAAGCAGCCATTCAGCGCCTGCACGATGCCGGCATACGAGTCATGATGGTTACCGGCGATATCGATGCCACCGCCAAGGCCATTTCCGCAAAAACCGGCATTGATGAATACCGCGCGGAAGTTCTGCCCGAAGACAAAGCCGACATAGTCAACGAAATGCGCGCGAAGGGTTACACGGTTGCCATGGTGGGCGATGGCATTAACGACGCACCCGCGCTTGCCGCATCGGATGTTGGCTTCGCCATAGGCACAGGCACCGATGTGGCCATCGAAAGCGCCGCCATCACCCTGATGCGGGGTTCCTTGCACGGGGTGCCGGATGCCATTGAAATCTCCCGGGCCACGGTGAAGAACATTCACCAGAACCTTTTCGGGGCCTTCGTTTACAACACCTTGGGCATTCCGGTAGCTGCAGGCCTGCTGTACCCGATTTGGGGCATATTGATGAGCCCGATTCTTGCGGGTGCCGCCATGTCGCTGTCTTCGGTTACCGTAGTGACCAACGCCAACCGGTTGCGCCTGTTTAAAACCAGTAGCAAACCGGCTCAAGCGCCAAGCGAAAAATCAAAAGAGGAGCGGAACTGATGGAAACTATATTGGTCAATGCCGGTGGGCTTGTTCTGATGGTCGCCATCGTCTGGTGGTTCTGGCTTTCATCATCCAGCAACGACGCACCTGCACAAGATCACAGCCATCACTGAACACCACATTAAAGAGAGAAACACCATGAAAAAGCAGATTCTGGGAATGGCCCTGACCGCCACACTTGGCTTCAGCGCACCTGTAGTAGCCGCCGGCGCCGCACAGAGCATTCACGTATACAAATCACCCACCTGCGGCTGCTGCACCGCCTGGGTTGACCACATGGAAAGCAATGGCTTTGACGTGGAAACCACAGATACCCACGACATGAACCGCGTCAAATTCGAAGCCGGAATCAGCCGCAATCTGGCCAGTTGCCACACGGCTTTTGTGGGTGACTATGTAATCGAAGGCCATGTGCCCGCCGCTGATATCCACAAGCTGATCGCAGACGCTCCGAAAGCCAGAGGCCTGGCCGTTCCCGGCATGCCTGCCGGTTCACCGGGTATGGAAATGGGCGACCGCAAAGACCATTATCAGGTGCTGATGTTTAACGATAAGGGTCAGACCAAGGTGTTTGCCGAGCACAACTAGCCTTCTGCCGGGCGCTGTCGCAACGCAACGCCCCCAAAGCGCCTGGTAAACCGTATCGGTGTAGTGCAGGCACCGATACGGACCTGCTGCCGGTTCCGGTGATTTGCTTACGTCTGGCCCTGCAATAATTCCTATAATCTTACCCACCAGTGCACTATCATTATTTCCGATCCCCCTTGTACGGAGACGGAATTGCTTGCGCCTTAAAACCCGGTTCCTCAGCATCGCTGCCGGCCTTATCATTATTGCTGCATGCGCCTCCTGGTTAGCCTACCGGGAACTCTCCGCTGATCTGATTGAGCGCTGGGGCCGACAGGTGGCCGAAATACAGGTGCGCTATGACAGCGCCCGCCTGCTGCAGTCCCTGGAGCGCGAAATTGGCCTCGCCCGGCAAATGGCAAACTCCACCGCACTGGTCAACTGGGCAGCAGAACCTCAGAACAAGGCTCTGGAAGCTGATGCCATCCGCGAAATGGAGAGCTTTCGCGACAACTTCCGGGACAACAGCTATTTTGTCGCTCTTCGGGAAAGCGGCCGCTACTACTTCAACAACGAACAAAATGACTACGCCGGCAAGCAGTTCCGCTATGTCCTGAACCCCGAAGAGCCCAATGATGCGTGGTTTTACCAGCTGATCGAAGAAGGGCGAAATTTCCATCTGAACGTCAATCCCGACGCCGAACTGGGTGTTACCAAACTCTGGATTGATGTGCTGATGCGCAGCCCTGACGATCGGATTGTGGGCATGGTTGGCACCGGCATGAATCTCGATACGTTTCTGCAGGATATTGTTGATATCAATCAGGAAGGCATCACCACCCTGTTTGTTGACTACAACGGCGCTATACAGCTATACCGGGATCGTAACTACATTGATTTTGCCAGCGTTATAAAACCCGAAGGCCAGAAAAACACCGTCGACCTGCTGTTTGACGCCCCCGAGGACAAACAGAAAATTCTTGGCATGCTTCAGTTACTCAAGAAGAACTCGGACAAAGCGGGTCATGTCGAAAGTGGGTTTGTCACCGTAGAGGGTCGCCAACACCTCGCCGGCGTGGCTTTTTTACCTGCAATTGGTTGGTTCGAAATCACCCTGTTGGATCTGAACACACTATTACCCAAAAGCTATTTATGGCCTCTGGTGGCAGTATTCATCGCCAGCCTTCTGATTACGCTGATTGTCTTCCACCTTATTCTCCAGTCGCGCATCGTAAAGCCCATCGTGGGGCTCGAAAAGGCGGTGGAAAAAGTTCGCAGCGGCAGCTTTACCCTCCCCCGGCTGGACAAACCCGACAACGAAATTGGCCGTCTCGTGGACCACTTCGAAAAAATGACCGAAAGCTTGCGGGACTCCACCAGGGAACTGGAGAACAAAGTTGCCCAACGTACTGACGAACTGAATCAACTCGCCCGAATTGATCCCCTCACAGGACTGAAAAACCGCCGGGGAATAGACGAAGCTCTGGATGATGAAATTCAGCGGTCAGCCCGCTCGGGCAACAGCTTTGGTCTGATATGGCTCGACATAGATCACTTCAAAGCCATAAATGATCAGCTTGGCCATCAGGCAGGTGACGAAATCCTATGCCGCGTTGCCCTGTGGCTGAAAGCCAGCCTTCGCCCCTACGACCACCCGGGGCGCTGGGGCGGTGACGAGTTCGTCATCCTGCTTTCTCCCTGCGATCCGCCAACTCTGGAACACATCGCTAAACGCATTCGCGAAAGTGTCGAGGTTGAGAGCCGTAAGACCGGTACACCCGTCACTATCAGCGTGGGCGGGTATTTCTCCAAACCCGGGGACAACATCAGCAAGGTTCTGCGAAATGCAGACCAGGCTCTGTACCGGGCCAAGAAAGAAGGACGCAACCGCGTTTGCATCAACACCAGGGAAGATACGGAAATTAACCCAGCGTAACGGGTCTGACTCGCATCGCCATAACCGTTATACTCCGCCCCATCATTCATTTTTTTAGCCAGGTTAACCCATGCTCAACGCCGACGCTCTCAGCCAGTTGCGCCAGCTAAAGTCTGACATTGAGGAAAGCAAAGTTGTTTTCCCCGGAACCGTTAAAGCCACCAACGGCCGCTTTGGATTCGTCGCACTGGATGAAGGGCGGGATGTATTCCTGCCACCGGAAGAAATGCAAAAAGTGCTCCCGGGTGACCGGGTGAATGTCACCGAACAGGAAGTGGAAAAGGGTAAAACCCAGGGTGTCATCGACGAGCTTATCGAAAGCCGGCTAAGCACCTTTGTCGGGCGTTATCTGGTGAAGGGCAAAGGGCATTTTGTAGTGCCGGAAACCCCGGGCATTAATCGCTGGATTTTTATTCCGCCAAAAGAGCGCATGAACGCGCAGCCTGATGATTACCTGTATTGCTGCATGCACAAACACCCGATCAAAGATGGCAAGGGGCAGGCAAAGGTTCTGCGAGTCATTGGCAAAGCCGGCGAGCCGGGCATTGAACGCGCCCTGACCCTGGCCACCTTTGATCTTACAGACACCTGGCCGGCCCCGGTTGTAGAACAGGCGGAAAGCTTGAGCGAGGCGTCCATTGAAGCCCTCGGCGAAGGCCGGGAAGACCGCACAGGCCGGGACTATGTAACCATCGACAGCCCCGCCACCCAGGACATGGACGATGCGCTTCTGGCCGAACCCAACGCTACTGGCTGGGCCTTATCCATAGCCATTGCCGACCCGGCTGCGGTTATTGACCAAACGAGTGCGGCCGAGCTCGAAGCCTGCAAACGCGCAACCGCCATTTATTTCCCTGGCGACCCTCTGCCCATGCTTCCAGACACCATCAGCACCCGACTGTGCTCGCTGATGCCAGACGTGAAGCGACTGGCCCTGGTGTGCGATCTGCAGGTCAATAACGACGGCAGCCTGGGCGATTACAGCTTCCACCAGGCCGTCATCAGCTCCAAAGGTAAGCTCAGTTACGATCTGGTCTCCAATCTGATTGAAGGCCGCGAAGACGAAGATATCAAAGCCTTGCCGGATTCCGTTTGCAACAGCCTGGATCAACTCCATCAAGCCGCCACCGCATTGCGCAAATGGCGCAGTGAACATGCTTTGCTAAGCGGTGATCGCCCGGAATTCCGGTTAAGGCTGGATGAAAACCGGCGCATTCGCAGCATCGAGCCTTCGGTACAGAACGAAGCGCACCGTCTGGTTGAGGAATGCATGGTAGCGGCTAATCGCTGTGCTGCGGATTTCCTGTCCAGGCAGGCGTCGGGCCTGTTTATCCAGCACCCGGGCCTGAGGGATGACCGCGCCGACAACGTGCGGGCACTGATTGAGGGCTACGCGCCACACCTGGCGGGTATAGATGCCACCACGCCGGAAGGGTTCAAAACGCTGATGAAAGAGACGTCACAGCTGGAAGCCGAAGTGCCGGTAAAAACCATTCTCTCGCGCCAGCTGGCCCGGGCAGAGATGTCATTCACTGCAGCACCACACCAGGGCATGGGGCTAAACGCCTACACCACCTTTACCTCTCCACTGCGCAAGTATTCTGACCTGTATGTTCACAGGATGATTAAAGCGGCGCTTTGGGACACCCCAATGAAAGCCTTGGGCAGTGACGAGCTGCTAATGCTTCAGACCGCTCAGTTCAAAGCACGGCAGGCCGCCAACAGCCTGGAAACCTGGCTCAAGAGCGATTTTGCCAAAACTCTGGGCGAAGAACCTCTGGATGGTGTGATCAGCCGAACCATTCCTGCGGGCTTTTTCGTGCGCTTGGAATCCAACGGGCTGGAAGGGTTTGTAAGCTGCCGGGACCTTAACGGCAAGTACAGCTTTGACCCGGTCACAATGCGCCTGATTCACAACAAGAACGGACGCATATTTCAACTGGACCAAGTTGTTAAAGTCAGTTTTTCCGGAGTGGAAGAAGAGCGCCGGCAGATTAACTTCAAGCTGGTAGACGTAGTCGAAGAGGTCGCCACCAATGCCAGGGCGAGTGCGCCGGAGAGCGCAAAGGAAAGCTCGAGCGACGCCAGCAAAAGCTGACGTCGCTCGTATATGCCAGGCAGTGATTACGGTGTGAGCATTTCTTCCAGGCGGGCATCCTTGGCCTGCCACTGCTCGCCCAGCCAGTTCTTCACATTGCGCCGGTGCTCTGCATCGGTCGCATAATCCCGACCTTTCAGGTGTTCGGGAATCGTCACGGTATGAATTTCCATTTTCACTTCCTTCACCCGGCCGCAAATAAAGTCCCAGAATGACGGAGCCCCACCCGGGTAGGCAATGGTGACATCCACCAACGTTTGTATTGAATCGCCCATGGTGTCCAGCACGAACGCAGCACCGCCCGCTTTGGGCGTGAGCAAATGCTTGTACCGGGATTTTTGCTTCGCGTGCTTTGCCGGGGTAAACCGCGTGCCCTCTACAAAGTTCATCACACTCACCGGCGTATAGCGAAACTTCTCACAGGCACGGCGGGTGGCTTTAAGATCTTCTCCGCGCTTCTCCGGGTGCTTGATCAGATACTCACGGGTGTATCGCTTCATGAACGGGAAATCCAGGCCCCACCAGGCAAGCCCGATAACCGGCACCCAAATTAGCTGCTGCTTCAGAAAGAACTTCAAAAAAGGTGCGCGGCGGTTGAACACTCGCTGCATGGCAAAGATATCCACCCAGCTTTGATGATTACTCAGGACCAGATACCAGCTTTCACGACGCAGGTTTTCCGCGCCAGTTACGTGCCATTTCGTACCGTGGGTCAGCTTCATCCAGCCAGTGTTACAGGCCACCCAGGACTCTGAAATCCAGATAATGATCTTGGTACAAAGTACCCGAAAGCCCTTGTGTGGAATAATGAGCTTCAGCAGGGCAGGAATATAGAGCAACACACACCAGAAGAGTGTGTTAATTGCCAACAAAATAGAGTTGAGCACACCAATAACGGGAGCAGGTAGGAAACTGAGCATACGGTTCCTGTTGTGATTATTTAGCCAGTGGTGGGCAATCATACCAATCAGCACCGGCTATGGGCAGTGGCTGATTGTGACCGCCCTGCCAACCAAAAGTGACAGCATTGCCATGGCGCTGCCAAGTGTTTGGCATTAGCCTCACATCTTTTAACACGGATTTTCTTGATGCCCAATATTATCAACACCGCGACTGCAAAAGTTGCCGGGCTGGCACGGCAAACATCACGTTATGCGGGCAATGCCTTTGACCGCGTTTTCCGCGCTGCTAGCCTGGTGCAAGCCGGGCAAACACCTTTTGAAACTCTTCATACCGATGGCCTGGTCAGCTTGCGCTATTACGCGCCACTGAAAGAAGGCTTCATTGATCTGGATGGAATAACCATTCCCGTTGAGCCAAACCGGCATAAAACACCGGTGGTGATTGTTCCGCCGCTTGCCGTAAATATGTTGATCTATGACCTTTTCCCCCAGCGCAGCCTCGTGAGATTTCTGCGGGCGAAGGGCTTTGAGGTGTATCTCATAGACTGGGGCATACCGACGCGGGCACACAGTCATTACAACTTGCATACTTATGTGGCTGAACTGCTACCCGCCTCCCTGGACAGGGTTCGCCAGCACAGTGGTGAGCAGGAACTATCGCTGCACGGATGGAGCATGGGTGGCATGTTCACCCTTTTCTATTCAGCCCTCAGCAAAGACCAGCATATCCGCAATGCCATTGTTCTGGGCTCACCTATCGACAGCCACGCATCGGGCGTTTTGGGACTGTTGAACCAGCGGCTGGCGGATATTGCCGGAGCCGTTCACAAGCGCACCGGCTTTCAACTTCACAACCTCAAACCCCACTGGTTTCACAGCCCGGGCTGGGCAAACACCATCGGCTTCAAACTAACCAACCCGATCGGCAGCATTATGGGTTACTGGGAGCTGGTTATCCGACTGGGGGATCGGGAATTTGTCAGCAGCCATGCCACTACCTCCGCCTTCCTCGATCGCATGGTGGCCTACCCCGGCGGCATCGTTCAGGACGCGATGGTGCGCCTCTGGATCGGCAACGAATTATCCTGCGGTAAGGTGCAAATTGGTGATGATCATGCACAGCTGATCAACGTAACCGCCAACCTGTTTGCCATTGCCGGTAGCGAAGACACCATGGTAACGCCCGAGGCTGCTATGAGCTTGATGGACCATGTCAGTTCCGTGGACAAAACCTTCCGCGTAACTCCGGGCGGGCACATGGGCATTCTGGCCGGAAGCAAAGCGCCCCGGGAAAGCTGGCTGGAAATCGCAGAGTGGTTGGCCCAGCGTTCAGATTGATAGCCTGCCCGGTTCCGGGATCGGCGGTTGTGGATTACACTGCTACCCATGAACCTTATTGATACATTCAACCTTGATATCCGCGCGCTTCAAACCTTCGTTGCCGTTCTTGACGAAGGCAGTGTCTCCCGCGCGGCCGTCAAGCTTGGAGTCAGCCAGTCAGCCGTAAGCCACACGCTCGACCGCCTGCGCAAAGCCCTCGGCGACCCCCTGTTCGTCAAATCCGGGCGCGGCATCACGCCCACACGCTACGCAGTGCAGGCAGGCCCGCACATTCGCCAGATTCTCGACGACCTGCACTCTCTGGCCTCCGGCCCACCGTTCACCCCTGAAACTACAGAATTCACCTTCACAGTTGCGGCCAATGATTACGAGCGAGATCTGCTTTTGCCGCAACTCATGCAGCGTCTGCGGCAGCAAGCACCGGGTATCATGCTGCAGGTGATTGCCTCGGGCATTCCCACGGCAGACATGCTGCGCAAAAACATCTGCGACCTGATCATCTCCCCCCACGCCCCCGAAGCGACAGACATTATGCAAAGAGGGCTGATGGGCGATCGCATGGTGGTTTTTTACGACCCCAGCCAGCGCGAAGCCCCTGAAACGGTTACCGACTACCTGAAAGCCGACCACATCGCTTTGGTGTTCGGCACCGGAGAAAAACCCGCCCTCGAAGCCGGGTTATCTGCGCGCGGCCTGACCCGCCGCAACGTCATTACCGTCTCCAACTTCTCCGGCCTGCCGGAATTCCTCCGGGGCACTGACATGCTGGTTACCGCGCCTGAGCGAATGAGCAAATACTTACTTCGGGATTTTTCCTGGGTGCCCCTGCCCTTCAGTTTCAAGCCTTTCACCCTGCTGATGGTGTGGCATCGCCGCAACCAGAACGACCCGGCACACCGCTGGCTGAGAAACCACGTAAACGCCGTAGCCGCCACCATGAATGGCCTCAACGACTAACTTATCTGTTTTGCTCATATATCCTATGAGCAGCGCCCCTGTTATTTTTTCGTTAGGCACCCCCTAGAATCCACCCCAAAGTTGACTGCGATTGAGGGGGCGAGGCTTCCCAAACTGTGCGGAGCCATGGATGGCGTAGCCAAGCGTACACGGACGTATTCACAGCGTGTTTTGGAAGCCTCGCCCCCTCAATCGCCACCCCCCAAGGTATGGATAGTAGATGCTCGCACTCACCAGTATATGGACCACTATACTGCTCGCCGCCGCCGTAGCCCTCGGCCCGCTTGCCACCGACATGTATTTGCCGGCATTGCCGCAAATCGGCAGCGACTTTGGCACAGGCACCAGCCAGGTTCAGCTAACCCTGAGCCTCTACATGGTTGGTTTTGCCATAGCGCAGCTGATATGTGGCCCGCTGGCAGATCGCTTTGGCCGCAAGCCCATCATGATTGGTGGCTTTATAGTGTTTGCCATCGCCAGCATAGGTTGCGCACTCGCCAGCAACATCGAAACCCTGATTCTGTGCCGCTTTTTACAGGCGTTGGGCGGATCGGCTGGGCCAGTTTTGGGCCGTGCAGCCATCAGGGATATTTACACACCCCGCGAAGCCGCGAAAATAATGGCACTACTTGCCAGCATCATGGCGCTGGCGCCAGCCGTCGCACCCACACTGGGCGGCATCATGGTGGCCGGCTTGGGCTGGCACTCCATTTTCGTCGCACTGGGGGGCTACGCCCTGATCATGGCCGTCGTCGTTGCCTTCGGCATCCCCGAACCCATGCGGCCTGAATATCGCCAGCCCCTGAAGCTTTGCAGCCTGTTGCAAAATTATCGCGCCATAGGCACAGATATCAGCTTCCTGGGCTATACCCTGACCAACGCGCTGCTATTCTCCGGACTGTTTGCATTTCTCTCCGGCTCCTCATTCGTACTGATCGATTTTCTCAAAGTGCCACCTCAACAATTTGGCCTCTATTTCGCCGGCATTGTGGTTGGCTATGTCACCGGCAACCTCTCGGCAATCCGCCTTGGCAGCCACCTGGTGCCAGATCAAATTCTGGTTCGCGGGCTAGTCATAGCTGTAGCAGGTGGCAGCCTGATGGCAGCCCTGGCACTGGCAGAAGTCTTCAGTGTGTGGGCAGTTATACTGCCGCAGGCGCTATTTATGGCAGGTACAGGCATGGTGATGCCCCAAACCATGGCCGGCGCCATGGCCAACTTCCCGCGTATGGCTGGCTCGGCTTCCGCGCTGTTCGGTTTTGCACAAATGGCCATCGCGGCCTTCGCGGGCATGCTTGTAGGCATTCTTCACGATGGCACCTCTCTGGTTATGGCTGTCACCATTGCCATCAGCGCCGCTGCCGCACTGGCGAGCTACCTGCTATTGGTTCAACGCCACCCCGCTCCCGGGTTCGAACCGCAGGCCGCATCCAGCCAGTAGGCATACTCAATCGGCCCGAAGGGATGCAAAGTCATCCAAAATGGACTAAACAGGGTAGGTTGTTTCAGACTATCTCTGTTTAGCTATTTCCGTATCACCTTCTGTATCACCCAAGGAGCACTCCATGAGCACAGTTACTTTTGACGGCAACCCCATTGAACTGAGCGGCGAATTTCCTAAGAACGGCGACACAGCACCCGCCTTCACGCTCACCAGCAGCGGGCTGGAAGAAGTCACCCTCGACAACTGGGCAGGCAAACGCAAAATCCTGAACATCATCCCCAGTATCGACACAGGTGTGTGCGCCACATCCACCCGTAAATTCAACGAAAAAGCAGGTTCCCTCGACAACACGGTTGTACTGGTTGTCTCCGCCGACCTGCCCTTCGCCGCGTCCCGCTTTTGCGGTGCCGAAGGCCTGAAAAATGTAGAAACCCTCTCCACCTTCCGGAACTACAGCTTCCAGCAGGATTACGGCGTAGGGCTTCAAGGCGGCCCACTTGCCGGTCTCTGCGCACGAGCGGTAGTGGTTCTGGATGAATCCAACAAGGTTATCCACAGCCAGCTGGTCAGTGAAATCCACGACGAGCCGGACTACGACGCAGCACTGAAGGTGCTCTGAGCAGACTTTTAAAGCGGCACTAGAAAAACCTGGCGGAAAACCACTCCGGCCCGGAGCCTTTTGGGTGTGTCGGGCTCCCCAGACTGTGCATTGCCAAGGATGGCAATGCCAAGCCCCCACGGACGGGTTCACGGCGTGTCTGGGGAGCCCGACCCACCCGAAAGGTTAACTCCAAAGTAAAACTGTTAGACTTCCACTCCCAAACCCAAACCCAAACCCAAACCCAAACCCAAACCCAAACCAAGGCACCACCCAAAACCCGTGAGCACCACCCAAACCGCAAGCCTACCCCGACAGCTTTACACCATGACCTGGCCCATGCTGTTTGGCGCACTCTCACTCATGACCTTCCAGCTCGCGGATAGCGCATTTATCGGCCAGCTTGGCCGGGATCCACTGGCTGCTTTGGGCTTCACACTCCCCATGCACCAACTGATCATCGGGTTACAAGTTGGTCTCGGCATTGCCACCACCGCCATCATTTCGCGAACACTTGGGGTAGGCGACGAACTCCGGGCATTTCGCTTGGGTGGGCTTGTCATAGTCGTTGGCAGCACACTGGTCTTCGTACTGTGTGTTATCTTGTGGCTTCTTCAAACTCCCATCATGACCGCACTCGGCGCAGACAACACCCTGCTCCCTATGGTGCGCAGTTACTGGTTACCCTGGCTATTTTCCGCCTGGATCGGCGCTTTTTTATACTTTGGCTACAGCATCTGCCGCTCCCATGGCGACACAAAACTACCCGGTTACATGATGGTGGCTACCAGCCTCGCCAACATCGCTCTGGACCCGCTCTACATATTCGTATTCGGCTGGGGACTGCCCGGTGCCGCCTGGGCCACCGTAACCGCCTTCGGAATAGGCTGTCTGTTTATTTACCCCAAACTGTTGAAGCGCGGCTGGGCTCGCTTCGATCTTCGCGAACTCGCCTTGGGTCGCGCCCTTAAACAACTCAACAGCATCATGGCGCCCGCCATGGTCAGCCAGCTTATGCCGCCCGTTTCAGCCATGCTGGCAACGGCCATGGTCGCCGGTTTCGGCTCCGCCGCCGTGGCAGCCTGGGGCCTGGGCACACGCCTGGAATTTTTCTCCATTGTGGTCGTGCTCGCACTCACCATGTCCATGCCGCCCATGATTGGCCGACTGCTGGGTGCCGGGGATATTGAACAGATTCGCAAACTGGTGCGAATTGCCGTGCGGTTTGTGGTGGGCTGGCAGCTGGCCATTGGCCTGCTCTGGCTAATCGCCTCTGGTTTGGTATCGGAACTGTTCAGCAGTGACCAACAGGTGCAAGAGATTCTTGGTGCCTACCTTGTGCGGGTGCCACTCAGCTACAGCGGCCTGGGGGTGTGCATGTTGATGGTGTCCATCTGCAACGCCCTTGGCCTTGCCGTGCGGGCGTTGCTGGTTTCAATGCTGCGGTTATTTTTGTGCTTTCTGCCCCTGCTGTGGCTGGGCAGCCAGCTCAATGGCATTTACGGTTTGATGAGCGGTGCGCTGGTGGGCAACCTGCTGGCCGGCATTATGGCTTACAGCTTCTATCGCGCCGGCATGAAACAACTCCGGGAAAGCGCCTCAGGCAAAGCGTGACCGGAAGCTTTCCGGAACGGGGGTGACCTTCTTCTGGAGGTAATCAAAAAACACAAATCCATACTTTGCCAAAGCAACAGCCTGCTCCGTCTCGGCCTTGGTTACCCTGAACACAAAATCCCCGCCGTATTTATTGAAGTCCATCACTCCCACTTCAAATCGTAGCATTTCCGGGAAAAAGGATTCCGACTGATACATGGTCGCAAGGTCCGTCACTATAATGCCCTGGCCGCTGTTGTTGCCCTCAGAAATACCAAGACTGATCAAAAACTGAGCCCGCGCTTCCGACAGCATCGACACCAGTGCATCGTTACCGAGGTGGTTGGCACCGTTAATATCCGTTGTTCGAACTTGCATGAGGGTTTCAAAACAGAACACATTATCGGGGAAGGAAAGCTTGATTCGGGCCACTTCAGGTACCTGTATAGCAAAGGGTCGTGTGCAGCACTGAATGATACCCTCTTGTGCCACGACCTTCATCTCAATGATCTTGTTGCAAAAATCGGTTATCGTCAGTGCTGGTCTTTTAGCGCTGAATTCAGCCTTTGCGCGCTGCATGTAAAGGCAAGTTGAGGTGACAGTTGTGAACAATGGAAAATCTATGGATATTCGCCCTGCGGCCACTCTGGCACTGGTAAGGGACACCCCCGAAGGCATCGAAGTGTTACTGCTACAACGCACCTGGAGCGCCGTTTTTCTACCCGGCTTTTATGTGTTTCCAGGCGGTGCGGTAGATGAGCAGGAATCCCATGGGCGCCTGCACGCAGCGGGCGTGAAAGACACGGAAATCAGCCACACCATGAGCCTGAGTGAAGGCGGCGCGGATTATATGCTGGCGGCTGTTCGCGAATGCTTTGAGGAGGCCGGCGTACTGGTGGCCATGGATGCCGACCGGCAGCTCATCGGCGGAGACCACCCTGCCCACGATGACCGCAAAGCGGTATTCAAAGGCGAGCTGCCCCTGGCCGAGCTGTGCCAGCGCCACCAGCTAACCATCCCTCTGGACAGACTGGCCTACCTGAGCCACTGGATTACCCCTCCCGGCCCTCCCCGGCGCTTTGATACCCGATTCTTCGTGACCGAAGCACCAGAAAACCAGTACGTGAGCCATGATGGCGAGGAAACCATTGATCACGTATGGATTCGCCCCGAACAAGCGCTGCAAGAGCAGCGTGCCGGCACGCGCTTGATGACGTTGCCAACCTTGGGAACCCTCAGGGTTTTGCGGGATTTTGACTCTGTAGACAGCCTCATGCGCTACGCCTGGGCAAATCCTCCCGAGCCCTACCCGAGCCAGCCCTGGCCAGCGATCCGTCGTGGCAAGTCGGTGTTTCTGGAGCCGGATTCTCCGGCCTACGCGGAGGCCGTCAAGCTGGACCCGGAAGGGGAAGGCAGTACCAAAGCAGAGATTGTTCCCGGTGAGGCGGTTGAGGTTGCTGCAGGCGTGATTCGCCTTACAGCACCTAATCCCGGCGTGATGACCGGCCCTGGCACCAACACCTACATTCTGGGTCACGAACGCTTTACCGTGCTCGACCCGGGTCCAAGCCATGCAGGGCACATAGAACGTATTCTTGAGGTAACGGGGGGCAAAATTGATTCGGTGGTAGTCACTCATACCCATCTGGACCACTCACCGGGCACCCAGGCGCTGAAGGAGCAAACGGGCTGTCGGGTTTACGGTCGACCTGCACCAGATGGCCCGGGCCAGGACCATAAATTCGCGCCCGACCAACAGCCTGAGCATGGGGATTTGATCAAAACCGATGCGGGCACTCTCAAGGTTCTGCACACACCCGGACACGCCTCCAACCACCTGTGCTTCCTGTTAGAGGATCAGCAGCTGCTGTTTTCAGGGGATCACATCATGCAGGGCTCAACAGTGGTTATAAACCCGCCGGACGGCGACATGAAGGCCTATCTGGAATCGCTCTACGACCTGTTTGCCGAAAAAATCCGCTTCATTGCCCCTGCCCACGGATTCGTGATGGGGCAACCGCAAGCGATCATCGACTATCTGATCACTCACCGGCTGGCCAGGGAGCATAAGATTGCGCGCGCCCTCGCCAAGCTTTCACCGGTGAACCTGAAAGACCTCACCAGCAAAGCCTACGGCGACGTGCCAGCGGCTATTCATGGCGTTGCAGCCCGCTCTGCCTTGGCCCATTTGCTGAAACTGGAGGCTGATGGCCGCGCCCTGCAGGAAGACGGGCTCTGGCAGGCCACAAAGTCCACCTGAGCCCGGCCCATCGGCAGGCGTGCAAAGCGCCTGTCGATGCTTATTTTTTGGCGATAATGTATACCGCGTGCACGATACCGGGAATGTAGCCCAGAATCGTCAGCAGTATGTTGATCCAGAAGTGTTTTCCGATACCCACCTGCAAAAACACACCCAGTGGCGGTAACAGAATGGCAATAATAATTCGCAAAAAGTCCATATAGTTAACTCCCTCAGTCGGATATAACTGGATAGGTCAGGTACGCATGTACCCTGCGTACCATAACTATTATTGGCAACAATGTTCATGTCTGCACCATGAAAATGGCATTAAATCTGTGTTATTGCCATATTCATGACCCTCGGCCAACCTTTATCCTTGGGCCTTCGTGAACGACCCGTGAGGAATCATGCTGTTTTACAGGCTGAAAATGCTGACCGCTCTGACACCGCCTTTTTGCTTGCTCATGCTGGCCTTGCCTTCTGTTTCACTGGCAGACCCACCTAAAAGCAGCGGCCAGAATCCTGTAATCCAGGAGATTCTGCTGGCAGAATTGGCGGACGATGAAAACGTTGAGGATGTAGAGCGCTCAGAGCCACGACGGGAACCACCTGACACGCCCTCAGTGGAAGCGGTCCCTGCAGCTGAAGAAGCCGCACAAGCACCCAAACCAAAGCGTTCGCCAAAGCCGAAGAAAGTAGCGCCCAACATTGACCTGAAGGAAGTTGCGCCTGCACCTACTCCTGAGCCGCCGAAAGACCCTGCCATTCAGGAAAGCCCAGGCACCGAAGAGCCGGTAGTCGTCGCCGACGCTCCAGAAGACAAAGCATCCGAACCAGAAGTTAAAGGTCCACAGCCCGCAAAAAATCTGGCTCTGCTTGGCAGCGAAGTGTTACCGGGTACATCAACCCGCCTGGCCTGGTCGTCTGGTATTCAGATTGCCGGCTTGTCGCAGCCCACACCGGTATTGGTGGTTAACGGCGTCAACGCCGGCCCCACCCTATGCCTGACAGGCACCATCCATGGCGACGAGTTGAACGGCATCGAAATTATCCGCCAGACGATGTACGACCTTGATCCGGAAAAACTCAGTGGCAGCGTGGTGGGCATCCCCATTGTGAACCTGCCCGGATTCCAGCAGGGTAGCCGATATCTGCCGGATCGCCGCGACCTGAACCGGCACTTCCCCGGCCGGCCGAATGGCAGCCTGGCAGACCGGATTGCCTACTCACTTTTCGAAAAAATTATCCGGCACTGCGACATGCTGGTGGATATACATACTGGCTCACTGAAGCGCACCAACCTGCCGCAACTTCGTGCTGACATGAACAATCCCACGGTGGCAGAATTTACCCGCGGGTTTGACCGCATGGCGGTGGTGCACAGTAGCGGGTCACCCGGGATGCTCCGCACCGCTGCGGTAGATGTGGGCATTCGTGCGGTAACACTGGAGGCTGGCGAATCCCATCGCATACAGGAGCATCAGATCAAGGCAGGCGTAAACAGCCTCACCAGCCTGATGGAAAAGCAGGGCATGATCTCGCGGATGTTCGTATGGGGCGACCCGCAACCCGTGTACTACAACTCTGCGTGGGTGCGGGCAAACGACGGCGGTATTCTGTTCAGCAAGGTTAAATTGGGCGCGAAAGTGTCCAAGGGTCAGATTCTTGGCTATGTCGCCGACCCGATCACCAATGCCCAGTACCCTATCCACTCCAACAGCGATGGCCGAATCATTGGTATGGCGGTAGATCAGGTGGTCATGGCGGGCTTTGCTGCCTATCACATAGGTACAGAAGCCAAGGTACCGGGAGAATAGCGCTCAAGGTTTACGTGCGCGCGTTCAAAGCCGACTCGATGCGCTGCAGCACGTCGACCAACACAGCACTGGGGCAACCAATGTTCAACCGCATGAAACCGCTGCCCTGTTCACCGAATGAGATGCCGGGGTTCATTCCGACTCCGGCGTCCTGCACGAAAAACCGCTTCAAGGCTGCATCGTCCAACCCCATTCCTCTGCAATCCAGCCACACCAGATAGGTTCCTTCTGGCGCGCGGGTTTTGATGCCGGGCAAGCGTGCATTCACCGTGTTGATCACAAAGTCCCGGTTCTCCTGCAAATACGCCATCAGCTCATTCAACCAAGGCCCACCAGAACGGTAACCCGCTTCAAATCCCGCAATACTGAATGGGTTGCACTGGGGCACATGCAGGGAATCGAAGACTGCCTGCATGGCATTGCGTTGCGCCTTATCGGGGATGGCAAGAGCAGACAGCCCAAGCCCGGGGATGTTGAAGGTCTTGCTTGGTGCAATAGCCGTGATCAGTGCATCGCCAGGCCGAGCCAGCGTTGCCAGCATCCGGTGCCGTGGCATGTCGGCATAGGTAAGGTCGCAGTGGATTTCATCTGAAATCACCACCAGATCATGGCGTCGGGCAATATCCAGAACAGCTTCAAGCTCTTGCTCCGACCAGGTACGCCCAACCGGATTATGGGGTGAACACAGCATCAGCAGGCGGGCATCCGGGCGGGCGGCGCAAGCTTCCAGGTGCTCCAGATCCATCCGGTAGTAACCGGTTTCATCGCAAACCAGTGGATTTTCAATAATCTCCCGCCCGCTCAAGCGAACCGAACTGAAAAACGGCGGGTACACTGGCGGCTGAATAATCACGCCTTCACCCGGAGCAGCACAAGCCATACAGGCTGCATGCAAGGAAGGAACAACCCCTGGCGCCATCAGTATCCAGTGGCGCTTGATTTCCCACCCATGTTGCTCACGAAACCAGTCCTGTATTGACTGGTAAAGGCTATCGGGGAAAAGCGTATAGCCATAAACCGGATGTGCGGCACGCTCTGAAAGCGCGCGAGTAACCGCCTCTGGTGCGGCGAAATCCATGTCTGCCACCCACACTGGAATCACATCCTCTCGGCCAAATACTGCCTTGCGGACATCGAGTTTTACCGAGCAAGTATCTTGGCGATTAAGAGGCTGATCAAACGGGCTTGTCACTGGTAAACTCCATAACCGATTAGCAATCCAGGTATCCGGGCTATTGTCGTCGGGTAACACTACCACCGCAACCAACCTGCGGCGCCTATTGGAGTTTTTGATGATTGGCCAGATTCTTTCAACCCTGCTGCCGGTATTTCTCATTGCTGGTTGCGGTGCCCTTTACGGCCGGTTTCGCACCCCGGATATTCGTGGATTAAACGTTCTGAACATGGAGCTGTTTGTGCCTATGCTGGTGTTTGCAGTACTGGCCGATCAGCAAGCGCCTCTTCAGGATTATGCCGGGCTTGCGCTCGCCGCAACGGTTGTGGTGCTCGGTTCCGGCATTGTTCTGTATCCGCTGGCCCGGGTACTCGACTTGAACCTGAAAACCTTTTTACCCCCCATGATGTTCAACAACTCCGGCAACATGGGCATTCCGCTGTTGGTTCTGGCCTTTGGTGAAGCGGCGCTGCCCGCAGCCATCGTGCTATTCATTGTGGAAATGCTGCTGCATTTTTCTGTGGGGCTGTACATGCTCGACCCGCACACCTCCATTTTGCAGCGCCTGAGACTGCCCATTGTGTTTGCCAGCATCGCCGGGCTGGCGGTTAACCTTGGCGGCGTTGCTCTGCCAGGCTGGCTATTGCACTCCCTGAACATGCTCGGGGAAATCTGCATACCGCTGATGCTGTTTACCCTCGGCGTGCGTATGCTGGATATCGACTTCAGCGATTGGAAACTGGGCATGCTGGGCGCCATCGCCTGCCCGGTCAGTGGGCTATTGCTGGCCTGGCCGATGATTGCACTGCTGGATCTCCCCGGCCTTCAAATCGCTTCACTATGGGTATTCGCCGCGCTGCCTCCTGCGGTGCTCAACTACATGGTGGCTGAGCAGTATCAGCAAGAGCCCCATAAAGTGGCTTCTCTCGTACTAATAAGTAACCTCGGCAGCCTTATTGTTATGCCGATCGTACTTGGGCTGGTTTTTGCCGCCGGTTACATCTGAGGACATAGTGAATGCCTGAAGCCATTGCGGTCTATACTGTTATTAGCAACGGTGCCCTTGCATGTGGGGAAACTTTGACCGAAGGTTAAACTGAAATTCGCCGAATTTTATCCACGATATGGAGGTCTGCCCGTGAGTGTACTTTTACTGCTCATCAGTGCCCTGATTCTGATCTATGTGGGAGTTGGCGGCACCACAGCCGCTGCGGTAATGTCTATCGCAACCCTGGTTGGCCTGTTCCAGGACGAGTGGCACATTGCCAGTATTCTGTTTGGCGGCCTTTTTCTCGCGCTTGCCCTGATTCTGGTTATTCCGAGCGAGCTGCGCCTCGACAAATTCAGCCGCCCACTGTTGGGCTGGGTTCGCAGCCGCCTTCCCAAGCTGTCTTCAACCGAAGAAGAAGCCCTGAAATCCGGTTCTGTGGACTGGGATGGTGAACTGTTTTCGGGCAAACCTGAATGGTCAAAACTGCTGGATGCAAAGCCTGCACACCTGTCCAGCGAAGAACAGGCGTTTCTTGATGGCCCGGTAGAAAAACTCTGCAGCATGCTCGATGACTGGAAGATCACCCACGAAGACTACGACCTGCCGGACAAGGTCTGGAAATTTATCCGTGAGAACGGATTTTTCGGCCTGGTGATCCCGAAAGAAGACGGCGGCATGGGCTTCTCCAACACTGCCCACTCTGAAATCGTCATGAAAATTTCTACCCGCAGCGTATCTGCTGCGGTCACCGTGATGGTACCCAACTCCCTCGGCCCGGGTGAGTTGTTGATGCATTACGGCACCGACGAACAGAAAAAACACTACCTGCCAAGGCTCTCCGGTGGTGAAGAGATTCCCTGCTTTGCCCTCACTTCGCCCATCGCGGGTTCCGATGCGGGCGCCATTCCAGACAAAGGCATAGTGTGCAAAGGCCAATGGAACGGCGAAGACGTTCTGGGTTTGAAAGTTACCTGGAACAAACGCTATATCACTCTGGCACCGGTGGCGACGCTGATTGGCCTGGCCATCAAGGTGTACGACCCGGAAAATCTGCTGGGCGATAACGAAGACATAGGCGTGACCTGTGTTCTGGTGCCGCGGGAAACCGAAGGCGTACACGCAGGCGCTCGACACCTGCCAATGAATACCGTCTTCATGAATGGGCCGACGTGGGGCACCGAAGTGTTTATTCCCATGGACCAGGTAATCGGTGGCCAGGACATGCTCGGCAAGGGCTGGACCATGCTGCTGGAATGCCTGTCCATTGGCCGCTCCATTTCCCTGCCCGCGCTGGGCACCGGTGCCGGCAAGGTAGCCAGCCTGGCAACCGGCTCCTACGCCTACACTCGCGAACAGTTCGGCCGCTCCATCAGCCAGTTTGAAGGTGTTCAGGAGGCTCTGGAGCCCATCGCTGGTTACACCTACATGATGGATGCTGCCCGCTTGCTGACCTCCAGTATGTTGGACAGGGGCGTGCGGCCCGCGGTGCCTTCTGCCCTGCTGAAATACCGCAACACCGACCTGATGCGGATAGTGATCAACCACGCCATGGATGTGGTCGCCGGTCGCGGCGTTATTACCGGCCCCCGCAACTTCATGGCCCGCGCTTACAACGCTGTACCCATTGGCATTACCGTGGAAGGCGCAAACATTTTGACCCGCAGCCTGATGGTGTTTGGTCAGGGGGCGATTCGCTGCCACCCGTTTATTGTTGATGAAATTGCAGCGGCTGACATGGAAGACGAAGATCAGGCAGTGAAGAAGTTCGACGGCATCTTCTACAAGCACCTGGCTCACACTACACGGAACGCTTTGAGGGCTTTTGTTCTTGCCCTCTCCGGCGGGTTGTTTGAAACAGTGCCACGGCAAGGAAACATCCGCTCATATTACCGCCAGCTTGCCCGCTTTTCGGCAGCGTTTGCCCTAATGACGGATGTAACCCTGCTCTCCGTGGGCGGTGGACTTAAAGCCCGACAGCGCCTCTCCGGGCGCATGGCAGACTGCCTGGTGCAGCTGTACTACGCGACGGCCGTAATCAAGCAATGGCACGAGGAAGGCTACCCTGCCGACCAGCGCCCGCTGGTGGAATGGTGCCTGCAAACCTGCCTTCAGGACTTGCAGCACTCGATGCGCGAAGCCATCACCAAGTTCCCTGTACCTGCTCTACGCTGGCCAATGCGCCTGCTGGTATTCCCGCTGGGTGCGACCGGCCTGAACGGGCCGGATGACAAGCTTGGCGCCCAAGTGGCTGCCAGCATCGTTAAAGACACACCGCTGCGCCAGCGCATCAGCCGCGGTGCCTACACCACAATGGATCCGAAGGACCCTCTTGGTCGGGTTCTGAATGCCTACAAGCTGGCAAACGAAACCGCCGATGTACGTGGCCGCATGCACGAGGCCGTTCGTAATCGTGATAAAGACGATCTAGACGAAGTGACACTGCTGATGGGCCACGAGCGCAAAAAGCTGGTGGACTGGGCCTGTGCAGAAGGCGTTGTGAAGACGGAGGAGCGCGAGAAGCTTGAAGATGCACTGACGGCTTTGTACGACGTTATCCGGGTGGATGCTTTCGACGAAGAAGGCCTGAAAGCTCTGTCCCGATGTGCCAAAGGGAAACGCAAAGTAGTTGAACGCCCTGGCGTTAAGTAGGCTCTAAAGCTGTGGCCAGCATTTTCAAGTGCTGGCCACTTGCCTTATGGCTCACTGGCTATGCCCGGGAACCGTCCTGGTATACGGGCCATTGATCAACAATCTTTCCATTGCGCATTGCCAGTATGTCGCCAAACTGCAGCAATACCGCCTCACTTTGTTGCGGGCGCAGAAACACCTGATCGTTCACTTGAAGCCCCACTCCCGGCGAGGCCGTCACCAGCTCCTGGTTCGAGCTTCTGCCATACAAGCTGTTGCTCTGCAGCCCCTCTGGCGCGACGAAATCCGCCAGCCAGTTGCCGCCATAAATAAAATAGGTAGCGCGCTGGTTGATATCCCACCAGGAGAAGATTTTCGATTTTCCATCCAACGCCGGAATATTCACTGGCCCGGTGGATTTCAGAACAGGGCTGGCAATAAACGCCGCAGGAACATGATCGCTCAAAGACGGCAAATCAAAGTGCGTGGGCATCACCATGGCCGACCCCACCGCCAACTCCGTACTCAGGGTTTCGGTTTCGTGCAGGCGGTAACTGGGGCTGCCGGCGGTATTGAGCGCAAGGCCGTCCCGCCAAAGTGCCGGATACTGGTTTCGGGTGAAATCCACAAAGCCCTGATAGCGGGTCATCACCTTGCCTAGCAACGTTTCCGGAGAACCAAGAACCGAGGGCAGTTCCATGCCGACAAACGGGTCGTAACCCATGAACCCGGAGAACTCGAGATGCTCCGGGTTATTGGCAATCAAGCCAAGTAACACATTCAAAGTATCGTTATCGGTCACACCACCGCGATGCAAGCCAACGTCCAGCTCAATGTTGATACGGAACTTGCTGTTGCGTGCTCGTGATATCTGCAAGTATTCCTGCAACCGTTCAGGCGCATCAATCAGCCACTGGATTCGCGCTGTAGGATCAGCCTGCCCTTGATGCTGCTGATAGAACACCTCAACTGATCGGGCTGGCAGCGGTTTGCCCAGCAATATATCGGCTTGCGGAAAGTATTCGGCGGTCTGATTCAGGAAGGGTTGGTGGAACGACATCAGCTTGTCGGTGCCGGTACGGCTGGCAATGTATTCCAGCAAACCGCGCGCCGGCAGCGACTTTTCGACCAGGCGCAAGGCCTTGCCGCTGCGTTGCAGAGAAGCTTTCACCACATCAATGTTGTGATCCAGACGGTCCAGATCCACCACCAATACAGGCCGCATGGGCCCGGCGCGTTTCAGCTCCGCGTTCAGCGCCTGGAAGTAAGCCGTGTAAGGTTTGCCCTTATCTGCAGGTCGTAGCAAACCAGCTCCGGTCATTATGGCCGCACCACCCAACAGGCCGGTGAACAGAAAACCACGACGATTCACAGTACTCTCCCCCTCAATCGCTCCTTCAATATATCTGTCACTCTCTACCTCACGCGCCCAGAATTGAACGCAGGTGGGCATTCAGGAACTTACCCTGCGGGTCAAGGCTCTCGCGTAACCCGGTAAACTCGCGCCACTGCGGGTACAACTTCTCCAGATGACGTGCATTCAGTGTATGCAACTTACCCCAGTGGGGCCTGCCATCGTATTTCCAGAAAATCGGCTCTATGGCCGCAAACAGATTGTGATAATCCATGCTGTAGTGCTGGTGCACAGAAATGGCACAACTATCGCGCCCCTGGAACATACTTAAAGGTATATCGTCAGCCTGCACATAGCGGTATTCCAGTGGAAACCAGGTGGGCAGGTCATTACGCTCGATAAGCTGCAGAATCTCGCGCAGGCAGGCCGGGCCATGCTCGGCGGGCACCGAGTATTCCATTTCGTTAAAGCGCACCGAGCGTATGTTGGAATAGATCTCGTAAGACTCGCCAATACGCTCATCAAAGGTGGCAAAGTGCCGCAGGTTGTTCAGCAAGAAGCGGCGGGCTGACGGGAAATCACTTCCGTATTTATCCAGCTTCTCAAGCAGGGTCACAAACTCATTGCCCCCGCTTTCTGCCTTGTTTACCGGAGGTGTGGCTGGCTCCTCGGTTTCGTTCAAGGCAATGGCCAGTGCGTAATCCGAATGGGGAATCACCAGCATTTCCCAGTGCTGGTTTTCGGACATGTGCCGGTCAATATCCGCCAGCAAGTCTTCGGTTTTGGCCACCCACATGGTTTCCCGCAGGCGATAGCCTGGCCGGTTCTGCATAGTCAGCCGGGTGATTACCCCAAGCGAGCCCATGGATACGCGGGCGGCATGGAACACCTCCGGGTTACGTGTGGCATCGCAATCCAGTACCTCACCGCTCGCAGTCACCAACTGCAACCCTTTGATGTAACTTGAGTAAGAGCCGTATTTAATGCCAGTACCGTGGGTCGATGTTGCAACGGCACCGCCCAAAGTCTGGTGATCTATATCAGCCATATTGATGAAGCCCTGGCCCACCTCATTCAGCGCCATGCCCATGAGTGCCATGGAGGTGCCCGCACCAAACTCCGCCCGATGGGTTGCCGAATCATGGCTTAACATGCCGCCAAAATAGCCGAGGGAAAGCAAGGTATCATCCGTGGGCACCAGCGGGCTGAACGAGTGCCCCGCCCCAACCGGGCGAATGGTGCCGGTGCTGCGAGTAATAACATCTACCAGTTCGTCCAGCGTTTTGGGGGATATCTGGCTTGCTGGCAGGCAGGTCTGCACACCCGACCAGTTGCGCCAGGGCTGCATGCGTTGAGGGTTGAGAAGTTGTGCAAGTGCTGCCTGGCTGCCAAGCGCACCCAAAGCACCGAGGGCGCCGGCGTATTGAAGAAACTGGCGACGGTTTAACGACATGTTGGTTCCTTGTTCACTGCGTCGGTGAATACGCGCAGCTTTGTTACTATTGAAGCAAGGATACCCGCTGCAAGATCATTCTCCGATAGCAGTAGCGCCGGAAGGGCCGACAGAAAGGGTCAATTTCGCATCATTGTGACCTGAGTCCCCCTCTGATGGCTTCATCCACCAGCCAACCTCTCAGCAGTTGTATGCTCCGCTCCCTTCTTCGGCTGGTTTTCCAGGCAAAATAGAACCGGTCGCCGGTCACCAGCGGGTGGCATGGCAAGCGCACAAATTCTTCTGAATCCTTTCGGGTGCTCAACATGTAATCGTTGGTCAGAGCGATGCCCTGATGGTGGCGCGCGGCCTCCAACGCCAGCAGCATGTGACTGAAGTGCTGAACGCGCGTGCCGGAAGGTATGGACTCATCCACAGTTTGATACCAGGCCTCCCAGTCCCCAGCGGCCTTGTCGTAAATGCTGTGAGTGGATAGCAGGGGAAAGCGGGCCACCTCCGCCGTGGTCATGGCCGGCTCATCACGCCCTGCTGCATCCGCTTCCCGACCCAACTCTCTACAAATGCGCTGCCAATAATCCTGACTGCACACGGGAAACAATTGCTCAACGTACAAAAGCTCGTAACTGTAGGCTGAAGACCCGCGATTTATCGTAATAAAACAGTCCGCCACACGATCAGACAGTACGGGGTTTTCGCTGGTCATCTCCAGCGCCAACTCTACCTGCGGGTGCTGTCGCTGCAGATTCGGCAACCGCGGCACCAGCCAACGAACGGCAAAGGAACTGAAGAGCGCAAGCCGCAACCTGGATTCTTCATGCCCCAGCAGTTTTTCACTGGCCCGTTCGATTTGCAGCAACGCCGTACTGACGGCATCGAGATACTGCCGCCCCTCGTCGGTTAACGCGAGCGTGCGCCCTCCACGCCAGAACAGCTGCTCCCCCAGATAGGTTTCGAGCTGTTTGATCTGATGGCTCACCGCACTCTGGCTTACCGAGAGCTCATCAGCAGCCAATGAAAAACTGTTGAGGCGGGCGACGGCTTCAAATACGGGCAGGGCTCTTAGTGGTGGCAGCTTCATTATCTATTTATCTAATACCAGCTCAAGAAACATCATTTTATCGGATATTAAAGCGCAAGTAGACTGTACCTGCCACTTTCTATGTGCGCGCTTTATCCACCCCCCGTGTATCAGGTAATAAAAAGATGTCAGGTAAAACTGTAAACAGCGCAATTCTTCTGCTTGTGCTTGGCAACGCCATGGCGCTGATATCTGACGTGTTTATCAAGCTCATGGAGCCGGGCGCACCGATTCTGCAGTTCGCATTTTTACGCTGCCTCATCACCCTTGTTTTCCTGGTTCCGCTGGCTCGCAAGATCGACCGGAACAACCTGTTTTCCGGCATAAAAGTACACGCCATCAGGGCGCACGTTCATCTGGTAGGCTTGCTGTGCATGATCGTTGCCTTAAGCAACCTGCCACTGGCCACGGCCAACGCCGTATTTTACGCAGCGCCGATTCTGGTGATGGTGTTTTCAGTGGTTATCTTCCGGGAGTCGCTTTCGCCATTGAGTGTGCTTGCGGTATTCAGCGGGTTTGCCGGCATCATCGTCATCTTGCGCCCCGTGGAGTTCAATTGGGCGGCGGTAGCCGCGCTGGGGTCTGCACTGACACTGGCAATCAACGCGGTGATGGTGCGCAAGTTGCCCAAGGGCCAGAGCACGGTACACAAGTTGTTTCTCAACTACCTGTTGGTTATCCCGGTGTCTGGGCTACTTGCAATATGGGAGTGGCAACAAGGTGCCACCTGGCACCCAGAGATTTTGCTAACCGCGGTCGGTTCGGCATTTTTTATTCTGGGTTACAACATCACCGTTTTGTTGGCCTACCGGCAAGTGGATGCCAATCAGGTGACCAGCGCGGAATACACAGGACTGATCTGGGCTGTAGCGATCGGCTGGATCTGGTTTAACGAGGTACCGGACTGGTGGTTCCTGGTGGGCAGTTTGATGGTTGTTGTGCCGCTAGTGATGATCGGCCTGAATCAGCGTCGCAAATCACCTCCCAGGGGCTTTAATCCTGCTACCCGGGAGGAGTCCCGAGTCGCTTCGGTGGAGGCCTGACGCAGTAGGGGGAGAAACACCTCCCGAAACACGCTGTGAATACGTCCGTGTACGCTTGGCTCCGCCATCCCTGGCTCCGCACAGTTTCGGGAGGTGTTTCTCCCCCTACTGCTTGTATGGAGCTTCGTACCCGGTTTATGAGTCTGCTTTTAGGCAAGCTTCAATTGAGAAAGTATGGGTGCACTCGTCACCCAGCGCACGCAAAGACTCCGCGAGTCTCAATAAGTATTCGGAATTGGGGCCACTCGGACCAACCGCAGAAGCAATCTGGCGGGCTATATCTGCGTCCGGCGCCTCGCCAAGGAAGGCTTCGTTATCCTCAGTGGCAATGTAAACCAGCCCCTCACCATGACTGCCGTTATCGAACGTCAGGGTTGTGGTGAATCGCAGATAACCATTCTTCTCCCGCACATCCAAATGCTCGAAGACCTTCGGTGATACCCGGAAGGCCATACCTTTGCACTTGGCGCCCGGCTGCTCGATCAGAGTCACCACACGCCCCGGCGCTTCCGGAGTGCCTCTATGATCATGGGATCCCTGCCAGAACCGGCGCGCCCAGCCCTGAATGGATGCGGGGCGCTTTTCGAGGTATGGAAAATCTACTTTGTAAATCAACGAGCCATAACCAAACAACCAGATCGAGTCGATACCGGAGAAATCCTGTCGGTTACGATTGTGCTCTGTGGTGTCTGCAGACATTGCGCGTCCTTATGCTCCCATCAATCCCGAACTGGCGATAAAACCCGTGATGCCTGTCAGTACAATTTCTGCTGCCATGGCTGAGAGTACCAAACCGCTGATCTTGGATAAGATGTTGAGGCCGGTTTTGCCTAGTGCTTTTTCCAGGTAGCCAGACAGATGCAGCAATATACCCAGTATCAATAGGCCAGAAAGCAAGCCCAGCAGGCCTCCGGCAACTTCCGGGGCATTCTTGAGTTCGGCACCGTAAACCAGAATAGCACCAATGGTGGCAGGGCCAATCATCACCGGAACGGCCAGGGGCACAACAGCGATGTCGTCGCGCTCTTCCTCGGGCAGGCCGGTGGCATGGTTACGGGTGCCGCTGGTGACCAGGCTGATAGCGGTCAGGAACAGCAGTGTACCGGCGCCAATACGGAAGGAGTTCAGAGTAATGCCGATGGCACTGAACAAAACCGGGCCACCGAAGAACAACAAAACACCCATAATGGATGCTGCAATGCACGCCCGGCGGATAATCGAGGCTTTTTCAGCAGCGGGCAATCCCCGGGTCAAGGCGATAAACATGGACACTGCAAAGAAGGGAGCCAGCAAAAACAGGAAGCGAATTGTACTGCTGACATAGGTGCTGAAAAACATCTCAATCATCGAAAAAATTCCGGTGTGTGCAAAAGCGCAAAGCATAGCGCTTTATCCGGATTTCTGCCGTACGCAACAGAACGTATGGCAGGCAAAGTCCTGAGCTTGCACTAGGCTGTAGGTAGCTCACAGAAGTTTCATAGGTTCAAACACGGGGCGTTTGCATCATGAAGATTGGCATTCCAAAAGAGATTTTCGAAGACGAAAGGCGAGTTGCAGCCACTCCGCCATCGGTACACAAACTGATCAACCTGGGTTACGACGTTACGGTCGAGGCAGGCGCAGGCGAAGCCGCACATTATCGCGATGAAGCCTACGAGGCTGTTGGCGCCGCCATTGCCGCGAGCACTGCGTCACTGTGGGGCGAGGCAGATTTTATTCTGAAGGTTCGCGCTCCCATGCTGAATACTGCGCTGGGCAAGCATGAAGCCGACCTGATGAAGGAAGGTGCCTTTCTTGCCAGCTACATCTGGCCGGCCCAGAACTCCGATTTGCTGAAGCAACTGGCGGGCCGAAACATTACCACCTTTGCCATCGACAGCCTGCCCCGAATCAGCCGGGCCCAGAAAATGGATGCCTTGAGCGCCATGGCCAACATTGCCGGATATCGCGCGGTGGTGGAGGCAGCCAATCACTTCGGGCGTTTCTTCACCGGCCAGATAACAGCCGCCGGCAAAGTGCCACCCGCCAAGGTAATGGTGATCGGCGCCGGTGTAGCCGGGCTTGCGGCAGTAGGAGCCGCCAATAGCTTGGGGGCTATAGTTCGGGCCTTCGATACCCGGCTGGAAGTAAAGGAACAGATTGAAAGCATGGGCGCGGAATTCCTGCAGTTGGATTTTGGCGAGGAAGAAGGCAGTGGCACTGGTGGTTACGCTAAACAGATGAGCGATGAGTTCATCAAAGCCGAAATGGCGCTGTTCGCAGAGCAGGCCAAAGAGGTGGATATCATCATCACCACCGCCCTGATTCCCGGCAAGCCAGCACCTAAACTGATCACCGCCGACATGGTGAAATCCATGAAGCCCGGCAGTGTGATTGTGGATTTGGCATCAGAGCGCGGCGGCAACTGCGAACTCACCGAGCCGGGAAAAATTGCCGAGCACCACGACGTTACGCTGATCGGCTACACAGACCTGCCCAGTCGCATGGCCAAGGTGGCCAGTGATCTCTATTCCACCAATCTGTTTCATCTGGTGACTGAACTGACGCCGGAGAAAGACGGTCAACCCAAGATCAATATGGACGATGACGTGATTCGTGGCCTTACCGTGGTGTTGGGCAAGGACGTAACCTGGCCGCCACCACAACCGCAAACACCCATCAGCCCCAAGCCTGCACCGGGCACAGAAGAACCTTCGGCAGAACAAAAAGCGGCAGCACACAAGGAGTCCCAACGCCGTAGCCTGATCGGCAAGGGGGCCGTGTTAGTCGTCACTCTTGCCGCACTTTATGGTGTTGGCGCCTATGCACCGGAGAGCTTCCTGCGCCACTTCACCGTGTTCGTACTGGCCTGCTTTATAGGCTGGCAGGTGGTGTGGAACGTCACTGCTTCCCTGCACACACCTCTGATGAGTGTCACCAACGCCATCAGCGGCATTATCGTGATTGGTGCCATGTTACACCTGGCCCAGGCAGAGAACGCCGTGGTCGGAGTTCTGGCGTTTGTGGCGGTGCTGATTGCCAGCATCAACGTAGGGGGTGGCTTCCGGGTTACCCATCGCATGCTCAAAATGTTCCGCAAATAGGAGGCGACCACCATGAGTACAGGACTCGTTAGTGTGGCCTACGTGGTCGCCAGCGTATTGTTTATTCTCAGCCTCGGCGGCTTGAGCAATCAGGAATCGGCACGCCGGGGTAACCTTTATGGCGTAGCCGGTATTCTCATTGCACTGGTCGCCACCATGGCCAGCGTCAGTGACAGTGGGCTTGTGGCCATTGTGATCGCGGTGTTAGTGGGTGCCAGCATTGGCATTGTCATTGCCAACAAGGTGGAAATGACCCAAATGCCACAACTCGTGGCGCTACTGCACAGCTTTGTGGGCCTTGCGGCGGTATTGGTGGGTTTTACCGGCTATATCGATCCGCTGATTCACAGCACAGGAGCCGAGCACACCATCAAACTGGTGGAAGTGTTTGTGGGTATCTTTATTGGTGCCGTTACCTTCACCGGCTCGCTGGTAGCCTGCGGCAAACTGGACGGTCGCATCGACAGCAAAGCCCTCACCCTGCCCGGCCGGCACTTGATGAATCTGGCGGCTATCGCCGTATCCGTGGTGCTGGGCTGCTGGTTCCTGAGCACCGATAGCATGGCGCTGGGCATACTGGCCCTGATACTGATGACCGTGATTGCGTCTGTTCTGGGCATTCACCTGATCATGGCCATTGGCGGTGCCGACATGCCGGTGGTGGTGTCTATGCTCAACAGTTACTCCGGCTGGGCCGCAGCCTCCATCGGCTTCATGCTCGGCAACGACCTGTTGATCGTGACCGGCGCATTGGTGGGCAGCAGCGGTGCCATTCTCAGCTACATCATGTGCAAGGCCATGAACCGGTCATTCATCAGCGTAATCCTCGGCGGGTTTGGCCAAACCAGCAGGAGTTCTGCAAGCGCAGGCCCTGACGACCGAACGGCACTGGAAACCAGCGCAGATGAAGTGTGCGAAGAGCTACGCAATGCCGATTCCGTCATTATCGTACCGGGCTACGGCATGGCGGTGGCGCAGGCTCAGAGTGGGGTCAGCGACATGACCAAGCTGTTGCGGGAGCGTGGCGTAAATGTACGCTTTGGTATCCACCCCGTTGCTGGCCGACTACCCGGCCACATGAACGTACTGCTGGCAGAAGCCCATGTGCCCTACGACATAGTGCTGGAGATGGACGAGATCAACGGGGATTTTCCGACAACAGATGTGGTGCTGGTTATCGGCGCAAACGACACGGTGAACCCTGCAGCGGCAGAAGACCCTGGCAGCCCGATTGCTGGTATGCCAGTGCTGGAGGTGTGGAAGGCACGGCAAGTGGTGATTTTAAAACGGGGTATGGCAACGGGTTATTCAGGGGTGGAAAACCCGCTGTTCTTCAAGGAAAACGCCCGCATGCTGTTTGGTGATGCCAAAGACAGCATCGACAAACTGGTCAGCGGGCTGAGGGACTAAACCGAGTAAACTTGATAGACGCGGTATCCGAAACACCCGGATACCGCTCCACACCAAATAAACTCAGTACAGATTGGTGAGGGATTTGCGGGCGAAATCGTCCACTTCACCAAGCCGTCCTTCCTGCACTTTAGTCAGCCATTCAGGGTCTTGCAGAAGTGCGCGGCCCACGGCAATCAGTTCAAATTCGTGGTTGTTCATGCGCTCTACCAGTTCGTCGATACCCGACTGCTCTACCGACTCTTGCTTGCTGGCCATGGTGCCACTGATGAAATCTTCCGTCAGGCCAACGCTGCCAACCGACATGGTGGGTTTGCCAGACAGCTTCTGCGTCCAGCCTGCCAGGTTAAGGTTGGAACCTTCAAACTCCGGCTCCCAGAAACGGCGGGTTGATGCGTGGAAAATATCCACACCGGCTTCAACCAGCGGCTTCAGGAACTGTTCCAGCTCTTCCGGGCTGTTAACCAGTTTTGCTTCGTAATCCTGCTGTTTCCACTGCGAGAAGCGCAGCATGATGGGGAACTCCGGGCCTACGCGATGGCGAACCGCTTCCACTATCTCTACTACGAAACGCAGGCGATTCTCCATGCTGCCGCCGTACTCATCATCCCGCTGGTTAGTGCCTTCCCACAGGAACTGGTCGAGCAAATAGCCGTGAGCGCCGTGAATCTCTACACCATCAAAACCCAGGGCTTTGGCGTCATGTGCTGCATCAGCAAAGGCTGTGACTACATCTTCAATATCGCCCTTGCTCATGGCCTTGCCATTGGGCTTGCCTGGCGCAAACAAACCCGACGGGCTGTATCCTGGCACCGAAGGATCCGGAGCTGTACCTTCCTTACGCACTGCACCCACGTGCCAAAGTTGCGGGAATATAGCCCCACCGGCTTCGTGCACCGCATCTACCACGTTTTTCCAGCCTGCCAGCGCTTCATCACCATGAAACTGCGGCACATTGGGGTAGCCATTGGCACCGGCATGATTCACCGTCGTGCCTTCAGTGATGATCAGGCCAACTCCCGCTTCAGCGCGGCGCTGGTAATAGGCCACCACATTCTCACCGGGCACACCTTTGGGCGAGAAGTTGCGGGTCATCGGTGCCATAGCTACCCGATTGCGTAGTGTGAGGTTGTGGATATCAAAGGGTTTAAACATGGGGCCCAGGTTCGTAGTCATCAGTGGCTACTCCGTAAAAATTCGATGTTGACGATGAAAATTAACTAGCATGGCATGGCTGCTTGGTAGCTACCTTACTAATTTGGTCTCTTAACGCAACTCTATTTAATCTGGTTTTAAGATGCAACCTTATTATGTACACTTCTACCCATGGCCAGAAAACGTTTTGATGACTCCAACTGCTCCGTCGCCCGCGCCCTGAACCAGGTGGGTGACTGGTGGTCCCTGCTTATCGTACTGCACGCTATGTACGGTACCCGCCGCTTTGTGGATTTTCAGCAAGAGCTGGGCATTGCCAAAAACATCTTGTGCGACCGTCTGGCCCGATTGGTGGATAACGGCGTACTGAAAAAAGTGGATGTGGGTGAACACGGCTCCCGTTTTGAGTACCGGCTTACCGAGAAAGGCCGGGATCTGTTCCCTGTTGTTATTGCTCTGCGTCAGTGGGGAGACAAGTGGAATCCGGCACCCGACGAGGCACCTCTGGATCTTCGGGACAGAGCGACCGGTCAGCCTATCCAAACTGTTCAGGTACAGAACATAGAAGGTGATCCAGTCACCGTGCGTGATGTGTTTGTTTCCGGTGATGCCGTGCCTGGCAGCAAAAAAGACACCGCCTGACAATCCGCAAAACTACACTCCCTAGCCTTTTCTTGAGTTACGTCAATCTGGCGTTATAACTCGAATCGTCCGCTCGCAGTTATTGCGCTATATCAAGTTCTCTATCTCCATGATCTTTAATCTGAATGCATCAACGATTCAGGTTATCAGGAGATGTTTATGTCCCGTACGTTCAAACTCAGTGTTATGGCCGTTGCCGTTATGGCCCTTGCACCCGCAGCTCAGGCTTTTGAAGCCGGCGATTTCATTCTGCGTGCAGGTGTTGTGCATGTGGCGCCAGATGATTCCAGTGATGTCATTAAAGTGGGTGGCGCACCGATTTTTGGATCTGATGCTCGTGTTGCCGTAGATTCCGACTCACAACTCGGAATTCGAGCTACCTACATGTTTACGAACAATCTGGGCCTGGGCGTACTGGGTGCCACTCCGTTCAAGCACGATATCAATGGTGCCGGAGACTTGGCAGGTGCAGGAAAGTTGGCTGAAACCAAGCACCTGCCGCCAACAATCACGCTTCAGTACTACCCAATGAGCAGCAGCTCCGCACTACAGCCTTTTGTAGGCGTGGGCATCAACTACACAACCTTCTTTGAAGAAAAGACCACTGACACGCTCAACAGTGCCGTTGCCGGCACAGTCAGCCTGCCCGGTGCCACCACCAAACTGAATCTGGATGACAGCGTCGGTATCGCTTTTGAGGCAGGTATTGACTACATGTTGAGCGAGAACTTCGGATTGAACGCTGCCGTCTGGTGGGCGGATATCAACACAGACGCCACCATTAAGGTCTACGATGCCAGCGGCAACTACGCCGCCCAGACCGACAAGTTCGACGTCGAAATCGACCCAATGGTTTACATGGTAGGTTTCACCTACAAGTTCTGATATTGGGTTCTATAATCTGAAACCAAAAACGGAGCCTTCAAGGCTCCGTTTTTGGTTTAGCGAATGGCTATAGAGCACTCGCTTAAGTTTTCGGCTTAGCTCTGGCTTTGGCGTTGCCCGGAACGTCCGCGCTGGCCCTGGCCACCTTGGCTACGACCACCACTGCGCCCACCGGGCTGATCACCAAAGCTGCGGGGCTTGCCGCCGGGGCGGCCATTTCCTGCGCCATTACCACCACTGCGGTTGCGTGCGCGGCTTGGGTCTGCCTTTGCCTTGGGCTTCATAGCTACGTGGTTTTTTGGCTCAAAACCTTCCACTTCCTTGCGCGGCAACTGCTTCTTGATCAACTTCTCGATGCCAACCAGCATCTTGAGCTCATCCGCACTTACCAATGACAGTGCATGCCCACTTTCACCCGCACGACCGGTACGGCCGATACGGTGAACATAGTCTTCTGGCACGTTGGGCAGCTCAAAGTTCACCACTTGCGGCAGTTGCTTGATATCCAGACCGCGGGCTGCGATGTCGGTTGCTACCAACACGCGCACTTCTCCGGCTTTGAAATCAGCCAACGCACGGGTACGAGCACCCTGTGACTTGTTGCCATGGATCGCGGCTGCCGTAATACCGTCGTTTTCCAGTTTCTGGGTCAAACGGTTTGCCCCGTGCTTGGTGCGGGTAAACACCAGCACCTGCTCCCAACTGTTCTCACGCACCAGCTTGCTCAGCAGAGCAGTTTTCTGGCTCTGATCAACGGTGTAGACCGACTGTTTTACTGACTCAGCGGTAGTGTTTCGGACCGCCACATCAATCTGAACCGGGTTGTTCAGAAGGCCTTGAGCCAGAGCGCGAATTTCACCAGAGAAGGTCGCTGAGAACAGCAGGTTCTGACGCTTGGCTGGCAACAGCGCAAGAATCTTTTTGATGTCGCGAATAAAGCCCATATCCAACATACGGTCGGCTTCGTCCAGCACCAGGATTTCCACTTCGTTGAATTTCACAGCGTTCTGCTGATACAAATCCATCAAGCGGCCAGGTGTGGCAACCAGTACATCCAGACCTTTACGCAGCTTCATCATCTGCGGGTTGATTTTTACACCACCAAAAACCACGGCAGCTTTGGTAGGAACATATTTGCTGTAAAGGTTTACGCTATCGTGAACCTGTGCGGCCAGTTCCCGTGTGGGGGCCAAAATAAGTACACGGGGACCTTTGCCCGTACGAGGCTTTTCAGCCAGGCGCTGCAGCAATGGCAGTGTGAAACCGGCGGTTTTCCCGGTGCCCGTTTGAGCTGCAGCCATAACATCCTTGCCTGAAAGTACGGCAGGAATGGCCTGAAGCTGAATGGGTGAAGGGGTATCGTAACCTTGATCGGCGGTTGCACGGACAAGCTGCTCGGACAAACCGAGTGAAGAAAAACTCATATATGATCAACTCTTGATTGTTCTGCCTCCACGAACACCGTTCTCGGCGAATGCGGGCAGATGCCATGAAGATTCATGGAATAAAAGACGACTACAGTCACGCGCCGGTAATCGGGGTGACGTCCTCTGACAGGTCGTATGGAGGTTCGCAACGCGGCTTAAAGCCGGAAACTGCAGAATCCTTAGAGGCAGGATGCGTGCACAGTAACAGAGGCAACAAGAATTAGCCATAAGGAATTGGAACCGGTGAACAGGGTATTACTGTCGATTTTAATCAGGCCCCGAACAGTGCGGAGCGCAAAGGCTGCAGAAAACCACCGAGGTTGCGTTCACTGGCATGGGTTTTCTTTCCATCGAACTCTATGTAGCCATCCTCGATGGGGTCAAACCGCAGCACTTTTACATCCGCCTGATAATCCTGTGAGGCTCGCCATGGCCCATGCGTGCCTTGCCGCGGGAGGCGGTCCGCAGCACGCTTGACGTAACCGGAATCCAGAGCGCCCATTACGGTATCCTCGCCCAGACTGTTTTCATTATCTCTGGCGACCGCTACGCGCAACTCCCGTTGATCCATGTGATTGATCAGGCGACACAGGTATTCACTGGCAATATCGGCCTTCAGGGTCCAGGAGATATTGGTGTAGCCAAAGATCATGCCCGCATTGGGTACGCCTTCAACCATCACATTCTTGTAAACCACCTTGTCCTTCAGAACCACTTCCTGGCCGTCTACCTTCGGCTTGATACCCCCGAGCATCTGAATATCCAGGCCAGTGGCGGGAATAATGATGTCTGCATCCAGGTGCTCACCGGATCGGAGGCGAATACCGGTTTCTGTGAAGTGCTCAATGTGATCGGTTGCCATGGATGCCTTGCCTGCCTTCAAGGCGCGAAAAAGGTCACCGTCTTTCACCACACACAAACGCTGATCCCAGGGGTTGTAGCTCGGAGTAAAGTGACGCATGTCGGTTTGATCACCAACCTGGTGCTTGATAATACCCAGAAACAAGCGGCGCATTAGCTTGGGGTTCTTGCGGGAACGCTGGTACAGAAACCGGGAAACCGTAATATTGCGCGCCCGGGTCAGCCGGTATGCTGCCTTGGCGGGCAGTACCTTCTGAAGGCCCAGGGTTACCTTATCCGTCGACGGCAGGGGCATCAGGTACGTAGGCGAGCGCTGCAGCATGGTTACATGCCCGGCTTTCTCCGCCAGCGTGGGCACCAGTGTGACCGCAGTGGCACCACTGCCAATCACCACAACTTTCTTGCCGGTATAGTCGAGGCCTTCCGGCCAGTGCTGCGGGTGGACAACCAGGCCTTTGAAATCCGCTTCGCCGGGGAAATCGGGCTTATAGCCCTGATCGTAGTTGTAGTAGCCAGTACAACCAATCAGAAAACTGGCCGTATAGGTTTCGGTTTTACCCGTAGCCTCATTCGCCGCAGTCAGCTTCCAGCATTTTTCTGCACTGGACCAATCCGCGGTTTTTACGGCAAGACCATAACGAATATGCTGCTCAACGTTGTATTCTTTTGCAGTTTCGCTGACATAGTTCTTGATGGAGGCGCCGTCTGCCAGCACTTTTCCGCCCGTCCAGGGGCGGAAATTATAGCCAAAGGTAAACATGTCAGAATCGGACCGAATGCCCGGGTAACGGAACAGATCCCAGGTGCCACCGAGTGACTGACGCCGTTCCAGAATAGCGAACGACTTACCCGGACACTCACGCCGGAGATGGCAGGCCATACCGATCCCGGACACCCCGGCGCCGATGATCAATACATCAAAGTGCTGCTCGCTCATATCCGACCTCTCAAAGTTATTGTCGTTCTTCTGGTATATATGAGAGTTACGATAGCGCAGCCGGGTATGCGGGGTGGTTAGCTAGCGGGGTCTAAAACTACTGATTTTGGGCCAGTTTGCGAATACTGGCCGCGGAATGCTCAGCCCAAACCCTGTAAGCATCCAGGCCGGGATGAAAACCATCCGAGGCCATAAATCCATGCTCCAGGGGAAAGGACACGCACAGATACTCAAGGCGCGCCTTCTCGAAAGCCCCGGTGTCGCACAGGCTTTCCATCAATCTGTTCAACTGTTTGGCCCGCAGGCCCAAGTACCAACGCAAAGGCTGAGGCAGTGCGGGAAACAGATGCATAGGCGGTATGGCGGTGAAAAGAACGAGCGTGGCCCCTGTGTCGTTGATCAACCGGTCCGACAACTCATTCAAGGCCGACACCCACTGCCCATTGTTGGTGCGGCCAGTCACATCGTTTACGCCAACAGACACGAGGACGACATCGTAGCGGGCTTCCGGTGCTGCTTTGAGTGCATCGAGAACGCCGGCTGCCGTGCGACCGGTTTCGGCCAACATACCCCAACTCACGCAATAATCCCTCGCGAGCTCGCTGACCAACTGGCCAGCCAGTGCGTCCTGCTGATGGCTCACTCCTACGCCCGCGGCGGCAGAGTCACCAAGAATAAGCAGCCGGAGGTCCGGCCCTTCGCCAAGGGTGCCGCAACGCTCACCCTCGGGTTCCGGCAATCGCGGCGTCACCCTGCGCACATAGCGCCCCTGGCCGATAAGAACCGGGGCCAGCGCGAGGGTCGACAAGGGGTACAACATAATGCTCAGTTCCGGTCAGTCATGGTGGCCAATCGGGCCTTCGGTAAACAGGAACTCCCGCAAGTGTTTGTCCATCACGGGATCTTTTCTGCGAATCCATTCAAGTACCATGGCCGCGTGTTCCTTTTCTTCATCGCGATTGTGTTCAAGAATCGCTTTCAGCTCAGGGTCCTTGCAGGCATCCACGCGCTGGTTATACCAGTCTACCGCTTCAAATTCCTCCATCAGGGAGCTGACTGCCCGGTGCATATCGCGGGTTTCATCGCTCAGTTCGCCGACCGGTTCGTGATAACTGTCGTTCGCCATATAGAAAGTCCTTTATTTGATCGTCAATGAGGTATTTTTCATGTTGCCACGCTTTGACAATAGACCAAAATACGCAATCCAAACACACCGGGTTTGTTTGAGCCACCGCAAAGGCTGTGGCACAGTCGAGTAGCAAATCAACCCCGGTAGCTAACCATGAAAACTGTTTTCTCACCCCTGCACAGCCTCCGCTCCGTTAAAACCGAACTGGACGGTGGCATTTTGATTTCGCCCCACGAAAAGCCATCACGGGCAGAAACTATTCTGGCCAGAGTAAAATCACAAACCCTGGGCGACGTGATAGAGCCTGAAGAATTTGGCCTTGAACCCACCAAGCGCGTGCACACAGCAGATTACGTGGCTTTTCTTGAGCACTGCTGGGCCGACTGGGTGGCTGAGGGCAAACCGGGGGAAGCCATTCCTGCTGTGTGGTGTGGCCGTGGTATGCGCCCCCGCATGCCCAAAGACATAGACGGTCGCCTTGGTTACTTTAGCTTTGCAGCCGAAACGTCCATTTCTGAAGGCACCTGGGAAGCGGCCTGTGCCTCTGCCGATGTCGCATTAACAGCGCAGAAGCTGGTAGCCGACGGCGAACGGGCCGCCTTTGCCCTGTGTCGCCCTCCTGGCCACCATGCCCACGCAGATCTATTCGGTGGCTACTGTTTTTTCAACAACGCCGCCATTGCAGCACAGGCATTTCGCGATCAGGGCTACGAGCGTGTTGCCATTCTCGATGTGGACTTTCATCACGGCAACGGCACCCAAGCCATTTTCTATGACCGCAGCGACGTACTGACCATTAGCCTGCATGGCGATCCAGACTTGGTATTCCCGCACTTTCTGGGCTTTGAGGATGAAACCGGAGAGGGTGATGGGGAAGGTTATAACCTCAACATTATTTACCCTCCCGGAACGCCCTACAGCAAGTGGAGCAAGGGCCTGGAAACCGCCTGCAAGCGCATTGCGGACTTCCAACCTAGCGCTCTGATCATTGCTTTGGGTGTGGATACCTTCGAGGAAGATCCGATTTCGTTCTTTAAATTGAAATCAAATGACTACTTTTCTCTTGGCCAACGTATAGAACAACTCAAACTGCCCACCGTGTTCACTATGGAGGGTGGTTACGATGTGGATGCCATTGGCGTGAACGTGGTGAACGTGATGCAGGGCTTCGAAGGGCGGGCCATTTAACACAAGGCCACCGAGCTTTTTTTAAAATTTACAGATACAACATTAAGGATTCCATGTGAATAACTTCAATTTCTACAACCCCACCCGCATCGCCTTTGGCGAAGGAAAAATTGCCGAGCTTGACCGGCTAGTCCCCAAAGATGCCAAAGTACTTGTTCTGTTTGGTGGCGAAAGCGCACGCCGCACCGGCACGTTGGACGAAGTTACCAACGCCCTGGGCGACCGTCAGGTGACTGAATTTGGCGGCATTGAGCCAAATCCCAGCTTCGAAACCTTGATGAATGCGGTCAGCCAAGTGCGCGAACAAAACATAGATTTCCTGCTCGCCGTAGGTGGTGGGTCGGTCATCGACGGCACCAAATTCGTTGCGGCAGCCGCTGTTTTCGAAGGTGACGAGTGGGATATCCTGCTCAAAGGTGGCCGCAATATTAAGCGCGCCCTGCCCTTTGGCTCAGTACTGACGCTTCCTGCCACAGGCTCTGAGATGAACAAGGGCGGCGTTGTCACCCGCCGGTCGCTGAAAGCAAAGCTACCGTTCCAAAGCGACCTTGTGTTCCCGCAGTTCTCAGTCCTTGATCCCACGAAAACCTACACCCTGCCCCTGCGTCAGGTGGGCAATGGCGTGGTGGATGCCTTCGTTCATGTGATCGAGCAATACCTGACCTACCCGGCCCAGGCACCGGTACAGGATCGTTTTGCAGAAGGTTTGTTACTGACATTGACTGAAATCGGCGAGCAAGCTTTGGCGGAGCCAGATAACTATCAGGTCAGAGCCAGCCTGATGTGGACTGCCACATTGGCCCTGAATGGTCTGATTGGCAGTGGCGTACCCCAGGATTGGGCCACACACATGCTGGGCCATGAACTGACAGCGTTGCACAATCTTGATCACGCCCAGACTCTGGCCATTGTATTGCCGTCGATGCTGCGTGAGCGCAAAGCATCCAAACTCGACAAGTTGGTTCAGTACGGCGAACGGGTTTGGGGTATTCGTGAGGGAAGTGCTGAAGAGAAAGCAGAAGCCGCGATTGCCAAAACCCAGGATTTCTTTGAGTCACTCGGCGTTAAAACCCGCCTTGGCGACTACGACCTCGGCGAAGAGCACATTGAGCCATTGATCAAGAGCCTGGAAAGCCACGGCATGACAGCGCTTGGTGAGCACGGTGATGTCACCCCCGAGGTATGCCGCCGGGTACTTCACGCAAGCCTGTAAGCTAAAACCGTTTCCTTTTGCGGGGCCCTGAAACATCAGGTGCCCCTTTTTTGCCCACTAGACCGGCAGGCTCAGCCCTTGAAGCCCTTGCCCACCACGTACACTTCCCGGGAACGGGCGCGAGAAGAGTCCGGCTTACGTATCACCACTTTATCAAAAACTTCTCTGGTGGCTTTCAGGTACTCATCGTAGCCTTCGCCCTGAAACACCTTGGCCACAAAGCTGCCTTTGGGTTTCAACACCTGACTGGCCATATCCAGTGCCAGCTCCACCAGGTACATGGAAGAGGCCTGATCAGACACAGTAACGCCGCTGATGTTCGGAGCCATATCGGAAATCAACACATCGACCCGGCTGTCGCCGAGCGCTTCCATAATGGCCTCAAAGACCGAATCTTCGGTGAAATCTCCCTGCACAAACTCCACACCGGCAATGTTATCCATAGGCAGAATATCCGAGGCCAACAGTCTGCCCTTGTGGCCCACCAGATTGGCCGCCACCTGTGACCAGCCGCCCGGCGCGGAACCCAAGTCCATCACCACCATGTTGGGGTGAATCAGCCTGTCCTTCTTGTTGATTTCAAGAAGCTTGTAGCTGGCCCGTGAGCGGTAGCCGTCTACCTGCGCCTGCTTCACGAAGGGATCGTTTACGTGCTCATCAAGCCAGCGGCCACTGCTTTTGGAACGTGCCATAGGAGCTCTTTAAAAGAGAAGTCAAAAGGGGTTATTCAATGCCCCATTGTACGTGTCGCCCGCCCTCCCGGCAAAACCCTGACATACAGGCCCGGCGCACGTACAATTACCGCCACACGTTCCGATCCCTTTATACCCGGCAAATGACCCGCCAACGGCGGCCTACCCGGGCAGGACAGACTATGATCCGCCTTACCGAATTGGCATTGCCACTGGACCATCCCGAAAGTGCCTTGCGGGCCGCTATCCTTGAGCGGCTGGGCATCGGCGACGCCGATTTGGTCGACTTCACCGTATTCAAGCGCAGCTACGACGCCCGCAAGAAGAATACCGAGATCAAATTCGTTTACATTATTGATCTGAGCGCGCACAACGAAGACGCCATTCTGGCTCGCTTCGAAAAAGACCAGCACGTTCGGCAAGCACCAGACACCGCCTATTACCCGGTCGCTCACGCGCCCTCTAACCTGACCGAGCGCCCAATTGTGATTGGCTTGGGCCCATGCGGTCTGTTTGCCGCCCTGATTCTGGCGCAGATGGGCTTTCGACCCATTGTGTTAGAGCGCGGACCCGACGTTCGCCGCCGCACCAAGGACACCTGGGCCCTTTGGCGGAATAAAACCTTGTCGCCGGAATCCAACGTGCAGTTTGGCGAGGGTGGGGCTGGGTTATTCTCGGATGGCAAACTCTACAGCCAGATTAAGGACCCGAAATTCTACGGCCGCAAGGTAATGCATGAATTTATCCGGGCCGGTGCACCGGAAGAAATACTGTATGTGAGCAAGCCCCATATCGGCACCTTCCGGCTGACCGGCGTAGTGGCTAAAATGCGTGAGGAAATCATCCGCCTTGGCGGTGAAATACGCTTTGAAAGCAAAGTCACCGACCTGCTCATTCAGAATGGCCGCGTTGAAGGTGTGGAACTGGCCAACGGCGAGCGGCTGGACAGCCGATACGTGATTCTGGCCCTTGGACACAGCGCGCGGGACACCTTCCGCATGCTCCAGCAAAACGATGTGTTTCTTGAAGCCAAACCCTTTGCCATTGGCTTTCGCATCGAGCATCCGCAATCGCTTATTGATAATGCCCGCCTGGGCAAATACGCCGGCCACCCCGCCCTGGGGGCGGCAGACTACAAACTGGTGTACCACGCCAGCAACGGCCGCGCGGTCTACAGCTTCTGCATGTGCCCGGGCGGCACGGTGGTCGCGGCAACCTCGGAACCCGGGCGGGTCGTCACCAATGGCATGAGCCAGTACTCCCGAAACGAGCGTAACGCCAATGCCGGCATAGTGGTGGCCGTGCACCCTGAAGAAGACTTCCCCGGCGGACCGCTGGCCGGTGTGGAGTTTCAGGAGAACCTTGAATCCCAGGCCTATACGCTCGGCGGCAGCGATTACTGCGCGCCTGCTCAGCTGGTGGGAGACTTCATTAAACGAACACCCTCTACCGAGCTGGGCGAGGTTGAGCCCTCCTACAAACCTGGCATCAAACTGGGCGACCTGGCTCCCGCGCTACCCGCTTACGCGATCGACGCCATCCGCGAGGCCCTGCCGAATTTTGGCAGGCAGATCCGGGGCTTTGACCGCAAAGATGCCGTTCTGACGGGCATAGAAACCCGCACCTCCTCACCGGTGCGCATCACCCGGGATCGCACCAGCCTGCAGAGCCTGAATACCCGCGGCCTATACCCTGCTGGCGAAGGAGCAGGCTATGCCGGTGGCATTCTTTCAGCCGGTGTGGATGGCATCAAGGTTGCCGAAGCATTGGCACTGGCCATGCTGGAAGACTTGGAATCCAATAGCGGAGCCACCTCGGGAACCCCATCGTGAAGCTGGACGACATCAAAAAACTGCACCAGAAAAAGTACCGTCAGGCGCTGGGTCACTATCTGGTCGAAGGCGAACATCCGGTGCTGGAACTGCAAAAGGCTGCCGCCAGCCAGCCCGCTCTGAGGGCATCTGAGCTCTATGTGACCAGCGCGTATGAGCATTGGTCTGGCCCGTTCAAAACCCATGTCATAAATGACCGTCAGATGGCCCAGCTTGCCGATACCCGCACGCCTCAAGGGATTTTGGCAGTCGTGCCCATGCCGACTAACGCAGCTGAGCCCATTTCGGAGCCCGACGAACAAGCCATTTACCTGCATGAAGTTCAGGATCCCGGCAATCTGGGCACAATCTTGCGCACCTTGGCCTGGTTTGGCGGGTTTCGATGCCTGCTGAGCCCCGGCAGTGTTGACCCCTACAACCCGAAAGTGGTCCGCGCCAGCATGGGCGCTATCTTCCACACAGCTCTGGAAACCGAGGTGCCGCTGGCAAGCCTGTCCAGCCGCTATAGCTCTATCGCTTGCCTCGACCTGAACGGTGACGGGCTCACCGCAGAGTCATTCCGCCAGCACGACTGCTATCTGTTCGGCAACGAAGCCCGAGGGGTACCGCAAGAAGCCCTGGTCCAGATGGCCGCAAAACCTTACACCATTCGGGGCAATGGTGAGATCGAATCCCTCAATCTGGCCTCTGCGGTCAACATGTGTGCCTATGAGCTCAGTCGAGGCCGGCAAGGGAAGTAACGCGTAGATTATGGAAGGCTCACGAATGATCCATTTGGGCACTCAAGGTGATGGTTATCGTTATTGCGTGTAGCAAGCTAATCAGAGATGATCGGAGGCCTGTTCCCCTAACTGGATAGACAACAACAATGGAACGCTACCTCCAGCCCACAGAGTATTTCGACTACAACCAGCCCGAACTGAAGGCCTGGATTGCCACCCAATTGGAAGGCGTGCCCGATGATAAGGTAGAGCAGGCCAAAGCCCTGTATCTGGCCGTTCGGGACAGCGTGAGCTACAACCCTTACGTTTTCCGCCCGGAGCCAGAGACCTTCAGTGCCAGCTATGCGTTAACAGCAGGTGAAAGCTACTGCATACCCAAAGCGGTATTGCTCGGCGCCGCAACGCGATCCGTTGGCATCCCCAGCCGCCTGGGCCTTGCCGATGTGCGTAATCACCTCTCAAGCCCCAAGCTGATCGAATGGCTGCGCTCGGATATTTTCCGCATGCACGGATTTATCGAGCTGTTCCTCAACGGCAAATGGGTAAAGGCCACCCCGGCTTTCGATAAACGCCTGTGCGAGCTGATGAAGGTTGAGCCTCTGGAATTTGATGGCGTTAACGACTCCATCTTCCAGGAATACACCGAAGCCGGTGAAGCTCACATGGAATACGTGAACGATCACGGCGTTTTCGACGATGTTCCCCACGAATTCATTCTGTCTGGAATAAAGGCCGCCTACGGGCACCTGTTTCCAGATGGAAACGCGCCAGAGGCCATCGAAGGCAGCCTGGCTCAGGATATTTCCGGGAACTGAAATGCAAAACGGCACGCGCCTACCAAGGCGAATGCCGTTTTCAAAGCTGTTCAGCGTCTAGCAGAGGCTTCGGCCCCGGCTATTGCCTCTCCCTTATTCCACAGAGTTGCGGATCAGGAAGTCAAAGGCACTCAGTGACGCTTTTGACCCTTCACCCATGGAGATCACAATCTGCTTGTAAGGCACCGTGGTGGCATCGCCTGCCGCAAACACACCTGGAATTGAGGTTTCGTTGCGGTCGTTAATGATGATCTCACCATGCTGGCTCAGCTCAATGTCGCCCTTCAACCATTCGGTGTTGGGCACCAAGCCAATCTGAACGAACACACCTTCAAGTACTACATGGTGATTTTCACCTGTCTTGCGGTCTGTGTAGTTCAGACCACTAACCCTGCCATTCTCACCCACCACTTCCGTAGTCTGGCCAGAGGTAATGATGTCCACGTTCTTCAGGCTGCGCAGCTTCTTCTGCAACACTTCGTCTGCACGCATTTCATCGCCAAACTCGATTAGTGTTACATGGCCAACCAGGCCAGCCAGGTCGATAGCGGCTTCCACGCCGGAGTTACCGCCGCCAATCACTGCAACATGCTTGCCCTTAAACAGCGGGCCATCACAGTGCGGGCAGTAGGCCACACCCTTGTTGCGGTATTCGTCCTCGCCGGGAACACCCAGCTGGCGCCAGCGAGCGCCGGTAGACAGCACCACTGTGCGGGCCTTGAGTGAGGCACCATTGGCCAGCCGAACCTCATGGGGCTCGCCACGCTTGGCCGCAGGGATCAGCTTCTCTGCCACCTGCATGTTCATGATATCCACGTCGTAGTCTTTAACGTGCTGCTCCATCGCTGCAACCAGCTTCGGGCCTTCGGTGTAAGGCACAGAAATCAGGTTTTCGATACTCATGGTGTCTGCAACCTGACCACCAAAGCGCTCCGCCGCGATGCCAGTCGCAATACCTTTACGAGCCGCGTAAATGGCTGCCGCTGAACCCGCTGGGCCACCACCGATCACCAACACTTCAAAGGTGTCTTTCTGGCTGATCTTCTCGGCCTCTTTTTCATCGGACTTGGTATCCAGTTTCGCGGCAATCTCTTCCAGAGTCATACGTCCCTGACCCCAGGGCTCACCATTCAGGTAAACACTGGGCACCGACATAACTTCGCGCTTCTCTACTTCGTCCTGAAACAAGGCACCGTCAATAGACGTGTGGCGAATGTTCGGGTTGAGAACGCTCATCAGGTTCAGCGCCTGGACCACATCAGGACAGTTCTGACACGACAGCGAGAAGTAGGTTTCAAACTCAAACTCGCCATCCAGCTGCTGAACCTGCTCGATCGCTTCCTGAGACGCTTTGGATGGGTGACCACCTACTTGCAACAAAGCCAGAACCAGCGAGGTAAACTCATGGCCCATGGGAATGCCCGCAAAGCGAACTCCCACGTCGGTACCCACCCGGTTGATGGCAAAAGACGGACGTCGAACGTCGTTTGACTCTTCTGTGCGCAGGCTGATTTTCTCAGACATGGACGTGATTTCTTCCAGAAGTTCCCGCAATTCCTGGGATTTGGGGCCATCATCGTAAGCGGCCACCAGCTCAATCGGCTGCTGCAGTTTTTCCAGGTAAGCATTCAGTTGCTGCTTGATATTTGCATCCAACATAATAGGAGTTCTCCTTTTGAAATCTTTAAGCTGATCCTTTGAATGTCGAATTCAAAGTGATCTTTGTTTGGGGTATGAATAAACAATACGGCTTGGCAATCGAATGCTCAAATCAATAGATCCAAACTGATTGATAGCCGAATACTATTAATGGGCACCTGCCAGGGCATAAAAGGCGCCTGAAAACCTTTCTGCCAAGGCGAATGGACAAATAGCGCATACCCATGAACGCCGTACCTCGGTACCATGGCCAGATAGATTGTGGCGTTACCCATTGCACTCAGGACAAACAGCACATGTTTCCAGACCGTTTTCATTCAATTCAGGACGGACGTGTACATATCTCCGCATCTCAGGCCAGCCAGTTTGCCAAAGAGATAGCCGGAGATTTCAACCCGATCCATGATCCCGATGCTCGCCGGTTCTGTGTCCCCGGAGATCTGCTTTTTGCCGTAGTGGTTTCACGCTTCGGCCTTTCCCGGCATATGACGTTCCATTTCCGTGCCCTGCTGGGCGACGGTATACCACTGGAGTTCCGGGAGGATGGAGATGAAACCATTCTGGTATGCGATCAGGCCGGTAAGGTGTACATAGAGATAACTCGCAGTGGCGAGATTACCCATGATGAACAATTTGTTGAGGAGTTCATCCGTGGCTACGTGTCAGCCTCAGGTAAAAACTTCCCGCATACGCTGAAACCTTTGATGGAATCAGAGGGTGTGATGTTCAACCCCGATCGCCCCATGGTCATGTATGAGAGCATGAGCTTGACCCTGGAAAGCCTCGACGCTTCATCACCTGATCTCGAACTACACAATGCCGACCTGGTGGCGAATGGCAAGCGCGGGAATGTCACCCTGGAATACCGGCTGAACTCCAATGGCAAACCTGTGGGTGAAGTGTCCAAGCGCCTTTTATTGGGCGGGCTCAGGCCCTACTGCCCGGACGCCATGGCGGGTGTTATTGAAGAATTCTATCGGCTGAAAGCCCGCGGATCGCAATACGGCGTTATTACTGCAGAAAGCTGAATCAATTTCGTCAGCCGCAGATAAAGAAAACCCCGGTAGATCCGGGGTTTTCTTTTTGTTACAGGCCCTTGAAGGGCCTGAACTGTTCGCTTCCCGTTTGAAGGGTTGCTTAGATCTTACCAACCAGATCCAGTGAAGGAGACAGAGTAGCTTCGCCTTCCTTCCACTTGGCCGGGCAAACTTCGCCTGGGTTGTTGCGAACGTACTGAGCCGCTTTCACTTTGCGCATCAGGTCGTCTGCATCACGGCCAATACCTTCTGCAGTGATTTCCATCGCCTGGATGATGCCATCCGGATCGATCAGGAAGGTAGCGCGGTCTGCAAGGCCTTGACCTTCACGCATCACACCAAAGTTGTTGGTGATGCTGCCGTTCTGGTCGCCAACCATGAAGTAGTTGATCTTGCCGATGGTCTCGGAGCTGTCGTGCCATGCTTTGTGGGTGAAGTGCGTGTCGGTAGACACGGAGAATACTTCAACGCCCATCTTCTGCAGTTCTTCGTAGTGGTCTGCCACGTCGCCCAGTTCAGTTGGGCAAACGAAGGTGAAATCAGCTGGGTAGAAGAAAAAGATCGCCCACTTGCCTTTCACATCTGCTTCAGAAATTTCAACAAACTCGCCCTGTTTGAAGGCGGTTGCGTTAAACGGTTTAATTTCGCTGTTAATCACGCCCATGGAATTCTCTCCTTTGGTTCGTTTGTATGTTGATGAATCTACGGTATTAATATTAGCCAACGTGGGAAGTTAAGTGAAATTGATTAAATTCAACCTCGCGATAGCATTTACCTATAACCATCGATTACTTGGCGTTACTGCCTATTACCAAGGCCCCACGACATAGCCAAGCTGCTCAGGAAGCCAGAGTGCTATGCCTGGCATGAGCATAACCAGCAAAAGGCTAACGCTCATGGCCGCGATAAACACCAACGCCCACCCAATGGTATGTTCCAGGCGAATATTAGCAATACGTGTTGTAACCATCAGGTTAACCGCCACTGGAGGCGTAAACTGACCGATGGCAATGTTCATAGCCAGCAGAATGCCAAACCAGACCGGGTTCCAGCCAAAGTGATTCATCAACGGCAGTACAATGGGGATGAGAATCAGATAAATCGATATCGCATCCAGCAACATACCGGCAATTAGCACCAGCACCATAACCAACCCCAACAATACCCAGCCATTTTCAGACAGCGACAAAAGCGCATCGGCCAGATGCTGGAAGGTGCCCAGCGTTGTCCCTGCCCAGGCGAAAATACCCGCCAGCGCAATGATCAGCATAACCACGCCGGATGTCACTGCAGCATCGGTCATCAATTCAAACAGGCTACGGAAGCTCAGGTTTCGGTATACAAGCGTGCCTACAATTACGCCATAGGTTACCGCTACCACCGCAGCTTCGGTGGGCGTGAACAAGCCTGAGCGTAAGCCACCCAGAATAATAACAGGGGCAAAAAGAGCCGGCAGTGCCGCTTTGAAGCTGGGCCAAAAAGGGGGGCGCTCAGATGCCTCCGGGTTTTCCCAACCGTATTTGCGGGCCAGGTAAACTGCTGGCACCAGCAAAGACAAACCCGCCAGAATGCCCGGGAACAACCCGGCTGCAAACAGCGCCCGCAAATCCACACCCGGCACCACTATGGAGTAAAGAATCAGCGCTATGGAAGGTGGAATGAGGATCGCAGTAGACGACGACGCGGCAATCAGCGCAGCTGAAAACGGCTGTGGATAACCCGCCTTGCGCATACTGGGCAGCATAACCATGGCCACAGCCGCCGCATCTGCAGGCCCTGAGCCGCTCATGCCACCCATAATCAGGCACACCAGTACCGCCACAACCGTAAGGCTGCCATGCCGCGGCCCTATAATCGCCTGGGCAAAACGCACCAGGCTGGCAGCCACACCTGCTCGCTCAAAAATAAGACCGGTGAGAATAAACAAAGGGATCGCGATCAGCGGATACTTGGCAACGCTGTTGTAGGTATTGGTGCCGAAGGTCGCCAGCATATCCGGTGACAACCCCGATACTATACCCACCAATCCACCCAAACCCAGAGCGATAGCCACTGGAACACCCAGCAACAACGCCAGCAAAAAACTGCCGATCATCAAAATATCAGGACTCATGAATCACCTCCGGGGCTTTCTTTCCACGCAAGCGATCAATGAGGTTTTGGGTCATGCGAACAATGATTGCACCCGCCAACACGGGCAACCAGATGACATAAATCCAGTTTGGCAGGCCCAATCCCGGTGACAACGACTCCCAATCGTACTCCTGCATCGCAAAAATACTTCCGTACCATGCGGTAACGCCCATAACAGCAACACCCGCAAGCCATTGCAGAACAAAAAGCCCCTTCAATGCAGCTGGCGGCAAATAGTGTTCAACCAATTCAATGCGAATGTGCTGATTGTCGCGGGCAGCAACAGCCGCTCCGCCAAACGTGAGCAACACCAACAGGAACACCGAAAACTCCTCGGTGAATGCAAAGGAAGCATCCGTGGTGTAACGGACAACCACGTTGCCAAGGCTGATCAGGCAAATAGTAATCAGGGCAACGGATGCCAACCAGGCTTCCGGACGGAACTTGGGGGGTCGGGGGGGCATGAATACTCCGGGTTCTGGTATCAGCACCCGTCACACAAGGGCGAATGCTGATACCACGGGCTGTTACTGGTTACGGTTGGCTACGGCCGCTTGAGCCTGTTTCACCAGGTCGTCACCAATACGTGGCGTCCACTTCTTGTATACAGACCGTGTGGCGTTCACGAACGCATCGTGCTGTTCCTGGGTCAACTCGGTAACCGTCACACCACGATCCTTGATAGCTTGCAGTGTTTCCGCCAACTCAGCGCGGGACTTTTCAATTTCCCACGTACCTGCGTCCACGGCTGCCTGCTTCAATAGAGCCTGGTCTTCTGCGTTGAACTGGGCCCAAACGCGGTTGCTAACTGCAAATACCAGCGGGTCGGCCATGTAGTGCCACAGTGTGAGGTGTTCCTGCCCTACCTGATCGATGCGCGCCACATCAAACACTGAAAGCGGGTTTTCCTGACCATCTACAGCCCCAGTAGTCAGTGCCGGCTTGGCGTCTGCCCAGCTCATTTGGGTAGGGTTGGCGCCCAGCGCTGTGAACGTATCCTGGAACAGCGGTGAGCCTACAACCCGAATCTTCAGGCCTTCCAGATCTGAGGGTTCACTAATGGCAAGCTTGGAGTTGGACAACTCCCGAAAGCCATTCTCACCCCAGGCCAACGGCGTTACACCGCGCTTTTCAATCGCCTTGAACACCGCTTCGCCCGCCTCACCCTGGGTGATGGCATCAATGGCAGCGTTATCCGGCATAAGGAATGGAAGGGAGAAAAGGTTCAGTTCAGGCACCTGAGGCGACCAGTTAATGGTTGAACCCACGGCCATATCAATCAGCCCCGAACGCATCGCTGAAAACTCTTTGGTCTGGTCTCCAGATACCAATTGGGAGTTGCTGTAAATCTTCATATTAATGCGCCCTTCCGAGCGCTCTTTTACCAGTTCAACCCACTTATCAGCAGCCTGTCCCCAGGGAAACGCCGACGGCAAAACAGTAGAAACTGTGTATTCATCTTTGTATTGAGCGTTCGCCACAGAGCCCAGCAGCAATGCCGCCGCTGCAACTGCAACCAAAGAGCAAGACTTCAACATTTTGTTTTCCTTTTTTATTTGCAAGAGAAAATTCAAAAATCAAGGTACCCAGCACATCGCAGTATTGGGGATTATAGGAGTGGGCGCTATCACGACGCAAAATAAAAGCGCCTGAGGAAAAGTCAGGCTTGCTTGTTTTTGCTCGCAAGTCGCCAGAGCAGTCTACAATTGATGACATACACACCAGACACCCATTATTGTGGATACCATGGCAAGCAACGGACAGATTGAGCCCAGCCTCGACAATGAACAGGAAAGCCAACAGCCCGAGAAAGCGCTGATCAAAGCGGTCAGTATTCGCAGCGCGTCGCTCGTTATTCTCGCCAGCATAGCCACCGTGTATTTTATTAACTGGGCTCAGGCGGTGCTTTTGCCTCTCGTGGTCTCAGTGTTGATCAGCTACGCACTTGATCCGCCGGTATCTGCGCTTGACCGCCTCAGGCTCCCCAGAGCCCTGAGTGCAGCCCTCGTAATGATCGCATTGCTTAGCGCTGTTGCCGCGTCCAGCATCCCACTGCAACGTGAAGCCATGGCCATGCTGGACAAGATTCCTGTGGCTATCAGCAAATTTCAACGTAAAGAAGCAAGCTCCCCCAACGACGAACAAGGGCTGATGGAAAAAGCTCAGACGGCGGCAAGAAAGATCGAGGAATCTACGGCACAGGATCAAAGCGATGATCACCCGCGATTCAGGGGCATAACCTCTGTCCGCATCGTGGATAAACCCGTGGACATTCAACAATACGTGCTGAGGGGATCACCCGCTGCACTGGTGCTGATCTCACAGTGCTTCTCCGTGTTGCTGTTGGTGTACTTCATACTCGCGGCAGGGTCGCTATACAAACGCAAAATCGTGAAACTCTCAGGCCCAACATTCGGGAGAATGCGCAAAGCCGCCCGGATCATGGTCGACTTCCACCACCAGGTTCGGCGATTTCTTTTCGTGATGTTGCTCGGTGCGCTGTTTGTAGGCCTGGTCACTTGGGTGGCATTTCTGGCACTCGGCGTGGAGCAGGCCATGCTGTGGGGGGCAGTTGCCGGTATCGCTAGCGCTATACCCTACCTTGGGCCTTTTCTGGTCGTCATTGGTACCGGTTTTGCGGCGTTTATTCAGTTTGGTGAAATGGACATGGCCATTATCGTCGCCGGTACATCCTTGGCGATCACCAGTGTTCAGGGATACCTTTTGACACCTTGGTTGACCAGCCAGATTTCCAGCCTCAATGCTGTAGCGATCTTTATTGGCCTTCTGTTCTGGGGCTGGCTCTGGGGGCCTGTTGGCTTGATCATAGCGACGCCTATACTCATGATTATAAAGTCTTTATGTGACCACGTTGTGAACCTGCGCCCAGTCGGTGAGCTACTGGGAAAATAGACGGGAGGCACCCCATGTTCGATACAGAAATTCCAATACTGGATATGTTCATTCGGCTCCTTGCCGCCGCCGGGCTGGCCCTCCTTTTAGGATTGGAGCGAGAGTTCAGAGGCAAGGCCGCGGGGTTGCGCTCTCATATGCTTGTGTCGCTGGGGGCTTCTGCTTTTATCATCATGGGCATGCATATACTTTTTGCGACGGCAGAAGGGGATCCTTCCGCGAGAATTGACCCAACCCGGATTGTGGAAGGCGTTGTCGGCGGCATTGGATTTCTTGGGGCAGGTAGCATTATCCAAAGCCGGGGCAGCATTCAGGGCATTACCACCGGTGCTTCTATCTGGATTTCAGGTGCTATTGGCGTGGCTTGCGGCCTGGGAATCTTCGCGCTGGCAGGTATGGTGACCTTGATGGCATTAGTTATTCTGTCGGTGCTCGGCCGCTTTCAGCATGAAGTGATCAATGACGACTGAGACGACAAACTGAAAACTGGAGCGAGTCAGATAGGCCTTTGAGCAAGAGGGAACTTGCTTTTGCGGGCAGCTAACCAATCATCATAATCCGGCAACGTAAGCGGTTTGGCATATAGGTAGCCTTGCACGAGATCACAGCCATGAGCCCGGAGAAACTGCTCATCTCCGATAGTCTCAACGCCTTCAGCCACCACCTGCATGCCCAACTCATGAGCCAAATTAATTGTTGATCGCACGATAGCCTGATTGCCGGGAGACTGCTGCAGATTAGACACGAAGGTGCGGTCAATCTTGAGAACAGAAGCCCGTAGGCTCTGGAGATACGCAAACGAGGAGTAGCCAGTACCGAAATCATCGATAGCGATCGTCACGCCGCTGTCCACCAAATCGTTGATCATTGCCTGGGCTCGATCTTTATCTCCCAGCAAAGCGGTCTCCGTTATCTCACATTCAATATTGAAATAGCCGCTGCTTGAGCTCAGCAAATCTTTGAGGCCGGCAATGAAATTGCGATCCTGGAAAAGGCGCGCAGATAAATTCAGCGCCAAATTGCGCGGCCACTCCTTTTTCTCCCACTCAGCTTCCTGGACAAGAAGGGCCTCCACCACCCAGCGTGTTAATGGTGCAATTTGCCGGGAGGTTTCAGCCACTTCAATTAGCTTGGTCACAGGAACAACCTCACCGGCACTCTGCGGCCAGCGCAGGAGGGCCTCACAGCCAAACGGTGCCAGGGTAGTGAGATCCAGTTTGGGCTGATATACCAGATAGAAAGCATCGTTCTTAATATGGGTGCGAATAGCCGGCACCAGCTCAAGCCTGTGCAAAGCTGCCTGGCTGTCACTTTTGCTATAGCATCGAACAGCTACCCCTTCCCGCTTCCCGATTCGCATGGCATCCGTTGCCTGAAGCAGCAGAGCTTCAGCCGGGTTAGCAGAATTATCATCAGCCGCTTGATAGCCTAAGCCGTCACCGCTTCCAGTCTCCGCGGCGCCGGCAGTTGCTGATACCTGCAGCGGGACTTCACCAGTAATGGCGAGCGTAAGTGGTTGCTCAACATGCTCCAGGAGCTGCTCACAGAACTGATTACCGCCCGCCGAAAAACGCAGACCCGGCAACCACAGTGCAAAACCATCACCACCAATCCGCGCACAATGCCCAAGTTTCCCAACAAAGGTTTCAATATTTTGTGCCACCGCTTTGAGCAACTGGTCACCAGCCAGGTGGCCGTATGTATCGTTTACTTCCCGAAAGTAATCAATATCAATACAGATCAGGCAACCAAGCTGGTTTCGATCCAGGGTTTCATTAACTTTCTCAAAAAATGACGACCGATTGAGCAGACCCGTAAGACTGTCGTACGCAGCGCGATATTCCAGGTCACGCTCCCGCGCAACGCGCTCACTCATGTCTCGAAGCACAACGGTAAAAATGGCATCGCTGGATGTCGCCACCCGGCTAACCGTCGCCTGTGCAGGAATGTGTTTGCCCGAACGGGTAACCAGATAGGTATCAAACGGTGCATCGGGCAGCATCAACAGCCCGTGCCGGGCATCAGGAAGAACATCACTCAGAGAGGAATTCTGCATATCACTTTCCGAGATATCGCAAAGCGTACGAATTGCCTGATTAGACTTGGTAATCAAGCCATTGCGGTCCACGCATAGAATATAATCATTGGTAGTGGCAACAATGCGATCGAGTAATGCTTCGTTATCCCTGAGGCTGATTTGCAGCCAGAGACGCTCCAGAGTGGCGCTGTCGAGCCGAGCGAGACTAATCGCCACATAAACGATGGCGCTCAGGAGCAAAGGCTTGAACACGTCAAAAAGTAAGTTAGCTTCTGTGTATATAAACGCAAAAACACCAAGCCAAATAATGATTAGCAAGCCAAGGACCTGTAGGCCCCGCTGCCATGTGCAACGACTGAATACCACTGTCGCGCCGAGCCAGAAAAGCGCAAGAATGATAAACCCAACCAAAGGAGTGGCCGCATGCAGGCCACCATTTCTAAGGGTTTGAGCGCCCAGTGCTTGAATAACGGCACCAGGAAGCATTTTGTAGATTGGCGTGGCCAGATTATCGCCCAGTTCCACGGCTGTGGATCCAATGATCACATCCCGGCCAAACAACACGTGTTTTGACACCCGCCCCTCAAGAAGATCAATGAAACTAACGTAGCGAAAGGACTTTGGCGAAATGGTGTAATCAATCCAGGTGCCTGCATCGGGCTGTTCCGCCAGGGCATTCCATGCACCCTGATAAAACATGTCCTGCCAGGCAAAGCCCACAGAAAGAAACCGCACCAAACCGTCAGCTGCCGGATACATGTTTACAGAAACCAGCTCAACGCTATCAGCGAGGCCCTGAAGTGGGCGCCGTATCATAAGTTCTGAATCCACCTGACTGCGACGCTGAACAAAAACCGGAAGGTATGTGGGAGTTGTGGCGGAAATCGACTGGATAGCGCTTTCTATCTCTGCGTCTCCGCCCAGACTTGATGAGGCGCTGAAGTCCACATCAATCATCAACGAGCGAATGCCCGCATCACTGAGTGCGTTGATGGCAGAGGCATACACGTTCCGAGGCCAGGGCCACTGCCCAATGGCCTCAATGCTTGCAGAATCAATTTCAAGAATCAGCAGGTTACTGGCCTGCTCTTCTACCATTAAGCCAACAATGCGATCGCGAAGCCCCGCCTCCGCGCGCTCCAGCAAACCTGGCCACGAAAGTAAAGCGAAAACGACGGCGGCCAGCAAGGCGGAGAGAACAACCTTGCTGGCCGGGCGTAAACTGGAAAAGAAACCTGTCTCAGCAGGCATACTCATCAATCATCGTCATCGTCATCGTCATCGTCGTGATCATGCCCATTTCCGTGGCCATTTCCGTGACCGTTTCCATGACCATTCCCGTGGCCATGACCATGACCATGACCGTTGCCGTTGCCGTTGCCGTTGCCGTTGCCCTGATCTTCATCACCTTGATCGCTGCCTGCTACCACGGCCGCCTGCTCAGAGGTCACTTCGGCGATTTCCTCCAACTGGCTCTCAAAACTGGCCGGCTCACCTTCCATAGCTTGCGGTATACTGCCTGCCCCGGAACCGGCAGGGGTAGTCGACGTCGTTTGGTTGAGAGACTGAATGCCCGCCTGCTCGGCGCTAATTCCGGCCACATCACCAGGCGCCAGCATCAAGGTTTCGCCGCTGGCAATGTCTAGCACCTCCAAAGACCCTTCCGTCAAAGTAACAATGGAAGAGGTCTTGGTAGACACGATAACGAAGCGAGTACCTTTCACCGTTGAAACCATAAACGGCGTTTCCACACTGAACTGATCAGGCTGGCGCTCGATATGATAGAAAACCGTACCGAACCACTGCTTGACCCTCGAAACCAGTCCGCCCGACGACGCACCATCAGATTGCAAAGTGATGTGAGAACCCGCTTTGAGTTCGAACTCGGAACCGGATTGGCTCAGTAATCCAGAGCCACCTGCCAACGTCTGAAACTCCACAGGGGCAACCACAGACATTCCTGCGGAAGCGTCTTTCCAGGCTTCACTTTCATTAGCACGAAACTGCACATGTCCTGAGACTTCCTCAACGCGTATCTGCTCTGCAGATACAGACACCGTTGCAAACAACAAAGCGCAACAGACCAGGAAAAACCGAAGAACGCTGTGCTGGGCACCACTGCTATAGGCGCGCATTTTTTTCACTCCCGCTTGATCAATAATTGCACTGTAACGGATGACGCTGTTCTGGCTTAAACTTTTAAACAATGTTTTACAACATTTTATATCTTTAAAGGCTAACCTCTGTACATATTAGACGGACAAACGGCAAACGCTGTGCATGCAAGTGTAACGAGTTGTATCATCTTCCTAATGGCTCTCTGCCTGCCTGCCGTATGCGCATCGGCGCAGGAGCGAACTACAGGCGCGGTCGTTTTCGACGGCGTGTCTGTGTTTGGTCCTGCGCAATTGCTTCCTCTGTATACGGAAAGCCTCGGTAAAACTCCAGACACAGGCCTGAAAACTCGCCTGGCCACACGAACTCGCGACTACTACATCAGCCAGGGCTACCTCGCACCAGCCGTTAGCATTACGGACCATCCCGATAGCGAAAACATCCTCTTAGTGCTCGTTGAAGAGCCTCAGGTCGACGACGTTCAAGTCGCCGGAGGCTCTTCTGGTCAGCAATCTGCTGTTCGCGAACGTTTAACTCCGTTGTTTGAGCGGCCATCGGTTTCACGAAAGGATATCGACAGATTCGCCCGTGCCCTTGAGCAAGGCATCGGTGTGGGCCTGGATACAAACATTGTCGAAACAGCTCCGGGGCGTCATAGGGTTACCTTCACCATTGCTCCCCAAGTCCGGGGCGAGCTTACTTACAGTGCGGAGGGCAGCCAAAGCCTGGGTCAACACATGGTTGCCGGCAAGGTGAGTGTTATCGGCCCCGGAGCAGGCCTCAACGAGGTTTACCTATCTGGCCTTCATACAATCGAATCGGGGGGCTATCGCAATATGGGCGCGGGCTTATCTCTCCCCTCCTCCGAACGCGATACTGTTTATGCCGATATCAGCGCGTCCCGTGCCGTACCTCAGGATAATAACGCCAGCCCGAGCAGAGTGTACCGACGTATTTGGGCAAGACTAATGTGGCGACACGAGCTCATTGAGTCCAACGACCTGTCTCTGGCTCTTGATGGCAGCCTCATTCTTCGGGACTACACGCGGGAAAGGGGTTCTGAAACCGAAGTTGATGAGCGGCTTCGCATGGCGAATGCACGCGCTCTTGCGTATGTGAAGGGTGTAAACAGCACGTCCCGGTTTGGACTTGCAGGCCGGGTTGGCGTTGACGCTCTTGGCGCCGAGCGCAGCGGAACCGGGGCCAACGATGCCCTTGATCTCGACTTCCAGATTATCGATGCGCGCTACACGTTCTGGTATGGATTACCCGCTGACTTTTCGCTGAAACTGGATGTTGCTGGCCAGTACTCTGACGATAATCTTCCTTATTCACAGCGCTTTTCAGTCGGTGGAAGTCAATTCGCCCGAGCCTACGAACCGGGAGAATTCAGCGGCGATTCGGGCATTGGCTCAAAGCTTGAGCTAAGGCGGGGGTACAACAGTGACCTCTGGATTCAGGGCGCGCGCTGGGTGCCCTATATTTACTATGGCATCGCCACCGCGCACGAGAATGAAACCAGTGAAAACAGCTCCGGCGCGGCGTCTGGCATCGGGCTTAGAATGCTGACCCGTGAGATTTCAGCCTATATGGAATTAGGCAAGCCACTGACTGCGGAGTCTGAGCACTTGGGCAAAGATCCCAGATTAACCGGTCGCCTGACGGTTTACTTCTAGTAAATCTTGTCCGCGCCCTCCGGGCGTGATTTAAAGCGCTTGTGCAGCCACAGATACTGATCAGGCAGTTCGCGAACGGTGTCTTCAATGTATCGATTCCACACCTCCGTATCCTTTCGGCTATCGACCCCAAACCCTTCCTGTATTGGAGAGAACACCACGCAATAACGCCCATCAGGCATCCGCAGATGGCTTACGCAAATAACCGAGGCACCCGACACCTTGGCAATGTAGCTCGGGGATGTAATGCACCCGGTTTCCACTCCAAAAAATGGCACATACAGCTCGGTTTTGTGGCCGAAGTCTTGATCGCAGGCAAACCAGACTTCGCCTCCCTTTTTCAGAAAACCCACCATGGGCCGCAACTCGCGCTTGGTAAATGGCCGAATACCAAAGTGACGGCGGCGGCCATTTTCAATCATGCGATCTATAACCGGATTATTATTAGGACGATAGACATATCCGGGCTTCTTCAAGTGCTGGGCCAGCAGAGGCAAGGCAAAATCAAAAATGCTGTAATGGCCCCCGATCAGTAATACACCCCTGCCCTTCTCTTGGGCTTCCCTGAGATGCTCCAACCCCTGCACGTCGGTCATTTCATAATAGGGAGACATATCACGCCACCAGGCATGAGTGCTTTCCAGAAAACCACGGGTGCAGGCAATGAAGTTGTCCTCCACCAGCTGTTTGCGGGCAGCCTCATCCAAGTCAGGAAAACAGACTTCGAGATTCCGGTCGGCGACCCGAGCTCGTGATCTGAGCTTGCGACTCAAAAATCGACCCAGGCGCGCACCAAAGCGCTGCTTAGAGGCCATTGGTAACAAAGACAGCAAATAAAGCAGGAATACAATCGCCCACGAAAGCCAAAAGCGCGGATGCCAAAGGTTCGGGTTTTTCTTCTTAGTCATTCGGGCTATACGTCCTTGCCTGAAAAATTGGCCCGTGAGCCTGACACAATTTCAACTCACAGTGTAGATGAGACTGTGAATTAGTGGATAAATCCACTATCAGACCGCAAAGAACAACAATGACTTTCCGCTGTCCAGCATTGGGGCCATACTGATTGATGCTGCATGGCAGCTTGCACTGATGGCGGTGCATTGATTATTGAGGTAGGTATGATGAGTAAAGGGCAAGATAAAAAAAAGGAAACGAAAAAGAAACCGCTTTTAACGGCAAAAGAGAAGAAGGCGGCCAAAAAATCCAAGAAAAGTGATACCAATGTTCTAGGGAACTAATCCAGCAGGCTTGGGGTCAACCCGAGTGTGTGTTTACCCTCAAGCCGCCAACCCATGAGCTGATAAGGTTTACTGTGCTTTCGCCGCTGAATAATGTTGTTTTGATAGGAATGCCCGGCTCGGGCAAAAGTACCCTGGGCGTTCTCCTGGCCAAGATGGCGGCCTTGGGGTTTGTGGATACAGATCTACTGATTCAATCCCACTCTGGCACAACGTTGCAAGCCATTGTTGATGGCGAAGGCTACAAGGCGTTGCGCAGTATAGAAGAGCAGGTGTTGTGCAATCTGGATGTGAGTGGCCAGGTTATTGCGACCGGCGGCAGCGCCGTATACAGCGACCGCGCAATGCGGCACCTCAAGCAAAACAGCATCGTCGTATTCCTGGACATCTCACTCGCAGCGGTGCGCCAGCGCATCGGCGACTTCAGCCTGCGGGGCATTTCAAAGCGCCCGGACCAATCACTGGAAGACTTGTTTGCAGAGCGATATGAGTTATACACCCGCTACGCCGACGTGGTTATCCAAGGCGAACACAAAAGCCAGAATCAGGTTTTGGAAAAATTACTCAAGGCCACTGCTGAGTTTCAAACCGGCCTCAGCTAACGCCATACCTGCGAGACACTTGCGATCACGCACCAAAGCACCACCATGAGCGGGGATACTCGCCACACAACAAGCAGAGCGAATGCGACCACCGCAATGGCCAAGTCTGCCAGGCTGGTTATTCCACTAGTGAAGATAGGGTTATAAAGGGCTGCGGCCAAGAGGCCAACAACGGCTGCGTTGACTCCGGCAATGGCTCGGCCCGCTGTCGGATTGTTTGAAACGGCACTCCAGAAGGGTAGAACTCCAGCCATCAAAAGAAAGCCAGGGAGAAACATGAAGACCAACGCCGTGGCGGCCATAAGGTAGGTGCTCTCTTCAGGTGAAATAACTGCACCTAGGTAGGCTGAGAAAGAGAACATGGGGCCGGGAACCGCCTGGGCGGCACCGTAGCCAGCCAGGAATTGCTCAGGTGCTACCCAAGCCGTGGAAACAACCGAATCCTGAAGCAAGGGCAACACAACATGCCCACCGCCAAATACCAATGCACCCGCCCGATAGAACGCCTCTGCCACTGATGCATAAACCGGTTCGCCCGTTGCAATAAATGGTAAGCCAAGCAGAAGGCCACCGAAGGTCGCCAGCAGAGCCCCGCCGGTCCGAGGGCCGTAGGAAATCAAAAACCCGCTATCACTCTTTGGTGTGGATACTCCACGGAGATAAAAAACACCAACAACGCCAGCCACTATCACCACGGCAAGTTGGGAAAATGCCGAAGATGCAACCAGTAACGCTGCCGCAGATAACACGGCAATAGCCCTTCTCGGCGTGTCTGGGCACAACTTCTTGGACATGCCTAGAACGGCATCGGCAACCACCGCACAAGCGACAAGCTTTAAACCGTGTATTGCGGCCTCTCCGACAGCACCGGAGAGCAACGGCAACGCAGCGGCAAACGCCACCAGCAGAAGCGCCGATGGCAAGGTGAACCCAACAAAGGCCGCAAGTGCGCCCCACGAGCCGGCGCGAAGCAAACCAAGCGCAAACCCTAGCTGGCTACTGGCCGGGCCCGGCAGGAACTGGCTGATGGCAAGCAACTGCCCGAATTGCTCATCACTCAGCCAGCGGCGACGCTCAACTATCTCCGTTCTGAAGTAACCCAAGTGTGCAACTGGCCCACCGAAAGACGTCAGGCCGAGCTTCAAGAACACCAGGAAAACTTCAGAAACTCGCATCAGTTCCTAGCCTTGCGACTTGTGATCACTGGCAGCCAGCGCGTAATCAATCCCCGCACACACCGCCGCAACCTGCGCGGCATTGCATTGCTCAGGAGTCACACCGGCGCTGTCGGGATAGACCTCAGTGGTGGTTTTGTAAGCTGCGCTGGTGATACTGGCGCACAAACCCAGTTGCGCGAGCGGGTACTGAATAACGCCCCGTGCGACCACTGGCGAGCCGAACATCTCGCCTTTGTCATCAGCCGGAGCGATATGGGTAACCTGCTCCACCGCCTTGATCAACGCCTGCTGGAATTCAGGCTGCGGGTTCTCGCTGTCATCCACCAGATAGAAGCCATCGGGAATCTCACCCGGCTCAAATGGTTTGCCATCCCGGGCGGCCAATGCAGGGCGAAACTCACTTTCGTCGGTGTCAGTCGTCTCGTGCAGGTCCAAGTGCACTATCACACGATCACGGATCGGCACAACCAGTCGCATGAGCGCCGCCGACTCCCCTGCTGCGCTGTTCTGATGGAAGGAGCGATTCGGGTCGATGGCATTCGCGTTCCAGCGATGGATACGCTCGTATGCCCAAGGGCTAACACAAGGGGCGACCAGCAAGTTGATGCGACCCGCGTAATCTTCCCCATGCTGATCCACAAACTGCAGCGCGCCATGCACACCGCTGGTTTCATAGCCATGCACCCCGCCGGTAATCAGGACAACTGGCAAATCATCACGCCAGTCGCGGCTTCGGATCGCCATCAGGGGATATGTCTCAGTGCCGTAGTCCAAGCGACCGTACTCTTCCACATCGAAGCGCGAGCGCAAGCCTTCGATCACACTCAACACCTCGGCTTCATAGCTGCGTTGTTGGCTCTGCCGGGACAACCACTGGGCGCGTTCCTCGGCGCCCCAAGGCGTGCCGGGGGTTCCAATGGGATAGGATTCAGGGGCTGTGTTCATCTTACGCTTATCCTCCTTTGGGGGTGTCGCTTGGAAATATCACTAATTCATCGCCTTCCTGCCAGGGCTGAAACTTGACCATGGCCTGCTGGAATAGCGGGTGTTCCAGCCAGCTCCTCAGCCATTGCTGCAGATTTGGATAAGGCAGGCTGTAAAAAACGTCCCGGTCTACATGGGCGAACTGGCGTACAAAAGGCATGATGCCAATATCTGCGATACTGATGCTATCACCCAGCAGATACGTGTTCTTGGCCAATAGATTCTCTAACGCCTGCAAAAACACCTCGCCCTGCTGCCGGTATTCCAGCTGGCTCAGCTCCGGATGGCGGTCAGCGTACTTATAGCGATCCAGCCAGTGTTTGAATTCGTTATCGTTCCGGTCGATCAGGGCGTTCGCAGATACCAAATCGGTGCTTAACAAACCTTGCGGATCATTCTGCTGCAATGCCCATTCGAGAATTTCCCGGCTTTCCTCAATAACAGGCCGGGTAGAGCTGTCACCTGCTGCCAGCTCCAGAACGGGAACCGTGCCTTTTGGGCTGATCGCCAACATCTGCGCCGGCTTATATTTCAGCACTATCTCGCGCAGCTCCACCTTCATCTGGGCAAACAAGATTCCGAGGCGAGCGCGCATAGCGTAAGGACAACGACGGAAGGAGTACAAGCGGTGCAATGAAACAGTGATAATGTTCCTCCAAGCTTTAATGGAAAAATAAATTAGTATAAAAATTAGCCAAGACATAAATAAACGCAAATAAAACCGCTCAACACCAGACTAGTTTTCATCTAATTTTAAATTATACCCACCCCCACCATTTTCGACCGCATATAAATTATTTTTATATTTAAAAGTTGATGGATGTGCATCTAGAACTCTGTGCTCAGCCCAAAACACATGGTTGGCGTCTTTTGAAAAGCGGTCTGAAACAACAGTGAAGGTCTCTGGATCTGCACCAGAAATAGCTGTGCCATAGTAAAAAACTTGTTTTCCTATGCGGGTAAATGCTTTGTCGCTCTGATCCAGAACGACGACATCTTCAGGCTTAACGCCTGCCAGCTTTTCAGTCCTCGAATAGACATCGTTGTTATAAGCATAGAAGTCGTTGGTAATGTCTTCAACATCATCACTCGGAACCAGAATCACCAATTTCTCGTCTAAATGGAGTGATCTCCACTTCCATAGCTTTTGCAGTTCATCTGCGTCGGATCGACTTATCTCCGATGGCTTTTTATTTTCAACGATATTCCCATTGTAATATATATTATTCCTATCCTTTGAAATGGCATCATTGAACACTTTAAAGGTCTCCGGATCACTTTCCGGAATAGGAAAATTAAAGTAATAAGCCTGATTCTTATCTTTCCTGTAATATGGAGAAATAACAGTAAACCCATCAGGCACCATGCCTTCAACTACCTTACCATGAGAATAAACACGAAAATCGTCCTTCGCATATTCGTCGTTGATAGGTTTAAAGCTGCCAGCTTCTCCACTAATGACCTCGCCATTATAAAGTACTTGTTCACCATACCTGATGTATCTATCGTTAGCATCAGGAATTACTGCAGGGGTCACTTTACGTGGTATTTTTATGTCGATGTAATAATATAGGTAATTCTTATCCATGGCGTATGAGCCAGTAAGGTAAGAGAAAGACGCTGGATCGGCTCCATCAATGACCTCTCCATAGCAGAAAACCTTACCATTACTAATAAGGTAGCCTGAATTAGCACTGTTTTTTTCAAACTCTGATTCAACAAACTCTACTGAGCTGGGGTTAGCCCCTTCAACAGCTTTTCCGTCGTAATAGACCTTATTTATGTCCTTTGCGTAGGACTGATCAATCACCTCAAAAGTGTCAGGATCCGCTCCCTCAATGTCTGCACCCCCAACTTGAAAGAAGTTGCCATCCATAACATAAATTACTTTGTTGTCACGCATGTAATATTGATTACTGACTTTACTGTCATAAGCGATAGCGTTATATGTACCTGGATTACTGACATAAAATGAAAAAGCAGCAAATACAACAGCACAAACTATAAATATAACTAAAAATGCAACTCCAATCCAAATTAGCACTTTCATTCAATTGTTCCAAAGGTTAGATATTATATTCACACGTCAGACAATGCGAAGATTTCACGGGCGGCTTGAGCCCCAGATTATGCATCAATGAGTTTCCTGTATTGCTCCAAGGGAAGCTCGTGCTCAACCCACGTCTCTTTGTATTTACTTGGCCCACCCCGCGTTTTCAACGATATAGGATATAGATAGACTTAATTTATTTTCCTGGATAGCGCTCAGGTAGCCGGCACCGTAGCACCAGCGAAGGGAACCAAAAGCGGCGAGCTTGTTAAATTTTCACCCGACAACGCTAGGTGGCAGGTAGATGGTAAATTCGTTTATTGGTTCTATTAGAACGCTATAAGGAGCGCTTTGCTCTCCTGCTTCAACGATGCCCAGATCAGACAAAAGCTTGAAATTAGCCGACTTTAGTTTAGCTGGCTTAACCTTAAGCTCTTTGTGCCACACCCGATATGTACCTAGCTTTTTGTCTCTTCGATAATAGAAACCAGCAAGCGGGTGTGTGAGATAAACCAGTGCCGACTCAACATCAGGAAAACCAGGAAACTCTAACTCGTCGGATTCCGATTGAACCAATTCAGCTGAAGCTTCAGCCCACTTGGATGATGTTTCCATGCGGTACTTTTCATACAATCCGGTTGATTCATTTAAGTAACAATCGAAATGTACTTTTCCGGCATGCCACGGCAAATTCCATAGATATCTTGGGACCGCTAAAGCCCACGAATCAAGCGTTGTGCCAAGGAACCATACGCAACGTTCACGAGTCTCAGTATCGATTATATAAATACGATAGTTTGTCTGCCCCATAGTAAATTTTGGGAACGGGAACACAGCTGAAGTGAAATCGACATCAATAAAAGGGACTACTGATATTAAACCCATAGCTTGACCGTCCATTTCTACTACATCGAGTTGAAATCGGTCAGGGAATATCCCTTTGAACCTCTCCGCTGGAACAGCGTAAGTGATGATCGCGAAATGCTTCAGGCCACAAAGCACGTCTATGCCCTTCGGCTTCGGTCTCTCTATCAGATAATCTATCAGCTTTCGCGATTCTTGCACGATGCTTCCTTGAAAATTAACGCTCGGCTTTGCAGCGTGCCTGAGCGTAGCGTAGGCGCGTACGACAACAGCCTCTGGTTAAATACAGTTGAATGCGCATAACCTATTGCTAAGTGAGTTACTGCAACTGGAGGCTATAATGGCCGATCTATACAACACAACCGTCCCAAAAAAAGCCGCAAATTTGTCGGTTAACAGCGACTTGCTGAAAAAGACACGCGCTCTGAACATTAACCTGTCGGCGACCCTTGAGCGAGCATTGAAAGAAGAATTAGCAAAGCACAAGGCTGACCAATGGGTAGAGGAAAACCGGACAGCAATCAAACGCTACAACGAGTTCGTCGAACAGCACGGCTGTTTCGGGGACGAATTTCGGGAGTTTTGATGGCTCAGTTCGACGTTTACCAAAACCCGAGCAAAATCAGTGAGACGTATTATGCGTACTTAGTGGATGTTCAAAGCCCTCTTCTGAAAGGTCTCGTAACTCGTACCGTTATTCCACTGGGCAAGCGTTCGGCATTCGGCGGCCAAGCCATGCGAGGCCTCACACCAGAAATAACCGTTGCGGACCAGGAACTGCTGTTGCTGACACCTCAAATTTCTTCAGTGCCTGAAAAACAGCTGAAAAATCCAATTGGCTCCCTATCGCACTTCAGGGACCAGATTGTTGGAGCTCTGGATCTTGCAATCACTGGTATTTAACGCGAAGCTTGGCGGCAATTTTGCAGCCGCAAAGCGGTGGAAAAATTGTCCGGCAACAGCGGTTGGTTATGCATTACTCGTAGTAGCTCCAGAGCCTGAGAACTTTCACCACTCGCTCGTCATCGAGCACTTGGTAGACCAGACGATGCTGAATATTGATGCGGCGTGAATAGGCCCCCGCAAGATCACCAATGAGCTTCTCAAATGGAGGCGGCTTACGGTATGGGTCTTCCGCTATCAGCGCTAATAGTCCCTGGGCTTGTGGCTTGAGGCCGCTGGAGGCCAACTTCTTTGCATCTTTCTGGGCTTGCTTTGTATAGACCAACTTCCATGTCACCAGTCCAGCTCCTCATCGCATTCATCCACGGGGGTATCCATCCCCTCACGAATAGACTCCCGCATGCCCGGTACCGACAATAGGTACAGTGTTTCCTGAATTGCAGACCAATCTTCTTCGGACACCAAGACGGCCCTGTTTCGTTTACCCATGATGATGATTGGTTGGTGGGACTCGGCAGTTTCGTCGATCAATCGATAAAGGTTGCTGCGCGCCTCAGTTGCTGTGATTCCGGTCATGACGCACCTCTTGCGTGTTTAACTTTTAACCGATTGTACGCCTTTACGTACGTGCGTCAAGACGAACGCCCTGCATAACGCCCGCTATCACCGGTGACAAAACCGTAGCGAAGCGGAGGGTTTGGCATCCGGTGCATGGCATGGTTATGTGGTGCCTGCCTCGTTGGTCTGAGGAACTCACCAACCTTCGTACCGTATTCCATTTTGTTGCAGAAAGTTTCCCTCTCTTTCGAGGTAACTTTCCGTTCGGCGAGTATAGCTCTCTCCTTCTTTTTTATGATCATAAGGTTTTGCCTGATATCGCCCAACCTCAATGGCATTTTCCCCACGATTCATGATCCAGAGCACCACAGTACCGCCGGGTGCCAACCCCAGCACAAGCGTGTCCCGAGGCCGAACAGCAATCTCACCAAAGCTTTCAAACGGTGCGGGCTCTTTCATTTTCTCTACAATCTCGTCTGGATTTTCCAGCTTGATCACAGCCTCGTAGGACTGCTGCTCTGCGAATGAGAACCAACGTATCAGGAACAGTTCAGGGGTGGTTTGCCATTCAGCGCCGGACAACGGAGCGCTTTTCCAGCAACAAGAGACAATCCCAAATGGACGACGCCAACCTATATCCTCTGACAAGGACTCAATATAAAACTTGTCCACCCAGACATCGTAATGCCTGGGTGCCACAACACCGATACTCCGATAAGTCGAGTTGGGACCTGGCTTTGATCCTTCGGAGGCTGTCTGCTCCGAGCACCCTGACAGCATAAGTAGGCATACAGTGAGTACAAGGCTTTGCATCTTCATGGCGGCTCACTTGGTCTTGTTTGGATGGACAACACGTCGACCATATTTGGCCGGCTGGAAAGGATATAGCGGCCCAAGTCTCAGGTAATGATCGGAATGGTGAATATAGCGTTGCTTCAGCATCGCCCTGGATTCTGGGGTCATCAGCAATTCGCTGCCATGCCATACGTGGGCGGCGAGGTTTCTTGCGACGGTTATTAACTCATCTGGAAGAGAAAGTGACGAGTCTTCAGGATCAATTACATCGAAAGGTACACCTGCATCAACCGCCAACTTGTGCATCAGGTAAAGCGGGATGCGGGAATATTCGCCCCGGACTTCTCGATCCAGCCACAGACGAAGCGTGACGTCTCCCCCGGACAAACCACGTTGGCGCTCTTGTTCTATCTCCAGCGTGGCCGGCGGATTCAGTGGCCCAATCCAGCCCTCGTTTTTAATCAGTGCGCGCTCCTGCAGCATGCGAGAGAACTCAAAACTCGCTTCGGGATTACGGCGATCCTTTCCTTTTACCACGAGGGGCGAGCGAACTTCGATACGCTCCTGAAAACGATCCGGGTAACCACCGCCAATATCAGAATGAGCACCCGGCAACATCCATTCACTGAAATGTTCGGGTAAGTTTCCGGATTCATTTCGCAGGCTGTTCAGCGAAAAGTTGTGTCGGCGTTCATCCCGGGCAACAAATTGCACGGTTCGCTCGACATGCTCCGGCTGTACGTTAACGTTGATGCGCCCCGTATCGGCATCGTGGGCAGAGAAATCAAGGTTATCCAGGTCGGCAACCGCAGCAACGGTGTCAAATAGCCCTAGAAAACGGACCGTAACCTTGTTCGGCCAGGGAATTCCCTCCCGCTCGAAGGCCTTAACCAATCTACCTTTATACTCGCCATGTAAAGAGCCGGTGGTGTCATAAATCTCCCGGCTAACGAAATGCTGAGCGGTTGCTGCTCCACGGCTGAATCCAAACACGTCGAGGACTAGTTCGTCGATGGGTTCGGTGACGGTACGGCTTAATCGGAAAGCGAAATCATTACTGCCATCCTCGATTTTTTTCAATATGCCTTGCTCCCCAAGGCCAAGCCCCATGCTCGGACCGTCATCGGGATCACCAGATTTTGTACCGACACCAGGCACATAGGTTGAAAGCCTCACTATGGTCTCGCCATTTTCGCCTTGACCACCTGTTCTCTGATACAGGTTCTCAAGCTTGGACACATTGGTTTCGGCATTGAGGTAGCTACCACCCATAATCTGCGACAGTTCACTGCTGCATTCTTCTTTCGAGATGGCTCCGGCTGCATTAGCCGTCAGACACTCGTCCATCTGCTGCTGATACGTTTGGGTATTGTCGCGGTTATTGCCTGTGCCATCGAAAAAGATGCCGGCTTCAACCCGGACTATGGGACGATCCTCTTTTTCGGACGAATCATCTGGTGATTCGTCCGAAATGCCTTCGTCAATCAATGCGCCTTTCTGCGCAGCTTTGCGCAGAAATTCCTGCGGGTCTTTATCGAGCAGCTCCTTGGCGGTAGGGGTAAGCTGGCCTTTGTCATCGAGCGCACCCGCCATGGCAAAATCCACAACCGGAGCGGTGTTGGTGGCGACACCCAAAAGCACCCGTGAATTACTGCTAACAATAGAGCCGCCATGGCTGGTGGGACTGCCAAGATACGCCACCGGCATACCATCAGCCAACGCCAGCGGATAGCCTTGAGTAATAACCGCACCGCAACCGGTGACATCGCCTACCCGGGCAATGGGCTTACCTTCAACAAGGATGCTTGAGCCGTTTGGAATAATGGGGGAAGATCCGTGCCCTTTGATCGGGCAAGCGTGCATATCGCCGACGCAGGCGGCAATCAAATTGCTCATGGTCAGAGTTCCTTTCTATTTAGGGGCAGCTTCCTGGCTACCCGTAATTAAATATTGTTCAAAATCCGCGATCATAGCGCGGTTGGCACCACATAACGCCGCCATCACGCGCTTGTCGCGTGGATGGCCTTGTTAGCATCTGCTATTTCATGTTGGCTAAAAACTTGAATACCATGTCGGCGTAGCAACGCTGCTGTAACACCCATGCCGGGAATTCGATTACTCGAAAAGCTACCGTCATAGACAAATGAACTTCCGCAAGAAGGACTAGATTCAGCCAGTATAGCTATTTCAATGCTGAACTTTTTGCACAATTCTAGGGCTATTGAAGCACCTGCAATAAAATCGTCGGTAACAATATTCCCGCCATTTTCAACAACATCAGCTTCGCCGTCTAATACATTGCTCCCGCTTCCTTTGGAAATCTCTGCAGGTTTCCTAGGGATACTCATTCCAGCCTCAACTTCGGGACAAACTGAAACAATTCGGCCTTCAGATATCCACCTCTCTATAAGCTGGTCATTCACCGAAAGGCTCCCACCATCGTATCGAACCCTTTTCCCTAAGAGGCATGCACTCATTAATACTTTTCTCAAGTTTCTAGACTCCTGTATTGTGGTGCTAACGCTTAGGTAACCGGCGCCGGAGCGCCAGCGAAGGGAACCAAAAGCGGTACGCTTTTGGTGTCCGGTTGACCGTCTGGTTATGAGTTCCCTGATGGCTCAATCTCTTCTCCGAACATGATTCGATGACCCTCTGGTGTTGCTACACCAAACTCACGTAAGCCCCAGGGTTTAACCGATATTGCCTGAAAAATCTCGGCGCCGGATTGCTGATAGTCGCGATAGAGGTCGTCAATGCCCACGCAGTTCACATACGCGAAGTACGAGTGGTCATGCGTATCACGTGCCGAAAGCTCATCCGGACAATGCCCCAACATGATATGAAAGCTGCCGAGACTCAAGAACGACCAGCCGTCCACGCGGAACCGGACGGAGAACCGAAGCTTGTCGAGAAAGTACCCCTCGGTCGCCTCAAGATCCCTGACCGCCAGAACATGCTGAGTTGTTTTTACGTCAAACACTGATGACTCCCTTCACGAGTGTGGATACTCATAACGCCGAGCGAAGCGGCGCGTCTCACGCGTCCGCCTTACGCGTTTTGATACTGATTGAGCCTTCTCCCCAGCCCGGCGGTTACCCGCTAAGCTGGAAGGCGACCAAGCACTACAAGGGAGAAGACTCATGAACTTTTACCATAGCACTCACCGTCATTATTGTGGAATCGACCTGCACGCTCGCAGCCTGTATGTCTGCATTCTCGACCAACAAGGCGAGGTGTTGTTGCACAAAGAAATCAAAGCCCGACCGGAACCGCTACTGGCACTGCTTGAACCCTTTCACGATGACCTTGTGGTGGGCGTTGAATGCATGCACTGCTGGTACTGGATCTCGGATCTGTGTGAAGAACACGGCATCCACTTTATCTTGGGTCATGCGCTTTACATGAAGGCCATTCATGGCGGCAAATCCAAGAATGACCGCATCGACTCTTTCAAGATTGCGATGCTCATGCGTGGTGGTAATTTCCCTATGGCCTATGTCTATCCCAAGAAGATGCGTGCCACACGTGACTTGTTGCGACGTCGCACCCGCATCGTCCAGCATGGCGCCATGCTCAAGGCCCACGTCGTCAATACCGTGAGTCAGTACAACTTGCCGCCCAGCAAGGCCAACCTCAACAACCCCGGCGGTCGGTTACAGCTCGCCTCGGCTTTTAGCGATCCGGACGTTCAACGGAACGTCGATCTGGATCTCGCTATCGTCGACAGCTATCAGCACGAGCTCAAAAAACTCGAATGGCACCTGGAACAGCAAGCCAAACAACACGACCCCGCCTCGCTTACTGTGCTGAAAACCATTCCAGGTGTGGGCCGCATTCTCGCGCTGACGATTCTTTACGAAGTCGGCGATATTCAACGCTTCGAATCCGTTCAGAAATTTGCCTCCTACGCTCGCCTGGTGAAGTGCAAAGCGGAATCTGCTGGCAAGGTCTATGGCACTCAGGGCAACAAAATTGGCAATGCCCATCTGAAGTGGGCCTTCTCCGAAGCGGCGGTTCTATTTATCCGCAACAACGATAAAGCCAAACGCTATGTCGAAAAACTTCAGAAGCGCATGAACAAACCCAAAGCTCTTTCTGCGCTGGCCCACAAACTGGGGCGGGCGGCTTACTTCATGCTCAAAGACAAGAGGGTATTCGATGAACAACGATTCCTGAAAGGTTAGTCACGCCACGGGCTGAGCATGATGTCTAACTGGATCAGAGAGGATGACTGTGAAGACCGCGAGTCCCCTGACTGGCACTCGATGCCAAAGCAGTTTTCTGTCACCGATGTCGAAGCCAGAGCGACTTGATTAGCCAGTCCGTGGGCGTGCTTTAATACCATGAGCCAGTGCGCTTACACCGGTCCTGAGCCTGAACCTAACTGGAGCTACGCAGTCCGACGCTTGAATAGCGCCAGTGACCGGTTAACCGATGAATGTCTGGTGCCCCTGACCCACTGATGGAACGACCGATCAGGCAGTGGCCTGAAGCCACCTAAGAGAGCCCCTATATGTGTTTGCTGTAAGTGCCTGACAGCTCGACGAGACTAGCGAAGCAGGCGTTCTCGCTCATGGATTTAGATTGGCCGCTAGCGCGGCCAAAAAAATGACTATTGCCTATTGATTCAGAGAAGGCTTATATGTGTTAGGCTCAGTATGGACAACCATTGTCTCTGCAGGCCACATACGCCTCCAATTGCTCAACCCTCGACTTTGTTCGCTCTGCAAGACAAGCATTTCGTGCAGCGGGCCAGATCGAGCCCGAATTTTCTCGCTTTCCCACTGAATACAAACAGTCTTTATCCCGGAAGCTTTTCCACGCTAGTTGCGCTTCTTTGAACAGCATTTTCCTGCTTTCCGTTTGAAGGTGATTCATTTGAATCGAATACAAATGATCAAGCTGGTCTTCATAAAACTCCAGCATCTCGCCCGTGCAGTTGTTCATGCTTCGTTGATCACGATCACATTCGTCTTTCCAAACGTAGTCGTCAGCAAAACATAGACTAGGAACAATCAGTAAGAAAAATATAAACCTCACGGTACCTCCATAGGAAAGCTGGTGTTACCCACGAAAAGTAGACACTCGGTTATGCGCATCTGCGCTCATATTCCACCGGGCTGACATAGCCCAAGGCGGAGTGTCTTCTCTTCCGGTTATAAAACACTTCGATGTACTCGAAGATAGCCGATTTGGCTGCCCTGATCGAATCGAAACACTCGGCGTAGATCAACTCAACCTTGAGCCGGCTGAAGAACGATTCCATGGGGGCATTATCCCAACAATTTCCCTTCCGACTCATGCTGGGCACACAGTTCCAAGAGCGCAGATAATCCTGATAGCCCGTTGAACGGTATTGAACACCTCGGTCCGAATGCACAATCAAACCGGGAACCACCTCGCGGCGTCCATAGGCCATGCTCAGGGCATCTGTAATCAGCTGCTCCGTCATGCTCGTATCCAATGACCAACCAACGATTTGCCGCGAGAACAAATCCATCACCGTCGCCAGATACAGCCATCGATCGTTGACCCAGATATAGGTGATGTCGGTGGTCCATTTCTGGTTTGGACGCTCAGCGGCAAACTGACGCCACAGCAAGTTATCGGCAACATTGTTCATTGCCTCTGACGAACGGCTGTATTTAAATGCCTTGCCATTGCGAGCGCGAATAGACTTCTCCCGCATGATCCTGGCCACGTAATTGACCGAACAAGGAACGCCGGTTTCGGTTAATTCTCTGGCAATACGAGGGGCTCCGTAGCGCGCTTTGAAGCAGGCATACGTTTCCATGATGGCTGACTCTATCTCCGCCCTTCGTTGATCCTTTAAGCTTGTAGGGCGCTGCTTCCAGCGATAATAGCCACTGGCTGAGACCTGCATCACCCTGCACATAAGCCGCACGGTATACCACTGACGAAACTGATCCATCAGCGCGTACTTCACTCTTGGGACTTCGCGAAGTACGCAGACACCTTTTTTAAGAACTCGTTCTCCTTCTTAAGGGTATCCATTTCACGCCTGAGCTTGCGCATGGCCTCGCTCTCAGCCTTGGAGTAATCGACGCCACCAACCGAATTAAACTGCTTGTCTGATAGTCTCTTGAACTGCTGACGCCAGTTGTAAATCTGACCCGGGTGAATTCCCAGTTCGCGTGCCACAGCCGCAGCTGTGTTATCCGGTTGGTCAGCTCTGCGAACGGCTTCCCGACGAAATTCTTCGGTATAGGCTTGGGTCTGTTTGCGGCTCATAGAACACCTCCGTGCTAGGGGTCACCCTAACTATAGAAGGTGTCTACTATTCATGGGTAACTCGGAAAGCTAACGCTGAGCTTAGCGGCGCCACTTCAGTGGCGTCCGGTGGACGGCCCTCGGGCCGGGAACGTACTACAGCGACTGGTTAGCTGGGGGCATCAATGAAGCCCAATCCCTGGCAACCAACTTGATAGCCTACGCCGCTGCCTTTGCACCAAAACCCGGTGATGCACTGCTTATAAAATCACCGCCAACGATGCGGTGAATGAACCTGAACGTCAGAGTAGCAGGTAAGCAAGGAACCGTTTACCGGCGGACAGCCCCACGACCAGAACACTCAAGTTACTACCAACACCGCTGACCAATTGAGCTACCAGCAACACGCCAAATTTGCGGGCCTTGGCAACACCACCGCGCTACCAGATTTGCCACCCGTTTTCGGCCAAGGCCACTGGCACCCAACCACCAAAAAAAGACCAAAGCACTACCAGCTAACGCTGAAATAAGCGGCGGCCCGACAGGGACGTCCGGTGGAGGCCGCAGGCCGGAACGAACTTGATTGACTTGTTACAAAGCAAGATCACCCGTTTGCCCTCGCTGCACTGGTGAAAGCTGGTGCTCAATGACCTCATAGTGCTGTACAGAAAGGTCAGGCTCAAGCTCATAGATCTCATCTTCTGGGTACAAACGTGCCTGAGAAATGTCTGCGCCAGCGAACGCCTTGATGGCCTCCAGCTTATCCCAGTATGTGATGAGAGTAAGTTCAACTTTGCCTGCCAGAGAGCGGCGGAAAATCTGCGCGCCGAGAAACCCCGGAGTTGCTGAAGAATCCTTGATACCGGTTTCGTAAAGATAGCCCGTGAACCCTTCACTGTGGGCTTCAGGCACTCGACATTTCCATTCCCTGGCGATCATAACTGCACACTCTCCCTTGCTTTGTAACGCCTAAATTAAGCGGCGGCCCGACAGGGGCGTCCGGTGGACGGCCGCAGGCCGGGAACGAACTTGAATGATTGGTTATACATAAGGCTACCAGCCCCACCAACGTTCAACCTTGAGTATGCTGCGCCAAATACCCCCAAGAATAGATGGAAAAAGACGCGGGAGCAGCAACGCAAGCGCAGAAAATACGATAATGCAGGCAATAAGATAGGTACTTCTGAAGAACCCCGCATCAAAGTACGCCAGCTGCTTGTTAACCCCAAACCAGATCAGAGCAGCGGTCGGAACAGAGAAAAATAGAGATGCAAAGAGGCTGATTAGCCGTGATTCGAGAAAGCCGCCTTGGCTACGATTCCTTGCCATTTTGAGCCACTACTCCTTGTGTATAACGCCAATATTAAGCGGCGCCCGACTAGGGCGTCCGGTGGACGGCCGCCAGGCCGGGAACGAACTTGAATGACTGGTTAGAGGCTTTGTTTGAGGTCATGTAGGTCCACGGCCGCGGGACATATTACTGATTCCTCGTTGGCTTTCTGCGCAACGAGTTTAAAGCTCGACTTCTCAGGTCCATTCTCAATCGGTCGAACTCCATCCAGCACACATAAAACCCCAAACAAGGTAGTATCCGCTGCCTCTCGCATTGCTCTAGCCACCATATCGCGATCAGCGGACGACAATGATTTGAACCACTCCGACATCTGAACAAGCGATGGATCAGGTTTGCGCCCCGGGGGTGACTCAAAATCTTCCAGGCACCCTTCTACAGCTGAATCCCTGCACTCATTCTCAAGAGCTTTTACAAAATACTCGGGTTCCATATTGCCTCTAACGCCGAAGCACAGCGGCGACTTTGGAGTGGCGACGAAGGAGCCACGGAAAAGGCGTCCGGCGGCCATTGGCCGCGAACTGCTGCGACTTGTTATACGTTTTATTCACCGGCAGCCATTGGTGATGAAACATGGTGATGCGCAAATTGCCATACGCCACCCTCTTTAATAAAGCAGAACGTAGCACGAACGGTGTCTCGTATTTCATTTCCGTCTGGGAGACGTCCGCCACAGTCGATTAAACAATGGGCAAAACCGACCTCCTCTTCAGCTACCACTTTCAATTCTTTCAACTCGAATAAACAGGGAACCTCGAATGGGGGTTGCCACTCATCGAAGCTTTTACGATACGCAGCGGTTCCCTCGTATTGTAACGGTGCCAAAGCATCGAAGATAACGGCCTGTGGAAGATGATTGGCCAAAATATCATCCTTTTCATCATTCCGAGTTGCTTCTACCCACTGGGATAGGATCGATTCGATTTCGCTGACACTAATTGAGTTCATCGCAGACTATTCCTGTGGCTCAAATTTTGGAAAGACGTATAACGCTTGCAGCATGCGCGTCCACAGAATGGAGCCGAAGGCGCAATGTAGTGGGCGTCGCCGTGCCTGCACTGGTTATGCGAGACCATCCTCAGCCTGATAGTCCGGGAAGATTCTCCAATTATCCTCAAATTCGGCCACGTCCTTGATATTGAGAATCGCCTGCGGAGAGGCGCCGCCTCCAGGACGGCGATAGTCGTGCCTCTCCATAAAAGCCGAGTACCGGGCGACGATCTTCTTTTGTATGTCGCGCTCAGTGCAGATGAAAAATCTTGCTCCGTTGATTCCCGAATCGCCCAGCCGCACCAAAATCCAAATCAAATCCTGATGTTTAAGCGGTTTCAATGGACCAATTGTTTGACGATTATCTTCGCCGATACTGTGGTCGCACCACTTATCGATTGAGGACTGAACCAACGCACCCTTCGTACTCGCTTTAACCTGAACAGGAAATGACTTGAGAGATTCAGAGTGGACCGCTGTGACATCAAATCCGGGAACGTTTCCAGAGTAAGGAGAAGCGTAGTATCCAAGTGTCCCAAGTACAGCCGACACTAGGTGCTCACCAACCTGTCCCGTTAATTTATTCGATACACCGGATGCCATACTCTCAATTATTCCTTAGCGCATAACGCCTTGCTCACCGGAAAATTGGGAGCGCAGCGAGTAATTTTTCCGCGTGCAGCAACTGGTTATACGCTATTCTTGTGATGGCGCAGCAGAACTACCTGCCAAAATACCACCATCTACATTTAGCTCGATTCCAGTCACATATTTGGACTCTTCTGAAGCCAAATAAAGAGCCGCGTATGCTACATCTTTAGCTTCGCCCATTGTATTTAGAGGGATGTCTTTAGCAATACTTTTAATCGCATTCTCTCTTGCTTCTCCTTCGCCCAGCATGGCATCCCACATCGGAGTCAGAATTGCACCTGGGTGTATTGAGTTGCACCGAATGGAATAACCTTTTTCTGCACAGTACAGAGCCACCGTTTTAGTGTGGTTTCTTATTGCAGCCTTACTTGATGCATATGCTGCGGCACCGGGAATTCCAACGATACCTGAGCGAGAAGACAAATTTACAATGCTTGCGCTATGCGTACCTTTCATTAGCCTGATAGCTTCTTTACAGCCGAAAGCCACGCCATCTAAATTTACTCGATGCACTTTATTCCAGCTCTCAATATCTAAATTTTCAGGGTCATGTGGGCCTGCGGTTTCAAGAAACCCAGTAATACCAGCATTATTAATTAAAATATCTAATTTCCCATATTTTTCTAAAATATGACTACTAACAGTTTTCCAATCTTTTTCTTTAGAAACGTCTAAATGATGATATTCAGCTTCCCCACCAATTGCAGAGGTGACTTTTTGGCCAAGCTCATCATTTATATCGCTTAGTATTACTTTAGCACCTTCTTTACTAAACAGCTCTGCAATCGCCTGACCAATACCTCTAGCGGCACCAGTAACCAAAACTATTTTACCTTTCAATCTATGCACGATATCTCCTAGAGCGTATAACGCCTAGCATTTGCGGCGGTTTTGGAGCGAGGAACGAGCGGAAAAACCGTCCAAACCACGCAGTGGTTTATGCAACATGCTTTTGTTATGTTTCTACGATTATCAATCACCACCGCCCCCACAGTCTCCATCTCCACCATCCCCCCAAAAGCCTCCGCCAGAATTGCCATTTGAAGATCTACTTGAAAAATCCAGCATCTTTCCCTTTTTTCTACCTTTCAAAACACCAACGCCAAAAATAAAAGAAATAAACCCAAAGGGAAGGTTGGATTCAATCAATGAATAGACGCCAAAGGCAAGGAGAGCAAGACCAATTAAAAGTTGCATATTACTAATCCTTAAAACATAACGCCTCATTCAGAGGCAAATAATTGTTGGTTAAAATAGCGACGCAGGAGCAAAGCCAACTGTTATTTGTCCTGCTTGAATGGCTTGTTATATTTACTTTAACACGACAATATCTGACCAAATTAAAATAGGCATAACAACCATCATTGCCCCGAGGATAAATCGAACATAATGTACGGAATAAACTCCAGGATTGATAACATTAATAGCAGGATCTGAAGGTTTGTAGTAGACCATAAGAGGTGTCATGCTTTTGACTGAATCAAGCTTTTTATTTGCAACATCCTTGGAGGTGTAACTAGCACTAAAATCATACTCGGCTCCCTCGTATTCTTTATCACCAACATTAAACTTACACTTAATAACTGGAATATAACTTTTAACATTACTATTGGTAATATAGTTTAATGAGCACCTTAAAGAGTGCGCTTTTTCTTTTGGCCAGTTATAGCTATCTTTTGCTTCTTTGCGTGTAATAATTCCAGTGGTAAAAATAAAGAAACCTAATATCATTAACATTATCCAAGCAATCCCATTTAGGACTGGATAATTAGTAAAAAAAGCAACTGGCGCGAGGAACATGAATATAAGAAGAAAATATATTGAAATTTTATTTCTTCCCGTGACAATTTCAACAAACATTTTTGACATTTCGCCTAACCTCCATGTAAATATAACGCTTGCAGCATGCGCGCCCATGGAATGGAGCCGAAGGCGCAATGTAGTGGGCGTCGCCGTGCCTGCATTGGTTATGCACGGTCGTTCAGAGGAACTTGTTAACTAAATATATTACACCGAGCACAATACCGAACATCAGCAGACCCCATAGATCCCGCTTGGGCAAAATCCGTTGAGATTCGTAAACAGCGCTGTCATTAAGCTCTGACTGCTTTCTTTCCTTCTCTATCTCACTAAGAGCCCACTTTTTCAGCTCCGCTATCTGTTCATTAGTTTTTTGCGTTTCGTCCCTAATTTCTCTGAGAAGAGCTTTGGTTTCGTTATCCATGCATATTTCCCAAAAGTGCATAACGCTGAACGAAGCGGCGCGTCTCACGCGTCCGCCTTCCGTGACTTGTTATGGGTTTGCGTTCCGAGCACCCAAATCTTCCAAGATGTTAAAGGCCGGCTTGTTCACCAAGAAAATACACGTTGCCGTCGCAGTTACACATACCAGCAGGAAAAGGAACAAAAAACCGACCTTACCTACAACAGCTATTTGCCAACCCACAATCATCGGAGCCGCTACGCCTGATGCCAGAATACTCAGGAGGTTTATCTTCAACCGACTGAACCTCGGGTATAAGGAAATAAGCAGAGCCCAATTCGCCAGCCCCGCCAGAAATGCTGGACCAATTCCCCCGATGTAGGCTGGAAAAAGGTCAGACAAAAATCCATCGAGTGGAGTCGGGCTCGCTAGCACAAAAACAAAATAGCCAACGGGCGGACCGACAACCAGGAAAATGAAGAGCACCAATACAAAGCTGAGCAATAGAGCTAAAAACATACGGTAAGGTACCCATAACGCCAAAATTAAGCGGCGACCCGTCAGGGGCGTCCGGTGGACGGCCGCCAGGCCGGTAACGAACTTGAATGACTGGTTATGTGCTACCCGAAGAAACAGCCATTCTCGTCGGCATTCACGATAGCAAAAAATTCATCTATGGAGCGTGACTCAGGTTCCGGCGCGTAGGCATGCCATTTCAGATCACTGCGCATCCAGTAAATTTTCCAGCGTTGAGCCTTTTTGACGTAGGTAGCTTTTGCCACCGGCGACTCAATGATGGTTGATGGCTCACGAAGATGGGGCCGAATCTCGACAATTTGTACACTTTGGCCCGAAACTCGGACATCTAAATCGAGCTTGGGTCGGATAGCGACTGGTGGGCGCCGAGCCTCCAGAAACTCCGAAGCGGCACGCTCAATTTTCTTTGCTTCAAACTCGCTGAATGCCATACGGATTCTCTATAGAAGTGCCCACATAACGCTGAGCTTAGCGGCGCCACGACAGTGGCGTCCGGTGGACGGCCCTCGGGCCGGGAACGTACTACAGCGACTGGTTAGTTGGGGGCATCAATAAAGCCCAATCCCTGGCAACCAATATCGCAGCCGACACCGCTGCCCTTGCACCCGAATTCGCCGGTGCATCATTATTGAAACCACCACCAACAATGCGGTGGATGAACCTGAACATCAGAGTAGCAGGTAAGCAAGGAATCGTTTACCGGCGGACAGCCCAACGACCCGAACACTCAATTTAGAACCAGCCCCGCTGGCTAATTGAGCTGCCAACACGATGCCCAATTCGACGGGCTTGGCAAAGCTACAAAACGTCCGACTTTGCTATCCGTTCGAGGCCAAGGCCACTGGCACACAGCCACCAAGAATGGACGAGGCACTACCAAC
>NZ_CANLBK010000003.1 GCF_947488835.1 uncultured Marinobacter sp. | reverse complement strand
ATTCCGACGACTCCTTGTCTGTTTGCTCAATGCTACCAAAAACGACCTGTTTTGGGGTTTTTCTACAGCCTCAACGCCTGGCTAATAGGTTGGTAATACTTGGCGGTTTTTGTGCGTCTTTTTGCACAAAAGGTGACAAGTGTTGCCAATCCTGATTGAGCCACTTGTTAGCATTTTATTTGAATAGATTATTGAGCACATCTATAAGCTCACTCGGTTTTCGCATTACCTGCTTTTCGAGACCAATTACTTGTTCTTTTGTTGCTGGACTCATTTCACCTCTGTAGTAAATACTGTATTTATTGGGGTTAATGATATCTTGTATATATTCCGGTGGTGCCCAAGAGTCTTCTTCTTTTTCGAATAGAATATTACCCACTACAGGCCACTCTTTGTTTGCTATTGATGTATCAAAAACCCCAGAGTAAAAGACTTTGTCTAGACCTTCCAGTTTTTCAATTTCAACTTCGGAGACAGAGACAATATTAAGGACTCCGATTGAAGCATCATTCAAAAGCTGACCGTAAGTAAACTTACTCTGGTCGAGTTGTATTTTGACAATGTCTCCTAATCTATACCTCTGGCGCACAGACTATGTTCTCCCTAAGATGCTAACGCCGAAGCACAGCGGCGACCTTGGAGTGGCGACGAAGGAGCCACGTAAAGGGCGTCCGGCGGCCATCGGCCGCGAACTGCTGCGCCTTGTTATGCATGCTGAGCCACCTTGCGAGACGCCACGATAAAAACTGCCACTGGCAACCACACTAAAACAGCCAGCAATGCCGCTTTAAAGCTGTAGGGCGCAAAAATTAGCCCATAGATCGCCCACGTTGGTAGGTTAAGCCATGCCGATACAATGCCAGATACCCAAAACCCCTGGCAGTGAAAGCCAACGACCATTGCATCGGTAACGTAGCAACCAGCAGATTCAGCCGCCATTGGACCATGCCCGATGAATACTGCGATCATGATATCTGCCACCACCGCCAAACCGATAAGTGTCAGAGCTCCACCTGATAACTTTTTAGCAATTGACCAGTTCATAATCCTGCATAACGCTTGGCTTTGCGGCGTACCGGAGCGCAGCGTAGGTGCGTCCGCCAACAGCCACTGGTTATGTGATGGTAGCTCAATCTGGCAGTCCCTCGAACTCTGGCACTTCCCCATACTCCGCATCCCAGTCCGGCTTGCTGGACGAAAAGATGTGCGCTGTTGGCGCCATAGATATCTCAGTGTCCAAGCACCCTGCGGGAACAACGAGCAAACCTGCAGTCTGAGTGCTCGGCAATGCTGAGCCACACAACTTACAAAAACTTTTGTTATGACGAGTACCTGGAAGCGTAAAGGACGTCACAGTATCTGCACCCGACCGCCAAACCAATTTAGCTGACTGTGAGAATAGATTTGCCGCATGAGCCGAACCCGTATCTTTTTGGCACTGCTGACAATGACACAGGTAAAAGCTATCGAAGTCTCCCTTTACCTCAAAACTCACGGTGCCGCACAGGCAAGAGCCGGAATAGTCAGTCATCAGGATCCCCTCCTGGGCCTGTGGATGAAATACACATAACGCAAAGCTAAGCGGCGCCCTGACAAGGGCGTCCGGTGGACGGCCGACAGGCCGGGAACAGACTTAAGCGACTTGTTATGTGGGAGGGCTTCACGACGCACCAAAGTTCTCCCACGGCGCGAGAAGCACAGCAACGGTGAACGGCACCGCTACACCTGCCACGCAAACCAAAACTGCCTCCACGAGTGAGGCGCTATCACCATTGCCAATATCCGTTCGAGGGAACTTCCCAATGCTCAAAACTCGACAAATAGGCCAACCAAAATACCAAGCCAAGTTCACTATGAGATATTCCCAGGCCGCTACAATTAGCCAAACCATCGATCTTGCAGCTAAACCCATTAATCTCATTAGCCAGCCAAGTAGGCCTGCGCCTATATCTTCCATGTTCGGCTTCCCTTACACATAACGCTGAGCGCACCGGCGCCCTTGACGGAGCGAAGCGTAGACAAGGGCGTCCGAGTGCCGTGTATTGTTAAATCACCGAGGTTTAGGTGGCCTAGGTGGCTCACCTTTTACATCTCTGGGCGGCGGCGGTGGAGGCGGCGCAGGCCTGCTTGTTGACATAATTGAACTCTCAGATTGCGGTCAATGAGTTGTAATAGGGATAGAATGCAACACAGATGAGCATAAAGGAAATAATGAGCGCAGTGACGCAACGGTGCAGATAAAATGCTTTCCGGTCATTATTGCTCGTATTGTGGGTCGCATAGATTTTAAACGTTTCCATCAGATAATCGTCGAACGCTTCTTTGGCCCAGGCCCTCGCTTTGTGTGGGCTTACCTTCTGATAGTCCGCAAGTATTTGCCCATAGTAAGCTTCAACATCTGAGGCTGTAGGCAGCATTTTATATGTGTAGCCGTACCATGAAACGATGAAAAAGCCGACAGCCAATACCAGCGCCAAAAGAGCCCCAAGGTAAACTGTCCAGAAAAAGGCATCGACTGTGACGCTTTTCTTGATCAAAACCTCATTGAATAAGAAAACCGCTAGAGTAAAGACGATAGCGAAAATCGAGAACGGAAGCTTGAGCCGATTTTCGACTTTGTCGCGTACTTCCAACTCGTGGAAGTAGAGCCTTTCATAAAATTTGCGTCGATCTTCTTGGTTCATAGTCTTTAGATTTAACGCTGAGCACAGCGGCGACCTTGGAGTGGCGACGAAGGAGCCACGTAAAGGGCGTCCGGCGGCCATCGGCCGCGTACTGCTGCGGTTTGTTATGCATTAGTCGCACGAATATGCCGAAACGTATGCACTCATAACCAATAAAGTCCCACTTCTATGTAGGATTTTGGGATTGTTTTTCAAATACTGAACTACTACCCGTACCGCTTGTCCGTTAGACATCTGTTCTGGGAAGCACATCTTTAAATCCTTATTACCAACACTCATAATCGACATGGTGTCACGAACTGCCGCTACGGTTCCCATACAGAACCCTGCATCAAAAGATGATCCTAATTGTCCACCATCTAAAGCACGCTGTGTTTCAACGCACCGCTGAAGCAGTTCATTTCCATCAGCCCATGAATGAGAGGGCAAGGCGATAATAAAAAGTGCTAAAAGAAAAGATTTACGACTCACCAAAATCTTACTCCTGTATGCATAACGCTGAGTTTAGTGGCGGCTCGTCAGAGCCGTCCATTACAACGATTTGTTAGCCCAATCATCTCCAGGGCAAGCTCAATGGCGGCAGATAGTCCTCGTGCCAAAAAGGGAAATGTCATCGATACAAAATGACTGATGACGGCTCCTTCATAGTCGGACGGAGTTCCCGGTATCAAGCTTGGCATTGGCTTTTGCCCGACAGTCACCAATATCTGGTTTTGAAAACCAAAGTGGCCAGACAAACTGCCAACCAAAAGCAGTCCCGCAGGGATCGTGTAAAAAAGCGCCCATCGAAGCTGCCAGTCTTCCTCGTTAAACAAGTGCAACAACGCTAAGAAAAGCGTAATGAGAAGCACAAAAATGCTCGAGAAGAGCAATATATAGTTTGTTCCCCAATAGTTGATAATTTGAACAGCATCAAAAACTATCGCGAGAAGCATCAGGAAAGCGTAAACAATCAATCTCATATATGAAGCCATATTGGACTAACGCGAAGCTAAGCGGTGCCCTGACAAGGGCATCCGGTGGACGGCCCTCGGGCCGGGAACGTACTTAAGCGATTGGTTAGCAAGCCCATTGGATTGCACCATAGACTACTACACCCGCGCCAAAGATAAATTGGCAGAAGATCAGCACGCGAAAAGCAGTGCTGTATCGGACAATTTTCCCGTGGCGACCCGAATCATTTGCGAACAGTCTGCTGTGTTCAGGGAACTCTTTTTCTAGTTCCTTGAGGCCCGGGATAGTGAGGCGTAATAGGTGCTGACTTCTCAAGTCTACTAGCCAGAAAACCAGCGCTAGAATGATGATAAAAGAGCCAAGCAATACGAGAAGGACAGGATTGAACTGTCTGTCGATAGCGGTAAAAACACCACCATCTGCGAATATCGAGAGAAGCACAAAGAAGTTGAAGCCTTTTAGTCTCTGCTCCGCGTTAAATTTGAAGTGATCCCAAAGGTACTGCCACTCGTCCATGTGATTTCCTTACTTGCTAACGCTTTTGTTTAGCGGCGACTACGGAGCGCAGCGTAGTAGGCGTCCGGTGCAGGGCCGCTAGGCCCGGAACGCACTACAACAACTGGTTATATTTTGCTTCGGTTGGCTCGATAGATCACATACCCCCAAAAGACAAAACTACCGGAAAGTATTGCCCCAGCAAACAACATTACAAGTGCTACACCCAGAGCCTCTCCCGGGCCACCATCTTCGCTAAACCAGCCAGCCTGATAAATCACGAAACTAACTATGGGACTGAGGCCTAACAAGCTTGAAAGCGCGCCCACAAAATAGCCCAAGTACTTATTTAGCCTAAAGAAAAGCAGAGATGTCCCGAGAACGCCAAGGCCCAGTAATACCAAGACACCGATTATTATGGATAGATACACGCAATCTTCCCTGAAATATAACGCGAAGCTAAGCGGTGCCCTGACAAGGGCATCCGGTGGACGGCCCTCGGGCCGGGAACGTACTTAAGCGATTGGTTAGCAAGCCCATTGGATTGCACCATAGACTACTACACCCGCGCCAAAGATAAATTGGCAGAAGATCAGCACGCGAAAAGCAGTGCTGTATCGGACAATTTTCCCGTGGCGACCCGAATCATTTGCGAACAGTCTGCTGTGTTCAGGGAACTCTTTTTCTAGTTCCTTGAGGCCCGGGATAGTGAGGCGTAATAGGTGCTGACTTCTCAAGTCTACTAGCCAGAAAACCAGCGCTAGAATGATGATAAAAGAGCCAAGCAATACGAGAAGGACAGGATTGAACTGTCTGTCGATAGCGGTAAAAACACCACCATCTGCGAATATCGAGAGAAGCACAAAGAAGTTGAAGCCTTTTAGTCTCTGCTCCGCGTTAAATTTGAAGTGATCCCAAAGGTACTGCCACTCGTCCATGTGATTTCCTTACTTGCTAACAGCAATTGGATCGATGTCTCAGTGATTGCGAAAATTTGACCGCTTCGTTATTACGGATTTTTCGAACTCCTGCTCATCAATCAAAAACACGTAAAACAAAAGCTTAGCTCAGTTCTTAGAAGCCTACTACGTAATCATTTGACTTCTGTGATCTGCGCCACCAATAATACTGTCTAAATATACAGCACTTTGGCAGGGAGCCTAAAATGCAAGGAAAGCAGCCTCGTTTACGCGACCAGGTTCGCGCGGTTATTCGCGTCAATCACTACAGCATTCGTACCGAGAAAACCTATTGGTACTGGATTCGCTACTTCATTCGTTTCCACCAAATGAAACACCCACGAGATATTGGCCCACCAGAGGTCAACGAGTTTTTGACCTGGCTTGCAGTGCATCGCAATGTTACTGCAGCCACGCAGGCACAGGCGCTGAACTCTCTGGTGTTTTTGTACGACAAGGTATTAGGTACTCCACTCGGCGAGATTGGAGATGTAGTCCGGGCAAAGAAGCCTCGTAAGTTGCCCGTGGTGCTCACGCACGATGAAGCGATGCGCATCATCAACCATCTCAGTGAACCCAATAAACTAATAGCATCCCTCATGTACGGCTCTGGTTTGCGGGTAACCGAGGCCTGTCGCCTACGCATCAAGGATCTGGATTTTCAGCAGCAGGTAATCACCGTGCGCGACGGAAAAGGCGCCAAAGATAGAACCACCTTATTACCTGCCACGCTGACTGAGCCGCTTCAGAACCATGTTGAGAGCATCCGAAAAGCTTGGCAGCAGCGCAGTGAGGACTTTCTGCACCCGGTCAGCATGCCCTTCGCGCTCGCTCGCAAGTATCCCGGAGCAAGCCGTTCGTTAGCGTGGCAATGGCTTTTTTCCTCACCTACTTTGTGTACAGACAATCTAGGCAATGTATCCCGACACCATCGCCATATTTCATCCGTACAACGCTCTGTGCGCGGTGCGGCAAAGGCTGTTGGCATCCATAAACCTGCCAGTTGTCATACCTTCCGCCACACCTTCGCCACGGAACTCCTAAAGCGAGGCAACGATATCCGCACAGTACAAGATCTACTCGGCCACGCAGACCTGCGAACCACCCAAATCTATACCCATGTTCTTGGGCAAGGTTTTGCGGGGGTTCGCAGTCCGTTGGGATGAATGCAGCTCAGCGTTTGTGAGCACTCACCACTCCAACTGAGCCCCTGTCTGGTATTCAATCACCCGCGTTTCAAAGAAGTTCTTCTCCTTCCGCATGGTGGCCTGCTCATCCAGCCAGGGCGATACATTTTTCGCCCCCGGGAAGGGCTCTTCCAGCCCTACGGTACGGGCTCTGCGGTTGGCCACAAAGCGGAACTGCTCGGTGTGGTATTCCGCGGAGTAGCCAAGGATGGGGTCCCGCAGGATGTAGTTGGCGTAGTCGCGTTCGGCGGCTTCGGATTCGTCCCACATCTCACGCACGGCTTTGGGGTCGAAGCTGATGTTTTCTTCTTCCAGTATCTGGTTGACCACTTTCAGGCCGAAGGCGAAGTGCATGGCTTCGTCCCGCAGGATGTACTGGAACTGTTCGCCGGTTCCGCGCATCAAGCCACGGCGTTGCAGCGCAAAGATGGGGCTGAAGCCGTTGTAGAACCAGCAACCTTCAAACACTGCGGCGAAGAACAGGTACGACATTATGAATTCTTGCAGGTCGTCTTTGTTCCGCAGGTTCAGGTCGGAGCGCATGGCTGCGTCTAGCCGGCGGTTGGCCATCTGGATTTTGGCGTTTATCTGCGGCACAACGCGGTAGCGGTTGTAGATTTCGCTCTGGTCCAGGTTGAGGGTTTCAATGCAGTGCTGGTAGGTCCAGGTGTGCAGAGCTTCTTCGTATACCTGGCGCGCCTGGTAGATTTGCAGTTCCGGCGCGGTCATTTTTTCCATCACCGCCAGGCCGATGTTGCGCATGGCCAGTATGTCGGAGGTGGTCAGGTAGGCCACCACGTTTTCGAACACGTGCTTTTCTGCCGGGTTCAGGCGGTGGTGGTAGTCGTGAACGTCTTGCGACATGTTCACGTCTAGCGGCGTCCAGTGGTTTTTGTTGGCGTTCATGAAGAACTCCCAAGCCCAGGGGTACTTGAAGGGGGCCAACTGGTTTACGTCCGTTTCGCCGTTGATTACGCGCTTGTCGTCTACGTTCACCGGGGCCACGCTGCTGTCTGCAGCGGGCGGGGTTTTTGGTTTGGTTTCGTCGTCCCAATTCAGCATGGTTGTGCCTCTCAATTAAAGTAAGTGGTTACTGACATGCTTCGCAGTCGGGTTCATCAATGCTGCATACTTGTGGTTGCGGTGCGGCCACGGGGGCATCCTGCTGGTTCACGCCGGTGGCACCTAGCGAACGCAGGTAGTAAGTGGTTTTCAAACCACGTTCCCACGCCAACTGGTACAGCTCGTCCAGTTTCTTACCGCTGGGTTCGGCCATGTACAGGTTCAAACTCTGGGCCTGATCCAGCCATTTCTGGCGGCGGGAAGCGGCTTCTACCAGCCAACGGGCGTCTATCTCAAACGCGGTGGCGTAGCGGGATTTCAGTTCGGTGGGTATGCGTTCGATTTGCTGCACGCTGCCGTCGAAATATTTGAGGTCGTTCACCATCACGTTGTCCCACAAGCCGACCGCCTTGAGGTCGCGCACCAGTGAGGGGTTCACCACGGTGAACTCGCCGGATAGGTTCGATTTCACAAACAGGTTTTGGTACGCCGGCTCGATGGATTGCGACACACCCACGATATTGGAGATGGTGGCGGTGGGCGCTATGGCCATCACGTTGCTGTTTCGCATGCCGTAATGGGCAATCAGCTCGCGCACGGGAGCCCAGTCCAAACGGCTTTCAGTGTTCACGCTCAGGTCGCCTTCAAGGCGCGCAGCTTTCAGCAGTTCGATGGAATCGATGGGCAGAATACCTTGGCTCCACAGGGAACCTTCGTAGCTTTCATAAGCGCCCCGTTCTGCCGCCAGCTGCGCCGAGGCACGGATAGCGAAGTAGCTCAGTTGTTCCATGGCAACGTCGGCAAACTCTACCGCCTTCGGGCTGGTGTACGGCAGGCCCAGTGCGTAAAGCGCATCCTGAAAGCCCATCAGGCCGAGGCCCACCGGGCGGTGTTGCAGATTGGAGTTGCGCGCCTGAGGTACAGCGTAGAAGTTGATGTCGATAACGTTATCGAGCATGCGCACGGCGGTGTTTACGGTGCGTTCCAGGCGCTGAACATCCAGCTCGCCATTGGCGATGTGGGCGGCCAGGTTCACCGAGCCCAGGTTGCACACGGCGATTTCGTCGGCGCTGGTGTTCAGGGTGATTTCAGTGCACAGGTTGGAGCTGTGGACCACGCCCTTGTGCTGCTGCGGCGAGCGCAGGTTGCAGGGGTCTTTGAAGGTGATCCACGGGTGGCCGGTTTCAAACAGTACCGTCAGCATTTTGCGCCACAGCTGTTTGGCCGGGATGGTTTTGAACAGCTCGATTTTGCCTTCCGCAGCGAGGGCTTCGTAGTGCTCGTAACGCTCACGGAATTCGTTGCCGTACAGGTCGTGCAAATCCGGCACGTCGCTGGGGCTGAACAGAGTCCAGTCGCGGTCTTGGCGCATGCGTTCAATCAGCAAGTCCGGCACCCAGTTGGCGGTGTTCATGTCGTGGGTACGGCGGCGCTCGTCACCGGTGTTTTTACGCAGTTCCAGAAACTCTTCGATGTCCAGGTGCCAGCTTTCCAGGTAGGCACATACGGCGCCTTTGCGCTTGCCGCCCTGGTTAACGGCGACGGCGGTGTCGTTCACAACTTTCAGGAACGGCACTACGCCCTGGCTTTGGCCATTGGTGCCCTTTATGCGGGAACCCAGTGCGCGCACGGGTGTCCAGTCGTTGCCTAAACCGCCAGCCCATTTCGAGAGCATGGCGTTGTCGCGAATGGCGCCGTAGATGTCTTCCAGATCATCGCCCACGGTGGTGAGGTAGCAGGACGACAACTGGGAGTGGCGGGTGCCGCTGTTGAACAACGTGGGCGTGGAAGCCATATAGTCGAACGACGACAACAAGTTATAAAACTCGAGGGCGCGGCTGTTGGGGTCGTCTTCACGCAGTGCCAAACCCATGGCGACGCGCATGAAGAATACCTGTGGCAGCTCCAGACGATCTTCTTTCCAGTGCAGGAAGTAACGGTCGTACAGGGTTTGCAGGCCGAGGAAGCCAAACTGTTGGTCTTGCTCGGGTTTGATCGCCGCACCCAGCCGTTCGAGATCAAACGCAGCCATGGCTTCATCCAGCAGTTCGTAGCGAATACCGGCGTGGATAAAGGCGCTCAGGGCCTGTGGGTAAACGTCAGCGAGGCTAAGGCTCGTATCGAGGTTCAGTGCGATCACGCTTTCAAGGCGCAGTTGTTCCAGCAGCAAGCGGGCGGTGACGGCGCTGTAGTCTGGCTCCCGCTCAATACGGCCGCGAGCGGTCATAATCAGGGCGCTCAGCACTTCCGCTTCATCGATGCCGTTGTAGAGGTTGCGAATGGCTTCGTCCACCAGGGATTCGGCTTCTATGCCTTCCAGCCCTAGCGCGGCCTTGTCGACCTGCTGCTTCATCAGGCCGAGATCCAGCGGGGCGGTGCGGCCATCGGCCAATTTTACGGTGAGGGTTGGGTGGGCTTCTACTGGCTCGTGCAGGGCGCGTTCACGGGCGTGTTCTTCGCGGTAGAGTACGTAGGCGCGGGCGACTTTCTGCTCTTCTGCGCGCATCAGGGCCAGTTCTACCTGGTCTTGTATGTCTTCGATGTGTACCCGGCCACCGGCTTTCAGGCGACGGCTGATAGCTTGCACCACTTGCTCGGTTACCCGATGAACAGCGTCGTTAATACGGGCAGAACCTGCGGCTTCATCGCCTTCAACAGCAAGAAAAGCCTTGGTAACGGCTACGCTGATTTTGGATGGGGTAAAGCTGACCAGATTGCCGTTGCGCTTGATGACTTGCAGGGCTTCTGTGGCGGATGGTGATGAGAGCTGGGGCTCGGCCAGAGCGGTCGCAGACATGCGGTTTTCTCCTGAATACGCGTTAATTCCGTAACCTTCGCGTACGCAGGACAAACGTCAGCATCAGCCTTTAATCGCTATACAGCGGCTGAATCATGCCTTGTTTGTTGCTGCTCACCTTGTAGGGCCAAATGCAGGCGCCTGAGTCGCGAAGGTACAGTGTGTATTCCCTGGCTTGTCTTCGGACTCAGGGGCATGAACCTCTAGGCTCTGCCTTGCGTGGCGACTTCCCGGCCTAAGCCAGTGTCTTTATGCCACGCTCGTTCCCCAATACCGCTGCGCGTCAGTTCCGGATTCTCACCGGATTCCCGAATACCATATTTGGTATTCAACCAAGGATGTAGGCACTATATACGGTAAAATTTGGAGAGACAAGGCACCTTTCTCCAATCTGCCGGTCTATCACGAACACTCAGAAAAGTGGGAAGGTTTCATGATTATCTCAATCCGCACTCATACCTGGCTGGTGTTTGCTTTGCTCAGCCTGGCTTCCCTGCCCCTGCTGGCACAGGAGGCTACGCTTCCCCCTTTCTCGAAAATGGAGTCGCTGACCGATGGCTGGGAGCCGCTGGAATTTCCCAATATAGATCAGCATTCGCACTACGAGCTCACCCGTGAGAACGGCGCCCAGGTTGTCAAAGCACAAACCTCAGGCGGAGCATCCGGGCTGATCACGCGGCTGAATATAATGCCTGAAGACTCGCCGATGCTGAGTTGGCGCTGGAAGGTATCGAATGTGTTTGCCAAGGGTGATGCCCGGAAAAAATCCGGTGATGACTACCCTGCCCGGATCTACGTCGCCTTCGAGTTCGAGCCCGAGAAAGCAGGCTTTTTCGAGCGGGCCAAGCGCAAAACAGTGGAAGTGTTGTTTGGTGAGGAACTGCCAGGCAATGCACTGAACTACATCTGGGCAAACACCCTGCCGGAAGGCGAATTCATAGCCAACCCCTATACCGACAAAACCATGATGATTGCCGTTAACTCGGGCAGCGGGAATGCCGGTGAGTGGGTAACCATAGAGCGGGATATTATGGCGGACTATCGCAAAGCCTTCGGGGAAAACCCGCCACCCATTCGGGGCATCGCCATCATGTCGGATTCAGACAATACCGGTGAACAGGCAAGTGCCTGGTACGGCGATATCTCTCTAACAAAGGCGAAACAGGATTAGAAATTCAGGCTAAAGATGCTCTTTAGGGAACCCGGGGATAACAAAGCCAGCCTTGAACGCTCGCACGGGCGGCGTCTCGCCTCGGCTGACCAGTCTGAGGTAGGCATCGTCAAGATCTTCCCGGAGCACTGCTGCGCGGGGATTCGCCAGAGAGTACAACCAAGCCGAGTAGCGTGACCTTACTTCCGAACCACGAATTTTGCTGTCTGATGGGCGAGTCAGCATGTCGCTCACCGTTTCGCGGTAATCCAGCACGTAATCACCGCGCTTGAGTTTTAGCATCTCGAGCGCAGCTCGGCTGTTAGGGGCTTCGGTAAGTCGAATACGACCTGATTTTTCAAGCCATGACAGCAAGCCACCATAGGTGTACCCCCCGATCACAATGACCGTTTTTCCTTCCAGTTGATCAAAGTGGGTCAGTGGTTCTGAATCTTCCAGATGCCAGGCATTCAGCCGTGTTGGATAAACATTTACCCAACTCTCAAGCACCTCGTACTTGAGAGTCGGCACACCGGAAAGGCCGGGAAACAGGTCAACCGCGCCGCTTTTCAGGTACAAATAAACCCGGCTCACAGGCAGGTAAATGAACTCGGGCTCATAACCGGCTTCCTCGACAACCTTTCTGGTTAGATCAACAAAGAAACCTGCCGGTTCGCCCTGTTCATTCCGGTATTCAGCGGGGGGAAATTCCGTGTACGCAATGCGCACTTTTTTCCTGGCAATGTCAGCCAAGACAGGCCCTGAGAGGGTAACTGTCGCCAGCATTGCAACCACCATTACGATTCGGGCTGCCAGGCCCCGGAAGTGTGCCGGGGCTAAATGTCGATTCCAGAGTCTGCGCATAGTAACGATACGTTGGTTGTGCCGACATATTGAAGGTATGCGGACTTTTCAAACTACCTGAGATGAGATTAGCAATGCCCTGTGAAAAGGCATCAAATATGATAAATGACCATATACAGACCAACACCGCCCATCACGACCGTATAGGGGAACGCCATTACGACCATTCGCCCATAGGATAGACGAACCAGGGGTGCAATAGCAGAAGTCAGCAGGAACAGGAAGGCTGCCTGACCATTCGGCGTCGCCACGCTTGGAAGGTTGGTGCCTGTGTTAATGGCAACAGCAAGACTTTGGAAATGCTCATAACTGATACTGCCAGCATCCAGTGCCTGCTTGATTTCACTGATGTACACCGTTGCGACGAATACGTTGTCGCTGATCATCGAAAGCAAGCCATTGGCAATAAAGAACATGCCTGGCTGCTGCCCCTCCGGAAGTGACAGCACGTAGTCGATCACGGGCTTGAACAGATGCTGCTCATGAATCACCGCCACCACCGCAAAGAACACAACCAATAGCGACGTAAACGGAAGCGACTCCTGAAAGGCTTTTCCTATCTGGTGCTCGCTGGTTACACCGGTAAACGAGGTGATCAGTATGATAACGAGCAACCCGATCAGGCCTACTTCCGCCAAGTGAAGGGCCAGGCCCACCACCAGAATCACCGCCGCAGCCGCCTGCACCCAAAGCGCGGCCTCATCTGCCTTGGTGCGTTTGGCACGTTCCTCATCCGCAAACTCTTCCAGCACCCGCCGTACCGGTTTGGGAAGCCGGCCGCCATAACCAAACCAACGCATTTTCTCAAGCACCCAGCAGGTTACCAACCCCGCTATCAGCACGGGCACGCTAACCGGCGCCATGTGCAGGAAAAATCCGATGAAGTCCCAGCCCACTACTTTGGCGATCAACAGGTTCTGGGGCTCACCCACCATAGTTGCAACGCCACCCAGTGCAGTACCAATGGCGCCGTGCATCAACAGGCTGCGCAAAAACGCCCGAAAGTTTTGCAGATCGTTTCGGTGCAGTTCGATGACTTCGTCATCACTGTCGGAATTGTGGTCGCTGCTCTGGTAGCCCTTGCCCGAGGCAACTTTATGATAAACCGAGTAAAAGCCGACGGTAACGCTGATAATAACCGCCGTCACTGTGAGGGCGTCCAGAAACGCTGACAGCACTGCGGCAGACATGCAGAACATGAGTGAGAGCGCGGACTTGGATCGCACCCCAACGAGTATCTGGGTGAATGCGACCAACAGCAGATCCTGCATAAAATAGATGCCTGCCACCATAAACATCAGCAGCAGAATAACCGGGAAATTGGTCAGCACTTCCAGATACACCGCATCCGCCGTGGTAAGGCCGATCAATAATGCTTCTATTGCCAGCAAACCGCCGGGCAATAGCGGGTAACACTTCAACGCCATGGCAAGAGTGAAAATAAACTCTGCAATAAGCAACCAGCCCGCAGAAACCGGCCCTAACAGATACATAACGATCGGGTTAATGATCAAAAACAGCAGAATAATCTGCTTGTACCAGACGGGAGCCTTACCAAGAAAGTTACTGGAAAACGCGGAAAAAACGGTCGTGGGCATTGCGGGGTTCTTTTATGTTAGCGGTCGACAACAGTATATGGCGCCATGCCTTTATCTTCCTTGACATTCCTGCGCCGGTTAATGCGACAAAGATACAGGATAGCCCTATCCTTTAGTACTGGCAGATGTCCGTACTACCAAGGCACTGCGGAGTTCGTGATCCAGATCATTTTGCTTCAGCGCGCGGCTGATAATTTCAACCCGGGATTCATCCGCGGGCTCAGTTTCCAGCAGTGTCAGTGCGCCCTCCACGGCATTGAACATCCACCAGCCTCTGTTGGTATGTACCACCCCCTTGAAACGCTCAAACTCCCCATTACTGGCCAGGCTTTGCAACGCAATCGGATCAAACACCCAATCTTTGTGAACGCGCCAACCCATGCTGGTAAATCCGTCACCTTTGTTGAAATAGGACTGCCAGGGTTCCTCCACCAGTGAGGGTTTTTCTGCCAGGGCTTTTCCATGATGGTGATGATGGTGACTTTCAGGAAAGTGCGCGGGCAGTCGATCGGAATCCCCTGCCAGCCATTCGAGGGGAAGCTGCCCTCCACTGATCTGCCCGATGCGCCGCTTTGCCGGTTGCCAATCGCTGGCCCAAGCGTCGAACCCTGCTAGCTGATCACCCGAGCACAGGTCTGCCTTGCTCGCCACCAACAGATCCGCCACTGCAACCTGGTCGTGGAACTGCCGGCTGGCAAGCACACGCTCGTCTTCCAGCCGGCGCGGATCAACCAGGCAAACAGACGTCGAAAGGTGCACCACATCCTTGTAAAACTCGCCGGTCAGCGTTTCGATCACCTGTGCCGGGTGGCCCAGCCCGGTTGGTTCGATAAACAACCGGTCAGGGCGTGAAAAGCTGATCAAGCTGTTGAGCCCCATCTGCATAGGCAGCCCAGAAACGCAGCACATGCAGCCGCCAGGTACTTCTTTCACCGCCACGCCCTGATTGGACAGGAAGGCCCCGTCGATACCCACTTCTCCAAATTCATTCACCAGTACCGCCCAGCGCTCGCCTTCCGGTTTCTGCTTCAGCAGGTTGAGGATTGCCGTGGTTTTGCCGGCGCCGAGAAAGCCAAGCACCAGGTGCGTGGGAATGAGTGTCGAGTTGTGTGTCATGGGTTGATTCTTTGTCATCGTCTAAATACTGTTTTTAAGCGAACACGTTATAACATAACATTACTGGCACGCCCAGGCTCGAACTGTTTCCTGAACGATCTGTACTCTCGAAGCGCAGCCTCGTGCCCTCTGGCAACCAGCCGCACGGGCAGCTTCGGTAAGCATTGGGCCAGCCGGGAGGCTGACAGCGGCGATAGCGAACCTAATCGGGGGTAACCGCCAATGGTCTGGCGGTCGTTCAGCAGCACGATAGGCTGCCCATCCGGCGGCACCTGCACGCCGCCCAGGTTGATTCCTTCGGAAACCAGGCTACGAATGTTGCAGTGCAGCTTGGGGCCGATCAGGCGAACGCCCATGCGATCGGCGCGATCATCCACCTGCCACCAGGTGTTGAATGCGTCAAACAGGCTGCGGCCGGTAAAATTAGCAATTTGCGCCCCCGGCAGTAGGTCCAGCACAGCAGGTTGGCTGAAATCAGGTCTGGCCTCCTTAGGCGCCTGCATCGAGCCTTGGCCACAATTCTTTCCGCCAGCGTGAACAGATAACTGATCTCCTTCAGCCAGTTTGCAGCCCTTGCCGCTAAACCCACCCAACTCTTCCCGGACGACGCTGGCCACACTCCCCAGAACCGGCTCTGCGACAAAGCCGCCGCATACCGCCAGATACGCGCGTAGCCCGTTGATCGGCGCGACAAATGCCAGAACCTCGCCTTCTTTCCAGCGCACTCGCTGCCACAAAGGAATAGGCTCATTGTTGAGGGTGGCCCCCAGATCGGCGCCGGCAATAGCGATGTCCAGGTCTCTTTCGGCCACTAGCTGCAAGCCGCCGAAGGTTATTTCCAGATTGGCGGTACCCCAAGGGTTGCCGGTGAGGTGATTGGCCCAAGCCCAGGAATACAGATCGGCCGGGCCGCCCTGAGTAACGCCCAGATGGCGCACTCCAAACCTTCCGCTGTCCTGCAATAGCGCCAGAGGGCCGGCGCGCAGCACCTGTATGCTTGGCTGCGGCTTCTCCCGGTGGCTCACGATTCCAGCTCCATAGGTTTGCTGTTCCCACCTTCACGCTCAAAGGTTTCGCGGCTGACGGAAACAAAGCGCACCTGATCGCCAACCCGCAGAAGGCTGAACCCTTCACGCTGCCGATCGAACAACCGGGCACTGGTACGCCCCAGCAAGTTCCAGCCTCCGGGGGTGTCTGTCGGGTAGGCGGCTGTTTGTCGGCCCGCCAGCGCCACACTGCCGGCCGGCACTCGCTTGCGGGGCGTATCAAGCCGTGGGCATTCAAGTCGAGGGTCGATTAATCCTTTGAAAGCAAAGCCCGGTGCAAAACCCAGAGCAAACACCCGATAAGTGCGTTGGCTGTGGACTTCGATCACATCGGTAACCGCCAGGCCGGTGTGGTCCGCCACCCTAGGCAAGTCCGGGCCTACGCTGATGTCGTACCAGGTGGGAAGTTCGTGTACCTGCCCGTCGTGAACGCCGCTATCCGGCTCAAGATCCACCAATACCTGGCACAGCATGGCCCGGGCCTCTGAAGACGATAAAGTAATCGGATCAAACACAACGAGAAGAGTGGTGTAGGAAGGCACCAGATCAATCAGCGCGTCGCCAAAGGCCTGTTCACACCTGTGTGACAATGCAGACAGCCAAGGCAGGTTGCCCTCGTCGATCGTTTCAAACAACCGGACAATCCAGCCGTCCAGCCCGGCGGATTCGAGCACAGGCTTCCGGATCACTGCTTCAGAACCTGTTCCACCGCTTGTGCGACACCCAGTACAGTGCTGTCTGAGCCATGCCGGCCAACCAGCATCAGGCCGCTGGGCAGATCCCCGGCTTGGTGGTTCGGCAGTGTGATAGCACACAAGTCGAGAAGGTTCGCGACCGTGGGGTTGCGAAGTACCAGCAGATTCAGGCGCAGGTATTCCGCGTCACTCTCAAGCTCCGCAAGCAGGGGTGGCTCGATAGCCACGGTGGGTGCAAGAAGCCCGTCATAGGCATTGAGCCATTGGTCTGCCTGCTTTTTCAGAGCCACCCGGCGCTGCAGCAGGTCAAGATAATCCGCAGCACTGATGCCCGCGCCCCGCAGCATGCGCTCCCGCACTCGCGGGTCGTATTCGTCTCCACGTTGCTGCAGCCAGTGCCGGTGAACGTGATAGCTTTCGGCTGCTGCAAGCCCGCCATTCAGCATAAGATCCGGCAACGCATCCAGCACAGGAATCTGTACTTCCACAATCTGAGCACCGCTTTCGCGCAACTTGCGGAGGCTATCGGCAAAGGCAGCGGCAACACCCGGCGATATATCATCCAGCATGTAGTTAACAGGCACCACGAAGCGACGACCGCGCAAATCTACCGAGTTGTTCTTTTGCCTGGATTCGCCGGCCATAACGGCATCCAGGCGCGCGCAGCAACCAACTGTGCGGGCAATGGGACCGATAGAATCCAGGCTTTGCGATAAGGGGAATACGCCATCACGAGGTATGCGTCTTTGCGTGGGTTTAAAGCCTACCAAACCACAAAAAGCCGCAGGTATGCGCACCGACCCGCCGGTATCGCTACCGATGGCTGCAGCGGCCATGCCAAAGGCAACCGCCGCTGCAGCTCCGGAGGATGAGCCACCAGATATGCGGCCCGGTGCCAGAGGGTTGGCGGGAGTACCGTAATGGGGGTTAAGCCCAAGCCCGGAGTAGGCGAACTCGGTCATGTTGGTGTGGCCGGTAATAACCGCTCCAGCCCTACGCAGGCGGGAGACAATCAACGCATCACTTTGCGCTTTCTGGCTCCACCATTTTGAGCCCGAGTGAGTTACCTCACCAGCCACATCGAACAGCACTTTTAGCGCAATGGGTAGCCCGGCAAGTTCCCCCATTGGCACTCTGCCCTGTTGCAGTGTATCAATAGCGGCGGCTTCAGCTCTGGCAGTGCGATCAAAGCGGGCGGTGTACACCTGATTGGCAGGGTCATCGAACTGATCGATATTGCTGAGGCAGCTTTCAAGAAGTTGGCTGGCACTGAATTTGTTCTGCTGCAATGCGGTCAGCAGAGATGACAAGCTTCTATCTTTGAGTTCTAGGGGGGCCTGATCAGTCTGCTGTTTCATGTCGCTCCTTTCACACTCGTCCTTGCAATACTCTAGCTCATCCGGTGCATTTCGGGTAACAGCGCCCTTCATCAGGTCTCACATCAAGTAGGTTGTTAAACAGCTTACATCTACTCAGCTTTTCTTAGTGTCCAGTAAGGATCGACAAAATCCCCATCAGAGTGTTCCAAGTCCTCCTCGTACTCGCTCAAATCTACATAGTCCCCATAACATTCAATTATTTGCGCCAGTAATTTCCTGTTGAGGCCAAAGCAGTAGACAACCTTTGCAGCGAGTTCCGGATCAGGCGATGCGGTATTGAGGTACTCGTGCACCCAATGGCCTGTGGCCTTCCTGATTCCCGGCGATGGAAGCTCATAGGTGTGCCACTGCTTATCACAGAGCACATGCATTTTCTCTATCGTGTCCTGTGTATGCCGGCCGGCGCCTTCGTTTATCAAACGCGTGCACAATGAGCCGAACTCATCAGAATTCATAGAACCAATCTGCGCTCCATTGCGTTCTTATTTTAGCTGCCAATCCGATCTATCATTCTTTTTCATCACGAATAGTAACCACAAGGCCTTCCATGCTGTCCATCGCGTTCGAAAAAGCTGACGCTATATCCGCGATAGCACACCTCAACATCGCGATTGATTCGACACATTTCTGCCGGTCGCCTTCTTTAATAGACACATCAAGATCAGAAAGAATATTGCCAACGCCCTTAGTGCATCCATCGACATTTACTCTCCATCTACTGATGTCGCATTCGTCGATGATTGTTTCGAAATCCTCCTTAATTTCTTCAGAGACATCACCATTGCCAGCCGGGAATTTTTCCGCAGCCAACACAAGCGCCTTCAATATTTCGGAATACAGGTCCTTATTCATAACTATCCGGTCAGCATTTGACTATTGATCTACGTTCCCTCGTACTTCCGCACTAGCTCAACATTTCCCTGAGGCTCCACCTTTCGCGCTCAATCAACACAGCCAGCTCTTCAACTTCCTTCACAGCCAGATCCGGTATGAAGGCCTTCAGTAGCTGGTGATAGTACGCAAAGAGCACTATTCTCGAATAATGACCCTGCTGCTTTTCCTTAACAGTGAGGTCCGGCACCTCTCCCGCTTGCGCTAACAGCTCGGCACCTTCACGCTCTTCTTTGTCAGCCTCTATCTCACCCCGAGCGTTTTCCAGCAGCCAACCCAGGTCATTCGCGTCAAAATTCTTACTGGTGATGATTTCAAGTGCTTTTGTTCGCAGGGAGTCGTCGCTGTGGGAGTCCGCATCGTAGGCCAATAGCGCCAAACCGTCGCATTTGTGCCCCCATGCGTAGCTGTTGCTCTTATATGGAATATCGTAAATAAAGCTGTCCATATAACGCACAAAGTTAGCCCGGGCCGTTAGTACCTGAAGGCAGCACGCCAATTCAATCGCCTTTTCAAGATCCCCGGATCGAGTCAGGTCAAAGCGCTTACGCAAAGAATTGGCGAGGCTTACAACCGTTTTTGGTCCGGCAAGATCAGCCGGGATACTTATGCTCATCTTCTTATTTCACTTCCAACAGCACTTCAACTAACTGACCCGCGCCAAGCGAAACGTCTAAGTGTGTGTTTCCGGTCACTACACCGCCATACCGGAGCACAGCATCGCTTTCGTTTATCAGTGAGAAACTCACCGCCATATTCACCCAGGATACCGAAAGCTGAAATTCGTATACTCCGCCAAAAATAATCAAATTATCTTTGGTAACCTCAAACCGCTCTCCTTCGTTCGGCGCCTCGAGACTTAAAACCACTGTCTCCACGATATCGGCTTTACGGCAGTCAACTTGGGTTATTGTAATGACAACACTCATAAGAACCTCAGCGTCGAGATCAGCCTGCACCCCCTGGTTCAGGCGCTCAATCGGTTTCTAGCGTGCCGTGCCAATAGGCAGCTGTTTCGCTACCTACCTTTAGAATTTGGTCTTTAGCCGCGGAGGCTGGCCAGAATTGCAGCAAGTATCGCTGGCCGGATATTGGCACATCCACATCTTCATCATCTTCGGCGTAATCTCGATCCATTCCGGAAATGCTGCAGCGCACCCGATAACTTCCAGGGGGAAGATCCAGGGTATAGGTTTCTTCGTGAGCCCATGAACACAGGCCTGTTTGGTTTTCCGGTACCTGCATGCTGCACTCGACGGCGTCTTCAAACGTCTCATCCACTGGAGGTTTCGACGAATGCAGGAGCACATCGATCAAGATGGCTCCGGTCTGCGGGCCTGCCACCAGAAAGAGCTTTCCTTTCTGGGCTCCACCACATAGCCCATTAGCCTGACCGCTGAAGGCCCGCTCAACTAACAGGTAGTCGCCTTCGTTTTGTGGAGTGACCTCATCCACATAAAATTGTCCATAGTTGATGCTTAATTGACCGGAGAATAACACCGTCGCATCCGCATGTTGCTTTGCCTCTGACAGAGCCGAGGCTTTCGCTCCCGACTGCTTACGCCCCTTCACCCGGGATTCAGCCAGAGCTTCTCGTAGATGGTGATAGCAATCATCAATAAGGCCTCGCAAGGTATCTGCGAAGTCAGCGGGTAGGGGTTCCCGGGTAACCGGGATCATTTCATGGAAGTAGAGAAAGTTTAACGCCTCCTGCCCGATGACTTCGCATTTATACTTGGGAGTCTCGGTGAAAGCGTAGTCCATAATATTCTGATGGCTCTTAAAATCGCTCTGAAAGATCTCGTACCTGGTCATGGCGGACGTATAAAAATCGTCCTCATCCAACGCCGCAATAATACGGGATGCTTTATCGGGCTCGCTTGTCCGGTAAATGTGAGCCAGCAAAATCAGCCCATGGCCCACTGACCCCCAAAGGTCTCGGCGTCCTTCAACAGACCGTACATCAAAAACAAAGCTTTCGAGAAGCTCACGTGCCTGATCTACTTCACCCAAAGCAAACAGGTAGTTGGCCAGACACACAGCATTATCCAGACACGCTTCACTCGTTAGCGAGAACTTCCTTTCGAGCTTTTTGGCCAGTGTTGCGGGAACTTTGTAGCCAAGGCCTTTATCTTTTGGAAGTGCAAGGCTCATCGTTTCTTACCTCCGATCGGGAGGGTAAAAACAGGTTATTTAACAATTTACTCTAAAGGATCTGCCCTAGCAGTGCCTCTCTCCACTGCTTTAAATTGGCGGCCGTTACAGTCAGCTCATCGTTTTCATCAAATGTAATTCCATTACACGATTCACAAATAAAGGAGATAAACAAAACCGCTGCAGCCAAATCCATTTCGGTGTAATAACAGAGCTCCATCATTAGATCTCGACCTTCAAGCTGACTCTGCTCTACATCCCAGGCTTCAAGGTCATCATCGTCAACTTCGTCAATAGAGAATTCAAAACCTGCATCTTCTCCATTGAGTTTTCCTGGCCAAAATCCATCAACATCTGTTAATGACGAAGCTTTCTTCCACTCTTCCAGCTTTAAGCCTTTTTCCTGCAATCTCAAAACCGCATTATTCAAACCAGGAACCAAATCACTCTTTAAAAAAACCTGCAGTGCATCTGACATGATTATTTTTCCGCATTTAAAACAAAACTGATCCTATTCTTCTCTTCAAGTTCTTCTTTTAAATGCGGATAAAGAACTCGAACATAGTCCTTTCTGGATTCAACCGTACTAAACCAAGGCAAAGCATACTTAATAACATTGATCTCAATATCCTCGAACACTTTATCAATATTATTCAGCGTATCAACTTCCCATAACTCACCCGCCACGAGGGCCTCGCCCAATTCGCCACCTGATGTAATCGGTATATTCATCGGATACCTTTCCATGTATTTGGGATCAAATTCCTCTACAAAGCAGGTAATAATAAACTTCAAATTCTCACCATAACTAAGCTCTGCAGCTATAACCTGATGAACCCCGTCACCAACCACACGAGAAAACACCAACTTCCCATCATGCTTGAAACCGTACTTTTCAATAGCAGGGATAAAATATTCTTTACCTGCTTTTGTTAACTGTGCAATCGTCGTCATTATCGCTTCTTCTGTGTCGGCCCTGCCAATATCTGAACTGTTGGGATATTACTGAACCTAGTGCTTTTTTTTAAACCGGACTTTCAACCGAACTATTATTTATGCTTAACGCATCGTAGTGGTAGCCGTCTGTTAAAAAGCTGGTTTCGTCCGACAGTGCGTGGGTGGCGAGAAGGTCGTCGGCGTTGTAGCAAGAGGTGACCGTCGCGCCCAGTTGCAACCGATCCGAAACTGATACCTGGCGCTACGCAGTAAGCACCTTTTCTATCTGTGTTTTTACCTTTTTAACTTTAGCCTTATCAATCTGGTCTGCAGGCTTGTTCTCTAATATATAGGCATACTCATAAAGCACTTTCAAAGCCTCACCTTTTGCAATCCCGAGACTAGCCGCACTCAGATAATTTTCTGGGTATTTTTCTAAATTTTTGCTACACACTTTAACCCGGTCTAACCTGGCAGGCAGGAGACCTTCCAACATCCTAAAAGCGCTTCCTTCACCTTTCTTTAATCTCAGGTCTAAAAGAATCTGTTTCCAAAATTGCTCTCCCCCGTGCTCCTCATATTGATAAATTATGTAATCGACCAATTCATCATAACGCTCCTGACTACGCCATTGAGCAAGAACCTCTTCTTGAAAAAACAAAGAAGTTTCTTTGAACAAATGCTTTAACTCATTCGGAATGCGCCCCTTCAGGCTACCAGAAACTGCTTCTTTCAATGATTCAGCTTCCTCTACTATTGTATTTACTGCCTGTGGTTCCAAAATATTTTTCCTCGAGCTGAGTCTATCAGTCACAAAAATCCAACCTATCTATCATTTTTCTTAAGCTTCGAGAGTTTCTAGATGATGGTCTTTTGGCAATAGAATTATTTTTATTTGTCAAAGGCTCGTTCGCCTCCCTAAACAAATCCATAAAAAACTGTTCTATAAGACGCTGCTCATTTTTATCCATTTCCATATGAAACAAAGCAAGCACCTTTTCAACCTTCCGTTTGCTACTGCGCGTATGTTCTTGCATCCTGCGATCGAAATCGTTCGTTCTACCAACGTAGCCTGCACCATTATCCGCGAGAATATAAATTCCGCCTGTTAACTGCTGAACAATCAAATTAGTTACTGTTTCTTCGATTGCAACACAAGCTAGTTCTTTACCAATCTTTCTCACTGTAACTCTGAATGATGCTTGTGCAGAGGTCGATTGAATTCCACGAATATTCAGAGCTGCGCCAATTTGAGCCAATCCAAAATACCCACTTGGATCAACAAAGCGAACAGGATCCGAGTTACCGTAAATGTATTTGTTTAACGTAATTGGATCACTACTGTGGCCCATCCACGTATCCATCTGCGTAAACCGCCCCTGGTCCTGGGCGTAGTACCTTGCCCGCAGATAATACTGGCCCAGAGAGGCATCGTACTGCTCACCGGTATAGAGGTAGCTGTTCTCGGTCGAGCCCTGGCTGTTCGCCAACACCCCGAACGCATCGTAATGGTAGCCGTCTGTTAAAGAACCGGTTTCGTCCGCCAGTGCGCGGGTGGAGCCGTGGCCGTCGTACAGATAGTACGAGGTGATGCCTCCACGGGTTTGGGAGACGAGGTCGTCGCCGTATGTGTAGCTGACCTCCGAGCTTCCATTGGCGACTTCTGCCAGTACCTGTGCGTAATCGCGGTTGCTGTCCACGACATATCGAGTGGTCTGGCCGCCGTTCGATTTGCGGGTGCGGATGCCGTCGGCGTTGTAGCCGAAAGTGACTGTCGCGCCCGGCGTCTGTGCTTCGGTCAGGCGGTTGGCGCCGTCGTAACGGTACCTGGTCACCACACCTGTATCCATTTCGGTCAAGGTGTTGCCATTGGCATCGTAGGTGAACTGGACAGCACCCTGGGCCGTCAGGCGATCGTTGTCATCGTAGGTGTAGCTGGTGTGCGCACCATCAATGATGCTGTAGGTCCGGTTTCCAACCTTGTCATGCTGGTATTCAGCACTGTAATTGCCATTGATTGGGTCTGTCACCAGTTCCTTGGTCAGCCGGTACAGTTGGTCGTAACTGTACAGAGCCATCCGCCCATTGTGGCGTTCCTCAACGCTGGTCCGCCGCCCGTTTGCATCCAGCGTATAGCGGTAGTCTGCCAATACCTGGTTCAGGGCATTGGTGGTGGTCAGCACCGTCAGGCGATTAAGTGCGTCATAGTCGTAAGCGGTCTCGTTTCCATTTGGATAAGTGACCGACTTGCGATTGCCCGCAGCGTCGTAGGTATAGGTAGTCGTGCCCTCACTGTCGGTCACTGTTTGCAGCCGATTAAGAACATCGTAGGTGTAGTTGGATGTGACCGAATCACCGACCGCCAGAACTGTCACTCTCGTCCGGTTACCGGAGTTGTCGTACTGGTACTGTATTACCGAACCACCAGGCTGGGTTTCTTCCGTCAGGCGTCCCATGCTGTCGTAAACGTACTGGGTGGTGCCTTCCGTTGAAGTAGCCGTCAGCCGGTTGCCTACTGCATCGTAGGTGTAACTTTCCTCATCTCCACTGGCATAGCGGATTCTGACCAGGCGACTGCGTGAATCGTAGGAATAGCTGGTGGTGTCACCGTTAAAGTCAGTATGACTTACGCGGTTGCCTCCGATGTCATAGACAGAGGTTTCCGTTTGAGCCATTGGCAGCGTCCGGCTCAGTTCGCGCCCCTCACTGTCGTAGGTCCAGCGGGTTGTCCGGCCTTCAGCATCCGTCTGGGTGAGCTTATTACCGGCCGCATCGTAGGTGTACGCGGTTTCTCCACCCGTGGCATCGGTTACCTTGGTAAGGCGGCCAAGCGCATCATACTGATATTCCGTTTTGCGGCCCCTCTGGTCTGTCTCCGATAACAGCCGGCCCATAGCGTCGTAGTCGGAAAGCAACTCCGTGCCATCATGGAAGCGCGTGCTGATCCGTTGATCCAGAGTGTTATAGGTATACGTTGTGGTGTGGCCACGGGCATCCGTTTCGCTCGCCAGGTTGCCATCGGCATCGTAGCTGAAGCTGTGTCGGTTACCGAGAGCATTGATTACCGCGGTCCTGCGCCCGGCTGCGTCGTACTCGTACTGAGTAACCTTGCCCAGGCCGTCAGTTTCCCGGATTACCCGTCCGACGGCGTCATAGGCCGTACTGGTATGGCTACCATCTGGATAGACTGTGCGGACAACCCGATTCAGGGCATCGTAAGCATAGGTAGTGGTCCGGCCCAAGGCGTCGGTTTGCGACACCAGGTTTCCTTCCCCGTCATAGGCTTTGGTTTCAATGGAGCCGTCAGGGTGTAACGTCTCGACCAATCGGCCATAGGCGTCGTACCGGTATTCGGTCCGGTTTCCACGGCCATCAACCGTCGCCGTTTCATTTCCGGCCAGGTCGTACTCGGTAGCGGTCGTACTACCATCAGGGTAAACCGTCACAGTTAACTGACCATTGGCGTTGTATACGTAAGAAGTTACATCATCAACGGTAGCGCCACCGACAGTCCGGGAGCGTGTTTCGGTCAGCACGTTGCCGTTAGCGTCGTAGGTATAACGCGTGGTGTTGCCCAGCGGATCTGTTTCCGTAAGCTTGTTGCCATCACTGTCGTAGGTGTAATTGGTGGCGTTGCCGTTCAGATCAGTACTGCGGGTCACGAGCCCCTTGGCATTAATATTATTGCCGGCAATATTGCCTTCAGGATCGGTAACACTCAGCAGGTTGCCTACGGTGTCGTAGGTATTCCGGAACAGGTTCCCACGAGCATCCTGAATGGTCAGTTCCTGGCCTCGGCTGTTATACGTAAACGCGACCGTATTCCCCAGTTCATCCGTGGCGCTAAGCTGATTATTGCGCGCATCAAAATTCGCATGGGTGGTGTTACCCATGGGATCCACCTGGCTGATCTGGTTACCTTGAGCATCGTATGCGTAGTTCCAGGTGTTCCCGGCGGCATCCACCTGGGTAGTAACGTTACCGTGCTCGTCGTAGTAGTAGAAGGTGGTGTAGCCCTTGCGGTCGGTGACGCTGGACTGCCGGCCTTCTACATCATGGTTGAACTCGGTGCGATTGCCTTCGTTGTCTTCCTGGGCAATCAGGCGGCCGCTTTCATCAAAGATGTTGCGAACCATGCGCCGGCCCATGGGGTCAATAATGTCCAGCAGGCCATGGCTGCGATTGTAGGTGTATTGGGTCGCGTTACCCATGGCATCGGCACTGGCGATGAGGTTGTTTTCGCCGTCATAGCTATAGACCAGCCGCTCTCCACCTGGCTTAACAATGGCGGTGATACGACCATCACCATCCCGTTCGAAAACGACGGACTTTCCGCTTGAATGGAAGATTCCATTTTGAGTGTAGGTCAGCGTATTGCCGTTGGGGTCCGTCACCTTCTCGATGCCGAACGTCTGGTCGAGGGTATATTTGTAGCCGGTCTCTGTGGTCAGTTCATACCGGCTCGGGTCCACTGGGCTGGAGTAGTAGCCATTTTCCACCAGGCTGTCGCCCATGAAGTAGGCATTGTTGTCGTTCAAAGCCCGAAGGGTCGACCGGGTGTCACCAACCGGCGTGAACTTGAGAGTCACATCCCGAATTACGGTTAAGGTATTGCAGGTAGGCGACGCTGAGGTCTCGAATTTCTCCACATCACCGTCAGGCAGCGTGATGGTAATCACTGGCGCACCCAAGGGCTCGATACAGAAATCGGTTAGCATTCCCATGGGGCCACTTCGGTATTCGTTCAGTGCCCAGTAGCGACCCGGAACTCTGGATTCTTCTACTTTTATGTCCTGATAGCCCACGCTCCAGCCGTGGCCGAAATCCAGAGTTTCATGACGTCTGCGACTATCATACGTCCGGGTCACCTGGATGGGGATGCCTGCCAGCGGAACCTCCAGATCCTGCAAGGTTATGCTGAAGTTACCAACCTTAAGATCGCCCTCAACCTGAAGAGACATCATGTCAGAAGCTGAGAGGTTATTAACATCGATCGCAATGATGGCCAGGTCGTACTGGCCATTGGTCAGCATCGTGGGATCAAAAGTCGCAACGGCGGCCGAATTCTGGTTGGCATCGCCCTTGGCAATCACCTGCCACTGGTCGGTACCGGATGGCGCAACAAGCACTTCATAACCGGCAAGGTTGTCGTCAGTGATGGTGGCAATGATTTCTGTGGGTGCAGTGACAACGGTGCCGTCAGTTGGCCCCTCCAGTGTTACCACAGGACTGGCCGTATCGTCGGGATCGCGCACAGTCACTGTTGCGGTGGTTGTTACTGAGGTTTCAGTGTCACTCACCGTGGCGGTAATAATCTTTACGCCCGTGCCGACGGCGGTCCACATTGCTTCTCCGCTGCCATTGACAGGCAGAGGGGTACCATCAACATTCAAATTTATTGTGCGCTCACCTTTACCACCAGTGACCACCGTCAGAATGGATACGATATCGCCTTCATCCACCGTTTGAGGGGAGGCGGTCAGCTCAACCTGCAACGGCTGTATGGCTTCAACAACTTCAATAGCGACATTCTGGTAGGAGCGCTCCTTACCGTCGTCGGCAAAAAATCTTACGTTCTGAATTCCAACCTGCGCAGACGCGGGCGACCAAGCTACCAAACCGGACGTATCTACTGTCATCCCGGCCGGCATGCTGACAGCCCCAAACGTGACGGCATCACCATCAGCATCCGTTGCCATCAACTGATAGCTGTAAGTTTCGCCAACCACGACCGATGTCGGTGCTGCACTGGTGATGACAGGCGCAACATTGGGCCGCTCTGTGACAACAACCGTAAAGCTCTGGCTGGCACTGCCACCCTTGCCGTCGCTAACAAGCACCCTGACCGAATGATTGCCAAGCTGAGAGGGGGAAGGCACCCATGAAACGACACCAGAATCTGCCACTATGACCATACCAGCAGGCGCCTGAGGCAGGCTGTAGGTCAGAGCATCGCCATCATCATCGCTGGCAATCACCTGATAGGCATAGGCTCTACCAAGCTCCACACCTGGTGCAGGAGCAGACGTAATCACAGGAGCCGTATTCTTTTCCGTCACAACCAAGTCAAATGCCTGCGAAACCCACGCACCTCTGTCGTCTTCTACAACAACAGTAACCGGGTGGGAGCCAACCTGAGCCGTTGATGGAGCCCAGCTTACCGTGCCGCTTTCTGAAACCGACATGCCAGCTGGTGCTTCACTCAAACGATAAACAAGCGCATCACCGTCCGGATCGGAAGCGATTACGGAGTATTGATAGAGCTCTCCCGCAAATGCAGTCGTCACGGGCACTGAATCGATAATGGGCGGGTTCCCGCTAACAACAACCTCAACCTGGAAGGTCTGCGTATCTGACTGGCCAGCGGCGTCTTCCACCTTGACTTCAACTGCGCTTACGCCAATTTGACCCGATGTCGGTGTCCAGCTTAACTGGCCGCTATTCGCATCAACTGTCATGCCCGACGGACCACTAATCAGCGCATAGCTGAGCGAATCACCGGCATCAGGATCATGAGCTTCAATCAGGTAGTTGTATTCAACCCCGGTGGCTGCATTAGCGATCGGTGTCGAGATGATTGTTGGAGCACGATTAACGGCAGTAACTTCAATGCTGAACGACTGTTCGTCCGACAGTCCTGACGGATCTTCCACAGTTACAGACACAGGATTCTGGCCGGCCTGACTGTCTGCCGGTGTCCAGCTTATAACGCCCGTCGCCGAATCAATGAGCATTCCTGCAGGGGCGGTACCAAGAACATAAATCAGCGTATCGGTCGGATCCGGATCAGCTGCTTTTACGGCGTACTCATAGGCTTGGCCAACACGGGCAAAGCCCACAGGCGAAGACGTGATCCTGGGTGCTTCATTGACTTTTTCTACCTGGACAGTCCACAGCTGCGTGGCCCTCAGGCCCAGTGGGTCTTCTACGCCGATGACGATTTGTTGATTGCCCACATCATCGCGGCCAGGGGTCCATTCCACGAGACCTGTATTGCTATCAATCTGCACACCCACAGGCGCAGAATCGAGGTGATAACTCAGTGCATCTCCATCCGGATCCGAGGCCAGGATCTGATAAATATAGCCTACGCCCTGTGTAGCGCTTTCAGACGGGGTACTGGAAATGACAGGAGCATGGTTCACTGGCTCGGGACGATCACGCATGTGCCGAGGAACTGCCGATACCACGCCAGACTCACAGACAGCGGCGCCAGCAGCATCCATTTCGGCAATGCGGTAATAGTAGGTGTTGTTGTTCTGCACACCGGTATCAAGATAGGTTGAATAGCGGTTGGTGGTCGTCACCAGTTCTTCGAAAGGACCATCGGCAGCATCCGAACGCTGGACAGAGTAATGATGGGCGCCGGTATCCGACCACATGACCTGAACACGACCGGTCTTCGCCCGAGTGCGAACATCGCTGACGCACTCGCGAACGGTGACGCGATCACTGCCAGATACACCTGAAAGCCTCGGTGCGTAGGTTTCAAAATCGTAGGCCCCCAGCACATGTCCGGTCACTGTCATATTGAACAGGCGGGATTCCCCTGAGGGAACATCCTCGCAACCTTCTGGTGAAGCGCATTCGTAAGAAACCGCAATGCCGGATGTATCACGACGAGCCTGCAGCTCAAGATTAACGCGAGAGGTCACGGTGCCGACTGAACTGAGAATGGCATCCACCATGGCTGCATGACTCTGAACGCCATTGACCAGCACACCACCCGTTGCGGTCACTATGTCAGTTGCTTGGCTACCTGAATCGATTCCCTGCCTTGAGCCACGCGTGTTTACCGCAGCGACAGACACTCCGTTCACCTCAAGAGCGGATATGACCTCCTGCATGCTTACGCTAGATGTGTGGGAATGGACATCCCCAAACCACACTATGATCTTCGCTGCACCATCACGCCATCCGGTGTCAGCGCCTGTTGAATAACCTCGGTCGGTAGAGCCCTCACCATCGGTGATGCCTCCCGACGTTGCTACCTGATGGAGAGCAAAGAAATTCGCTTCTGCAGCGTCTCCGCCACCCCGGGCGTACCACTGATTGATAGCTGCCTGAACATCGTCTTTGTTTTCAGTGACCGGCTGGAGAAGCTGATAGGCACGGTCGGCCGCGTTAGCGGCAGACCCGAACTCCCGAGGATCACCCAGATATCGCCCGACCCCAAAGGCAACGTCTACCCCTTCGAATCGTTGGTCCTCTCCTGCAATCGCATCCAAAATAGCACGTGCGTTATCCTTAACGGCTTTAACGGCTCCCCCCATGCTGCCCGTGTTGTCGGCCAGGAAAACCACATCCACACGGTTAGCGGCAGGCCCGGATTCACTGAGAGTGATGGAGCGCTGCACCGTAACACTTTGTCCCTGCGCGATAGAGACGTTTATGGCATCAGGTGATAGCAATGCGGCCTGTAGCAAGCCCATAGGAGCTGCCAGCAACATTGCAAATACAACAAACGATCGGAAAGAAGTCAGGGTGAGCATTATTAACGTCCTTGTCATCAGGCGAATGCCAGCCAGGCGCGAAGGCGTCACCCGGCGGATTGCATTATCTTCTTAGTGTTATCTCAGGCAGGTGTGTAACGCAAACGTCGTGTCGATACGGCTATCAGGCCCAGCGCCATCAATACCAGGGAACCAGGCTCAGGAACTGTAACTGGCACGTTCGCCCCGAAGATCTCCAGGGAACTCCAGAAGTACACCGATGCAGTGTCGTCGAAGCCTGGGCCAGTCTGGGGGTCTACATGTTCAAGATAAAAGCCGGAGGTTGCCAGCATGTCGCTCAGCGTCAGTGTGATGAGTGCCGTTTCACCTTGTGCGAGGTCAAAGTTCCAGCCTAGAGCAAGAGACACATCATCCGGGCGGTCAGATGGCAGATGGTTAGTATTGTCCAAAGCGCCCGCAATCACGTTGTCATAGATAGTGCCAAACGCATAACCCGGCTCGTCAATCTGCCAGCTCTGACCACTAGCAACGGCGCCGTGAGCTAAGCCATATTCGTTAAGGTAGGTATTCAGGTGGGCATCAAAATCCAGATCCAGGAACCCGATCCATGAGTGATTTCCCGCGCCAGACAGCTCAAAGGACAAAGAACCCAGACCGGTCGAAGGGTCCAGGAAGCCATCTCCCGGCATCGCATCACCCAAGTATGCCTCGGAGACTACGCCATCAATATTGAATGCCCAATCTGTGAAATTGATAACAGCAGCATGAGCGGATAACGCAGGTACTAGAAGGCTGGCAGAAAGCACAGTCCTGGCAAGCAGATTTGAAAACATAGTCTGTTAACATTCCTTGTTCGTAGAAAAGTTAAATCCTGTTAACTCTACGCACATATTATTACACAATTTTACATAAGGGAATAAGAGCCGCTCTTTTACACACCGCCTTCTTCGAAATTTCACCAGAGGCCAAGCTTTATTCGCCGAAGAAGGCCGTGTGTTGCAGATTTATTCCACCGTCACGCTCTTTGCGAGGTTTCTGGGCTGGTCCACATCTGTGCCTTTAAGCACGGCAACGTGATACGACAGCAACTGTAACGGCACGGTATATACAATCGGTGCGGTGATTTCGTGCACTTCCGGGAGTTGTATCACGTGGATATTATCTTCCGGCTTTATGTTCGCCGCACGATCTGCAAACACGAATAGTTCACCGCCTCTGGCGCGAACTTCTTCGAGATTCGATTTCAGCTTCTCGGCCATGTCGTTGTTGGGGGCAACGGTAACTACCGGCATCTCGCTGTCTACCAATGCCAACGGGCCATGCTTCAACTCGCCTGCGGGATAGGCTTCTGCGTGAATGTAGGAAATTTCTTTTAGTTTCAGGGCACCTTCCATTGCTACGGGGTACTGAGATCCACGGCCCAGGAACAGGGAGTGGTTTTTGTCCATGAAACGCATGGATATGTCAGCAATTTCAGTTTCCAGTGCCAACACGTCATTTACCTGGCCGGGGACCAGATGAAGGGCTTTCACGATGTCTGCTTCACGCTCTTCGCTTAAGCCATTTTTTCGTGCCAGCGCGAGAGTAAAAATTAGCAGCGCTGTTAGCTGGGTCGTAAAGGCTTTAGTGGAAGCAACGCCAATTTCGGGGCCCGCCTGGGTCATGATAACCAGATCTGATTCTCTTACCAACGTGCTGCCCGGTACATTACAAATAGCCAGTGCCGCGCGGAAACCGGCTTTTTTGGCTTGGCGCAGTGCTGCCAAGGTGTCAGCCGTTTCACCGGATTGGGAAATACACAAAAACAAGGTGTCTTTCTGGATCACATGTTTGCGGTAACGGAATTCGGAGGCAACCTCCACTGAACAGGGTATGCCTGCCAAATCTTCAATCCAGTAACGCGCTACCATCCCAGCGTGATAGCTCGTGCCACAGGCAATGATCTGTACGTGACGAACATCTTGCAGCAGGTTTCCCGCTTCGGTACCAAGCGCTTGTTCGAGAACATGGCTGCCGGTTACGCGACCTTCAATAGTGGCCTTGATAACTCTGGGCTGCTCATGAATTTCCTTGAGCATGTAGTGGCGGTACTCGCCTTTGTCTGCTGAGTCGGCGGCATGTTCGAACCGATTGATCGCACGCTCAACAGGTTTGCCGTCGCGATTGTGAATCTCGATGCGATCCTTGCGAATATCCGCAAGGTCGCCTTCTTCCAGAAACATGAAGCGGTCAGTAACAGGCAGCAGAGCAAGCTGATCAGACGCAATGAAGTTTTCACCGATACCTACGCCAATAACCAGCGGGCTACCTTCACGGCAAACCACCATGTGCTCCGGCTCGTCAGCGTGCACCACGGCCAGCGCATAAGCTCCTCGCAGCCGTGTAACCGAGATTTTCACCGCATCGTACAGTTTGCCCAGTTCGCGATAGTTCTTCTCTATCAAGTGCACAACAACTTCGGTGTCGGTCTCAGAGGTAAATTTGTAGCCGTCGGCTCTCAACTCCTCACGCAGTTCCTGATAGTTCTCGATGATACCGTTGTGCACGATTGCAAGGCGGTCACCAGACATGTGCGGGTGAGCATTGAGCTGCGATGGCACACCGTGGGTTGCCCAGCGAGTGTGAGCAATGCCCAGATAGCCGGTGAGCGGGCGGGCTTCAATGGCGGCCGCAAGCGAGGCTACCTTGCCCACTTCCCGAGCGCGCTGAACGGCGCTCTTGCCATCCAGAACGGCCATACCAGCTGAATCATATCCCCGGTATTCCAAGCGGCGCAGGCCCTCAAGAAGAATGCCCTGAACGTCCCGTTCCGAAACTGCACCTACAATGCCACACATGCTGTTTGTCCTGTTCGTGATAAAAAATCGTGGTAATAACTAGGAGAAAATTACGATCCGCTTTTTTCCGGCTTTTGCCAACCGGAGATGTTGCGCTGACGACCACGGGCTACGGCCAGTTGCTGCTCAGGCACATCCTTGGTAATCGTAGAGCCCGCCCCAACGGTGGCACCCTCCGCAATGGTAACCGGTGCTACAAGCGAACTGTTTGAGCCCACAAAGACGCCGTCACCCAACACCGTTTTGTACTTGTTCACGCCATCATAGTTACAGGTAATGGTGCCTGCACCCACGTTTACGTTAGCGCCCAGCGTAGCATCACCCACGTAGCTGAGGTGGTTAATTTTGCTGCCCTCACCCACGATGGTGTTCTTAGTTTCAACAAAATTCCCTACCTTGGTGTTGGCCGCCAATTGCGTACCCGGCCGCAGGCGGGCAAATGGCCCAACGTTGGCATTTGGGCCCACACTGCTTTGCTCAATGACGCTGTGGGCATATACATGGACGCCATCGGCAATGCTGCTATCGGTGATCACACACCCGGGGCCAATAGACACATTGCTACCCAAGGTAACCTTGCCGTTGAAGACTACGTTCACATCAATCAGAACGTCATTACCAATGGTGAGTTCACCGCGCACATCCACTCGCGACGGGTCAGCCAGGGTGGCGCCTTCCGTCATCAAACGTTCGGCTTCCCGGCTTTGGTACCAACGCTCTAGCTCGGCCAGTTGCAGACGATTGTTCACGCCCTGCACTTCGAACGGATTGCCCGGCTGAGCCACATTTACCGTCATACCCGCCTGAACGGCCATGGCGATAATGTCGGTCAGATAATATTCGCCCTGGGCGTTGCTGCTTGATAGCTGGGGAAGCCAGGTCTTCAGGTGCCGCGCGCTTACCGCAAGAATACCTGTGTTGACTTCATTAACGGCCAACTGTTCCGGGCTGGCGTCTTTCTGTTCAACGATGGCAGTAACCTTCCCTGCCTGATCGCGCAAAATACGGCCATAGCCCTGGGGATTGTCCAGAGTCACGGTTAACAACCCGAGGGTGGTCTCGTCCAGATCCTGTACTAATCCCTGCAGGGTTTGTGCAGTGGTCAGGGGTACGTCGCCATAAAGCACCAGAACCCTGGCGTCGTCGGGTAGCTCAGGCAGTGTTTGGGCAACCGCGTGACCCGTTCCCAACTGCTGTTCCTGCATTACCCAGCTAACGCTGTAGGCGTTGGAAGCTGCTTTTACCTGATCAGCGCCATGTCCGATCACACCGTGAACTTTTTCGGCGCCCAATGTCTGGGCAGTCTCGATCACGTGGTGGAGCATCGACCGCCCTGCCACTTTGTGCAGTACCTTCGGCAGCGATGATTTCATCCGTGATCCCTGGCCAGCAGCCAGGATTACAACGTGCAACGGTGACATGGGGCAACAACTCCCTTACGTGGTCGGCGTTCTATATCAATGGTAGTTCACACAACAAAAAAGCCGCACCTCGGAATGGAAGGATGCGGCTTCTTCGATGCAAGCTCTCGCAAACTGTTCTATCGAACGTTTTTGCGCAGCTTTTGCAGGGTGCGTAGCTGAGCAGACGCTTCGGCCAGCTCGGCAGCCGCACGATAGTACTCAAACTCACCCGTCTTGTTCGCCAATGCTGCTTCGGCGTCTTTCTGAGCCTGCACGGCGGCAGCCTCATCAACGTCTTTAGCACGCACCGCTGTATCGGCCATCAGGGTTACAAGGTTTGGCTGCACTTCCAGGTATCCCCCGGAAACGTAGAGGATTTCCTCTTCGCCACCTTGTTTGATGATCCGGACTGCCCCCGGCTTAAGCGCGGACAGCAACGGAGCATGGCCAAACTGAATGCCCAACTCACCCTCGGTGCCGGTAGCGATAAGCATCTCTACCAGACCGGAGTAAATCTTCTTCTCAGCACTTACGACGTCACAATGTACAGTCATAGCCATATCTCTAAGCCTCTTGGGTCAGAAATTGAAAGAGGATTACTTAGCTTCTTTCGCTTTCATGGCCTTCGCTTTTTCGATGGCTTCGTCCATGCCGCCAACCATGTAGAACGCCTGCTCAGGCATATCATCATAGTCGCCAGCGAGGATGCCTTCAAAGCTGCTGATGGTCTCTTTCAAAGACACGTACTTGCCCGGTGAACCGGTAAATACTTCAGCAACGTGGAACGGCTGAGACAGGAAACGCTCAATCTTACGGGCGCGAGAAACGATCTGCTTGTCTTCTTCAGACAGCTCGTCCATACCCAGAATCGCGATAATGTCTTTCAGTTCCTTGTAGCGCTGCAGTACGTTCTGCACACCGCGGGCAACCGCGTAATGCTGCTCACCGATAACCAGTGGATCCAGCTGACGGGAGGTGGAGTCCAGCGGGTCGATCGCAGGGTAGATACCCTTGGAAGCGATGTCACGGCTCAGTACCACGGTAGCATCAAGGTGCGAGAAGGTGGTGGCTGGTGACGGGTCAGTCAAGTCATCCGCCGGTACGTATACCGCCTGGATGGATGTGATTGAGCCAGTCTTGGTGGAGGTAATACGCTCCTGCAGCTCACCCATTTCCTGGGCCAGAGTCGGCTGATAACCTACCGCGGAAGGCATACGGCCCAGCAGTGCAGATACTTCAGTACCCGCCAGGGTGTAACGGTAGATGTTGTCGATAAACAACAGTACGTCACGACCTTCGTCACGGAACTTCTCTGCCATGGTGAGACCGGTCAGGGCAACACGCAGACGGTTTCCTGGGGGCTCGTTCATCTGGCCGTAGACCATCGCTACTTTATCAAGAACGTTGGAGTCCTTCATTTCGTAGTAGAAGTCGTTACCTTCACGAGTCCGCTCACCAACACCTGCGAATACGGAGAGACCGGAGTGCTCTTTCGCGATGTTGTTGATCAGTTCCATCATGTTTACGGTCTTGCCTACACCGGCGCCGCCGAACAGGCCAACTTTACCACCCTTGGCGAACGGGCAGATCAGGTCGATAACCTTGATGCCTGTTTCCAGCAGGTCGGCAGAAGCTGACTGGTCTGCATAGCTGGGTGCTTTGCGGTGGATAGCCCAACGCTCTTCTTCACCGATAGGGCCGGCTTCGTCGATAGGACGACCCAAAACGTCCATGATGCGACCCAGAGTCTGGGTGCCCACGGGTACCGAAATCGGCTTGTGTGTGTTTTCTGCTTTCAGGCCACGCTTCAGGCCTTCAGTGCTGCCCATCGCGATGGTGCGAACAACGCCGTCGCCCAGCTGCTGCTGAACTTCCAGTGTAGTTTCGCCACCTTCAAGCAGCAGTGCGTCGTAAATGCCTGGAACGGCGTCACGTGGGAATTCCACGTCGATAACCGCGCCAATGATCTGAACGATGTGTCCGCTACTCATGCTCGGTTCCTCGTTATCTTCATAGTCAATAATACCAGTAGGATTGTGGCGAATCAGACCGATGCCGCGCCGCTCACAATTTCCGAAATCTCTTGCGTAATGGCTGCCTGACGAGCTTTGTTGTATACCAACTGCAGGTCTTTAATAATGTCACCCGCGTTATCGGTAGCACTCTTCATGGCAATCATTCGGGAGGCCTGTTCGCAAGCCAGGTTCTCTACCACGCCCTGATACACCTGGGACTCAATATAGCGTGGCAGTAGCCCGTCGAGAATCGGACGCGCATCCGGCTCGTAAATGTAATCCCACTGGGTACCGATATCTTCTTCGATGCCTTCCGGCAGCGGCAATAGCTGCTCTGCTTTCGGCATTTGCGTCATGGTGTTGACGAATTCGTTGCTCACCAGGTACAGGCGGTCAATCTTGCCCTCACTGAAAGCATCGAGCATCACCTTGACGTTACCGATCAGAACTTCCGCGCTGGGATCATCACCAATGTGCGTCAGCGCCGCGACCACGTTGCCACCGTAGCTGCGGAAGAATGAAGCGCCTTTCTGCCCGATAGCACAGAGGTCAATCGCAACATTCTTGTCTTTCCATTCACGCATTTCGCGCACGAGCAATTTGAACGCATTTGAGTTCAAACCGCCGCACAATCCGCGATCGGAGGAGATAACGATGTAGCCTACACGTTTCACCTCACGCTCAATCATGAACGGATGACGGTAATCCTTGTTGGACTTGGCAATGTGTCCAATTACCTGGCGCATCTTCTCCGCATAAGGGCGGGTAGCCCGCATGCGTTCCTGAGCTTTGCGCATTTTACTCGCCGCTACCATTTCCATGGCGCTAGTGATTTTCTGCGTGCTCTTGATGCTGCCGATCTGGTTACGTATTTCTTTTCCGATGGCCATAGATCACTGCCCTTTCAAGTTAGACACTCATTTGGACCTACAGGCCCGCCGCAGCGGGCCAGCGGTGTTACCAGGTTTGAGTGGTCTTGAATTTCTCCAGCGCAGCTTTAAGACCTGCGGCAACGTCATCGTTGTAGTTGCCTTCGGCACCGATCTTCTCAAGCAGTTCTTTTTGCTCTGAACGCAGCCAATCCAACAACTGGGCTTCAAACTGAACAACTTTGGTGACGTCTACGTCATCAAGGAAGCCTTCGTTAGCTGCGAAAAGAACACTACCCATTTCAGCCACAGTCATGGGGCTGTACTGGTTCTGCTTCATCAGTTCGGTAACACGCTGACCGTGCTCGAGCTGCTTGCGTGTTGCGTCATCCAGATCCGAAGCAAACTGTGCAAACGCTGCCAGCTCGCGATACTGAGCCAGAGCCAGACGGATGTTACCGCCCAGTTTCTTCATGATCTTGGTTTGAGCTGCACCACCTACCCGAGATACCGAAATACCAGCGTTCATCGCCGGACGGATGCCGGAGTTGAACAGGTTGGTCTCAAGGAAGATCTGACCGTCGGTAATGGAGATTACGTTGGTCGGTACGAAAGCCGAAACGTCACCAGCCTGGGTTTCGATGATTGGCAGTGCGGTCAAAGAACCGGTCTTGCCTTTCACTTCACCGTTGGTGAACTTTTCAACGTAGTCTGCGTTTACGCGGGAAGCGCGCTCCAGAAGACGGGAGTGCAGATAGAAAACGTCACCGGGATAGGCTTCACGACCTGGCGGACGACGCAGCAGAAGGGAGATCTGACGGTAAGCAACAGCCTGCTTGGACAGGTCATCGTATACGATCAGGGCATCTTCACCGCGGTCACGGAAGTATTCACCCATGGTGGTACCGGAATACGGTGCCAGGAACTGCATGGCGGCCGGATCGGCGGCGCCTGCGGCTACTACGATGGTGTGATCCATCGCACCGTGCTCTTCAAGCTTGCGCACAACCGCAGCAATCGAAGACTGCTTCTGGCCGATGGCAACATAGATACACTTGATGCCTGAGTTCTTCTGGTTGATGATCGCGTCGATGGCGACAGCTGTCTTACCAATCTGACGGTCACCAATGATCAGCTCACGCTGGCCACGGCCAACCGGAACCATGGTATCGATCGCTTTCATACCGGTCTGGATCGGCTGATCAACAGACTGACGCTCGATAACACCCGGTGCTACTTTTTCGACCGGCTCGGTCATGCTGGTACCCAGCTCGCCCTTTCCGTCGATCGGATTGCCCAGACCGTCAACCACACGGCCCAGCAGTTCCGGGCCAACCGGAACTTCAAGAATACGACCGGTGCAACGAACTTTCTGACCTTCGGCCAGACCTTCGTAGTCGCCCAATACCACGGCGCCCACAGAGTCACGCTCAAGGTTCAGCGCCATGCCGAATGTGCCGTTGGCAAATTCGATCATTTCGCCAGACATTACGTCAGCCAGGCCGTGAATCAGCACAATACCGTCTGCAACAGACAGAATAGTGCCTTCGTTTTTTGCTTCAGAAGAGATATCGAGCTTTTCGATTCTCTTTTTAATGATGTCACTGATCTCGGATGGATTCAGTTGCTGCATGCCTTTGTCCTCAAACCTTTTGCTGAAATCAGGAGCCCAGAGCTTTAGCCATTTTGGCCAGCTTGCCACGGACTGAAGCGTCAATAACCAGATCGCCGGTATTTACCACCACACCGCCGATCAAAGAACGATCAACAGCGGTTTCCAGGGCGACTTTACGCTCCAGTTTCCTGGACAATGCTTCTGCCAGCTTTTGCTGCTCTTCCGGAGTCATTTCAAACGCAGTACTTACCTTCATATTTACCGTGCGCTCAAGTTCTGCGCGGTAGAAGGTGAACAGGGTTGAAATTTCCGGCAGCAACGCCAGGCGCTTGTTTTCAGCAAGAATCAACAGGAAGTTTCTGAGCGCTTCGGGCATCTGTTCTTCAGCAGTATCGAAAAACAGCTCTGCCTTGCGTTGCTCAGACAGGCCAGGATTGGCCAGAATTTTCTTCACAGCGCCGTCAGCTGCCAGCAAACCAACAAGAGCAAGAGCCTGATCCCAGGATCCTACGGCATCTTGCTCTTTTGCGGCATCAAAAACGGCTTTGGCGTAGGGCCGGGCTAACGTAGTCAGTTCTGCCATGGGACCCTCGCTTAGAGTTGTGCTGCCAGCTTGTCCAGCATCTCGCTGTGAGCTTTGGCATCGACAGAGGTTTCCAGAATCTTCTCGGCACCGGCAATGGCAAGCAATGCCACTTCTGTTCTGAGTGCGTCGCGAGCCTGAACACGCTCCTGTTGAATTTCCGCTCGGGCTTGCTCAATGAGCTTTTCGCCTTCTTTGCGGGCATCGTCTTTGGACGCTTCCACAATCTGAGCGGCACGCTTGTTGGCCTGATCAATTAGAACGGAAGCTTCTTCTTTGGCTTGCTGCATTTGCTGGGCGGCTTTTTCCTGAGCTAGCTCAAGATCCAGTGAAGCCCGGTCAGCAGCGGAAAGACCATCAGCAATCTTCTTCTGGCGCGCTTGCATGGCAGCCGTAATCGGCGGCCAAACATACTTCACGCAGAACCAGACGAAAATAGCGAAGGCAATCGATTGCCCTATCAACGTAAGGTTTATATTCACGGCAATATACCTCTTGCTATTCGTTGCGTGCTGGAGACCAAAAAACCGGGCGCTAGGCTCTGATTACCAGAGCAGCGCCCGCATTATTGGGCTAATTAGCCAGCAACAACGAAGATCAGGTACATCGCGATACCAACACCGATCATTGGAACGGCGTCCAGCAGACCAGCCATGATGAAGGTTTTAACCTGCAGCTGGTTAGCCATTTCTGGCTGACGGGCTGTAGCTTCAAGCAGTTTTCCGCCCAGAATACCAAAGCCGATACCGGTGGCCAGTGCGCCCATACCGATGATGATCGCTGCTGCAATAAATACCATTTCCATTGAGAACTCCTCAGTTTTTCAGATAGTTAAGGGTTTGCTTTTTAACGGGTAAATCAGTGATCTTCGTGCGCCGCTGCAAGATAAACAATTGTCAGCATGGTGAAAATAAATGCCTGCAACGGAATTACCAGAATATGGAAAATCGCCCAAGGCAGGTTCAGTGTCCACTGCGCCCAGAAAGGCAGCAATGCGATCAGGATAAACACAACTTCGCCAGCGTACATGTTACCGAACAAACGCAGTGCCAGACTGATAGGCTTCACTATCAGAACCAGAACTTCCAACACCAGGTTAACAGGGATCAGCGCCCAGTGATTGAAGGGTTGCATACCCAGCTCTTTGGCGAAACCGGTAATGCCTTTTACTTTCAGGCTATAAAAGATGATCAGCAGGAAAACGCCAATGGAAATACCAAAGGTGGCGTTGGGATCAGTAGTTGGAACAATCTTGAAGTACTCAAGACCCATGGCTGAAGCCAGCATTGGCACGTAGTCCACCGGGATGAACTTGAGCATGTTCATCAACAGAATCCACACGAAAATAGTCAGCGCCAGTGGCGCAATCAGCGGATTGCGGGCATGAAAGCCGTCTTTTACCAGGTTCTCGATGAATTCAACGGTGACTTCCACCAGATTCTGCAATGCACCGGGTACGCCGGTAGTAACGCGCGTTGCCACATAGCGGAAAAGCCCAAGGAACAGGAGCCCCATTGCGATGGACCAGCCCAAGGTGTCCACGTGGACGGCCATGAAGCCCATATCGGAGGCTTCCTGCGCGGTACGGGCGAAGGTCCAGGCGGACTCGCTCATCACGCTGCCATCAAATCGCTCATAGCCCGCTTCAAGCTTGCCATAGGTGAGATTCTGGAGGTGGTGCTTAATATACTCTACTGGGGTATCAGCCATTCTGCTCTCGTCCCATCATCGCCGTGTTGTTGGTCGTACCAGCCAGCGCAACGCGCCACCTGCCATAACCATCACAGCAAAAGTGAATAACAGAGCCGGTACGTATACCGGCTCCATTAAAGTGAAAACGGCCGCGAAAAAAATTGCGGTAAGGGCGATTTTGGTGGTTTCCGCCCGAAAAAAATTTCCCACCATCAGGTGTGCGTTACGAGCACCCTGGTATCGATAAACCCGATATGCAAACCAGGTATTTGGCACTAAAAATATAAGACCGCCTACAAAAGCGGAATAAGCTGCCAAGGGGCTATGCAATAACCACAACACGCTAAAAAGGCTCAACCAGCTAAACTCAATGGCCAGCCAACGAGCTAAAGGAACTTGGGTGATTCGAGATTGCCGAGATTTCATATCACCACCATTCCAATCGCGCGAAATTATATGTTTTAAGCACTAGTTGTTCAACCAGACTCTGAACGAAATCTGACTGAATTTTCAACACATAGGGCTTAAGAAGGGGCATTTACCACACAATTTGTGGCTTTTGTGCGTCACGGTAACGACATCTGGTGTTTGTAGGTCTTTGGGCCTACACGCTGTTTTTTATTCACGATTAGCGGATATGGCCAAGAATACCGTCCAACTCATCGAGCGAGCTGTATTCTATGACCAGTTTGCCTTTGCCACGCTGGCCATGGGCAATAGATACTTTTGCTCCCAGGCGCTCTGCAAGATCATCCTGCAGGGCACGAATATTGGGATCAATGGCGCCCTGTTTTGCGGGTTTTCCAGCAACGGATTCCTGCTGCATCCGGCGAACCAGAGCTTCTGTCTGGCGCACTGACAGAGATTTAGCGACAACCTGTTTGGCCACCTGCATCTGCTGTTCCGGCGTAAGTGTCAGCATGGCCCGACCGTGGCCCATTTCCAGATCGCCATGTTCCAGCATCAAACGCACATCTTCGGTTAACCCAATCAGGCGCAGAAGATTGGTGATGGTGGAGCGGGACTTACCCACAGCTTCCGCCACCTGGGCCTGGGTCAGGCCAAATTCATCCTGCAAGCGCTGGAGCGCGAAGGCTTCTTCTATAGGATTGAGGTTTTCGCGCTGAATGTTCTCGATGAGCGCCATGGCGATGGCTGCCTCATCAGGAACATCCCGGATGATGGCGGGTATGCTATCCAACTCTGCCATTTGAGTGGCCCGCCAGCGGCGCTCACCGGCAATCAACTCATAGCGGCCTTCCGCAATGGGACGAATAACAACCGGTTGCATCACGCCTTGCTGGCGAATGGAGTCCGCCAGCTCCTGCAGGGCAGCCGGATCCATGTCGCGACGTGGCTGAAAACGACCGCGCTGGATCAGATCGATAGGAACCTGTCGCAACTCGCCGTCGTGATCTTTCAGTTCCTGGTCCAGGTTAACCCTGGAACCGGCCAGCAGGGCTCCCAGCCCGCGCTCGCCCAATCCTCGTTTCTTCGCCGCCATGGTGTCAGTCATTCTTCCCGTTAAATAGTCGTTGTGCTTCTTTATTAAAAGAGACGAGCCGCTATGTTACACCGCAACCGGAGCCGATGTCTTTTTCACCCCGTGGCGACGCACCATTTCACCGGCCAGCGCAAGGTAGGCAATCGCACCCTTGGAGGTTTTGTCATACTTTAATGCGGGCATGCCATAGCTGGGCGCTTCCGCAAGACGCACGTTACGGGGAATTACCGCACGGTACACCTTGTCTCCGAAATACTCGGTAAGCTGGCCAGATACATCCAGCGTGAGGCTGTTCCGGGGGTCATACATGGTTCTGAGGATGCCTTCGATCTCCAGATTCGGGTTCACCGTTTCCTTGATCTGCTCTACGGTATTCATCAGTGCAGCCAGGCCTTCCAGAGCGTAATACTCACACTGCATGGGGATAAGCACTGAGTCCGCTGCAGACAGCGCATTCACCGTTAACAGGCTCAGTGAGGGCGGGCAATCGATCAGAATGTAATCGTAGTTGTCTCGAATGCCATTGATGGCAAGCCTGAGCCGATGCTCCCGGCCAATCTCGTTCATCAGCTCAACTTCAGCGGCGGTCAGATCACCGTTGGATGGCATGATGTCAAAACCGGAGGCTTCTGCCGGAATAATCACTTCGGCGGCGGTCGCGCGCTTGGTAAGCAAGTCGTAGCCTGAGAGTTCCAGTGAGCTCTTGTCGACACCACTGCCCATGGTGGCATTGCCCTGGGGATCCATATCCACCAGCAGAACCCGGCGCCTGGTGGCGGCCAATGAGGCTGCAAGATTGACGCAGGTAGTGGTTTTGCCCACACCACCTTTTTGATTGGTCACTGCAATCACGCGCGCCATGTCTCGCCTCCTTGTTAATGAATACCGCTGCCAAATACCGTTGCGAGTACTGGGGTTATTCTTTAATGGAACTACTCTGCCCGACCCAGCACCAACAGGTGTCTTTCGCCACCAGCACCGGGAACACTCAGGGAATGTCTGGATGATACCTGCCAACCCGCAGGAAGGGCAGCCACCTCATCATCCGGATACTGTCCTTTCATGGCAAGAAAGCTGCCATTATTCGCCAACAGCTCGCCACACCAGGCCACCAGATTATCCAATGCGGTAAATGCCCGGCTGCTGATCTGGCTAAATGGCTGCTCTGGCAGGCAATCTTCAGCACGGCCATGGATAACATCCACGTTTTTGAGCCCCAGCTCCAGCACACACTGATTCAGAAAGCGGGTTTTCTTGCCGTTGCTATCCAGCAGGGCGAAACGCGTTTCTGGCAGCACGATGGCCAGAGGGATACCCGGCAAGCCGCCGCCAGCACCCACATCGAGAAGATGTTCCGTGGTTACCCAAGGCAGAATACTGAGGCTGTCGAGCAACTGGCGGGAAACCATCTCCCCTTCGTTGCGCACAGCCGTGAGGTTGTATGCCTTGTTCCACTTGTTGAGCAGAGCAAGAAATGCCAACAATTGTTGTTGCTTGTCGTCATCGAGGGAAAGCTGCATTTGCGCCAGCCCTTCCCGGAGTTGGCGCTGCCAGAGTGTTTGAGTCATGGCAGGGTTCAGGCGCTCTGCTTGCGCAGAAGCTCGCGCTTTTTCAGATTTACCAATATCTGCGAGATCGCAGCTGGCGTGACACCCTGAATTCGCGAGGCTTGTGCAACGGTTTCCGGGCGCACTTCTTTCAGCTTCTGCTTGATCTCGTTCGACAAGCCGCCGATTACATCGTAATCCAGATCAATAGGCAGCGCCGTGTTCTCATTCCGGCGCAAACGCTCAATTTCGTCAGTCTGGCGCGAAATATAGCCTTCGTACTTGATCTCGATTTCCACCTGCTCAGCCACAACCGGATCTTCTGCTTGCGCAGCCCCGATTTCAGCCACATGACTGTACACAATTTCCGGGCGACGAAGTAACTCAGCCAAGGTGTGATCCCGGGTCATGGGTTGTTTGAGAAATTCATTGGCGCGATCACCCGCTTCGGTTGCAGGGTGTATGCGGGTGCTTTCCAAACGTTTGCGCTCTGTCGCAATGGCTTCAAACTTGGTATTGAATTTTTGCCAACGCTCGTCGTTTACCAGTCCCAGCTTGCGGCCCGTCTCGGTGAGGCGCAGATCGGCGTTGTCTTCGCGCAGGATGAGGCGGTATTCCGCGCGGCTGGTAAACATGCGGTAAGGCTCTTTGGTACCCATGGTGATCAGATCGTCCACCAGCACCCCGAGATAGGCTTCATCGCGGCGCGGATACCACTCGCTCTTTTCCTGCGCCCGCAAGGCAGCGTTAATGCCGGCCAGCAAACCCTGGGCACCCGCTTCTTCATAACCAGTAGTACCGTTGATCTGGCCGGCGAAATAGAGCCCCTGAATGAACTTGGTTTCCAGAGTGTGGCGCAGATCCTGCGGATTCAGATAATCGTACTCAATGGCGTAACCAGGCCGCGTGATATGGGCGTTTTCGAAACCTGGAATCGAACGCACAGCCGCCAGCTGGATATCAAACGGCAAACTGGTGGATATGCCATTCGGATACAGTTCGTTGGTGGTCAGGCCTTCTGGCTCTACAAATATTTGATGCGAGTCTTTGTCGGCAAAGCGGTTGACCTTGTCTTCGATCGATGGGCAATAGCGCGGCCCAACGCCTTCAATGTTGCCGGCAAACATAGGCGAACGATCAAAGCCGCTGCGTATAATGTCGTGGGTTTGCTCGGTGGTGCGGGTAACGTAGCAGCACACCTGTTCCGGATGCTGATCCCGGCTGCCAATAAACGACATCACCGGCGCAGGGTTATCGCCCCACTGCTCCTGCATCACGGAGAAATCGACACTGCGGGCATCAATACGTGGCGGCGTGCCGGTTTTCAGGCGGCCTACGTTAAATGGCAGCTCTCGCAACCGTTGAGCCAACGCGTTGGCTGGCGCATCGCCGGCACGTCCGCCGGAATGCTGCTGCATGCCAATGTGAATAACGCCGCCGAGGAAGGTGCCTGTTGTCAGTACGACGGTTTTAGCGTTAAACCGGATACCCGTCTGGGTCACGACGCCGGTTACCTGATCGTTTTCCACAATCAGATCATCCGCAGCCTGCTGAAACAGGGTGAGATTAGGCTCGCTTTCGAGAGTATGGCGAATGGCGGCCTTGTACAGCACACGGTCTGCCTGGGCACGGGTAGCCCGCACTGCCGGACCTTTTCGGCTGTTAAGCACCCGGAACTGTATGCCTGCCAGATCGGTTGCCTGGGCCATGGCGCCGCCAAGGGCGTCAATTTCCTTAACCAGATGGCTTTTGCCAATGCCCCCAATGGCCGGGTTGCAGGACATCTGCCCAAGGGTTTCAATGTTGTGGGTCAGCAGCAGGGTTTGCGAGCCCATACGTGCGGCCGCAAGCGCGGCTTCGGTACCGGCATGGCCACCACCAATGACAATTACATCGAAACGGGTCGGAAAATCCACAGCTCACCTCGGAAATCGGGGGATAAAAACAGGGCCGGGAGTATAACGTTTCACCCGGAAAAATGCAGTCAGAATGTGCAAATTTTAACCAGAAACACCTGAAAGCGAAAGCCATTGGGTCGCTGTCACCGGATAAAACACATGCTTCAGGCTTCCTGCCATGCAGGGATAAACCTAAATCATCGGGTTTTCATAGGCTTGGGGAGCTCTCCTCAAAAAGTTTTCAATAAAGTTATCCACAATTCTGTCGCTTATCAAGCATCCCGCATTGACAACTAAACTGTTGTTTTAAATCGCATTAAAAAAATATATTCAGGGCTTGTCCGCAGCTTATCCAACTATTTATCCACAGCTCTCTATCCTGCTCGTCGCCGCAAACGCCACACCGCTATGAGCACAAGCCCGTTGACCAGTGAGAGCAACAGAAAGAAGCCCGGAATACCCACTTCGAGAAGTCCGAGTACAATAATGCCTGTGAGTGCGCTTACAACCATGAACAGCGCATTTATTACATTCAGTGCTGCAATGATTCGCGCTCGTTTATTTTCCGGGGTTTCATACTGGATAAACGCGTAGAGGGGCACGATAAACAAGCCACCGCACACTCCTATGCCCACCAGATCAGCCAATACCCGGATGTAAGCTGGATCTGTCACCAATGTCCACCAGGTGGAGGGCTCCAGGCTTGCCGGTACCGCAAAGAACAGATCTACCCCAAAAAGGGTCAACCCAAGAGCGCCCCAAGGAATAGGGGTCAAAGTGATTCGGTGCCGTGTAAGGCGCTCACACATCATCGAGCCGATTGAGATGCCCACGATAAACATGGTCAGAAGAAGCGTGACCACGGTTTCGTCACCCTGAAGGTTACTCACCGCGAAATTGGGAAACTGGGTGAGATAGGCTGCACCAAGAAACCAGAACCAGGAGATGGCGAGAATCGCCCAGAGCACCGGCTTACGCTCGGCGGCCACACCCATCAGGTGCCAGGTTTCCAACACCGGGCGGAAGCGCACCGCCTGCGCATTAAGGGTTACCCCGGTGTCTGGCACCTGTCTTGCGGCGATATAGCCTAAAACTGCCATCACCAAAATGCTCGCAGCCGTGAGTTTTGCCGCGCCCTCAAGCCCCATCAGCAAGCCGGCGGCTATGGTGCCGAGCAAAATGGCAACAAACGTGCCCATGCTCACAAGGCCATTGCCACCTACCAGCTCATCTTCCCCAAGCACCTGGGGCAAAATGGCGTACTTCACCGGCCCGAAAAACGTAGATTGGGTGCCCATCAGGAACAACAGCACCAACAGCCCTTCGTACCAACCAAGCCAGAGTGCCGAGGTAGCCAAAGCCATAATGCCTATTTCGGCCAGTTTTACCTTGCGGATAATGGCCGCTTTCTCATAACGATCCGCCATCTGCCCGGCAATGCCGGAAAACAGGAAAAACGGCAGGATAAACAGAAACGCAGCCAGGTTGATTACCGTGTTCACCGACAAGCCCATCAAACCTGTGGTCTGATAGGCAATCAGCAACAAAAGCGCGTTTTTATAGAGGTTGTCGTTGAACGCTCCGGAAAACTGGGTGAGATAAAGCGGCAAAAATCGCCGCTGTCCCAGTAAACGGAACTGGCTGGGTATGGCCATAAAACCTTCCGGGTTGCAGGGTCACACCAGCCCGTTCATTAATCTGACGAACTGGCTTGGGATATCGAGGCCTGGCGCTCCAGCTCATGTTCAATCGCATTGGCGGATTTGGCAAAGCCGGCCAGCAGATTGTATAGCACCGGGATGATAAACAACGTAAGCGTGGTCGCAAAAATCAGCCCGCCAAGAATCACCATACCAATCGCTGCCCTGCTCTCAGCACCCGCGCCTGTTGCAATAACCAGAGGCACCGCGCCAAAGACCGTGGAGATGGTCGTCATCAGCACGGGCCGGAAGCGCAGGGACGCGCCCGCCAGAATTGCGTCTTTTACCGCGTAGCCTTCGTCTCGCAGCTGGTTGGCAAACTCCACAATCAATATGCCATTTTTAGACATAAGGCCCAGCAACATAATAATCCCTATCTGGCTGTATATGTTCAAACTGATGCCGCTCCACCACAGTGCCAACAGTGCGCCAGTCACGGCCAATGGCACCGGAAGCATGATAATCAGCGGGTGAATCCAGCTTTCAAACTGGGCTGCCAACACTAAAAACACGATGATGAAGGCCAGGCCGAAGGTGACATAAATCGCCGAGGACGATTCCTGAAACTCCCGGCTCAAGCCCTGGTAACTCAACCGGGCTTCTGACGGCAAGGTGTCCACCGCAAGGGTGTTCAGATAGGTTAATGCCGAGCCAAGGTCGTAGCCATCTGCCAGAGATCCGCTGATCACCACCGCCGGCAGGCGATCTATGCGGCGAAGATCGGGGTTTGCCCCTTTCTCTGCAATTGAAACCAGTGCTTGCAGTGGAATCAGGTCGCCACCTTCTCTCGGGCGCAGGAATATCTGGCCCAGATCTGACGGTGTCGCGCGGCTGGCATCATTTGCCTGCATGATGACATCGTACTCGCGGCCACGTTCCAGATAGGTGGTGACCTTCCGGGAAGCGAGCATGGTTTGCAGTGTAAGGCCCACATCCTCAATGGTAATGTCCAGATCTGCCGCGCGCTCGCGGTCAATGGCAACGCTGAGTTCCGGCCGGGTGAGCTCAAAGTCTGTTTGCAAGTTCAGCAGGTTGGGATTGTCTTTGGCTCGCTCTACCAGTTCATCACTCCAGGCCTGCACGGATTCATAGTCCGGTCCGGCAACTACAAACTCTACTGGCTGACTGAAACCACGCTGCCCCAATCCTGGCGGATTGATCGCCACCATGCGAATACCGGAAATATCAGCAAATTTTTTCCGTATTTCGTTGGTCACCTGCTGCTGCTTGATCTCCCGCTCATCCCAGGGGGCCAACCCCATAATTATGAACGCGCTGTCTTCCCGCTCGCGAAAGCCGACAATAGACAGCATGCGGCTGGCAGGCCCCTCTTTTAGAAAAGGCATAAGCTTTTCTTCGGCCTGTTTTACATAGTGATCGGTGTATTGAACCGTGGCTCCCCGAGGCGCACTGGCGGGCATTATAATCGTGCCTCTATCCTCGATTGGTGCCAATTCCTGAGGCAGCTTCGGGTATATCACAACCGCCACAACCAGCCCCACCAAACCAATGCCCAGCACCAAGCCTGCTTGGTTAAGTGAAAACCTCAGCAGCCGTTCGTATCCACTGGTGAGTCCGCTCAGAACTTTCTCGATGACCGCCCAGAAACCACGCCCCTCGCCACTTTTCGGGCTGGGTTTTAGCCACTTGGAGCAAAGCATGGGTGCGAGAGTCAGCGCCACCAGGCTGGACACCACCACTGCCGCCGCCAGAGTGAAGCCAAACTCCGCAAACAGTCGGCCTATGTTGCCGCCCATAAACGATATGGGCACAAACACCGCCACCAGAGTGAGGGTGGTGGCAATCACCGCAAAGGCTACCTGCCTGGCACCACGATAAGCGGCCAGAAGTGGAGGCTCGCCTTTATCAATTCGGCGCTGGATGTTTTCCAGCATTACTATCGCGTCGTCCACCACCAGGCCGATGGCGAGTATGACCGCCAGCAAGGTGAGTACGTTGATGGAAAAGCCCAGAAAGCCGAGGCCGATAAAGGCACCGATTACCGCTACCGGAATGGTCACGGCGGGAATCAGGGTGGCGCGCCAGGAGCGCAGGAACAGGAATATCACCAGGATTACCAACGACACGGCAATCGCCAAGGTAATCATTACCTCGCGAATGGAGGCACGAATGAAAATGGATTCGTCATAGCTTTCAGTGATGCTTATTTCCGGTGGCAGGGTTTCCCGTATTTTATCCAGCTCACCCCGAACAGCATCGGATACTGCCACGGTATTGGCCTTGGACTGGCGAATAATACCCATACCAATGGCCGTTTGGCCGTTGGCCCGCAAGCGCCCGATATCGGATTCCACACCCATAACCACATTGGCGACTTCGCCCAGGCGCAGCAGCTGGTTGCCATCCCGGCGAATCACCAGCTCACGGAACTCTTCGACCGTTTCCAGCCTGCCTTCTGCCCGCACGGTAAAGTTACGAGTGGAAGAATCCACAGAACCTGCGGGTAGTTCTACGTTGTTGGCGCGCAACGCCCGCTCAACTTCGGCCACGGTTATATCGCGAGCCGCCAGGCGTTCCCGGTCGAGCCACACGCGAATGGCATAGCGGCGCTCACCACCAATTCGCACATCGGCGACGCCATCCACCACCGCCAATCTATCTGCCAGAACCCGGTCGGCATAGTCGCTCATCTGGGCTGAATCCCAGTCATCGCTGCGCAGGGTTACCCACATCATGGGGCGGGCATCGGAATCCGCTTTGCGCACCACGGGCGGATCGGCTTCATCCGGTAACTGGTTGTTCACCCTCGAAATAGCATCGCGAACATCGTTAGCTGCAATGTCCACATCCCGACTGGAGGAAAACTCGATCGTGGTATAGGACCCGCCCTGACGGGTGGATGACTGGATAGAGCGAATCCCTTCTATGCCGCTGATGGCACCTTCGATTATCTGAGTGATCTGAGTATCAACCACCTCCGCGGCCGCACCCGTATAGCTGGTGGAAACAGACACCACGGGTGGATCAATGTCAGGATATTCGCGCACGGGTAGGCCAAACAAGGCAGCCAGACCAAACACGACAATCAACAGGCTGAGAACCGTGGCAAACACCGGGCGTTTGATGGAAATATCGGAAAGAATCACGGCTTACGACTCCACAGAAAGGGTAAACCGGTTTTCGGGAATCGCGTTTTCATCATCGATCACCCGGATACGTTCACCACTGCTAAGCCGGTCTTGCCCTGTCACCACCACCGAATCATCTGCTGCTAGCCCCTCCGCAATTTCCACACGCCCGGGCATGCGTGAGCCCAGCGTTACCGGCACACGCCGGGCAACACCGTCTTCTGCCACAAACACATACTGTTCAGCACCACGGACCATAACCGCTTGCTCCGGGATAACCAGAGCCTGGCGTTCGCGCAGTGTCAGGCTAACGGACATAAACTGGCCGGGGCGCAACCGCCCCTCCGTGTTATCAATCAGGGCGCGAACCGGTAACGAACGGCTGAGCTCATCAATGCGGGAACCCAATTCAACTAGTTCACCACTGAATACCTGATCAGGGTAAGCCGGGGAGCTGCCTTGTACCTTCTGGCCTGGATTGATCTGGCCAAGAAAGCGCTCGGGGATGGAGAAATTCAGCTCCATGGGGGATGTAGCGTCCAGCGTGGTTATGGTGGTACCTGCGGTAATATAGGCGCCGATACTGATATCACTCAAGCCTGCCACGCCCGAGAACGGGGCTTCAATGCGATGGTTTTCAAGCCTGACCTGAGCCGCGGTACGCTGAGCTTCAGACACCTCTACGGCGGTTCTCAACTCATCCACGAAGGACTGGGAAATACTGTTGTTGTCTCGCAGACTTTTGGCTCTTTCGTATTTACGCCGAGCGTCTGCCAACTGGGCTTCAATAACACCCAGATCCGCCCTCGCCTGTCGATCATCAAGCCGCAGCAGCAGGTCGCCCTGCTTTATCGGGCGGCCAGACTTCAAATTGATTCCTACCACACGGCCGCTGGTTTCAGTGGTCAGGTTCACCTCATTGACTGCATTCAAGCTACCAACTGCCCTGATCTCATCCCGCACCGTATCCGTTGCGGGCACCACGATATTCACGGCACTCGCAGGCCGCTCACGAGCAACCTGCGCCTCAGCCGATTCATCCATGCTGCGATAAACGAAAGCAGCACCCAGTGCTAATACGACCAGTAGCAAACCGATCAGCCATTGTTTCAACATAAAGTCTCTCAGCAGACAGACCGGCTTTCGCCGGGTTTTATTTTTTCTGTATCACAAGCACAAGTTCACCGACATCAACCCCCCATTTGCTCATGGTGGTCTGGTTGATCAAGGTGTCGGGCGTTATCAGATACATCCAGTCGTCCATTCGTACATCCAGGGTTCCATCGCCATAAGCTATTCGTAGCACATAGTTCATGTGAATGGTGTTACCACGCCAGCGCATGGTTCCCGGCTCCGCCACATCGCCAGCGTCATTCCAGGATGCCGAGATATCCGCATCAAAGGTGCGAATCACCTCCCCGGACATGTCCTTGACCACACCACGGGCGCTAAGTTCACCGTTAAAGAACACTTCCGGAATGAGCTTGGGCCCGCGTTCTGCATAATCTGTAAGTGCAGGGCCAGAGCAGCCCCCGAGCATTGCCAAAACCGCGATCAACACGAGTATAGAGTGCCGCCCAGCATTGGGTATCACAGAACACAGATTTTGCACGTTTTTTACACTGTTCATATAGCTCTCCAGAAAGCTTTTTAACTCAGAATTACGATCGGGTTTAACGCGTTCGTACCCGATACTTGAATACGCCCGAGGAGAGTTCTTCGATCAGCGGATGGCCCGTCAAAAACCTCTGAACTGTCTTTGCTGACACCGTCATGAGCGCTTTTCGTCAATGGATTCCGTAGCACTATGCCGTAAAACTGCAGGCAACTTGGCGGTGAATAAACCCCGCTAGAAGACTTTCAGACCCAGTACAGAGGATTGATTATGCCGGTTTACAAGGCGCCCTTGCGTGACATGAAGTTTCTGCTGAATGAAGTGTTTGATTACCCAAAGCACTACGCCACATTGGCCAGCGGAGAGAACGCAACTCCGGATATCGTGGACGCTATCCTCACCGAGTGCGCGCGCTTCAGCGAAGAACAGCTAAGCCCCCTATACCAGCCGGGGGATGAAGAAGGCTGTACGCTTAAAGATGGCGAGGTAACCACTCCGAAGGGCTACAAAGAAGCTTACGATCACTATGTGATGGGTGGCTGGCAGGGGCTTTCTGCCCCGGAAGAATACGGCGGCCAAGGCCTGCCTGCTTCCATGGGCCTGCTGAAGCAGGAAATGATGGGCACAGCGAACTGGTCGTTCTCCATGTACCCGGGCTTGTCGATGGGTGCCATGAACACAATATTTTTGCACGGCTCTGACGATCAGAAAGACACCTACCTGCTGCCTATGACAGAGGGCCGCTGGGCCGGCACCATGTGCCTGACCGAGCCCCAATGCGGTACGGATCTGGGCCAGGTAAAAACCAAAGCTGAACCACAGGCTGATGGTAGCTACAAGGTTACCGGCACCAAGATCTTTATCTCCTCCGGTGACCACGATCTTACCGAGAACATTATCCACATTGTTCTGGCTCGTCTGCCGGGCGCGCCCAAAGGAACCCGCGGCATCAGTCTGTTCATTGTGCCCAAGTTCGTGCCCACCGCCGAAGGTGGAGTAGGTGAGCGCAACGCCGTAGTTTGTGGCAGCCTCGAGAAAAAAATGGGCATCAAGGCCTCTGCGACCTGCGTTATGAATTTTGATGACGCAACCGGCTACCTGATCGGCCCCGAGAACGAAGGCCTGGAGTGCATGTTCACCTTTATGAACACGGCTCGTATCGGTACCGCAATTCAAGGTGTGGGGCCCGCTGAACTATCGTATCAATGGGCTCTGGACTACGCCAAAGAGCGCCGCTCCATGCGTGCGCTTTCTGGCAAGAAAGACCCCGAACAGGTGGCAGACAGCCTGATTCACCACGCCGATGTGCGCCGTATGCTGCTGACCCAAAAAGCCATTGCTGAAGGTGGCCGCGCCATGTTGTATGACGCCGCTCGCCTGGCAGACCATATGGTTGAAGGCCATTCCGCCGGAGATGCAGAGAAAGCCGCCAAATACGATGACAAACTGGGCTTTTTGACTCCGATTCTGAAAGGCTTCCTGACCGAACTGGGCAACGAAGCGGCTAACCTGGGAATGCAGGTATTTGGCGGCCACGGTTACATTCGTGAACACGGCATGGAACAGATTGCCCGGGATACTCGGATTGCCACCTTGTATGAAGGCACCACCGGTATTCAGGCGCTGGATCTGCTGGGCCGCAAGGTACTGCTGACCACCAAAGGCGGTGCGGTTCGTGAGTTCACCGCCCGGATTGCCAACTTTGCCCGTAAGCATTTGACCGACAGCCGTGTGCGCCCATTTGCGGTAGAGCTGCTCAAACTTACTGCTCAGTGGAACTTGCTCACCCTGCGGATCATGTTTGCCGCGCGCAAGGACCGGGATGTGGTTAGCTCGGCTTCTTACGATTTTCTGATGTACAGCGGCTATGTGACCATGGCCTATATGTGGCTACGCCAGGCTGTGGCTGCCGCAGATCGTCTGGACAACGGGGGCGACGATTCCGAAGCTTTCTACAATGCCAAACTGGCCACCGCCGAGTTCTATTTCGAACGGTTGCTACCCAGGGCCCAAACCCATGCCACAAGCATGTTGAGCCCGAGCCGTAACCTGATGCAGATCGATCCGGAGAACATGGCATTTACCGGCTAAGCCCGGATAAAGAGCCACAATTGGCTATCCCGGGGCGCCACAATAACCTGTAGTCTTCTTGAATCCGGGAGTAGGGGGAGGCTGGAAAAAAGGGGGAACCAACTCCCCCTTCAAACAACGTGCTATTAACAGATCAGACTTAAAGGCCGTATTTAGTCTCAATAGCCTCGTACATGCCGCTGCTCCTGATCTTGTTGAGACCTTCCTGCAGTTTTCGCATGATCTCTTCAGATGTACCCAGATTCATAGCCAGATACAATTCAGTTTCGTTAAACGAAAATACTGGCTGAAGCCCTTCCACATCTTGCTGAGAAGCAAAGTATGGCCCTGCCAAGCGGTCGGCAATCCACAAATCTACCTGGCCAAGTTCAAGACGCTTCGGGTTAATATCATCGCTCTCCATGGCGGATACTTCATACCCACGATCAAGCAAATACGTGGTCATGACATCATTACGATACCCGGCGTAAAGCATGCCTTTGGTGTCTTCCAGCTTATCAATCTTCAGGTTAGCTCCACTGGCCGCAAAGATCGTCCAAAGATTTTTAGTCAGCGGTCCTACCCACTTGAACCTGTTCTCGCGCTCTTCAGTAAACGTTGTACAGAAAATCCCATGGTTCGACTTATCCAATGCCCGGTTGTAGCCATAATCCCAATTACGTAATTTGATCACGTAATCCAAATCTGTGTTTTTCAGTATGGCCTTAACCATTTCAGTACAAATGCCATCGATTTCAGTTGCATTGTGCTCAAAAGCCCGGCCCGAGGAGCTCATGTTATAGGGGGGGAAGTTCTCCGTGTACAGATACAACTTGTCCGATGCATAAGCCAACTCCGACGCCATGCTTCCTATGACCGCAATCACCAGCGCGACGCAACGAATACGTTTAAACACAGATACTCTCCTTTTTATCTTGGATAATCTTACAAAGAGCTCAAGCACAGATGGAACCCGACTATTCGGAAGCTTACCGCAATGTTCATCACTATTTTAGAAGGAATATGTGTGTTTTCGTAAAACAAAAAATGCTACCGGCAATACTGCCGATAGCAAAACCGATAACCATCAAATTTTAGAATCCACCGGGCAAGGGTGTCAGAATGAGTAGGTGGCAGACACCCAGAGACGCCGACCTTCTTCAGAATTGGCGTAGAGGTTTCCATAGCTGGCGTCGTTATCGTAAGCCCGATACTCAATAAAATCCTCATCCAACAGGTTATAGATGGTGGCGCTGAAACCAAGGTTGTCAGTCGCCTGATACTGGCCACCCAGATGCACCAGGGTAACGGCTTTGAAGTCGCCCAGATCGGCATAGGAAGCAGCCCCGCGAATTCTGTCTCGGGCTCGGTAGCGCTCGCTTTCATACTGGGCCTTCACAAAAGTCGACCAGCGGAGCGACGGCGTCCAGCGCAAGGAAAGGTTTGCCATATGCTTGGGTGTATCGGTAAGTGGCTCGCCTTTGTTCTCCCCAGATTTCTGCTCACTGTCGGTGTACGTGTAATTCGCACTTAGGCGCCAAGCCTGTGCGAACGGCACGGAGCCCTGCAGTTCCACGCCCTGGGTAATGGCTTCATCAATGTTGATGTCCTGCCCAAAAACATCCGCTAGAGGCCAGTTACCCTTATCCACACAGCCAGGACGGTTCGGATCTTGTGCATAACTGCAGTTCAACTGATCCGGACCTTCTGAAATTTTGTCTGTGAATTCGTTGTAGAACACCGTTGCGCCAACCCGATAGCCTGCTGGCTTTTCGTAGATCACGGCCAGTTCTGAAGATGTGGATTTCTCCGGTTTCAAATCCGGGTTTCCAAATAACGGAATAGTACCCTGCCCGGTAAAACCGATAACTCCGGGCGCCAACTGCTCGAGGCCTGGTGTTTTATAGCCACGGCTTACACCACCTTTAACGGTCATATCAGGGGTAGAGTTCCAAACAAGGTAGGCTCGCGGGCTGAACTGGCCGCCGAAAGAATCGTGGTTGTCGTACCGGCCACCCAGTGTAAGTGCAAGATCATCCGCCAGAAACCATTCGTCCTCAACAAACAAGGCTTGAGTTTTCTGCTTGAACTCTTCACTGGCCACGCCATCAATCATTCGTGCGTCTAACCACTGGCCACCAACGGTCACCACATGATTGGCCAAAGGCATCACCAGCTTACTGTCGACCACACGGTTTTCCGCCTTCAACTCCCGGTCCGAACCTGGTGTTTTCCCCGGTACTCCATTGGGTATCACTCGCCCGCCGGTTTCCGTTACGTTTCTCATGATGCTCGTTTCCAAGGTGCCAATGTCGAAACGCCCGGTGTGGCCAACTGCAAACTGATCGCGATCAAACTCCAGCTCCGGGCCGTAACCCTGTGGCCCCAAGGTTCCTAACTGACCCTCAGAGTTGTCGTAGTCCTGCCGGCTGCTTTCAATATCCACCCATAGATCGTTGGATTCATCCGGCGTCACGGTGAAGCGGCCGCCAACCGTATATTGTTCAGATTCCACTGGGCTGGGCCCACGGGTGCTGACTTCGATCGGATCACCGTTGAGATCCAGAAATTCCAGGGTAGATTCATCCCGCTCGAACCAACGGCCACGCAGCTGCATGCCTATAAGGTTATCTACAAGAGGGCCCGTGGTGTAGGCGCTATAGGCCCGGCTGTTGCCGAAGTCGCTATCCTGATTGAGGGTCGTTTCTGCTGTGAGAGAGGTAACCCATTCCGGGCTGACTTTACGGGTGATGATGTTTATAACGCCCCCCATAGCATCTGAGCCATAAAGAGTGGACATGGGCCCACGCACCACTTCTATACGTTCGATAGCGGCCGGCGGCGGTAGAAAACTGGTTGCCGATTGACCAAAACCATTTGGGGTTACGTTGCCGGCGGTGTTCTGTCGTCGCCCATCAATCAGGATCAGGGTATATTCTGCCGGCATTCCTCGCATACGGATGTCAAAACCGCCGGTCTTACCTACAGAACCACTAACATCCAGGCCTTCCACATCATCCAGAATATCGGTGAGGCTGAACGCTTGTTTGCTGCGGATCTCTTCACCGGAAATAACAGTAATACTGGCAGGCGCAGCAGACTGGGTCTGTTCAAAGCCAGAGGCAGTTACCACCATTTCACTCAGCTCCACGGGCTGCGCTTGTGCAGCCGTATTGAAAACAAGCGCGCTGCAGGCCGCGCCCATGGCTATCCGATAAAACAACATACCATCCGTCCTTTTGGTCCATATCCGAAAGATGCGAATGATATTACTTCTCGTTTACATATGGCAATAGATATCATTAAACTGTTTTAAACGAAATGAAATCAGCTCCGGATCAGGCTGGTATACTGGTTCGCATTAGCTTCACGCACAAAAGTTATCACCTTATGCCTGATCATACCGCTATCCTATATTGTCCCTGTGGCAGCCAGCGCACCTATGCGGATTGCTGCCAGCGTTACCACGAGGGCGCCACTGCCCTCACTCCTGAGGCGCTTATGCGCTCGCGCTTCACCGGCTTTGTATTGAAGCTTGAAGACTACATCCGCGCCAGCTGGCACTACAGCACTCGACCAACGGCGATGGATCTGGACGAGTCGCCAGATTGGGTAACTTTGCGAATTCTTGGTAGCGGAGAAACGGGCAACACCGGCCAGGTGTACTTTCAGGCGATTTATCGCATGGGATCTGGTTGGGGGTATTTGCAGGAAAACTCGGAGTTTGTGCGGGAGGATGGGCGTTGGTACTACCTGAAAGGCCAACCACAGGAAGGTGTTTTGAAACCCGGTCGCAATGAATCCTGCCCCTGTGGAAGCGGCAGGAAGTTCAAAGCGTGTTGCATCTAGGGATAACGAACCCTTACAGCCGGGTCTGTCACGTCACGAGCTTGATCAAAACGGATATTGTCTCGGAGTTTTCTGCACGCTCACCCACTGAACTGTGGAAAACTCTTCGATGGCCCAGTCGCCGTTGAAACGGCCCAGACCCGAGTTTTTCTCACCGCCAAAGGGCATGTGTGCTTCATCGTTTACCGGCATATCGTTCACATGAGCCATGCCTGCTCTGATCTTGCGAGCAAACGCCAGTCCCCTGTAGAGATCGCCGGAAAACACGGCACTGGAGAGACCAAATTCCGTGCTGTTAGCGAGTTCAAGAGCGTGTTGTTCGTCCCGGGCTTTCTGGATACCCACGATCGGCCCGAAAATCTCATCACTACTGATCTCCATATCGGCCGTTACGCCACCAAAAACGTGCGGTGGAACCACTTGCCCATCAATGTTGCCTTCAAGGAGTACTTTTGCGCCCTGCTCTTTGGCTTTCGTAATTTTCTGTTGCAAACTTTCAAGCTGGGATTTATTGATGATCGGACCAATGGCTGTTTCCATCGCAGAGGGATCACCAACGTCCAGCTTGCTGGCGTGTGCGACAAAGCCTTCCACAAAGCGGTCGTAAACCTTGGTATCGACAATAATCCGGTTGATAGCCATGCAAATCTGGCCTTGATGCAGAAACTTACCAAATATCGCTGCTTTCACCGCCTGTTCGACGTCTGCATCGTCAAGCACTACAAAGGGACTGTTGCCCCCCAGTTCCAGAGCGACTTTTTTCAGATAGCGCCCACCAGTCGCGATCTTGCCGATTTTCTTACCGACCGGCGTAGAGCCGGTAAATGAAATCAGGGAAGGAATGGGATGAGCGACGAAATCGTCACCAATGGCCGATCCAGGGCCAATCACCACGCTCAGCAAACCTGCGGGCAAGCCCGCTTCTTCAAAGATGCGGGCCAGAAGTAAACCACCCGTGATTGGTGTATCACTCGCGGGTTTGATCACCACCGCATTACCAAGAGCAATAGCAGGTGCGACAGACCGTTGTGAAAGGTGCAAAGGAAAGTTCCAGGGGCTGATTACGCCTACAACACCTAACGGCCTGCGATACGCGAAGTTGTCTTTTCCCGGAATATCGCTGCCCATGGTGGCACCCTGAGCCCTCGCTGGCATACTGGCCGCTTCCAGAGTGATTCCCCGGGCACTGCCCCATTCGATGTTGGCTTTTAATCGTGTACTTCCGGATTCTTGTATCAGCCAGTCAATAATCTCATCTTTACGTTCGTCAAAGATCGACACCGCCCGCAACAACAAAGCAGAGCGCTCCCCTGGCGGCGTGTCCGCCCAGGCTAGCTGAGCTTCTGCAGCTTTATGGTATGTCGCATCAAGATCAGAAGAGGTCGCCGACCGGATCGAGAGCAAGGTTTCGCCCGAATAGGGGTTTATGACAGAGCGGGATTCATCGCCGCTACCCTCACGCCATTCCCCTGCCAGCAGTTGCAGATGAAGATTCTGGTAGCTCTCAGACATGAGTTCGACCTCGCTGTTTATTCCGAATGTTCGATAGTAGTGTATCGATTTATCAGCAGCATGCGACGAATCTAGTGGTATTTACTGCGGATTTGGCTCACTTTCCGATGCAAAAGGATCCAAAGATTTTACCCAACAACTCATCCGGCGTAATTTGCCCGGTGATTTCCCCAAGCGCATCCTGAGCGGCTCTTAAATCCTCGGCTAGCAATTCCCCGGCACCATAACCTTCCAGTTGGGCTTGCCCTTGTATGAGGAAGTCTTTGGCGCGTTCAAGCGCATCCAGGTGCCTGCGTCGGGCAAGGAAGCCACCTTCTGTGGTGCTGGCGAAGCCCATACATTGCTTGAGGTGATCCCTCAGTACGTCCAATCCTTCAGTTGACTTGGCTGCCAAGCGAATCACTGGTTTATCGCCGTTGGATACCTCTGAAATACCTATGCTCTCACCACTCAGATCCACCTTGTTCCGGATTACTGTTACCGGTGCAGCAGCGGGTAATTGATCGATAAAATCCGGCCAAATTTCGTGGGGTGTGGTTTTATCCGTGGTGGTGGCATCCACCATGAGCAGAATACGGTCTGCCTGGCGTATCTCCTCCCAGGCACGGGCAATACCGATTTGTTCCACTTCATCCGGGCTGTCTCGCAGGCCAGCCGTGTCGATAATATGCAGAGGCATACCATCAATATGAATATGTTCCCTAAGCACGTCTCGGGTGGTGCCTTCAATGGCGGTGACAATCGCTGCTTCCCGACCGGCAAGAGCATTCAGCAGGCTGGATTTCCCGGCATTAGGGCGTCCTGCAATGACGACCTTCATGCCATCGCGGAGAATCGTACCCTGTTGGGCTTCACCCAGAATACCCTCAAGTTGTTCCAGCAACGTCTGCAGGTCGCTGCCCACTTTGCCATCAGCCAAAAAGTCGATTTCCTCTTCCGGAAAATCGATGGCGGCTTCTACATAAATTCGTAGATGGGTAACGGCTTCAACCAGCGTTTCGATACTCCGGGAAAATACACCTTGCATGGATCTCACCGCGCAGCGCGCAGCTTGCTCGGAACTGCTTTCAATAAGATCCGCAATGGCTTCGGCCTGGGCCAGATCAAGCTTGTCGTTAAGAAACGCTCGCTCAGAGAATTCACCAGGGCGTGCCAGCCTGGCTCCGTGACGGCAAACTTCCCGCAATAACAAATCCAGAATTATGGTGCCACCATGCCCCTGCAATTCAAAAACATCTTCACCAGTGAACGAATTAGGGTTCGGGAAAAATAGCCCGATACCCTCATCAATAAGGTCACTGTTCTGATCCAGAAAGCCCCCGTAGTGGGCGTATCTGGGCTTTGGAGTGTAACCCAGCATCTTTGTAGCAATAGGCTTTGCCAGAGGGCCGGATACTCGAACGATCCCCACACCAGCCTGGCCGGGTGCGGTGGCTATGGCTGCAATGGTGTCGGGAGTATGGGAGGTGCTAGCGCTCTGGTTCATGAATCATGCCTCTTACACACTATTTTGTGCATTCCTGAAACAGTAAAGGCCCCGTCACGGAGCCTTTACTGAACAATCAATCGGTCAAAGCGTCAGTGCTTTTTAGTGGCCATTTCCGCTTCAATCTTGCGGGTAATGTACCACTGCTGGCTGATCGACAGAATGTTGTTTACCAACCAGTAGAGTACCAGACCCGCCGGGAACCACAGGAAGAAGATGGTAAATACTATCGGCATCAACTTCATGATCTTCGCCTGCATAGGATCTGGAGGCGTTGGGTTCAGGCTCATCTGCAACATCATGCTGGCGCCCATCAGGATCGGCAGGATGAAGTAAGGGTCCATAACCGAGAGATCGTGAATCCACAACATGAACGGCGCATGGCGCAGCTGTACACTTTCAAACAGCACCCAGTACAGGGAGATAAACACCGGCATTTGAACCAGAATTGGCAGGCAACCACCCAGCGGGTTGATCTTTTCCTTCTTGTACAGCGCCATCATTTCCTGCGACATGCGCTGGCGATCATCGCCGTACAGTTCTTTCAGGCGGGTAAGCTGAGGTGCAACTGCTCGCATACGCCCCATTGAACGATAGCTGGTTGCAGATAGTTTGAAGAACACAGCTTTAACCAGAACTGTCAGCAGAATAATGGATACACCCCAGTTACCCACCCAGCTGTGGAACCATTCCATGATGATGAACAGAGGCAAGGAGATGAAGAACAGCCAACCGAAGTCGACAGTACGATCGAGGCTGGGCGCAACGGCTTCAAGACGGTCGATAATCTTCGGCCCTACATAAGCACTGGCGCCAATTTCTGTTGTTTCACCAGGTGCGACTGTTGTTGCCGGGTATACGAAACCCATTACATGCAGTGAGCCACGGCGAGTAGTCTGGAATTGTGCAGGTTGATCGCGCTCAGGTACCCATGCAGCAAGGAAGTAGTGCTGCAGAAAAGCCATCCAGCCGTTGGTAACCGTCTCATTTATACGTTTGTCTTCCAGGTCACCAAAATCATACTTTTCATAAGGATCTTCAGGTGAACTGGTAACCAATCCTAGAAATGCCTTAATGCCCATGCTGGGGCCAGACGTGGGATCTGGTGACTGGTCACGAACGATCTTGCCAGTAAAGTTACCCTGCCAGTTTTCACTGGAACGGTTATCAATCAAATAACGAACGCCAATTTCATAGCTGTCACGGGCGAACTGGTAACGCTTGGTGATCTGAACACCGTTATCCATGGTGTGAACAAGGTTCACGATCAGTTCGTTTTCACCTTCTGCCAGTTCATAACTGGTTGCATCTGTGCTGTAGACAGGGGCTTGGCCATTTTTGGCACTATCTGGTCCATTCTGGCCAATCAGTCCGCTTTCGAGCACATAAAACCGATTTTCAGTGTTATTCAGAAGCGTGAGAGGCTCGCTACCTTCGAGAGATTTGTTATAGGCAAGTAGGGAGCTTTTGACGAGATTACCGCTAACACGGTCAACAACCAGATCCAGTACATCGGTGCGGATCGTGATGTATTGATCACTTACGTTCACACCTGAAGTAGCAGCACTTGATACGGATTGGCCAGTTTCCGGTGTTGTAAATTCTTCATTCGCACCATTTGAGGCTGTGGTTCCCTGAGACGCATCACCTGGAAGAACCATCGCATCCGCAGAACTGTTATCTGCTTGAATACGCCCAGATTCAGCAACTTGTTCAGTAGGAACTGGCTGGTGATAATCTTCGTTCCAGGCAAGTACCATCAGATAACTGACAATAGCCAGGCCGGCAAATAATACGACGCGTTGAATATCCATAGAGTTACTGTCTGGTCTGGGTTGTTATTGGGGAATGGTCAGCCTGAGGGCAACAGGAAATTGTTTCTTCTGACTCTGCGTTTACCGTACCGGGTACCGGATCAAAACCGCCTTCGGCCCAAGGATGGCATTTCAACAGGCGTTTTATGGAAAGATATAGACCTTTCAGCGACCCGTGATGAGAAATGGCTTCTACAGCGTATTGTGAGCAGGTTGGGTAGTGGCGGCAATGATTGGCCATTAGCGGGCTGATGGCATATTGGTAGAAGCGGATGGGAAAAAGAAGCAACGTTCGCATTAACCTGTTCCCTTACCGGCAGAAGAACCTTCTGCTGGCCGAGATGGCGGTAGCTGATGATATTTCTTCGTTAGCCGATGCCAGAGACCATCCAGAGAAGCTCGGACTGCTTGATTGTCCATAGCTGCAAGCCCTTGGCGTCCAAGAACGATAATATCCATTCCGGGAAGTTCAGGCTGGTTACGGAAGGTTTCCCGTACCTGTCGTTTGATCCGATTTCGCTGAACTGACAGTTTCAGGTTCTTCTTTGCGAACACAAGACCAACCCTGGCATGTCCGAGATTATTCGGAGTAGCCAGGATCAGAAAATTCCTGTGCGGAACCTTCAGCTGTACGTCGTTGAAGACTTTGCCGTAATCAGCTGGCCGTAACAGGCGATGCGATTTCGGGAAATTCAAAGCCTTCATGAGGCGAACGACAGATTACGCAGACAGACGTGCACGGCCTTTGGCACGACGACGGGAAATTACCTTGCGGCCGTTGGCTGTTGCCATACGGGCACGGAATCCGTGAACGCGCTTACGCTTCAGTACGCTTGGTTGAAACGTTCTTTTCATGGTGACTATCTCACAATTCGTGTGTTGGACATTCAGGAAATGGCTTAAAAAATTAATAGCCAAAACAGGAGCGGCATTCTATGCAAATTCTGCGATGGGTTCAATGTTTATTGGTAGGGGCTTATGCCGATGCTGGATTGTACGTTTGGGAAGGTTGCAAAACAAACCAGGTGTGTGGGGGTGGTGAGCAGAATAATAGTAGTTATAGATCTTTTTAATATTCTTTAAAGAATTCTATTATTACTGTTATTAGATAGGTTGTTTTCTGTGGGTAACTCGAACTAAATCAACAAATTCAGTAGATTAAAGCATTCATAAAGCTCCGTACAAGTGGGGTTAAGCCCTGTGGATCAACTCATAATGAATTGTGGACAAGTGGGAATGACTGAAGAGGTGTGAGTTATCCACCGGATGACAGGGCGATTGCACACAGTGCTGAGGTGCGGTTGTGCACACAGGCTTGTGTGTAACTATTCTGATAGGTATTTTCTGTACACAAGGGTGTATATAAGTTTGTAAAATACTGATAAATATGCTGTTAAATTTCCACAGGGTGTTTATGGAGAGCCATTAGCTCTTTCGCTAGAAGGTCTGGCGGGGTAGAATCCGTGGTCATCTTTCGGGATCTGGCAGTTGTTGTCAGGTCCCAGAAATTTATGGGTTATCGGGAGCTGGCTGTCGTGCCGAACAGACTGTGGCATCAATGTCTTGAAGTACTCCGGGATGAGTTTCCCGCGCAACAGTTTAATACCTGGCTCAGGCCCCTTCAGTCTGATCACCGGGAAGGACAACTGATGTTGTTTGCTCCTAACCGTTTCGTGATGGACTGGGTCCATGAGAAGTATCTTCGTCGTATAGAGGAGGTGCTAAAGGATTTAAACGGGGGTCAGGCTCCAAGAGTAGGAATGAAAGTAGGCTCTGCTCCCCGGGAAAGTGAGCCGGTCGTGCGCTCGGAACTGGTTAAACAGGATTCCAGCAAGCGGATTCAGGAAGAGTCCGGTGGCAGAGTGACTGAAGAAGAAAAAGGTGTTGTAGTTACCTCAGGTGGTAATCGGCAATCACAGCTTAATGAATACACATCTAACGGTGGGCGCAGGCCGGTTCAAGTAGAAGGCGATATCAAACACCAGAGCTTTCTGAACGAAGGCTTTACGTTTGACACCTTTGTAGAGGGCAAGTCGAACCAACTCGCGCGGGCGGCCTCCATGCAGGTTGCTGAGAACCCCGGTGGTGCATATAACCCATTGTTCCTGTATGGCGGTGTGGGTCTGGGTAAGACTCACCTGATGCACGCGATCGGTAACGACATCGTGCGTCGCAACCCTAATGCGAAGGTTGCTTACTTGCGGTCAGAACGATTCGTTGCCGATATGGTTAAGGCGCTGCAACTGAACGCTATCAACGAATTCAAGCGGTATTACCGGTCAGTCGATGCGTTGCTGATTGATGATATCCAGTTTTTTGCCCGTAAAGAGCGTTCACAAGAAGAGTTCTTCCATACCTTTAATGCGTTATTGGAAGGTGGCCAGCAGGTTATCGTAACCTGTGACCGGTTTCCAAAAGAAATTGTGGATATGGAAGAACGTCTCAAGTCTCGGTTTGGTTGGGGGCTTACGGTGATGGTTGAGCCGCCCGAGCTGGAAACGCGGGTTGCGATACTGATGAAGAAAGCTGAGCAAACCAATGTTAAATTGAGTAGCGAAGCGGCTTTTTTTATTGCCCAAAAAATACGATCGAACGTACGAGAGCTCGAAGGGGCGCTTCGTTTGGTGATAGCGAATGCTCACTTCACCGGGTCGGAGATTACGCCACCGTTTATTCGGGAAAGCCTGAAAGATCTGCTTGCCCTTCACGAGAAGCAAGTGAGCATAGATAACATTCAGCGCACTGTGGCAGAGTACTATAAAATTAAAGTTGCGGACCTGCATTCCAAGCGGCGTACCCGAGTGATAACCCGGCCTAGACAGGTAGCTATGTCGCTATCCAAAGAGCTGACGAATCACAGCCTGCCGGAAATTGGTGATGCGTTTGGTGGTCGAGATCACACCACCGTTTTGCATGCGTGCAAGAAAATCCTGGAACTTCAGGAAACAGATCCGGGGATCCGCGAGGACTATCAAAATTTTATGAGATTGCTGACCACCTGACTTCGTAGCAGAAGAGGTGTTAAGCCGTAAGCAAATTACATTCATCCTTCCAACTATAGAAAGCTGAGTGACATGAAACTGACGATCAGCCGTGAATCCCTGCTCATACCTTTGCAAAGCATTGCCGGTGTTGTTGAAAAAAAGCAGACCATGCCGGTGCTGTCCAACGTACTGCTGGTAGCCGAAGACAATACCCTGGTTCTGACCGGGACAAACATGGAAGTCGAGTTGGTCGGGCGGGTGACACCTGTCCATGTTGACCAGCCCGGGCGCATCACCGTGCCTGCCCGTAAACTTTCAGATATCTGTCGGTCTCTTGGAGACGAAGCGCCAATCGAGCTTGTGCTGGAAGGCGATCGTTTGCATGTGCGATGCGGGGCAAGTCATTTTACCTTGTCTACCCTGCCTGCTGAGCATTTTCCCAATGTGGAAGATGAGCCTGAGAGTTTCCGGTTGGAATTGCCACAGAAAGAACTCAGGCGCATGTTCGACGCGACGGCTTTCGCCATGGCCCAGCAGGATGTGCGTTACTATCTAAACGGGTTGCTATTGGAAGTGGATAATGACCACGTGCGCACAGTCGCCACCGATGGTCACCGTTTGGCGATGGCCCACGTGCAGTTGAATACCGGTTGTGCCGAACCCCGTCAGGTGATTGTGCCCCGTAAGGGCGTGCTTGAGCTGTCGCGGCTGCTGGATGATGTGGAAACACCCGTCACTCTGGTTATTGGTGATAACCATCTGCGAGCGACTGTCGGGTCTTACACGTTTACCTCCAAACTGATTGAAGGCAAGTTCCCGGACTATAATCGGGTGATTCCCCGTGGCGGTGACAAAATCGTGTTGGCAGATCGTGCCACGCTTAAAAACACCCTTCAGCGCGCCGGAATTTTGTCACATGAGAATATTCGCGGTGTGCGTTTAAACCTGGCCACTAACGAATTGCAGGTGTTTGCGAACAACCCGGATCAGGAACAGGCCGAAGACGCGCTGCCGGTGGATTATCAGGGCGAATCACTACAGATAGGTTTTAATGTAGGCTATCTGATAGATGTAATGAACGCGCTGGATGATGAGCAGGTGAAAATCACTCTATCGAATCCCAACAGCAGCGCATTGATCGAATCGCAAACGGATAACCGCTGCCTTTATGTGGTTATGCCGATGAGGCTATAGGAGAAGTGATGGGCACCGTAACGAACGGAATCAAAGGCGCATTCAGAATTGGGCAAACACTTTCTGTATTAGGCCGAACCGGTGTCAATTGGGTCAGGGGGGATCGCCCTCCTGCCCCGCGTATGTTGCGCCAGACCTTTGAGTCACTAGGCGCAACCTACATCAAGCTTGGGCAGTTCATTGCCAGTTCGCCGACCTTCTTCCCGAAAGAGTATGTGGAGGAATTTCAGTACTGCCTCGATCGCACCCCCAATTTGCCGTATGGCATTATTAAGGGAATTATCAGTAAAGAGCTGGATCGACCGATTGATCAGGTGTTCTCCGAGATTGATCCGGTAGCCCTGGCTTCTGCCTCCATCGCGCAGGTGCATGCCGCGCGCCTCGTAACTGGCGAAGACGTAGTCATAAAAGTTCAAAAGCCAGGTGTTGAAAATATCCTGCTGACCGACCTGAACTTTCTGTATCTCTCGGCACGCATTCTTGAAACCCTTGCACCTAAACTCTCCTGGACATCTCTCTCAGGTATCGTTGAAGAAATTCAACGCACCATGATGGAGGAGTGTGACTTCATTAAAGAGGCTAATAACCTCAAAGTGTTCCGGAAGTTCCTCCACGATACCCATAATGAAGATGCAACAGTTCCTGCTGTATATGAGCATGCAAGTACTCGCCGGATACTGACGATGGAGCGGTTCCATGGTGTACCCCTAACCGACCTGGAGAGTATCCGCGGTTATGCAAAAGATCCGGAGCGGACGCTGATCACCGCAATGAATACCTGGTTTTCCAGCCTTACGAAGTGCGAATTTTTTCATGCAGACGTACACGCGGGCAACTTAATGGTACTTAGAGATGGGCGCGTAGGGTTTATCGATTTTGGTATCGTTGGCCGTATTCGCCCAGATACTTGGGAGGCGGTTAGCGATTTTATATCGTCTGTGATGGTTGGAAATTTCGATGGTATGGCAGACGCCATGATTCGTATAGGGATAACCAGCCAAACGGTGAAAGTCGACGATTTGGCAGCGGATTTGCGCAAGCTTTACCAGCAAATGGATAAGATGGTCCCAGATCATGTGCCTTATCAAGCGGACCAAGCAGAAGACGATGTGAATAATATCCTTATGGATATGGTGAAGGTGGGCGAAAGCCATGGCTTGCATTTCCCGCGGGAATTCGCCCTGTTATTGAAGCAATTCCTGTATTTTGATCGTTACGTACATATTCTTGCGCCGGAGATGGATGTCTTTATGGACGATCGCCTGAACATGCTCCACTGAAGGCAGAAGTCGCCTTCGCCAGCCTTGTTTTGTACACTAGAGGGCAGCACCCCACGTAATCCGTGAGTTGTTGCCTTTTTTCGTGGATACCTTCCATTCCTCTTGCTGCCGCGACGAGCTTTGCTTCCTATGGCGCTGGTAAAACTTCATACCGAGTTTTTTCGCAACCTCTCCCCTGCTGAACCTGTTTCATTCTCACCGTCATTCAACTTTCTTTACGGTGCTAATGGCAGCGGTAAAACCAGCGTGCTAGAGGCGATTGGTTATCTGGGCTTGGGTCGTTCCTTTCGTGTCAGTCGGCATCAGGCGGTCGTACAGCATGGGCAACAGCGTTTCACTGTATTTGGAGGTTTGGACCATGGGCTTGATAAGCCGCGTGATAATTTAGCAGAAGGAACTCTTGCCCATCGTTTGGGTATTTCCCGCGATGTGGTACAGAAGGAAACCACATTGCGGGTCGATGGGGAAAGCGTACGCAGCCTTTCCTCACTTGCGATGCACTTGCCCGTTTCAGTCATAGATCCTGGTGTGTTTGATATTGTTGCGGGTGGGCCGGGAAAGCGTCGGCAATTTCTGGATTGGGCAGTGTTCCACGTGGAACCTTCTTTTGCATCAAGCTGGCAACAGTGCCAGAGAGTTACATCACAGCGGAATCAAACGCTGAGAAATGGTAGACTAGACGAATCCATGATGCGTATCTGGGATACCCAGTACGTGGCACTGAGCGAACGAATTAGCGACGCCCGAAAGACGGCCTTTGACCAGTTCAAACGTGCCTTCGACAATCTGGTTCACGAAGTGGATGTAAGTTGGACAGACGGGCTGAAACTTGAGTTCTATCCCGGATGGGACACGAGTCAGTCACTGGCGGATGTATTGGTCCGCCACAGGGAGCAGGAAGCCCGCATGGGGCACACCCTTTATGGGCCAAACCGTGCTGACATCCGCATCAAGTATCAGGGACGACCGGTAGCGGAAACCTTTTCTCGCGGCCAACAGAAGACCCTCGTTATTCTGATGAAGATTGCCCAGAGTATGGTGTTAAATGATCTTGGAAAGCAGGTTAGCTTTCTGGTCGACGATATTAACGCCGAGTTGGATGAGAGCCATAGAACCATGCTGGCTCGAAAGTTACAGCAGTTACGTTGCCAGGTATTTATTACCGCCATTGAACATCCTGATCCGGAGATACTGTGGCAGAATAATCAGATACCTGATTACCGAATGTTCCACGTGGAACATGGCAAATTGAAGGAAGAATAAAACCGGCCTACCAACCTTATAGCTGCGCCAAAAGGCGGTTTGAGGATTGCGCCGGCCCTTACGCTTCAGGAGTTACCTAATGAGTGAATCGAGCTATAATTCGGCCAGTATCAAAGTCCTGAAGGGGCTGGATGCGGTGCGAAAAAGGCCAGGAATGTACATTGGCGATACCGATGATGGCACTGGCCTGCATCACATGGTGTTTGAACTGGTGGATAACTCCATCGATGAAGCTCTGGCCGGACACTGTACTGAGATAGGGATCATTATTCACCCGGACGAGTCTGTAAGCGTTCAGGATAATGGTCGGGGTATTCCGGTGGATATCCACGAGGAAGAAGGCGTATCCGCAGCAGAAGTTATTATGACCGTGCTACATGCCGGGGGTAAGTTTGATGACAACTCCTACAAGGTATCCGGTGGCCTTCACGGTGTAGGCGTTTCGGTTGTAAACGCCTTGTCCTCTACCCTTACCCTGACTATCCGTCGCGATGGCAAGGTGTATGAACAGGTTTATACACACGGTGTGCCCAATGCGCCTTTGGCACCTGTTGGCGATACGGAAGCGTCTGGCACTCGAGTGCATTTCATTCCGTCCCCGGAAACTTTTTCTACTATTGAGTTCCACTACGAAATCCTGGCAAAGCGCATCCGGGAACTGGCGTTTTTGAACAGCGGCGTTCGTATCCGCCTGACGGATGAGCGTAGTGGCAAAGAAGAAATCTTTGAGTATGAAGGCGGGTTGAGAGCGTTTGTTGAGCATCTCAATACCAATAAAACGCCCATTAACCGGGTTTTCCATTTCACCCGGGAGCGTGAAGACGGCATCGTGGTTGAAGTTGCCATGCAGTGGAATGATGCATTCCAGGAAAATATTTACTGTTTCACTAATAACATTCCCCAGCGGGATGGTGGTACCCACCTGGCTGGCTTCCGTGCAGCACTTACCCGCTCTTTGAATAACTACATTGAACAGGAAGGCCTGGGCAAGAAAGCTAAGGTGAGCACCTCTGGCGACGACGCGCGTGAAGGCCTCACAGCCATCATCAGTGTGAAAGTTCCTGATCCCAAGTTCTCCTCACAAACCAAAGATAAACTGGTGTCTTCAGAAGTAAAAACGGCGGTTGAGCAGGAGCTCTATCAGAGCTTTGCCGAATACCTTCAAGAGCAGCCTAACGAAGCCAAACTGATCGTTAACAAGATGATTGAAGCGGCGCGTGCCCGTGAAGCGGCCCGTAAGGCACGGGATATGACCCGACGTAAGGGCGCTTTGGATATCGCGGGTTTGCCCGGCAAGCTCGCTGATTGCCAGGAGAAAGACCCCGCTCTTTCTGAACTGTTCATAGTGGAGGGTGACTCGGCCGGCGGAAGCGCCAAACAGGGCCGAGACCGCAAAACGCAGGCTATTCTGCCGCTGAAAGGTAAGATCCTGAACGTAGAGAAAGCACGCTTCGACAAAATGCTGTCTTCCGCTGAAGTGGGCACTCTGATTACGGCTCTTGGTTGTGGCATTGGTCGAGAGGAGTTCAATCCTGATAAACTCCGGTATCACTCCATCATTATCATGACGGACGCCGATGTGGATGGTTCCCACATCCGCACGTTGCTACTGACGTTCCTGTTCCGCCAAATGCGTGAAATTATTGAACGTGGTCACGTCTTTATTGCCATGCCTCCCCTGTATAAGGTCAAACGTGGCAAACAGGAACAGTACTTGAAGGATGAAAAGGCAATGGAAGCCTATCTCACCCAGACATCTCTGGAAGGTGCACAGCTGTTCGTGAACCCCGAAGCGCCGTCCATCAAGGATTCCGCTCTTGAAACTATGGTGAAGGATTATCAGGCCGTGATGGCTATGATTGAGCGGCTGTCCCGCGCTTATCCTGCCAAGGTGTTGGAGCAGATGCTGCATAACGACACTCTGAAATCAGAGCAACTGAAAGATGAACAAGCGGTTGCTGCCTGGGCAAGTCGTCTTGGTGAAGGCCTGGATATAGATACCCGTACCGGTACCAAATTCACGTTCTCAGTCAGCAAGGATTCCGAGCGCGGTCTGTTCCTGCCTAAGGTGACGATTCATGTTCACGGCATTCCTACTGAATATGTGTTTAGCCATGATTTCTTCGACTCACCGTCTTATGGTGCAATTGCGCGCCTTGGCGAGACTCTGAACGGACTTATCGAAGACGGTGCGTACGTTCAGCGTGGCGAGCGCAAGCAGGCGGTGTTGTCGTTTGAAGGAGCGCTGGACTGGTTGATGAAGGAAGCGCAGCGAGGCCTGAGCATTCAGCGCTACAAGGGTTTGGGAGAGATGAACCCGGATCAGCTGTGGGAAACCACCATGGATCCAGATAGCCGCCGCATGATGAAAGTGAAGATTGATGATGCTGTCGCAGCAGATCAGATCTTTACAACATTGATGGGTGATGATGTAGAGCCGCGTCGAGATTTTATCCAGGCTCACGCTTTGGAAGTGCACAATCTCGACATCTGATCAGGCCTAAAGCAGGTAATGAAAAAGCGGCCAGAGTAGTATTGCTCTGGCCGCTTTTTTTGTACCTTAAATCCGGGTATCTCGTTGGATTACATCGTGATTTTCGGGAATTTTCAGGCTACTGCCTGGACTTTTCTTTCTCTGCCAAATGAGGCGCCATCACGTCTTCCAGGGTGTAGCCTGTAAGCCGGCGGATGGTTCTCCAAAGGTAATAGAAAATGAGCATCATCATGACCATAGAGGGAATGGCGATCATCGGGTAACTCACCAGAGTCATCCTGCCAAGCTCCTCATTGAATGCCTGGGTACCAGAGGGGCTGACGACAATCCAGCGGGCCAGAACATAGTTCATAATGGAGGAAAACAGGAAGGTTCCTGCAAAAAAGTAACTGGCATTCAACAAGCGCCCTTCAAACTCCGCTACACGATTGTTCTCCTCCAGGGACTCCTGAATTTTTTCCACGTCAAGAACGTTGGGGTTATAAAGAAGAGTACGAACCAAGGGGTATTTGGTGCGGGTAGAGGCAAGTACCGCGAGGCCGATGATTGCGGGAATAGCTGCTTCCTTTATGGCAAGCCAGCCGGCGTCCAGTTCAAGCAAGCCGATACCGCCTGTGAGCCCCACACTGATCAGGCCCAGCAGAGCGATAAAGTTTTTCTTCCTGTAGCGAATCAGCTCAAAAAGGCCCCACCCCAGTGGAAAGGCCAAACCAAGAATCAGGGCATTAACACTGCCTAGATGCTCGTCGCCACTGAACTTCATCAGGATAACGGATGGGATGATAATGCTGACCAGAAGATCAACCCAAGGTCTCGGTTTGTGGTCGGGCATTGATGTGGTATTTGGTGCGGTCATGGCTCTGCCTGGTTGGTGAAACAGCTCAGGTCAGTATACGACGAACGCCATAAAAAAGCCGAACCCGCAGGTTCGGCTTAGGTCACAAATGATCAAGCTAAAACGTAATGTATCAGGCGCCGACTTCTTTCAGGCACTCTTCAACGATGGCCAAGCCTTCTTCAAGGATGCTGTCCTCAATGGTTACCGGCATGAGGAAGCGCAAGGTATTACCGTACATGCCACAGCTCAGAAGGATCAGGCCCTTCTCTTTGGCCTTCTTGGTAATTGCTGCAGCCATATCTGGTAAAGGCTTACGGCTTTCTTTGCTTTCAACCATTTCGAATGCCGCCATAGGCCCTAGTCCACGCACATTGTCTACATGAGTAAACTGCTCCTGCCATTGGGTAAAGCGCTGATTCAGCTTTTCACCAAGGCGTATGCTTTTGCCCAGGATATCTTCTTCCTTGAATACCTCGAATACCGCAAGGGCAGCCGCACAAGCTGTCGGGCTGCCGGTATAAGTCCCACCCAATGAATTCGGCCCTGAGGAGTCCATGTGTTTGTCGGTGCCAACGATCGCGGAAATGGGCATACCATCGGCCATACTCTTCGCCATGGTAATGATGTCTGCCTCAACGCCACTATGCTCCAGAGCAAACATCTTGCCGGTGCGGCCAAAGCCACTCTGAACTTCGTCCACAATCAGCAGGATGCCGTTGTCGTCACAAATCTTCCGGAGCGCTTTCAGGAAGCTGGTGGGTGCTGCGTAAAAACCACCCTCACCCAATACCGGCTCAAGCACGATCGCAGCTGTCTGGTCTGCCGGAGAGTCGGCCTTCATGGTCATCTGCAGACCACGCAGCGCTTCTTCCTCCGTCACACCGTGGTATGGCACAGGATAAGGTGCGCGGAATACACTGCCTGGCATCGGGCCAAAGTCTGTCTGGTAAGGTGCGGCCTTGCCATTCATTGCCATGGTCATGAAGGTACGGCCGTGGTAACCACCGTTGAAGCAGATTACGTTGGTGCGGCCGGTGGCTGCACGGGCAATTTTAAGGGCGTTCTCCAGTGCTTCAGCACCGGAGTTGGCCAGCATTACTTTTGCGTGGCCTTTTACCGGCGTGACTTCGCTCAGCTTCTGCGCCAGACGCACGTAGCCCTCATAGGGCATAACGGTCTGGCAGGTGTGCATCAGCTTATCAAGCTGGGCTTTTATGGCCGCCACTATTTTCGGGTGCCGGTGGCCGATGTTAAGCACACCTATGCCACCCGCAAAATCGATCATGCGTTTTCCGTCAGCGTCCCACAGTTCTGCGTTGGTTGCGTGATCAGCAAATTGCTCGTTAGGGCTCGCCGCGCCCGCTGCAACATAGCGTTCTTTGAGTGCCTGAAGTTCTTTGTTGCTCACTTTGCCATTCTCCCTGTGTCTCTGTTTAAAACAGTCTCGTTAACCAGTGTAGGGAGTAGAACGGAATGACACAAACTGACCACATTGAAAAGAGTGATCATACTGACTGCTCCCGGAATTGCAGATCTGCCAAACGGCGGTAGAGTTCGTTCTCCTGCATCAACTCATCATGTGTGCCAACGGCTAACAGGCGACCCTGATCCAGAACCGCTATTCGGTCCGCATTACGTACAGTAGCCAGTCTGTGGGCGATCACAAGAGTGGTTCTACCGGATGTCAGGGCAGGCATCGTTTGTTGGATCAAGCTCTCGCTTTCAGCATCCAGCGCGCTGGTGGCTTCATCCAATAGCAGAATGGGTGCGTCGGCCAGTAGCGCACGGGCAATGGCCAGCCGTTGCTTCTGGCCGCCCGAAAGCCCTAATCCGGCATCACCCAGCTGTGAGTGATAGCCTTCGGGCAACTTTTCAATGAACTCATGGGCGTGAGCAATGCGAGCCGCTTTTTCTACGTCGCCCTGGCTGGCGCCAGGGCGTGCATAGCGGATGTTGTCGATCACGGTGCCGTGGAACAGAGCGGGGTTCTGGGGCACGAGTGCAAAGCATCCTCTGAGCGCCTCGAGAGAAACCGTGGCACTGTCTGTGCCATCAATATGAATGGTGCCGCTGTCGGGTTGATAGAAATGCAATAGGAGATCAAACAGTGTGGATTTACCGGCCCCGGAAGGTCCAACCAGCGCCAGAGTCTCTCCGGCACGAACCTGCAGGCTAATATCGCTCAGTGCAGGGTGTTCGCTCCGACCGGGATAACTGAAGTTAAGCCCGTCGATGGTGATTTCTCCGGTAATTTCCCCGGGAAATTCATTTCCTTGTTCTGCAGGCCGATCAAAAGCCGGCTTTGTTTGCAGAAGCTCAAAAAGCCTGGCCGCGGAGCCTGCAGCCCGTTGCAGTTCACCGATGACCTCGCTGATCGCCCCAGCGGCTACGCCTACCAGCAAGCTGTAAAACAAAAATGCAGCCAGCTCCCCCGGGGAAATTCGGCCGTGGATAACATCAAGACCGCCAATCCAGATCACTATGCCTACGGCCCCCATCACCAGTGAAATGGCCAAGGTGGTTAACCAGGCGCGCTGGGTGATACGGGCTCGGGCTATCTCAAAAGCCCGTTCGGAAACCTCGGAAAAGAACCGCCGGTCGTGGGGCTGATGATTGAAGGCTTGAACCGTTTTAATCTGAGTGAGGTTTTCCCCCACGTAGCTACCCACATCGGCCACCCTGTCCTGGCTGAGCCGGGATAGCTGCCGAACCCGGCGACCGAAAAACAGGATGGGGGCAATAACCAGAGGGAAACCCAGCAAAATGATCCCGGCGAGCTTGGCGTTGGTGATGAACAGCAGAGCCAAACCACCTATCAGCATCAGCGCATTGCGCAAGGCAATAGAGACAGTTGAGCCGATCACCGATTGCAGAACGGTGGTGTCGGCAGTAAATCGAGACTGTATTTCCAGAGCACGGTTCTGCTCGAAGAACCCCGGGTGCAGGTCAATAAGGTGATTGAACACTTGCTTGCGGATATCGGCGACCACGCGCTCACCTATCCAGGACACCAGATAAAAGCGCGCGAAGGAACCAAAAGCCAGCCCCAACACCAGTATGAAGAACAGGCCAACCGCCCGGGCCAGGTTTTCGGGTGATTGGGTAGCCAGGCCTTGATCCACAAGAATTCTAAGCCCCTGCCCCAAGCCAAGGGTGATGCCTGCGGTGATGACAAGTGCCACCAAGGCGCCCGCAACCGCTTTGCGGTAGGGAATAATAAAGCCGATGACGAGTTTCAGGGCCTGCCGGTGACGAGTGTTAATGATGTGACTCCTGAAGTTGAGGTGCAGTAATATCCACAGGCCTTATCATACGCTTGTCCTCTCCGTAAAAATGAAGGAAGTCTCTTGCGCGCATACGCTGACAGTGATTACCCCGCTAACCACAAGCCCGACTGGAAAGTGATCGCCGGGCTCTGGCCTTATCTAGCCGAGTTCCGTGGGCGAGTAGCCTTGTCTGTTGCATTCCTGATACTGGCAAAACTGGCGACGGTCGCAACCCCCGTGGCGCTGAAATATATAGTGGATTATCTGGATCAGGGCCGCGAGGCTGAGCTGTTGCTGTGGATTCCCATCGTGCTGGTGGTTGCCTACGGAACCTTGAGGTTTAGCAGCACGCTGTTCGGTGAGCTGCGGGATGCAGTATTTGCACGAGTTGCCGAGCGTGCCATGCGGCGGGTGTCGCTGCGGGTGTTCCGTCATCTGCATGATCGGGAATTGGCTTTCCATCTCGATCGCAAAACCGGGGGGCTGGCCCGGGACATTGAAAGGGGAACCACCGGCATTAGTTTTCTGCTGCGTTTTACCCTGTTCAATATAGTTCCCACCCTGCTGGAAATTCTGATGGTGGCGGGCATTCTATTTGTGGCGTTTAACGCCAGCTATGTGTTTGCCATTCTTATCGCGGTAGTGGTGTATGTGGTTTTTTCGATCAGAGTCACCGAGTGGCGAACCAAGTTCGTGCGTGAGGCAAACGCCCGTGACAATCAGTCTAACTCCCGTGCTATCGACAGCCTGCTCAACTACGAAACCGTTAAATATTTTAATAACGAAAAATTCGAAGCCGAACTTTACGATGAAAATCTTGAAGGCTGGGAGAAAGCCCGTCTGAAAAACCGTCTGTCCCTGGCGGCGCTAAACTCTGGCCAGGCGCTTATCATTGGTTTGGCCATGATAACCATGATGGTTATGGCCGTAAGAGAAGTTGCCACTGGTGCTATAACCCTGGGCGATTTCACCATGATCAACGCCTATCTGCTTCAACTGTTTATTCCATTGAACGCTCTGGGCTTTGTGTACCGGGAAATTCGCCAGTCTCTGGTGAATGTGGAGCGTCTGTTTGGATTGCTGGGTGAAACACCGGCGATTGAAGACGCGCCCGAGGCTTCGGCGCTCGTTGTGAACAAAGGCGAGATAGGCTTTCATCACGTGCATTTCGCTTACCGTTCAGATCGCCCGATTTTGCAGGATGTGGACTTCACCATTCCTGCAGGTCACACCTTGGCCGTTGTAGGCGCCAGCGGTGCCGGTAAATCCACCCTCGCCCGCCTGCTGTTCCGTTTTTTTGACGTGGATAGAGGCAGCATCACCATCGATGGCCAGGACATTCGCGAGGTGAGTCAGGACAGCCTGCGCTCTGCAATCGGAGTGGTTCCCCAAGACACCGTTCTGTTCAACGATACCCTGTACAGCAACCTCGCATACGGCCGGCCAGAGGCTACCGAAGCGGAGGTCCATCATGCTGCGAAACAGGCGCGGCTGGACGACTTCATTCGTAGTCTGCCAGAAGGTTACGACACCAAAGTGGGCGAGCGGGGGCTTAAACTCTCCGGCGGTGAAAAGCAGCGAGTGGCCATTGCCCGAGTGTTGCTGAAAAACCCGCCGTTATTGATTCTCGACGAAGCCACCTCATCACTGGATTCCATCTCAGAACAGGCAATCCTGGATGCCTTGAACGAAGTCAGTCGGCAGCGCACCACCCTTGTTATCGCCCACCGCTTATCTACTGTGCGTGATGCCGATACGATTCTTGTAATGGATCACGGCAAGATTGTGGAAAGTGGCAGCCACAGCGAGTTGTTGGCGCGGAATGGCTACTACGCCCGATTGTGGCTGCAGCAACAACATAGTGATGAAGAAGAGGAGAGTGTTTAAGTTAACCTGGCCGATATGTAGAGCTAAGAATTGTGGTCTATGGTGAGTTTAAGCTGTTCGATGGATTGTTTGCAGGGAACGACTATGCCAACACGTCTGAGATACCCCGGCGTTTATGTTGAGGAAACATCCTCGGGAGTGAACACCATAGCGGGTGTGCCGACATCAATAACGCTCTTTATCGGTATGGCCCGCCAAGGTGATCTGAACCGCCCGACTATCATTCGAGGGTTTGGCGAGTTTGAGCAGATCTTCGGCGTTGATGTTTCTTATGGCGAAATTGCGCTGCAAGTTAAACAGTTTTTCCTCAACGGCGGTTCCAAGGCGATCGTAGTGCGCATTGAAGGTGACGACGGAAACACGCCTGAACTCGTCGACTACGAAAACGCCTTCAGTACGGTTGAGTCTGAAGTAGATACATTCAATTTACTGACCTTGCCTCGGGGTTTGGCGCAGACGGATGACCAACGGCAACAACTGTGGGGCACGGCTAGCGTATTCTGCCAGCGCCAACGGGCGTTTTTGATTGTTGACCCCCAGGGCGACTGGCAAACGGCGGCTGAGGCTGCAGCCGGGGTTGCAGAGATGCGTATCGGAAATGTTATCGACCATGCCGCCATCTACTGGCCTCGTACCATGGCCGCTTCTTCGACTTTGCCTATTGATCCGGCCGGCACCATCGCGGGCATTATGTCGCGTACCGACACTCAGCGCGGCGTCTGGAAAGCACCGGCGGGTAAGGATGCTGCTATTCTGGGTGTGACAGGCTTAGAGCATGTGATTACGAGTGCCGATAACAGCATAACGAACCCCCAGGGAATCAACGCGCTGCGCCAATTTGCCGGCGGCGCGATGGTCTGGGGTGCGCGTACTATGGCCGGCTTTGAACATTCGGGGGAGAGCGAATATAAATATATCTCCGTCCGCCGCACGGCGCTGTTCATTGAGGAAAGCCTTTCCCGTGGACTGGAATTGGCCATGACCGAGCCAAATGGCGAGCGCTTGTGGGCGCAGGTACGGATAGCTGTCAGCGCCTTTATGCACAGCCTATTTCAACTGGGTGCATTTCAAGGTGCGAAGGCATCTGAAGCCTGGTTTGTACGCTGCGATTCCAGCACCACCACGCAGAGCGATATCGACTTGGGCCGCGTTAATCTGTTGGTGGGCTTTGCTCCTATGCGCCCGGCAGAGTTCGTTGTTCTCAAGATTCAGCAGAGTCTTGGCTTGCCTCCTCCAACTCAGGCACCAATCCAGACGCCAACACCGACGCTAACCCGGAAGCGCGTACTACCCTCTGGGCGACGCCGTCGCTGAACACGCTGGCATCGCCGGGAATCAGGCTAAACCAGTTCTTAGCACGGGTGATACCGGTATAGACCAGTTCCCGTGTGAGTACGGGGCTGAGGCGATCTGGCAGTACCATACAGGTGTGATTGAACTCCGAGCCCTGGGATTTATGCACGGTCATGGCGTACACGGTTTCCAATTGTTGCAGTCGGCTGGGTGATATCCAGCGGATGTCGCCGCTGCCGTCACTGCTGGGAAAGGCCACGCGTAATACTGGCTGTGGTTGCTCGTCGTTGTTCTTGTCGCTAGCTCCCCAAGGCAGGCTGAAGGTAATGCCCACATCGCCGTTCATCAGGCCCAGGTTGTAATCATTTCCGGTAATCAGCACCGGGCGCCCGGCGTACCAGCCCTCTGCCCGTGGAATCAGCCTTTGCTTGAGCAAGTGGTGGGCGATGAGTTCGTTGAGCCCTTCTACACCCCAAGGGCCGCGGCGCAGAGCGCAGAGCACCTGAAAATCACTGAAGGCCTCCAACACGGATCTTGCCAGCTCGTCCCACTGCTCTGTTGTGCTGTTTCCGTCCAGAGTGTGGCTCTGCATCAGGGATAAGTAATGACGGTAGCCGACGGGTGGTGGCAGAGGTTGGTTGTTGGCATCGATGCGCCCTTCCCCGTTATTGTGGAAAGCTTCCGGGCTGCCACTGACCGCATGGCGGCAGATGAGCGCCTGAGCGTCTTCCTGAGAGGGTTTGTTAGTACTGCCATTCAGCCACACGACATCCTCAAAACCGGCGCTGCGAGCCTGCTGAAGCATGCTGTCGCTCAAGGTGTTGGTGTTGACCGCCTCGGCCAGTTGGCGAATGCCACTGCCTTCGGCAAAACGATAACTCTTGCGTAACATGGCCACCGCCTGATCCAGCGGCTGGCCTTCGGAGTTTTGCAGGCTTTCAGGGATGTCGGTGCCGGTGATGGCTTTTAACCATTGCACCGTGGCGGGCAGGTAATGCCCATCTGGCGCGCGCTGGCACAACTCACCTAAAACTGCGCCGGCGTCTACCGAGGCCAGCTGATCCTTGTCGCCCAGCAGTATGAGCTGAGCGTTGGCCGGCAGGGCGTCAAATACCGATGCCATCATATCCAGATCCACCATCGAGGCTTCGTCGATCACCAGGATATCCACCAGCAGTGGATTGTCGCGGTTATGGCGAAATTTGCGGGTGTCCGGGCGGCTGCCTAGAAGCCTGTGGAGTGTGGTCACTTTGGTGGGAATGTCCGCCAGAGACACTTGCCCTGGCAACTGCGCCAGTGGTAGACGGCTGACGGCACCGCCGATCGATTCGTTCAATCGGGCTGCGGCTTTGCCTGTGGGTGCTGCCAGGCGAATACGGTATTTGCGCCCATCCCGCTCGCTGGATTCGCCTGCGACGGACTGCAGGGCTGCCAGCAAATTTACTACAGTGGTGGTTTTGCCGGTGCCGGGGCCTCCGGTAATAACGGCGAACCGATTGCGGGCGGTCAAGGCACAGGCGAGCTTTTGATAATCCACCGGAGAACCCTGTGATTTAAACAGTACGTCCAGAGATTTGCTCAGTGTTATGGCAGCTGCTGAAGACGGGTCTGCGAGGGTGGACGGCTGCGCCAGTCGCTGCAGAATGCCGGCGGCAATGTGCTGCTCGTAACGCCAGAACCGGCGCAGGTAGAGGCGAGTACCACTCAATATCAGAGGCGTAGTATGTGAACCATCACTTACCGCCAGAGCCATGCCCAGAGCATCCAAGCATTGTTCCGTGGATACGCGAGCCAGTACTTCTTCGGGGCCATTGAGGTTGCTGTCGGCGTTTTCTTGCTCCTCCGTTGGCAAGGAGAGAGTGCTGTTTGCATCGGCTAGCAGATCAGCCAGATCCACACACACGTGGCCCCGGCCAACCTGATGGGATGTCAGTGCCGCAAGCAGCAAAACCAGAGGTTGCGGTGCTTCGCCCTGCTCTTCCGACAGATCCTGAATCAACCGCGCAAAGCGTACATCCAGAGGGCGAATCCAGCCGGCTTGCTGCCAGCTATCCAGAAGCTCCAGAACAGTTTCGGTTTGCTCCAAGGCCAGGCCAGTGTCTTCGGCTTCGTCCAGATCAAAGGAAAACTGGTTTTCGGTATTCCTTGTCTTACTCATGCCGCTACCTCCCCGGCTGCCTTGCCATCGAACATAGCATCCAGTTGTTCAATCAATTCTCTGGGTGGTTTGTCGGTAAACGCCCCGGCTCCCGGCGCGTTCACGCCGCGCAAAAACAGATACACCGCGCCGCCGATGTGTTGGTCGTAGTCGTAATCCGGCAGGCGAGCCTTCAATAAACGGTGCAGAGCCAGCAGATAGAGGATGTACTGCAGGTCGTAGCGTTTCTCCAGAATCGCCTCGCCCATGGCCTGATCTGTGTAGGCGCTATCGTTATCGCCAAGATAGTTGGATTTGTAGTCCAGCACGTAATATTGCCCGTTATGTTCAAACACCAGGTCGATAAAGCCTTTCAACATGCCGTTGAAGCGCCCGTCATCCACTCGCGGTCGGTCCGCGCCGTTGAGGGTGTGTTGAGTCACCAGTTTGTCCATGGCTCGCGTGCTTACGTTACGACTCTCAAACCAGAACTCCAGTTCCGGGCGCAGAGTGTCAAGGGCGGTCAGGCTGACGCTTTCACCGCCATTGCGACTCAATGGCAGTGGCTGGCGAATGAGCGCAAGTATCCAGTTTTCAAGCGTATCTACCCAGTCAGTCCAGCCCCGCGTGCTGCAACGGCGAATGAGCTGTTCACGTAAGTGTTCGGGGTTATCCACAATGTGTTGCAGGCCCTGTTGTACGCACCACTCCAACAGATCGTGCAGGAAGGTGCCTGGGCCTGCGCCTTTCGGGAAATTGTGCAGGCTGTGGCTGAGCAGAATCGCTGTGTCCTCATCCTCAGGGTTGTGAGCGCCCTCTTCCAGCAGGTTCTGGGTTTCGGCGTCTTCTACTTCTCCGGCGAAGGCTATGCCTGTGCCAGAGAGACTGCTGTATTCCAGTGACGAGTAGCTGGCAATCCACCAGTCTTCACGTGCTTCGCGGGTTGAGGTTAATGCAGGGCCGAGTGCTGCAGGTTCGGCTGGGGTGTAGCGCAATGCTGTCGCTGCCGGCAGTGGTTCTGTGCATAACTCAGTGTGGCTATTAACCAGTTGTGCGAGCGCCTCACTCAAGGGATGTTGCGCTGCAGGTTCCTCTCCCAGCAGATAACCCAGGCCGCTGAGGTGCCAATTCTCGATCTCGGCAACGCCGACCCAGGTGGCAAAGCGGGCGCGGGTCAGAGCCACGTAGAGTTTGCGAATGTCCTCGCCGAGCCGCTCCTGATCTGCTCGGGCAACGTCTTCCGGTGTTGGATCAAATACGGTGATCAGTTTTGAGTTGTAATCGTGATAGCGCACGAACGATTGTTTTTCGCTTTGAGCGCGGAAGGCTGCGCCGAAGGGCAGGAACACCAAGGGATATTCCAGGCCTTTCGATTTGTGCACGGTAATCACTTTCACCAGACCGGCATCGCTTTCCAGGCGCAGGGTGCGGTGTTCGTCCTCTTCGTCTGCCGCCCGCAGAATCTGGGTGTAGTGATGCACCAGTGCATGTTCGCCGTCCAGTTGCAGGCTGTCTTGTTGCAATAGTTCGGCAATGTGCAAAATGTCGGTCAGCCGGCGTTCGCCCTCGGGGTGCTGTAGCAGACGGCCGGGTACATCAAAGTCCATCAGGAAGCTGCGCAGCATGGGCAGTACGCCTTGGCTCTGCCATTGCTTCTGATAGCCCATAAAGCGGTCAATTTCCCGCTCCAGCGCCATCTCGTCGGTCAATAGCTGGTCAAGATAGCGCCAGGGCAAGCCGAGCGTGGGGGTGGCAAGAGCGGCCCGGGCGTAGGCCAGTTGCCGCGGCTCGGCAAAGGCTTTAAGCCAGCACAGCACTTCCTTTGATTCCTGAGAAGTAAGCACCGAATCCCGGTCAGACAGGTACACACTCTTGATGCGCCTTTGGCCCAGAGCATCCCGCACTGCCGCCGCTTCTTTGCGATTATTCACCAGAATGGCGATGTCTTTGGGCTCAACTGGCTCCAGGTCTTCTTTGTTCTCTTCGAGAGCAAATCCTGCCAGCCCTTGTTGGCCAAGTGTCAGCAGGCGGGCAATTTCGCTGGCGCAGGTTTCGGCTACATCCGTTGTGGCAGCGCCTTTAGCGAGGCCTTTACGATTGCCATTTTTGTCCTCCTGATCGCTTTCCAGTGACCATAGGGTGAGGCTGGGCTGTACCTCGCCATTCACCGACCACAGGCGCTTGGTGCCGTTGGCGTCTACCCCCTGAAATGGCAGGGGTGAGGTATCGCCTTTGCCGAAGAGGAAGGCACCTTCCGGGCTGTTGAGGTCGCCATGTTCAAATACCCGGTTGACCGCTGTCACCATGGGTTTGGACGAACGGAAGTTGCGGCCCAGTGTCCAGGTGCGGTCGCGGGCGCCTGTGCGGGCGTCCAAGTAAGTGTAGATGTCGGCGCCGCGGAAGCCGTAAATGGCCTGTTTTGGGTCGCCGATCATCAGCAGGCAGGTATCCGGATGATTCTCTGAAACCCGGTAAATGCGGTTGAAGATGCGGTATTGCACCGGATCCGTGTCCTGAAATTCATCGATCAGCGCCACCGGGAACTGGCGACGAATGGTGGCTGCCAGTTGATCACCACGGGAGCCATGAAGGGCATCGTCAAGCCGTGTGAGCAGGTCGTCAAAACCCATTTCCGAGCGCTTTTGCTTTTCCGATTCCAGCCGCGCTGCAATCCAGCGGCTGGCGTGCCGGAGAATGTCGGCCTCGGCGCTGGGCAGGCTCTGGCTGAATTCGATCAGCTCTGCAATGGCATCAAAAGCGGGATGATGGGGTGCATCGCCCTCGCCTTTGAGTTTTGTGGGCAGTATGTCTGGTGTCTGGTTCTGGAAACCGGCTTTGTCCAGACCCTCCGGGTAAAGCTCATCGGAGGCGGCCCACTCCAGCAGTGTGTCCCAGGCGGCAATCATCGGCTTCATGCTGCCACCGTGCAGGCGTTTGCTCTTGTTGAGCGCAATCAGCATGTCGGTGACTTCAGGCTTCCAGTCTGCCCAGGGGTTGGCTTTCAGAGCCTGAGCCTGCTCCATGCGCTTTTGCACAGTGGCTTCGATGGCTTGCTTAACATCGTCGGTGGCGACGTCGAAAGAATCAGCGTCGCCAAGCAGGTTATGCACAGCGGCACGCAAGTTGTCCGGGGTTTTCCAGTGGCTCAACACTTCGTCCATCAGTACTGGCGACAGCGGGTAGATAAAGGTGCGCCAGTAATCCCGCGCGACTTCATCGAGCAGTTCACTTTGGTCGGTTTCCAGTGACAGGCGGAACAGGCTGCCGCTATCGAACGCATGCTCGGTGAGCATCCGGTTACACCAGGCGTGAATGGTGGACACCGCAGCCTCGTCCATCCATTCGGCGGCCAGTAGCAGTTTTTTGCGGCAGTCCGGCCAGGTTGCCGGATCGGGATAGCTGTTATCCCGGAGTTGGTGGATCAGTGCGGTTTCCGGCGTGGGTTGGAGGCTTTCTCCATTGCTGGAAAACACCTCGGCCGCTTGTGTGAGCCGGGTGCGGATACGATCCCGAAGTTCCTTGGTTGCGGCATCAGTGAAGGTGACCACCAGCAGGTTGGGCGGCAACATGCCGGCAGCCAGGGGGCTGCCCTCGGGTTGTCCGTGGCCCAGCACAAAACGCACGTACAGAATGGCGATGGTGAAGGTTTTTCCGGTACCCGCACTGGCCTCAATCAGGCTGCTGCCGTTCAGGGGAAGCGCCAGTGGATCAAGGTTCGGGTTTTTCGTCACGGTTGTAGCCGTCATAGCTTGCCCTCAATCTGACCAGCGGCGGATTTATCCTGTTCGGCCTCCCAAAGGGGCACATAAAGCGCGTGCAGCAAGGCCTCAAATTCATCGCTTTCCATCAGGGCTTCTGCGCTTTCAAAAGCGCCTCGTAAATAGCCAGTGTCCCGCTCCAAAGCAGTGGCGTATGTCTGCTGGGCATCGCTGATGGCGCGTTCGTGGTCACCCAGGAATTTCTTGCTCTGGTAGAAGCTGTAAATCCAGGCAAATCCGGCCTCACAGTGCAGCGGTAACGCGCGGGTGCTGGCTTCTATCCAGTGCGCCAGTATGGCGTCCAGATGCTTGGCGGCGGTTTCTCTTGGTAATGGTGCAAAGCGTACTTTCCGGCCTTCTTCCTTGCCCAGAATCAGGGTTTCAAACGGTTGTGTGGTCAGTTGCCCGGCCAGATGAATTACCCAGTCCCGCATCAGGTTGGCGTAGCGGAGCTTTTTGCTGCTACCGCTGCCGGTAAGCAAGCTGGAACCGGCGATAACCAGCCGGCAGATCTTGCCTTCGTGGTTGCGGCGCAGGTTGTTAATCAAGTCCAGCACCTCTACCGATCCGGTGCTGTTGGCCAGCTTGTACTCAAACGTTAACGGCTCGTTGATCGTTTCGGGCCATTCCGCCAGTGCGCTTTGATAGCGCTGGAACAGATCCGGCAAGCGGCCGGAGAGGTCGCTGCGCAATCTGTGTTCGGTGACGCCCATACCCAGGTCGCCACGCCGTGCCATGCGATCCAACGTGCTTTCCAGCCGCTCGTGCAGGTCGTCTTCATTACTGGCTTTCAGAAGACCTTGCTCAATCAGTTCGGTATCCAGGCGCCAACGATCAAGGCCGTTCAACTCAAAGTTCTCGTTATCCGTGTCGTCGTCTTCCACATCCTCGAAACGCACCTGCAAACGGCGCTGATAAAACGTATCCACAGGCTTTTTCAGAAAGCCAGCGAGATCGTTGAGGGTGATGGGTTCCTCGGGTTGCTGATACGGCAGGGCCGTTTGCGGCTCGCGCCGCTCTTCTGCTTCGTTGCCATGAGCGCCGCGCCATTCGTGCTCGTAGGTGAACAGGCTGCGCGCATGCTGTACCTGGGGGAAATAATCCCGGCTGAACGGTTGCAGCGGGTGGCTGGTGGTCAGTGCGGCGGTTACGGAATCCTTTGGTTTTCCTGGCACCTGCCACAAGCTGTCGAGATGATCTTGCAGCTGGCCGACCAGTACGGACGGTGGCCGCGGCGAGTCGTCGCGAATGCTGCGCCCTACCCAGCTGATGTACAGCTGCTCGCGGGCTGAGTGCATGGCTTCGAGAAACAGGTAGCGGTCGTCTTCCCGGCGAGAACGATCACCCGGCCGGTAATCCTGAGCCATTAGATCAAAATCCACTGGTGGCCGCGAGCGCGGGTAGTCCCCGTCGTTCATGCCCAGCAGGCACACTTTACGGAAGGGAATCGCACGCATGGGCATGAGTGTGGCGAAGTTTACCTTGCCGGCCAAAAAGCGCTGGTTCAGACCGCCCTCATCCAGGCCTTCCAGTAAAACGTCCTTCACGATATTCAGCGGTAGCGATTGTTCATCCAGCCCTGCGGCCATCGTGTCTTCCAGCCACTGCTCCAGCTGCCGGCGAAAGCGGTTCAGCAGCAACAGATCATGCCCTTCTACCTTGTGGAAAAACTGCTCCAGCATGGTGGAAAAGAGTTCTTCCCACTCTTGGGGTGTGCGGCTTGCCTGCAACTCTTGCCATAAGGTTTCCAGGCGATACACAAACTCGCCAAGTCGCCCAGCCAGGCTGGCTTGCAGCCCGCCGATTTCGCCGTAGGGCTGAACACCTGCCCAAGGCTCATCGTCGCCCATGCCATAACCTAACAGCATGGAGCGCAGGCCCGATTGCCAGGTGTTGCGATCCAGACCGGCAGGTAGTTCAAGACTTTCCCGGTGAGCACTGTGCAGGCCCCAGCGAATGTTAGCGCCTTCCACCCAGCGCCGTGCCAAGGGGATTTCCTCTTCGGCAATTTCAAAGCGATCGCGAACCCCGGGCACTTCCAGCAGGCTGATGATCTCACTCACCCCGAAACGGCTGCGGGGCAACGACATGAGCGTTTCCAGGGCAATCAACACAGGCTCGTGGTGGCGTTGGCCCTGATCGGAAATGGTGAACGGAATGTGGCGCTTGAGGCCGGAAGTGTAGCGACCAAACACCGCCTGAATATGGGGCGCATAGACGTTGATATCCGGCACCATCACCATCACATCCCGGGGCCGCAAAGTGGCATCTGCGTTGAAGGCAGCCAGCAGCTGATCGTGCAGAATCTCCACTTCCCGTTGCGGGCTGTGGGCATCGTGGAAGGCTATGGAATGGTCGTGATCCAGATCGAGTTCGCGCTGTTCATTCCGGATTTCCTGAAGGGGCGTCAGATTGTAGATGTCATTTTGAAGCTGATGCAGCAGGCAGGGAGCCTGATCCGATCCGTGTTCGGAGAAGATATCGATCTTTTGATCTGGCGTCTGGAAGCTGGCGCGATACTCATCCGGATTGTCGAATTCATCCAGCAAACGAATGTAGTCCCGGCCCTGCTTTCCCCAAGCTGCCAGCAGTGGATTTGCGTGCTGATGCAGCTGGTCGGCATCTTCAATCTTCGACAGTGTCTGGTGAACCTTGCCTCGCTTGCGTTCGGCTTTCAGTAATTCGCGGTCGCTGACAATATCCGCCCAGTAGAACTGCGACGGGTTGTGAACGCACAGTACCACCTGGCTGAAACGGCTCAGCACATATAGAGCTTCCAAAGCTTGGCGCGGCAGCGACGAAACCCCGAATACTACGATGCGCTTGGGCAAACGGCTCGGATGAGCAGGCGCAGTAATTCGCTGACCTTCAGCCATAAACCGTGTGTGAATCTGCGAACGGCTGGTGTGGGCTTCAGCGCCTGTGTCTTCCACCAGCTTGCGCCAGAGCATCGGTTGCCAAAGGGTATCGTCCTCAACCGGCTTTTCTTCGCCGCGAGCGGTGATCACCACATCCCGGCCCTGCTCCCAGGCGGCCAGCCAGTCAGCGCGGAACACCTGATACTGGTCGAACAAATCCGCTACTTTTTCGGCCAACTGGAATGCTCGCAAATCCGTATCACTGCCTTCCAGAAAGCGCGCCAGCGGGTTGAATACGTCGTCTGTATGAACCAGTTCCGGTAGTAGCCGATACAGCCGCCACACCAATCGGCGCTTATCAAAGGGGGATTGCTCCGGCACCTCACCATCCGGCAGTACGGCCCGGTAGGCTTGCCAGATAAAACGCGCGGGGAACAGAAAATCCATACCCGCAGCTATGCCCAAACCACCTTCGCTGCCATCTTCTGAACGCTTTTCTGCCAGCGCCAGCTTCAACCACTGGGCAATACCGTTGCTCTGCACCAGAAACGTCTCGCTCTGTAGCGGCGGCAGTGGGTTCTGCTGGCAGATAAACACCACCGCCCGGCGCAGGTCTTCGAGATGGTTTGCGTGGACGGCGTGAAAACCGGGGGTGATGGCAGAATGTACGGGCATGCTTTTCCTTATCGGATTATCGTATCAACCGTGATCAGGGCATTGTGCTTGCAGCAAGTAGTAAAGAGTACCGCAACTGATGAGAGAATCAGACTAGGTGCCGTGGACAATATAATGAAATGAAGCGACAAGTTGTGTCGTCCTAATAGGTTTTGTCATTATGAGTAAGCATCTCCGGCCCACCGCCGCAGATCTCGAAAACCCTCTGTACTACCTGCAAAACATGGAAACGGTTGTCTCATGGGTGGCGAATCATCACTCGGATTTACTGCTCGAATCAGAGCGAGGCTGCTTGCGCGATTTTTTTGAGTTGCCTCGCGCTGCCCGTGCTCTGCTCACTCGTATGGTGATGCGCACAGGTGATCTGTTTCGTACAGACAAGCTGAATTACCCGGAGTTGGGGCGCCCGGAAGCAGAAGCATTGGATGAACTGGTTGCCGGTGACTGGCTGGATGCCGATCCTCTGCTGGCTCTGGATGATATTTTCCGTCTGTTCACTCTGGCTGAACTGCGGATGGCCTTTGCACCAATGCTGGAGCAAGTCGGGCTTGCCAAAAATCTCCCCAAAGCCCGAATGAAGGAAACCCTGCAGGGAGCCTTTGCCGATGCTCGCTCACTGGCAGACTGGTTTAATGACACGGCTTCGCCGGTGGTGCAGGTCAGCCACATGGCTTTGTTTGACCGCATCCGCCTGATGTTCTTCGGCAACCTGCGCCAGAGCTGGTCGGATTTTGTGTTGGTGGAGCTAGGCCATCATCGCTATGAACGGGTTGAGTTTACCCCTGAAGCGCGGGCGTTCACTCATCGTAGCAAGGTGGATACTTACCTGGCCATGCACCACTGCCGGGAGAGCCTGGATGCTGGCGTGCCCGCCGCTGAGGTTTATGCTGATCTTCCGGCGGCTACGGACAACCCCTGGCTAACCAGCCGCCGTGATCGTCTGTTGCTTGAGTTGGGGCGGCAGGCGGAACGACAGGGTGACCGGGAGCTGGCATTGCAGGCACTGGCTGCCAGCAGGCACCGAGAGGCCAGATTAAAACAGCTGCGGCTGCTGGAGCGAATGAAACGCTTCGAGGAAGCTTGGAATATTGCGGCACACTGGCAAAACCAGGAGCTAAGCGATGCCGAAGCTCAGGGGTTGGCCCGCATTGTTAAGCGGTTGGCTAAAAAGGTGGGCGAGCCAGTTCCGCCTGCGCCGGTGAATCCTGAAATCCGCGAGTTCACACTAACCTTGCCGATATCCGCCAGCTCGGTGGAAGAAGTGGTTCGGGATCACCTTTCCACGCCGGATGCGCCTGTGTTCTATGTTGAAAACACACTGATTAACGGCCTGTTCGGCTTGCTGTGCTGGCACACTATATTCAAAGCCATTCCCGGCGCCTTCTTTCATCCCTTCCATACAGGCCCCGCAGACTTGGTGCGGGAAGATTTTGTGAGTCGCCGTCAAGAATCGTTCGATGAGTGTTTTGCTGCACTGAAGAATGGCAGCTATCGCCAGACAATTCTGGATAACTACGCAGCCAAACAAGGCATCACTAACCCCTTTGTGATTTGGCCAGCGTTGAATGAGGAATTGCTGAATCTTGCACTGGATAGAATTCCCGCCGCAGACTTGCGGGTTATATTTGAACGGATCTTATTGAATATCCGCGAACACCGAAGCGGTTTGCCGGATCTTATTAAGTTTTCGATGCAAATCGGCGAAAATCGGCCTAGTTATGAAATGATCGAAGTAAAAGGCCCGGGCGACCGACTGCAGGATCATCAAATCCGCTGGCTGCATTTCTTTGCCCGTAAGGGCATTGCCGCCAGCGTGTGTTACCTCCGCTGGCAAGACAGCGAGGTAACAACATGAGGGTCGCGGTTCGAACCCTTTGCGAATTTGCTGCCCGAGAAGGCGATCTGGACTTTCGCTACACTCCGGCTCCCAGCGCTGAAGAGGGCATTCTTGGCCATCAAGCCATTCAGGGTAAACGCGGGTACGGTTATAAAAGCGAGTATTCACTTACCGGTAAGTGCTTGGGAATAGAGCTATACGGCCGGGCCGATGTGTATAACCCCCACTCTGGCCTGCTGGAAGAAATCAAAACCCACCGTGGTGACTTATCCCGAATACGGCCCTATCAACGGGCGTTGCATCGAGCCCAGCTAAGAGCCTACGGCGCCCTACTCTGCAAACAGGAAAACCGAAAAACCCTGAAGTTGTCGCTGGTGTACTTCAATATCGGCAACAACCGGGAAACACCGATGACTGAAACCGCCACCGCCAAGGAGCTTTGGCAAGAGCTTGAAGTTTTGTGTGGGCAGTACCGGTTATGGGCCGAACAGGAAGCCCACCACCGGGAGCAGCGGGATATTCGTCTGGCCGGGCTGCGTTTTCCGTTTAAACAGTTTCGCCCCCGCCAACGACAGCTTGCCGAAACGGTTTATAAAAACACCGTAAAAGGCGAAACCTTGCTGTTGGAAGCACCTACAGGCTTGGGTAAAACCCTGGGCACTCTGTTCCCGGCGCTGATGGCCATGCCCACAGCCAATCACGACCGACTGGCTTATCTCACCTGTCGAAATACCGCCCGGCAGCTGGCGGTGGACGCGGTAGAGCGTTTACGGGCTGCGCAGGAAGAACCGCAGATCTGGCCACTCCGCACTTTGGAGCTGGTGGCCAAGTCCGATGCCTGTGAACACCCGAATAAAGCCTGCCACGGTGATTCCTGCCCCCTGGCCAAAGGCTTTTTTGATCGGCTGCCAGATGCCCGCGCCGAGGCTGCTCAGGCGGGCTCATCCCTCACTCAGGAGGCGCTGGCAAAGATCGCCGCAGGTCACGACATCTGCCCCTATTTTCTGGCGCAGGAAATGGCCCGTTGGTGCGATGTCATCATTGGCGATGTAAACCGGATGTTTGATCAGTCTGCCCTGCTTCACGGTCTCACCCGGCAGAACAACTGGAAAACCGCAGTGCTTGTGGATGAAGCCCACAATCTGGTGGATCGCGGGCGGGGCATGTATTCGGTGCAGCTGGATCAACAGCGGCTTCTTAAAGTCCGAAAAACCGCACCCAAGGTTCTGAAACCGCATCTCGATCGCACCGCCCGAGCTTGGCAGGGTGTTATCCGTGATCATTCAGAGAAAGGTAGCACGCCGGTATTTCTCGATGAGCTTCCCGCTGCGCTGACTGGCAGCCTGCTGGGGTTGGTATCCGGGTTGTCAGATTACCTGGCCGATAACCCGCCGGACTTGGCGTTGCAGGAAGTATTGTTCGAGTCCGTCGCCTTCATGAAGTTGGCGGATTCCTTTGGCGATCACTCCCTCTGTGAATTTCGCCGCGAAGGCCGGGGGCGAGCAAGCGTTACTATTCAGAACTTGGTACCGGCGGATTTCCTGCGGGATCGCTTCCAGGCCGCCGCCTCAGTACTGCTGTTCTCTGCCACCCTCAGCCCCGGCGTGTATTACAGGGACTTGCTGGGCTTGCCGGAGAATAGCCGTTTTATCTCGCTGCCAAGCCCCTTCAGTGCCGATCAGTTGCAGGTGCAGTTCACCCCAAAGATCAGCACTCGACAGGCGCACCGCGAGGCATCGGTAGAGCCAATTTCCGAGCTGATCGCGAATCAATACCGGGAGCGCCCCGGGCACTATTTGGCCTTTTTCAGCAGCTTTAAATACCTGAATCAAGTGAGTGCGGCTTTGGCCGAGAATGCCCCGGGTGTACCTCAGCGTTCCCAGCATTCTGGGATGAGCCCGCAACAACGGAACGATTTTCTGGCAGGCTTTCGGGAAGAATCTGGCAGCGTTGCCTTTGCAGTTCTGGGAGGCGTGTTCAGTGAAGGTATCGATTTGCCGGGCGAGCAGTTGATTGGCGCGTTTGTGGCTACCTTGGGCCTACCACCCTTTGATGCCTGGCATGAGGTTCTCAAAAACCGCCTGCACAAGCGCTTTGGTGCGGGCTATGACTACACCTATCTGATTCCGGGTTTACAGAAAGTGGCTCAGGCTGCTGGCCGGGTAATTCGCACGCCAGACGATCGTGGAGTGATCTGGCTGATTGACGACCGCTTTACACAGCCGCAGATTCGGGGATTATTACCTGGGTGGTGGTTCAAGACTGAGACCACCGAATAGCGCAGTCTCAGTCTTGAGGTGCAACGGATTAACCGAACTGGAAAAATGCCAGCTTGTTGCCGTCAGGATCTTTCACATAGGCACCGTAAAACTGGTTTGGAATACGCTGCCCGGGCTCGCCGTCGCAGGTTGCACCCAGTTCAATGGCCTTCTTGTAGTAGGTATCAACCGCCTCTTTCGAGCCGGGCTGCAAGGCCAGCATATTGCCGTTACCCGGGTGGTTTGGGGAGCCGTCGAAGGGCGTGCAAACCGCCAGCATAGGGGATTTCATGCTTTCGCCAATGAACGCAATTCGGCCCATATCCAGCAGAAGCTTCGCGCCCATATCGGCCAGAAGCTCTGTGTAGAATTTCTTGGCTTTTTCCATATCGCTGACACCAATGGTGACGTATCCAATCATGCTCTATTCTCCCGTGTCGCGCCGTCGATCTGCGCGGTTGGCGTTATTTCGTTAGCCTGTCGTCCCACCGGAACTGCTCTGCCCAGCGCAGGGCGTCCGGAAGCGGCAACGGCTTACTGTAAAAAAAGCCTTGGCCCAGATCGCAACCAAGCTCAATCAGTTTTTGTTCAACCTCGGCACTCTCAATACCTTCAGCGACCAGCCGCCTATTGAAACTTTTCGACAGGCTGACAATAGCACTGACAATCATACTGTCGTCCGAGTCGTTCAGCATATCCATTACGAACGAACGGTCAATTTTGATCTCTTGAGCAGGCAGTCGCCGAAAATAATCCAGAGATGAATACCCGGTTCCGAAGTCATCCAGAGCGACATCCACACCCAGATCACGGCTGGCTTTCAGGTTCTTTAGAGCGGTTTCAGTGTCGTCCATCGCCGTGGTTTCGAGAATTTCCAGAATCAGGCGGCCGCGCAGCTCTCTCGGTAAATCTTCCAGTGCACTCGACAAATCGTCTTTGAACTCTTCGCTCAGGAAGTGGCAGGGGCTAAGGTTGACGCTCAGCGTGTAGGGAAGATCTTTCTGGGTAAAGGCCATAAGCTGCTTTGCGGCCTCGCGGATCACAAAATTGCCCAATGTGCGCGCATACTCGGTGTATTCAATATGCTCCAGGAAATGCGCTGGGCCCAGAACGCCTTCCTCTGGGTGGTTCCATCGGATGAGGGCTTCAAAGCCGTTCACACAGTGGTTGTGGAAACAGATCTTGGGTTGGTAGTACAGCTCTAGCTGCTGGTGGCGCAGAGCCGTATCGATTTGCTCCAATATTCGAACCCGCTCTTTACGGGAAGAATGCGAGCGGAGATCGAATATCTTGAAGTTGTTCTTGCCGCTTTCCTTGGCAGCGTACATAGCCTGATCTGCATGGCGAAGGAGCAGGTCGGAATCTACGTTATCGTCCGGGTACACCGTAACGCCCATGCTGCCGGAAACCTGCAGTACATTATGCCGAAAATTGATGGGCTGCCGGATGGCATCCAGAAGGCGTGCGTAAACCCGTTCATCGCCTACATCCCGGAGAATAGCCACAAACTCATCACCGCCCAGACGGGCCACAATATCGTGGCTGCGCACCGTTGCTTTGAGTTTCTCGGCTACGGATTTCAGAACCGCGTCCCCTACAGCGTGGCCGTGCTCGTCGTTGATGCTCTTGAAACCGTCCAGGTCGATAAAACACACAGACACCTGGCCTTCTCTCTGGCCGGCTTCATACAGTTCCTGTTCGAACAACTCGGTGAGCCTGTGGCGATTGGGCAGGCCGGTGAGCGCGTCGTAATTCGCTGCCTGTTCAAGATCTCTTTTATGGCTGCCTTTTTCCTCGTACAGGCGCTTGCGTTCGATCAGATTGGCAAGGGTTTGCGAGAGCGGTGCCAGTTCGTCTGCAAGCTTCTGAGAGTAGCCTTCGGCCCTGTTCGCCAGGCCAATCATGCCCAGATGGGTGTCACCGGAAAACACCGGGATACCTATGTATGTATTGATAGTCGGGTGCCCTGGAGGCAAACCACCTCGCCGGGAATCCTGGGACAGATTGTTGGAGATGATGGTCTCACCGGACACCATGGGTAGGCCGAGAATATTGTCCAGGCGATCAAACACCATGCCCCGACGTTCCACGTCCTGATATAGGGCTTGGGTTTCCGGGCTCCACGCGATGTTGGTAATGGCGCCGACCTTGAGAAACGGTGCGCCGTTGCTCTTATGCAGAACTTCGCCGATAAGCCCGAACTGGCTGCCCGTCAGGGCAAGTAGGTCACTGAGCATCTGGCTGAATGCGGAGCGCTCGTTGTCGCTTGTGAGAAAGACATTCTGGGCATGATGAATGGCCCGGTTGAGTTGGGAGACAGGTACATACTCGCTTTTATCCGACTCAATGTATGAGCGCTCCAGCTCCTCCTCCACCATGGTCGCCAGAGTGCGGAGAACATCCAGGTCTTTCTCGCTGAACTGTCGGGGCCTGTCGTCGATGATGCACAAGGTGCCGACTTTGAAGCCGCCGGGCTCGCGCACCGGCATGCCTGCATAGAAGCGGATGTGCGGTCTATTCAACACAAAAGGATGGTTGCGAAACCGTGGGTCCAGGGAGGCGTTTTCCACGACAAAAATATGATCCTGCCGTATGGCATGATCGCAAAATGCTACCGAGCGGGGTGTTTCAGTAACTTCGAGCCCCTGATGTGATTTGAACCACTGGCGGTCGTGATCCAGCACGGTGAACAAGGCGGTTTTGACCCGATAATGCTGGCGGGCAATTCGGGTAAGGCGCTCAAACCGCTCCTCTGGCGGAGTGTCGAGAATCCCCAGCCGTAGAACCGCAGAAAGTCGTCTTTTTTCATTTTCCGTCACGTTCATTCAGGACCCTTGGAGAAGCCGGTGAACGAAATGTTAACAGATCGAGATTTGGTACTTTGTGACATTTGGTGACACCGGTCCAGCCAGAAGATTGCTGCCATACGGTTACCGTGGGCAAAACCTGCAATCAATAGGGTTGGTAATGTCCCCAGTGGGCCGGCAGCATCAACATCAGGGATAAGCCTGTAACCGCTCGGTTGGCCGAAGTGAAGCTAGCGGCTGGAGAACTGCTACACTTGGATTTTGCCCCGAAGGAAGTTTTTGCATGATCAGCCGACCCAGCCTGCGCATTCCGGGCTTCGTACTTCTTATGTCTGTTTTTATGATAATCAGCGGCTGTGCACTGCCACCCATGCCAGATAGGACCGGAAGCCAATCGATGCCTATCGAAGTTACCAAAGACACACAGCTGGGGCGCGCCATCGCGCCTCTGGCAAACGCCCATCCCGGGGAAAGTGGTGTTCTGCTATTGCCAGACGCCCACGATGCTTTTGCTGCGCGGGCCGTATTGGCCAAAGGGGCCGAAGCCTCCCTGGATGTGCAGTACTACATCTGGCAGTACGACATTACGGGCACCCTTCTACTCGATGCGCTTTACAAGGCGGCTGAGCGCGGTGTGCGCGTTCGACTACTGCTGGACGACAATGGCATCTCGGGGCTCGATGATGCTCTGGCAGCGCTCAACACCCACCCGAATTTCGAGGTGCGGCTGTTTAACCCCTTTGTTGTGCGCAGCCCCAAGTGGATTGGTTACATCACCAGCTTTCAGCGGCTGAATCACCGCATGCACAATAAATCCTTCACCGCCGACAATCAGGCGGCCGTTATTGGCGGGCGCAACGTGGCCGATGAGTATTTCGGAGCTGGGCAGGGCGCACTGTTTGCCGACCTTGATGTTTTGGCTATCGGGCCGGTGGTGCAGAATCTTTCGACGGATTTTGACCGCTATTGGTCAAGCGCTTCGGCCTACCCCGCCTCCACTATTCTTGGCAAACCCGACGAAAAGGATCTTGCGCGGATAGTAGAAACGGCCAAAGCCTGCAGCACCTCCACGGAAGCCGGCGAGTACGTATGTGCAATAAAGGAATCGGTGTTTTTGCAAAAGCTTCTGGACCGTGATCTGGATTTCACCTGGGCGCCGGTCACCATGGTTAGCGATGACCCCGCCAAGGTACTGGGGAAAAAGCCTAAAAACGGTTTGCTGGCTCAACAGATGGCCGCGGCCATGGGCAATCCTCAGCATTCTTTGACGCTGGTTTCTCCCTACTTCATACCCACCAAAACCGGTGTGGAAATGTTCCGCGATCTGGAACGCAAAGGCGTCAGGGTGCGCGTGCTCACCAACTCACTGGAAGCCAACGACGTGGCCATGGTTCATGCCGGCTACGCCAAATACCGCAAGCCGCTTCTGGAAGCCGGCGTACAGTTGTTCGAACTGCGTAAGCTGTCTGCCAATACCGTTGAAAAAGACCTGCAAAGCAGTCTGATGGGCAGCTCCTCGTCCAGCCTGCATGCAAAAACCTTCGCCATCGACGGCGAAAGCCTGTTTGTAGGATCGTTCAACTTTGATCCGCGATCCGTACACATCAACACCGAGCTGGGCTTTGTAATTGAAAGTCCGGAGCTGACTCAGGCAATGGAAGACCATTTCGAGGAGCAGGTTCGGGTAACGGCGTATGAAGTGGTACTGGATGAGGACGGCGATTTGCAGTGGATTGAGCGTAATGGGGAGGAAGAGATCCGGCACAGTCATGATCCGGGCACCGGGTTGATCAAGCGGATGCTGGTTTCTGTTTTCTCGTTTTTGCCTATTGAGGGGTTGTTGTAGGGGCAGCACTCTCCGCTTGGAACAGCTAAACCGAAAATCCGGGACCACGCTTTGGTTAGGTGATAACCCGCCGACGCTTTCAGGAGATTTTTTCGATGAAGTGTGTTCTGGTTTTCACAACTGCACTGTGTTTACTCAGCGCCTGCACCGGAGTGCCCCAGGATATTGAACCGGTTACCGGTTTCGACCAGCAGCGCTACCTGGGCACCTGGTACGAAATCGCCCGGCTGGATCATTCCTTTGAGGAAGGGCTCAGCAGGGTGACCGCCAACTACAGCCTGAACGACGACGGCAGCATCAAGGTCATCAACCGGGGCTACAACGCCGAAGAAGGCCAGTGGCAGGAAGCTGACGGCCGGGCGGTGTTCGTGGGCGACAGCGACGTGGGCCACCTTAAAGTCTCGTTTTTCGGGCCTTTCTATGCGTCGTATGTGGTGTTTGAGCTGGATAACCAATACTCCACCGCCTACATTACCGGCTACAACCGGGATTACCTGTGGCTGATGTCGCGCACGCCGGAGGTGAGTGAGGAGGCGTTGGTGGCGTTCAAAGCTCGGGCCGTGGCGGAGGGCTTTGATTTAACCGAGTTGATTCTGGTGGCGCAGTAGCCCCGCTACACAATAAGAAAATGGTCGGCGTGGCAGGATTCGAACCTGCGACCCCTTCGTCCCGAACGAAGTGCGCTACCAAGCTGCGCCACACGCCGACTAACCGCCGGTATTATACGGATTCAATTGGCTAATTCTAGCCCCGAGCCCGATAACAGGGCATCCGCAAATGCACTGAGATCGTCGTATATCGCAACGCTTGCCCCGGGAATTGCGTGGGCTTTCAGGCTGCGTTTTGTGTCTTTTCCATTGCCGGTTCGCACCAGCACAGGCTGGCAGTTTTCGGCAACGCCAGCTTCGAGATCCTTGCGGCTGTCCCCTACCATAATGGCGCCCTCCAGGGTGTCCAACTGCAGGTGATCACGGATCTGTTCCAGTAAGCCGGTGAGTGGCTTGCGGCAAGTGCAATCATCATCAGGATGGTGCGGGCAGTAGGCAATGAACTCGATTTGGCCGCCTTCAGCTGCCAGTAACCGCGTCATCTTTTCGTGCATGCCATCCAGAATATCGGTGCCGTAGAAGCCCCGGGCTATGCCGGATTGGTTGGTGGCTATGGCGATGCGATGGCCGGCTTTGCAAAGCCGTGCCATCGCCTCAATACTGCCGGGAATCGGGTGCCAATCATCTACTGTGCAAATGTAGCTGCCATCGTATTCGTTGATGACCCCGTCCCGGTCGAGTATGACTAGCATGGGGGTCAGCCAGCAGCTGGGAGCAGTGAGATATCGGCAACCCGTAAAAACAGGTTGTGCAGGCGGTTCAGCAGCGCCAGGCGGTTGTCCCGCACAGCTTCGTCGTCTGCCATTACCATCACTTCGCTGAAGAAATCGTCCACCGGATCATGCAAGCTTGCCAGGGATTGCAGCGCACTGGCGTAGTCGCCCTGCTCAAACAGTGGCAGTACCTTCTCGGCCTGCTGGTTTAACTGCTCTGCCAAGGTTTTCTCGGCGGCATCTTGCAGCAGACTGTCGTTGACGGTTTCACCAACGCATTCGCCACCCTGTTTGGACAGAATGTTGGAAACCCGCTTGTTTGCGCCGGCAAGTGCCTGGGCTTCCGGCAACTGGCGGAAAGCTTCCACAGCCTTCACCCGGCGGTCGAAATCCAGCGGGCGAGTCGGGCGGCGAGCATGAACGGCGAGGAATACTTCGGCGCTAATGCCACGCTCTTCGTAGTAGGCGCGGAACCGGTCCAGCATGTAATCAACAACGCTGGCGGCGGTGTTTTCCTCGGTCAACCCGGTGAAGTTCTCCTCTGCCCATTCACAGCAAGTCTGCAGATCCAGCGGGAGTTCCCGCTCAATGATGATGCGCAGTACGCCCAAAGAGGCGCGGCGCAGAGCGAAGGGGTCGCGGGTACCAGAAGGCGGTTGGCCGATACCGAACAGCCCCACCAGGGAATCCAGACGATCCGCAATGGCGAGCGCACAACTGGTCAGGGTTGTGGGCAGGCTGTCCTTGGCAAAGCGTGGCATGTACTGTTCGTTCATGGCTTTTGCCACATCGGCTGGCTCGCCGTCATCGGCTGCGTAGTACTGGCCCATGATGCCCTGCAGATCGCTGAACTCCAGTACCATCTCGGTAACCAGGTCAGTCTTCGCGAGCATGGCGGCGCGCTCAACCAAGGCTGGGTCACTGCCAATCGCTGCAGCGATTTTACTTGCCAGTGCCGCTACCCGAACGGACTTGTCGTAGATGCTGCCAAGCTTTTCCTGGAACACGATTGGTTTGAGCCGTTCCACTCGGTCTTCCAGGCGGATCTTCCGGTCGTTTTCGTAGAAGAAAGCGGCATCGGCGAGGCGCGGACGAATCACCTTTTCATTACCTGAGACAACTTGCGAGGGATCTTTGCTCTCAATGTTGGCCACGGTAATAAACAGAGGCAGCATGTGGCCGTTGGCGTCTACCACGTGGAAGTACTTCTGATGCTCTTCCATGGAGGAAATCAGGGCTTCCGCCGGGACTTCCAGGAAGCGCTTGTCGAATCGGCCCATCAGTGGCACTGGCCATTCGTTCAGGCCAGTAACTTCGTCCAGAAGATCTTCATTGATCACCACTTTGCCACCCGCCTCGGCTTCGGCAAGGGCGCTGACGCCAGCCCGGATCATTTCACGGCGCTTGGCGAAATCGGCGATTACATAGCCTTCCTGTTCAAGGACGACTTCGTAATCTGCCGGCGTTGGAATAATCAATGCTTTCGGGCAATGGAAGCGGTGGCCCAGAGTTTTGTTGCCGGGCGTCAGTTCCATGATGGGTGTATCAATAATCTTGTTGCCGTACAGCATAACCAGCCAATGAACCGGCCGCACAAATTCGGTGCGATGAGCGCCCCAGCGCATACGCTTGGGAATTGGCAGGGATGACAGCGACTGTTCAACCAGCCCGGACATCAAATCTACAGTAGGCTTGCCCTTCTCTACTGTGCGATAAACCAACCAGGCACCCTTGTCAGTTTCCAGAGTATCTAGCTGGTCAGGAGTCACGCCCAAAGAGGTTGCGAAACCGGTGAGTGCGCGCGTCGGGTTACCCGAATCATCAAAAGCCGCTTTAACCGCCGGGCCGCGTTTTTCAACGGGCTTGTCTGGCTGAGCATCGGCCAAATCGCGAATGCGGACGGCCATCCGGCGAGGTGTGGCAAAGGCTTCTACTTTTCCGAATTCGATGCCGGCAGCTTCCAGGCCCTGGGTGATACCCTGAGTGAACGCATCAGACAGTGGCTTGAGCGATTTTGAGGGCAGCTCTTCGACGCCCAGTTCTACCAGAAAATCCTGCTTTGCCATGATTATGCCTTTCCCTCTGCCTGTTGTGCCTGCTTCGCTTTTTTACCTTTCTTGCCGTTGGCCTTGTTATCGGCGGCCTCTGCGATGGCCAGCACTTCCTGGCGCAAAGCTTCCGGCGCCAGCGGGAAGCCGAGCTTACGGCGGCTGTCGAAGTACGCCTGGGCCACGGCGCGGGCCAGAGTGCGCACACGCAGGATGAAGCGCTGGCGCTCGGTAACGGAAATAGCGTGGCGTGCATCCAACAAGTTGAACGTGTGCGACGCCTTCAAAACCTGCTCGTAAGCTGGCAGCGCCAGGCCGGCTTCAATCAGCCGTGCACTTTCGCGCTCGTGAACATCAAAGCTCTGGAACAGGAACTCAACGTCTGCGTGTTCAAAGTTGTAAGTGGACATTTCCACTTCCTGCTGGTGGAACACGTCGCCGTAGGTGACCACACCGTCGGGGCCTTCTGTCCACACCAGGTCATAAACACTGTCCACACCCTGCAAATACATGGCGATACGCTCGAGGCCGTAGGTGAGCTCGCCGGTAACCGGATAGCACTCGAGGCCGCCCACTTGCTGGAAGTAAGTAAACTGGGTGACTTCCATACCGTTCAGCCAGATTTCCCAGCCCAGACCCCAGGCGCCCAGGGTAGGCGATTCCCAGTTGTCTTCCACAAAGCGGATATCATGCACCAGCGGGTCAAGCCCAAGGGCTTTCATGGAATCCAGGTAGAGTTCCTGAATGTTGTCTGGAGAAGGCTTGAGCACCACCTGAAACTGGTAATAATGCTGCAGACGGTTGGGGTTCTCACCGTAACGGCCGTCTGTGGGGCGGCGGCTTGGCTGCACATACGCCGCATTCCAGGTTTCCGGCCCTATGGCCCGCAAGAAGGTAGCCGGGTGAAAGGTACCTGCGCCGACTTCCATATCCAAGGGCTGAAGTACCACGCAGCCGTGCTGCGCCCAGAAGTTCTGCAGTGCCAGAATCAAGCCCTGAAACGTCTTGATGTCTGGAGTGGTGCTGATCGCTGCTTTGTTTTTCGCCTGCTCTGTCACAACGTTTGCCTGCTGATTCGGTCTGTGTGTGGCCCGCTCACAAAAAGGGCCATTCGGAAAAAGGCGCATTATACGCGCGCCAAAGCGGTATTTCTAAGTCGTCTTCATGCTGTTGATTTTGAACTAGAAGAAGGTCAGCCCTACGGCAAATAGCTTCTCAACTTCCCTTACCCGGGATTTATCCACCAGGAACAGTATTACGTGGTCGTCCGGTTGTACTCGTAGATGGTCGTGGGCGATCAGCACTTCGTTGTGCCGCACAATTGCCCCAATGGTCGCACCCTTGGGCAAATCGATTTCATCCAGACGCTTGCCAACCACTTTGGAGGATCTGTGATCTCCGTGGGCAATGGCTTCGATAGCCTCGGCAGCGCCTCTGCGCAGCGAGTGAACGTTTACAACATCGCCACGGCGTACATGGGTAAGCAAGCTGCCGATGGTGGTCTGTTGGGGGGAGATCGCCACATCAATCTCGCCCCCCTGGATCAGATCCACATAGTCGGGATTGTTGATCAGGGTGAATACTTTGCGGGCACCCAGGCGCTTGGCCAGCAAGGAGGCCATGATATTGGCTTCATCGTCGTTGGTGACTGCGATGAACACATCGGTGTTTTCGATGTTCTCTTCCAGCAGAATGTCTTTGTCTGCCGCGTTACCCTCAAGCACTACTGTTTTGCGCAAGCCTTCGGAAAGTAGTACACAGCGATCATGGTCCCGCTCAAGCAGCTTTACCTGATAGCGGTCTTCCAGGGTATAGGCCAGGCGCTGGCCGATGTTGCCACCGCCGCAAATAAAGATCCGTTTGTAGGTCTTCACCAGCGGTTGCAGCTCGCTCATAACCGAGCGAATGTGATCAGCACCGGCGATGAAAAACACTTCATCGCCATCCTCAATCACCGTATTGCCCTTGGGCATGATGGCGTGATCCTTGCGGAAGATGGCGGCCACCCGGGTATCAATTTTGGGCATGTGCAGACGAAAATAAGACAGCTCGCGCCCGACCAGCGGGCCGCCTTCGGTGGCGCGGATGGCCACCAATCGAACCAGGCCTTTGGAGAATTCCAGGACCTGCAGGGCGCCGGGGTATTCAACCAGGCGAGTAATGTGCCGGGTCACAAGATGCTCCGGGCTGATCATCACATCGATGGGGAAACCTCCCTCCCTCCCGAACAACTTTTTGTTCGACAGGTAGGCACTGGCGCGAACGCGACTGATCAGTTTGGGAGTACTGTACAGAATGGAGGCTATCTGACAGGCGACCATGTTGGTCTCGTCGCTGTTGGTCACAGCAATCAACATGTCGGCATCTTCCGCGTTGGCCTGGCTCAGAACCGAGGGGTAAGAGGCCATGCCTTGCACGGTGCGGATATCAAGGCGATCCTGCAGCTCTCGAAGCCGCACAGCGTCTGTGTCGATAACAGTTATATCGTTGGCTTCGCTGGCCAGGTTCTCCGCCAGCGTGCCGCCCACTTGCCCAGCACCGAGGATCAGGATCTTCATGATTCAGGTTTCTCCAGCACGGCATAGAAGAAGCCGTCATGGCTGATTGGATCGGGGAGAAGCTGTCGCCCTGCGCCCATATCGGACCCCCACTGAACCTCTGGCTCAATAAGAACGGCACTGCTCTGATGTTTAATAAACCTCTGGATTATACGGTGATTTTCCTGAGGGAACACGGAACAGGTGGCATAGACCAATCGCCCCCCTGGTTTCAGTACCGTCCACATGGCCTCCAGAAGCCCAAGCTGTATGCCCGCCAGGGGCACAATGTCGGTTTCACGGCGCAGCAGTTTGATGTCCGGATGGCGGCGGATAACACCGCTGGCACTGCAGGGTACGTCGAGCAGAATGCGATCAAAGGGTTGGCCGTCCCACCACTGTTCAATATCTGCGGCATCGGCTTCTAACAGGCTGGCGTGCAGATCCAGCCTATCCAGATTTTCTTGAACCCTGGGCAACCGCGCTGCGGATTCATCAATGGCGACCACTTCGGCAAGTTCCGCCTGGCTCTCCAGAATGGCGCAGGTTTTTCCGCCCGGAGCCGCACAGGCATCGAGAACCCTTTGCCCCGGTGCAAGCTCCAGAAGTGTGGTGCACAGCTGAGCGGCTTCGTCCTGAACGCTAACGGCGCCATCGGCAAACCAGGGGAGTTGATCCACCTGCACCGGCCGGCCAAGCTGGATGCCGTGAGGTGCAAAGCGAGTGGCGCTGGCTTCAATGCCTGCTTCGTTCAGCAGAGCCAGGTACTCATCCCGGCTGAATCGCAGGGCGTTCACCCTGAGGGTCATGGGTGCCTGGGCGTTGTTGGCTTCGAGGATCGCTTGCCAGCTATCGGGCCAGTTGTGGCGCAGCTTTTCGACCATCCATACGGGATGGCTGAAGCGGCTGGCGTCATCTTGTGGCTCCGGGGCCCCTTCGCGTTCGGCGGCTCGCAAAATACCGTTCACCAGACCCGTAAGGTGGGGCTTGTCGAGGGCGCGGCAAGCTTCCACCGATTCATTCAGAACCGCATAGGAAGCTTGCTGGCTGAAGCGGAGCTGAAAAAGAGCGACCAGCATCAGGTGGTGAACAATACGGTCTTGGCTTTTAATGGGCTTTTTAAGCCGGCTATTCAACTCGCTGTCGAGGCGGTGAAACCAGCGGCAGGTGCCGTAGCACAGGGCTTGAAGCGCAGGGCGTTCGTTGAGAGCAACGCGCTGCAGTGCCGGTGGCAGGCACTGGGACAAAGATTCACCGCATTCCACCGCCAGAAGAACATCCGCCGCAACGGCGCGCAGAGCTTGGTCGTAGTCGCCCATGTCAGCGCAGCTCCTGTCCGGGTAAAAGCAATTGTTTGCCCCCGTTTATCAGATCATTCACGCTCTGGGCGCGAGATCCGGGGAGCTGCAGGCGGGTGATGCGCAAGGTGCCGGTGCCACAGGCAATATCAATGCCTTCCCGTTCGCGGCTTATCACGGTGCCAGCCGGTTTGGCGCTTTGCTCTTCAATGGCCGTGGCTTCGTGGATTCGCAGCCGTTGTTCTTCAAAATCTGTGTAGGTGCCGGGCCAGGGATTAAAGGCGCGAACCAGACGTTCAATCGCCAGAGCGCTCAACGACCAATCGATATGGCCTTCTTCTTTGGACAGTTTGTGGGCGTAACAGGCCAGTTCGTTAACCTGTATCTCGCTTTGGAGGCTGCCCTTTTCCAGCAGGTCCAAAGCCTCGATAATCGCCTGGCCACCCAACTCGGCAAGGCGGTCGTGAAGGCTGCCGCCAGTGTCATTCGCACCGATAGAGGTCGCGGATTTGAGCAACATGTCACCGGTGTCCAGGCCTTTGTCCATCTGCATGATGGTAATGCCGGTTTCCGCATCGCCAGCGGCAATGGCGCGCTGTATAGGTGCGGCACCACGCCAGCGGGGCAACAGGGAGGCGTGGATGTTCAGGCAACCGTGGGTGGGAATGTCCAGCACCGCCTGGGGCAGAATCAGCCCATAGGCTGCAACAATCATCACATCAGGCTTGAGGTTCGCCAGCTCTTGTTGTGCTTCCGGGGTTTTAAGGCTTTCTGGCTGAAACACGGGAATGTCATTATCCAGAGCAACCTGTTTGACCGGGCTGGGCTGCAGCTTGCGGCCGCGGCCAGCTGGGCGGTCGGGCTGGGAATAAACGCCCACAAGGGTGTGGTGAGTGCTCAGCAGTGCCTTCAAAGCGGAAGCTGCAAAATCCGGGGTGCCAGCAAAAACGAGTCGCACTGTTTGGGTCTCTGTTTCGTTGAATACGAAAAGACCGGGCAAGGCCCGGTCCGATACTTTACTATGCTTTCACACGGTTCTCACGCGGCCATCAGGCAGGTTTTACGCACTTTGCTTTTGAAGCTTTTCCAGCTTCTTGCGAATGCGGTTGCGCTTGAGGTTGCTCAGATAATCGACGAACAGCTTGCCGTTGAGGTGGTCCATCTCATGCTGAATGCAAACGGCCAGCAGGCCTCGAGCTTCGATTTCAAATGGCTTTCCGTCACGATCCAGCGCACGAATAATGCAATGCTCTATGCGGTCTACGTCTTCGTAGAAGCCGGGCACCGATAAGCAGCCTTCCTGCATGGCTTCGAGTTCGCCGTCCAGTACTTCAACCTCGGGGTTGATAAACACCATCGGTTCGCTTTTGTCCTCAGACAGATCCATCACAATGATCTGCTTGTGCACATTGACCTGTGTGGCTGCCAACCCAATGCCGGGCGCATCGTACATGGTCTCGAACATGTCGTCGATCAGCGTGCGGTCGGCGTCTGTCAGTTCATCAACCGGCTTGGCAATAGTGCGCAGTCGGGGATCGGGGTATTCAAGAATATCTAGTATCATAGTGCTCGTACTTTTGGCCTGTATGGCGAATGTCAGTAATTTCAACTGACATTACGAATGACTTACGGCTTTGGCTGACTTTTTAACGTTGTCTTTTGTAACTGTGTGAAAGCGATCTCTGAATTGCGACAGCGTAGAGCGCAAATTGTTCCCTTCACACTATAAGATGTGCAGCGCGTTGCCTGTGATGGGTTCATTATCCCCCATATTGTCGATTGAGTACAAACTGACCAGACAATCGCTGAAATCTTCCGTAAATGACATAGAATTTACTGGAGGAATAAAACATAACATCACAATTTGCGAGACTTCTTCTATAGTAAGTTGCATAACAACGTAATAAGCTGCAGAAAACTGGCTGCATCCTTACCAGAATGCATAGAATCAAGGCACGCGATCAAGGACTTAGACAATGAGGAAACTGCTGTACGCTCTGGCAGCCACTACGCTGCTATTAACCTCCTGGGCTCACGCCGCACCTGAACTGCGGTCTGATCATCCTGAGCGTTACACTGTTGTGAAGGGTGACACTCTCTGGGATATATCAGGGCGTTTTCTGAGCAACCCGTGGTACTGGCCGGAAATTTGGCACGTTAACCCACAGGTTGCCAACCCACACCTGATTTACCCGGGCGATCGGCTTGCTCTGGTTTATATCGACGGCAAACCCCGCGTTACCAAGGTAACGTCCAACAACGGCGTTGTGAAGCTGTCACCACAGGTGCGCTCTGAGCGGATTGATACACCAATCCCGGCTATTCCTCTGGATGCCATCAGCAGCTTCCTGACGGATACTCGGGTTGTCACCCCTGAGCAGATCAACGCGGCACCGTACATCCTCGAAGGCAAAGACGCCCGCATCGTGCTCGGCGCTGGTGACCGGGTTTATGCCCGGGGCAAGAAGCCAGCCGATAAAGTTGGCGTGTTCCGTCGTAGCCAGGAGTTTGTTGATCCGGATACCGGCGAGTTCCTTGGGCTGGAAGCGCGCAGTATTGCCCGTGGTACTATCGCGGCGGAAGATGGCGAAATTCTGACGCTGGATCTAACCCGCTCCAGCGAAGAAGTACGCATCGGCGACCGGTTGTTGGTTAATGAAGACAGACGCCTGACTACCAGCTTTGTGCCCAGCTCTCCCGCTCAGGAGATTGAAGGCAAAATGATGTCAGTGGACGGCGGCGTTACCCAGATTGGCCAGTACAACGTGGTTACTATCAACCGCGGTGCCCGCGAAGGACTGGAAGCGGGTAATGTGATGGCTATTCTAAAGACTGGCAATCTGGCCCGCGACCCGGTTACCAACGAGACCATTGAGCTGCCTTCAGAGCGCGCTGGTCTTCTGATGGTATTCCAGGTGTATGAAAAAATGAGTTACGGGTTAATTTTGCAGGCGACCCGTCCACTGTCAGTGGGCGACAAGGTTACCAACCCCTGATTCGATGATCGGTTAATCACAAGCCGGGCCAGGATGGCCCGGCTTTGTTGTTTTCAAGGACGATGCTGTGTTTTCCTCACCCTCTTCGCAATGGCTGTTTCTGACTTGTTTACCCAAGTTCGGGCGCACCCGCCGGCGAGCCATGCTCGCAACCATTCCCAACCTTACTGAACTGCTCACCAAAAACGCGGCAACCCTCCGGGCGCTTGGGCTGCATGTTGAAACTGTTACGGCAATTCTGGCATGGCAAAACCATGATATGACCGACGCCAGTGTAAGCTCCGTCCAGCAAATTTTGCAGGCTTGTGAGCGACACGCCATCGGTATTTTGTGCTGGCAGAGCCCGGATTATCCGGAAGCCCTTCGGCACATCCACGATGCACCACTGGTGCTTTACACCCGGGGTGACGCCAGCCTCTTGAGCCGCGAACAGATCGGCATTATCGGCAGCCGTAACGCCACACCTGCTGGGCTGGATCACGCCCGTTGTTTTGCAGGAGAGCTAAGTGGACGGGGGTTGCTGGTAACCAGCGGCCTGGCCTTGGGAGTAGACGGTGCAGCCCATGCCGGCGCACTGGGTGCCGGGCACCCCACCATTGCTGTCATTGGCTGCGGCCTTGATCGCATATACCCGAACCAGCATCGTCGGCTTGGCGAGCGGGTTATCGCGAACGGTCTTCTGGTTTCTGAATACCCGCCGGGTACACCGGCAAGAGCCGCGCACTTTCCCCAGCGCAATCGTATTATCAGTGGCCTCAGTCGCGGCATTCTGGTGGTGGAAGCGGGGCTTAAAAGCGGCTCTCTGATCACCGCCCGCCTGGCGTTGGAACAGGGGCGTGAAGTGTTTGCAATTCCGGGATCAATCCACAGCCCGGTCGCGCGAGGTTGCCATTATCTGATCAAGCAGGGCGCACGGCTGGTAGATCAGGTAGACGATATTCTGGAAGAGTTGGGTGCCTCTTGGACGCAATCACCCGTGCAGCGTTCGCAAGCGCCAGCGGCCAGCCCGGTGGCAACTCTGGACAGCAGGGAAATCGCGGTGTTTGAGGCATTAGGGTATGATCCACAATCTACTGATGCACTGTGCTTGGCAACCGGTCTTCCGGCCGACCAACTTGTCCAGTCTCTTCTGCTCCTAGAGCTTGAAGGGTTGGTAAGTTCTGCCCCCGGAGGTTTCCAGAAAATCGCCTGAGCCCGGTGTGATGATTCATCCCATTTTGGTCTGACAACATCAGCATGGCTGCGCCCAACCCACTAAACGATCAGCAGATTCAGCTTGCCTGCAGCGCAATCCTGCAAGGTGGCGTTATTGCCTACCCCACCGAGGCTGTTTGGGGCTTGGGGTGCGATCCATGGAACCTTCAAGCAGTAACCCGCATCCTGGAACTCAAGAACCGACCGGTAGAGAAAGGCCTGATTCTGGTGGCGGCGTCTATAGAGCAGATCCGGTTCCTGCTGAACCCATTGCCAGAGCAACTTCAATTGGCGGCTTTGTCTCACTGGCCCGGCCCGGTGACCTGCGTGCTGCCGGATGTTAACCAGCAGATTCCAGAGTGGGTGCGTGGCAGTCACAGTTCCATTGCAGTCAGAGTCAGCGAGCACCCGGTGGTTAAGGCTTTGTGTGAGACTGCGGGCATGCCTCTGGTTTCCACCTCCTGCAATCCCGCCGGGGAAGAGCCGGCCCGAGATGCGGAGCAGGTAGGCCACTACTTCAAAGATCAGCTTGATCAGATTGTGTCGGGAGCCCTTGGCGGTAACCGGAAACCCAGCCGAATTATTGATATCGTTAGCGGTAAACAGCTTCGTTAGGAGAATTCATGCCACAGCAACCCGATAGCAACGCGGTTAAGCAGTATCTGCTTGGCTTGCAGGATGCCATTTGCCAGCGTCTGGAAGCACTGGAAGGCGGTGCTGAATTTGTACGTGATGCGTGGGATCGACCGGAGGGCGGCGGCGGTGTGAGCCGGGTCATCAGCGATGGTCGTATTTTCGAAAAAGGCGGGGTTAACTTTTCCCATGTAATGGGTGAAACCATGCCACCGTCGGCCACCGCCCATCGCCCTCACCTTGCCGGTGCCCCATGGGAGGCTATGGGGGTCTCTCTGGTGATTCATCCGAACAATCCGTATGTGCCCACCTCACACGCCAACGTAAGGTTCTTTATCGCCACGCCAGAAACAGGCGAACCGGTTTACTGGTTTGGTGGCGGCTACGACCTGACGCCCTACTACGGCTTTGATGAGGACTGCGTGCACTGGCACAAAACCGCCCAAAACGCCTGCGCGCCCTTTGGAGACGATACTTATCAGCGCTACAAAGACTGGTGTGATGACTATTTTTACCTGAAGCACCGGGACGAGCCGCGCGGTGTAGGTGGCCTGTTTTTCGACGACCACAACACCGGGGATTTCGAGCAGGATTTCGGGTTGATGAAATCCGTGGGCGACAGCTATATCGAAGCTTACGAACCCATTGTACGGCGCCGTATGGAGCAGGCTTTCGGTGAGCGTGAGCGTGATTTTCAGCTCTACCGGCGCGGGCGCTATGTGGAGTTCAACCTGGTGTACGACCGTGGCACCTTGTTTGGCCTGCAATCTGGCGGGCGCACCGAATCCATTCTGATGTCGTTGCCACCATTGGTGCGCTGGGATTACAGCCGGGTACCAGAAGCGGGCAGCGAAGAAGCGCGCTTGACCGAGCATTTTCTGACCGGGCGCGACTGGCTTGCCGGTAACGCGACGTAAACGGGGTTAGAAATGAGCAACGAGCAATACGCGGTGGTCGGCCACCCGATCAATCACAGCAAGTCGCCAAGGATCCACAGTCTATTTGCAAAGCAGACGAGCGAACCTGTGGAATACACCGCGATTCAGGCGCCCCTCGATGGCTTTGCAGATACCGTACGCCAGTTCTTTGAGGGTGGCGGCAAGGGCTTGAACGTAACAGTCCCCTTCAAGGAGCAAGCCTGGGAACTGGCAGATCAGCGCGCGGCACGGGCGGAGAAAGCCGGTGCTGCCAATACGCTGTACCAGAACAGCGAGGGCCAGCTGGTGGCCGACAATACCGATGGCCAGGGCTTGGTGCAGGATCTTACCGTCAATCATGGTATTCAGCTTAAAAACGCAAACATACTGATACTGGGTGCAGGCGGTGCCGTGCGTGGTGTACTTGGGCCGTTGCTGGCACAGCAGCCCGCCAGGCTGACGATCGCAAACCGCACAGTGGCCAAAGCCGAAGCACTGGCTACACTGTTTGCAGATGAGGCTAATGTTACTAAGCTAAGCGCTTGTGGATTTAATGAGCCAGATCAATCGTTTGATTTAATTATCAATGGTACTAGCGCCAGTTTGCAGAGGGACTTACCACCCATTAACGCAAATGTGATTGCGGTGGATACCGTTGTTTACGACATGATGTATTCTCTGCAGACAACCACGTTTAACCAGTGGGCTCTGGATAGTGGAGCTGTTCGGGTATTTGATGGGTTGGGTATGCTGGTTGAACAGGCCGCTGAATCCTTCCGTGTGTGGCGCGGAGTGCAGCCAGACACAGCGCCGGTTATCGATGTATTGCGAAACGACTAAGACAATATCCCGTAAGGGCTATCTACAAATGTTATCCATGAAGGGCTATGCATGGACATTCTTACCCTCGTAGGGCTTGTCGCCGGCATTCTGATCGTGATTTTGGCAATGCTGGCCAATGCCTCGCTTCTTACCTTTCTTAATCTGCCGGGGCTGGCCATTGTTATTGGCGGTACCTTTGCGGTCACACTCGTAAAATTCCGCATGTCTTCGGTGATGAGTGCCTTTCGCCTGGCCATGAGCGCCGCCTTCACCGACAAAGTTGAGCGCCCTACCGACTTGATTCGCGAGTCTGGTGAGCTGGCCATGGTTGTACGTAAAGAAGGCATTCTGGGCCTGGAAAACCATCGTACCGCCAATGAATTTCTGCAAAAAGCCATTTACCTGTGTGTAGACGGCCATCCCCCTGAGATGGTTGAAGAGGCGCTGGCACAGGAATCCCAGCAGATGGCAGAGCGCTACGAAGTGGCGGAGCGGGTATTCCGGGGTATTGGCGAGTCGGCACCGGCGATTGGAATGCTAGGTACCCTGGTGGGTCTGGTGCAGATGCTCAACTCCCTGGACGACCCTTCTTCCATTGGCCCGGCAATGGCCATTGCCTTGCTGACAACGCTTTATGGTGCCTTTATTGCTCAGTTGATCGCCCTGCCGCTGGCGGACAAGCTTCAACTGAAAGCGGAAGACGAAAGCCGTAACCAGATCCTGATCATCACCTCCATACGCAATATTATGCGTGGAGAAAACCCCAGAGTGATGACCGAGTTACTCTCCTCGTTTGTAACGCCGGAACACCGCAAAGGGCTGGTGCCGGAGCGGGAGGCCTGAGGTTTTGCAAACTATCCGGAAGGCCAGAAAGCCCAAGCAGACCAATCAAACACCTGCGTGGATTGTTACCTTTGCCGATCTTGCCACGCTGCTGCTGACGTTTTTTATACTGCTGCTGTCTTTTGCGGAAATGGATATTGAGAAATACAAAGCCATGGCCAACTCCATGTCCGTGGCCTTTGGTTCTTCTAACGTGCTGGGTGACGGTGTAGGCGGCTCGCCGATCACCCTTGTAGAGTCTGATACTGTCTCCCTGCCCGAACCCACGGAGTCCCAGACCCGGGAACCTGAATTCATTGATGAGCGAGCGCCAGAAACAGCAGACACCATTATTTCTGGCGGCGTGCTGGATCTGGCCAGCCGCATGATAAGCGAGCTTGAAAACGAAGTTGCTTCCGAGGCTTTGGTGGTCAATTACGACCAGAACAAAGTTGTTATCCGATTCTCGGAAGAAGCCACATTCCGCTCCGGCCAGGCAGCTATCAAACCGGAGATGATCCCCATTATCGAACGGGTGGTGGACGTATTGGCGGGTTGTACCGGCGACGTTCTGGTTTCCGGTTACACCGACGACAGGCCCATCTCCAGCAGCCGATATCGATCCAATTGGGATCTTTCGGCCGCCCGTGCGGTGTCAGTGGTACACGAACTGGTGATGAGCAAGCAGGTGCCTGCGGAACGCGTTGTCGCAGCTGGACGAGCGGAAACCAACCCCCTGGCCCCGAACGACACCGCGGAAAACCGGGCACTGAACCGCCGCGTGGAAATTGCCATTCGTGATCCGGAATGTGACGAATCTATCTCAACCGGCGACTTGCCGGTGGAAATCCTGCCCTGAGCATAAGCTGATCTAGAAAGGAGAGAATGACTATGAGCGGCCCTGATAAACCCAAGGTTTTGGACGAAGAGTGGAGCGATGAGCGTATAAAAAGCCATCTGCCACGCGAGCAGAAAGAGGAAGGATCTGACTACACCGCCCTGCTTAAAGCCTACCGAGCCATGAGAGCAGAGGATTTTGGACGCTTCGTAGGTTTCTTTGTGGAAGCTGGCGGTGATCTGAATGCCACCAACGAGGCGGGTGAAACCTTTCTGGACCACGTATCCCAGCACCACAAAGGCGCAGACTACGCCCGGGCGCTGGAACTGGCTGGCGCGAAAAGGAGCGCAGCGACCGAGCACTAAACCTCGGCCAGATACTCATCTTTGAGCTTCACATAGTTGGCCGCTGTGTACGCAAAAAACGTGCGTTCCTTATCGGACAAAGCACGCGCCTTCTTGCATGGCGAGCCAACATACAGATGCCCGGACTCCAGTGTTTTTCCCGGCGGCACCAAACAGCCGGCTGCGACAATCACCTCATCCTCCACCACCGCACCATCCATAATGATACAGCCCATGCCCACCAGCACCCGGCTACCAATGGTGCAGCCATGTAGCAAAGCCTTGTGCCCCACGGTCACATCGTCACCCAGAGTTAGCGGGTGGCCGCCCGGGTTAAAATCACTGGCATGAGTGATATGGAGCACCGAGCCGTCCTGAATACTGCAACGGTCGCCAATGCGGATCCTGTGCATATCACCCCGCACTACGGTCATCGGCCAGATGGAGCAATCCTTGCCGGTTTTGACATCGCCGATCACTACCGCACTGGGATCGACCAGAGTGCGCTCTCCTAAATCTGGCGTGATACCCTTGTGAGAACGTATATTCGTCATTACATATACCTTAGTTGCGTTTGCCCGGAAGTTGGGGGCGGCTGTGCGGAGGCTTTGCCAAAACCGTGCGGAGCCATGGGTGAAGAGCGAAAGCTCTTCACGGGCTGGCCATGGATGGCCAGCCCAGGACTCTCACTGCGCGGCAGGAGCATTAAGCAGTGAGAGGCGGAGCCGAGCCTACATGGACGTATTCATGGCGTGTTTTGGCAAAGCCTCCACACAGACGTCTTCCTCCGATGATTGATATTAATGAAGCTACCTCACATTTGAACAGCTGAGAAGGGGATCCATGAATAACCCGTTACTGACTGACGACTTGCTGCCAAAGTTTGACCACGTGCGCACCGAACACATGGAAACGGCCATTGACCAGATTCTCAGCGGAAACCGCGTGAAAATCGCCAGCCTGGCCCAGAACGAAGATCCCACCTGGGATACTCTGGTTCAACCCATGCAGTCACTTGAAAACAAGCTGAGCAACGCCTGGTCCGTTATCTCACACCTCAACAGCGTGATGAACAACGACGACCTGCGCAAAGTTTATAAAAACTGTCTGGAAAAGCTCACCGAGTACAGCACCGAAGTCAGCCAGAACTCAGCCCTGTGTGAAGCCTACAAAAAGCTCGCCGCCCGGGATGACTTCAGCGAACTGAGCGAAGCCCAACGCAAAGCCGTAGATAACACCCTGCGCGACTTCCACCTTGGCGGCGTCGACCTGCCGGATGATCAGAAAAAACAGTATGCGGACCTCTCCCGCGAACTGTCGGAACTGACTAACCGCTTCAGCGACAACGTGCTGGACGCCACCCAAAACTGGTTCAAGCACATCACGAACGTAGAAGAACTGGCCGGTATTCCGGAATCGGCCCTTGAAGGCGCCAAGCAGGCTGCCAGCCAGAAAGAACTGGATGGCTATGTGATCACCCTGGATTTCCCCAGCTTCTTCCCGGTCATGACCTATTGCGACAACCGTGAGCTGCGCCACGAAGTCTACGAAGCCTTTGTTACCCGCGCTTCAGACGTAGGGCCGGATGCCGGAACCTGGGACAACACCCAGGTAATGGCCGAAATCCTCAAACGCCGCCACGCCCTGGCCAAACTCCTGGGTTTCAATAACTACGCCGAACGCTCACTGGCCAAGAAAATGGCCCGGGATACCGACGAAGTACTGGGTTTTCTCAACGAATTGGCGGCCAAATCCAAGCCGGTTGCAGAGAAGGACTATGCCGAGCTTAAAGCCTTCGCCAAAGATGAGCACGGCCTGGATGATCTGAAAGCTTGGGATGTGGGCTACTACAGTGAAAAGCTTCGCCAGCAGCGCTATGACATCTCCCCCGAAACACTCCGCCCCTGGTTCCCTGTGGATAAAGTGGTGCCTGGCCTGTTCCGGGTTGCTGAGAAGCTGTTTGATATACAGATTGAAGCCAAACCAGATGTAGAAACCTGGCACGAAGATGCCACCGCCTACTGCATCAGCCGCAACGGCGAGCCCATCGCCTGGTTCTACTTTGACCTGTTTGCACGTCAGGGTAAGCGCGGTGGCGCCTGGATGGCCGATTGTCGTGTACGCTGGCGCGATCAGCGCGGCGCATTGCAATTGCCGGTGGCGTTCCTCACCTGCAACTTTACGCCACCGGTGAACGGCAAACCGTCGTTGCTTACTCACGACGAAGTAACCACCCTGTTCCACGAATTCGGCCATGGCCTGCACCACATGCTCACTCAGGTGGAAGTCATGGATGTGTCTGGCATCAACGGCGTGGCCTGGGATGCGGTAGAGCTGCCCAGCCAGTTCCTGGAAAACTGGTGCTGGAACCCCGAGTCTCTGGCCTTGATTGCCAGCCACCACGAAACCGGTGAGTCCTTACCGGAAGACTTGTTGCAGAAGCTGCTTGCAGCGAAAAACTTCCAGTCGGGCATGGCCATGGTGCGGCAGTTGGAGTTCTCCCTGTTCGACTTCCGCCTGCACGCGGAATTCACCGAAGAGGCCCCAACCAACCCGCTGCACATGCACCGCAAAGTGCGTGATGAAATTGCCGTGGTGGACGGGCCGGAGTTCAACCGATTCCCCAACGCCTTCTCTCACATCTTCGCTGGCGGTTACGCCGCGGGTTATTACAGCTACAAGTGGGCGGAAGTGCTGGCAGCCGATGCCTTCTCGCTGTTTGAGGAAAACGGCATCTTCGATCCTGAAACCGGCCGGGCGTTTCTGGAGAACATTCTGGAAAAAGGCGGGTCTCAGGAGCCAATGGAGTTGTTCAAAGCGTTCCGTGGCCGTGAGCCGCAGGTGGATGCACTTCTGAAACAGACTGGCATCACAGACGAAGCAGCCTGATCCAACCCTCTCCGGTGGTTGTTACAGCCACCGGGGTCTTATTCTGGAGTTACGTTATGGCGACCCCCAAACGTTTTATAGCCGGTGCGGTTTGTCCCCGCTGTGCGGAGATGGACAAGATTATGATGTTCACCGACGACAACGACGAGCAGATTCGCGAGTGTGTGGCATGTGGTTTTACTGATGCCATATCGGATGCTAAGCAGCCTGAAAATCCGGAACTGGAGACTCGGGTTAATCAGCGTGAGAACACTGACGATCATACGGTTAAGCAGGTTGTTTTCTTTAAGGCTGGGAGTGAGGACTAAAGACTAAGGCTTGTAGCCTGTTGGCTTGGAGGTGTTCGAGGCCGCGGCGATATATTTTTCTTCTGGGAAAAACAACTCGCTGCGCTCAGACATCTTTTTCCCGGCAGAAAAACATCTCCCCACGTCCTCTTGTTCATACTGCGGAGGCAATTCAGGTTAAAAGATAAGGAAGTTCGGTTCGTTCAGTATGGTTTGAATTCCATACTCTAGATTTCAAACTCTGGTTTCTCATATCCAGTGTTGGCAGCACTGAAAACATAGCCAGGAATACTCACCCTCCCCATTTGTTTCCTACGATATCTGTACTGTCTGCTCAGAGGGTGCGGTGGGTCTTTTCTGGCGGAAAAAAGATGTCTGAGCGAAGCGAGTTCCTTTTTTCCAGAAGAAAAGACCCACCGTGACCTCATAGCCCCCAAACTGGCAGGCTACAAAAGAAGGCCACCTCCAAGGTTCACGAAGTCAGAGAACCATAGCCGCCAACCACCCAAACCCAAGCAACGGCAGGTTGTAGTGCAGGAACGTGGGCACTACGGAATCCCAGATGTGGTTGTGCTGGCCGTCTACGTTCAGACCGGCAGTGGGCCCCAAGGTTGAGTCGGAGGCTGGGGAGCCAGCATCACCCAGGGCGCCGGCGGTGCCGACCAAGGCAACGATGGCCAAGGAGCTGAAGCCCATTTCCAGAGCCAGAGGCACGTAGAGAGCGGCGATGATGGGGATGGTGGAGAAAGATGAGCCGATGCCCATGGTGATCATCAGGCCTACCAGCAGCATCAGCAGAGCGGCCATGGGCTTGTTGTTGCCGATCATGTCTACAGAGCTTTGTACCAGGGTGGCGATTTCGCCGGTTTCACGCATTACTTCCGCAAAACCAGATGCTGCGATCATGATGAAGCCGATCATGGCCAGCATTTTCATGCCTTCGGTAAACAGGTCGTCGGCTTCTTTCCACTTAACCACGCCGGAAAGGTTGAACAACAGGAAGCCCGCCAGCGCGCCAAGGATCATTGAACCTAGCCAGAGCTGAACCACGAAGGCGACCACAATCGCGACAACCGCCATGAACAATGTGCCGGAGCTGTAAGACACGTTTACGCGCTCGGTGCGGGTAATGGCTTCCAGGTCGTATTCACGGTCACCGCGGTAGGTGAAGAATACCGCAACCAGCAGGCCGCAGAGCATGCCCAAGGCAGGCAGAGCCATGGCGTGCATTACGCTCAGGCCTTCGGTTTCACCGCCGTTGGTGCTGATTTTGGCCATCAGGATGTCGTTCAGGTAGATGCCGCCGAAACCGATGGGCAGGAACATGTACGGGGTGATCAAACCGAAGGTTAGCGCACAGGCAACGAGGCGGCGATCCATTTTAAGTTTCGCCATCACGTACAGCATGGGCGGAACAACCAGTGGAATGAAGGCAATGTGGATCGGCAGAATGTTCTGTGACGACAGGGCAATCAGCACCAGCACACCGATGATCATGTAACGCACGCTCTTGGCCGCAGTGCTGTTTTCCTGTTGGCCGACCATGGCCAGGGTTTTGTCTGCCAGCGCGTGGGCGAGGCCGGATTTTCCTATGGCAACGGCGAAGGCACCGAGGGTAGCGTACGAAAGTGCAACGGTGGCACCGCCGCCCAAGCCGTTGTTAAAGGCTTCAATGGTGGCTTCAAGAGACAATCCCGCAATCAGGCCGCCAGATACGGCGCCTACGATAAGGGCAACAACAACGTGGATGCGGGCCAAACTCAGCACGAGCATGATCAGCACCGCGGCAACGACGGCATTCATGGGAAAACTCCGAGTACGGGGGTGGATTATCCCGCCTTCATGGGAAGGCAGATATTATGAAAACGCGGTAATGTGCAGTAATTGGCCAGCTGAGTCAAAGGACTTGTGTAACCGTCAGTCCTTATCAATCCGGGCAAAACGCGGAACCTGTTCACCTGCCACGTTTACCGTTTCCCGGAACATGTTGAGCGGGCGCACCCACAGGCTGTGGTCACCATAAAGGCAACGGTAAACCACCAGCTTCTCTTCGGTTTCGCTGTGCCGGGCAATATCGATTACTTCGTAATCCATGCCTTTATAATGCCGGTAGCGACCGGGTCGGATATCGGTTTTTCGGTCTGTCATAGTGAGTTCCTGGGAGTCTTTGGATGCGCTTGGCGCAGTTCATGGCCAAATCAGGTCAGGTTGGAGCCTAAGGAAAAGCGGATATGATTGCGGGTCAGGAGGTTTTCCCAGTAGCGTCGCATCCAGCTCCAGGCGTCGTTGTTTACCTGTTCAACGAAGGGGTCCAGATTGAGTTCATAATAATCCGGCGTACCGGCAATTTGCAGCACGGTGACGGTGATTGAGTCATCCAGTTCGTTTGCGAAGGGCTCGCCAATAAGTTCGTGGACCAGCAGGTTAGCACGAGTTGCTTCTATATCGACAAGCCCGCCGGTTCGGATGGAGTGATTGTTTTCGTGCATCTCTTCCATCAGGCGGTGGCAGAGGTAGGCGCGTATCAGAAGGCCGTCCAGGCCATCGTAGTGCACCAGCAGTACCGATGGCTCGGTGAAGTAACCAATGGCGGCTTTCACAAAGGGGTCAAACAGCTGGGCGGTGCCGGCTTCCTGTGCACAGGCATCCACACACTCTATGAGCCGTGGTGCCATTTCTATGTATTCAATGGCGAACTGAAACAGGCAGGCCGCAGGCTGGTAGCCCTCAATGGTGACGGCCGAAGGCAACGCCGCTGCCTTTTTATGCAACTGCTTCAGAAAGGTTCCAGAGCGAGCTTCCTTGCGCCGCGCGTGGTCAATGATTTCCAGAACTGCCTGTGGAGTCATTTGAGGACATGCCAGTGTCTGAACAGTTTGAGGTCGCAAGGCGCCTCCCGTATCGGGCAATGGGGAACCGGGCAACTGAGCTGCGGCGGGTTGCCACCACTTACCCGCACGAGGCGCCCTTCTTTTCTGACAAGTGTAGACGAGATTTTGCGAGCTGCGATTTCTGGAGTGTCAGAAATTGTTAACATTTGCCCACCACTATAGGGTGCTGAACCACCGATCGTTACGTGTGTGCGACCAGCAAAGCCAACCCATACTGGCTGCACGGGCAAGCATAAGGCAGATCAGAGAAAACCACAGGCCGTGATTTCCCCAGCCGGTGGTCAGCCACCAGATGGGGGCAAATACCCCCAGTGCGGAAAACAACATAGTGTTCTGCATGTCCCGGGTGCGCGTTGCGCCGATGAATACGCCATCAAACAAGAAACCCCATACGGAAGTGAACGGCAGCAACCAGAGCCAGGGCAGATATTGCCAGGCTGTGGTGCGAACCTCTTCGATACCGGTCAGCAGTGCGATCAGCCCCCGGCCACCGAGGACGAACAGAATAGTCAGCAACAGCGAGCCCCAGAGAGACCAGCGTAGCGCGCAGCGAAACACCACCATAAAGCGGCGTTTGCTGTTTCTGCCAACAGCCTCTCCGATCAGCGCTTCTGCCGCATTGGCAAAGCCGTCCAGCGCATTGGAGATCAGAAGCAGGAAAGTAATCAGCACCGCGTTGGCTGCCAGAATGGTGTCGCCCTGACGAGCCCCTTGGGCGGTAAAAAATGCCAGCACCAGTAACAGCGCTATGGTGCGAACCATGATGTAGCGGTTTACCTGCAAGATGGCTAAGTAGTCTGCAAGGGCGCCGAATAGCTCCCGGGTAAGTTTTTGCCCGTCGGGCATACGCTGCAACACGATAATAAAACCGATGATGGCAGCACCGTACTCGGCGATCACCGTGGCAATGGCCACGCCCCGGCTGTTCCAGCCCAACACTGTCACGAAGAATACATCCAGCACGATATTCAGGCCGTTGGCCACAATCAGCATGATCATCGGCCCGCGAGCGTACTGAGTGCCAATGAGCCAGCCTACAAGCGTGTACTGGCACAGCACTGCAGGGGCGCTCCAGATTCTGATAGCCGCATACTCAGCAGCTAGTTCGGTTACTTCGAGGCTGGCGTTCATCAGAACCAGCCCGATTCGAATCAGCGGTTGATGGCACAGAATCAGCAACAGGCCGATACCCACCGCCAACATCACCGAGCGCAAAAGAAGAGCAACCTGGCTGAAGCTGTCGCGCTTGCCCCAGGCCTGGGCGGCCAGCCCGGTAGTGCCCATGCGCATGAAACCGAAGGTCCAATACAGGATGGTGAACAGGTTAGCGCCAACCGCCACGGCTCCCAGATACTCCGGGCTTTCCAGGTGCCCGAGTACAGCTGTATCTACCAGACCTAACAAAGGAACCGTCAGGTTGGTGAGCATCAATGGCCACGCCAGTGCCCATAAACGCCTGTCTGTAACCGACAACTTGAATGTCATATTCGATTTGCTTCTTAAAGGATTGTGTTTAGTCGTTTTGGGTTTAATGACTTTTTAGTCTTTTTTTGATCTGTGTCTATACTCGATGGTGATGTATCCATAAGCAGGCTTTCACTCTGCGAATTTCTGGCGAATGCGAGCGTCGGAGAAAGAGTAGAGGGATTACGCAAAATCCGACAAGAATAATACTCTGTGGAGACACAGTATGCGCGTGCACGCTCAGCGGGTAGGTGCCCTTTTAGGCGGTTTATTGTTTCCCGCGCTGTCCATGGCGGACTGGACGGTAAACATGACCCCCGGGGTAACCGGTACCAGTAACGATATATTTGATCTACACATGACCATTTTCTGGATCTGCGTTGCCATTGGCGCCGTGGTATTCGGGATCATGTTCTGGTCTATATTTGCCCATCGTAAGTCACAGGGGGCAAAACCTGCCAATTTTCATGAAAATACGATGGTTGAGGTCCTCTGGACGCTCATACCGCTTGTCATTCTCGTCATTATGGCGATTCCCGCCACCGCTACCCTGATTGATATGTACGACACCACTGAGTCGGATATCGATATCAAGGTAACTGGCTACCAGTGGAAGTGGCAGTACGAATATATCAACGAAGATTTCGGCTACTTTTCCAACCTCACAACGCCGTCAGACCAAATCAGAAACCGACAGGCCAAGGGCGAAAACTATCTGCTGGAGGTGGATAAGCCCATGGTGATTCCGGTAGGTAAGAAGGTTCGCTTCCTGCTGACGGCAAACGATGTCATTCACTCCTGGTGGGTGCCTGATTTCGGCGTTAAAAAGGATGCCATTCCCGGCTTTATCAACGAAGCCTGGACCCGGGTCGACAAGCCGGGCACCTATCGGGGCCAGTGCACAGAGCTGTGTGGCAAGGACCACGGCTTTATGCCAGTGGTAGTGAAAGCCGTGCCGGAAGAGGAATACAACACCTGGGTAGCTGATCAGAAAGCAGCCGCCGAGAAAGAGCGTGAGTTGACCCAGAAAGACTGGACCATGGAAGAGCTGATGGAGCGAGGCAAGACAGCCTACGCCACTGCATGTGCTGCCTGTCACCAGGCAGATGGCAGCGGTGCGCCACCGGCATTCCCGGCACTCAGGGGCAGCGCCATTGCGACCGGAGACATGGCCGCGCACATCGATGTTGTCGTCAACGGTGTGTCAGGTACGGCTATGCAGGCCTTCGGCGGGCAGCTGAATGAAGCGGATCTTGCGGCCATCATTACCTACGAGCGTAACGCCTGGGGTAACAAGATGGGTGACATGGTCACGCCAAAAGAAATCTTCGATTACAAGAACCAACAGTAATCAACGCCAGATAACAGATATCACCAGCCACAATAATTGGCGGTAACGGGGGTTTTCATGAGTGCGGTTGCAGGTACCCACGCACAAGATCATCATCACGGCCCGGCTAGCGGCATCAGCCGCTGGCTGCTGACCACAAACCACAAGGATATCGGGTCCATGTACCTGATATTCAGTTTCACCATGTTCCTTCTCGGCGGAACCATGGCGATGGTTATCCGGGCAGAGTTATTCCAGCCCGGGCTGCAGATTGTTCAGCCGGAATTTTTTAACCAGATGACCACCATGCACGGCCTGATTATGGTCTTTGGTGCGGTTATGCCGGCGTTTGTCGGCCTTGCCAACTGGATGATACCGCTGATGATTGGCGCGCCGGACATGGCGTTGCCACGGATGAACAACTGGAGTTTCTGGCTGCTGCCATGTGCCTTCCTGATTCTGGTTTCAACACTGTTCATGGAAGGTGGGGCACCCAACTTCGGTTGGACCTTCTACGCGCCGCTTTCTACGACCTACGGGCCGCCAAGCACGACCTTCTTTATCTTCGCCATCCACATTATGGGTGTGTCGTCGATCATGGGCGCGATCAACGTGATTGCCACGGTACTGAACATGCGGGCGCCGGGCATGACGTTGATGAAAATGCCCATGTTTGTATGGACCTGGCTGATCACTGCGTTTTTGCTGATTGCGGTAATGCCGGTGCTGGCGGGTGTGGTCACCATGATGCTAATGGACATCAACTTCGGCACCAGCTTCTTTAATGCGGCGGGCGGCGGCGACCCGGTGCTGTTCCAGCACGTGTTCTGGTTCTTCGGGCATCCGGAGGTTTATATAATGATCCTCCCGGCATTCGGGGCCATCTCCCAGATTATCCCGGCATTTTCCCGCAAGCGCTTGTTTGGCTACGCTTCCATGGTTTACGCCACAGGCGCCATCGCGCTCTTGTCGTTCCTTGTGTGGGCACACCACATGTTCACTGTGGGCGTGCCTTTGGCCGGGCAACTCTTCTTCATGTACGCCACCTTGCTGATTGCCGTACCCACAGGGGTGAAGGTGTTCAACTGGGTGGCGACCATGTTCCGGGGCTCTCTCACGTTGGAGGCGCCCATGCTGTTTGCCATTGCCTTCGTGATTCTGTTCTCCATCGGAGGCTTTTCCGGCCTGATGCTGGCGATTGCTCCGGCGGACTTCCAATACCACGACACCTACTTTGTAGTGGCTCACTTCCATTACGTACTGGTGCCAGGTGCCATCTTCGGCATCTTTGCGTCGGCCTATTTCTGGCTGCCCAAGTGGACGGGCTATATGTACGACGAAACCCTGGCCAAAACCCATTTCTGGTTGTCATTTGTCGGCATGAACCTGGCCTTCTTCCCGATGCACTTCCTGGGGCTTGCCGGGATGCCGCGGAGGATTCCGGATTACGCACTGCAGTTCGCTGATTTCAATATGGTGTCCAGTATCGGTGCCTTCATGTTCGGCGCTACTCAACTGCTGTTCCTGCTGATTGTTGTGAAGTGCGCCAGAGGCGGTGTTAAAGCACCAGCCAAGCCCTGGGAAGGAGCTGAGGGTCTGGAGTGGGAGGTTCCTTCACCAGCGCCTTACCACACCTTCACCACGCCACCAGATGTGAAATAGGAGGCTGACGAAAATGGCTGAGCAACCGGCAAACCAATCGGCACCCAAGCGCAGCAACGCGCGGGTTATCGGCTGGTGTCTTGCCAGCGTGGCGGGAATGTTTGCCTTCGGCTTTGCGCTAGTGCCTCTGTATGACGTGTTCTGCGAAATCACCGGTATTAATGGAAAGACCAGCGGGCGCTATGAGTCTACCGAGCGCTCAGTAGCCGACATGAGCCGTACCATTAAAGTGCAGTTTCTGGCCCAGAACGGGCCGGACATGCCTTGGATATTCCGACCGGTTGCGCGCAGCGTTGAGGTTCACCCCGGAGAGGCCACGACGGTAAACTTCTATGCCGAGAACCCGACCGATCGGGACATGGTTGGCCAAGCGGTGCCCAGCCTGTCGCCATCGGAAGGTGCCTTGTATTTCCACAAAACTGAATGCTTCTGTTTTAACCAGCAGCCATTGTCCGCGGGCCAGAATACGGAAATGCCACTGGTATTCATTGTCGACCAGGATCTGCCCAGCCACATCACCAAGCTGACACTGTCTTATACGCTTTATGATCAGGGCGAGCCGCAGGCAGCCGTAACAAAGACTACAAGTACAACAAACAAAACAATAATCGATAACGGATAAGCCATCGGAGATTGCTATGGCGGACTATCAGAGCTATTACGTTCCTGAACAGAGCAAGTGGCCTATTGTTGCCACGGTGGGCCTTGGGGTCATGCTATATGGTGCGGCCTCGATCATGGTCGACAGCAACCAGGGCAACAGCACCGGTACTGCCTGGATGATTTTTTGGGCCGGCGTACTGGTTATGATTTACATGCTGTTTGGCTGGTTTGGTAGCGTTATTAAAGAGAGCCGTTCTGGCCTTTACAGCCCACAGATGGACCGTTCATTCCGCTGGGGCATGAGCTGGTTTATATTCTCGGAAGTCATGTTTTTTGCCGCATTTTTCGGCGCCCTGTTCTATGCCCGGGTGTTTGCCGTGCCCTGGCTCGGGGGTGAGGGCGATCGCGGCAGTTCCAACATGCTCTGGGAAGGCTTTCAGGCTACCTGGCCGTTGATCAATAACCCGGATCCGGAAGCTTACCCTGCTCCAGAATCCGTTATTGGTCCTTGGGGTTTACCACTGATAAACACCATTCTTCTTGTAACTTCGTCGTTCACTATCACGGTTGCCCATCACGCCATCAAAGCGGACAACCGCAAGAAACTGAAAATCTGGCTGGGTGCGACCATCCTGTTGGCGCTGGTGTTCCTGTTTTTCCAGGCCGAAGAGTACATGCATGCCTATCAGGATCTTAACCTTACGCTGCAATCCGGCATTTACGGCAGTACCTTCTTCATGCTCACCGGCTTTCACGGCTTTCACGTGATGCTGGGAACATTGATGCTGATCATCATGTTTATACGCATTCAAAAGGGGCATTTCACCGCAGATAGCCACTTCGGGTTTGAAGCGACATCCTGGTACTGGCACTTTGTGGATGTGGTTTGGTTGGGCCTGTTTGTGTTCGTATATGTCATATGAGGCGCTAGGCGTTTGTATTCAGGGGGTCGGGTGCAGTGTCAGGCCCCCTTGCCAGAGAGACAGCAGAATAACGGCTAGCAGAAGCACGCTCAGCGTTACCCGCACCGCGAGGGAGTTCACCACCCGATTGGTCTTGCCGCCGTCTTTGATGAGAAAGAAAAGACCACTGAAAAGGCTGATGATAACGGCGAGCATGAGGAAAATGATAAGGGCTTTGAGCATAAAAGAGTCTCTGGTTTTTGTTCTGATTAAAGCCAGAAACACTATAGCAGACCATGACTGAGGCGCAGCAAAACACTCGAAAATGGCAGCTGAACTGGCGGTTGATGATGTTTACAGGCGCCTTTCTGCCGCTGCTTATTGGCTTGGGTATCTGGCAACTGAACCGGGCCGAGGAAAAGCAGATTCTGCTTGAGCAGTGGCAGCAAGAAGCACAGGATCTTGATTGGCCGGAACAGGTGGCCAGCGGGCTTGATAGCGGCAGGCCCATTACAGTTACCGGGCTTTACGACGAGCGCAGCTGGTTGCTGGATAACCGAACCCGCGATGGCATTGCAGGTTACGAGGTTCTGACGGTGTTTTACCCACTGCAGGGCCCTGCGGTTCTGGTTAACAGAGGCTGGGTTGGGGCACCGAGAACGCGAAATCAATTGCCGGATGTGAGCCCCCCCGAAGGTGTCTTCAGCTTAACCGGACGGATAAGCCCTTACCCGGAACCGCCGGTACTGTCCTCAAAATCGGCAACTGACGAAAGTTGGCCCCGCAGAGTGCAGGCATTACCCGGGTCGGTTGCAAGAGCTGAAATCCCTGAGTTGCCTGGTGCTATTATCCGGCTTGCGAGCGGCGAGCAGCCTGGCGCCTATCGTGCGGATTGGGAACCAGACCTCATGGGGCCACAAACCCACTACGGATATGCAACACAATGGTTTGCGCTTGCACTGGTGCTGACTATATTGAGTGTAGCGGCGAGTTATCGAAAGACAGGAACCAATAATGACAATGACGATGGTTAACGGGTTACCACAGCAAGAAGAAAAAGAAGGCCCAACCCCCGAACAAGTTCGCAGGGGCCGACGTACAGCCATGTTGTTGTTTGCCCTGGGGTTCGGGCCAATGATTCTGGCCACTATCATGTTCTACACCGGCTGGCTGAATCCCGCAGGGCATACTAATCACGGGGCGCTGATCAGTCCGACGGTGCCTGTGGCCGAGCTCAACCTTGAGACGCTTTCGGGCGAGCCGCTGGCCAATCGGTTTGTCGCTGGTAAAACAGATCCTCAGTGGTTGCTTGTGGTTGCTGCGGGCGAATGTGACACCCGCTGCGAAGAACTGCTCTACCTCGCGCGGCAAGCCAACATTGCCTTGGGAAAAAACGCTAACCGAGTATCGAGAGCCGCCGTTTTAGGCGGAATTACCGGTGATCTCGCGGCACGCTGGCCAACCGAGTATCGTTTGATGGAACGCCTGAGGCCTGTACCCGGTAAAACATCTGCCTGGCCTGCTGGAATCAATCCGGAAAGTGAGCCGCGCATCCTGCTCATCGATCCCTTTGGCAACGTGATGATGCATTACGGCCCCGAGAATTCCGGTAAGGACATCCTCAAAGATCTGAAGCACTTGCTCAAACTGTCACAGGTGGGCTGAGCCTTAGCCCGGAGGAGTTACCTTGACGCATCTGTCTACCGGCAACCAGCCTAACGCCAAAGCCATGGCAAACTGGGCGACTTTCTCAGTTCTTCTCGCCATTGTTGTCATCATGCTGGGCGCCTGGACCCGGCTGGTGGATGCCGGGCTAGGTTGCCCCGACTGGCCCGGGTGTTATGGCTTCATAACCGTGCCCCAAAGCGAGTCGCATATAGCCATCGCCAATGCCCGGTTCCCGGACACGCCGGTGGATGTAGCTAAAGGCTGGCCCGAAATGATCCACCGGTACGCCGCTGGCACATTGGGGCTGGTGGTGTTCGGGCTGGCAGCAAGTGCCGTGCGGAAGCGCCGCAGCGGTGTACCTTTCAAACTGCCTTTGTTCATTGCAGGGTTTATTCTGCTGCAGGGTGCGTTTGGTATGTGGACGGTTACCTTGAAGCTCTGGCCTCAAGTGGTCGCGCTTCACCTTCTTGGCGGCTTTACCACCTTGAGCTTGCTCACCTTGCTGGTGCTGCGGCTAAGAAAGTTCTCTGCAACGCAGGCCAGCTCTGCCCCCGAAGAAACCCCGAACCCCTCGGCGCAAAGGCCCCACATCGCGAAACTCCGTCCCTGGCTCTATGGCGGCTTGTTGCTGGTTATTCTGCAAATTGCCTTGGGCGCCTGGACGGCAGCCAACTATGCCGCCGTAGCCTGTACCGACTTGCCCACCTGTCAGGGTGAGTGGTGGCCAAGAGATATGGATTTCCAGCATGGCTTCGATATTACCCAGCATGTGGGCCCCAACTATCTGGGTGGGCAACTCACAGCTCATGGGCGGGTGGCCATCCACGTAACCCATAGAATCGGTGCTTTGGTGGTTCTGGGGTATTTCGCAGTTCTACTGACTCTGATCTGGCGCAGAAGCGCCAGTCGCGAACTGCGCCGCCCGGTGCTGTTTGTTTCTGCAGCGCTGGTTGCGCAGATTACCCTTGGGCTCGCCAACATTATTTTCCATATTCCCCTGCCGATCGCAGTGGCCCACAACGCCATGGGCGCCGGGCTGCTACTATCGGTGATATACCTGATCTGGCAGCACAATCTGCTGCCGCAGGCACATGCTGCAAGAGCAACACCTACAACAATAATGCATCAGGAGATTACGGCATGAGTGAGCAAGTGGACGTACTGCCGGCCCGCAACCCAACCAGCCAATCCGCACGTGCCATATCCTGGCGAGATTATCTGGAGCTGACCAAGCCCAACGTAGTGGCCTTGATGATCCTGACATCAGCCATTGGTATGCTCTTGGCCACCTCCGGCCTGCCCAGCCTGAGCGTGCTGATCTGGGGCAACATGGGCATAGCCTTTCTTGCCGGTGCCGCCGCCGTGGTCAACCACGTGGTCGACCAGAAAATAGATACCGTCATGGCCCGCACCCGCAAGCGCCCTGTGGCTACCGGTAAAATCTCTCCGGTAGAAGCAATCCTGTTCGCCACACTGCTGGCCAGTGTAGGCATGGTGGTATTGATGTGGCAGGTGAACCATCTCACCGCATGGCTCACCCTGGCCTCACTGGTAGGTTACGCCGGCATTTATACCCTGTTCCTGAAGCGGGCAACGCCCCAGAACATCACCATCGGCGGCCTCGCCGGTGCCATGCCGCCGTTGTTAGGTTGGACAGCGGTAACCGGCCAGGTGGAAGGCCACGCTCTGTTGCTCGTTCTCATCATCTTCGCTTGGACGCCCCCACACTTCTGGGCCTTGGCGATTCACCGCAAAGAAGAATACGCCAAAGCCGGTATCCCAATGTTGCCGGTCACCCATGGTAATAAATTCACCGAATTACATATCCTGCTCTACACCCTGATGCTGCTGGCAGTCAGCCTGCTACCTTTCGTCACAGGTATGTCCGGCTGGATATATCTGGCGGGTGCCCTGGTTCTCGGCCTGCGCTTCCTCCAGTACGCCATAAAACTGCTGAAAGGCGACGATCGCCGGGTTGCTTTAAACACCTTCAAATACTCCATCACTTACCTGATGGCCCTGTTTGTGGTACTCCTTGTAGACCACTATGTATTTTTCTGAGGCCGGAAAATTTTACGGGGAGGAGGGGGGATGCCTTTTCTGGCGGGAAAAAGATGTCTGAGCGCAGCGAGTTGTTTTTCCCAGAAGAAAAGGCATCCCCCCTCCTCCTTGGCACACTATCAAACCGGCCAAGGCAGTTAACTGGAGCAATAATGAATCGTTCGCTAAAGGTCACGCTGTTTGTACTTCTGCTATTGGTTGTACTCGTATTTGGCTTGGTCATAGGTCGGCAGGTATTTTTGGTGGATAGTGGGGAGCCAACACCCGCTCCGAATCTGGCTGAAATGAACACCTATGTTTATGACCAGCCGCGGCCGTTGGCCGAGTTCACCCTCACAAATGAAAACGGCGAAACCGTTACCCGCCAAAACCTTCGGGGGAAGTGGACCTTTGCGTTTGTGGGCTACACCAATTGCCCGGATATCTGCCCGGCGGCCATGGCCAACCTGCGCCGCACCGACAAACTACTGTCGAAAGACCTGCCTCAGCCGGATTACCTGCTGGTCACAGCCGACCCGGAACACGACACCCCTGAAAAGCTGAAAACCTATACCGGATTTTTCGGCGAAGACTTCCACGGGCTGACAGGGGATCTGGAAACATTGCGTGCACTGGCGCAAAGTCTGAGTGCCGTGTTTGTACACCGAGACGTCGACGGTGAGCTGCTTGTAGATCACAGCGGGCATTTTGCGTTGGTGAATCCGGACGGCCAGCTGGCGGCATTGATTCAGCCACCCCATAACCCGGAACAACTGGCGGAAGCCTATGAGCGCATCTACCTTTGGGCCAAAGCCAACAGTGAAATCCCGCGCACCTGAGGCGGATAAGCAGCCTGTTCTGCTAAGGTCAAACTGACATAGCGGCGCGACTCGCATAGACTGCCCGGCTGACAACGCACTCGCCGGAACTGACAGTATGTACAAGCAGAACACCACAACCCTGAAAGAACTCTTTGGCGTTCTGGCTGCGGGTGCCATTGTGCTTATGGTTGTGCACACGCTGGGCCGCTTTGTTTACACCCCACTGCTGCCCTATCTTATAGAAGATGGTCAGCTCACCGCGCCAGAAGGCGCCGCGATCGCCACCTGGAACTATTTAGGCTATCTGATGGGTGCCATGCTGGCGATTCGCTGGCATAGGGTTAGCCATATCCGCGTATTGCTGCCCGCGTTTCTCGTCGTTCACGTTGTAACCACGATCTTCGTTACCCAAACGGACAATCTAACCGCTATCTCGGCCGCCCGCTGGATGAATGGCGTCGCTAACGGTGTCGTGTTTGTACAAGCACCTGCGCTGATTCTTGAGTGGCTGGTATTGCGTAATCGTTCCAGCATGAGTGGGCTTGTATACATTGGCGTGGGTCTGGGCTTGCTGCTCTCCAGTGGACTGGTTACCGGCACTGCAGATTGGCTGGAAGGTGCTGCGCGCTGGTGGCCAGTGGCTCTGGCATCCATTCCTTTGGCTATTTGGGGCGCTCGCCGCTTGATAATGCTCGATGTGCCAGATCAAGTGCCTGGTAATGATGGCAAGGTGAAAGCCAAAACCCCGTTAATAGATCGCGCCAGCATTCCTTTGTTTCTGTCGTACGCAGGCGCAGGTCTGGGTTACATCCTTCCCATGACCTTTCTGCCACTGCTGGCAAAGCTCGAGCTCGAGGCCGAACACTGGCTGCTTGATGGGGCCTGGCTAATCGTAGCCCTGTGTACAATTCCTGCCGCCTGGGTGTGGAATAAGCTGGGCACGAAAATGGGCGATATACCCGCGTTGAAGCTGAATTTCCTGATTCAGCTTGCGGGTGTGCTGGCAGCCGTTGTCGTACCCGGCGCCCTTGGCCTGTTGTTATGTGCAGCCCTGGTAGGAAGCACTTTTCTGGGAACGGTGCTGCTCACCCAACGGCTTGGGCGTGCCCTGCATCCACATCAGGGGCCCCGGCTGTCTGCGGCCATGGTCGCCCTCTACGGATTCACCCAAATGGCTGGACCTTGGCTAACCAAACAGTGGCTCGACGCCGGTGGCACTCTGGTATCCGCCTTCGGCATAGGTGTCGGGGCGCTGGTTTTCGGATTACTTTTTGTGTTTTTTGTTCCCAGGCCTGAAGCCTGGCACGCAAGAACAATTCCGCACGATTGATAGCCGTGCTCCCAATAGACCGCATCCTCCCAGAGCTAAAACAAACCCTGCAGCAAGCCACCACGGCCCTGCTGCAGGCACCCCCGGGCGCAGGTAAAACTACGCGGGTACCTTTGGCACTGCTGGATGAACCTTGGGTGCAAGGCGGTAAAATCCTGATGCTCGAACCCCGGCGGTTGGCAGCTCGTTCTGCGGCCAGATTTATGGCGTCGCAGCTGGGTGAACAGCCCGGCCAAACCGTCGGCTACCGCACGCGGCTGGATACCAAAATATCTGGCGCGACACGCATAGAAGTTGTGACCGAAGGCATTCTCACCCGGCTGATCCAGAGCGATCCCATGCTGGAAGACTACGCAGCTGTGCTCTTCGATGAATTCCACGAACGCTCCCTCCAGGCCGATCTCGGGCTGGCATTGGTACGAGAGACACAAGACGCATTGAGGGAAGATCTTCGAGTACTGGTGATGTCCGCCACACTGGACACCGCGCCCATTGCCCGCCTGCTCGGAGATGTACCGGTATTGAGCAGTGAAGGCCGAGCCTTTCCTGTGGAAGTGTTCTATCGCCCGGCGGCAAGCACGCAACGCTACCCGAGACTGGTGGATCAAGTTGTAGCGGTGGTTACCGAAGCTCTGGCGCAGCAACCTGGCTCGGTGCTGGTGTTCCTGCCGGGCGCAGGAGAGATTCATCGGGTGGCCCAAGCGTTGACCGGGCAGGTGGCCTCGAACGTTGTCATCGCCCCCCTGTTCGGCAACCTGAAAGCTGCAGAGCAGGACCAGGCCATTGCGCCAGCCGCTGCATGCACTCGCAAAGTAGTACTGGCAACCGCCATCGCAGAAACCAGTCTGACCATTGAAGGCGTGCGGGTGGTGGTGGACAGCGGCCAGCAACGCCGGGCTGTGTTTGACCCAAATAGTGGCATGACACGGCTGATTACTGGCCGGGTTTCCAAAGCTTCTGCAGAGCAACGCAAGGGTCGCGCAGGCCGGGTAGAACCGGGTGTGTGTTACCGGTTATGGAGCGAGTCGGAACAGTTCGGGCTGGCGGATTTCACGCCACCGGAGATTCGCGAGGCCGATCTGGCCCCGCTGGTGCTCGAGTTGGCCCAATGGGGTGCCAGAACACCGGATAACCTGGTGTGGATCGACTCGCCGCCACCTGCCCATTGGCAGCAGGGTGTGGAGCTGCTGCAGTGGCTGGACATGCTGGATGATGCAAGCGCAATCACCGAGCACGGCAAATCAGCGCGGGGGTTGGGCATTCACCCCAGGTTGGCCCACATGGTCATACTCGGGCGATCGCTTGGGCTGGGCAAGCTGGCGGCGGAGCTAGCCGCGCTATTGGAAGACAGGGACTTGCTGGGCCCGGGTGCCGGTGCCGACATGCATGAACGCATCCGAGCCCTTCGTGGAGAACGAGGTTCTCAGCGTATAGATCCGCACCGTCTTCAAGCTCTGCGCCAGCAGGCCAAGCGTTTGTCAGCGTCTGGCGACAATGGGAAGCGCGAACAAGAACTCATGCCAACGGCCACAGAAGTGGGACGCTTGTTGGCTCTTGCCTACCCGGATCGCATCGGCAAACGCCGTCCCGGAGATACACCACGCTACCAGCTCAGCAACGGCAAAGGTTCCCTTCTGCGAGACGACGACGGGCTGGCGCGGCATGAATGGCTGGTGGCTGCAGACCTGGACGGCAAGGCCAGAGAAGCACGGATTTATCTGGCAGCCCCGGTGGACCTGGCAACGCTGGAAGTCGATCTGGCGGCCCATATTCGTGAGCAGGATGAAGCGGAATGGGATGATAAACGCGGCACTGTTATCGCACGCAAAACGCGCCGACTGGGGGCGCTGGTCCTTGCCGAGAAACCGCTGGCAAAGCCGTCACAGGAGCTGATTCAGCAGGGCATACTCGCCGCCGTTCGGCGCAGAGGGCTGGATAACCTGCCCTGGACACCTGCTGCCCTGCAGTGGCAGGCGCGAGTCGCTTTGTTGGCCAGGCACTTTCCCGGCCAGTGGCCGGATGTCAGTGATCAAGCCCTGACAGACGCTCTGGAAGAGTGGCTTGGGCCCTTCCTGAGCGGCATCAGCCGCTGGTCTGATCTGGCTAAACTGAACCTGTACAACGCCCTGAACAGCTTGCTGGACTACCCGCAACAGAAGCAGCTGGGGGAACAGGCCCCAACCAGCCTGACCATCCCCACCGGCAGCTCCGTTACCCTGGATTACACCGCGGAGAATGGCCCGGTATTGGCAGCCAAGTTGCAGGCCTTATTTGGTTGGATAACAACGCCGACCGTTGCTGGTGGCAAGGTGCCAGTGCTGATTCATCTGCTTTCCCCTGCCCAGAGACCGCTGGCGGTTACGGCGGATCTGGCCAGTTTTTGGGTTAACGTGTACCCGCAGGTGCGCAAAGACACCCGCGGCCGCTACCCCAAACATCCCTGGCCAGAAGACCCACTAACCGCGGTTGCCCAGCAGGGCGTCAAAAGAAAGCCCCGCCAGTAATTACTTGATCATCTTCCGGCTGTTGCTGAGATACTGCTCGCCAGCTGTGCGCACGGTATCCGGATCCGCATGCTCGGAGGCCTTGTGGACTTTCTCCAGAGTATCCTCAAGCGCATCAATCTCGTCATCCAGCTTTTGCAGGGCATTTTCAAGAGTGTAGGTGAGCTGATGAACTTCGTTCATGGCTTCTGGAGTCAGATCACCGGCCAGCACTTTTTCCAGCTTGTTGTTGTAGTCGGAGAAGTTGGCAACGGCCTGCTCAAGGGTGTTTGAAGGCTGGCCTTTGAAGTGGTCGCTGTCGCCGGCAAATGCGGGCACAGCGATCAGCAGGGAGGCGGCTACGGCAGTAAACTGGCGAACGATTGTCATGGTAAGGCTCCGTGGTAAATTAATGCACAATGTAATGCGAATTATTATCAGTTGCGTTAATAAAAACCATGACCACCGTCAATTTAGCCCAGAAAAAACACTTGCGCCCAAGGTGAAACTGCTTAAAAATTGCCCACTTTACTCAGCGCGATCCCGCCCATGAATTTAGTATCATTTAATATTTTCCGCACACTTGGCTTTCCGGATACGACGGTATTGAAACCGGAGAATTACCTGCGCCATAAAGAACTGCTGCGCAATGCAGACTGGGTGCTATTCCCCGAATACTGGCAGCTCAATGCGCTGGTGCATGGCTTGAAATGCCGAGTGTTCCCCAGTGTTGCCAGCTACCGCATTGGCCACGACAAAGTGGAAATGACCCGAGCCTTTGAGGCGGTCGCGCCGGAGCATATCCCCTGGACCATCATTGAGGCCAACGGCCCGGAGGAGCGCGAGCATATATGGAGTGTTATGGCGCTGCCCTTTGTGGCGAAACTGCCGAAAGCCAGCATGGGCGAAGGTGTGTGGCTGATTGAAAACCATGACGACTGGCAGAAGTACTGCGATCGCACAGACGTTCTGTACGTTCAGGAGTATCTGCCCCTGGATCGCGATGCGCGCATTGTGGTGGTGGGCGATAAGGTTGTGACAGCCTATTGGCGCACCCAGGCGGAGCAGGGCTTTTACAACAATGTTTCTAAAGGCGGCAAGATCGATAACAGCCCCGTACCTGAGGTGATGACTGATCTCGCCCTGCGTCTGGCCCGGGAACTGGATGTGGATCACGCCGGCTTCGATATTGCTTTGGTGGAAGGCTACCCCTTTGTACTGGAATTCAACCGTTTATTCGGTAATCAGGGGTTGGGCCAGGGCAGCGATCTGAAAGACGCCATTCTGGAATATCTGCAACAGCAGAGTGAACCCCGGGACCCCGGTGGTTCCAACACCCCCGCGCCATTCCACCCTGTGGCGGTTTGAGCCCGGGGTTAGAGAGTTAGACAGCTAAAGGGTTACAGGTTTTCGTAACGGTTAATGTCGAAAATTCCTGCCTGCAGGGGCTGGTGCTCGCGGTGCCAAGCGGTAATGTCGTGAAGAATTTCCCAGAACTGCCGGTGGGTTCGGCGTACGCCCCATACGCCCACCAGAGATTCAAACGCCTTCGGCTCCTCCACTTTCAGGGCTTTCATCCGGTCTTTGAAGAGCTCCAGTTGCGAGGCCGGGATGTCGAAGATGAAATTGGGGTAGCTGCCGATGATTCCCGGGTAAATGGTCAGCTTGTCGTTCTCCGGCTGGTAGCGTGGATCTTCTCCCAGCAGGAAAGCGACATTGCTGTGGGCGCGGTCGCGAATAATCGTATAAACCGTGCGCTGCCCTTCCCCGTTGTGAACCCGCAAGAAGGTAACGTCTGGCAGGTAGTTGATTGCCGGGAGGAATTCGGCCCGGGTAGCGGCAATTTCAGACAGTACCTGGTCTGCATCCCGAATCCACTCTGGTTCGTCTTTGCGGCCACAGTCACTGCCACCACAGCGGTTGATAGGGTCATTCCGCTCTGCGTTCAGTTCGTGGAATTTCAACAGCATGCGAGCGCCGAGCTCCTCATTGAAAGCCGAGGTGGCATAGGGCACCTGTGAGGGGGCGGTATCGTCCATGCGGGCGTAGCTGTAATCCAGTTTTAGCGAACCTGAATCCTGATACCAGTTCCGTAAAACCCGATTGCGCTCACCTGGCGGTATCAACCTGAGGTAGTCCTGTTCACCGCCGTTCCGGATCAGGTCAAAGTAGAGCCGCGTTTGAACCTGATGGGCTACATTACCGAACACGTCAAAATTCACCACCAGTTCATAATAGGTGCGTTCAAACAGAGGGTAATCCATCCACCAACTGGTTAGCGGTACCTGACCGATAAGCCCCCGCTGTACTGAGGCATTGTCGTGGTGGCGGAATACCGTCAGCAGAGCGTTGGTATTGTTGCCGTCGCCATCCCAGATATGGTCGAGGGAAGCACCTTTTGGGTAGGCCTCCCGGTAGGCCTGGTTTCGCAGTTCATGGTAGCGGTTACGCTTGCCTTGATAGTCAATCCAGTTTTCCCCCAGATCCAGCAAAGCGCTGTCCTGGCCAGGTAGTGCCAGTAAGGGGCTTACCTTGTTGCGATACTCGGCATCGGTTAGGTAAAGATCGTCTTCCGGATCGTGATAGCTAACCCAAAAGTGATCCCGGATCACGTCGGTGGCAATCTGGCCGCGGCATACCGGCCCGCGAATGAAGGTGCGTGTGAAATACTCGGCGTTATCCAGCATGAACTGGTAGCGGACTTTTGCGGGTATGTCTGCGAAAGTCACAAACGGGTTGGCGCGACTATCCCGGCTGTAGTCTGGCAGGGAATCTACTTGCCAGTCGCCGGCTTCAAACAGCTCCCGGGTGCGTTCAAACGGCTTCTCCTCGAATGCGAAGGTAATGTGGCGCTTGTGCACAATGCTGCCAGCAACGGGCCTTAGGCGGTAATACACAGGGCCTTCGGGGTCGTCGTTGGGACGCCGGGTCGCAATCATGCCAATGGGTATGCCCGGCACCGTGTAGGAACGCACGATTTCAAAGAAGCGGGTGTCTGTGCCCTCATCCTCAAAATACAGATGCGCCAGATAGAGGTGTTCGTATACCCAGCGGCTGATCAATTGTTGGCGGGGGCTACGATCATTAAGCCAGGCCTCCCAACGGTTGATGTGACTCAGTTCGGCGTCAGTTGGTTTGATAACCAACGGGCTGATAGCCCCACCCTGGTTAAGCCAGCCGGTGAGCGTGGCGTATTCGTCGTCGGTGAGACCGGTTACGGCCAGCGGCATGCCTTCGTAGGGGTGGTCGCTGGCGTAGTCGGAGAAGTCTTCGTTGCTGACACACTGGTTAGCGCGGGACAGACCGAGCTCTATGTTGTCGGGCAGTTTGCTGTTGGGTGCAAACTCATACTGTTTGCCCAAGCGAATCATATTCTCGAACAGGCTGCGGGTTTGGTCGCCTCGGGCCAGCACGGAGTAGAAACCCATTTCTCGCCACTGTTGTTCGGTTTGGGCATCAATCCCAAGGCGCGTGGTTTGTTGGGTTTCAAAGCGGCCGCCATCGTAAACCGGATCTTTGTGGGCACCTCGAATCAGGCCGTCGGAGTATTCCATTTTGAGCTGACATGGGGCATCAAAGCAGCTGTGACAGGCCAGGCACTTGGCTTCTACAATGGGGCGCACGTCGTCGTTGAAGCTGACGGGTTGGTGAGTTGCAGTGGGCAATGCCTGTTTGAATGTAGGTGGCGTGGTGTTTTCGGCGCAGCCCGCGAGAAATAGCAGGGTCAGAATTGCAGCTGCAATGAGTTTCGGCATTGGGGGCCTGTAGTCGTCTGAGTTTTGTGAATTATAGACGGTTGAATAGGGGTTCGCTAAGGCGCTTTTACTTTGGGGGTGGGCCGAGCAGCCGGGTGCCTTTTCTTCTGGGAAAAACAACTCGCTTCGCTCAGACATCTTTTTCCCGGCAGAAAAGGCACCCGGCTGCTCGGCCTGTCGGCCATTGTTAGGGCTTGCACTCCAGGTGATTTATATCCGGCTCAATTTGTTCGTTGCCCCTGATATCCGGGGCTTTTGGGAGGTTTGGCGGTTGTTCGGATTATGGGTAGATATGCTCATATCCGCAGGGTGGGAAAAGCCTGATTATCGCGCTTCTTGGTCAGGACCATTCAGGTTCTGGCGTTCGCGTTTACGCACTGTTTTTTGCCCCTGGGGGAAACACCATCCATGACCGAGTCAGCCAACGCTAACATCGCCGATTACTACACTGCCGAGACCTTTGAGCGGATCAAGGCGTTTGCAGATACCAAGGAAACACCGTTTGTGGTGATTGATACCGCCACCATCAATCGTCAGTACGACGAGCTGGTGGAGGGTTTTCCTTATGCGAATGTGTATTACGCAGTAAAAGCCAACCCGGCTCCGCAGGTTCTGACAATGTTGCGGGACAAGGGTGCGAGTTTTGATATTGCGTCGGTGTATGAGTTGGAAAAGGTGATGGGTCTTGGCGTGACCGGCGATCGGATCAGCTATGGCAACACCATAAAAAAGGCGCGGGATATTCGCACCTTTTATGAAAAGGGTGTTCGCATGTTCGCCACGGATTCCGAGGCGGATTTGCGCGTGATTGCCAAGGCAGCTCCCGGTGCGAAGGTGTATGTACGCATTCTGACCGACGGCACGCAAACAGCTGACTGGCCGCTTTCGCGCAAATTCGGTTGTGAGAGCGACATGGCCATGGACCTGTTGATTCTGGCCCGTGATCTTGGCCTGGTGCCTTACGGCGTGTCGTTCCACGTGGGTTCCCAGCAGCGTGAAATCGGTGCGTGGGATTCGGCGCTAAACAAGGTGAAGGTTATCTTTGAGCGTCTGAAAGAAGAAGACGGCATCGAGCTGAAGATGATCAACATGGGTGGCGGCTTCCCGGCAAACTACATCAACCGGACCAACGAGCTGGGTGTGTATGCTTCTGAAATCACCCGTTTCCTGAAAGAAGATTTTGGTGATGATTTGCCGGAAATCATTATCGAGCCAGGTCGTTCGTTGATTTCCAACGCAGGCGTTCTGGTGAGCGAAGTGGTTTTGATTGCTCGCAAATCCCGCACGGCTTTGCACCGCTGGGTGTTCACCGATGTGGGCAAGTTCAACGGTTTGATTGAAACGTTGGATGAAGCGATCAAGTTTCCTATTTGGACAGACAAGAAAGGTGAAGGCGAAGACTGCGTAATTGCCGGGCCAACATGCGATAGCGCCGACATCATGTACGAGCACCACAAATACCCGCTGCCACTGAACTTGGCTGTTGGCGATCGTATGTACTGGCTGTCCACCGGAGCCTATACAACCACATATAGTGCAGTAGAATTTAACGGGTTTCCTCCGTTGAAGGATTACTACATTTAAAGCCTGAGGGCCTGCTTCATTGGGGTGGGCCGCGAAGCGGGGTGTCTTTTCTTCTGGGAAAAACAACTCGCTTCGCTCAGACATCTTTTTCCCGGCAGAAAAGACACCCCGCTCCACGGCCTTCGGCCATTGGTGGGGGCGCTTTACTGACGTTGAAGATTAAGTTTTATTGCCAGTGGGGAGACTAGAACTCCGTAGGCAATCATTACGGCTATGGCGTGTCGAACGTCGCCGGTCCAGTCTGAGAGTACGCCTCCCAGCATGGGTACGGCGAAGGCTATGGTGTAGCCGACCAGAAAGTTGCCAGCGGACAATCTGCCGGTTTCATTGGCAGGCACCAGCAGTGGTGGTAGTGCCACCATCATGATTAACAGTATGCCCGCGGTGAAACTCATGAACGTTGCGCTGGCTATTGCCCACCATCCTGTAAACACCAACAACCCTATTGTTCCCAGCAGGCTGAGTATCAGCATGATGAGCAGTGGGGCTTTTCTGCCTACCCAGTAGCGGGCCATTTTCAGCATCAACAGAGAAGCAATTACCTGAGCGAAGTTGTACCAGAACAAGGCTTCGGTGAGGTTGTCGAATTCGCCTCTCTGTTCCAGCAATGCCGCCAGATAGGCGTTTACGCCGAAAAATAGAGAGCCGGATACGCCCAACAGCAAGCCTAGCTTCAGGGTGAGCGGGTTTTTCCAGTCGGGTAGCCAGGCAACCTTTTGGGTGGGTCTGGCCAGGTCGCGTTTGGGCAGGAACAGGGCTGCGGCGACCAGCAGTGCGGGTAATGACCATGCCAACATGGTGGCGCGCCAACTGTTGTCTAACAATGGCATGATGACCGGCAGGGTGATGCCTGCGCCGATGAATTCGCCCATCAGCATGCCGTTCATGTAGATGGCTGAGCCGAGTGCCAGGTTTTTGGGTTCCAGCCAGCGTGGCAACAGTGCCGGTAGCGCGGGCTGCATCATGGCGATGCCTATACCCATAACGGCGCTGGTGAGCATCAAGGTGAGGGAGTCTGGCGCCAAGCCTCGGCCAGCGGAGCCGATAACCATAATGAACATGGCCAGTGCCAGTGTATTGCGCGGGCCTATGCGGGCAATGGATAGAGAGCCAGGCATGGAGCCTATGGCCAGCATAAGGATGGGCAGTGTGGTCAGGGCACCGGTTAAGGTCTGAGACAGTGCCAGTTCATCACCGATAAACGGTGCAAGCGGTGGCGCAACCAGTATGGGAATGCGCAGGTAGACCCCGGCCAGCCAAAGTAAAACCGCCACCGGCAGCAGGCTTGCTGTCGATGGCGATGTGGATGGCGCGGGGTGTTCAGCTCTGGACAAGTAAGATTAGTCTTCGCTGGTATCCGGCAGGTAGGCGCCGTCTTCGTCGTGTACTTCCTGCCCGGTTACGGGCGGGTTAAACGAGCAGATCAAGCGCATGTCTTCAGTGCCGCCGCGCAGGGTGTGTTGATCGTGCTTGTCGAGGGCGTAAAGCGTGCCGTCTGAGATCTGGTGGGTTTCACCGGTGGCCTTGTCGGTAATGCTGCCATTGCCGGCTACGCAGTAAACCGCTTCCAGGTGGTGCTTGTACCACAGGTTCAACTCAGCACCGGCAGGGATGATCGTTTCGTGGAAAGAGAAGCCCATGCCGTCTTTTTTCAACAACATACGACGGCTGGTCCAACCTGGGCCGTGCACTTCACGTTCGGTACCGATGATGTCCTGAACTCGTACAATCTTCATGAGCATTCCTCGTTTATTGATGGAATAGCCTTACAGTATAAACACTCATTTCAGGTGCGATTCAACCGCCAGTCGTCATAAACAGCCATGCATTGCTCTATGGCGGTGTTAAAACGTTGCTGCTGAATGTCATCCAGAGGCTGCTGTTTACGGCATTTGTCCAAGGTTCTCTGAATAGTTTGACGGCTCTTTTTGTCGAGGCGTTCAAGCCAGTGGTGATCGGCCGGCTGCAGATCAAGTAGATCTCTGCCGGCGTGATTTCGATGGCTTATGTGCCACCAATGATCCACGGCTCGCCCCAGCACTACGTAACCAAATTGGCTGTCTTGCACAGGCCCGAACGTAGCTGTTTTCAGGCCGTCCTGGAGCAACCCAATATTCAGAACCGGCAGGGTGAACTTGCCGCCGTAGAAATAGCTCCCGGCTGCACCGAGCAGGCCGCCCACCAGAGCCCCGGTACCCAGTGATGAGCCCAGAGTCAGAGCGTCCAGCCCTGCTCCGCTGACGGCGCCCGCACCGAAACCGGCTGTGGCCAGATAGCGCCTGCTGACAGCCCAGTGTTTGCGGCTGTCTTCCGAGAAGAGGTCGTGGTCGCTGTGCCACTCAAGCTCGGCTTCCTGTCGCCGGATGCTCTGGTGCTGATACAGATGCTCAATGTGCACGCGTAGAGACTGTTCCCGTTGGCGTTGGTGTTGGTACCAGCGTTGCCGGAGTTGATCCGCAAGGGTGCTGTCGCTGGTGCCCGCGACTTGATCCAGCGTCAGCGTGCGCTTTTCCTTGAACGACATCATGTCATGCAGTGCTTTGGCGATGATGCCGGCCGCCTGGTGGCGACGCTGCTCGCGCTGGGCCGAGAGGTGATGTGTTGCCTGATCCAGAGGCTTTTCCCAGTCTGGCTCAAGCTGCCCAAAGGCGCGTAATAGGCTGAGATGTTGCTCGAACGGGGCGCGAACCGCATCGAACTTGCGTACAACCTGGAAGAATTGCCCTAGTGCGGCTTGCCAGGTGTCGCTGTAATCGTCGGGCCCGATGCTGTTGATCAGGGCCAGGCTGGGCTGGCCGGTCCAGCGCAGTATGGTCATCTCGGCTTCGTGCTCGGCACTGTAGGGCGCCGAGCCGTCCACCACATAGATAATGCCCGCGCCCTCAATCAATGGTGCAAGCAGTTCACATTCGTCAGTGAAGCGGCTGTCGTCCTGATGTTGCAGAACAAATGCACGAACCGTTTCGCCGTGGTCTGATGCAGAAACACTGTGGGCCTCAAGCCACTCGAGCACCCGCCTGGGGCGCTGAAAACCGGGTGTGTCCACCAGTGTGTAGAGAACCCTGCCATCCACACTCAGTGGGTAGGACTGGCGTTTGCGTGTAGTGCCCGGCTCCAGCGCAATGGCAATGCCATCGTTCTGGGAAAGGGTGGCCACCACACTGGATTTTCCTTTGTTGGGATGGCCTACAACGGCAAAAATGGGCGCTGTATTCATTCCATAACTCCCCCGTTCATACCGGGAACGGTTCCATGAGCCGGTATCAGGCTGACTGTTATAAATTCTGGCCCGGCCCGCTTGGCAAACCTCAGCCATTGCTGAACCTGATGGACATCTGGCTCCTGCTCAATGTGGGTGGCCAGTGGCAGCAAAGCGATCCGGACATCCTTTGGCCAGAGAGCTCTTGCACTGGTCAGATAGTCTTCCAGTTCCCCGGTGGGTGGCTCCCAACTGCGTACAACCAGAATCACGGAGCGACTAGACGCCTGTGCCAGTTGCTCGGCTACTTGCTCCAGCGTTTGCCGGTCTTCTTCCAGGGTCAGCCGGCCACCTGCTTTTGCAATCAGGCTTTTGCCGCTGCTAAGGGCATCCGGCAACTCCGGGTCGCCGGCGCCGGCCCAACACAGCACAATGCTGGCGTCCGGCAAGGGTTGTAGCTTGAGTTGCGTGTGTGTATCCGGTAAATCCGAGGCGTCGTTGTGTTCGTTTCCGGTATCCAGAGCCGGGGTTTCCATTCGATAAAGCAACGCCCGCCTGGCTGGGTGGTTGGCCAGCAGTTGTCGAGCCTTGCGCCTTATCAATACGCCCGACAAAAGGGCAAGAACAAGTCGGGGCAGTAGCGCCCAGGTTGACCAGAGCATGGCTATAAAGGGCCACCACTGGCCCCAGCGTGCCGGCTCCATGCTGCCCGCCCCCGCACCGGCTCGGAAAAATCGTGTGGCTTCCACGAGCGCCAAATCCGGCGCAGCAGCTGGCCAGATCGCGGCCCAAGGTGCGGCAATCGCAGCAATCAGGCTGTGATAACGGTTGGCATCGGTTTCAAGCGTAGTGCTCCAGCCAAACGCCAGGTCCTGCAGCACCACCATAACAAGTAACGTCGCGAGGCCGGCAAGGGCAAAACACAGCCCGCCCAACTGCGCGGCCCGTGCCATGAGCACAGGCTGAAGCTTGGTGGTCACCGTCGATTCCGGGTTGTTACGAAAGCGCCGGAGCAGCGCCCCCCAAGGTTGCCAGCCAGCGAGTGACTGAACCGTGGTCACTACTGCCAGTAATAGCTGAAAGGCGACAAAGGCAACAATCACGGTCACATTTATGCGTTGGCCACCGTCGTAAAACAGCAAGCCAATCATGGCAATTAACCCAAACACCGTGCCCGCAATCATGAAACCGCTGTTGATCCGCTGCCAGAAGCGCAGAGTGCCCGCCGAGGGGGGCGTGCCGGCACCCGGGCCACTCAGGTGGTTGATATGGGCCAGCCAGCGTTTCGGGGTAGGGGTTACCCCTTGTTGCTCGCAGGTCAGGGCAAACTTGCGATCCCGCCGGTGCAAAAATGCCGGCGCCTGGCCCTTGTCTCTTTGGGCGCAGGCATCAAAATCCAGCAGCAAGCGGAGGGAATGATCAGTCATGAACGGTTCCGGTGATGAATTCGGTCTTTGGGTCTATGGTGTTAGGATATCGGCATTACCCCATTCGATGCCAGATAACGAGTTGTCATGCCCCACCATTTGATGAATTTGCGCCACGTGCCCGACGATGAAGCCGAAGAAATCCGGGCTTTGTTCGAGGCCCACGACGTGCGCTTTTACGAGACCCCGCCTAGCCGCTGGGGCATCAGCATGGGGGGCTTCTGGGTGCACGACACCGAAGAAGCCGAAAGAGCCAAAGCCATACTGCATGAATACCAGTACCAGCGCACACAAACCCAGCGTGAAGCCTATGAAACCTGGCGCCTGCAGGGCAAGGGTGGCGGTATCTGGTACATGTTTCGGCAGAAACCCGTGCGCACGCTGGCGGCGTGTTTGGCAATTATTGTGATTGCCGGTTTTAGCCTGCTGCCGTTTATCCGAATCGGTTAATTTTCCCGAATGTCCGAAAATCGCTACGGTGTCCTGTTTTCAGGACAAACAAGCTGAAGCCGCCGCTCGTTAGTACTACTCCCCCTCCTTTGTTCGTTTATCCCGCGGATAGCAGTGTCCGGGAAGTCGGACAAAACCCCTCAATGTATTCGATGAATTTTAAGAATTGCTAATAAAAACATAAAGATAAAATAATGGCACAGGAAGCGCATGTGGGTTGTTTCGGGCCTTGGGCCCGGACATGTTCTTAACAACAACAAACAAGGAACGACCCATGAAACGTATCATGATCTGTACGCTAATCGGCGTGACAGGCATCGCCCTGAGTGCCTGCAATGACAGTAGTGACAGCAATAACAACAACCCACCTGAGGTAAACCAACCGCCTGAATTTATCCAGGGTGACATACTGCACACCCAATATGACGGCGTGACTGACGATCTTCTAACTGCCGGCCTCGGAGCTACGGGCCTTGGCAGTGCCACAGCACCTACGTTTGCTGATCCGCTTAACCCCTCTCCGGCTGAACTGCGTCAGCTTGCGATTTACAATAACTACCGGGCGCTTGTGGATACATCCCCAGGTGGTGGTTATGACGAGTTTTTTGGCCCCGGTGTCGGTAATCAAACAGAAGGCCTGATTCCGGGCCATGAATACCTGGCGTTTATGACCGTTGCAGGCAGCAGTGTGCCTGTTACGGTTATGGCTCAGGTTCCTGACAGTTTCGATGTTCAAAACCCATGCATGATCACTGCACCTTCGTCTGGCTCCCGGGGAATTTATGGTGCGATTGGTACAGCCGGCGAGTGGGGTCTGAAAAAGGGCTGTGCCGTGGTCTATACCGATAAAGGCAGTGGCACCGGCGCCCATAACTTGGAAACCAATACCGCGCAGCGTATCGACGGTACGCTCTCGTCTACTGATGAATCTGTTCAGTTTCGCGCGGATCTCACGGCCAGCCAGCGGAATGATTTCAATGCAGATTGGCCGGATCGATTTGCCTGGAAGCATGCTCACTCGAAAACTAACCCGGAAGCCGACTGGGGGCGCCATGTTCTTCAGTCTGTTGAGTTTGGGTTCTGGGTGCTTAACAAACAGTTTGGCAGTGATGACAACACCCGTGTTATTACGCCGGAAAACACTTTGGTTATAGCCTCCAGTGTTTCCAATGGTGGTGGTTCATCGGTTCGCGCGGCGGAGCAGGATACAAAAGGGCTGATTGACGGCGTGGCGGTATCAGAGCCCAACGTGAACCCGGCTGTAAGTACCAATTTTACCATTGTGCAGGGTAGCAATACGCCCATTGTTGAGCACAGTCGTAGCCTTCTGGAATACACCACAGCACTTGCGGTGTACCAGGGTTGCGCCAATCAGGCGCCGGCTATTCGTGATATTGCACCATTGAACGCTGCGTATAACCCGCAAGCTATTGGCGAGAATATCTGCACCTCATTGGCGCTTAAGGGGCTGGTTACAGGCTCCGATACTGATGCGCGTGCCACGGATGCACTGCGTATTCTGAATGAGGAGTTTGGTATCCAGCCCGAGCAGAACCTGCTGGCGCCCATACACTTTGCCTCCAACGTAGCTCAGAGCATTTCTATGACCTATGCCAACGCCTATGGCCGCGCGGGTGTGGAGGATCGTGTGTGCGGGCTTAGCCTGGCTGCGACGGATGGTACCGGGGCAGTAACTCCGCTTACCCCGGTTCAGGAAGCCGCAGCATTTGCAGTCAGCAACGGTATTCCGCCCACTGCAAAGGTTAATATTGTTTACGATGACGCCGTGGCTCCGTCGACTCTACTGACTGTCAGCAAATCCCCCAGCAGCGGCCTTACGGATTACGGTCTTGATGCATTGCTGTGCTTGCACGGTCTGGCCTTGGGTCGTGATGCGATCACTGGCGATGCGCTGACGGGTGCTGAAGCAGAGCTTGCCGAAGCCATCGCTGATGGTATTGAAGAGATCAGAGCTACCGGGGATCTTCGCGGCAAGCCGGCGGTATTTGTGACGGGGCGGTCGGATGCTATTTTGCCTATCAACCACACCTCCCGGCCCTATTTCGGGCTTAACCAGCAAGTGGAGGGAGCCGGCAGCGAACTCCGTTACTACGAAGTGCTCAACGCCCATCACCTGGACGTTCTGAACGGCTTCCCAGCGATTGGTGCCAGCTATGTGCCGCTGCATCACTACTATTTCCAGGCTCTGGATCTGGTTTGGGATCGCTTGACCAACGACACGCCATTGCCGCCAAGCCAGGTTGTTCGGGCCACGCCGCGGGGCGATGCAACACCGTTGGCCCAGAGCAACCTTCCGCAGATTGCAGCACAGCCGCCAGAGGTAGACCTTATCCGCCTGGTTGGTAGTGAGTTAATCATACCTGATTGATGGCGTTCGGGCCGTCCCCTGCCCCCTCCCATTTGCTCACCGTGCGGAGGGGGCCATATACTTCTGACAGAACATCCGGCATCGCCGGATGTCAGGGCTTTCACGATGAATGAAACTGACTCTGGCGGTAAGCATTACATGGCACAGTTGTTTGGTGATAAGAATAAAAAAGGGCTTACCCGGGATCTAATCGAAGCACTCTTTCCCATGTTTGAGGAGGCCAGCGCAGGCGCGATTGCAGTTGATCGCGAGTCCCGTATTACCTGGATAAACGTCAGCTATTCCGAGTTGTTGGGCTTGAAAGATCCGGCAGATGTGATTGGCCGCCAGGTGCGCCAGGTGATTCCCGAAACCCGCATGCCTGAAGTTGTGGAAACCGGCAAACCGCTGTTGCTGGATATTATGGAGTATCAACAGCAACAACTGGTGGTTACCCGGCTGCCATACTATGACAATGCTGGCGAGATTGAGGGCGCTGTAGCGTTTGTGCTTTACGACGACCTGCAACCACTTACGCCCCTGGTCAGTAAATACCGGCGCCTGCATCAGGACCTGGCGGCGGCCCGCAAGGCGCTGGCAAAAAAATCCCGGGGTACGCGTTATAGTCTTGGGGATTTTGTTGGCGCCAGCCCCGGAGCCCTCGAAGTCAAGCGCCGCGCGCGGCTTGCCGCCGGGCGTGAAATGGCTGTGCTGGTACTGGGTGAAACGGGCACTGGCAAAGAGGTGCTGGCCCAAGCGATTCACTCTGTATCCAGTCGCTCCGAGAAGCCGTTTGTGGGGGTGAACGTGGCGGCGATTCCCGATAATCTGCTGGAAGCCGAATTCTTTGGTGTGGCGCCGGGTGCTTACACCGGTGCCGATCGCAAACTGCGAGAAGGGAAGTTTCAGCTGGCTAACGGGGGCACGCTGTTTCTGGACGAAGTGGGCGACATGCCATTGCCGCTTCAGGCCAAACTCTTGCGGGTCCTGCAGGAAGGCGAAGTGGAGCCACTGGGCTCGAATAAGGTGACAGAGGTTGATGTCCGGGTTATCGCGGCAACCAGTCGTAATCTTGAGGCGATGATTGCAGACGGCAGTTTCCGTTCGGATTTGTATTACCGGCTTAACGTGCTGGAAATTCCCATACCACCTTTGAGAGACCGTATTGCAGACCTGGGGTTGCTTTGCGAAACCTTGCTTTGGGAAATTAGCGAGGGGCTGGATATGCGTGCGGAAATTACCGATGCCGGCGTAGCGGCTTTGGCCAGCTACGACTGGCCGGGGAATATCCGTGAGCTGCGTAATGTGCTTGAGCGAGCCCTGACCATGAGTGAGGAGGGCGGCGTACTGGATGCGGATGCCATGTTCAAAGTGTTGCCCCGCAGCAGCGCGGGCCCAGCTTCCCGAATTACACCCCGCCCTATCCGGCCCTTGGCCAGCATATTGGCTGAGGCGGAAGCCCAGGCGGTTGAAGAGGCTTTGGTTGCGAGCCGGGGTAACCGCACTCAGGCGGCCAAGTTACTGGGTATCTCCCGCTCGGTACTTTACGAGAAGCTGGCGAAAATGTCCTGATTCCCGGACAGGTGTCTTGGTATCAGTACAAGCACGTACGACCAGAGTTCAGTGTTGTCCTGGTTTCCGGACGGTTATATTTGTAACAGCTTTTCGGTTTTTGCTATATATCTGATATTTAAGGGAAAAAAATTATTGGCATGAGCTCTGCTATATCCCAAGTGCAGGACGTCAGAACAATTCAGAAATAAAGGCTGGCGCCACAAGTAAGACCCCTGATATACCATTGCCAACTTTATTCTGATTTTTCTGGCGTGAGTTCTGCCTAGGCTTTCCGAGCCAAAGAGGTCCGGACCAAAGTGGTCCGGACCGACTACAACAACAAGAAGGATCATCTTCATGTCTATCAAACATAAGCTATCGGGTTTGACACTGGGTATCACTGCTGCGGCGTTTATGACTGGCGCCTTGGTCAGCAGCAATGCTCTAGCTGCAGAAAAAGTTCGCTGGCAGGTGCCTCTGGCTTTCCCTTCACACCTTATAGGGCTCACAACGCCTGTAAAACACCTGACCGAAAATCTCAAAGCCATATCCGGTGGTGATATTCAGCTGCGTTACTACGAGCCGAACGAACTGGTTCCGCCGTTTGAAATCATGGATTCCGTAGGTGGTGGTAAATACCCCGCAGGCTACACCTGGGTTGGTTACGACCAGGGCACCATCCCCGCCTTGCCGTTGTATTCCGGTGCCCCTTTCAACATGGAGCCGCCCGCTTATCTGGCCTGGTACTACGAGGGCGATGGCCGTGCATTGCTGGAAGAAATCTATGCCAAGCGCAACATCCACCCCATGCTATGCAGCATCATCGGCCCTGAAGGCGCAGGCTGGTTCGCTAATCCAATCAAGGGCGTGGAAGATTTTGACGGCCTGAAAATCCGCTTTGCCGGAATTGGTGGCAAGGTTCTGGAAAAGCTAGGCGCTTCGGTAACCATGGTTCCGGGCGGCGAAATCTATCAGGCGCTGGAGCGTAAAACGATTGATGCGACTGAGTTCTCTCAGCCGGCCATCGACAAGATGCTGGGCCTGGACCAAATCATCAAAAACTACATCATGCCCGGTTGGCACCAAACTCTGACCACCTCCCACCTGTTGGTGAACAACGATGTATGGGAGAAGCTGGAGCCACAGAGCCGTGCGCTTATCGAAATGGGTTGTGAATCTGCCACGCTTAAAGGGTTTGCACAGAGTGAGTGGGCCCAGCCAACAGCACTGCGCGAGTACGAGAAAGAAGGCGTAAACGCCCAGACTCTGCCAGAGCCGGTACTGCGTGAGCTGCAAAAGGTCACGAATGAAGTATTGGATGAAATTGCTGCCAAGGATGAAATGTTCAATCGCGTACTGACCAGTCAGCGTGAATTTATGGAACATCACTCCATTTGGCACTCCAATGGCTACCTGCCACGGGATTTCTACAAGTACGACTGATCAACGGATGATGTTCATTGCGGGTAACGGTTGAACGCTGCCCGCTTCCTTCCCTGCATCCGGAAAATCCGAGGTTTTTGTGACCGATACTAATGTCTCAGGGGATAACCATGCCCCGACATTCGATACTGATACGCTGCCAGTCAATGCTGTATCCATGCATCTTGATCGATTGGTAGTTGCGGTTGGCCGCCTTGCGTCCTGGTTATGGATTGCTGTGCTGATCGTTATCCTGATCAACGTGTTTTCCCGCTATGCACTATCTCAAGGTTCTATTGCCCTTGAGGAGTTGTCCTGGCACCTGTTCGGCACTGCAACCATGCTCACCCTCGGCTATGCGGTTGTGCGGGACGACCACGTTCGTGTTGATGTGCTGAAAGAGAAATTCAGCCCCAAAGCCCAGGCCATAATTGAGCTGTTGGGGATTGTGCTGCTGGCGCTGCCCATCATTGCGCTGATGATCAGTGCTCTGGTGCCCTACGCTTGGACAGCATGGATTTACACAGAGCATTCCCAGGCACCTAGCGGATTGCCTTACCGGTTTATATTCAAAAGTATGCTGCCTCTGGGGCTGGTGTTCGTGATGATCGCGCTGCTGTCCCGCGCCACACGTTGCACCACCTATCTGTTTTGTTTTCCCAGGGCTGTTGAGCCTCCTTACGATGATCGGCGCTCTGCCGGCCATCCTAATCCCTGAACCACGAGGCTAATGTCATGGGAATAGAAGCAATTCTTGTTATCGCCATGTTCGCCAGCTTTATGGTGCTCTTGCTCTCGGGGTTCCCGGTTGCCTGGTCACTGGCGGGTATTGGTCTCATATTCGGTATTGTCGGCCACGTTATGGTCGAGTATCTCGATTCTCCTCTTTGGTTTACCTGGCAGGGAACCATTGGCGTTCTGGACGCCAGAATTTATGGCATCGTTGCCAATGAGCTGATGGTCGCGCTACCCATGTTTATTTTCATGGGTATCATGCTGGACCGATCTGGCATTGCCGAAAAGCTAATGCACAGCCTGGTTAAAGTGCTTGGCGGTCTGCGCGGTGGCTATGCCATTACTGTGGTGCTGGTTGGCGTATTGCTAGCCGCCTCAACCGGTATTGTGGGCGCCTCAGTGGTACTGCTGGGCATGTTGTCCCTTGGCCCCATGATGCAGGCCAACTACAACAAATCACTGGCTGTAGGTACGGCGTGCTCGGTGGGCACGCTCGGCATTCTGGTGCCGCCAAGCATCATGCTGGTTCTGATGGCGGATCGTCTTGGTACCTCGGATGCGTCAGTAGGAAAGCTGTTCATGGGCGCGCTGATTCCAGGCGTCATGCTCGCCATGCTTTACATTCTCTACATCATCATCGCTTCTTACATCAAAAAGGATCTGGCACCGGCGCCGACCAACCGACAGCGCCTTGATGCGCGCGCCTGGTTTGGCGTGTTCTGGGCAATCTTGCCGCCTATGGCACTGATCATTTCTGTGCTTGGCTCCATCTTTTTTGGCATAGCGACAACCACGGAAGCCTCTGCAGTGGGTGCGGGCGGCGCCTTGCTTATGGCTTTTGTCAGCAAGCGTCTGGATATGGCGACCCTGAAAGAATCCCTTTATCAGACCAGCCGCACCTCGGCATTCATTTTTGGCATTTTTATCGGTGCCACAGTGTTTGCTTCGGTGCTGCGAGGGCTGGGTGGCGACGAAGTGATAGAAGGCGCCATCACCGGCCTGCCTTTTGGCACTACAGGTGTGTTGTTAACCGTTCTGTTTATCACCTTTTTGCTCGGGTTTTTCCTGGACTGGGTGGAGATTACCCTGATCGTTTTACCTTTAGTGGCCCCCGTACTGTTCAAAATGGGTGTGGAGCCAGTGTGGTTTGCCATCATGTTTGCCATGTGTTTGCAGACCTCCTTCCTGACCCCCCCCGTTGGCTTCTCGCTGTTCTATATCAAGGGAGTATGCCCGCCGGGTATTACCACCCGGGACATATATCTGGGCGTGTTGCCGTTCATTATGTTGCAGCTTCTGGCTTTGGCACTGGTGTTCTGGTTCCAGCCTTTGGCGACCTGGCTTCCAAATGAAGTGTACGGCGGTTCCTGATACGCAGGTTTTGCGCAGGCTTTCACTTACAAAAACTGAATAATAACTGGGAGACAAACACCATGCGTCTCGAAAACGATATCGCTCTTATTACTGGCGCAGCGCGAGGCATTGGGCGGGCAATCGCCGAACATTACGGCCGTGAAGGTGCTCGTGTCGCTGTGGCAGACCTCACGCTGGAAAGTGCACAAGACACCGTTGACGCCATAGAAAAAGCTGGCGGCACCGCAATGGCATTGGCCATGGACGTAACCGATGAGGCCGCCGTCGAAGAGGGCGTAGCCGCCATTGTAAAGGCCTGGGGTGGTCTGGACATTGCCGTAGCGAACGCCGGTATCCAGCACATAGATCCGGTACACAATCTGGCGTATGCAGATTGGCGGCGGGTGATGAATGTGCATCTGGATGGCGCGTTTCTGGTCACACGTGCGGCTCTGAAGCAAATGTACGCCAACGGTGGAGGCACTATGCTGTACATGGGTTCAGTGCACTCGCTCGAGGCCTCGCCCCTGAAGGCTCCTTACGTGGCAGCAAAACACGGTATGCTTGGATTATGTCGAGCTGTTGCCAAAGAGGGTGCAGAGCACGGAGTTCGCAGCAACATTATTTGCCCTGGCTTTGTAAGAACGCCACTAGTGGATAAGCAGATACCGGAGCAGGCAAAAGAGCTGGGTATTTCCGAAGAGGAAGTCATCAGTAAGGTGATGCTAAAAAACACAGTAGATGGCAAATTCACCACCCAGGAAGATGTTTCCGAAATGGCGGTGCACTTGGCGGCCTTCCCTTCAGCCGCTCTTACAGGCCAATCGTTTGTTGTCAGCCACGGCTGGCACATGCAGTAAGTAACAGGAGCAACGGATGAGCGTTATTGAACAGTCCCCAGTAGTCTGGACTCCATCGGAAGGCGAGTTGGCCAATAGCCAAATGGGTCGCTACAAAACCTGGCTGGAAGAGCAGGGCTATGGCCCGTTTGCTGATTACCACGCGCTGCACCAATGGTCTGTTGATGACCTTGAAACCTTCTGGGCCAGCGTTTGGGACTATTGCGGGCTTGTTAGCGCAACGCCAGCGCTCAAAGTTCTGGGCAAGCGGGATATGCCGGGTGCCGAGTGGTTCCCGGGCATGAAACTGAATTTTGCGGCCAACCTGCTGCGTCATGCGGAAGGCGACCACGCCAACAAAGAAGCGGTGGTGGCCTATTGCGAGACACGCCCTGTGCTTCGCCGTTCCTACGGAGAGCTGAAAGCCGATGTGGGCGCACTGGAAGCCTTCCTGCGTAACAAAGGTATACAGAAAGGCGATCGAGTAGCCGGTGTGGTGACCAACGGCTACGAAGCCCTCGCCGGTATGCTGGCGGCCACCAGCTTGGGTGCCATCTGGAGCTCCGCGTCACCGGATTTCGGTGTGGGCGCGATTCTTGACCGGTTTGGCCAGATAGAGCCTTCTGCACTGATTGTTGTGAACGGCTATGGCTATGGTGGCAAGGTGTTGGCCCGCCAGGAGGAATTTGCAGGACTGATTGCCGGCCTGCCAACGCTGAAGTGCGTGGTAAGCGTTCAGCAACTGCCAAACGCTGCGCCGATTACAGGTGAGCTTGTAACCAACTGGGACGAAGCCATTGCGTTTGGCGCTGGCGAAGCACCGTCGTATACGCCCGTCGACCCCGACCACCCGGTTTACATACTTTATTCCTCTGGCACCACCGGCAAACCCAAATGCATCGTGCACGGCACCGCGGGCATGCTGGTTAATCACGCCAAAGAACTTATGCTGCACGGCGACGTTGGCCCGAATGACCGGTTCCTCTACTTCACCACCTGTGGCTGGATGATGTGGAACTGGCAGGCTTCCGCATTGCTAACCGGCGCATCTGTGATCACGGTAGACGGCTCACCAGGCTACCCCAGCCTCAGCTTCCTTTGGGACACCGTAGCCGAAGAACACGTGACCCACTTCGGCACCAGCGCAAGGTTCATCGCTGGCTGTCGCAAAGCTGAAATGGCGCCGGCCGAAACCCTCGACCTGAGCAAACTGAGAGTCGTGTTTTCAACCGGCTCGCCCCTGCTCCCGGAAGACTACGACTGGGTCTACAACCAGGGCGCACCTAAAGCCCTGCTAGGCTCTATTGCCGGCGGCACCGACATCTGCGGTTGCTTCGTAGGCTCTACACCACTGTTGCCTGTGCGCCGTGGCGAAATCCAATGCCGTTTCCTCGGTGTCGACGCCGTAGCCTACGGCGATGACGGCAACCCCGTAGACCAGGGCCGAGGCGAACTTGTTTGCCGCCAGCCAATGCCCTCCATGCCTGTCGCCTTCTGGGACGACGCCAACGGCGAACGCTATCGCGAAGCCTACTTCGACACCTTCCCCGGCGTATGGGCTCACGGTGATTTCATAGAATTCACCGAACACGGCGGCGCCATCATCTACGGCCGTTCAGACGCCACACTCAACCCCGGCGGCGTAAGAATCGGCACCGCCGAAATCTACCGGCAGGTAGAAACTGAAGCGGCTATAAAAGACAGCCTCGTCGTTGGCCGCCAGATCGATGGCGACGTAGAAGTAGTGTTGTTTGTAGTGCCTGCCGAAGGCCAGGAACTCAGCGACGACCTGCTGGCGCAGCTAAAAGCCCGAATCCGCACAGGTGCCAGCCCACGACATGTTCCCAAACACATAGTTCAGGTGCCAGACATCCCCTACACCCGCAGCGGCAAAAAAGTCGAACTGGCCGTCGCCCGCCTGATCAACGGCTCCACCAAAGCCGATAACCGTGATGCTCTGGGCAACCCGGAAGCGCTGGACCAGATTCGCGAGCGGCTTGCTGAGGAGAACCTGTTGCCCAAAGACTAAGGCGACTGTTATGTCAAAAGCGTGCAGGAGTGGAAGCGGTGACTTCCGGTGTAGATATGCTGGCTGGTGTTTCCTGTCTTGAAATGCCGGTAGGCCACCGAAATGTCCGCGAAGCGCTGGGGGTAAGCCCTCCCAAAACTGTGCGGAGCCAGGGATAGCGGAGCCCAAGCGCCACATGGGTTCGGCCGAGCGTTTGTGAAGCGTAGCTTCATGCGAAAGCCGAACGACCACAATCTATGATTGTGGGCCGGACCCCGCAGGGGTGCCGAAGGAGCGTGTTTTGGGAGGGCTTACCCCCAGTGCGCTACTCCCAAGCCAACACGCCAAAATGTTAGAAAGTTTCGTAAATTCCCGCCATTTGTTCCCCCAGTTACCGAAGATCAAGGGTTTTTAGTCCGTTCTTATACTAAGATCGTAACCAAGCAGAACAAAAAAATGGTATCTTAGTAGGTCTATCAAAAGTTTTAAAAATCAGTCATAGCAATGGTCGGGCGTTCACAAGATGCCAGATCTAGCCATGACCGTCCTGAACCCACCTATTAGCCTGAGGACGAAAATGAAATCATCCAAAGCGAAGATTATCTACACACTGACCGACGAGGCGCCTGCCCTCGCAACACGGTCACTGTTACCAATTCTGGAAACCTACGCCAAGCCGGCTGGTATTGAATTTGGAACCAGCGACATCTCCCTGGCGGCTCGCATTCTGGCGACCTTCCCGGATCACCTTGAGGAAGACCAGCGCGTTCCGGACGCACTGACAGAGCTGGGCGAATACACCAAAGACCCCGACGCCAACATCATCAAGCTGCCGAACATCTCGGCATCTATTCCGCAGTTGCGTGCGGCTATCAAAGAATTGCAGGATCAGGGCTATAAGGTTCCTGACTACAACGAAAACCCTGCAACCGACGAAGAAAAAGATGCGACCAAGCGCTATGCCAAAGTACTCGGCAGCGCTGTAAACCCGGTTTTGCGTGAAGGTAACTCAGACCGCCGAGCGCCGACTGCGGTGAAAGCATTTGCACGTAAATACCCCCACAGCATGGGAGAGTGGAGCCCGGCATCACGCACCCACGTAGCCCACATGCGCGGCGGCGATTTTTACTCTAACGAGCAGTCCGTAACTCTCGACAAGGCAACCAACGCCCGCATTGTGTTCGAGAACAAAAAAGGCGAGCAAACCGTTCTCAAATCCGACCTGCCACTGCAGGAAGGCGAAGTGCTCGACGGCATGTTCATGAGCAAAAAAGCGCTGTGCAAATTCTTCGAAGAGGTTATCGAAGACTGCGAAAAGACCGGCGTGATGTTCTCCCTGCACGTAAAAGCTACCATGATGAAAATCTCTCACCCTATCGTGTTTGGTCACGCGGTGAAGATTTACTACAAAGAGCTTTTCGACACGTACGGCGAACTGTTTGACGAAATCGGTGTAAACCCGAACAACGGCCTCTCGTCGGTGCTTGAGAAAATCAAGCAGCTGCCAGAGTCGAAGCAGGAAGAAATTCAGGAAGCGTTGCACAAGACCTACGAGCACCGCCCGGAAATCGCCATGGTTGACTCCGTTAAGGGCGTTACCAACCTGCACGTACCGAGCGACGTTATTGTTGATGCTTCCATGCCAGCAATGATCCGTAATTCAGGCAAAATGTGGGCGCGCGACGGCAAGTTGAAGGACACCAAGGCCGTCATGCCTGAGTCCACTTATGCCACGATTTATCAGGAAATGATCAACTTCTGCAAAACCCACGGCGCCTTTGATCCCACCACCATGGGAACAGTACCGAACGTGGGCCTGATGGCGCAGAAGGCCGAAGAGTACGGCTCCCACGACAAGACATTTGAAATCAAAGAAGAAGGCATTGTGCGCATCCTGGCTGAAGATGGCACCGTGCTGACTGAGCACAATGTCGAAGAAGGCGACATCTGGCGCGCTTGCCAAACCAAGGATCTGCCGATCCGCGATTGGGTCAAGCTGGCTGTTAGCCGTGCCCGAGCTACTGGCATGCCGGCAGTGTTCTGGCTCGACGACGAGCGTCCTCACGATGCCGAGCTGATCAAGAAGGTTAATACATACCTGAAAGATCACGACACCGAAGGGCTTCATATCCGCCTTGAGTCACCTGTGCGCGCTATTCGTTGGACGATGGAGCGCCTGATTCGTGGTCTGGATACCATCTCGGTAACCGGTAACGTACTACGCGACTACCTCACCGACCTGTTCCCGATTCTGGAGCTGGGTACCAGCGCCAAGATGCTGTCGATTGTTCCCCTGCTGAACGGTGGTGGCCTCTACGAAACCGGTGCTGGTGGATCGGCTCCGAAACACGTGCAGCAGGTTCTGCAGGAAGATCACCTGCGCTGGGATTCCCTGGGCGAATTCCTGGCCATTGCGGTATCGCTGGATGAGCTGGGCGAGAAGCACGACAACAACCGTGCACGCCTGCTGGGCCAGACCCTAGACAAAGCTACCGAGCGCCTGCTGGAAAACAACCAGTCGCCGTCACGGGTAACGGGTGAGCTGGATAACCGTGGCAGCCATTTCCACCTGGCTCGCTACTGGTCAGAAGAACTGGCATCTCAGGATAGCGACCAAGAGCTGAAAGAGTTCTTCGCGAAGATGTCAGCACAGCTGGAAGAGAACAAGGACAAGATTCTGGAAGAAATGAGCGTTATTCAGGGTCATCCTGCGGATATCGGTGGCTACTACCACCCACCCAAAGATAAGGTGGAGGCAGTTATGCAGCCGAGTGCAACCTTCAATAAGATTTTGAAGGATGCCCGTGCATCGGTGAAGTAATCCCTGACGGTATCCGGGCACTGTGCCCGGCCACCTGAAACAAAACCCGGAAAGTCGTTGATCGGCTCTCCGGGTTTTTTTATGTCTGTTGCAGAGGCACCAGTTTCCCCCCGGTCAAACTGGCGAGATCGGCGGGAGACAGCTCAATCTCCAGCCCGCGGCGGCCGGCACTCACGTAAACCGTCTCGAAAACTTCAGCGGAGGCATCAATGAAGGTCTTTAAGCGGTTTTTCTGGCCCAGTGGGCTCACACCGCCCAGTACATAGCCGGTGCGGCGCTGCACCTCCTGTGGGTCGGCCATTACAGCCTTTTTGCCGCCGACAGCCTTGGCAATCAACTTCATGCTTAACATGCTGGTAACCGGTACCACGCCTACTGCCAGGTATTTACCATCGACAGCGACCACCAGGGTTTTGAAAATACGCGCAGGATCAACCCCCAGCTTGTCGGCCGCCTCAGTGCCGTACCCTGCACTGGAAGGGTCGTGCACGTACTCGTGGATAGTATGAAATACGCCGGCTTTACTGGCCGCTTCGATACCGGGTGTCATAAACTGGCCTCAGAAACAGTTGATTTGCCCTCTGATCAACTGCCTATAATAACAGTCAACACTAGCAAGGCGTACCTGATGAACCCAATAGCCCGTCGTGCACTGCACAGTTGCAAGGTTCCCAAGGATTTATCGACCGTTACCCAGCGCGATACTGCCGGTGAAAACCCGGAAGCGGTCGGCATAGACACCCGCACTGTCGACAACATCTGGAAAAGCGTCGAAGCCTTGTACCGCACAGGCGTTCACCCCGGTATCCAGATATCGGTGCGTCACAAGGGCGAGCAAATACTGCACCGGGCCATTGGTCATGCCAGTGGAAACGGCCCCCACGAGTCTGCCGGCACGCCGAAAATAGCCATGACCACCGACACCCCCATTTGTTACTTCTCGGCATCCAAGGCGGTCACTGCTTTGCTGATGCACATGTTGGTTGAGCAAGGCCTGGTAAATCTGATGGACCCTGTGTCCTATTATTGCCCGGAGTTCGCACAAAATGGCAAGCGTACCATCACGGTGCATCAGATCCTGTCCCACAGGGGCGGCATTCCTTCCATTCCGAAAGAGACACCCATTGAGGTTCTATGGGATCAGGAAGAGATTTGGCGCCTGCTGTGCGAGTCCCGAGCCATTGCAGTAGACGGTGCCAAAGTTGCTTACCATGCGATAACCGGAGGCTATGTTCTGCAACGAGTGCTCGAAAAGGTAACCGGCGACACTATTGAAAACTACCTGGACAAGCATATCCGTCAGCCCATGGGTATGAAGTGGTTTACCTACGGGATCGAGGCAGAGAATCTGCATGAGTTGGCCACCAACTACGCGACCGGCCCGACACCGCGTTTCCCTGTATCGTGGATCGTAAACCGGGCACTTGGCGGCGATATATCGACGGTGGAAGAGGTCACCAACAATCCTCTGTTCCAGGAAGCAGTGATTCCAGCGGGTAACCTGTGTGGCACGGCCGAAGAGATGGGCCGGTTCTTCCAGATGATGCTCAATGGCGGTATCTGGAAGGGTAAACGTATTTGTAGCGAGATTACCGTTCGCCGTGCCATTCAGCAGTTTGGTTCATTACAAATTGACCGTACCATGATGATACCCATGCGCTTCAGCGCCGGCATGATGCTGGGTGGTAACCCGGTTGGAATGTGGGGGCAACGAAGCCGGTATGCATTTGGCCATGTTGGTTTGATCAACAAGCTTTGCTGGGCCGATGCCGCGCGGGATATCTCCGTGAGTTTGCTGAACACCGGGTTTCCCATAGTGGGTCATCACATCCCCGCGCTCGGCAAGTTTGTTTATACCATTGCGCGGGAGTTTCCTCTTCGCCCGGAAAGCGAGCGCCCGGCGGTGGCTATTTAAAGCGACCGCTCACAGGGTTCTTAACTGATCCTCAAGAATTCCGAGTACGGATGAAAGTATGTCCCGGAAGTCTGTCAGTGTTTGCGTGCGCTGAATGACGTCCTCGCGGCTTTCGTCCAGCCTTTCCAGTTTTGGTACAACACGGCGAATGCCTTCAGTGATCACCTCATAGGGGTAGTGGTGATCCTGAATGCTGAGCTTGTTTATCTCGGACACTTCCTGGCTGAAAATACTGATAATGTCGTAGAGCATGTCCTTGTGCGCGATGTTTGACGCTTCCCAATAGGCGTCGTCTAGCAGTTCAAGCAAAGACAGGTATTCCCTGAGGGTGTCGGCAACGGATGTCGGGCTCATACACAATCCTGTTCGCTGTGAAATTGATAATGGGAACTATAGCAGCGGATTCGCCGGGATTCTCTGAGTGTGGGGCTGTTGTCTGAATTATTGCGTAGAAGTGAAACTCTGTTCATTTTGTTGCACTTTGTTAGACAGTTGTGCAAACTGCAGTTTGATGAAGGAACCGCGGCAACTCAATGGATGAGATACGCAATGGATAAGCCAAGAAATCCCTACGAAGAATTCCCCCCCTCGCCCCGGCAGGTTCGGCTCGACCACCACGACAGTGTGCGTACTCACGTGCATCAACAAGTCTGCACCGAAGTGGAGCGGCTGGAGCGTCGAATCGAAATTTTGCGACTGGCCAAAGCGCCCCATGTGGCCGTCATGATTTCAGCTTACGAGCGCATGATCGACCGCAAAAAGGGCTTTTTGCAGAATTGGGAGATGGGTGAGCGTCGGTATTATTGACGCCAAAAAGCGCCTTTCGCAGCCCAGCTTATAGCAGCCTCATTGTCTACCTGATTGCCGCAGTATGCAGGGTTCTTGATGGTTGCATCAGGATCCTCACTGGCTGGGTCTTTGATTTTTGCCGGCTGCTCATTGGAGTGGAAAACTCTCAAGACTGAGCCTACGTAATCCAGTTCAACCCTCAGGCAGTCAGGGCTAGTATCGCTCAGAGTTATTCCGTGGCGACTCAGATCCAGCACCGGCTTATCGGCGCTCTTGATAAAAAGCGTATCGATTTTATCCCGAATGAATTCTTGCCGGAGTTCTATGCCCCCATAATTGCGGCTGAGATAGTCGGCGGTCGCGAACTCAGGGATGTTGTATCCACTAGTCACGAAGCTGTTGGCGTCAAAGCGGCTTCCAGCGAGCAGGCTTATCAGTTCGGGCTGGGCTTCCGCCTCTTCAGTTGCCACACTTCGACTGACATACTGAATCGTTCGATACACCTTTTCATCCAGGTCGCTGTCTTCTGGCCCTTTCGGCAGGTACCGCCAATCCAGCGTCGGATAGACCCACAGTTTGTCATTTAACGACGCATCGTCCAGCACGGCATTCTGATCTGTAAACCGGATGAGGGCACCGTTAGCGCGGTTGCTATAGTTGCCGGCCTGCCCAGCCGCAATACGCTGGCTGATGTAACGCCGGCCTTCCCGAAAGTTATCTATCTCATTGAATGCAATTACTTGATTCATCAAGTCCAGCGGGTTACGTACCTTTTCATAGCTTTTTCCGTCGGGCGTGCGGGTTGCTCGTATAAATTTGTCTATGTGCGCACGGATTTCGTTCGCTGTTTCACGATCCTCGTCAGTAGCGTTATTGCCAGTGGGCTCAAGGCCCTGATAAAAATCCCAAAACCGGGTGTGCTCAAGGTTGTCGGGCGCCTTGTCAGTGTTTTCCAGGTCAAATGTTGAAAAAGTCGGGCTCACATTCGTGGCAGGGTTAAACGCTACTGGCCCGGTATCCGCCATCTTGCACCCACTGATGCCAAGGAGTGCAATTGAGATAGCGGTGAAAAAGCAGGAGTGTCTCATTTCAGAAGGCCCTGAGGTGCGAAGTCAGCCATAAACGGCTAAAGTAAATACCCGCGGGGCGGTCTGCCCCGATCCGACTGCTGACAATAAACCATAAAACAGGCTCATGCCCGCGCGGAGATCACATTTTGCAGCAACGGTGTAAACCGGCTTCAGGCAACGCAGTGCAGTGGCTGCTTGTTGTGATATGCCTTGTCACGGCTATGGTGATGGTGCCGGGCTTGGTGAGTGCTCAAGAACAATGCCGGAACGGCGAGCTTGTTCTGGAGAGGGGCACGGAAAGCGTCCGCGATTTTGGCGGTTGTATCCTGTATTTGGAGGATGCCGGCCAGCTCTACCTTTTGTCAGACATCCTCGCCATGGAGCCAGAACGGTTTACCCGGCATGAAAACGGTGTGCTGAACTTTGGTTATACCGAATCAGCTTACTGGATTCGCTTTGACGTGCATGCGGATATCAGACGAAAAAGTGAAGAATGGATTCTCGAGCTGGCCCTTCCGCTGGTAGATGAAGTTGTCCTGTATATGGTGCGCGACGGAGAGCTCATCGATCAGCGCAAGGCCGGCTATCATGATAACTGGGCAGAGCGTGATCTGGCGGTGCCCAACCCCACGTTCCGGTTGGATCTGGAGCCAGGCAGCGTTTCATCTGTGTACCTGCGCATTATCAATACCAACACCTTCCGCCTGCCCATTAGCCTCTGGAGCCCCGACAGCTACATTGAAAAGGTGTCGGTAGACGAAATTATCCGCGGAGCGCTGCTGGGTAGTTTGCTTGCCATTCTGGCTTATAACCTGTTTGTTGCGGTGTCTGTTCGTGAGCGCAGTAACATCTACTATGTGCTTTATCTGGTGTCTGCCGGGGTGTTTATCGCAACCGAGCAGGTTCACGGAATTCAGCTCCTGGACAACCGCCCTGCGTTGTTCAACAAGGAGTACCTGCACCTCCAGATTACGATGACCTGGTTCTGGGGCCTGTTGATGGCCCGGGCACTGCTTGAAACCCGCACCCGATCTTTGGATCTCGACCGGGTTCTGATCTTGTGTCTGTACTCTGTGCTTCTCACTTTTGTGTTGTCGCTGTTCGTTCCCTATCACATTGCCATGGAATGGATTGTTATCGGGTCGATGCTGCTCTGTCTCATTTTGATTGTGGTCAGTTATTTGTCCTGGCGCTATTACAACCCTGCGGCCCGTTCCTACTTTTTCGCCTGGACGCTCGCCCTTGTGGGCTTTGGTGTATACGCCCTGACGGTCATGGGTTACTTGCCGCTCAATGCCTTCACCGGTTACGCGCCCCAGATAGGGCTCACCGCGCAGATAATTCTGTTTTCTTTTGCTCTGGCAGATCGCATCAAACAGGTTCAGGGCCAGGCACTGAACTGGAACCGGCGGGCGCTATCCAACCTGCAGCGATATCAGTCACTGTTTGATAACGCTATTGAGGGTGTTTTCCAGATGTCTATAGATCGCCGGTTTGTAACGGCTAACCCGGCTATGGCGAGCCTGATGGGCTTCAGTAGCAGCCGGGAGCTACTGGAAACCAACCCTGATGTTCTGGACGCATGCATAGCCGACGACCGGCTGCGGGAATTGGTGGTTGAGCAACTGCAAGCGCGGGGCACGGTAAAAGGTGTAGAGGCCCGTTACCTGACCCGGTCAGGAGACGAACGCTGGGCCATTATTTCGCTCCATACCGCATATAATGCCGAAGGCGAGCCTACCCATCTGGAAGGCACCTGTGTTGATTCCACAGAAAGTCATCGGCGCCAACGTATTGAACGTGAGCGGGAGCAGGAGCGGCTCGAGAAAGAGCTGGCCCGTAACTCAGCGGAGGCTAAAAGCCAGTTCCTTGCCAATATGAGCCACGAGATCCGCACGCCGCTGGCGGCCATTATTGGCTACGGCGAAACGCTTATGGACCCGGATCTTGATGAGCAGGAAAAACGCAGCAGCGCGGAGACCGTCGTTCGCAGCGGTCGCCACCTGCTGGAGCTGGTGAACGACATTCTTGACCACTCCAAAATCGACGCCAACAAACTGGATGTTGATGTGATTTCGGTAAACCTGCCCGAGCTTCTGGATGAAATTCGCGCATTTTTTGCGCCCCGGGCTCGGGAGAAAGGACTGGATTTCAACATAGTCTGTGAATTCCCGCTGCCTGAGCAAATTCAGACCGACCCCACACGTTTGCGCCAGATTATAATTAATTTGTGTGGAAATGCGCTTAAATTTACCGAAAAAGGATCGATCTCCCTGGCGATCCGGTGCGAGCGTCAAGCGCAGGTTCTGGTTGCCCGCGTTGTGGATAGCGGGATTGGCATGAAGCCAGAACAGATAGGCCGGTTGTTCGACCCCTTTGCTCAGGGCAGCGCAGCGATCTCACGGCAGTATGGCGGCACGGGCCTTGGCCTGAGCATTTCACGCCGGCTGGCAGAAATGCTTGGTGGCAGTATCCGTGTCAGCAGTACATATGGAGAAGGCAGTGAGTTCGAGTTATCCATATGCACCGGTTCTCTGGAGCAGGTTCACTTCCTGCGGGATGCCTCCGAGCTGAGCCAGCGCCGCCGTAGCATCCCGATGACTCTGGCACCGCGTCTGTTCGGGCGTATACTCTGTGCGGAAGATAACGATGTGAATCGGCGTCTGGTGTCTTTGCTCGTGGGCCGTACCGGTGCTGAAATAGTGCACGTTGGCAACGGTGCGGAAGCTCTGGAAATGGCCATTCGGGAGCCGTTTGATCTGATTCTCATGGACATTCAGATGCCAGTTATGAATGGCCGCGATGCTACCGTGGCGCTGCGGGAGGCGGGAGTGAATACGCCGGTGATTGCGTTAACTGCAAATGTCATGACCGAAGATATCGCCGATTACCGGTTGGCGGGTTGCAATGAGCACCTGGCCAAACCCATCGACAAACAGCATTTCTATGAGGTTTTGGCGCGCTACCTTGAGGTTGAAACGGGTAGTTCCACGGTGCCCGTGCAGAAACATTGCGGCAAAGTACTGGTAGCTGAAGATAATGCCGGGAATCGGCAGTTGGTGGAGCGTATGCTGACCCGTCTGGGCCTTGAAGTTGTGTCCGTCGCGTCCGGTGACGAAGCCGTGCGCAAAGCACTTTCAGATACCGTGCAACTGGTGCTTATGGACAGGCATATGCCAGAGATGGATGGTGTTGAGGCAACGCGGTTGCTCAGACAGGCAGGCTTCCGGCGCCCAATTATTGCGTTCACTGCGGGCGATCAGCAAGAAACCGATGCACTGCGTGAGGCAGGTTGCGACGGGGTGCTGGAGAAGCCGATAGACGAACATCGATTGCAAGCACTGCTGGGGCGCTTTCTGGATTCCGGCCCCGCTGAAATAGAGGAAGAAGATGAGGCTATGCGTCGCCTGGTAGCCAGATTTCTGTCAGAGCTGGTCACGCGCCAGCAACGAATGAAGCAGGCAATGGCAAACCATGACCGGGAAGTACTCCAGACAGAAACGCATCAGATAAAAGGGTCTGCGGGCACCATGGGTTACCCCGAAATGACCCTTCAGGCAGGTATTGTTGAAGGACTTGTAAAAGAAACGAATCCCTTGTGGAGCCAGATACAAAGCGAGTTTGCGATACTGAATAACATGATCGAGCGTGAACTAACCCAGAATGAAACAGGATCAGATCAATGAGTGAGCGCCAGTTACACCGTGAACAGCAGTCCATGAGCATGATGTACGGCACCTATGCCGACGTACTGTTCGTGCTTTTCCCGTTTCTTGTTATTGGCATGCAGCGTCTATGGGACGGTCGCCTTTACGAGATGCTGATGCATGCAGACCTGAGCATAGCCGCGGCCATTCTTGCAGGGTTGGCCATAGGGAAGTTCGTATTGGGGCTGGTGATTAATCGGGATCTTGGCCGTTTCAAGGAGCGTATTGTATTCTTTATCGCTCTGACGCTGTTTGTAGTGCTGGGGCCAGCCATCATCCTTATACTGAGCATCATAAGTGGCGCTGAGGTGCCTGGATTCGTGGCGTTTGTGCAGCCGATTCTGCTCATTCTTGCTATATCGCTATATTCTACGGCGGTGGGCATCAGCAATATTTTGACCCGCGACGATAGCCAGGATGCCTATGGTTCTGGCGCCGACGGGAAAACCGTAAAGCCTGGCAACCCGGCCAGAGCTGCACATGCGCCTCTGGATCTTCCCCGGCACACAGGCACAGATTCGTGGTAATCCATGCGATACGAAAAACCCGGACAACCTGCACCCGACGAAAAAGGAGATAACAATGGATAAGCTGACGGTACTGGTTGTGGAAGACGAGCCGGTAATGCGCGAGCGGTTGGTTGATATGCTTTACAAGGCGGGGGCGACGGATGTAACGGATTGCGAAAGCGTCGCATCGGGGCGCAAAGCGTTTGACAGTGGTAAGTTCAACATCATCCTTCTGGATCTTGGTTTACCGGATGGCGACGGCCATGAACTGATGAAAGAATTCAAAAAAGCGCGGGATGGCCAACATATTGTTCTGGTTACAGCGGATGACTCTATCGACAGTATTCAGCGGGCAATCAGTGCTGGTGCCAATGGTTATGTGGTGAAGCCTTACTCGCAGGAAAAGATACTCGATGTGGTTAACAACTACGCGGTAGTGCATGGCCCTGATGCGGCCGTTATGATTGGACTGAACCGGCAGCATTGACCGGTTCAGTCCTCCTATTGATGTGTTATGCCACCTGGCGTGCTATCCAGGAGTTGTGGCGCGTAGCCAGTGCGCGCACGTAGCGGGCTTCCGCAGTGCCCAGGGTGGCCAGCACACCGTTAAAGATCCACCCCCGCTCGTAAACGCCAAGCACCCTCTGCTCGTCATCCAGATTCACGCGCTGATTCAGCTTTTTGCAGATAGCATCAAGCAGCGGCAGTTGTTCCGGTCGACGAATGGCCCCTGCCCGGTTATTCATGGGCTGGTTCGCGGCACGCGAAGTGTGTTGTCTTCTCATGGTGATCTCCTTGTCGTTGTTCGACAGCAAAAACAAAACCCCGGAGCCGAGGGCAACCGGGGTTTGCTGGAGACGCTGACCCGGTCGCTTGAAAGGCTCCCGGGAACTGACCGAAAGCCGTTAGATAATTTCTACCATCACACGCACGCAGTGGCCTTTACGGCAGACTGCTGTGGCGTTTATCAAGAGCTGTGGAATCATTCGGATCATAGTCGGCATTTCTGGTGTATTTGATCTGGTAGTGTATCCGTTAGGCCGGCGTTTGCAATAGCTTGAGAACTGCGGCAAACCCCTACAGACGCTGGTAAGGAGCGCGTGTTTTTCGGTAGTGGAAAGTCCGTAGCCACTAACTCGTACAGATATCGGGGTTGCGTTGGGGGATAATTCGTACACTAACCAATCACCCATACTGATAGAAACCCAGAGGTTGAAACCTAAGAAAATGTCCGACGAATCCGGATCTGCCCGTAACAAGTTCCGTTTCCATTTTGTCGTAGAAATCCTTTTAATTGCCGCACTGGCTATGTATATGGTGTTGGCAAAAGAACGAGTCGTCGGTGACGATTTGGCCTTCACCGTGATCGGTGCAGGATTGATGGCGCTGGTGACTTACTGGACGCTATCTACCCTGAGAGGTGGTCTCGAAGTGATCGCCCTCAGAATGAGTGCACTCAAGCACTAACGTTTATCAGGTCTTGAAACCTTCGCCCGTTTTATACGGGCGTAAACCCTTCCTGCCTTTGCACTGCTACAATACCGCCCCGTGATTACCCGGTCTTTACAGAACCCTCTATCCGCTTGCCAGGAGCCTGCATGACTGACACCGTGGTTGTTATTTATTCTGGAGGCATGGATTCTTTTACTCTGCTGCATCGCGCGCGCGCGCAGGGGCTGAAGGTTCATGCATTATCGTTCAACTACGGCCAGCGCCATGTCCGCGAACTGGATGTTGCGCGGTCGGTGTGCACTGCCCTCGATATACCTCACAAGGTTATAGATATCCGCGCCATGAGTGAGGTTATGTCGGGCTCTGCGCTAACTTCTGATGGCGACATACCCGAAGGCGATTACGACGAAGAAAACATGAAAGCCACCGTGGTGCCTAACCGAAATATGATTTTGCTTTCGCTGGCCACAGGCTATGCGGTGACGGTGAATGCCGGTGCAGTTTGGTACGGCGCCCATGGCGGGGACCATGCAATTTACCCTGACTGTCGGCCCGAATTTGTCGAAAAGATGGACGCTGTATGTCGGGTTGCCAACTATGAACCCGTGGGCATTGAGGCACCTTTCATGCATATGACCAAGGGCGATATTCTGGCTGAAGGCCTGAAGCTAGAGCTCGAATATGCTCACACCTGGACCTGTTATAACGGGCGGGAAAAGGCTTGCGGGCTTTGTGGATCTTGCGTAGAGCGGCTTGAGGCATTTTCAGAGAATGGCCTTGCAGACCCGTTGGCCTACGAGGCAGGTCGCTGATGTACAAAGTAAAAGAAGCCTTCTACACCTTGCAGGGCGAGGGCGCCCAAGCCGGTCGCGCTGCGGTGTTCTGCCGTTTCAGCAAGTGCAACCTGTGGACCGGCCGGGAAAAGGACCGGGCGGCAGCCGTGTGCAATTTCTGCGATACAGACTTTGTAGGCACCGATGGCCAGAATGGAGGCGCGTTCGAAACTGCAGAGGCGTTGGCGGATCACATACGCAGCTTGTGGCCAGACGCTCCCGGCAAGCCTTACGTGGTGTGTACGGGTGGAGAGCCTTTGTTGCAGTTGGATGAAACGCTGATCGAGGCTTTCCATCAGGCAGGTTTTGAAGTGGGTGTGGAAACCAACGGTACCTTGCCTGCACCGGCCGGGATTGACTGGTTGTGTGTGAGCCCCAAGGCCGATGCGCCGGTGGTGATTGAAGCCTGTGATGAGCTGAAGCTGGTGTACCCTCAGCCGGAAGCCATGCCTGAACGGTTTGTTCACTTCAACGCGCGGCATTTCTTCCTGTCGCCTATGGCCTCGCCATCGGCACCTGACGGCAGCACGGACCCGGTCAAACAGAGTAACACCCGCAAAGCGACGGATTATTGCCTCGCTAACCCCCGCTGGCGTCTGACGTTACAAATGCACAAAATCATCGGTATTGACTGATTTACGCATGAGCCGGCGCGCTGGTGTGCAGAAACACTCTGCCTGGCTTTTCCACGGCATCCCGATAGCGGCTTGGGCTGTTTCCCGTCCAGCGCTTGAATGCCCGGGTAAAGTTTGCCGCGTCGGCATAGCCTAGAACGTCTGCAATCTGGTTCAGGTTCATGCTGGTGCCGGTGAGCAATTCCCGGGCACGTTCCAGCCGAACCTGATCTACCAAATTCTGAAAGCTGGCATTCTCTTCCTGCAGACGGCGTTTTAATGTGCGCTCGGATACAAACAGGGTGGCCGCCACTCTCGCGAGTTTTGGCGGGAAGGGATAGCTGGTTTCAATTACCCGTCGTACCCGGCATCCGAAGCCTGCATCTTCTGTGAGCTGTTGCAGGGCATCTTCACATTGGGCACGGGACGACGCCGCAAGCTGGTCGTCGCTGAAGCGGATAGGCACAGACAGCATGCCATGGGGGATAACCAGGGCATCTTCCTGGGAACCATAGGTTACCGGCATCACGATCGACTGCCTGAAGCGACGGAAATACGAGGGTTCAGGGCCTTTCCGGAGAATCGCCGCGCCGCCGATAGTGGTGCCAGTGAGCTGCTCGCCCATGAAGGCGCAGCCAAACAGCATGGCGTCCACAATGAACCCCTGAAGTGGCCCCGAGTCGCCATCACAGCGAATAGTGTAATGCATCGCACCGTCGTGCTCGCGGCTGCTAACACTCAGATGCGGTGCTCGAAGAGTAAGGTAGCGGGTCATCAAATCCAGCGCGTCTTTCAATGTGCGGCTGCTCATGACAGCCACGCCTAACGCGCCGTGCAAAGGTAGCTTCAGCTCACGGGCCAGCATAATGCCAAGGCCGGGTTCGCCGCTTTCGATGATGGCGCGGGTGACGAATTCGTTGGCTTGCGCGTGGCTAACCCGAACGTCTGTTGATTGCAGCCGTACAGGGTCCAATCCAACCCTGAGCAACAGGTCGCGCTCGTCCAGACCAATGGTTTTTAACAGTTCAGCCAGTAGATGCAGGTATATGGCCGGCATACCCAGATCCTGTGTGTTGGAGGCAGAGACACGCATGGTAATCCTTGTTATCCGCTGTTCTTGTTGTCAGTCATTCTGAATGCTGGCTTTGATTATGACCTTTGCAGCACTCTGCCCCCATGACTTCAATGACGCGTCAAGAGGGGCGACAGGCCAATTGGTGGGTATATCAGCGGAATCCTTCAGGAATATGAGGAAGGGATTAGAACCGGATATCGATAATCACTGGATTATGATCTGAAGAGCGCCAGGGCAATGCAGTAGTGCCCGGCAAATTAGATTTGTAACCGATGGCCCGTGGTTCGTCGGCGTTGATGGCCCAGGTGCTGGCGTTGAGTACTCGAGGTACGAGTGACGATGAGGCAAGCGCGTAATCCAATGAGCCCCTCTCGCCCTTGTACCTGAAGGTGTAATGATCGCACTGCTGTGCAGAGCATGGATGAAAGTGATGCACCATGCTGGTGAACCCGGCAAGCTTCAGGGTGTTCAGCGGCGCTTCTTTGTAATAACTATTCAGGTCGCCGGTAATCAGGGTGCCGACATGAGCAGACGTTTTCGGTAACTGCTTAAGCCATTGCACTAGGGCTTGTGCAGCCTCTGAGCGACGATGAGCGTAACAGCCCTGCCCATCATTCGTGTCCTGGTTTTTGCCTTTAGCACCTCGGCAGGATTTAGATTTCAGGTGTGGCACTACTATTTGAATGGAAGAGTGTTTGCTCCTGGGCCTGAACGCCTGCATTAATGGCGGCCGGCCCTGTTTACTGAACAGCCCGTTGGTCAGGCGTTCGGGTTGCCCTTCGGCTATAACGCGGTCATGGCGGTACAGCAAGCCCGTGCGTATCTGGTCGCTACCGTCAGCGCCTGGGGTCGCAATAAAAGACCAATCAGGGCCGAGGGCTCGGGTCAGCTGCGCTATCGCGCTGGTCTCACTGTAACCGTCGTTTTCCAGCTCTGTGACCGCCAGTATGTCTGGGTTTGGCTGTTGTAGCGCTTCTACCAGCCGCTTATGCTGGAATTTGTAAGCCTTGGTGGTTGGCGCACCCCGTGTAGTGGGAAAACCATCGCCTTCACCATCACCATTGAAGTAATTTTCAAGGTTCATGGTCATTACCCGGATATGCGGGGTGTCTGGCCGTGGCGGAGCCAAAGGGCGAATGTTCACCGTGCTGAAGATCGGAGGGCGTTCGGGCTGTATTCTCCAGGCTCCGAACCGGTAATCGAGAATACCGGCGATATCATGGACGCTATCGCCACTGCGGATGGTGCTTGTGCCCGTTAACCCTCCTGGGGGCCAGGGAATCGGTGTCGGTTGGCGCACGCCGCGGCCATCATCCAGCAGCAATCTCTGCCGCTGATTACGTGCCGCATCCGCTGCCGCCTTGGGCCCAGGCTCCTGATATTCTGTTGGTACAACCTGATCGCTAACAGCCAGGGTCAGCTCGCCATAATGGGCGAGATTCCAGGAATCAATGATGGTCATAGGCTGGGCTATACGAACGCGCATGCTTTCCAAAGACTCGAAGGCAGCCGGCTGTAACAGAGATAAAACCTGAGCTTCAGGAAGCCCTGCGGGGCCGCAAGACTGTATGGCTTTTATGTTAACCAGCTCAGTCAGGCCGTGGAATTCTTTTACGGTGCCGGTCACTCGAAGGCGCTCACCGGGTGTGCCGGTTTTCTTGCGGGTATAAACAAACAGGGCTTCTGATGTTTCAGGGTTTCCGTCGGTCTCAGCATCCGCTTGCTGCAAGTAAAAGCCGGTAAAACCGCCTTTCATGCGAGCATCGAGAGTGAGCACACCCTCAACGGTAACCCTGTGGCCGATCAGTGGGGAGCTATCGCCTCGGCCCTGAATTTCGGAAATCGGCGTTGCCGGACTGCCACAAGAAGTGGCAGCCAATACCTGAGAGGCCGGCAGCAGTGCCAGAATAAAAATTAAGGCACCAACATTCCCGATGCTTGAGTTCACACTGCTCGCTTAACGGTTAGCGGAGGCCAGCTACGGCTTTCAGGGCGCGTTCACGTTTGCTGCCAAATCCGAGGTGGTCCGGATTGGTCAGCTCAAGTTGCTGAACGAGTGGGTCCGGATGGTAATTGTCGAGCGTGATTCCCAGGCGCGATAGCACATAGGGTGCAAGAGCGGCGCGGGTCTCAACGTCCAGGCGGCCATGTTCCATGCCATAGTCCAGCGCGATGATTTTTTGCTGAGCTTCGGTCAGGCGGTGATCCGGGGAGATGGACATGGTAACCGTGCGGTTCCAGTCTTCATCCTGCTGCACAGAATGTTTCGCCTTTTGCCGCAGGGCCACAGGTGCTGCGTGGAAACGGCTGAGGGCAAAATCCCGGAACTCCCGGTTGGAGTCGCACCAGGCGCGCAGGTGCCAGTTATTGCCTGTGCACACCAGCGTGTGCGGCTCAAGAATGCCTTCAACGGCTTCGGGGCGGCTCAGGGAAGAGTAGCTGGCCCGGAGTTGCCTGCCATACCGTGTTGCCGTTACGACAGCGCGCATGGTTTCGGGTGCAATGACGCGGTTAGGGCTGTATACAACGGTGCTGTCTGGCAAACCGATGTCCAGGGCTTCAAATGTACTGCTGAGGTTTTGCTGGCGTGCCAGTATATCCAGATACTCGCTGACATGCCCGCGGGTCACGACTGGCTGGTAACGGGGAGCCGGCACATAGCCCTTTAGATGGCGGTCATAAACAAGGTTGCCCGGGGCGAGTTCACGCAGGTATGTGTTTATATCCTTGGATGCCTGCTGCCTACCAATACCAAAGCTGTGGCAGATGTGATTTGTCGTCAGGCGACCTTCCCACAGTGCGATGGTTTCGATGAGACGGTAGCGAAGCAGCAAATCCCATCGGATGGGCCAGTCCGTTTTTTTCATAACCAGGCGCTCACGGGTTCGTTGAATAATGATTATTGATGTTACCTCCTATGGACTTGCGGGTCTGTTACGGCGCATTAATGTAAAACTCTGTGAAACAGCGCGGTGGCCCCAGTTTGCTGCGCTCCGAGGCTTTTTCCCGCTTCGGGAAGTGCTTAGTAGTCATGCCCGCTAAGGGCTGCTGTAATAGCCTGTTAGAACGCCCGGAGTTTCCGCCATGACCCGAATGGTCGCCTCTCTTTCTGCTCTCCTTTTGAGCATCGTTTTGCTGGTCAGCGGAAATGCATTTCTGATGACGTTGCTGGGCATTCGCCTGAGCATCGAATCGGTTTCACCCGATATCATCGGCTGGGTGTTGGTGTGCTATTCCATTGGCTTTGTTCTGGGCACCCTTTACGTTCACCATATTATCGGCCGTGTTGGGCATATCCGCGCGTTTGCAGTTTTTGCGGCGATTGCGGCGGTTACGTCATTGATGTATCCGATGGCTATATCGATGGTGTTCTGGGCGCTCTTGCGGGTGCTTTCAGGTTTTACCATCGCAGGCGTTTTGGTGGTCATCGAAAGTTGGTTCTCCAGCCGAGCGACCAACAGCAATCGCGGGGCAATGTTCGCGGTCTATCAGATTATTTTTTACCTTTCTGCTGCGGGCGGTCAGCTCATAATCAACGTGGGTGACCCCGCCAATTTCATGCCGTTTTCCATCGCCGCGATTTTACTGACTCTGGCACTGGTCCCTCTGTCGCTCACCCGTATGGAAGCTCCCATCATCGAGCAGGTTCAGCGTATCTCCTTTTTCACCTTGGCCCGAGAGTCGTTTACCGGTGTTGCCGGTGCCCTGATCTGTGGCGTACTCATTGGTGGGTTTTATGCCATGGGGCCGGTTTACGCGACCTTGATGGGGCTAGATGTCGCCAAAACATCAACCTTCATGGCCAGCGCCATTATAGCGGCCATGATACTTGCCTGGCCTTTAGGGCGGCTGTGTGATCGCTTTGACCGGCGCCGTGTAATGTTCTGGGTAGTGTTTTTTGCCGCACTTGCAGCGGTTGGCGTCAGTTTTACCGGGGCCGACAATCTATGGCAGCTCACACTCCTGGTAGGTGCGTTTACCGGCCTTTCGGCAACGATTTACCCGATTTCCGTTGCGATCACCAATGACCGCATGGAAAGCACCCGTATTGTCGCGGCCAGCGCCACGCTGTTACTCAGCTATGGCGTTGGCAGTGTGATTGGCCCCATCGTGATGGCTGAACTGATCAACCTGCTGGGCCCAAAAGGCTTGTTCCTGGGCAATGCCGGGTTCCTGCTGGTTCTTGCCATTGTCACATCTCTGCGCATTACCTACACAGAAGACGTAGCAGTGGAAGATCAGGAAGACTATGTGCCAGCCATGCCGGAAACCTCGTCTGTACTGACAGAGCTGGATCCGCGGAATACGGAGTTTTGTGAGTCTCCGGAGGTTGAGGAAATGAACGAGGAATCCCTGCGTCACACAGGTTGAACCAGGGGCTTTGAGTAAATTTCAGGTTTTCCGATTTTGTTTTTATTTTTACATCTGTTCTTATTCCAATTGTTAGCTTACTATTGGTAGCTTTCCTGTAATGTAAGCCTGTTGGCCGGCGCAGCACGATACGCGAAGCGCGATTCCGGCCCCGGAACGGAGTAGTCACAATGAAAGATGAGTTCCCTTTTGCCGTCGCTCGAGTAACCCGCCGCTGGCGGAAATTGTTGGATGAACGCCTCAAAGACCTGGGCGTCACCCAGGCTCGATGGACCACCATGGTTTATCTGCAGCAAGGTGGCGAAGGCCTGACCCAGCGTGAATTGGCTGGATTGATGGCCATTGAAAATCCCACGCTTGTGCGTCTGCTCGATAGCCTTGAACAACAGAAATTGATTGAGCGCCGGGCTTGCCCCAACGATCGCAGAGCCCGCCGGTTGCACTTGACCGACCCTGGCCGTGAATTCATGGAGGTTCTCACTGCCCGTGCCAACCTGCTGCGGGACGAAATGCTTGAGGGTGTGGATGAAGGCGATATTGCGGTTGCCTTGAAGGTGTTCCACAGAATCATGGAAAACGGCGAAAAGCAGAAGTAATCCGTTGAGTGATAATTCAGTAGCAGGGCTGACGGCCCGTTATGGCGATAACTGGCGTTGGCTAGCGGTCTGTACGGTAATGGTGGGCACCATTGCCACCGTGTTGAGTGCCACTGTAGTGAATGTGGCACTTCACGAAATCATGGTGGAATTTGGTATACGTCAAGGCATGGTGCACTGGCTCGCAACCGGGTTTATTGCGGCCATGACCACCACCATGCTGGCGTCTTCATGGCTGCTTGATCATTTTGGCGTGCGCAAAACCCTGGCGGTTGCCATGGCAGCGTTTACGGTGATTTCCGTGGTTGGCGGTTTTGCCAGTTCGCCGGAACAGCTCATTGCTGCGCGTATTGGTCAGGGCGCCATGGCTGGCCTTATGCAGCCCATGGGCATGTACCTGGTGTTCCGCATATTCCCCCGAAATAAACGCGGCCAGGCCATGGGGATCTATGGCATGGGCGTGGTACTGGCACCGGCACTCGGGCCTGTGCTGGGCGGCTTTCTGGTGGATCAGCTGGACTGGCGCTTTGTAATGTTTGCACCAGTCCCGGTCACCTTCGTTGGCGTATTTATGGCGCTGAGATTCCTGCCGGTGCCGGCCTCCAAACCAGCGCCTTATCGGTTTGATCTGCCCGGCCTGGTGTTGCTGGGTGCAACTATCGGGTTTGCTCTTGATACCCTGAACCGCCTGCAAAATCTGGACGGTCAGGAAGTTCGGGTTGCCATCGAAGGGTTGGTGGCGCTGGTGCTACTGGTCCTGTTTGTTATGCGTGAAAAGCGCATAAAGCATCCCTTGGTGAATGTCAGCCTGCTGCGTAAGCCCAGCTTCCTGTATGCAAATCTGGGCGCGATGGCGCTGGGATTGGCGCTGTTTGGTTCCACCTACCTGATACCGCTCTATGTTCAAACGGCCTTGGGTTATACAGCGACCCAGGCGGGGCTGCTGATGCTGCCGGCGGGCATTGTTTTGGGCATGACATTCCCGCTGGCCGGAAAGCTCGCCGACCGTGGCGGTGATGCACGTAAACTGGTTATTTTCGGCATGGCGATGTTTGCATCATCAGCCATTCTCTTTGCGCTATCCAACCTTACTCTGGCGTTTGGCTGGCTTGCGCTATGGACCGTATTTGGGCGTATAGGGATAGGGTTCATGTTGCCATCCTTGTCTATTGGCGCACTGAACCCACTCAAACCCGAAGAGTTGGGCGCAGGCTCCAGCACCATCAATTTTACCCGCCAGTTGGGTGGTGCTTTTGGCGTGAATATTGTGGCACTGACCATCGAGTTCGGTGAGCACAGCGGCGGCGTACCCACCATCAATGCGTTCCATGCGGCCTGGTGGCTGGTTGCTGTATTTGTAGCGCTGGCTGTGCTGCCTGTTTGGCGCATGCGGGCGTAGTGGTTTGCCATACCCGGCGTGATTGATTAGCATAAGCTCAACTCTTCAGGGGAGTAGCCTCCGCAACCGATGTCGGGCGCGGACGGTGGTCAACATACTTGGGGCTCAATCCCCATGGCGACCGTGTTTCACTTGGTTTCAGTGAAATTGGCGAGACCTGAGGCAGTTTCACCTCCAAGGGCGGAAGGTGAGCTGTCTCATGTCTGACTATCCGCCCCGGAAGAATCCATGGACGCATTTCTCACTTCTACAGTAGCCGTTGCCATTGCCGAAATTGGCGACAAAACCCAGCTACTCTCGCTTTTCCTTGTTGCCCGCTACTCCCGGCGCTTTCCCATTATTATGGGCATACTCATTGCGACGATCCTGAACCATGCCCTCTCGGCCTGGCTGGGAGCCTGGGTGGCTGCCTGGATTCCTGATGCCTGGTTACCCTGGATTCTCGCTGTGAGCTTTGTGGTTATTGCCCTGTGGCTGTTGGTGCCAGATAAAGACGACAGCGAAAGCTCACGGTTTCTGGGCATGGGCGCCTTCACAGCAACCACGGTGATGTTCTTTCTCGCAGAGATTGGTGACAAGACCCAGATAGCTACGGTTGTTCTGGCGGCCCGCTATACAGAGACGCTCTGGGTTGTTATCGGTACAACAGCGGGGATGTTGCTGGCCAATATACCGGTTATTATAGCGGGGCACTGGTTGATGGACAGATTGCCGCTGGCAACTGCCCGGGTTTGTGCAAGTATATTGTTCGCAGTTATGGCGGTGGTGACGCTGTCATCAGTGGTTTGGAACTACTGAGGGTGTCGGCTGTCACTGCATGCCAAGAAGCAGGTTTATCTGGAATGGGGTTTATGGGATTTAAAACGTATTCAGTACTGGCGTTACTAGCAGGAAGCCTGGCTTTTCAGCCAGTGTGGGCGGCAAAGCCAAAAAGCACACCAGAGCAGCCTGCGGCGGTGCAGGCAACGGATCGTAGCCCCCGTGTACCAACGTTCGAGATCAATGGGGATCTGGCGGGCCGGCTCGACGTGTTTACCACCCAGTACGAAGATACCTTTGCCGAAGTGGGTAGCCAGCTTGCAATGGGCTATCTCGAATTGGTGAAAGCCAATCCGGGCGTCGATCCCTGGCTCCCGGGTGAAGGCACCAATATCACCCTGCCGCGCCAGTACATCATTCCGGACGCCCGCCGTGAAGGCATTGTGATTAACCTGGCGGAATACCGGCTTTACTATTTTGCAGAAGATGGTGTGCAGGTCTATCCGGTGGGCGTCGGCACCTCCGAGAATCCATCCCCACTGGCCGATGCAAAGGTCACCATGCCATTGGAAGCACCGGCGTGGTATCCCCCCGAGAGCATTCGTGCCGAGCATGCAGCCTCTGGTGATTTCCTCCCCCGCATGATTCCGCCTGGCCCGGATAACCCGTTAGGAACCCACGCACTTATGCTGAGTGAGAAAGGGTATCTGATTCACGGCACCAACAAACGGTTTGGCGTTGGAATGCCCGTCAGTCATGGCTGCTTTCGCATGTACAACGAAGACATCTCGCGCTTTGTTTATCAGGTGAGCAAAGGGACGTCGGTCCAGATTGTGAATAAGCCGGTAAAAATGGGCATGTCCGGAGGTGAAGTGTGGCTTGAAGTTCACCGCCCCCATGAAGACTACAGCCAGCAGGACAGAGATCGCCTATGGCGAGAAGTAACTCAGGAGGTTGAAGCCTTCCGCTTGAAGCACCCGGGTGTAGAGGTTCAGCGCAAGGCGATAGAGCTGGCGGTAGACCAGGCGGACGGTATTCCGGCTATGGTGGGAGAGCAGATTTCACGGGTGGCTTCAGACAAAACGTCTAAAGACAAACAGAGCCCAGTATCAGATAAGCCGGAACAGAAGCTGTATTTCTGATGTCGCGCGCAGCGCAGTTTTCCATATAACGATAAATTGGGAGAATTCATGAAACGCACCATACTGATCACCGGAGCCAGTTCCGGGCTTGGTGAGGGCATGGCCCGTGAGTTTGCGGCCAGAGGCGATAACCTGGCCCTGTGCGCTCGCCGTACCGAACGGCTGGAAACCTTGCGTGATGAGCTGGCGGGCAAATACCCGCAGATTACTATCAGTATTCGTGCTCTGGATGTGAATAACCACGAACAGAATTTTGAGGTGTTCAGGGCCTTTCAGCAGGAATTTGGCAGCCTGGACCGGATTATCGTTAATGCCGGCATTGGCAAAGGCCAGCCTCTGGGTACCGGTGCGTTTAACGCCAACCGCCAAACCGCAGAAACCAACTTTGTTGCCGCCCTGGCGCAAATGGAAGCGGCCATGGAGATTTTTCGTGAGCAAAACCGGGGGCATCTGGTAACCGTGTCGTCAGTAACCGCTGTGCGTGGCATGCCGGGTAATGTGAACACCTATGCGGCAACCAAGGTGGGCCTTGCGGCACTTTCAGAGGGCTTGCGGGTTGAACTGAAAAAGACGAAATCGCCCATCAAGGTGACAACGCTGTATCCGGGCTATATCAGAACCGCAATCAATGAAAAGGTGAAGAATGCGCCGTTCATTGTGGACGCACAAACCGGCTGCAAGGCTATGGTGAAAGCGATTGAGTCGGGGAAGAGTGAGAGCTTTGTGCCCGGTTGGCCATGGACGCCTATTGGTTTCCTTATCCGGCGCCTGCCGGTTTCAGTATTGGCCAAGCTGTTCTGACGAATCAAGCGCAATAAAAAAGGCCGGGAATCCCGGCCTTTTTCTATCATGCTTTTAAGCAGAAGTCTTACTTCTTGCTTGCACGATCGAGCATACGCTTGGCGCGCTCGTTAGCTTCGTCAGCTGATTTCTGAGCTGCTTTAGCTGCGGCCAGTGCACGGTCAGCGGTCTGCTGGGCAGAACGCGCAGCGCTAGCTGCACTGTTAGCGGTGTTCATTGCCTTGTCTGCAGACTGCTCAGCAGAGCTTGCAGTTGCATTTGCTTCGTCAAGAGCGCCCTGATCGTTAGTTGCACAACCTGCAGTCAGAGCAGTAGCCAGTGCGATTCCGGCGATTGTCAGTTTACGCATTGTAAATCCCCTTATTGGTCGAGTTATTTCCTGGTGTTTCAAAAGTCAGTATAGACGACTTTCTAATAGCTTCGGCCCGATAGGCATTGACTACCGGAGTCGTGAAACAGTGTAAAACACTCTGAGAGGAATTGTTAACTCAGTATATGTATATTTTCTTAGGATATGACAACAACTTAATATTTGTACCACGGAAAAGTCGTCAGGGAAGGATGCGTATTGGCGTGCCATCGTTGACCAGCTGCCAAATTTCGTCCATTTCCTGGTTGTTAACGGCAATGCAGCCGTTGGTCCAGTCCAGACCTGTATAGGCAAAAGCCATGTCTTCTGAGCCATTGGGCAGGCCGTGTATCATAATGCTGCCACCCGGGCTCAAGCCCCAGTTTTCAGCCATCTCACGGTCGGTTTCGCTGGGGTAGGAAATGTGAATGGATTTGTAAAAGTCGCTGCCCGGGTTGCGCCAATCCAGCGTGTAGTCGCCTTCGGGAGTGCGCTCGTCGCCTTCGTAGAGCTTGTGGCCCTTGGGGTTGTCTCCCAGTGATATGCGGTAACTGCGCACAATCTCTTCCCCATTCATCAGGAAGAGCCGCCGTTGCCCTTTCTTCACCAAGACCTTGTTAACCACCAGGGAATCGCTTGGTGAGTCCTCAATGACCGGCATGTAGGTGTCGGCTCTGGCCAGCAACTCTGAGCCATAGGCCGGAAAGCATGCCGTAATAAAAAGTGCCAGAAAACACCGGGTTAATAAGCGGGGAATAGCCATATACTAAACTTACCAATGATTAATCTTTATGCAGTTCAGTTTATAACATAACCGCCCATGGGGTTGTTAAGGGGTTTTGTTAACTTTTATAGCTATCCCGTGCATAGATCACACGTTTTGTGACTTATCCATTTTTAAACCCACCTTGGTAACCTGGTCGGCTTCGGTTGCCCTTGCCACCAGAGTGACTGGCCCCAAAACAACGGTATCGCCAACAACCGGGTGACCCTTGGTGCGCTTGGCAAAACATTCAGCCAATGACAACTCGGGCGCCAACTCATCAAATGCGATGCCGTATACTTGCTCTACATCACCAAGCAGCGCATCGCCGTTCAGCACAAAGTCCCCGAAAAAAGCTCTTTCCGCAAGATACTTCGGCGTGTGACGGCCGCTCAGTGCTTTGCCCAGTTCTTTCAGCACGCTGGGCGTGGCGAACATGGCCACCATGTCGCCACTGGATACTTCCAGATCGGCCTTCGGTTGTAGACATACCCGGTTGCGGAACACTCCGGCAACAGCCGTGTTTTCAGGGAAGCGTAGTTGGCTCAGTAACCTTGGGGTTTCCCAGTTCTCGCCTCGCAATGGGAACAGCATCAGTTCGTGGTCGCCCGCAGCTGGGGCGTCGAGTGGCAAACGACGAAAAGGCTCGCCATTTGCCGGGATTTCCAGGCGCAGCAGGCGCGCAAGCGGTGTTATTGTGGTGCCCTGAACCAATAAAGAAACCAGAACAATAAAGAAAGCCGCATGGAACACCAGCTGTGCTTCCGGTAGGCCGGCTATGATCGGGAATAGTGCCAGCACGATCGGCACGGCACCCCGCAAGCCCACCCAGCTTATAAAGCCAAGCTCCCTGCGATTAAAGCCGAAAGGCCAAAGAGTGGCCAGAACGGTTAATGGCCGGATCACAAAAATCAGCGCCAGCGCTAGTACCAAGCCCGCGCCTGCCAGAGGCAGCAAGTCGGAGGGGTTCACCAGCAGCCCCAGAATCAGGAACAGGCAAAGCTGAGCCAGCCAGGCTAGCCCATCGTGTACCTGCAGAATCATCGGCATCATCCGAACCTTGCGGTTGCCGATCACTACGCCGCAAAGATAGATTGCCAAAAACCCGCTGCCGCCCAACAGGTTAATAACGGAGAACAACAGAATGCCTGCGGCTACTACCAGCAGAGGATAGAGTGATGGCATCAGGCGAATGCGGTTGGTCAATTCGGAAATAAGAAAGCCGCCAAGGACGCCGCCAATCCCACCGATGCTGAACTGCTTGAACAGCAGGATCAGTGAATCCTGAATGGCGTGATCGCCGTCGCTGGCAATCAGGGTAACCATCATCAGCGTCAGGAAGATCGCCATGGGGTCGTTACTGCCGGATTCGATTTCCAGAGTGGCGCTCACCCGCTCATTCAGGTGCAGACCGCGCCCCTGAAGCAGCGAGAACACCGCTGCCGCGTCGGTGGATGAAATGATTGCGCCCACCAGCAGTGCCGTCATCCAGCTCAGATCGAACACAAGCCAGGCGACAAGTGCCGCCCCCAGTGCTGTCATGGCAACACCAACCGTAGCCAGCAACATGGCGGGTTTCAGGCCAACGCGGAAGGTTTCAGCCCGGGTTCGCATGCCGCCATCAAGCAGGATAACGCCGAGCGCCAGGCTGGCTACAAGGAAGGAAAGTTGGAAATCATCGAATTCGATGCCGCCCGGGCCGTCTTTGCCCATCATCATGCCCACCGCAAGGAAAACAAGCAGGACCGGCATGCCTACCCGGCTGGAAAGCGGGCTCAACAGGATGCTGATGACAAGCATCAGAGCACCGACCAGGGTGAGCATTGGATCCATCAGAACTCCGTATGTGACGGCTTGCCGGGAAATGGCGAAAGCGCGAGTGGGCTAGTCCAAGTTTGCCCATCGCGAGTCCGATAGACAAGTAAGAGTGTTCCTCAATGTCAGCGGGTAATCAGTGCGTCAAAGGTGGTTATTTCGCCGGGGTTGTCTGGCTCATAACCCGGCACCGTGTTGATGCGATCTGTCAGTGCCGGGGATTTCATCAGTGTGGTCAGGTATTCCAGCGTGGTAGTGGGCAAGCGATCCTGGCGGTAGATCAACATGTAATGCTCACAAGCCAACTCAATAAAGTTCAGATTGAACTGCTCTGCCGCTGCCTGTACACCAAAACCCACTTCTGCCATACCGGAGGCTACGAAGGCGGCAATGGCAGTGTGGGTAAACTCCTGTTGAGGGGTGCGGTTAATGCTGCTCTCGGCGAGGCCTTGCTGTTTCAATAAAAGGTTAAAGAGAACTCGGGTGCCGGAATGGCGGTCCCGGCTAACAAAACTGAGCCCGGATTCGCTCAAATCCTTTAGCGTGCGGATGTCCTCATACTCACCTTTGCGCATCATCAGCCCTTCGCGCCTGGTAACAAAGCGGATCAGGCGGTGGTTTTTGTCGCTCAGATGCCGTCTGTAGTGACTAAGGATCTGTTGGGCAAGCGCCGGGCAGGTTGGTAGGTGAAAGCTCGCCACGTCGCATTCGCTGCGGTTCAGCGCGGTAAGTGCTTCTTCCGGATTCCTGTACTGCAGGTTGATGTTTACCTGCTGTGAAAACTCCGGCAGCAGTGCCACCGAGTACCCGTGGCTAGCATGCAGGCGCAGAGTGGGTTGTGCACCCGCGAGCAGTTGCTGAACCTGATCGTTTAGTTCCGCCGCCATGCTGTCGATTTGCGGCCCCAGCCGGGCTTTCACCCGATGCTCTGCCCATAACAGCGTTTCACCAAGGGCCGAGAGCTGGCTACCGTGGCCTTTGCGCATAACCACCAGAGGCAGGCCCAGAATATCCGCAGCCCGGTTCAGAAGGTTCCACGCATGGCGGTATGAGACCCCTGCAGTTGCTGCCGCAACCGTTAGCTTGCCGGTATCGCGAATGCTTTCCAGCAAACGAAACAGAACCGGCTCGAAGAATTCATCTGAGTCGGTACGAAACACCCAGGCAGGGGCGATATCCAGCTTTTTATTATGCATTTGCGTTCATATTCCTTAGCTGTGCAGGGAGTGCTAATTTGGCTGCAGATAGCTTTATTACTGTATCAGAATAAAAACAGGTAGGAACAATTATGCATATGTCAGAGAGTGCTAATCATAGCGCATCGGTGCCGAATCTGCCCGAGGGCTGGAGCCCTGACATCATCCGACAGGAAGTTGCAGCCTTGCAGCACAAGCCTGGTGCGCTTTTACCCATTCTCCATGCCATACAACATCGCATTGGCTATGTGCCAGACGGCGCTGTACCCATTATTGCTGAAATGCTGCAACAGAGCCGTGCAGACATCCATGGGGTTATCAGTTTCTATCACCACTTCCGGACTCGCCCTGCCGGTAGCAACCTGCTGGAAGTGTGCCGTGCGGAAGCCTGTCAGGCCCGAGGTGGCCGCGCATTTGAACGACACGTTCAGGAAAAGCTGGGCGTGGACTATCACCAAACCACCGCGGACAACGAGTTCACGTTGGAGCCGGTGTATTGCTTGGGCAACTGCGCCTGCGGCCCTTCTATTCGCGTAAACAATGAAACGGTCGGCCGAATGACCCCTCAAAAGTTCGACCAGCTGGCGGACAAACTCACCACGTCTGTTTTGCAGCTAAAATGAAGGCAGGAGCAAATCCAATGACAATGACAGTGTATGTGCCCTGCGATACCACAGCTCTTTCTCTGGGCGCCGACCGTGTAGCGCGAGAACTAAAGCGCGCAGCCGCAGCGCAAGGCCAGGAAATAAACCTGGTGCGCAATGGTTCCCGCGGGCTCTTCTGGTTGGAACCCTTGGTGGAAGTGCAAACACCCGAGGGCCGAGTAGCTTATGGCCCGGTAGAACCTGAGCAGGTAGAAGAGTTGGTGGCTGCAGGCTTGTTTGAAGGCAAACCGGATCATCCACTGTCTCTGGGCGATATCGAACAACACCCCTACCTTGCACGGCAACAGCGCCTGACCTTTGCGCGCATAGGTATCACCGATCCTGTCTGCATTGACGATTACGTTGCCCACGGCGGTTTCGCCGGCCTGAAGAAAGCCGCGAAACTCACGCCCCAGAATATTGTGGATGAAGTAAAGGCCTCTGGCCTGCGTGGCCGTGGTGGCGCGGCCTTCCCCGCAGGTATCAAATGGCAAACCGTGCTGGATGAGCCGGATGGCCAGCAAAAGTATGTGGTGTGCAACGCCGACGAAGGCGATTCCGGCACCTTTGCTGATCGCCTGGTAATGGAATGCGACCCCTACATGTTGATTGAAGGCATGGCCATTGCTGGTTTGGCAGTAGGTGCGACTCTGGGTTTTATCTATGTGCGTTCGGAATATCTTCTGTCTGAAACGATGCTGAACGACGCTATTCGCAGAGCTGAGGCCCAAGGCTATTTAGGCAATAACGTGTGCGGCAGTGGCCGCTCGTTCCAGCTGGAAGTTCGCCTTGGTGCAGGCGCTTACATTTGTGGTGAAGAAACCTCCCTGCTTGAAAGCCTGGAAGGCAAGCGCGGGCTGGTACGTTCAAAGCCGCCACTGCCCGCCATCAAGGGACTGTTCGGGCAACCCACAGTGGTAAACAACGTACTCTCGCTGGCGGCCGTACCTTACATCATGGCCCACGGCGGCAAAGCCTACGCCGACTACGGCATGGGTCGCTCGCTGGGTACCTTGCCCATTCAGTTAGCGGGCAATATCAAACAGGGTGGCCTGATTGAATTGGCCTTCGGCGCTACCCTGCGTACCGTGCTGGAAGACTTCGGCGCCGGCACCTTTACCGGCCGGCCTATGAAAGCTGTGCAGGTGGGTGGCCCGTTGATGGCCTACATGCCGGAAAGCCAATGGGACACCCCCATGGACTATGAAGCCTTCGCTGCACTCGGGGCCGGAATTGGCCACGGTGGCGTGGTGGTTTTTGACGACACTGTCGACATGGGCGAGCAGGCCCGCTTTGCCATGGAGTTCTGCGCCGTTGAATCCTGCGGCAAATGCACCCCCTGCCGAATTGGTTCGGTGCGCGGTGTGGAGGTGATTGATCGCATCCGCGCTGGCGAAAACCGCGACAGCAATCTGGAATTGTTGGAAGACCTGTGTGAAACCATGGTGGACGGTTCCCTCTGCGCCATGGGCGGCATGACCCCCTTCCCGGTTCAGAGCGTTATGAAATATTTCCCAGAAGACCTGATGGCCAGCCCGCGCCAGGTGGAGGCTTGATATGTTGCACTACTATGACCCCAGTACTCAAAGCTACGAGCCTGGCAAGAGCGGCCTGAATCCTGATTTCGACTCTTTTTCCAGGGACTTGGGCACACCGCCCAGTCTCTCAGAAGAATTGGTATCCATATCGGTGGATGGTCGTGATATCACGGTTCCCGAAGGCACCTCGGTATTACGCGCAGCGGCATTGGCAGGTATCAATATCCCCAAACTGTGCGCTTCCGACAATCTGGAAGCCTTCGGCTCCTGCCGTCTGTGTGCGGTAGAGATTGAAGGCCGCCGCGGTTATCCGGCCTCCTGCACCACGCCTGTGGCCGAAGGTATGGCCGTGACCACCCAAACCGGCAAGCTGGCGAAACTGCGCCGCAACATCATGGAGCTGTACATCTCCGACCACCCATTGGACTGCCTTACCTGCCCGGCCAACGGCAATTGCGAGCTTCAAGATGTGGCCGGCGTCGTGGGCCTGCGGGAAGTGCGTTACGGGTTTGACGGCGAGAACCATCTGGACGCCGAAACCGACAACTCCAACCCCTATTTCAGCTTCGATCCCAGCAAGTGCATTGTCTGCTCACGCTGCGTGCGAGCCTGCGACGAAGTGCAGGGCACCTTTGCGCTGACGATTGAAGGCCGCGGCTTCGATTCCAAAGTCGTTGCCAGCCAGAACGACCCGTTCATGGATTCCGAGTGCGTGTCTTGTGGAGCCTGTGTGCAGGCTTGCCCTACCTCCACATTGATGGAAAAGAGCGTAATTGAAGAAGGCCAGCCCGAGCACAGCATAGTCACTACCTGCGCCTATTGCGGAGTGGGCTGCTCGTTCAAAGCCGAAATGAAGGGTGACCAAGTGGTGCGCATGGTTCCGTACAAAGGCGGCGAAGCCAACCACGGCCATTCTTGTGTGAAAGGCCGGTTTGCCTTTGGCTACGCCACTCACGACGACCGCATCCGCGAGCCGATGATTCGAGATTCCATCAACGACCCCTGGAAAGTCGTGTCCTGGGACGAAGCACTGGCGTTTTCGGCGAAGAAACTTAAAGGCATTCAGGCCGAGTATGGCCGTGAAAGCATTGGCGGCATTACCTCCTCACGTTGCACCAACGAAGAAACCTATCTCGTGCAGAAGCTGGTGCGCGCCGCCTTTGGTAACAACAATACCGATACCTGTGCACGGGTATGCCATTCCCCTACTGGTTATGGTCTGAAAACCACCTTGGGTGAATCAGCCGGCACTCAGACCTTCGATTCGGTAATGAAGGCCGACACCATCATGGTGATCGGGGCCAACCCAACGGATGCCCACCCGGTATTCGGCTCGCTGATGCGCAAGCGTTTACGCCAAGGCGCCAAGCTAATCGTAATCGATCCGCGCCGAATCGATTTAGTCCACACGCCCAATGCCGAGGAAGGTCTGCACCTGCCGCTGCGCCCCGGCACCAACGTGGCCATAGTGAACGCCCTGGCCCATGTGATTGTGACCGAAGGCCTGGAAGATCAGGCGTTCATCAACAGCCGTTGTGATACTGAGGCCTACAACACCTGGCGCAGGTTTATTGCGGAAGAACGCAACTCCCCTGAAGCCACAGAGTCGGTAACCGGCGTAGCGGCAGACAAGGTTCGTGAGGCTGCCCGCATGTATGCACAGGCAGACAACGGTGCCATCTACTACGGCCTGGGCGTGACTGAACACAGCCAGGGCTCCACCATGGTGATGGGCATTGCCAACCTGGCGCTGGCCACGGGCAACATTGGCAAAGAGGGTGGCGGCGTGAACCCGTTGCGCGGGCAAAATAACGTGCAGGGTTCCTGCGATATGGGCTCCTTCCCCCATGAGTTGCCGGGCTACCAGCATGTGAACGATCAAGCCGTGCGTGAGCGCTTCGAAGCTGTTTGGGGTGTGCCCATCGATAACGAACCGGGGCTGCGCATTCCGAATATGTTTGACGCAGCCATCGCTGGCAGCTTCAAGGCTCTTTACGTGCAGGGCGAGGATATTGCCCAGTCAGATCCCAACACCCAGCATGTAGAAGCGGCGCTGAAAGCATTGGACTGCCTGATTGTGCAAGACATCTTCCTGAACGAAACCGCCAAGTTTGCCCATGTGTTGCTGCCGGGTTCCACCTTCCTTGAAAAGAACGGCACGTTTACCAACGCGGAGCGCCGCATCAACCGCGTGCGCAAAGTGATGGAGCCCGTTGCGGGCATGGAAGATTGGGAAGTAACCATGGCGTTGTCTAACGCTCTGGGCTACCCCATGCACTACAACCATCCTTCTGAAATCATGGATGAAATTGCATCGCTAACCCCCACGTTTACCGGCGTGAATTACGACAAGCTGGAGCAGCTGGGCAGCATTCAGTGGCCCTGCAACGATGAGTACCCGGATGGCACGCCCACCATGCACACGGTGGATTTCCCTATCGGCAAGGGCCGGTTTGCAGTAACCGAGTATTTGGCCAGTGAAGAGCGCGCTAGCCGTCGCTTCCCGCTGCTGCTAACCACCGGGCGAATCCTGTCTCAGTACAACGTTGGCGCCCAAACCCGTCGCACCAGTAACAGCGACTGGCATGAAGAAGACGTGCTGGAACTGCACCCCAGCGATGCAGAACTGCGCGGCGTAAAAGACGGTGACTGGCTGGGCATCAGCAGCCGCGTTGGCCACACTGTGCTGCGGGCAAAGCTGAGTACCCGCATGCTACCGGGCGTGGTTTACACCACCTTCCATCACCCGGGCAGCGGTGCCAACGTGGTAACCACCGACAACTCCGATTGGGCCACCAACTGCCCGGAATACAAGGTAACCGCCGTTCAGGTAGAAAAAGTGTCCCAGCCATCGGATTGGCAACGGGATTTTGTGGATTTCGACAAGCGCCAGCAGGCACTGCTGAAACCGGCCATGAGTAAGCAGGAAAATAGCCATGCAACTACTCTCAAGTAATCAGAGGCCAGCGGCTGTGGCTGATTCACCTGGCAAAACCTCGCCACCAGCAGTGAGCGAGGCCTGGGTAAATGTGCGTGGCGGTATCAAGGGCGCGCGCTCCCACGATCTGGTTGCGGAAGAAGTACCCGTGGCTATGGTGTACAACGGAGTGTCCCATGCGGTGATGATGGCTTCGCCCTGTGATCTTGAGGACTTTGCCCTGGGCTTCAGCCTGAGCGAAGGCATTCTGCAGCGGCCGGACCAGCTGTTCAGCATCGAGATAAAACCCAGCGAAGACGGCATAGAGGTGCAAATGCACATTGCCGGCGATTGCTATGCCCGCTTGCGGGAGCAACGCCGCAACATGGCAGGCCGAACCGGTTGCGGGCTCTGCGGTACAGAATCCCTTGCTCATGTGGTGCGAACCCTTGAAAAGGTGGCGACGAAGCCGCTCCCCGGTGATGAAATCGTTCAAGAAGCACTGACCAACCTGAAAAAACACCAGCCACTGCAACTGCAAACCGGTGCTACCCACGGTGCAGCCTGGTGCGATTCTCAGGGCAGAATTGTAATGGCGCGAGAAGACGTAGGCCGGCATAACGCATTGGATAAACTGATCGGCGCCCGGCTACGGGAACATGGCGAACAAGCCTTCAGTGAAGGCTTTGCACTGATCTCCAGCCGTGCCAGCTTTGAAATGGTGCAGAAAAGCGCCAACGTGGGCATAGGCAGCCTGGTGGCAGTATCCGCCCCGACTGCTTTGGCCATTCGCGAAGCCGAAAAAAGTGGCATGAACCTTATCGGATTTGCTCGCCCCGGCCGCCACGTAATCTATGCCCGTGGCGAGGAAAGGGCTCAGGAGAGACAGTTGTGAGTGATCAGCAGTTGAACAACCTGATTAAGATGCTCGACCAGATAATCGCCAATAACCTGCACCATGGTGACGACGAAAAGGTAACCGATGTAGCAGCCGACCACCTTCAAAAATTCTGGGCTCGTAGCATGAAGCAGCAAATCATTGCCTATGCCAACCAGCGCCCGGATGAGTTGTCTATTTTGGCGAAGTTGACGGTCGACAAACTCGAGCCTGCTGTGGAGGTATAGCGTGAAACTGTACAGGTTTTAACCGTTTTTAACAGACCCAAAGCACGTTTTACATATAAACTGCCTGGCGCTGATGTTGGAAATTTCACATTTGAGAAAAACTCATGCGCGGCACATACGTTGAGCTTATTGAAACCCAGGTCGATGTCGCTGACCTGGAAGTCGGAATGCACGTCATCCGACTGGATAGACCCTGGGAAGACACAGACTTCCTGGTTCAGGGGTTTATCATCAACGATATGACACAGCTGCACGCTGTGCGCCGCCAGTGTGAGTATGTGTTTATACAGGGCGTGGCTGAAAGACACCGCGAGCCCATAGAAAAAAAGCCCGGCTCCAATCGCCTTACCGGTTTTTTCAAAAGCAAAAAACAACAGGCAAAAACACCGCAACCCGGCTCGGCTCGGGTTATTCCGAGAAAGCGGGTTTCCTATATTAATCAAGTGAGTGTGGGCCGTGAGCTTCAAACCGTCAGCATGCGATTTGAAGAGGCTCAAGATACGGCCAAATCCATCATGTCTGGCTTGCGGGTAAGCCGTGCTCTGGACATCAACAACGCGCGAGCGGTTGTGAACAGTTGTGTGGAGAGCGTTCTACGTAATGAGAACGCCTTGATGCTGCTCACCAGAATCAAAAACCAGGATGAATACACCGCAGAGCATTGCATCAACGTGTCCATACTGGCGGCTGCGTTTGGCAAATCACTGGGCATGATAAAGGGTGAAATTCAGAACCTGGCGTTGTGCGGCCTGCTGCACGATGTGGGTAAAACCAAAATACCGAACGAAGTTCTGAACAAACCAGGGCGCCTGACCGCCGACGAATTTGATTTGATGAAAAACCACGCAGTTCATGGCCGAACCATACTGATGAGCACGGGCGCTGCGCTGCATTCCGCCGTGGATGTTGCCTTTTCTCATCATGAACGAGTGGATGGCCAAGGGTACCCGCGGGGCCTGCCGGCTGAAAAAATCCCTTATTTTGCGAAGATCATTTCATTGGTAGACACCTACGATGCAATCACCAGTAAGCGGGTGTACCAAAAAGCCCTGGCATCCATGCATGCGTTAGAAATTATTCACAAGAATCGCGGAACTCAGTTTGATGCGGAACTGGCCGATGCGTTTATCCAGATGATAGGGATTTACCCACCTGGCTCCATTGTTGAAATGATGAATGGAGAGGTAGGGATAGTAGTAGAGAGTGATCCTGACCATAAGCTCAAACCCAAGGTATTGATGGTACGGAATGCCCATAAATTACCAGTGACACCGGCCAGGATGCTGGACCTGAAAACCGGCCCAACAGACGAGAGAGATCAGGTTTTTCATATATCCAAAGAGGTGCCGGATGGCACCTATGGTATTGTTTTGCGGGATTTTGTGAGGGACGGTTTGATTGTAGCCGCTACTACACCAGCGCTTGATCCCGAAGAGAACGATTGAGATTACTGAGTCAGCCCTTCCATTCTTTTTAATAAAGCACTTTTGGAAACACATGTCAGGTATCGGAATAAAAGAACAAGGGTATGTTAAATCGGCCTTGATCACGGGCCTTCTCTGCGCAGTGGCATTTACAGCTGTTGTTTATGGTGCATTAACCTATCAGGCAAGCGAACAGCTCGCGGATTTAAAAATTGCTGAGCAGGCCAAAGTTAGGCTCACCTCCGGGCTACTCACCCAAATCTATGATTACGCCGCGAATGACCTGCGCACAGTGTCAAAACTGCCAGCGACCGAGGCATTCAATCAATCTCGCGCTGACATTGACAAAGTGCGGCTTAAGCAGGTGTTTCGTGTCCTGCTCGAGCAAAAATCAATCTACAACCAGATTCGCTTTCTCGACGTTGATGGAACTGAGTTGGTTCGGCTGGATTATTCATCCGGTAGCAGCGTAACTACCCCTGATGGCCAACTGCAGTCTAAAGGCACCCGTTACTATTTCACTGGCACCTTGGCCATGCCTGAGGGCAATGTGTACGTATCCCCTCTCGATTTGAATGTTGAGAACGGCCAGGTCGAATCCCCCTACCTGCCTATGGTTCGGTTTGGTGTACCAGTGTTTGGTGATGGTGGCCAAAAGCAAGGTACTGTAATTCTCAATATGCTAGGCCAGTCGCTTCTGGACACCTTCAGGCAGAGCATGGGGGAAACCTACCCGGCATTTTTGCTTAACAGCGAGGGTGGCGTGTTATCTGCTCCGGATGAAAACGACGAGTGGGGCTTCATGTTTGGCTTGCCTTCTGCATTTCAGCGAGAGTATCCGAAAGCATGGGAACACATATCACAAAGTGAAAGTGGCCATATTGATACGCCGGCAGGCCTCTTTGTGTTTGAAACGGTTCACCCGCTTCTGGGGCTGGATTCATCAGAAGGAAGTGAGGATTACGCCTGGAAGGCTGTTGCGTTTTTACCCTCAAGCACACTACCGACGAACGCACTTTTTACGCACCCATGGGTAGTTGGTTTTTACCTGATTGGTGTGGTGCTGATATTAGTGGTGACGTTCTATTTCCAGTTTTCCCTCCACAATCGCCGCCAGCTAAGGCGCGAAAACGCACAGCAGGCCCGGCGCTTCTGGAAAATCTCCAGCGTGCTTGGAGATGGCCTGATCGTTATGGATAGCGAGGGTGTTGTTACCTATATCAACCCGGAAGCTGAGCGAATTTTGGGCTGGAGTTCCGAGGAAATGGTCACCAAACAAGGGCACGATGTATTCCACGTGCATGAGGGAGATGAAACCAGCTGTTCCATCCTCAACGTGATGAATACCCGCGAGCTATACCGCAGTAAAGACGAGGAGTTTCGCCGAAAAGATAAGGCCACCATTCCGGTGATCCTGAATGCTGCTCCGCTAACCAGCGATACTGGCGATGAGGGGGTGGTGATCTCATTCCAGGATTTCTCCGAGATGAAAAAGTACCAGGAGAAAATTCACACACTCGCGTATCAGGATATTTTGACTGACCTTCCCAACCGGCGAGCTTTGGACGATCGGTTGAGCCTGGCTATTGCGCTCTCAAGGCGTCATTCCCGCTATCTTGGGCTGATGTTCCTTGATCTTGACCACTTTAAAGAAGTGAACGACACCCTTGGCCACGATGCTGGTGATAGCCTTTTAAAAGAAATCGGGGCGAGGCTGCAGAGCAGCATTCGTGAGACAGACACAGTGGCGCGTATGGGTGGAGACGAGTTCATCGTATTGCTACCGGAAGTCTCCTCACCGGAAAATGCCACAACAGTGGCTGAAAAGATTATTCAGGCAGTTGCAGCGCCCGTTTATATGCCCGAAGGGGTTGCTCGGGTGAGTGTGAGTATTGGAATTGTGGTTGCTCGCGGTGCTGGAATTACCAACGAAGGCCTTATGCAAAGTGCCGATGCAGCCATGTATGAAGCGAAGCGAGCGGGCAAGAACCGGTATTTTATCAGTGAGCATGACCTGCCAATTTCCAATACCGACGACTAGACTGGTCGTGCACTGATCTTCGTTGATAATCAAAAGGGCGCTTCTCGGCATGAGCCAATCGGTTGCCTACTACAACGCGCACGCGCAGCAGTTTATAGACGAAACGCTGCATGTAGATATGTCCGCACTGTACGATGCATTTTTGCCACACCTCCCGGAAAATGCCCACATACTAGATGCTGGTTGCGGTTCCGGGCGAGATTCCCGGGAGTTTTTGGCCCGCGGCTATCGTGTTACAGCCTTTGATGCCTCCGAAAAGCTGGCCGCTTTGGCGACCAAAGCCATAAATCACCCGGTTTCTGTTCGCACGTTCAGCCAGGTTACTGAACATCAGGCCTACGATGGCATCTGGGCCTGCGCCAGCTTGCTCCACCTTCCCCTGCAACAGATACCCCAAGCACTCTCCCAACTATGGCAAGCCTTGAAGCCAGGCGGCGCTCTATACCTGAGCTTTAAGCGTGGTGAACACCAGCGCGAACACAACGGCAGGCACTTTACCGATGCGACAGAGGCTCAGCTTGAAAGCTGGGCAAGTGCTCTACCGGGGCTTGAGAAGATAGCCACCTGGCAGACAGCAGATCGCAGGCCGGGGCGGGATGAGTATTGGGTGAATGGGGTTTTTCATAAGCAGGCCGCAACGCCCGACAAGCTGATTACGGGCGGTAAGCACCAGCATTTCCTTCCGCACCTTTGTGCCAGCATCAATAAAGCCAGTGAGATTGATATGGCGGTGGCATTCGTAAAATCCACCGGATTGAAATTGCTGCTCCCCGACTTACTGAGTGCACTTGCCCGAGACGAACTGCCAGCGCGAGTTCGGGTTCTAACCAGTGATTATATGGACATCACCGACCCGGAAGCATTGCGCAGTTTAATGCTACTGCAAGAGAGGGGCGCGCAGGTTCGGGTCTATGAAAGTGCAGGCTCAAGCTTTCATCTTAAAGCCTATATTTTCACCTATGTTGGCAATGAAACGGCGCGGCAGGGAACGGCATTTATCGGCTCTAGTAATATCAGTCGCCAAGCGCTTCAGGATGGCTTGGAGTGGAACTACCGAGTGGACTACCCCAGCGATAACGGCTTTTTTGAAGCGCTGAGCCGTTTTGAGGAGCTATTTCGCCACCGCAACACCCTGCCTTTGTCAGATGGTTGGATTGATGAGTACGAAGCTCGAAGAGTTCTCCCACCTCGCCCTATGGAAGCTGGCAGCCACGAAGTTGAAGATCCACCAGAGCCAACGCCGGTACAAACTGCCGCGTTAGAAGCCCTGCGCGAAACACGATCTGAAGGATATAGCCGAGGTTTGGTGGTGTTGGCGACAGGCTTGGGTAAAACCTGGTTGTCTGCATTTGATGCGGCGCAAATGGGTGCCAGGCGAGTTCTGTTTGTTGCCCACCGGGAGGAAATTCTTCATCAGGCAGCCGAAACATTTATCCGCATTCGTCCCAAAAGCCGTGTGGGCTTTTATATGGGTAAACAGCGGGATATGGCTGTGGATGTGCTCTGTGCCTCGATACAAACTCTGGGAAAAGAGGCCCACTTAGAGCGCTTTGCACCCCAGCACTTTGATTACATTGTGGTGGACGAATTTCACCATGCCGCGGCACCAACCTATCACCGCTTGCTGAGCTATTTCGCCCCCACGTTCATGTTAGGTTTGACCGCCACACCAGATCGGACCGACCGCTCGGATATTCTTTCTCTGTGCGACGACAATCTAGTTTATGCTCACAACTTGTTTGAAGGCATCCGCAGTCAGCTGTTGGCCCCCTTTCACTACTATGGAATTTACGACGACAGCGTCGATTACGCGGAAATTCCATGGCGTAACGGTAAGTTTGATCCCAATCAACTGGCTCATAAACTCGCCACCTTAGGCCGTGCTCGCCATGCCGAGCGTGTGTGGCAGGCGCACCGGCAAGAGCGCACATTAGCGTTCTGTGTTTCGATCAACCATGCAGACTTTATGGCTGAGCAGTTCCAGAAACGAGGAATTGCTGCTGCCGCAGTTCATGGTAGGTCTGAACTATCCCGTGGCGAGGCTTTGGAACAACTGAAAGCTGGTGAGTTGGCCGTACTGTTTTCGGTAGATCTGTTTAACGAAGGCATGGATTTGCCGACCATTGATACCGTGATGCTATTGCGCCCAACGGAATCGAAAATCCTATTCTTGCAGCAGCTTGGCCGTGGCCTCCGTAAAGCAGAAGGCAAAGACAAACTGGTGGTTTTAGACTTTATCGGTAACCACCAAGGCTTTTTGCATAAGCCTCAGGCGCTGATGGGCGCGGACATGAACCACCGACAGTTGGCGCAGTATGCTCGCAAGGCAGAAACTCAAAAACTGGATTTACCAGACGGCTGCTTCATCAACTACGACCTGCAACTGATCGATTTTTTGAAGTCCTTGGATGGAGAGGGCACTGAGAAAGACTATCGCTTGCTGCGGGACACCCTTGGCCGCCGTCCAACGCTCACGGAGTTCTATCGCTTTGGTGCCAGTCTCCCTCAACTGCGCAAACAGTTCAGCCACTGGTTTGCGCTAGTGGCGCACATGGAGGACTTGGACGAGACGGAATCTAAGCTTGTAGAGCAGCAAACGGCGTTTCTTACTGAACTTGAAAAAACGGCCATGACCAAGTCGTTCAAAATGGTTCTGCTTGAGGCATTTCAAGAGCTGGATGGCTGGCGCAACCCGCCAGAATTGGCTGCATTAGCCAGCCAGTCTTTGAAAGTTCTGCAGCGTCGTCGTTCTTTGCTGGGGGAACTGCCAGAAGATATGCGGGAAAGCCCTGAACCAAGGGCTTGGCAGGCTTATTGGCGTAGGAATCCAGTCAAGGCATGGATCGGTGAGAACACCAAGAAAGCAGAATTCTTCAAAATTAATGATGGTCACTTTACTACCGCTATTACGTTTGAGAGTGACCAGATAGATGCCTTCACCGCATTGGTTCAGGAGTTGGTGGATTATCGGCTAGCCAGCTACGAGGCACGGAGCAACATAGAGCCGGTTGATCAGAGCGTGTCTGCTTTCCCGGGCAATGATGCCCTAGGTACCGAGCTGCCATTTTTCCCTACATTGAAAATCGCCTGCGGACACTTCCGAAGCAGTTCTGCGGAGGCCGAAGAGTACCGTCATCTTGGCGAAGGCCATGGACGACTGAACCCCAGCCGGCACTTTATCGCGCAAGCATCGGGTGATTCGATGAATGGCGGCAAACATCCAATTCACAGTGGCGATTATTTGCTGCTGGAACAGATCAATCCAGACCAAGCTGGCAGCATTACAGGCAAGACGCTAGCTATTGAACGCATGGATGAAACGGGCGACACGCAATATCTGCTGCGCATGGTCGAGAAGACGGCTCAAGGCCAATATGTTTTAAAAGCTAAGAATCCGAGCTATGACGATATTTTGGTAACGCCTGAGCTGAGTGAGCAGTTTCGGACGTTTGCGCGGCTTGAGGCGGTGATTGATCCGCTAGAGTTAGCCGTAGGCCAGAGTTTTATGCGGGAAGATATCCCGGGCTTGTTTGGAGCCGAGTTTAACCCGGGTAATTGGCAGAGCGGGCATGTGTTCTTGGCCGATGCAAACGCCCATGTCCTGTTAGTGACTTTGAATAAACAGGGTAAGGCGGAGAACCATCGCTACGTGGATCATTGGATTGATGAAAAACTGTTCCACTGGCAAAGCCAAAGGAGCACAACACCCGAGAGTAAGCGTGGTAGGGAATTAATAAACCATGCAGAGCTAGGACTGACGATCCATCTTTTCGTGCGTGGCAACAAGCTCCAAAACAAAAAAGCAGCTCCGTTTACGTACTACGGAACAATGGACTACCAAAGCCACGAAGGCAGCAGCCCAATGAGCGTTATTTTGAAGAGGGCATAAAATCTTTAGAAGTTAGTGGCGTTAAACCATACTTGGCTGCATACGCCTCCACAGCATCCACTAATGGCTGGTCGCCAAAGCGATCCAGCCATTCTTCGCCTTCGATCCCGATATCCGTGAATGAAACGCCATATCGCTGTTTAAGAATCAGCTCAATTTCTGAAATGCAGCTTTCCATATCGGGCACCTCACACTCCTAGATTGCTCACTGTATAAATAGGCTCTCACGGTGCCAGCGTATAAAGTTTTGTGATGGCGAAAACTTGCTTGGTAGCTCGATCGCTGTGCCGCTTCGTTCTAAAAACGTCTCTCGAATATGGTTGTTGCTCTGTTGTTTTTCCAGTTCAGAGGAAACGATCAGAGTGTAATCGTCGGAGAATGTAATCAACCCAATATCAAAGGCACGATCAAAAAAGGTGCTGAGGCACAGGCCATTGCGAGGGTTTAGGCGATTGTCCACATCTTCAGCCCAAGGTTTTATATGGCTGGCAACGAGAAAGCGTGGGTCGGCAATGCCCGTGACGCAGCATTGGTTGTCATAAGCTGAAAGCACGGCTTTGCGAAATAGGTTTTGGCTTTTTCGACGTTGGATGATCGCGGTGGCAGTTTCCCCACGATAGCCATCTAGCTCGCTAATTTCTGAGTCCTTGGGAACTGCCTTATCAAGGCTTTCAAGAGCCGTGGCGATCTCTGGCATGATTTTGGAAGGCTGCTCGCTAAATTCCTGCCATAAATCTCGATCTGCCTGCGAAGCTCCTGCTAACCCTTTGCGTCCAGAGCTTGTTATAACTGGATCCAAGCTGGCAAGATTGCTCAGTTTCATAGCAACGGAGCTGGGCGAACGCTCTAGCTTTTGTGCCACCTGAATAATGCGAGGGTTGTGCTGGTGGAACTTGCCGAAGGGCAGTTCGCAATAAAGCCCAAGAGCAACCAAACGATCAAACTCTGACCACTGCTTCCTTGTTGCCATTTCACTAGCCTCGCCAGTCCACCTTCCAGTTAATCCATCAATGCAACTTCATCCTCGGCTGCATCGCCCGGCTAATCTTATCCATAAACCAGATCACGCCCGTGCGCAGAAAGCCGTGCAAGGCCACCTGGTGCATGCGGTATAGCGATACATAAAACAGCCGCGCTACCTTGCCTTCAATGTACATGCTGCGGCCAGACAGGTTGCCCATCAGGTTGCCTACGGTGGTGTAGTGGCTGAAGTTGATCAGCGAGCCGTAGTCGTTGTACACGAAGGGTACGGCATCTTTGCCTTCCAGCCGGTTGCACAGGGTTTTGAACAGGGTGTCGGCCTGCTGGTGTGCCGCCTGAGCGCGGGGGGCTACGGGGCGGTCAGAATTCGGCTGCGGGCAGGCTGCGCAGTCGCCGAAGGCAAATATGTCTGTATCCTGGGTGGTTTGCAGGGTTTGGTGCACTATTAGCTGGTTGCTGCGGTTGGATTCCAGGCCGTCGAGGTCGGCCAAAAATGCAGGCGCTTTAATGCCAGCGGCCCAGATGGTCATTTCTGAGGGCAGTTCGGTGCCGTCTTTCAGTACCACAAGGCCAGGGCGAATTTCGCTTACGGGTTGGCCATTGAGTACTTTCACGTGTTGGCGGCCTAGCTCTTTGGTGGCGGCCGCCGATAGCCGCCCCGGCAACGCTGGTAGAATCCGGTCGGCGGCTTCAATCACGGTAATGGATACATCGGAGGCTTTCAGGTGGTTCATGCCGTAAACGGGCAGTTCCCGTGATGCCATTCGCAGTTCTGCAGCCAGCTCAACCCCTGTGGCGCCTGCGCCTATAATGCTTATGTTGAGGGCGTGAGCCCCGCCTTGCATGGCTTCGTGGTTTTTGCGCAAAAAGGCGTTGAGCATCAGGTTGTGGAAGCGCCGTGCCTGCTTCAGGCTGTCGAGGAACAGGCAGTTCTCCTGTGCACCGGGAGTGCCAAAATCGTTAGCAGTGCTGCCTACGGCAATCACCAGCGTGTCGTACTTTAGTCGGCGCTCAGGTACTACTTCAATGCCCTCCTCATCAAAAAAGGGGGCGATCACCAGTTCTTTGGCCTCACGGTTGAGGCCATTCATGCGGCCGAGCTGGAATTCGTAGTGGTGCCTGCGGGCGTGGGCCCGGTAGTTCACTTCGTTGGAGTTGGCATCCAGTGAGCCGGAGGCCACTTCGTGCAGCAGGGGCTTCCACACGTGGGTCAGGCCGGCATCAACAAGGGTAATGCGGGCTTTGCCTCTTTTGCCGAGTTTTCTGCCCAGGCTGGTAACAAGTTCGAGGCCGCCGGCACCGCCGCCGACCACCACAATGTGATGAAGGTTATCCATAGCGTTCAGACCTTTAAGTAATGAAAGCCAAACGCTCTTGCAGAAAAACGCTTGGCTGTCGTCACTGTGGGTGGCTTACAGGTAGGATACGGATGCTGCGAGGATAATACTAACGCGCTGCGGGCAGCCTGCACAATTGGTCGGAAGGCCCATATATTATTTGAAACACAGCAAGAGACAGAACGATATGAAAGTAGCAGTTTACTGTGGTTCCCGTTCAGGTAATGAGCCGCTATACGTTGAAAAGGCCAGAGAGCTGGGTGAGTACTTCGGTAATAACGGGATAGATCTGGTGTTTGGTGGTGGGCATGTCGGCCTCATGGGTGTTGTTGCCGATGCGGTGCTGGCCAGTGGCGGTAAGGTTTATGGTGTGATTCCGCAGCATCTGGTTAGCCGGGAATTGGCGCATCCGGGCCTTACCGAGCTTTTTGTTGTCGACAACATGCATGAGCGCAAGGCGAAGATGGCGGAGTTGGCCGATGGCTTCGTGGCCCTGCCTGGGGGCATTGGCACTTTAGAAGAAATCTTTGAGGTCTGGACCTGGGGGCAGCTTGGTTTTCATAAAAAGCCCTGCGCATTCTATAACGTGGAAGGCTTCTACAACGCGCAGCTCGATATGGTGAAAACCATGGTGGCTTCGGGGTTCGTTAAGCAGCAATACCTCGACATGATTGTGTTGGCCGATACGCCGGCCGCTCTGATAGAGGGGTTCAAGGGCTACACGGCACCGCAGGAAAAGTGGGCTTGAGCCCCAGCGGTACATTCCATAAAGTTAAAGCCGGCTGACTTTGCTCATTAGCTGGCTCCAACCAATGGGTAGGCGGTTTTCGAGGTTGGCCAGTGCGGGATCTTTCGGATGCATGGCCTCGAAGGGCTGTTTGCTGGCATACACGATGGTGTTGTTGGTTTTGCTCTTGAAAACCAGTAACACGGCAAAGTGCTTTTTCAGCTGGCGGAAGTAAGGCCCCTCCGGATCCGGGGAGCGATGGTAGTTCAGCACCAACCAGCCATGGTCACTCAGGGCCCGGCTGCAAGCTTCTACAAACTGGCGTTGCGCCTGTGCGGGGCTCATACGGTCTGCGCTGTACAGGTCGGCCAGAATTAAATCCGTACTGCTTTCAGGGATGTTGCTCAGGGCATCACGTGCATCGGCAATGGTTACGTTCAGGCGCGCGCTGTCGGGCAGGTCAAAGTATTCTCGGGCCACGTACAGCACTGCCTCGCGCAGCTCAATCGCGTGTATGTGGCACTCAGGAAACAGATGGTGAAACGCGCTGGCCATTACGCCGCCGCCAAGCCCCAGTATGGTGACGTGTTGCGGGCGTTTAAATGCCGCAGGCAGAAACATGGCGCGGTTGTATTCGTGCACCGGAACCTGGGGGTAGCGCCGGTCGATTTTGCTTTGCTCAAACACCGAGTTGAAGGTTAGTACCCGGTGCTTGCGGTAGTCGATCACCAAAATGCTGCCGAGCTTATCCCGACTGTGGTGAATAATATCGCCTTTGTTGAACATGCGTTGCTCTTTGAGAAAAATCCGGGGTGCTAGCGGTTCAGATGCTTGATCGCGTTCTGGTTGCCATTGGCGCGGGCGAGGCTTAATGCAGTATTGCCCTCTGCGTCCTGTAATTCCGGGTTGGCGCCTTTTTCCAGCAGAAGTTGCACTGTATCTGCATGGCCGTTGCCGGCGGCAAGCATGAGCAGGCTTTCGCCGTTACTGGTGCGCATGTTCACCGGAACACCGGCATCGAGCATTATACTGAGGGGGCCGGCACCACCGTTGCGTGCCAGTTCAAAAATACCCTGGGCGAAGGCGATGGCATCTTCGTCCATTTGGTTCTCTGGTTGTTGCGGCTGGCCGGGCTTGTGTTCGCTCATCTTGGCTCCATTTAAATAATGTCTGAACGGTCGTTGTAGACATGGGTACGATACCGTTGATACAACCTTTTATCACAGAATGCGTTAGCCTCAGGCACAATCGGTAGAATATATCTAAGCTAATAACAGCAATAACTGACAGGAGAAGGCACCATGAAACTGAACGTTGAGGGGATTGAAGAGGGCAAACCGATCCCGGATTTATTCGCGTTCGGCGTGTTCCACCCGGAAGACCGGATGAGTTTTGGCCCTAACCGGAACCCCGGAATGTCGTGGGAAGATGTACCGGAAGGCACTAAAAGCTTTGTGATTATGATGTTCGACCCGGATGTGCCCAGCGTGGCGGATGATGCGAATCAGGAAGGCAAAACCATTTCGAAGGATATTCCACGGGTGGATTTTTTCCATTGGCTGCTGGTGGATGTTCCTGCCCGTGTTAGTCGCATTCCGGAAGGCGAAGACAGTGATGGCGTTACGCCTAAAGGTAAGTGCGGAAATTCCGGCCCGTTTGGCGAGCGTGGGGTGAACAATTTCACCCAATTCCTTGCCGGAAACCCGGACATGGCAGGCACCTACTTCGGCTACGACGGCCCCTGCCCGCCCTGGAACGATGAGTTACTGCACCACTACCACTACGAAGTGCACGCTTTGGATGTAGAGACTCTTGGGCTTTCCGGGGAATTTGATGGCGAAGATGTGCGCAAGGCCATGAAGGGCCATGTGTTGGCCAGTGCGAGAGTGACCGGAACCTACACGCTGAACCCGGATTTGCGTTAAGGCCCATGGCGACTGGGCAGCTTATAGATCTGCCCAGTCGATTGTGCGGAAGTCGAAATCGTTTTCCAGTGTTGGTTTGATAATCTGGAAATACGGGGATGCATCAAAATCCCTTGGCGTAAACAAGGATGTTTGCCGGATTCGATAATGCTCGCGAATGCAGTCCCGGCAATTGGGGTCGTTTGCAGGCAGGGTGTTGACCGTTGGCAGTATTGGGTAATGCAGGCGCTGGAACCCTTCGGCTATGAAGGTGGAGCAGATGGCCCGTGTAGGATCGCCGCTTCCGAACGCCAGCAGCTTGTGCCTGTGCCGTGACGGAACCGGCGGTGTCTGGATAAGATAGCGAGCCAGATCGAATACGTTTTTCAGATCGTACTGATTACCCAAGCGGCCCAGAGCATACTCGGTGAGCATGTGAATATTCTCGTCATCAAGCCCTACAGGGCGGCAGATACGGGTATGGCTATTGCGGTAAAAGGACAGAGGCAGAGAACGAATGCCAAGCTCCAGATCTGCTTCAATCAGCGTGTGGGGTTCGCCATCTTCGGAAGAGCCCAAACCGGCATCCGGCCCCAGATAGAGAGCCGAATGAGACCAGGTCGACTGGGTCAGGTACTTTATGGCTACGCTGATGCGCGTATTCCCCTCAACCAGCAAAACATCCCCCGGCTTGAGCGCTTTGGCCAAGGCTTCCCATGTTGAGACGGGCACGGAATGTTGCGCCACTTGCTTGGTAAGGTAAGCGGCAAGATGCTTCGCCAGCCAGTTCAGGAACATTCTTCACTCCGGTTGGACTCAAGGCGGTTAATGGCCGTGTGAAAGCCAGCTTTGTAATAACTTCCCATGTTGTGTGTCTATTTTCTAGCCGCCTCTTCAGGCGGTGCCGGGCTCAGAAGGCCCAGAAATAACGCCATGGGCGGGGAGTCAGATCATGTCTACTATTCATCCTTTTGCACAGAAAGTTCAAGTTTCATATAAACACAGGCATACCGGGTTGTGGTCTGCTTTGTTGATGACCACGATGCTGGGCAGTGGTGGCATGGCAGTGGCGGGGAGCAGTCCCTGCTCGCCCTGCAAGAATAAATGTCGGGCTGGGCAACATTGTAAGGCGGGGTGTAAGGCAGGCTGTAACCCTTGCGCCATGAAGAAGCATCCATGTGCCTCGAAGAATCCCTGCGCAACGAAAAACCCTTGCGCGACCAAGCGCTGTAATCCGTGCGCGATCAAAAAGTGTAACCCCTGTGGGGCCACCGGAAAGTGCGGGGCCAAGCCTAACCCTTGCGCTGCGAAGAAGGTGACCCGTCCTGTAGGTTATCAACCCTACCAGGGCGACCCTGAAGAGCTGATGGCGCTGGGCAAAACGCTGTTCAACGATACGTCCCTTAGCAGTAACGGTCTTGCTTGTGCCTCTTGTCATAACGATGGCGCCGGGTACCAGGCAACCTTTGCCGAGGCTTATCCGCATTCAGTGGCCATGGCTCGGGAAATATTTGGTATGGATTCAGTGCATCTGGATGAGATGGTTCAGATTTGCATGGTTCAGCCCATGGCTGCCGATCCGCTGGCATGGGGCAGTAAGGAGCTGGCCGCACTGACTGCGTACATGGGAGAAATTCAGCGGGGGAGGTAGAAAACCATGACCCAATTACCGATTCCAGTGCTGGAACACCTTGATGACGCGCAATTGCGAAGCTGCCTCGGTGCCATTGCTGATATCCGCGAAAGCTACCGGCTGCTGAAAAAAGGCGGGTTGAATATTGTGGGTGAAGTGCTGAAAGGCCAAGGGGCTTTTTATGAGATGGACCACTACCCGAACGACGATGTTTATGATCGGGAGACGGCATCCCAGTATTACTACCATGCCCATCGGGATGACCATCCGGAGCATGGGCACTTCCACCTGTTTTTGCGTGCTGGAGCATTGCCTGAAGGTGTTGAGCCAGCGCTGGGCCCGAGGGGGGAAGACCGGGTGGCTCACCTGGTGGCAGTATCGATGGATGCCTGGGGCTACCCAACTGATTTGTTTGCAGTGAATCGTTGGGTTACCGATGAAAGCTGGCTGCCAGCAGATGTCATTGTGTCCGCTTTGGATCGTTTTGACATCGACCATGCTTATCCAAGCCTGCCCGTTAACCGATGGTTGGGAGCGATGGTTCGTTGCTTTAAGCCACAGATTGAAGCCCTGCTTTACCATCGGGATGCCGTTGTCGCTGATCAAGGCGGGCAAGATATGGGGCAGGTGCTGGAAGACCGGTCGCTGGAAATTACCGGCAGCATTCCTATTGATGTGGAGGGCTGGGCAGCCAGCCTGGAGGCAGAACAGGAGCGCCGCCAGTTGGCTGGGGCCAGGGCTGTCGTGGCTGAGCATCAGCAGCCGGAAGAGGTTTAATCCTGATTGCTTTTGCCGGATTGGTGGGCCTTGAGTGCGTCTGTTACTCGCTCATCAATTCGGCGCAGAAAATCTTCGTCTACCTTGAACGATGAATGGTATGTCATCAGCTCTGTGCTGGTTCTGAGGTTGTCGATGAACGTGCGGCAGCCTTTGCACATCATCAGGTGTACTTTTACTGAGAGGTTTTGTCGGGTACCGAGTTCGTCATCAATGTAATCGCTGGCGATTCTGGCCAGATCCCTGCACATTAGCATTCGCCTGTCTCCTGGAAAGCCTCCACCATAAGGAATACCTTTTGCCGGGCACGGTGTAAGAGTACCCGTAGATTAGAGGCACTGACATCCAGAATGTTACACACTTCACCGGAAGCGTGTTGATGGGCTTCGTATAGCATCAAGGCAGAACGCTGGGTTTCCGGCAGCGCGGACAGGTGTTTGTCGAGGCAGTCATTGAGCGCTTCGGTTTCCATAAGCGCCTCGGCAGACTCGTGAAATCGAGCTTGGGGTGGTGCCTTCCAGCGGCCGGACGGTTTGAATCGGTTGGCGAGATCGGGGTCGAGGCTATCGGAAAAATCTGTTACCACCTCACGGCTGCTCGACCGAATCTGATTTTTGCATCGATTGGCAACAATTCGGTGTAACCAGGTTTTCAGGCCAGATCGACCTTCGAACTTCTGTATGGCATCGATTACGGATACCCAGCAGTCCTGAACGACTTCATCTGCGTTTGCATGATCAAGATAGAATCTGGCAACGGCGAGCATGCTGGGAGAATAGTGACGAACAGCGTGTTTATAAGCCGACGGGTCGCCCTCTTTCATGCGCTCGACTAGCGAGAGCTCGGTTTCCGTATGTGCTGCGGTACCCATGGCGAAGAAGTTCCTATGTTGTGGGCCACTCTTCAGGTTACTGGATTGTTGGAATATGAGCCCGAAACGACCGGCTGTGCATACCCTATAGTGTTTAAGATGCCGGAAAAGTTCCGGAACCCTTGGGTAGTGGCCGAAAAAATTCAGTTTCTTTACGTTGTAACATTCAGTCAGTGATCGTGTCTGGGTAATAACAACGTATAGGTTTATACACTTTTTACAGGCGCAAACATGAATCGAAGCAAGCTGATACTGATTCTGGTCATACTGGCGGTTGTTGGCATTTTTATTGGCCTGGACGGTCATAAACTGCTGACGCTGGCTAATCTGCAGTCCCATCAGGCGAGCCTGGCACAGTGGATTGAGGGCAACCTCCTGCTGGCAGTTGCAGGGTATACGGCTATCTATGTAGTAGTGACGGCGCTGTCCCTGCCCGGCGCGGTTATTATGACTCTTGCCGGGGGTGCATTTTTTGGCAACACCTATGGGCTGTTGGCGGTTTCCCTGGCGTCTACTGTGGGTGCTTCCCTCGCCTTTCTCGTTGCCAGATTCCTGATGCGCGATACATTGCGCTCCCGCTATCGGGAAACCGTGGCGAAGATGGATCGGGGTGTGGAAAAAGACGGCGCTTTCTATCTCGCCACCCTGCGGCTCGTGCCCGTGTTCCCGTTTTTCCTGATCAATCTGGCCATGGGCCTTACCTCCATGAAGCTGCGCACCTATGCGTTGATAAGCTGGGTGGCGATGCTGCCCGGCACGTTTATCTATGTGAACGCCGGAACCCAATTGGGACAGATCCAATCTACTGCCGATATTGTCTCTGCAGACCTGTTGCTCTCGTTTGCCCTGTTGGGCATTTTCCCGCTGATTGCCAAGTTTGTGGTGGGCTTTATTCGCCGTCGCCGGGTTTACTCTGGCTGGCAAAAGCCGGAATCCTTTGATTACAACATGCTGGTGATAGGCGGCGGATCAGCGGGCTTGGTGACGGCGTATATTGCCGCTGCTGTAAAAGCCAAGGTGGCGCTGATTGAAAAGCACAAACTGGGTGGCGATTGCCTGAATACCGGTTGCGTGCCGTCCAAAGCCTTGATTCGAAGTGCCAAAGCTGCCGATACGATGCGCCATGCCAACCGTTACGGGCTGGAATCTGTGCCTGTGAAGGGCTCCTTCAAGAACATTATGGGTCGGGTTAAGGACGTAATTGCCAAAATTGAGCCACACGATTCCCCCGATCGTTATCAGAAGTTGGGTGTGGACTGCATTTTCGGCGAAGCGAATTTTATTTCCCCCTGGGAGCTGGAAATAAAGCACAACGATGGCCGTACCGAGCGCCTCACGGCACGCAGTATTGTGGTTGCAACGGGCGGTAAGCCGGCTATGCCTGCAATACCCGGGCTTGAGGATATGAGCCCGCTGACCTCAGACACGCTGTGGGATCTGGAGGAGCAGCCGGAGCGACTGTTGATTCTGGGTGGTGGGCCTATTGGGTCTGAGCTTGCCCATGCTTTTGTGCGCTTGGGCACCAAGGTTATTCAGGTTCAGCGTGGCGACCGCTTGTTGGTGAAAGAGGACGAAGACGTTTCTGCTCTGATCAAGCAGCAGTTTGAAGCAGACGGTATTGATCTGCGCCTGAACCATACCGCTGTGGAGTTCCGCATGGAGGAGGGTGAGAAAGTTGCTTATTGCGACCACAAGGGCGAGCGGGTGCGCATTCCATTCGATCAGGTGCTTGTGGCTGTAGGCCGCACTGCAAACACCTCTGGCCTGAATCTGGAGCGGATTGGCGTGGAGCCTCTGCCCAATGGTGCAGTGGCTGTGGAAGACGATATGAGCCTGCGCTATCCCAACGTGTTTGCTTGTGGCGATGTGGCTGGGCCTTATCAGTTTACCCACGCGGCGGCGCATCAGGCGTGGTATGCGGCAGTAAACGGTTTGTTTGGGCAGTTCAAGCGCTTCAAGGTGGATTACCGGGTTATGCCCTGGGTTACGTTCACCTCGCCGGAAGTGGCCCGTGTGGGACTCAGTGAGGCGGAGGCGAAAGCGCAAGGCGTGGCCTATGAGCTAACCCGTTACGGCTTGGATGATCTCGACCGGGCGATCACAGACGGCGAAGACTACGGCTTCATCAAAGTGCTCACACCCCCAGGCAAGGATAAGATTCTCGGCGCGGTGGTTGTAGGTTCCCGCGCTGGTGAAATCCTCGCGGAGTTTACGCTGGCCATGAAGCACGGCCTGGGGCTGAACAAGATTCTGGGCACGATTCACCCTTATCCCACATGGAACGAATCAGCCAAGTACGCTGCCGGTGAGTGGAAGCGTGCGAATGCGCCCGAGGGCGTTCTCAAACTGTTGGAAAAATTACACGGCTGGCGGCGAGGCAAAAATCAGCGCCGCCTGCCCGACACTTCAAACGTGACGCCATAGTGTCACAGCACCAAGGAGCATCCATGCCCCTGACTGAAACACGACCTGCCAGGCAGCGCATACCAGCGGTAGAAGTGCTGGCACCCAGAGGCCATGACAGCTGGACTCACACTCGCAATGGCGACCCTCGGGGTTACATTGATGCAGACAAGCTGAAAGAGCTGTGGATTCACACGGGTACGGCCTGCAACCTGGCTTGCCCGTTCTGCCTTGAGGGCAGCCATCCCGGCGATGGCCGTATTCCCGGCATGAAGCTGAGCGATGTGAAGCCGTTCATTCACGAAGCCATTGATATGGGTGTGGAGCAGTTTTCGTTCACCGGTGGCGAGCCGTTCGTGATTCGCGACTTTGTGAACATTCTGGATTACGCCAGTCAGCACCGGCCCTGTTTTGTGCTGACCAATGCCACTGAGCCGTTACTCAAGCGTCGGCATCAGGTGTTGCCGTTGCTGGATAATCCCTACCCGATTCATTTCCGCGTTAGCCTGGATTTTCCTGACCGTGCTCGCCATGACAAGGATCGTGGTGAGGGGAGTTTTGATCAGGCGTTGGAGGGTATTCACTGGCTGATTGAGCAGGGGTTTAAGGTTTCGATTGCGCGGCAGACGGATGCCAATGAGGTGTCTGCTGAGGTAGAGGCGGCGTTCCGTGGGATTTTCCGCGAGTGGCAGATTCCGGAGAATCTGGCGTTTACGGCGTTCCCTGATTTGGGTACGCCGGGCTCGGAGGATGGGAGTCCGGAGATTACTGAGGGGTGCATGGAGAAGTATCCAACGCCTCAGAGCCGCTCTCATTTCATGTGTACCTATACGCGGATGCTGGTGAAGAAAGGTGATTCAGTGCGGGTTTATGCGTGCACGCTGGTGGATGATGACCCTGAGTATGATTTGGGTGGGTCGCTGGCGGAGAGCATGGCGGAGCGCATTATGTTGCGGCACCATCGGTGTTTTTCTTGTTATCGCTATGGGGCTAGTTGTTCGGCGCCTGTCTGATTTTTTGCATGGGAGTTGGCGGTATGGGGGGTGACGTTTTATTTTCGCCAGAAAAAGATGTCTGAGCGCAGCGAGTTATTTTTCCAAGAAAATAAAACGTCACCCCCCATACCGCGGGAACACCTTGCTAGCCTCCCAGGCTGAAAAAATTATGGGAATCCCGGAACACATTGAGGAAATAGACGACAGTGAATATCACAGAGGCCGCGCTGTTTTGGGGGTTTTTGCTGGTTTATGGCGTGGTTATGTATGTGCTGTCGCCGAAGAGCAGGAACTCGGAGTCGTTTTACAAGGGTGCGGATGATCAAGGTAATCCGGTAAGTCAGTGGTCGCTTACGGCCAGTATTTTTATCAGTTGGATTTTTGCCAAGTCGGTGACCAATGCGGCGAATCTGGGGGCGGATTACGGGGTGGTTGGCGGGCTGGCTTATGCCAGTTACTGGCTTTCGATTCCGGTGGCCGGGTATGTCATTTACCTGATTCGTACTCAGACGGGTGCGCGGAGCTTGCAGGATTTTCTTACGTCGCGGTTTGGGCGTCTTGCAGGGTTGGCGTTTGCGGCGGCTATTCTGATTCGGTTGTATAACGAGGTGTGGAGCAACACGGCGGTTGTGGGCGGTTACTTCGGGCTTCCGGGGGAGTTTGAGTATTACCTTGCGGCGATGGTGTTCACGGCGTTTACGCTGGCCTATAGCTTGAAGGGCGGGCTGCGTTCTTCGATTTTTACGGATGTGATTCAAACGTTCGTGTTTGTGTTTTTTCTGGGTGCGGTGCTGTTCATGATTATCCCGGCCAACGATTCTTCCGCTTTGCTGAGCGAGGGTGAGTTCCGGTTGAACGCGGGCTTCGATTTGTTGCTGGTGGCTCTGTTGCAGATGTTCAGTTATCCCTTCCATGACCCAGTGCTGACGGACCGTGCCTTTGTGAACAAGGAAAAAACCATGCTCAAGAGTTTTGTGGTGGCGGGCTTGCTGGGCTTTGTGGCGGTGTTTTTGTTCAGTCTGGTGGGGGTGCATGCGCGGCTTAACGGTATTGAAGCTATGGGCAATGCGCCGGTGGCTGTGGGGCAATCGTTGGGGCTGGCGGCTTTGTTTTTCATGAGTGTAGTGATGATGACGTCTGCGGGTTCCACTCTGGATTCAACGTTTACTTCGTTGGCCAAGTCTCTGGCAGTGGACTTGCCACGGCTGGTGCAAGGTGCAAAAGACCGGCTGCCGAGTATGCGTGTGGGTGCGGTGGTGATGGTTGTGTTTGCGGTGATTGGCAACCTGCCTATGTTCGCCGGTACGGATATTCTCAAGGCCACCACCGTTTCCGGCACCATGGTGATGGGATTGGCTCCGGTGTTTCTGTTTTATGGGTTCACCCGCTGGTCGCCGTGGAGTTTTCATCTCAGTTTTTGGACAGGCCTTGGGCTTGGTGTTCTTTTGGCGGCGGGGCTTATTCCGGCGAGCTGGGCGATTGGGAGTGGCAAGTACGCCACGCTGTTGGGCGTTAATGCATACGGATTTCTGATATGCACCGTTGGTTTCTTCTTGCCGCTGGCGGTGCGCTTTCTGGCCGGAAAAACGCTGGCGGCCGGAGAGGCGCGATGACAGAAGGCCGCAGTTGTCCTCTGGCTTATCGTTACCAGCCCGCTTCTTTGTGCGCAGATCCCGTGCCGGTGGCCGAAGACGTTATTTATGTAATTGGCGGGCTCTACGGCAATCCGTTTGCGCTGGATGAAATTGAGAAGATGGCGCTCGCCGAAGAGCGGCAAGGGAGCAGCGTAAAGCTGGTGTTCAACGGCGATTTTAACTGGTTTAACGCCAGTAACGAGCTCTTCCGCGATATCAACAATCGGGTGCTGAAGCACACGGCTATTCTGGGTAATGTAGATTTTGAGCTGGCTACTCCCAGTGCGGGTGCCGGGTGTGGTTGTGCTTACCCTGAGTTTGTAGATCAGGGTGTGGTTGAGCGGTCTAATCAGATTATGTCGAGGCTGCAAAATCTCGCCGCAACACACCCCGATATTCAGCAGCGCTTAGCCGCTCTCCCAAGATATCAGTGCATGATGTTTGGAGGACTAAAGGTTTTGGTGTTGCATGGCGATCCGGAGTCTTTGGCAGGCTGGGGGTTGGCCTACGAATCCTTTGCTGCTGGTAACCAGGGCCGTCTTGATGAGTGGTTTCGGGAATCTGGCGCGGATGTAATAGCCTCAACCCACACGTGCCTGCCAGTACTCTGGTCTGGCGGCGCTCAGGGGCGGTCTTGTGTGGTGGCAAATAACGGCTCATCTGGCATGGGTAACTTGAGCGGGGATGCCAGAGGGCTGGTCACTCGCATAAGCCGCACGGCATCGACAGTTGAGTCTGTGGCTGGGCTGATTTCTGGCGGCGGGATACATGTGGACCTGATGCCTGTAGATTTTAATGTCAGTGCGTGGGTGGAGCGGTTCGATCAGCTTTGGCCGGCGGGGTCGCCAGCAGCAATCTCATATCGAAAGCGCCTCCTCGAAGGCGCTTCATTGAGCCCTTGCGACCTTGTTTTCCCCTCAGCACCATAATCTTTAAGGCGCTGGCGAATGCAGTAATTTAGGCTATTCTTAGGGTGGGTATAAGGGTTTCCCGGGGTGTAATTCCCTGGCCAGACTTGAAATATATTTTGTGGTCTATATAATTTGACGCTTAATTTTAAGAGCGAATCACTTAAGTTATGACTTCTGAAGGATCGAATACCACCGCCATCACCCTTCGCAAACCAACAAAGGATGATGGCTTCAGGCTCCACCAGTTGGTAGCAGAGTGCCCTCCACTGGACGCCAACTCCATTTACTGCAACCTCCTGCAGTGCAGCGATTTTGCCGATACAGGCGTAGCTGCGGAGAAAGACGGCGATCTGGTTGGTTTTATCTCCGGTTATACCCCTCCCCAAAAACCCGAAACCGTTTTCGTATGGCAGGTTGCCGTTCATGAAAAGGGTCGCGGGCAAGGTCTGGCCAAGCGGATGCTGAAAGAAATCGTGGCCAGGGATGCGTGCAAAAACGTTACCCACATGGAAACCACGATTACCGCTGATAACGAGGCCTCTTGGGCGTTGTTCCGCTCGTTTGCACGGGATATGGGCGCAGAGATTGTGCACCACGAGCACTTCGAGAAAGGCGCTCATTTCGGTGGCAATGCCGATTCCGAATTTCTGCTGCGTATCGGGCCTTTTACCAAAAAGCCCTGAGCTCCTGAATCCCCCACCTGACCAAACATCACCGGACACAGTTGCGGGCCGCACAGAATTATTACCACAGAATTCAATTGATAGGGCCAGAAGGCCAAGAGGAAAAACCATGGAAATTTTTAAGTCTACTGAATCCGAAGTACGCGTATACAGCCGCGCCTTTCCAGTGATTTTTAACCGCGCCAAGAACGCGCATCTTTACACGGAAGACGGCAAGCAGTACCTGGATTTTCTGGCGGGTGCGGGTTCGCTGAACTACGGCCATAACAACGATACGCTGAAAAAAGCACTGCTTGAGTACATCGAGTCCGACGGCGTGAGCCAGGGCCTGGATATGTTCACTACCGCCAAGCAAGGCTTCATGGAAGCCTATAAAAAGTACATTCTTGACCCCCGCGGGCTGGATTACAAAATGCAGTTCACCGGCCCCACAGGCACTAACTGTGTGGAAGCTGCTCTGAAGCTGGCCCGTAAGGTAAAAGGCCGTACCGGCATTATTTCGTTCACCAATGGTTTCCACGGTGTAACCATGGGTGCCGTTGCTGCAACCGGTAACAAACACCATCGCGGTGGTGTTGGCGCGCCCCTGAGCAATGTGGACTTCATGTTCTACGACGGCTACCTGGGTGAAGACGTAGACAGCCTGGCCATTATGGACAAGCTGTTGTCAGACGGTTCTTCCGGTGTTGAGGTTCCGGCTGCTGTTATTGTTGAGGCGGTTCAGGGTGAGGGTGGCTTGAACGCCGCACGCGCCGAGTGGCTGAAGGGTCTGGAAGCCCTGTGTAAGAAGCATGACATGCTGCTGATTCTGGACGACATCCAGGCGGGTAATGGCCGTACCGGCGAGTTCTTCAGCTTTGAGTTTGCCGGCATTACGCCGGATATCGTTACTGTGTCCAAGTCCCTGAGCGGCTATGGCCTGCCCATGGCACTGGTGCTGTTCAAGCCTGAGCTGGATATTTGGAGTTCGGGTGAGCACAACGGTACCTTCCGCGGCAACAACATGGCGTTTGTTACGGCCCGCGCTGCCATCGAGACTTACTGGAAAGATGACAGCTTTGCCAACGAAGTGAAGGAAAAAACCCAGGTACTTGGCGATGCGCTACAGGCTATTTGCGATAAGTATCCGGGTGAGTTCAAAATGAAAGGACGTGGTTTGATGCGTGGCATTGAAGCGACCAATGCTGACATTACCGGACCGGTTACCAAGCGTGCGTTTGAGCACGGCTTGATCATTGAGACCAGCGGCCCGAATGATGAGGTGATCAAGTGCCTGATGCCGCTGACCACCAGCAAGGACGACCTGAAGCTGGGGGCCGAATTGCTGGCAAAGAGTGTGGATGAAATCATGCAGGAAAGCATGAGCAAGGCGTCTTAAGACGCCTGTTGTTAACCAGGACATTTATACTGCACGGTAAGCCAGGGTAGGAATATGACGAGCCAATTACATACCGTCGAGAAAATCGGCGGTACTTCAATGAGCAACTACGAAGCGGTGCGCGACAACATTATTGTTGGCGACCGCAGTAAAGAAGATCTTTATCAACGTATTTTCGTGGTGTCTGCCTACGGTGGCGTAACCAACGAGTTGCTGGAGCACAAAAAAACCGGCGAGCCGGGCGTGTATGCTTTGTTCGCCGATGCCGAATCGGATTGGGCATGGGGCGATGACCTTACCCAGTTGATCAAGTTCATCACCGATATTAACGGTGAGCTGTTTGAAGACCCTATGCTCAAGCAGCAGGCGGATCAGTTCATTACCGATCGCATTGAAGGGGTTCGTGGCTGCCTGATAGACCTGCAGCGCCTGTGTTCCTATGGCCAGTTTCAGCTGGAAGAGCATCTGTTGACCGTGAGGGAAATGCTTGCCGGCATAGGCGAAGCCCACAGTGCGTTCAACACCACCCTGAAGCTTCAGCAAGAAGGGATTAATGCTCGTTTTGTGGATCTTACGGGCTGGCGCGATACCGAATTGCTGCCGCTGGATGAAAAACTGAAGCAGGCATTCGATGCGGTAGATCTAAGCCGTGAGTTGCCCATTGTGACCGGCTACGCCCAGTGCAAAGAAGGCCTGATGCGCACCTTTGACCGAGGCTACAGTGAAATGACGTTTAGCCGGGTCGCGGTAATGACCGATGCGCGCGAGGCGATCATTCACAAGGAATATCACCTGAGCTCGGCCGATCCCAACATTGTCGGTGCCGATAAAGTGGTTCCGTTGGGGCGCACCAACTACGACGTGGCCGACCAGCTGGCAAATCTGGGTATGGAAGCCATACACCCCCGTGCCGGCAAGGGCCTGCGCCAGGCGGAGATTCCGCTGCGGGTAATGAATACCTTCGAGCCGGAGCATACTGGCACCTTGATCACCGGTGATTACGTCAGTGAAAAGCCGCAGGTAGAGATCATCGCCGGCGCCAAGGGTGTGTTCGCGATTGAGGTGTTCGACCAGGACATGCAGGGAGAGCCGGGTTCTGACCGCCGTATCCTGGATATCCTGAGCCGGTTCAAAGTGCGCTTTATGGCCAAGGACACTAACGCCAACACCATTACCCATTACGTGGGAAGCACGCTCAAGCACGTTAAGCGTGTGGTGAGTGCATTAAAAGACGAGTTCCCCAACGGTGAAATCAGCACCCGCAAAGTAGCGGTTGTTTCAGCGATTGGCAGTGATATTAAAATACCGGACATTCTTGTGCGGTCTGTCAAAGCCCTGGCTGAAGAGAAAATCAACGTGCTGGCTATGCACCAGTGCATGCGCCAGGTGGATCTTCAGTTTGTGGTGGATGAAGACAACTACGAAAAAGCGATCATCGCGTTGCACGGTGCGTTGGTTGAGCCTCACAATCACGGCTACGCTATTGTTGCCGCCTGATCGGTTGAGATCCCGGCTGCGTTCGCTGCTCGTAAAGGGCAGTGAACGGCCTTATTGCGCCACTAGTCGACATTGAGTGTGTTGTGGGCAATGCACCATGTGGTCGTTGACCATACCGGTGGCCTGCATGAACGCATAAACAATGGTTGGACCAACAAAGTTGAACCCTGCGCGTTTTAGCGCCTTCGACATAGCCTCGGATTCCGGCGTAGTAACGGGTACCTCTGCAAAGCTGGACCACTGGTTCTGAATGGGCTTGTTGCCTACGAACGACCAGAGAAACTCTGAAAACCCTGTACCTTCTTGCTGCAGTTTCAAAAAGCCTTTGGCGTTTTTGATGATCGACTGCACTTTCAGCCTGTTTCGCACAATGCCAGGATTCGCTAATAATTCCGCCACTTTGGCATCATCGTACTGAATGATTTTCTCTGGATCGAAGTCATCATAGGCAGCCCGATAGCTTTCCTGTTTGCGCAGAATGGTTATCCAGCTCAGGCCGGCCTGTTGGCCGTCCAGGCAGAGCTTTTCAAACAGAGCCAGGTCGTCGTATTCAGGTCGCCCCCACACTGTGTCGTGGTAGTGAACGTAAAGCGGATCGGTACCGCACCATGAGCAGCGCTCCGGGGGTGTTTGATTTTCCTGCGAAACTGCCATGCTACGGCCCTTCAGTCGGTATCAATGCTGTGGCTATGCCTGGATATTGCGATGAAAGATGGGCTCCCAGTGCGTATCCAGTGCCTGCGCTGAGCTCAGGCTGTAATCATCGAGGGGCGGTTCCAGCAGTGTGATCCGTGGCCATGAACCACCCTCACTATCTGCGTTTTGTCTGTACACCAGTGTGCACAAGTACCCCTCTGTATAAAATACACAGGCCTGCCAGAGGCCGTCTGGCTGGTCGCCGTAGAGCTCAAAATTCCTGCGCACCTCCAGCGTTTGAAGATTGCCCGCAATGCCACGGCCAGTGGCCTTTAACCAGGCTTCTTTCAGCGTCCAGGCTTGAAGGAACGCCTGGGAATCATCTTCCTGAAACAGCCATTCCTGTTCAACCGGGGAGAACCAGCGTTTAACCACCTTTTGCCATTGCGGGTGTCGTTTGCTGGGCTCGATGTCTATACCCACTGGCGAGCCGTATTGAGTCGCGCAGGCAGACAGCCCATGGCTATGGCTCAGGGAGAGGTGCCAACCCGCCGGGCAGGCCGCGGCCGTTGGGCGGCCTTCCACCGGGTAACACAGGTCTGGCTCCATAGAGCCTGCCTTGCTTAAAGCCTGGCGGATTAACCATCGGCTGGTAAGAAACTCAGCCGCGCGATCGCCACTGAGCTGAGCGTATCGGTCAAGTTCATGGTCTGTCAGCCAACTCGGTGCTGTGCTGGGCACTTGCCCCGTTTGATGGCACAGTTTTATGGTGGGCTTTTGCAGAACGCCTCCGGAATCAGGGTTGGAGTCGTTGAATGAGCCAGCCATCGCCTTCCCTCACGTATTCGAACCGATCGTGAAGGCGGCTGGGGCGGCCTTGCCAGAACTCAATGCGTTCAGGTACAACGCGATAGCCACCCCAAAAGCCGGGTAGTGGCACCTCGCCTTCGCTGAATTTGCGTTTCATTTCCGCCACTTTCTGCTCAAGTAGCCCTCGTGACGTGATGGCCTTGCTCTGCTCGGAAACCCAGGCGCCAATCTGGCTGCCTCTCGGGCGCGAAGCAAAGTACTTGAGGGATTCGGTTTTACTGACCTTCTCTACTTTGCCCTGAATTCGCACCTGACGATTCAGGCCGATCCAGGGAAATAGCAGTGCCGCCTGAGGGTTATCTTCAATTTCGTGGGCTTTCCGGCTTTCATAATTGGTATAGAACACAAAACCGCGGTTATCAAAGTACTTCAGCAGCACAGTGCGCAAATCGGGCATGTTGTCGGCACCCGAAGTGGCCAGTGACATGGCGTTGGGCTCAAGAATACCAGCATCGCGCGCGTCTCCGAACCAGGCTTCGAACTGTTGCACAGGATCGTTGTTCAGGGCTTCATGATCGAGCCCTTCACTTTCAAAATCGCGACGCATATCGCTGATGTCCATAAATGCCCCCTCTCGATCACTGAAAACCACAAAAGACGTGTAAAAAACTAACTGGAAATCATGCCAGGTAAGAGCGCTCAGGATATAGAGTTCGGTTTCCCATGTCAGCGGTTGCTGCACAATGGCTGACAAACAGGCGTTCTCCGGACTATCCTTGTGAGAGATTATTTGCTCTAGCCCCCCTCGTCTCAAAGGAGAAAAACGTGGCTGAAAGCCGACAGCGCAGTCGCCTTCCCGGAATTCTGATTATCGTCGCGCTTGTACTCATCCTGCTGTACAGCTTGGCGGGCTTTCTGGTGTTGCCCTGGTGGTTAAAGCGAGCTTTGCCAGATCAGCTGGAACAACACATGAGCTGGCAGACAGAGGTGGGTGATATCAACAGTAACCCGTTTGCATTGAGCGTTGAGGCCCTGAACCTTTCGGCCCAGGACAGTGATAATCAAAAGGTCGTGGGATTTGATCGTCTGTATATCAACCTGAATTTCTTTGAGTTGCTTCGCGGTATTGTCGGGTTTGAGGCGATTGAGCTGGATGAGCCGTTCATCCGGCTGGATTTGCTTGACGATTACAGCGTGAATTTCGCCCGGGACTTTCAGGCGGCCAGCGCAAGAGAAAAGGAGGCGCTTGACGAGTCCGCAGAGCCAGAGGAGGGTCAGTCGCCTCCCTCGATTTACTTTCAACAGCTCACCATCAACGGCGGTGAGTTGCTGTTCCGGGATTTCACTCAGCCAGAAATGGCAGAGTTCCGCATTCTGCCGCTGGATCTTACCTTGAGTGATCTGGCCACCTGGCAGCGGGATGATCGCAACAGCGACTACCACCTGCAGGCAGCCATAGGTGATCAGACGATCAAGTGGCAAGGCAATCTCAGTATTACGCCTCTTTATTCCAGCGGGAATCTTGCTGTTTCAGGGGTCGACCACAAAACACTCGGGCACTTCCTGACACCCTACCTGCCCTACGGTTTGCTCGGAGGTAAAGTAACCGTGGGTTCCGATTACGAGTTGCAAGCAGGGGATAGGCTGCAACTTGTCACCACGAATGGCCGGGTGCTGGTGGAAAATCTTGCAGTTGCGCCAAATAAGAAGGCTGAACAGGCGCGTTTGAATACAGCCTCAATCGCCATCGAGGATATCGGGTTTGATCTCCGGGCTCGTGCAGCCCAAGTTGGAAAAATCTCTCTGGTGCAGCCGGATATTGCGCTGGAGCGGAACAACCAGGGAGAAATTGACTGGATTGCCTCGCTTGCAGCGTTTTCCGAACAGAATGAGGCGGGCAATGAGGAGAGCGCCTCCAAATCAGGCGAGCCCGCACCAGCGGAAACTCAGCGGCCGTTTCGCTGGTCGCTTGCGGGCATCGATGTGTCTGATGGCCGAGTGCTCTGGCAGGACCAGCAGCCCGGATCGCCAGCGGAACTTGAGCTTGAACCACTGTCGCTATCTATCGGAAGCATAAACAGCGAGATGGAAGATCAGGTGCCGTATGAGCTTCAGGCGACTCTGGGCAGCGGGGGCAAGCTATCCGTTAAGGGCCAGCTGACCCCTGAGCCATTTGCGTTGGAGGCCGCCATCTCTGGCTCAGGCATTCTTCTGGCGGCGTTCGAACCCTATTTGCAGGAATCGGCCAATCTCGCAATTGCAGACGGCACACTGGGGCTGGATGGAAATCTTGATCTGGATGGTCAGCAAGAGCCTTTAACCGGCACCTTCAGTGGTACTGCTGAGGTTTCCGGGTTGAACCTCCAATTGCCGGACAGTAAGGAACCTCTTGTTTCATGGAAAACGCTGCGCCTTGCGCCCATCGAGTACAACGTGCATCCGGCGCGGCTCGAAATTGGCACGGTGACCCTCGCCCAGCCAGCGATTAATCTGGTACGCAACACGGATAACGTTCATAACCTTGCCCGGATCAGCCGGGATTCTGAAACGGATATTGCGGCCGAGCCAGCTCAGCAAGAACCCACGGATGAGTCCGGGCTGATTTTCCGTATTGGCCAGTTGGTGCTTGAACAAGGCGCACTCGACTATACAGACCGCACGTTGAAGCCGGCCTTTACAACCTCTATTGACCAGCTTAATGGCACTGTTTCCGGCCTTAGCAACGTGTCGCCCCAACAGGGCAAGATTAGCCTGAAAGGGCGAGTAGGAGGCAGTGCGAGTATGGAGCTTGATGGCACAATCGGCACTCTGGGGGCTGAAGAAACCAACAACCTCACACTGGTGATGAAGGACCTCTCCTTGCCTGCCCTTACGCCTTATTTGGGGCGGTATCTGGGCTATAGCATCGACAGCGGCAAGCTGGAACTGGATCTTGATTATGAGATTACCGGTAGCCAGATAAACGCATCGAACCGGGTGGTTATGGATCGCCTTGGTTTGGGGCAGGCGATTGCCAGTGAAGACGCCGTGAATGCACCAGTGAAAATGGGGCTGGCGCTGCTGCGGGACAACAATGGTGTTATTGAGGTGAACTTGCCCATCAGCGGCGATATGAGTAACCCTGATTTCAGAGTGGGCCAAGTGGTGATGCGCACCTTTGTAAATTTGCTGGCAAAAGCGGCAACATCGCCGTTCAGTATGCTGGGCTCCATTGCCGAGCTTGCGGGCTTGAGTGGCGAAGAGCTGGGGCAGATAGGTTTTGAGCCGGGCACCAACAGGCTGGCCCCGGGTGAGGCTGAAAAGCTGGCGGCTTTGGGCAACGCCTTGCTTGATCGGCCGAATCTGCTGCTGAACGTGCGCGGTGGTGTTTCACCCAACGCTGATGGCCTGGTGCTTCTGCGTGATGAGCTGGCAGCAAACCAAAGCGTCGAACTGACAGAACAGGCCTGGGAAGAGGCCCGCGAGGCGTATCTTGCGGGCGAGCGATCACTGGCGCCTGAGACGCTGAATAATCTCGCCAGCGCCCGCGCTGGTGTATTGATGGATATACTGCGAGACACCCACGATGTGCCAGCCAAGCAGTTGTTTCTGCTCGAGCCTTCCCGTGATGCGACGGTATCGGAAGGTGGCAAGGTTATCGTTGGGTTTACTCTGGATTCCCGCTAAGACATTCATGAAGCACATAACAGCATTCAAAAGGAACACAGCGCGTGCCTAAGGCCAGCAGTCATTTTTTTGCATACGTTTCCCGCTTGCGCTGGATTAAGCGCTGGGGGTTGATGCGCAACGCCATAGAGGAAAATGTAGCGACCCACTCCTGGGAAGTGGCTACGTTGGCCCACGCTTTGGCGCTGATTCGCAACCGGCACTTTGGCGGGCAGGTGAATGCCGACAAAATTGCCGCTGCAGCGCTGTACCACGATGCAACAGAGGTTATAACCGGCGATATGCCCACGCCCATAAAGTACCACTCCAAGGTTATGCGAGAGGCTTTTGGCGATATTGAGCATAAGGCAGAAGCGGAGCTGCTGGCATTGTTACCGGAAGACCTGCGTGAGGACTTTGCGCCCTACCTTCAGGAGTCCCAATTACCAGATGAGGATCGTGAACTGATCAAGGCAGCAGACCGTCTGTCAGCCTGGCTGAAATGCCAAGCAGAGGTGCGTGCGGGTAACCGCGAGTTTGAGCCTGCGGAGAAGCAAATCCGAGAGAGGCTTGTGCAGGAAAGGTTGCCGGAAGTGACCTACTTTATGGAAGTGTTCGCGGCCAGTTACGAAGAACCGTTGGACAACCTGCTGGGCTGAGCCCGGCAGGTTGTCCGTACGCAAGCCAGAGAATCAGGCGTTGCTGGCACCGCCTACCAAACCACCGCGCAGGCCATCCCGCTGCAGTGACTGGCGTACGGCGTCTTCCGGGCTGCCGGCCAGTTCCCGGAACATGCCCATTGAGCCCAACAGAGCAGAAGACTCGTAGGGCACAAACACGCGCTCGCCGTCTTTTGCCATGTTCGGCAATACCTTGATGTAACTCTGGCCCAGCAGGTAGCCGATAACGGTTTGCTTGTTGTCTTCAGAGTCACCCATAGCGCTCAGTACCAGGCGAATGGATTCCTGCTCACCCTGAGCACGCAAAATGGCAGATTCCTTGTCGCCCTGGGCGTTAAGAATGGCAGATTCACGCTGGCCTTGCGCCTTGGCAATAGCGGCTGATTTTTCACCTTCTGCCTCGGTTACCGTAGCTCGGCGTTTACGCTCGGCGGCCATTTGCAGGCGCATGGCCTCTTCAACTTCTTCCGGCATGCTGATGTCCTGAACCTCTACCCGAGTCAGCTTTACGCCCCACTTTGAGGCCGCTTCTTCCATTTCGGCCTGAATGGCGTTGTTCACCTCAGCGCGGGATTCAAACAGCTTATCCAGTTCCATTTTGCCCACTACTGAACGCAAGGTGGTTTTAGCCAATACTTCTACCGCTTGGCTCATGTTGGCCACTTCGTATACCGCACGGCGGGGGTCGATGATCTGGTAATAGAGCGCGCCATTGATCTTCACGGTCACGTTATCGGTGGTCACCACTGGCTGGCCGGGGAAGTCCATCACGGTTTCCCGGCGGTCGATGCGGGTTTCGTCAGTCATCATCGGGTGGTATTCCTCGCCCATGCGCATGTAGCGGATCATGGTGATGGGGCGGGGGCGTTCGACAAAGGGAATAATGATGTTTACACCACTTTCCAGAACCCGGTTGAAAGAGCCCAGACGCTCAATAACCATCACTTCTGACTGACGGATGATCACCAGCCCTTTGGCAATGATGAAAATGCCGATGGCGACAACAATGAGGCTGATGATCAGCCCGGGTGTAATAAACGCTTCCATACTTACTGTTCCTTGTGTGTGGCTGTGTGAACAATGGCGGTTGTGCCATCAAACTGACTGAAAATAACTTCGGTTCCCTCAGGGAAATCGGTGGCGCCGGTATTGTCATCTTTCAAGCGATAAAAGTCGCCGTTGATCTTGATCCCCGTAGCGCCATCGAAATCCCGCTTCAGGGTGCGATAGCGCTCTCCCTGTTCGACGCCCGTGCCAGTCGTCCCATAGGCCACGCCTTTGGGGGAAAACCGTGGGCGGATCCAGCGGATAGCGATTGGCACCAGCAGGCCCGAGAACATGCCCATTCCGACCAGTTGCCATTCGAACGACATGCCGACATAGGCAAGCACAGCAGTCAGGCCAGCAGCAATAGCCAATGCCAGCAGCAACAGCACGCCGGACGTCAACTCGGCCAGGCCCAATGCAAGGGCCAGAATCAGCCAAAAATGTGTAAGACTCCATTCCATACAGAAAGTCCGCAGGTTCAGGGTGAAAGAAATCCGCGAGATTGAACTCCCGGTAAGTGGATTGTACCCAAAAGCTCGGGCTGAGTCCGACTGGCCGGGGCGTCGTGCAATACAGAAACGCAAGGCCATATGCTGCTCAGGCGCAGTTGTTAGAGTATCTTCTCTAAGAGGCGCAACACACAACAAGAGACCAATGCCCATGAAAGATCTGAAAAACAAGGTAGCGGTAATCACCGGAGCAGGCTCCGGTATCGGTCGGGCTCTCGCCAAGGCATTGGCAGTGCGGGGCTGCAGGCTGGCGCTGTCTGATGTTAACGAGGAAGGCCTTGCTGAAACCGCCGCCGGCCTGACGGGTTCGGAGGTTAAAACCTACCGGTTGGATGTTGGCGACAGAGACGCGATATACGCCCATGCAGCGGAGGTAGTGAAAGATTTCGGCCAGGTTAATGTGATTATCAACAACGCTGGCGTAGCACTCTCGGCAACGGTGAGAGAGATGTCTGATGAAGACTTCGAGTGGATTATGGATATCGACTTCTGGGGTGTCGCCCACGGCACAAGAGCCTTCCTGCCCCATCTGATTGCGTCGGGTGATGGCCACGTGGTGAATATCTCCAGTGTGTTTGGCCTGATCGGCGTACCTACGCAAAGCGCCTACAATGCAGCAAAATTTGCGGTTCGTGGCTTTACAGAATCCTTGCGTCAGGAAATGAGAATGGAGAAGCAGCCAGTGGCTGTAAGCTGTGTGCACCCAGGCGGTATTCGTACCAATATTGCCAATTCTGCGCGCATGAGCAGGCTGGAAAGCGCGACAGAGTTGCGTAAAGGGTTCGACCAAATAGCCATGACCACGCCGGAAAAAGCGGCCGAAACCATTGTTAAAGGCATTCTCAAAAACGAATCCCGCATTCTGGTCGGGCCAGATGCCTGGGGTATCGATGTCGTTAATCGGTTGCTGGGGTCTGCCTACCAGCCGCTGGTGGAACGCTTCACCCGCAACAAGCTGATTATCTGATCGCTATTATCGGATTGTGAAGAAAGGCGGGTATGCCGGCTGCTGGCATACCCGCCCAAGTGCGGTATCCTTGAACTGGAACCCCCATCCTGCACGGAGCCGCATCCCGTTATGTGCGAACTATTGGCCATGAGTGCCAACACCCCCACCGATCTTTGTTTCAGCTTCACCGGCCTGACCCGTAGGGGCGGCGACACCGGCCCTCACAAGGACGGCTGGGGTGTGGCTTTTTATGAAGGCAAGGGTGTGCGGGCCTTCCACGATGTGGACGCCAGCTCGAACTCACGGCTTGCCGAAGTGGTGCAGACCCACCCCATCAAAAGCGAAGTGGCCATCTGCCATATCCGCCAGGCCAATGTAGGTGACATTTGTCTGGCCAATACCCACCCGTTCAAACGCGAACTCTGGGGCCGCTACTGGGTTTTTGCCCACAATGGCCAGCTTTCCGAGTTCCGGCCATCATCGGGTTTCTACGAGCCGGTTGGCGACACAGACAGCGAGGCCCTGTTCTGCGATATTCTCAACCACCTGCGTAAGCAGTGTGACCGGGATGAGCCGATTGAGGTTATTACACAACACTTGGTAGAGCTGTCGCAGGGATATGCGGAGCAAGGCGTTTTCAACTTGCTGCTGAGTAACGGCGACTGGCTGTTCACCTACTGCAGCACCAAAATGGCCAGCATCACCCGTCGCGCACCCTTTGGCCCCGCGAGGTTAAAGGATGCCGACGTAATTGTGGATTTCGAATCAGAAACCACCCCGAACGATATCGTCAGCGTGATTGTAACCGAGCCCCTGACCAGCGATGAGAAGTGGGATGTTTACCAACCCGGTGAATGGCGTTTGTGGCGGAAAGGGATAGTGGAAGCCAAAGGCATTGCAGCGAACGCGCAGAGCGCGGGGGCTTGAAGCTGGGCAGGCCGGCTCTACATGGCCAGCCTGCGTGTTTGCATCCTTGAATTACTGCAGGGTTTTGCGATTCCCACCCTGGTACTGAGGCGCTATATAAGACTGGATCTCCTCCTTGAAACGTGCGATTAGCTCGCTGTTGTCGTGATCCCATGGGTGGTACCCCGGCTTGAAGTAACTGAGCCAGACCGGAACCAGGCTTGAGAAGGTGCCATTTTTTCCCCATGTACGCCACAGGCCTTTGGCGGTATCGGTAATCGAGAAGCCTTTGGCGTCGTTCAGCATCAATCGGCCGGTGAAATAAGAGGTCATGACCCCTAGTGCCGCTGTGCTGAACACCAGATAAAAGGTTCTTTCGGCGTAGGTGCCCCCAACTTCCTGAAACACATCGTAAGCCACCGCCTTGTGCTCGGTTTCCTCGATAGCGTGCCATGCCCAGAGTGGGCGCATGGTTTCGTGCATGCCCTCACGCACATCGTCACGCTCCAGAAGCATATCCGCCATCATGGCCGTCATGTGCTCAAGGGCACAGGTAATGGCCAGTTGGTGGCGCTTTGGCAGCAGTTTGGTGGCGTCCAGAACCACTTTGAGATGCTTTTCCATGTCCTCAATCGGCATGCCCTGATCCCGCACATGCTGGTTCATGGCCATATGCTCCAGGGAGTGCATGGCCTCCTGGCCGATAAAACCCCGCACTTCGGCTTTCAGTTTGGGATCGTTAATCTGATCCCGATAGGCACGCACAGAGTCCACAAAAAACTGCTCGCCCTGAGGAAAGAGCACCGAAAGTGCGTTCATCATGTGGCTCAGAAAAGGGCTCTCCTCCAACCAGTACTGGGGCACCTGCTCATCAAACTCGAACCCCATACGTTGAGCCTTGATGTTGACGTTATCCGGCGTTTTTGATGCCCGGTTTGCTGCGGCAACCTGCTTTTCGACGGCTTTTGTACTCAGCATGGGTCTACTCCTCACATTGGCTGATGACATGGCTTCAGTGTGTCGGAGTCCACTGTCGGGATGAATGCGAAAGCAGGCCGGTCACCATTCAAAATAGGACAGAGCGGCATAAAAGTTGGCCAACGTGACGGAACACCAGGTGCAACCGGCCCCACTGCCATGGCTGCGGGCTTCTGCTAGAGTCTTTGTGACGTATTCATTCAGGCAAGCAAGGGCAACCTATGGCGATCTCCGGGTCGGAAAAAGAACGGCAGATGCTGGGACTATTCCTGGTGCCGGGCGTGTATATGCGGTTATTGGCCCAGACTGTAAGGCAGCTTGGCCATAACGAGCGCCTGCTCTACGAAGGCCTGAACTTCAGCTCCGACGACCTGAAAGCTAACGACAGCCGAGTGTTTGTGACCGATGCCATCGTGATGGCCGAGCGTGCCGTGAAGCTGGCGGGCAAAGATGGGCTGAGTTTCGTACTAGCCCGGGAGCTGCGGGTTACCATCCACGGCACTCTGGGGTTTGCTGCATTAACCAGCCCCACCCTTGCCGGGGCCCTTGATTCTGTTCGCCGTTATCTACAGCTAAGAGCACCGTTTCTGAGCATGAGCCAGGCAGAAACCGAAGACAGTGTACTCGTGAAGCTATGCACGGAATTCGAAGTGCCCGGCCTTGATCCGTTTCTGGTAGAAACCGTGTGTGCAACACTGGTGATGCTCACGGAACAACTGCTCGACCGCAGCGATGCGGAAAACCGCGGATTTTCCACGAGCGACGGTAAACTGCCCGGCGTCAGCGTGCGCCTGAAGGGCCCTGAGCCCGCCTACTACCGCCAGTTTGCAGACCAGTTGCCCGTTACATTCGAGTATAACCAGCCAGACGAATTACTGGTGCTCCCGAAAGCACTACTGGATGTGCGCATGAGACTGGCCGATGCAGACGCCTCCCGCATGGCCAGCGATGAGTGCGAATATGAATTACAGAAAGCACTAAAAGAACAGGGCGACCTGGCCCTCGCCGTACGCAACCTGCTGCGCCTGATGCCAGGGCCACTGCCCTCGCTGGAGGTCATGGCAGAACGCTTCTGCGTCTCCTCACGCACACTAAAGCGCCGTCTGGCGGACCGCGAAACCAGCTACCGCGAAATCGTGGAATCAGTACTCAAAGACCGCGCCATTCAACTATTGCGCTACACCAACCAATCCGTGAGCGAAATCGCCTACGAACTGGGCTACGCCGACCTCTCCAACTTCAGTCGAGCGTTCAAAAAATGGACCGGAAAATCCGCCAGCGAATTCCGGGAAGGCGGCCCCGACCCAGCACCAGAGCTGGGGCCATGACACCTTTCTAAACGATGCAGTGCCCGGAGTTATCTCAATTGTTCGAAGGCTGGAGGGCCAGGTTTATTCTCCGCCAGGAAAAAGATGTCTGAGCGCAGCGAGTTGTTTTTCCCAAGGAGAATAAACCTGGCCCTCTAGCCCGGCACCATAATGAATAGGCCTTGTGGAATTCAAAACCCACCCCATATAAAAACCACAAATAACCGATACCGGAGCCATAATGCTCAACCGCCCAGATACGCACAGCAAACTGTTTGGATACCTACTCTGGATCTTCGGATTTCTGGGCGCACACCGTTTTTATTACGGCAAACCCATCACCGGAACCATCTGGTTTTTTACGTTCGGATTCTTTCTGATCGGCTGGATAATCGACTTCTTCCTGATCCCCTCCATGGACGAACAGGCAGACAGCAGGTTTAGAGAAGGCGAAGTCGACTACAACATCGGCTGGTTGCTACTCACCTTCACCGGCGTATTTGGCTTACACCGGATGTACATGGGCAAATGGATCACAGGCATCATCTACCTGTTGACCGGCGGCCTCTTCCTGATTGGAATTCTCTACGACTTCTGGACCTTGAATGACCAGATTTCAGAGCGGAACCGCGAAGTGAAGTTCAACTAGCCATATCCTGCTCCAACTCCACCAAACCGTCCTCCAGATAATCCAGCATCCTCTGGAGGCTCGGTAAGGTGCGGCGACAACCAATCAGGCCAAACTCCACCTGATCGTTGTAGCTGGTCAGTGTCATATTCAATGCCATGCGATCCATGGCAATCGATACCGGATACATACCCTCCAGCTTGGCGCCGTTCCAGTAAGAGGTTTCTTTTGGCCCGGGTACGTTGGAAATCACCACATTGAACGTTTGCCACTTTGGAACCATGCCAGTAAGAAGGTGAAAGCACGCCGGCGCCAAGGTAAGAGCGGTGTAGTTGAGAATCTCTTCAGGCGACATGTGGGCATAACGTTCCTTTGCTTCCTGTATGCCTTGGTGAATCTTCCTGAGCCGCTCACCAGCGTGGCTTTCATCCGTGTGCAGATTGGCCAGAATAACGCCCACGTGATTGCCTTCCGCTTGATCCTCCCCTGACTTCTGATACTTGCGCAAAGAAACCGGAACCATCGCAATCAATGGCTTTTCTGGCAGCGCATCCAGGTTCATCAAATAGGTACGCAAAGCACTGGCGCACATAGCGGTGACCACATCGTTCACAGTTGCGTTGTACCCATGGCAAACCGCTTTGATGCGTTTCAGGCAGTAAGACTGAGCTGCGAATCGACGGGAGCCGGTAATTTTTCGATTCAAAACGCTGCGTGGCGCATGGAACATAGAGTTGTATACAGGGTCTTTGCGGGCCTTATTCACCGAGCGCAGTAATTCCCGAGCGACTGCCGGCACAGTCCCAAGCTGCTTCCCTGATTCCCCGAGTAAATGGCTGATACTCTGCCAGAGCGAGGGGCTGCTTCTGCCCCCGCTTTGCCCTTGTCGTACAGCCATGTCCCAAACGGGCGGCATGTTGCGCTTGGAGGGATCCGAAGACAGCATTTTCTGAGTCATTCTCATGGCGGAAATGCCATCCACCAGGGAATGGTGCACCTTCACGTAAACCGCAAACTGCCTGTCGCCAAGCCCCTCAATAAGATGGAACTCCCACAAGGGCCGCTCCCGATCCATCAGGTGGGAGTGCTCGGCGGAAACAAACGCAAGTAACTCACGAATACGACCGGGTGTAGGCAAGGCCTCAAAGCGGAAGTGGTGCTCCAGATCCAGGTGTTCGTCGTGCACCCACACAGGTTGCGCCAAACGACTGTCTAGCCGCAGGTTGAAAGGCGCCGTTACTTGCGTGTCTTTTCGCAGTTGCTCCGCGAGCCTTGCGACATAATCGTCAGGCGCGTCCTCGGGAAACGAAAAAATCTGCAGCCCACCCACATGCATGGGTTGCTGGCGCTTTTCCAGCCAGAGAAAAAGTTGGTCGGTGGGGCTGAGAGGCTTCACGGTCGACATCCTTTTTATGATTGTTTTTCTGATCCTGCTCTAACACAGAGAATAGCAGCATCGGACTAGCTTATACGCCGAAGCATCTGCATGGGTACCCGATAACGCATACCCCGGGACTTGCCCGTGCCGTCCACAGTACAGGTTTTGCGGTTAACTCGCGTAATATCGCCCTGAAATTCCCGCAAACCCTGGTCGAAGGCCACAGCTTCGCCAAGGTTCCACGCCGCCTTCTGTTTATTGATATCAGGCATTTCGAAAGACTGCTGAGGCAGATCGATGCCCTGCTGTTCCGCGCGCTCCGCTAATACTTCTCGCACGACACCTGCTTCTCCATTCTCATGCAGACCATCAAGAATGTTATAGAAGTGCCGGTTGTGAACCGAGCCAGGAAACCTGTGGCCCGCACTGTGTTGCAGCAAATGGGCGAACTCATGGCAGCAGGTGTGTGCCAGCAGATTCAGTGTATTCAGCTCACCGTCGAAATATCCGCGCCTGTGGATCTCCCGGCTGGAGAGCCAGCCGCTCGCTGTGGCGGGATGGTGTTTGGCCTGAATCATGCGAAGGCCATAAGTGATCTGGTGCTGCTTTGGCTGTGGGTTAAAGCGGTGATAGGTCGCCTGGCCTGAGCCTACCCGGCACACCAGAGTGCTCCCGGGCGCTTGTGCCTGAACCTGGTTTGCAGCGGGTTGCCAGAGAATCTGCTCTGTAACAGTGCACATCAGCGCGCCTAGCTGACGCATTTGAGATTTCGGGTGTTTCATGTCAATCGAAGGACTACGCGCCTCATGATCAGGTAAATCGGTTTTGTTAGGGTACCTGCCAATTTACTAGATTCTCGGCGACGAGTCAGACAAAACGTCACCAGATAAAAATAAGTGGTGACAGTTTGTCTGAAGGCGACGGATTAAATTCCGGCCGAGACTGTCTTGGCGATTTCATCGAAGTCATCTTCAGGGAAGCTGAAAATAAGAATGGAGTCGGAGTGTGTTTCGCTGATCAGATAGCCAGTCACATAGTTGCGATTTTTTGCAGCAAACCCCGTGAAGCCAGAGGGGAGAATCATTGGCGTTGTGTTGGTGGATGCAGATTCAGAGCTGAGTTTAAGCTCGTTCAGAAAAGCTTCCGCTGACTTGGAGCCTTCGGGGACAGGTTCAATGCGGATGAACCCAACGGCTTTTCCTTTACGGAAGAGGGATGTGTCATTTTCATCAATACGCACTGCATCGAATAAAGAAGAACCCACAGACACCGAGTAATCCTGACTTCGCGAAAACGATATCAGCTGAACCGAGCTGCAGCCCGATAAAAACAGTAAAAATATGGCTGTGCTAAAGAGTTTCATTTTTTCAGGCTTCCTTGTCTTATCTGAAAGAGGGTTCCAGCAAGCTCCGGAATGGTGACCCGCGAACGAAATTATTGGGAAACCTTCACGCCATTAATGCGAGCAGAATCTGAACCTTCCGTCGGCCCTTGGAAGGTAATGAGGGATTGGGCAGAGCCATCAGGCACGATGAAAATTGTTCTAAAATCTCCTTGAACTACGCCAAATGCCTGAGCGTCAGGAATAGACTCTATCCAGATTGGTTTGCTGGATCCCTGAGCTGCGCTTTCATATAGAGCTTTAGATGTTTCACTCGCAGTGTCTGAGCTAACTGTGTTGGGGATCTCGTCTGATTTGACGAAGCCGATGATCCGGTTATTCCTCAAAAAAAGGAGCTCACCGTCCCTCACCTTAACGGAGGAAAACATATCGTCTGGCACTTCTATGGATATTTCGCCATATGGCTGGATGATCAATGAAGAATGGGACGCGCAGCCCGAGAGCAGAAGCAAAAAAGCTATAACTAGACCGATCCTTGACATAGCGGAAAACTCATCTCAAAGTCGTTTCGATAGAGGTTCTGAACTGGCCAGAACGGACATTCCGGCACAGCCAGCTTACCCTCACTTCATTCTGCAGAAAAGGTTTTCCTGCCTCGCGAATCAGGCGTAAAGCCCATTTTGTGATCCTACGAGTTGGCCGCAGCAGATCCTGCGGGGAAGGAACAGCATCAATCCACTTGCTGCAATCAACCGTTTCGACAAGCATGTGGGCAATCGCCCGGACCGTCTCTTCAGTTACGCTGCTTTCAGTGAAACCCGAAGCAACTGATTGGCCGTAGAATGCCTTCATTATCGCTCTGGTTTTATCAATATCTTCGGACGATAATTGAGTGTCCATATTTTCATCCTTGAAAATATAGAAGGGGCCCCTCCAGAGAGGCCCCTTCTGGGGTTATTACGCCTCGATCGGCGAACGCCAGTCGTCAGCACCGGAAGTGCCTGCAACTGCGTGCTCCCAGGTTACCTTGCGGTAGGACAGGGAAACGGTAACCAGCTGGGTGAAGTCAGCGCTGGCTGCGTCCTGACAGTGTGGCATGGTGCAGTTGATGTCGATGATGGTGGCATCTTCCAGGATGGTGGAGAAGAAATGCTCCTGCTTGCCTTCAACAGACGTGCGGTACCACTTGAGCTCAACCTTTGGCAGCATTTCGCCAGAAGCCAGAGCGTTGTACATCAGCGGTGTGGCTTTGTTCAGCGCGGATGTGAACTTGAACGGCTTGTGTACACGCTGGCCGGAAGGCTGGCCGGACTGGGGATCGGTAGGAACGGTAACAACGTGGCTGAATTCCTGAACCAGTACTTCGTCTTCATGACCTTCAACGTAGATGTTGCCTACGGAATCGGACGTGAATGCACCAGCGGTGATGTTGCCCTGAGTTTTACCTTCGATCGAGATATAACAAGGAGTTGGCATAGTCTGCTCCATGACGTTTTAATGAATGAATGTCCTTGGGTGTTCCCTGGACAAAAAGATATAAACAAAGCCCGTGCCAGGTTGGTAAAGTTCTTTAAAAACAGTATCTAAAAGGTTTTCCGCAAAGCGCTGTTCTGCGATGGGCAAGCTTATGCTCGGCCCTGGGGCGATAAATTGCTCCCCGGGCGAATATTTGCCTGGGCAAATAGAGCTGGTGATTGCAGGCCTGTAATTCCCCACTGCACAGGCTCTGCTAAAATTTAAACGGCCGAAATTATTTTTAAGCGAACTGAGCAGCAGGGGGACCGACCATTACTACGCTATCTCTGAAAAGAGGAGTAACTCTGCTGTGATGATTTCCCGCTGGCTGCGAGGCTTGGTCAACCGGGCTGTGCTTTTCGTGGTTGCCGCTGTTGTCCTGACTGCGCTCGTGGTTGCTCTTGTTGGCTCACTTTTAAGCAAGTCCGAACTTGAGCAGCAGGCGGCGAAACAGGTAGAGACCATTGCGCAGATAGTGGCTGGCGAACTGGACGATAAGTTGGCTCAGCGCTTGGAAACTCTCAGCCATGTGGCCAAAGGGCTCACCATGAGTGAGGCCGCATTCGAGGTGCGAGCAAAAGTCGTGATGCGCCGCCAAACAGCATTGCAGCACCTTTTTGATGGTGTTTACCTGATTGATGCGCAAGGGAAAGTGATTGCCGAGCACCCGGAAGATCTGGAGCTGGTCGGGTTGGATATTAGTAACCGCTCGTATTTTCGCCGCGCCAAAGAGCAACTTACCCCGCTTATCAGTGAGCCCTACAGATCATACGATCAAGGCCGGCCTGCCCTGATGATGGCAGCGCCCGTATTCGATCATCAACAACGCTTTATCGGCATGCTCGGGGGTGCAGTTGTGCTTTCGGGTGAGCATCTAATTGAAGAGTTTTCTGACATCCGTATTGGTGAAACCGGATATTTGGCGATCGTAACCCACGGTGGAACGGTTCTGGCCAATGGCCGAACCGGCGAGGTTATGCAACCGGTAAGTGATGCTAACCCGCTGCTACAAGAGGCGATGGGCGGATTCGAAGGCACCGCCAGAACCCGTAGTTCTGAGGGTGAGAGTATTATCCTGTCAGTGCAGCAAATGTCTGAGGTGCCCTGGTTTGTGGCTGCTAGTTGGCCCGCTCGCGAAGCCTATGCGCCAGCTAGCCGAATCAAGGATGCCTTTCTCTGGACGTTGTTGGTGGTGATCCTGCTGGTTGTTCCGGTGACCATGTGGCGCTTTCGTCGTCTGATGGCGCCGTTGGGTGAGCTTGGGCAGCAAGTGCGCGAGCGCCACCTGGGAATGCGAAGCAACCCGGTGGGGGTTTCAGGTAGTTCGGAAATAAGCCAGGTGGCTGAAATATTCAACACGGTTATGGATGAGCGTGATGACGTTTTGAGCTCGCTTGCAGAGCGGGAGGCCTTTTTCCGATCACTTACCCGGGGAGCACCGATTGGTATTGTGCAGGCTGATGTACTTGGTCGCATTGAGTTCGTCAACCCGGTGTTTGAAGGCATTATCGGCCTGAGACTGGCAGAGCTCTCAGGTTCCCATTTGTTTGATTGCGTCACCGCGAATGATCGTGATGCGGTGATTCATGGTTGGCAACGGGCCCTCGAGAAGCAGGAAGTATTCCGTGGCCGCTTCCAACTGCAAGGGCCGAATGCCAGCGTGCCGGTTTGGTGCCAAGTAATGACGGCAATCCTGGAAACCCCTGTGAAGGTCATGGGCACCATCACCGTTGTACGGGATATTTCCCATGAGCTGGAAGTAGAAGAAGCTCTTCGAGACGAGCAACTAAGGGCGGAGAGCATATTAGGCGTAATGCAGGACGGCGTCCTGATGGCCGACACTGGCGGCGTTATCCGATATGCGAACCAGGCCGCAACCCGCTTTTTGGGTACCGGTGGGGAATATGTTGGCAAAAACGTATTTGAGCTGGTGGGCATCGACCACGAGGGCCAATCCCTCAGCCACGAGTGGTTTCTTGAAAGGGATGATCTGGACAGCCTTTACGTCACTCTTCGCAACGCCAGTGGCGATCTGTTCGATGTAGACCTCAGCATGATTCATATCCGCCAGGGGCGGCAGAATGAGCGCTTGGTATTTGTACTTCGGGATGATGCCGAGCGCAGGCGCCAGGAAGAGCGCCTGTCCTGGGAAGCAACCCACGACAGCTTGACGCAACTGTTAAATCGCCGGGCCTTTACCGCAGCGCTAAACAAATGCCTCAGCGAGATGCCGCAACAAGACGCAAGCTCCGTGCTGATACTCATCGATCTTGATCACTTCAAGCCGGTAAACGACGAAGGTGGACATCTGCTTGGCGATGAAATGCTCCGTCGACTTTCCGATCTGTTCAAGGAGTCGGTGCGTCAGTCAGATGCTGTTGCTCGCTTGGGTGGGGATGAGTTCGGCATTATTTTGCCAGCGTGCGGCATGGACAGAGCCAAAACCCTTGCCGAACGTATTCGTGCGGGTGTTGAGGCGTTCGCCATAGAACACGAAGGCCGTATGTTCGGCGTTACGGCCAGTATCGGGGTGACGGAACTGCTCCCGACAGACCGCGAACCGAAACACGTGGTCGCCCGCGCCGATGAAGGTGCTTATGCGGCCAAATCAAAAGGCCGCAACCGTGTTGTCGTGATACCTGCGCCGAAGCCAGAACTGTAAAGATGCACCGTTATGCCCACCAGTGTGCTGCGAGGCTGGCCTGCCAAATCAGGCGCAAAGCCAGAACGGTCAGAACCAGATCGAGCGCTTTGCTGAACCAGTGATTGTTCAGTGAGTGCAGAACGCGCAATCCTAGCCAGGTGCCGGCAAAGCCGCAGACAATCATGGCCAGGATGAACGGCAGCCATTGCGCGAACACGAATCCCGTTACACCAAAAACCAGCGCCTTGGGGGCATGCTGCAGAACCATTGCCGTTGCAAAGGTGGCAACAGTGCGAAACCGGTCAGCGTGAATCTGCTTGATAAACGCTGCGACCAGCGGGCCAGTAGCGCCCACAAACAGGCTGATAAAGCTGGTTAGTGCAGCAGCAACAAAAACACCAACCGGGCCGAAGGCGCCTTTTGGTAGCGATGGTCCCCAGCACAGGTAGAGCACGAAGCCCGCAATGGCCAGTTGCCATAAATAGGCGGGCAGGCTCACCAGCAACCAGGCACCCGCTGCTGCACCTACGATGACGCCGGGTGCAAAAGCTGCAATGGTTCTCCAGTCGATGTGTTTCCAGGTCAGTATTGTCCTGCCACCGTTAGAACCCAGCTGAATCATGCCGTGCACGGGAATAATAGCGGCTGCCGGCATCCATGTGGCCATCAGAATCAACAGAAGAACACCGCCGCCGGCGCCCAAACTGGCTGTGATCATTGAGGTAACAACAGAACTCGCCAGCAGGAAAATCGCCACTGACAGGCTCAGGCTCTCAGGGAGCAACGCTATTTCCACGCGCAGAATTCCTCGGATTCAAGAGTTGGGGTTCGGCATAGGGCTTCTGTTGCCAGCTGCACATCGGCCACATAATACAGGGATGCCAGCCCCAGTCTGTCCCGGCCCAGATTGTGAAACACCATGCCAAAGGCAATATCACCTGCGGTGAAGCGTTCGTGGTTGGCTGCAAAGTACTCGGCTGGCTTTGCCAGTGTTTCATCATCAAGAAGCGCTTGCACGCGCGCCGCGCCGCCGTGGTAGGCCTGAACCAGCAAGAGTACAAACAACTCGTTGCGTTTGTCCTCCGGCAGGTGGCCGAAGCGTTCATTAAAGGCCGGCTGCAGATTGCGGGCGTTTTGGTGCATCAGGCGCAATGCACAATCAATCTGGGCCAACCGGTGCCAATAGTTTTGCGGCTTGATCTGGCAGTCATTCAGGGCGGAGGGAGACAGCTGAAGAATGCCTTTGGCGTCCGCACGGGAGTGTGCCCGGGCTTGCCCACCGCTTTCAATCAGGATTTGCCCGGCCAGATACCTGGGTAAAACCGCCGGCAATGTATATCGGTTTTGCTCGCTCCTGAGCTGAACAATGTACATCAGCGCATCGTGGAGCGATCCCGGGTTTTCGCGCGTGGCGAAGGAGAGGTCGTCCCAGGCACCCCACACACGATCTTTCCCCCGGGCACCCAGATAACGGCCAACGGCAAGATCCAGGTTTACATGGGGTTGATCACACGCCAGAGCAAACGGGTATCCATTCGTATTTGCGTCCCCGGCAATCCACTCTTCAGTGACCCCTTTTTCATGCTGAGCCTGACGGGCGTCGTTCAGGCGCTGCTGAGTGGCGGCGCTGGTTGTGCCGTTGCTGATCCACCCCAAAAACTGCCCGCGCATATCGAACAGAATGTGACGATCCGTATTTGAGCAGTAGCCGGATTCTTTCAACACCCATCGGCGGATAGTAAGGATATTTGTGTAAACGCCCTGGCTGACCCAGTAGGGCGAGTTCCTCACAATGGCGGTCCAGCCAGCAGTATCAGCACTGTCGGCTTCGGGCTGCTTCTCTTCTGACTGCGCTGCTACAGGCGCCAGCGCAGTCAGGATGAAAATAACGGCAAGCTGACGTAAGCTTGCGAACCTTGAGTACATAAGCAATGTGTCCGTGGCATTCCGGGCACCACAATAACAAATGGGCGCCGCTATGAAGCAATCTGAGTATCTGCGTTATGACGCCACCGCGCTGGCCGATCTTATCCGCCGCGGCGAAGTAACTTCCCGGGAAGTATGCGAGGCTGCAGTGGAACGAGCAACCACTGTGAACGGTTCGTTGAACGCCATCTGCTTCCCTCAGTTTTCAGAGGCTCTGGCCCAGGACTTCCCGAAGCAAGGCGCGTTTGCGGGTGTGCCCCTGTTGCTCAAGGATTTGGCTCAGGAACAGGGCGATCGGCCCTGCACCTATGGCAGCCGTGGTTTCCAGAACTACATTGCGCCTCAGGATTCCGAGTTTGTACGCCGTGCCCGTGAGGGTGGCCTGGTGTTTCTAGGGCGTACAGCAACCCCGGAGTTCGGCCTCAAGGCCGTTACGGAATCCGAGTTGTGGGGGCCTTCGCGCAATCCCTGGAACACCAAGTTGACCCCTGGCGGTTCCAGCGGTGGTTCCGGTGCCGCAGCTGCAGCCGGTGTAGTGCCCATGGCCGGCGCAAACGATGGCGGTGGCTCAATCCGTATACCCGCAGCTTATAACGGCTTGTTCGGGCTCAAACCTTCTCGCGGGCGCATCTCCAGTGGGCCCATGATGGGTGAGGCCTGGACGGGCGCTTCGGCAGACCATGTGGTTACTCGCACGGTGCGCGACAGTGCGACCATGTTGGATGTACTGAGTGGCCCGGCTTCCGGCGACCCCTTCGTTATTCCCGGCCCCGGCGAGGCTTATGCGGATTTGATGCAGAAGTCGCCCGGCAGCCTGAAAATTGGTGTGTTCACCGCGTCCCCCTACGATACCGCGGTTGCTCCCGAATGCGTTGCTGCCGTTGAGGAAACCGCGCGGATTCTGGAAAACCTGGGGCACAAGGTTGAATATGCCCGGCCGGAGTTTGATGGCATGGCGCTGGCCCGGTGCTACCTCGGCCTCTATTTTGGTGAAGTGTCGGCCTTGATGGCGAAAGCCAAGAGTCAGCTTGGTGCTGCAGACAGTGATTTTGAGCTTGATACACGGCTGATAGGCATGCTGGGCGATACCATGCCGTTGTCAGACTATGTGCTTCGCCGCCAGCAGTGGAACGAATTCGCCCGGGCATTGGGCGCTTTTTTTGCGGGCTATGACCTTTATCTCTGCCCCACTGCTGGCCAGTTGCCAGCTCGCATCGGTGAGCTGGACACGCCGGCACATTTGAAGATGGCGGCAAAGCTGACGCTCGCCCTGAAGGCCGGGAAAATACTGCATCGCAGTGGCCAGGTGGATCAGATTGCGATGGACAGTCTGGCCCGAACCCCCTTTACCCAACTTGCCAACCTGACCGGAACACCGGCCATGTCCGTGCCCATGCACTGGACGGCTGACGGCTTGCCGGTTGGTGTGCAGCTTGGGGCGCCCCATGGCGGTGAAGGCGTGTTGCTGCAGCTGGCGGCTCAGCTTGAGGAGGCTGCGCCATGGTTTGGCTATTACGAACGGCTGGAAAATGCATTTCCGGCAGAGGGCTTGTGATCTGTTGATTGAAACCCCACGTTTATCTTTCTACGCGTATCAGGCTATGCTGTGTGTCAGGGAGATCATCTTCCTGTTAGACCCTGATGGCATCGAGGAGGCGAGCGTATTATGAACCAACCGATGGCAATCGAAGAACTGGTGTCAGTCGCACAGGCAGAAGCCATGGGAGAGCTGGATGCTCCGATGATGGCGATTGTTCTGGCCAGTGAGCAAAGTTATGACCTGCCCATCAACTCACTTGAAACCGATGCCGACAAGGCACGCTGGGGATTGATTCTCCGCGCTGCCCGTGAGCATGTTGAAGCGGATGCGGTGGCGGTCTTGTACCCCGCCTGGACAACCATTCGTGAGAAAAAGAAGGAATCGGAAGAGGATGACGGCCTTGAGGCCTCATCGAGTGATAGCCCGGAGGTTGAGCCAAACGAGCCGATAGATACCTTGTTTGTGCAGCTCCACACCCGGGATCATGTGTACTGGCGTGGATTTGAACAGATCCGGGACCCCAAGCATCAGCGCATTATCGGCTTTCGCCGGATTAAAGCATTGTCTACGGACTACCGGCGTGACGAGGAGCCATCAATCGCCTCCTGGCTCAGCACGCTGTTTGACCCCCTGCCAGAACATGGTGAGGAAACGGATGTTGACCTTGAACTGTCTGATCTTCTGGAGGAGCCTGAAGTAAGCGCTGCACTTTACCCTCGGCAGTTGCGAGCATTGCACTAGTTCAAAACTCTGAAACCCTGAAATGAAAAGCCGGGCCAAGTGCCCGGCTTTCAGGACCTACGACCATGTTAAATAACGCCCAGTGGCTATCCGACGCCATCGCTCGTATCGATGCGGATTTCAATCGGTCATCAGACACCCACCTGATCAAACTGGATCTGCCCGGGCTGCAGAACGTCGATATCTATCTCAAGGACGAATCGACCCACCCCACGGGTAGTCTCAAACATCGCTTGGCGCGCTCACTTTTTCTGTTCGGCCTCTGTAACGGCTGGATTACGCAGAATACACCCGTTATCGAAGCCTCCAGCGGTTCGACGGCGGTGTCCGAGGCTTATTTTGCCAAGCTTCTGGGGTTGCGCTTCATAGCTGTGATGCCCAGAACGACGTCGGCTCAAAAAATCGCCAAAATTGAATTTTATGGTGGTGAGTGCCATCTGGTTGATAACGGCAGCGAGATTTACACCGAATCGCAGCGGCTTGCCCGTGAGTTGGGTGGTCACTATATGGATCAGTTCACCTATGCCGAGAGGGCGACGGACTGGCGTGGCAACAACAATATTGCTGAAAGCATTTTCCAACAGCTACAGCGGGAACCACACCCTGTTCCTCGCTGGGTTGTGGTTAGCGCCGGCACGGGTGGCACCTCCTCAACCATCGGGCGTTATATCCGCTACGGTGGTTACCTCGCCAAAGGCTGCGAACTGTGCGTGGCCGACCCTGAAAATTCGGTGTTCTATGAGGCGTTCGCCAGCGGCCGATCGGATATCATTGGCCAGTGCGGCTCACGTATCGAGGGCATAGGCCGCCCTAGGGTGGAGCCCTCTTTCAACCCCGCGGTCATCGATCGCATGGTGCGCGTGCCCGATGCCGCCAGTTTTGCTGCGTTGCGCTATCTCGAGCGGCACTTGGGGCGGCGTTGCGGTGGTTCTACCGGCACCAATCTGATTGCTACGCTGAGCCTGGCCAGCGAAATGCAAAAGGCCGGTGAGAAAGGCTCAGTCGTCACACTACTTTGTGATGGCGGCCATCGTTATATCGACACCTATTTTAACCCCACCTGGGTTGCCAGCCAGGGGCTGGATTTAACGGAATGGGAGACCGCCCTGGATAGCTTCGATCGAAGCGGCGTGTTCGAGCCGGGTCTTGAAACGCGTCCATAGACTGATCCCCTACGTTGCCCAACCTTACAAGCGCTAGCGATGATTTGTGGGTTCGGGTTTGGCCGGTGAATAGGCTATAATTGACGGCTTTATTCTTGCACCCACAAGGCGCTGACCGTGATTGTATTTAACCAGGTACAGAAGTCGTATCAGGTGGACGGCCGGGCGATCCCCGCGCTCCATCCTACTGATATGACCATTGAAACCGGCGAGGTGTTCGGTATTGTCGGGCATTCCGGGGCGGGGAAATCCACCCTGGTGCGCCTGATCAACTTGCTGGAACCACCGACCGGTGGTGATATTGTGATCGATGGCGAGAATATCACCCGCTACAGCGCGGCTGAGCTGCGTGCCTTCCGTCGCAACGTTGGCATGATTTTCCAGCATTTCAATCTGCTTTCCTCTAAAACCGTTTCGGACAACATCGCCTTCCCTATGAAGCTGGCGGGCATCTATTCCAAAACGGAAATCCGAAGCCGTGTTCAGGAATTGCTGGATCGTGTTGGCCTTGCTGATCACGCCACAAAATACCCATCGCAGCTGTCGGGCGGGCAGAAACAGCGGGTAGGAATTGCCCGGGCGCTGGCATGCAGGCCAACCATTCTGCTGTGCGACGAAGCCACCAGCGCTCTGGACCCGCAAACAACCCAGTCGGTGCTGCGTTTGCTTTCCGAGATCAATAAAGAGCTTGGACTCACGATTGTACTCATCACCCATGAAATGGATGTGGTGCGCCGCGTATGCGACCGGGTTGCTGTTATGGACGCTGGCCGTGTTGTTGAAATGGGTGCGGTGAGTGATGTTTTCCTGCACCCCAAACATCCCACCACCCGGGATTTCGTGTTTGAAAGCGAAAGCATCGACAGCCAGGAGCGGCAGGAAGATCTGCAAAAGGCCAGTGGCCGTATTTTGCGGCTGACGTTCAAGGGCGAATCTACCTATCAGCCTTTGTTGGGCAGTGTGGCTCGCGCCTCCGGTGTGGATTTCAGCATCCTCTCTGGCCGCATCGACCATATCAAGGACACGCCCTATGGCCAGTTGACGCTGTCCCTGGTGGGTGGTGATCTTGAGTCCGCCATGACGGCACTGGAAGCGGCCGATGTTCATGTGGAGGTGCTGCGCTGATGGAAGCCTTATTGAGTAACGTGGATTGGCCAGAAATTGGTATAGCGAGTTGGGACACTTTGGTAATGGTGGGAATGTCCCTGCTGTTCAGTGTTCTGGCGGGCCTGCCGATTGGTGTGCTGCTGTTCCTCACGAGCAAGCGGCAGTTGCTGGATCAACCTTTAGCCTACGGCGTACTGTCATTTGTGGTGAACGTGCTGCGTTCCGTGCCGTTCATCATTCTGCTAATTGTGATGATCCCCTTCACCGTGATGCTGATTGGGACTTCGTTGGGTGTGGCCGGTGCGATTCCGCCGCTGGTTGCGGGTGGCGCACCCTTCTTTGCAAGATTGGTGGAAACCTCTCTGCGGGAAGTCGACAGGGGCATAATAGAAGCCACGCAGGCCATGGGTGCCAACGTGCGGCAGATCATTTTTGGTGCCTTGCTGCCTGAAGCGCTTCCGGGCATCATCGCCGGCATCACGGTCACGGCGATCACCTTGGTCTCCTATGCGGCCATGTCTGGCGTCATTGGCGGCGGTGGCTTGGGTGATCTGGCCATTCGTTTTGGCTACCAGCGCTTCCAGACCGATGTGATGGTGATTACTGTGGCGCTTTTGGTGATTTTCGTACAAGTGTTGCAGATGGCCGGTGACCGTCTGGTTCTGTATTTCAGTCGTAAGTAGTTTTCCAATTCAATAGGAGAGTGAGTGATGAGCTTTAAGAAAGCCCTGGTGGCATTGGCTGCCGCATCTGTTTTTTCTGCAGCGGTTTCCGCTGAGAAGCTGTCTGTAGCAGCAACCCCTGTACCCCATGCAGAGCTGCTGGAGTTCGTTAAGCCTCAGTTGGCCGAGCAGGGTGTGGAACTGGATGTAAAAGTCTTCACCGATTATATCCAGCCAAACGTACAGGTAGACCAGAAGCGTATGGACGCCAACTTCTTCCAGCACCAGCCGTACCTTGATGAGTTCAATGACGGCCGTGGCACAAGCCTGGTGACGGTTGCCGGTATTCACGTTGAGCCGTTTGGCGCTTATTCGAACAAAATCAAGTCGCTTGATGATCTGAAAAATGGCGCAACCATCGCCATTCCAAATGATCCCACCAACGGTGGTCGTGCACTGCTGCTCCTGCAAAAAGCAGGATTGATCACTCTGAAAGAAGGTAGCAAGATCACTGCAACGCCGCGTGACATTGCGGATAACCCGAAGAAGCTCGACTTCAAAGAGCTGGAAGCAGCAACCTTGCCACGAATCCTTGGTCAGGTAGACGTTGCGCTGATCAACACCAACTACGCGCTGGAAGCGGGCCTGAACCCGTCTGAAGATGCGCTGATCATTGAAGGTTCCGAGTCGCCGTATGTAAACATTCTGGTTGCGCGTCCTGATAACAAAGACAGCGATGCCATGCAGAAACTTGCGAATGCATTGAAATCTGATGCGGTTCGCGAATTCATCAAAGAAAAGTATGAAGGTGCCGTTGTTCCGGCATTCTGATCGAAGCCAGAACACAACCTGAAAAAAGCAGTACAAAAAAAAGCCGGGCAGTGAAAACTGCCCGGCTTTTTGCATTCAGTACTTTCTACATTCAGACACTGGTGCTGGTGATTATTCACCACCCCAGTTAGCTGAGGGATCTGGCGTCATCCGCAGGTAGGACTTCACCTTCTTGTAGCCCTTGGGGAAGCGCCGTGCAATCTCATCTTCATCCTGAAGTGATGGCACAATCACCACGTCTCCGCCGCGTTCCCAGTTACCCGGGGTGGCAACTTTGTGGTCGTCGGTCAGTTGCAGAGAATCAATTACCCGCAGAACTTCGTTGAAGTTGCGGCCGGTGCTCGCTGGATAAGTGATGATCAGACGAACTTTTTTGTTCGGATCAATCACGAACAGCGAACGTACGGTCAGCGTGCTGTCGGCATTGGGGTGGATCATGTCGTACAACTCGGCCACTTTGCCGTCGTGGTCTGCAATAATCGGGAAATTCACCGCGCAGCCCTGGGTTTCGTTGATGTCTTTGATCCACTCATGGTGGGAGTCAACAGGGTCAACGCTCAGCGCGATGGCTTTGACGTTGCGCTGTGCAAACTCATCTTTCAATTTCGCAGTCAGGCCAAGTTCTGTGGTGCACACTGGCGTAAAGTCTGCAGGGTGAGAAAACAGCACACCCCAGCTGTCACCTAGCCAGCTGTGGAAAGAAACCTTGCCTTCACTGGAATCCTGTTCAAAATCCGGCGCAGTATCGCCTAGACGTAAACTCATATTTGCTCTCCTTCGGTGTCACTTGTTAGTGGCTTTATTCGAGCTTCCGGTGGGCATGTACCTACCGGAACTATCTTGTAAGTGTATACGAGTATCATTGGTGCGGGATGACAGGTTTGCAAGGGTCACTTGATTCACCTCATCCCGCACCGGGTGCCTGTTGAGCTATTACTATGTTAGAACCCTGCCGCCGTTTTTCGTTCAAAATGCTCTTTCGTCAACTTGAATACAACCGGGCTGAGTAACAACAGGGCAATCAGGTTGGGCAGCGCCATCATGGCGTTCAGCGTGTCTGCCACCAGCCACACCAAACCCAGATTTACGGTTGCGCCAAGAGGAATGGCAAGGACCCAGGCGACACGGTAAGGCACGATAGCCTTCACTCCGAAAAGAAACTCAACGCTGCGCTCTCCGTAGAATGACCAGCCTAGCAATGTCGTAAAGGCGAAGATTGCCAAGGCAAGGGCCACTACGTAATCACCCACGCCGGGAAGTGCCTGTGCGAACGCCATGGAGGTGAGCTCCGCGCCGGATTCGCCAGATATCCAGGTGCCTGAGGTGATGATGACCAGCCCGGTAATCGTACAAATGATAATGGTATCGATAAAGGTGCCCAGCATGGCCACCATGCCCTGATTAATCGGGTTTTTGGTTTGGGCAGCCGCGTGGGCAATAGGCGCAGAACCCAGGCCAGCCTCGTTGGAAAAGACACCGCGGGCTACACCAAAGCGTATTGCTGCCCACACGGCGGCACCGGCAAAACCACCTTCTGCTGCAATGGGGCTGAAGGCATGCTCGAAGATCAGGGCGAATGCGGCCGGGATTTCCGAGAAATTAATACCAAGGACAATCAAGCCGGCAACCAGATAGGACAGCGCCATCAGAGGGACCAGAGCGCTGGCCACCCGGCCGATACGGCGAATACCACCAATAAGCACCAGACCCACAAGCACCATCAGAATAACGCCTGAAATCCAGTGAGGAAGGCCGAAAGTGGCTTCCATAACATCTGCAACCGAATTCGCTTGCACTGTGTTGCCAATGCCAAAGCCGGCAATGGCCGCAAAAATCGCAAAGAGCACACCCAGCCAAGCCCACTTTTTGCCAAGACCATTGCGGATGTAATACATGGGCCCGCCAACGTGAACGCCGCGTTCGTCGACTTCACGAAAGCGTACAGCAAGCACGGCTTCGGAGTATTTGGTAGCCATGCCCACCAGAGCGGTCAGCCACATCCAGAACAGTGCGCCCGGTCCGCCAAGGAAAATAGCGGTCGCGACGCCGGCGATGTTGCCAGTGCCGACCGTTGCTGCAAGAGCGGTCATCAATGCCTGAAAAGGAGGGATTTCACCGTCGGATTCTGCATCTTTGGAGCTCCGCCCCGTCCACATTAACCTCAGGCCGGTGCCAATTTTCAGTACTGGCATCAGTTTCAATCCGAGACTCAGGAACAATCCAACACCAAGAATGAGTATAAGCATGGGAGGTCCCCAGACCAGCCCGTTAATGGAACCAACAATGTTTTCAAAGGCTTCCATGGAAATCCCCTTGTTGTGCCATGGTTTGATGTTGTGATTTTACCCGCAAGGAGTATAACTAGTTGAGTTTAGTCACATATTGGCATCTGTAAACCGCCAGAGAGGAAAATGGAGGATTGGGCGCCCATTGTCTATGTTTACAGTAGAGCTCAGTGCCAGAACCCGTTGATGTTGCTGGGTCATAAAAATTGTGAGGAGTTAACCATGTGTGCGCTTAAAGTTTCCAATGTCATGTCCAATCATATTGAGCCCATCCGTTGCGGAACGCCGCTAACACAGGTAGTCAAAGCGTTGCTTGAAAATCACATCACCGGGCTTCCGGTGGTCGATGCGGAGCGGCGTATACTGGGGTTCGTTTCCGAGCAGGATTGCATTCATGCCTTGCTGGTCAGTAACTATCACTGCGAGGGCGACCCGATTGTAGATGATGTTATGTTCCGTGAGCCTTTGGCGATTTCGCCAAACATGGCGATTGTTGATCTCGCGCAGAAACTCGGCTCTGGCAAACCTAAGGTGTACCCCGTTGCGGAACACGGAAAACTCATTGGCATCGTTACCCGTTCAGCAGTGCTTGCTGAGCTTGCGCGAATTGGTTGTGGGCTCGAGCTTTCGAGGCACACGCGCGACGACGACTGAGCATGCTCACCGGTTAAGAGCCAGATTTTTTGAGAGGTAGAGATCAGTTGACGTATTTATGTGTAGCGTTGTACGACGCTTTCGGGTCATTTTGTTACAAATAGTAGGATTTGGCGCTTATTGGGCCGCACTGAATTATGCTTGGGAAGCTAGCTCCGTCTGACCGGAAGATGACAAGCATGTTAAAGCGCCTAAGAACCGATTTTCGGTTGTCGATCATTACCATTTTGGGCACCAGCGCCCTGCTGGGTGTTACTCCCTTTGCAATCATGCGTTTTTTGCAAGGCAACCATGTTGCGGGGGCCATAGATACCACCATAATGCTCACGATTCTTGGTGGAATGGTTTATGCGTGGATAACCGGTGATACGCGGCGTAGCGGAATGCTTCTTGCCGTCATTGCCTGTTCGGGTGCCGTTGTAGTGGCTATGGTGGTTGGGGAGGTGGGGCTGTTCTGGCTTTATCCCTGCCTTGTGACGGCCTTCTTTCTGGTGAGCCCACGGGTTGCGACATTCCTCAATCTCTCTTCGATTGGTGCCATTGTGCTTCATGGTGACGCCTTCCAGGACGATGTACAGAAGTGGACCTTTATGGCAACCGCCCTGGTAGTGAGCGCCACAGCCTTTGCCTTTGCTCAGCGTACTGATAATCAGCGTGAGCGCCTGGAACACTTAGCGACCATTGACCCACTGACCGGCGTTAAAAATCGGCGCTCCATGGATGAAGAGCTTGATCTGGCCGCGGCCCATGCAGAACGTACGGGCATACCTTATGCTTTGGTTATGCTCGATATTGACCACTTCAAGAAGGTGAACGATGAGTACGGCCACGGAGTGGGCGATGAGGTACTTGTTGATCTGGTGATGCTGATACAACAAAGCACGCGTAAATCCGATGAGCTTTTTCGCTTCGGAGGCGAAGAGTTCGTGCTTCTGCTGCCGGGCGTTGATGGCGCGGGGTTGGTTGCGGTAATGAATAACCTCCAGCACATTTTGCGGAAGAAAATGACCCACCCGGGCGGGCCAATCACTGTTTCGGTTGGGGTCGCGTTGCTTAGGCATGGTGAGAGTGTGGGCAGTTGGCTGGAGCGGGCCGATGACGCCCTCTACGAAGCCAAAGAGACCGGTAGGGATCGGGTGGTGTTTTCAGACGTGATGCCTGGGGCTGACACAGTTACGCCTTCCGCCAATCCGGAATTAACTGCCTAACTGCGCGACGGTTGCAGGTCGATAGCGAAACAACCGCCACCCAAGCAGCACACTGGCGCAACCCAGTCCTCCAGTCAGCCCTACCCAAAAACCGGCAGCCCCCATCGACGGCGCCAGCAAGTCGGTAAATGTCAGCATATAACCTACCGGTAATCCCACACCCCAGAACGAAAACAGCATGATCAGGAAGGGAATACTCGTATCCTTATAGCCTCTCAGGGCGCTGATGCAGGTAACTTGAATGACGTCTGCCACCTGAAAAATAGCCGCGAACATCAATAACCTTACTGTCACTGCCTGAACCGCTGCATCACTGGTGTAGAGCGCTGCAACGCCTTGTGAGAATGTAAACAGCAGCGTGGCAAACACCAGGGCTGTCATGGCCGCCAGAATCAGTGAGCTGCGGGAAATCAGCCGGGCTGTATCCGGTGCACCAGCGCCAATAAGAAAGCTGACTCGCAGGGTAAGGGCCATGCCAATGCTCAGCGGCAGCATGAAAAGCAAGGAGACAACGTTTAGAGCAACCTGATGTCCCGCAACGACCACAGGCCCCAGCGGCGCAAGAAACAATGCGATCACCGAGAACATACTGACTTCTATGAAAATGGTGAACCCGATGGGGATGCCAATGCTCAACACATAGCGAATCAGGGCGGCGTTGGGCTTGGTCCAGTCAGCAATCAAATGAAATTTTTTGAATATCCTGCTGCGGCTCAGGTAGACCAGCAGCGCAATGGCCGCAACGCCGTTGGAAATAGAGGTGGCCCAGCCACAACCTACGCCGCCCATGGCGGGCAGCCCGAGCTTGCCGTAAATGAAAATATAGTTCAGTGGCAGGTTAATTAGCGTGCTCAGTAGTGAGAACGCCATAATCACTCGAGTGTGTCCCAGACCATCGGTCAGGCCCCGAAGCGCAGCCATTAACAGGAGTGCTGGAATTCCCCAGACAAACGCATCCAGGTAGCCCTGGGTGATGCGCGCGGTATTGGCTTCAAGGTTCAACCCTTGCAAAACCGGGTGAACATTGGTGAGCAGCACAATCATGATGATGGCCCCTACCCCCGCAATGTAGAGGCCCTGCCACGTAGCAGGCATTATTTTTTCCGGTGTACGCGCTCCGTTGTAACCGGAAATGATGGGTTGCAGTGCGCCGAGCATTCCCATGAATAACAGGAACAACGGTGCCCAGAGGCTACTGCCTATTCCCACACCCGCCAGGTCTTCTGCGCTGGCATGGCCCGCCATCACCGTGTCGATAACACCGTTGGCCATCTGAGCTAGCTGGGCAATCAAAATAGGCCCGCCGAGAATTGCCAGGGTTTTCCATTCGGTCAGTGTTCGCGAGAGGAGGGATTTGCGAACTTCCGGTAGTGGCTGGTCGGCTTCATCCATAGAGTGCTGATCCGGATAGCTGGTGCTGTTAGGCATGAGTGGTTGAATTGCGGGCGAAATATCCTACCCGTTCGTCAGTGCGCGCGTTATAGGGATTTGTCGCGCAAAGGCACTGAAACTCACTTTAAAACCCGTTAAAGTACCCGTCCAATTCCTTCAAGTGGCGTGCAGTATGGGGCTTCTGGTTTTTGTAACGATCCTCTGGGCTTTTTCTTTCAGTTTGATTGGTGAGTTTCTGGCCGGTCAGGTCGACAGCGATTTTGCAGTGCTCAGCCGCGTGTTGTTGGCTACGCTTATCTTTTTACCTTTCACGCGCTGGCGCGGTGTACCGGGAGGGCTCCGCTTCGGCGTGCTGGTAACAGGCATGCTGCAGTTTGGCATCACCTACCTGTGCCTTTATCGCTCTTTTAGTTACCTGACAGTCCCGGAAGTCCTGCTGTTCACCATATTTACACCGCTCTACGTCACCCTGCTTGATGATGCATTGTTCCGGCGGTTCTCCCCGGTGGCACTTGTCGCTGCTGCAATCGCAACATTTGGCGCAGGCGTTATTCGTTATGATGGGTTGAGTGAAGACTTCATTACAGGCTTCCTGTTGCTGCAGGTGGCCAACTTCACGTTTGCGGCGGGCCAGGTGGGCTACAAGCACGTGATGCAGCGCTATCCGGTGGATATACCCGCATACCGTACTTTCGGTTACTTCTTTATCGGTGCGCTGATTATTGCCCTGCCGTCGTTCATGATATTTGGCAATGCCGAGCGTTTGCCTTCAACGGCTCTGCAATGGGGCGTTTTGACGTGGTTGGGCCTGGCGGCTTCCGGCGCCGGCCTGTTCCTGTGGAACCGTGGCGCCTGCAAAGTGGATGCAGGCACGCTGGCTATCATGAATAACGTGCTGGTGCCTGCCGGACTGGTGGTAAACCTTGTGATCTGGAACCGTGATGCCGACCTGCTGAAACTTGCGCTGGGTGGTGCCATTATCGCCTTTTCGCTCTGGGTGAATGCTCGCCTCCACCCCCGTGCCCGGCTTGCCGGAACTGCATAAGTAGGTAAATTCCGCCCCAGCCATGGGGCGGATGGATAAGTCCTGTTACTCTGTTTTACGTTTGACCAATATCAATGAGTTGGGTGAATCTATATTGTGTAGCGACCTATACTCCAGCCTGCACTGAGCAACAGACCAACTTATGCGCAAAAACCTCCCCGTAACCCAGCGTGAAGTAAAAATGCGCAAGGGTGGCCGGCTTATTACTACCACCGATCTCAAAGGCGTTATCACCTACTGCAACGAAGAGTTTGCAGAGATAAGCGGCTTCTCTGAGGCCGAGCTGATTGGCCAGGCTCATAACATTATTCGCCACCCGGACATGCCGCAGGCAGTATTTGAGGATATGTGGCGGTACCTGAAAGCGGGTAAAGCCTGGATGGGGTTGGTAAAAAACCGTGCTAAAAGCGGTGATTTTTACTGGGTGAGTGCCTATGTGACGCCCATTCTGGAAAACGGGCAGATGACGGGTTATGAGTCGGTTCGGGTTGAGCCTGCCCGCGAGGACGTGACAAGAGCTGAGAGGTTCTACGCAGGAATTGTTGCCGGCAAGCCCATCCGACAAAAAACGAGCCGAACACTGTCGGCACTGAAGAGCGCTTGGCCGCTGTTGCTATCGCTGGTGTTCAGTGTTGTTGCGCTCGGGTTCGAGAAAACCTGGTTGGCTGTGGGGCTGATTGTCGCTGGCCATCTGTTGGCTGCATTTATGTTTCAGAAAAGCCTCACCAGCCGGCTGAGGCAGCTTCTAGAGCTCCGCCCGGATGCGTTCCACGATCCTGTTGTCGCTCGTACCTACAGCGGTGAGGCTGGAACGTTTTCCCAGCTGGCAATGTTACTGATTAGTGAAGAGGCCCGGGTTCGCACAGCTCTTGCCCGAATCGAAGATCAGGCTGAACTACTGTATGAGCAGGCCCGCGCTTCCCATGGTTATATCAGTGATGGGGCGATAGCCATCGGGCGTCAGCGTGCTGAAACAGATCAAACAGCCTCTGCTATCACAGAAATGACAGCCTCCATCCAGGAAGTCACAAGTGCCATGCTGGGCAATGCCAGCGAGGCTGAGGAGGCAGACCGTCTTGCTGTGATTGGCAGCGAACGCAGTTCAGAAGCCCTGGTTGCCATTCAGCAGCTGGTAACCAGTGTGAACGGGATTGGCCAAGCCATCAGCAGGCTTGGGGAGTCCACCAAAAGCATAGGTGAGGCCACCAGCCTGATTTCAGACATTGCGGATCAGACTAACCTGCTGGCCCTGAATGCGGCCATTGAAGCTGCCCGTGCTGGTGAGCAGGGTCGTGGTTTTGCGGTTGTTGCGGATGAGGTTCGGTCGCTGGCACAGCGTACCCGCGAATCCACGGTGCGCATTCAGGATGTGATTGATGATTTTCGCCTGCAGGTAGATACCGCCGTTAAGGCTACCCAGGATGGGGAAGCGGTTGCCGGCCAAGGGCTTGAAAAGGTACGGGAAGCCGAGAACTCACTGCGGGATATTGTTACTTCCATCGGAAATATATCCGACAGCTTTATCAGCATGTCGGCAGCGTTTGAAGAGCAGAATCAGGTGTCTGAGGAGATCAATCGCCAAATCATCAACATTGCCGAGCTGGCAGACCACAGCGAAGTAGAGGCTAACTCCGCCAAACAAAGCAGCGATAGCCTGAGCAACATGTCCCATGGGCTGAAAGATCTGGTTTCGCGCTTTCTCCACAAAGCCGATTAGGTGTTCCTGCAGGGAATCCGGGGCCAATGTGTTGCTGGCTCTGGTATCCCTTGGCTACTGCTGGCAAAATTCCCACAATTTTTTCAAATCCGAGTCCTCAGCCAAAAGCACAGGAACTAAACATGTCTCAGTCTAACCCGGCTTCAACTAACGATTCCGGCGTCTCCCGCGGCCTATGGTCTTCTCGCTTTGCCTTTATTCTTGCCGCAACCGGTTCCGCGGTTGGTCTTGGAAACGTGTGGAAGTTTCCTTACATCGTAGGTGAGAACGGGGGCGGCGCATTTGTGCTTGTTTACCTGTTGTGCATCGCCATTATCGGTGTGCCCATCATGATGGCTGAGATCTACATAGGCCGCAGCGGCCGCCACAATCCGATCGGCAGTATGCGGTTGGTTGCCGAGCGCAACCTCAGTTCACCCGCATGGCGTATCTCCGCTGTTATCGGCATGATCGCCGCCTTTGTCATTCTCTCTTTTTACTCTGTCATTGGTGGCTGGGCTGCATCCTATGTTGGTCACGCAGCATTGGGGGATTTTAACGGTGGTAACTCAGAGTCCATTGGCAAGCTGTTCGGTGATCTGCTGGCGAGCCCCAAGCAGTTGTTAGCCTGGCATACACTGTTTATGGTTTTGGTAATTCTTGTTGTGTCTCAAGGCCTTAAAAACGGGCTGGAGAGAGCGGTTAGCATACTGATGCCAGCGCTATTTATTCTGCTGCTGATAACCGTTGGTTATGCGACCACCACCGGGCACTTCGGTGAGGCGGTCAGCTTCCTGTTTACGCCTGATTTCAATGCCTTAACAGTCAACGGCGTTCTGATTGCTCTGGGCCATGCCTTCTTCACACTCAGCCTGGGCATGGCCATCATGATGGCTTATGGCTCGTATCTCGGGCGCGATGTAGCGGTTGGGCGAACCGCGGTAACCATCGGTTTGATGGATACAGCCGTGGCTCTGCTTGCCGGCCTGGCCATTTTCCCGATTGTGTTTGCCAATGGCCTTGAAGCCGGTGCAGGCCCAGGCCTGATATTCCAGACCCTGCCACTGGCGTTTGGCAACATGCCTATGGGGGATGTGTTTGGCACCCTGTTTTTCGTGTTGCTGCTGTTTGCCGCCTGGACCTCGGGAATTTCCCTTCTGGAACCTGTAGTTGAGTGGGTAGAAGAGAACACCAACATGGAGCGCTCGGGCAGTGCCATTTTTGTTGGCGTGCTCTGCTGGCTGCTGGGTATTGCGTCTGTATTGTCGCTGAACGTTTGGGCAGATGTTACGCCCCTTGATATGTTCGCGCGGTTTGAAGGGAAAACGATTTTTGATCTACTGGACTTCTTTACTGCCAACATCCTGCTGCCACTATCCGGTTTGCTGACCGCGATTTTTGTGGGTTGGTTTGTCGCTAAAGAATCACTGAAATCAGATCTGGAAATGAGCGATGGCACCTTTGCACTGTGGTTGAACTTCTTGCGTTTTGTTACGCCGGTGGCCGTTGTGATCGTGTTTGCTTACAACTTGCTGGTGTAGTTGCACTGGAAACAAAAAAGCCCGGAAGGCAGTGGTGCCTTTCCGGGCTTTTTTTGGACTGAACATCAGTCCTCGTCGTCGTTCATTGTGGCTTGCAAAGCTTTCATGTGGGGTCTGACTGCTTCTATGTCTGCGGCAGGTACGTTGTCAGCGGCTTTTGTAATGTTCAGTGCAGCGCCCATCATCGCCCGCATCTGAGCTTTCATTTCAGGGCTCATGTCCGGGTTGTTTTCGATTTCTGCCATGGCTTCAGTCATCTCGGCGTTACCACCACCAGAATCTTTCAGCTCAATGGCCATCATCGCCCCGAAAACCCGGTCTCCCACAGATGCCCAGGATTGCAGATTTTTGAAACCGTGCTTTTTAACCACGTCTTCAAACTTGCCATAGGCGGGAGTGCCCTTCATCTCTTCGACACCGCTGGAAAAGAGCTGCGTCATGTCGGGTATTGAATCCATGTCTTCGGTGTCAGGATCCGGCCAGCCTTCTGTATCTTCGTATTGGTCCTGAAGTGCCTGAGCCTCCTGCATGGATGCGATAAATGCTCCGATTGTTGAGTCGGTCAATTTCTCTGCCTGCGCCGTAAACGCCAGTATCGATAGCACCAGCGCCAGCAGACACCGACCGATGATTTGACCCCTGAACATAGAACACTCCTTATTTATACGGGTGAGCGGCATTGCTCCACCTCCCTCATTCGATGAACACTCTGCGTGCGATAGAGCCTGCATTTAGCGTAGACCATTGGCTTTATCTTAGCGAAGCCCGGTCGGAGCAGCAGGTTGTGACGAATTTGTGAACTTTTAACGCTAGACTCGTTTCATGAGAACGCGCAAAAAGACTGTATTGATTATTGAAGACAACCCCGGTATCGGGGAGCTGGTGCGCATGCAGATTAAAGATCTGGGTATGCAGCCGGTTCTTGTGGGCCGCGGGGATGATGGCCTTGATCGCTTTAAAAAAGGCGGCATTGATCTGGTCGTGCTCGACCTGATGCTGCCGGGGCTGGATGGCCTTTCTGTTTGCCGGGAAATTCGTGCAATTCCCGGTTACATTCCGGTGCTTATGCTGACGGCCAAAAGTTCTGAGCTGGATCGGGTGCTTGGCCTGGAAATGGGTGCAGACGATTATCTGACAAAACCCTTCAGCGTTGCGGAACTTGCTGCCCGCATCAAAGCCTTGTTCCGGCGGGTGGATGCACTTTCTTCCCGCAGTTCCGAGCAGGCGAAAGCCGAAGAGTTGGAGGTAGATGGGCTTAGAATAGACCCTGTGCGGCGCCGGGTGTTTGTTCACGGCAGTGAAGCGGAGCTCACTGCCCGTGAGTTCGATCTGCTTTGGCACTTTGCCAGCCACCGCGGGCGCGTATTCAGCCGGGCACAGTTGCTGGATGCTGTGTGGGGGTATAACCACGAGGGCTATGAACACACCGTGAATACCCACATCAACCGCTTGCGCAACAAGATTGAAACCGATGCAGCCGAGCCCCGTTACGTGCAAACCGTATGGGGTGTCGGGTATCGATTTCTGGACTGAACTATTATGACCCGCCCTCTGTTTCAAACCTTGTATGCGCGCCTCGCCCTCGGCCTGTTCTTGTTGCTGGTGATTGTTGGAGGGCTGTTTACCGCGCTAAGCCTGTACTCCGTGCGTGAGTACAGTGCGGCAGTCGGTCAGGAGCTGAACCGCGATCTGGCCAGCCATCTGGTGTCAGACCGCAATCTGGTCACCAACGGCACACTCAATCACAGCGAGCTGGAGCGCCTGTTTGATCTGTACATGAGCATCAACCCCAGTATTGAGATTTATTTGCTGGATCATGAAGGGCGCATTCTCTCCTACTCTGCCAACCCCGCCAAAATCAAACGAAAGCATGTATCTCTGGAGCCGATTCACCAGTTGCTGGACAACCCAGACGCCTACCCTTTGCAGGGCGACGACCCTCGCAGTCACGATCGCCGCAAAGTGTTCTCGGTCACCCCGGTACCGGGCGAGGAGAATCCCACAGGCTACCTGTATGTGGTGCTTAGGGGTGAAGAGTACGATTTTGCTGAAAGTATGGTGCACAGCGACCACTTGCTGCAGATGGGCGGCGGTGCTTTAGCCATCAGCCTATTTGTGGGGCTGCTTGCGGGCCTTGTGTTCTTTAGGCTGCTGACACGACGCCTGTCGCGGCTAACCGCTCGCGTGGAGGCGTTTGAGGCAGATATAAAAGATACCGCACGCACGGACATTGCAGACGAAACCAGAGTGCCCGGGGACGATGTGGATTATCTGGCGGCCAGATTTGATCAGATGGCGGCGCGCATTGCCGGCCAGCTGGAGTTGTTGAAAGACAAAGATCATCAGCGCCGCCAACTGGTGGCTCAGGTGTCACACGATTTACGCACCCCGCTGGCGTCCATTCAGGGTTATCTGGAAACCCTGGAAATAAAGCAGCATGAGCTGAGCCCGGATGAACGCCGGCGCTTTCTGAGTGTGGCTTTGGCAGAAACCCTGCGCCTCAGCAAACTGGTTGATGAACTGTTTGAGCTAGCGGCATTGGATGCCCGCGAACGACAACCCGTTGCGGAGTCGTTTATGCCCGCAGAACTGCTGCACGACGTTGTGCAAAAACACAGACCAAAAGCCGAACAGGCAGATGTTACGTTGAGCATCACCAGCGCCGAGCCGGCCATAGTGCTGGCTGATATCGCCATGACCGAGCGAGTGCTGGATAACCTGATTGGCAACGCTGTGGATCACTCACCCAAGGGTGCAGAGGTAAAGCTAAGTGTGACGGTGAACGGAAGTGGCGCTGCAATCTGCATAGAGGATGCAGGCGAAGGCATCGCACCTCAGGATATGGACCATGTGTTCGACCCGTTTTATCAGGCCCCTGGCGCAAGCCGCACCGGGCATGCGGGGCTGGGCCTTGCAATAGCGCGCCGAATGGCGGAATTGCAGCATGGGCGAATCTCCGTAGAAAGCCATTCAGGGGCAGGTGCCAGGTTTCAATTTTGGCTGCCGCTAGCGGATTCAACGTCAAAAGAATCCACAGCGTTATAAATTCGTAAGACTTAAGGAACGTTTTGGTGAAGTCACGGCGATAGGATGGCTTAGGATATTACTCGCAGGAGAGTTGTTATGAATCGAAAAATACTCGCGATGGTTACTGCGCTTTTGGTAGCAGCTACCGGCGCCTTTTATGCCAACGTTGCCACAGCTGAGAAAAGCACCGACACGGCCAATGAATATGCTCCGAAAGACCCAGGCCTGAAAGTCGCCACTTTTGCCGGTGGCTGCTTCTGGTGCGTGGAAGCTGGCTACGAGAAAATCCCCGGCGTGGTGGAAGCTGTTTCTGGCTACACCGGTGGCGACGAGCCTAATCCGAACTATCAGCAGGTGGCCGGCGGTAGCACCGGGCACACAGAAGCTGTGCAGGTTTACTACGACCCGACCGTAATCACCTACGAAGGCTTGTTGCAGGGCCTTTGGAGAATGATGAATCCCACGGATGCCAATGGTCAGTTTGTGGATCGTGGCCAACAGTATCGCCCGGGAATTTTCTATCACGATGCCGAGCAGAAGCGTTTGGCTGAAACGGCCAAACAGGCACTGCAGGCTTCCGGTGTCTATGAAAAGCCAGTGGTTATTGAGATTGCACCACTGGGCGCTTTTTACGCGGCAGAGAAGTATCACCAGGATTACTATAAAACGAATCCGGTGCGCTATAAGTTTTACACCTACAATTCGGGCCGCTATCAGTTTGTTGAAAGCGTGTATGGCGAAGACTATGAATTGGACTTCAGCCAGTTCAAGCCAAGCGACAAATCAATGGGCAGTTCCGGCGAGAAAAAAGGCTTCGACCCGGAAAGCTTTGTAAAACCGGATACCGAAACCTTAAAGCAGCTACTGACCAGTACTCAGTATGAAATCACCCAGAACGATGGCACCGAGCGGGCGTTCAGCAATCCGTACTGGGATAACAAACAGCCGGGAATCTACGTGGATGTGGTGTCCGGTGAGCCACTGTTTTCTTCCCGTGACAAATACAAATCCGGAACTGGCTGGCCGAGCTTTACCCGCCCGCTGAGCTCGGACATGGTTGTGGAAAAGGAAGACAACGGGTTCTTTATGAAGCGCACCGAGATCCGCAGCCGCTTTGCCGACTCGCACCTTGGGCATGTGTTTAATGATGGCCCAGCCCCTACCGGCTTGCGCTATTGCATGAACTCAGCGGCGTTGAAGTTCATTCCGCTAGAGGAAATGGCGGATGCGGGATACGACGACTGGATCCCCCAGGTGAAGGCGTCTCAGTAAGCTTCAAAGCCACAAATCACCAATGGGTGTTTGCGGGCTGAAGTGGTGCTGTATTTGTGCCTGTAGCAGTTCCGCGGTGGCAATGGCATCTACTAAAGCGTTATGGGCGGCATAGTGAGGCAGCCCGTAGCGCTTTCGGCTGTCTCCAAGGCGTATGGAAATTGGCTCTCCTCCCACTAGGCGTTTAAAGAACGAAGGCTGTCGGTCCGGATGCAGGTAGGCCTCTATGGCCATGGTGTCGATAAGAGGGAAGCGAATTCCTTCATCGAGTCGATATTGCAATGCCACATTCAGGAATGGCCGTTCGATATGCCTGTAGTGCACAACGGGAATGCGGCCATTCAGACTGGCAAAGACCTCTTCCAGTATTTCTGATAAATCCGGCGCATCGCTGATATCGGCATGGGTGATGCCGTGGAAGGTAACCGATGTCTGGTGCAGGGGCAGTCTTGGGCGCACAATCCAGTGTTTGGCCTGATTAAGCAGAACAGCGTCCAGCGTAAAGGGCACCAGCCCGATACTGACGATTGAGTGAGCTTCTGCATCAAGGCCAGTGGTTTCAAAGTCCAGGGCCACCATGGCTACTTCAGAGACAGGCGTGTTCTCAGAAACGCAGCCAGCTTCGTAAAACGCTTTAAGTACGGGCGCTTGGGCACTTTCCGACAGGGCCTTGTATTGTTCTGGCCATGGCAGGGATTTAATAGTGTCTGGCAGGGGTTGGTTGTCAGACATGCCGCGTCGCCTGAGAGTTGTAGCGGAATCTCAGGAATTTTTGTGCGTTGCTCACAACCTGGAATGCGTCCTTCAGATGGCTGCGTTCAAACGGCGACAAATCTTCCGGCCGCACGTTGTTATCTGGCTCCTCTCCAGCTTCCAGAGCCAGCGCCTGATGGCGAATACGCACAATAGAAATGAACTCCAGTGCATCCCGCAGGTTGCTCAGATCGTCTTCCATGATCAGCTTGGTTTTTCCGATGCTTTTCAGCCTTTCAAAAGAGTTCTGTGCCTGTGAACCCGAAGCCAATGCGTGAATGCGGATCAGATCGGACAGCGGGGCGGTACCCCGGCGTTTCAGGTTGAAGGTTTTTTGATGCTTGCCGTCTTCTTCAAGTACGAAGGTGCGGAAGAATCCAAGCGGCGGTGTTCGATTGAGTGCGTTGCGCGCCATAAGAGTCAGGAACAGTTGGCTGCTGCTGGCTTTTTGGGCGACCAGAGCTTTCAATTCTTCGGCATATTCCGTACGGCCATAAATGCCGTCCAGATCGAAAAAGATATTGCTGTTCAGCAGGGCTACTGCCTTGGGGTTTTCAATCCAGTCGGTAAAGTAATCGCGCCAAACCTTCAACGGCTGACGCCATTTTGGGTTGGTGGCCATAATGTCGCCGGTGCAGTAGGTGTAGCCACATTGTGCTAGCCCATCAGACACAAATTTTGCCAGTGCGAGGAAGTACTCGTCGTGTTCTTCTGGCACAAAGCTGTTGTCCAGAATCATGGCATTGTCCTGGTCTGTCACCACCAGTTGCTCGTCCCGGGCCATGGAACCCAGTGCCATGAAGCAGTAGGGAACCGGCGGCGGCCCCAGTTTTTCCTCACCCAACTCCAGCAAGCGCTGAGTGAAGCTTCGGCCAATGCCTGCCATAGCACTGCCTATCATGTGTGAATTGGCGTCCTCATTCACCATACGCACAAAGCTGTCGCGGACATCCTTGCTGATTTTCTTCAGGGCTTTCACATCTTGCTGGTGGAAGATGTTACTCACCAGATACAAGCTGCTCTGACTTTCGTAACGCACAATGTCTGCAAGGGCGATTACGCCACGAACCTCGTCTCCGTCTATTACCGGCAAGTGATGCACATTGTTGTGCAGCATGGTGAGCATGGCTTCAAACACATAGCTGCTGGCCCGAATGGTAATCAAGCCTGTGGTCATGATATCGCTGACAGGTGTTTCGGAGGGCAGCGCTTCGGTTACCGCCCGTGTGCGCAGATCCCGATCGGTGATGATGCCCACCAGCCGCTCCCTGTCGCAGGTGCCACCGCACTCTTCATCCATCAACAGCAGAGCGGATACGCCCTGATCTGTCATGATTCGCGCAGCTTCCTGCAGCCTCACAGTGGTGGGTGCCGAGACGGTTTCTCTGGAAATAAGACGGTTAACGCGGGATGTCATCAGAGCGTTGGATTTTTCCCGGCGGGAAACGGCTGAACGCAAACGGCTGCGATCTTCTATCTCCACAAAATCTGCAAAGTTCTCATCGTTTTCAAACAAATAATGAAAGGTTTCTGCCGTAATGCGATAGAGCAGGCTGTCCTCCAGTGCCCGGGCAGGAAACCTCACCTGGCCACGCATAAGCAGGCCAAACTGGCCAAAAATCTCGCCTTCACCTATGCGGTTATAGAGCTCGCCTGAGCGGCGAAAAATTTCCACGGCGCCGCTGCGTACATAATACATGCGAGTACTGGTTTGCCCGGTTTCGGTTATCTGGGTTCCTGCCCGCACATAGCTGATCTCAATGTTGGCAGTAAGCTCGTTAACCAGCTCCTCAGGCATTTCATCAAATGGAGCATGCTGGATGAGGTGGTTGCGGATATCGATCAGTTCAGCCTGCATGCTGTCTCCCGGATGGAATTTGAAAGCGCTTGAGCAAAACTATAGCAGAAGCCGACGGATGATCGGCGGAGCCTGGCCCGAAAACCTGAAACCAACTCTTTCTCCCCGCAACAGAGCAGCGTTTAGCTAAGTGTTTGTCCCTAGAGCAGCCCTATAAGCCTGATCAAATTGACGGGTGTCAAACCAGGATTGCTTTGTGTAGCTATGGTTAGCTTGCTATTCGCATGAGTATCATTAATTCAAGTTGTTGATACGTTGGAGAAAGTTATGAAACAGCAGCGCAAGCTCTACCTCGCAATTGCCTTGATCAGCAGTGGCTTGGCGGCAACATCAGCTTCCGCAAAAACAGTGGAAGTGCCTGATCTGGATATCGATACCTATGGCTGGGTGAATATGGCCGTGATGTACGGTGACACGGGCTACGGTTCAGAAACCTATCTAGTGGATAACAAATACGCCTCCAGCCGTTTCGGTGCAAAGATCAGTAAGGAGGTAGAAGATCTGGGTGTGCGGATTGGTACTCATCTTGAGTTTGAATACCAGCACAACGATTCGAGCAAAGTCACGCCAGACAACCGCTCTATAAACGGCGAGTTGGAAGAGCGCCATATTAATCTGTTTGTTGCGGGTGATTTTGGTCAGGTTTCAATTGGTCAGGGGTCTGGCGCCGCTGATGGTAATACTGAAATTGATCTTTCTGGCACCAAGGTGGCGGCTTTCTCTAACCTGGGGCTGATGGGTGGTGCTTTGCCCTTTGTGGCTAAAGATGGCTCAGGTAATGATGTAAAACTGATTCAGGCCCTGCACAATCAGGACTTTGAGCAGCGATACGACCGCGTGCGTTATGACAGCCCCCAGATAGGCCCCGTTACCGTTTCTGTGAGCCAGGGGTACAAGCAAAAGAGCAGCGGTACCGGCAGTGATGACGTTACCGAGTTGGCAGCGAAGGTAACTTTGCCACTGGCGGGAAAGTTGGCTGCGGGTGTTGGTTATTCACGTAAGGACGTTGGCGGTGCCGTGGATAAGCTCGAGATTTATGGTGGGTCTGTGTCCTGGTTGCACACCAGTGGCTTTAACCTGGGGGGTGTTTATTCCATGCAGGATGACAAGGCACGAACCTCCTCGGATTTTTATATGGTCAAAACCGGGTACAAAACCGGTAACCATGCGGTTGCGATTCACCACGCTGTCGGTGAAGACCGCACAGACTATACGCCAGCGCCGGTGACGGATAGCGAGGCCAAAGCCTATGGCATCAGCTATGTTTATACACCAGCAAAGTGGCTGGATATGTACGCCGCGTTCAATAACTACCAGTTAAGCGCTAAAGAGCGTAGCTACGATGACATCAACATTGCCATGACTGGTATGCGCGTTAAGTTCTGACCCGCGTTTCGGAACGGGTTTTCTCTTGGTTTTGCCCCGTTCGCGGGGCTTTTTGCTTTTCGGTAGGGACGCCAGTTAGCATGCGTTTCTCGATTCTGGAGATAAAACACAATGCATACGTTGGTTCTTGGTGGTATTCGCTCGGGTAAAACCGCGTTGGCAGAGAGACTGGCTTCAGAGACAAACAACTCGGTGGTTTATCTGGCCACAGCAACCGCCGGAGACGACGAGATGCGTGCCCGCATTCAGCGCCATCAACAGCATCGCCCGGATGGTTGGGGGCTTGAGGAAGAGCCGCTGGCTCTGGCCCAGGTGCTTGCCCGCCAGGCGAAGTCCACGCATGCGCCGTGCATACTGATTGACTGCATGAGCCTGTGGGTGAGCAACCTGCTGCACGCCGGAGAAGAAACCTTTGCCCGGGAACGGGACGCGTTTTTAGAACAGGTAAGCCTTTATCCTGGCAAGCTTGTCATAGTCAGCAATGAGGTGGGGCTGGGTACGATCGGAATGGACCCGCTCACCCGGCGTTTTGCGGATGAGCTGGGTTGGCTGAATCAGGCGCTGGCCGCTGTGAGCGACAAAGTGGTAATGAGTGTCGCTGGGCTGCCTATGGTGTTGAAGCCTTGAGTGACCCGTGGGCTACAAGGCTTTGGAAAACCCCGTGAGCCGATGTGTCCACCTGTATTCTGCTACGGCAGGCATAGGGCGTGGCCACACTGGAGAAGGAATGTTCCAGTGGAATGTTCATCACATCTGCGATTACCATCCTTATCACGCCACCATGGCAAACGATCAGGACCTTTTGGCCCGCAAGCTCTTCCCGCCAATGGTGCCAGCTTTCAGAAACGCGGCGATTGAAGTCCTTGGCCGTTTCACCGCCGGGAGGCGTGTAGGCAACCGGGTTCGCCCAGAACTGGCTGAGCCTCTCGCCATCGTTGGCCATCACCTCATCGGCTGTGCGCCCTTCCCATTCCCCGAAGTTAATCTCCCGCAAACGTTCGTCCTTATGCAGGGGGATTCCGCGGTTATCTGCGAGTTCCTGCGCAAAGCGAACGCAGCGCAGCATGGGGGAGGTAACTATGGCATCCCAGCGGTCACTTTCAGTCACTGCGCTTCGCATCTGCTGCCAACCCGCCTCGCTTAGCGGGTCGTCTTTGCTGCCGCGATACATGGGGCCGCCTTCCGGCTCGCCGTGGCGAATCAGGTCAAACACGGATGTGCTATCAGCCATGGTGCCTGCCCTCTTTCATTGCGGATCTTTATTGCTAACGCCAGCGTCTTCAAAGCTGGCCATTTTGTTGTGTAGCTCACAGGCCATTCTCAAGAGCGGAATGGCGACAGCTGCCCCGCTGCCTTCACCGAGCCGCATGCCAAGATCCAGCAAGGGCTCGGCATCTAGTGCGCCAAGAATAGCTTCGTGGCCAGGCTCAGCGGAGCGGTGGGCAAATAGCAGCCAAGGGCGGATGTCTGGCTGCTGGCTTACCGCAAGTAACGCTGCGACAGAGGCAATATACCCATCGACCAACACCGGAATGGATCGCGCTGCGCAGCCGGCAAAGGCGCCCGCCAGAGCGGCTATTTCAAAGCCACCAAAGGCCTTGAGTACGGCTATGGCATCCTCGCCATCGTCATCGTTATCGTGGCGCTGAATCGCCAGGATGATGACTTCCGCTTTGTGGCGCACGCCCGCCATGTTCAGGCCAGTGCCAGGACCAGTGAGTTTCATGGGGTTTTTGCTCATCAGCGAACTGGCAAGAGCCGTGGCGGAGGTGGTGTTACCTATGCCCATTTCGCCGCCGATGAATAACTGGCTGCCTTTGTCTGCCGCGCGCTGGGCGGCGGCATCGCCGTGGCTGAGCGCGGCGCATAGCTGCTCAGTCGTCATGGCATCGGCTTCTGAAAAATTACGGGTGCAGGGGGCGATGTGAGCATCAACCACACCGGGTAAGTTGGGCTCAACATCCGCAACCGTGCCCAGGTTAACAACTTCCAGTTCTGCACCCAGAGATTTGGCCAGCACGCTTATGGCCGCGCCGCCATTGGCAAAGTTGGCAATCATCTGAGCTGTAACCGCTTGGGGATAGGCCGAAACGCCCTCCTCACAAATGCCATGGTCACCCACGAATACACTGATCTGAACGCGATCAACTGCTGGCGTGACGGTGCCCTGCAACCCGGATAGTTGAACCGCCACGTTCTCAAGCCGGCCCAGCGAGCCTGCGGGCTTAGTCAGAACGCTTTGGCGCTGTGCGGCTCGTTCAAAAAACTGCGCGTCGGGTTGCTGGGGAGGGGTAGTCCAACTGCTGGGGAACGACATTTCACATACCTTCAGACATCAATAAACCGTAATGCGGGGTGCTGTTACGGTGATCAGGGCTTGGGTTTTATAGAGTGTGGGGCGGGATCATACTCCGACTGGGTGGAATGAGGTAGGCTTGACGGCTTCATCGATTGACCGGCTCGGGATCACCAGTGCTGCTATTCGCTCCTTTGATTGTGTTTGTACTTGCCCTCGTCCTTGATCATCTGTTTGGCGAGCCGCGTCGCCTGCATCCGGTGGTTGGGTTCGGGCACTTGGTAAACGCCGTTGAAAAGCGATTTAACACCGCTTCGAATCAATCCCGGCGAAGTCTGGTGGCCGGTCTGTTTTCCGTGTTTTTGCTCACCGCGCCTTTTTTGGGCGTGGCGATCTGGGTGTCTGCCACTCTTGATGGCTGGCTGTTGGTGTTGATTCAGTCGACAACCCTTTGGCTTGCCATGTCCCTCCGCGGGTTGGCGGAGCATGGCAAGGCGGTGGCTGAGCCATTGCAGGCCGGCAACCTTGAAAAAGCTCGTGACCAGGTCGGCCGTATTGTCAGCCGTAAGGCGAGTGCGCTGGATGAGGAGGGCGTGGCTGCAGCGGCGACTGAGTCCATGCTGGAGAACGGAGCCGATGCCGTGTTTGCCAGTGTGTTCTGGTTCCTGGTTGCAGGCATTCCGGGTGTGGTGTTGCACCGCATGGTGAATACCCTGGATGCCATGTGGGGCTATCGCAACCCGCGATTTTTATATTTTGGCCGAGTGGCAGCACGGCTGGACGACCTTATGGGCTGGGTGCCTGCGAGGCTGACGGCCCTAACCTATATGTTGCTGGGCAATCGCAAACTGGCCTGGTGGTGCTGGAGAAATCAGGGGCCGCAGTGGGATAGCCCGAATGCCGGCCCTGTTATGGCGGCGGGTGCAGGTGCTTTGGATGTTCGGCTTGGCGGGGCCTCGCCTTACCCTTCAGGTATTAAACATCGCCCGATTCTGGGCGGTGCTGAGAATGCGAGCGCCGCCAGTGTGGAAGCCGCGATCACACTGGTACGGCGAGGCGTCTGGCTCTGGCTTGGGGTGGTGCTGATGATCACAGTGTTTTTATTGATTGCGGTGCATTCATCATGATGCTGGAGCATGGCGGGCGCTTGAACAACGCAGCAGAACGCTGGGGAATTCCCCGTTCGGAATGGCTGGATCTGTCTACCGGCATTAACCCCAATGGCTGGCCAGTGCCTGAAATACCGGCAGAGCTTTGGCAAAGGCTGCCCGAAGCCGATGATGGGCTTGAAGAGGTTATTCGCAAGTGGTCTGGGGCGCCTCCGGAAGCGGCCTGTGTGCCTGTGCCGGGCAGCCAGGCGGCAATCATGGCGCTGCCACGATTACGCAAACCCTGCCGTGTGGGTGTGCCTGTGCTGGGTTATCGAGAGCATGGGCAAAGCTGGCGAAAGGCTGGCCATACAATTGTGTCGATTGGGCCTGAGCAAACCCGTTGCGGTACTTCCGGTTGTGATGATCGTTGGTTAGACCAGCTGGATGTGCTGGTGTGGATTAACCCCAATAACCCCACCGGTGAAATCGTCCCACCTTCGACCCTCTTGCGCTGGCATCGGCGGTTGCAGAAACGCGGTGGCTGGCTGGTTGTTGATGAAGCGTTTATGGATGCTACGCCGGCATTCAGCTTGGCATTCCGTGCCGGTTTGCCAGCTTTGGTTATTCTGCGTTCGCTGGGAAAGTTTTTTGGATTGGCGGGCGTGCGGGCTGGTGCTGTGCTGACGGATTCAGTGGTTGCTGATGTTTTAAATGCAGAACTCGGCCCTTGGCCGCTTGGCGGGCCTGTTCGTTTTGTGATGCAACGGGCACTGGAGGATCACGAGTGGCAGCAAAGTACCTTGCATCGATTGCGCAGCGACTCTGACAGGTTGAGGGTGTTGCTTCAAGGTGGTGGGTTTTCGGCTTTTGGCAGCAGTCCATTGTTTCAGACTGTAAGGGTCGGCCGGGCGAGTGCGCTGGCACAAGCGTTTGCCCGTAGCGGTGTGTTGGTCCGTTGTTTTGCGCAGCCAGAAATGCTGAGATTTGGACTGCCGGGCTGCAGTCAGAATTGGGAGCGCTTGGCTGAAGTGATAAAGGCAGCGGCTCAATGACCCGCCACTGCCTACAGTCTTGCTTCGTTTATGGGGTTACTGCTACTTCCGTGTCATTGCCTGTTTCGATGAAAGCAACGGCAATGGGCAGTAGCTGTGTTTCCACAAAATCGACCTGTTGATCGGTGGACGTATCAAAGATACGAATGCCTTGAGCACTGGTGTTGGCATCACCCACCCACAGGGTGCCTTCAGGGCTCAGATCAATGGTTCTGAAATCTCCACCTGTCAGGCCAGAAATATCTTCAAGACTGCTCGCGCCCACGGATGGATCGAAGCGCTGCAACGAAACATTCTGCCAACCTGAGTAGTTGAGAATGTATGCGTGTGTAGGACTGACAAACACAGCGTTGTTGATCTGTGAGGCAATCTCGTCGTCCGCAACTAAAGAACTGACGGTATAGGTATCAGGGTCAACAATGTCGAGACCTGTACCAGTGAATGGCGAGCTGAATCCGCCTCGATTAACCACCACTAGGCCAAGCCCTTCAACATGTTCAATGCGCGTCGGGTTGAGGCCTTTCAGGGCGATCCCGTTCAGCCCATCTGTGTTTCCTGAGTTAGTATCGATTTCCGTGTCGGTTGTTGTGTCGAAGACCGCGACATAGGCTGTGTTTGTCGGCTTATAGTCGCTACCCAAACGCTCAAGAGTAATAAAGAGTTTGCTTCCAACAATCACCCCAGAGGACATGTTCGGTGCTCCGGTTGTGTTTTGAGGTATGTAAGCGGACAAATCCAGTTCACCAATATAGAACTCTGATTCATTGGCGGCTGAGGGGTTTACGATCCATGCGGTGCTAGCGCCATAGCGGATGAGATACGCCTTTTGCTCATTAACAAAGACCAGCTGATAGGGATTTGATGAGCCGGTAGCACCTGGTGCCAGTGTGGAGTAGTCCCAGGTAGCGATGGCCGGATCTTTGATATTGACCTTCTTGATGGTATCAATGAAAAATTTACCAATCAGATAGTAGTTTTCACCGTAGGCATTCACAGTAATATCGGACGGCCCTGAAAAATAACCACCGGAAGCCTCTATATCGTCTTTGCCCAGTTCAGCCAACTCGACTTCGCCAGACAGGTAATCACTCGACGCAGTCGCGATTGCGGCAACGTACTTTGTATTTTCATCGATCTCGATGCTGCCACTGTTGCTTGAGCTTCCGCCACAGGCAGTAAGTGTGGCAGACAGGGCAAGCACGAAGGGTAGAGCGAATCTACGGAAGTGCAGTTCAGTTTTCATGATGGGTTCCTTGGTTCCTGTTTAGATAAGGTCTTTCTTTTTGGTTTGCGTAATTAGATATTCGCCGATCAAAAAATGTGCTTCACATTCACAAACCAACTCCTTCCCGGACCGGGGAAACGGCTAAAATCCTGATAGATTTCGTCAGTTATGTTTTGAAGCTCCAAAGTGATCTCGCTCTCGCTACGGTTGGGCCATATTTTCGTCCAGCTTGCCGAGGCGTTTACAAGGGTGCGGGGGTCAGCCATGAGCCTGTTGGCGGCGTCATAATAGAGTTTGTCGTCATAGTTGTAGGAAACGTCAAAGCGGAGAGGCCGGATATGCCAGCGGCTGCCGGCAACGAATGACTCATGGTAGATGCCGGGAAGTCGTTGCTCGAACCGATCTCTGACGCTGTCATCGGTGTTTTCAGATTCCTGAAGTGTTACGTTGCCGTACAGCTCCCACCAGTGATAGATGCGCCACAATGCATCTATTTCTGCGCCGTATATTTCTGCGGATAAATTGGTGTAGCGGCCAACGCCGCGGGCGTCGTAGATCGCGGCAACTGCAGGGTCAAGCTCACGATAGAACCCTGTTAATTCGGCGTGCCCCCAGCCCCGGTCTGTGCGCAGAGTTATTTCGTAGTTCTTCGACTCTTCGGCTTCAAGATCGGGGTTGCCGACGAATAACCCCTGCTGACCATAGAGCTCCTGCAGAGTTGGAACACGAACTTGTCTGGATAACGCCCCAGAAACTTCCCAGTTGCCGGCAAAGTAATGGCTCAACCCCAGTTGCCAGCTGTTGTAGCGATTTGTACTGGAGGTTTGCGTGACGGTGCCATTGCCGAGTGCTTCATCGGAATCGTCGTCAATGCGGTACTGTCGCAGAGATACCTGCGAGCGCCAGCGGTTGTTGGAACTGAGCCACTGGTGGGAAAGCGCGCTGGCAATTTGCAGGCGGCCTCTTTCGTCAGGCAGATCCGAGCTGAGCTTGTCGTTCTGTCGGTAGTCGTATTTTGCCACATCGATAGCGGCGGAAAGCGTGTGGTTACCCAACAACCAAGTGACGGTATTGGCCATTCCAAGCTGTTTTGTGCGGGTATAGACGTCGGTTGTGCCCAGCCCGACCAGCCCTGTTCTGTTGTTGTAACGCTCGTTGGCATCCGACCATATCACTCGGTGGCTGGAGTGAGCCTGGCCATCCATCCAGCCTTGTTGCTGATAGTGCAATTGGGTGCGTAGGGTGTCGTTGGCTAAAAAAGCTTTGTTATTTTGCCAGTTCTGAATGCTTGGAACGCCCTGCTCGTTGTCGTTGTACTGAATCAGCGCGTCCAGCTTGCTGGTGTTGTTGATCTCCCAGCCCAGCTTAGTACTGACAGCATCCTGCTCGTAATCAGCATTCCGGCGTTTTGTCGTGGCGCCATCGTTCGGATTGAACCATTCGCGGCTGTTGGGGTACTCAAAATCGTTGTTACTGCTCTGCCGATCCAGCGATACCCAATAATAAAAATCTTCGTGGCTGCCACTGTTGAACAGGCCCATCTTGTAGGTGTCAAAAGAGCCTGCACCCAAGTTAATGCGGGTGGTGTCTTCGATGTCTTTGCCCAGGGTTTCCATTACCACCACGCCACCAATACCAGCCTGAGCAAACTGCGCAGGTGCGCCGCCAGGGTAAACCTGAATTCGGCTGATGTCGTGAAGCCCTAGCTTGCCCATATCCACCCCGCCCGTTACTGGATCGTTGAGCAGCATGCCGTCAACCACAACCTGAACCTGGCGTGCGGTGGAACCCCTAATGGATACAGACGAATAACTACCCAAGCCGCCACTCTGGCGAATCTGAACGCCCGTCTGATTGCTAAGTACATCAGCTAAGTTTGCAGTGCGATTTTCATATTCTGAGCGGGGAATTACGCGTACAGGCCCGGTTGCCTTGGAGGGATCGATAGTTGATGCAGCGTTAGCCGGGGCGCTTTCCACAATAATAAACGGCGCAGCGTCATCCGCGTTTGCGGCAGCCAGGGGCAAAAGAAATAGCAGGCAGTAAAAACGACGCATTAGAGCAGTTAACCATGGCCAAATGAGCTATAAACCACAGCCAAAGAAAATCGCTTCAGCTGCGAGAACAGCTATCATCAGGAGGTTTAGCGCCAACACGAGCAGGCAAAAACTCCGCGGTACCAGCCCTCCGCCAGTACTCACTGATAGCCGGTAGCAGGCCGGTCTCCGGGCTTGCGGCTGGCGATGTCGCCAGAGTAGGATGCGCTCGCGTCAGCCAGAAGCCTAGACCTGATCCTGCTCATTGCCACTTACCGTTGCGGGGGCAGCGTCGGACTTTAACCGAACTTCCCAGTTTCACCCTGCGCTCAATAATACGATAACGTATATTGCGCCTCGGGCACCTGCTACGGATAGAACTTGGCGCATAGTCTAGGGTTCCGTTTTATGTCAGTCAATTAATGTTATTTGTGACACCGGGTCTGTCATTTTGGCAGCAGCCAAAGGGATGAGTTGTTAATGATATTTCGTGCTTCTTTGTTGTTTTTCGCGCTTATTAGCGGCGCGTTTGCAGACGTTTGTGCGACGGATGATGCCGGTCAACCCCTTTGTCTGGCGGCGCCTGCACAGCGAATTGCTACTTTGTCGCCGGGCGCAACCGAGCTTACGTTCGCAGCCGGGGCGGGCGACAAGGTAATCGCGGGTGTTAATTACAGTGATTATCCTCCCGCCGCACTCAAGCTCCCGCGGGTTGGCAATCATACGCGGATAGATCTGGAAGCCCTTGTGGCGCTTAAGCCGGATTTGGTGATCACTTGGGTAACAGGAAATCCCCCGGCCCAGATTGAGCTTTTGGAGGCGTTGGGGATTCCTCAGTTCGCCATAGAGCCTCGAACTTTTGAAGGTGTTTCCAGTGTTCTCGAGAGGCTTTCTACTCTTGCGGGTACAGAGCAGGCTGGGTTTGCGGAAGCGGAACGTTTCAGAAAGGGCATTGCGGATATTGCTGACGAGTATCGCAACGCGGAGCCGATACCGGTTTTTTATCAGGTGTGGGAGCAGCCGCTGATGACCATCAATAATGATCATTTGATTGGTAAGGTTCTGCAGTTGTGTGGTGGCGTTAATGTGTTTGGCGATATGCCACGTTTAGTGCCAAGAATCAGTGCAGAAGTTGTCCTGAATGCCAACCCCCATGCCATTCTCACGGGGAGTGTAGATGGCGAAGCCGATGAACAACTGGATCGCTGGATGGAGTATTCCGAGTTGAGTGCGGTGGTTCGGGATAACCTTATTTTTGTTCCCGCCTCCCCTATTTCCCGGCCCACGCCCAGGCTACTCGAGGCCAGCAAGCTGATTTGTGAAAAGTTGGACGTTGCTCGTGGGCATTGATGACGTGGGTGAGCACCTGTGGGCGGGTAGCCAGTGACCCGCTCACTTCTGGGTCTTGGCGTGATGGCACTGGCAGCCATGATGCTGGCTTTGGCAATGGGCAGTGTGACCGTTTCGCTGCCTGATCTTTGGCAGGTTGTTCAGGGCGACGGCAGCGCATTGCATCGTACGCTTGTTTGGGAATTACGGCTGCCCCGTGCAATCGCGGCATTTGCGACCGGGGGCTTGTTGGCTGTAGCGGGTGCATTGATGCAGGTATTGCTGCGCAACCCACTTGCTGATCCATACATTCTGGGGCTGTCGGGTGGTGCCGCAGTAGGTGCGTTGCTGGCGATGCTTGCCGGGATGGGAACGCTGTTAATCTCCGGCTCGGCTTTTGCCGGCGCCATGTTGGCAACCATGTTGGTGTTTGGTCTTGCCCATGGAACCGGTAGCTGGACACCTTCCCGCTTGCTGCTAACCGGGGTTGTGGTGGCTTCCGGTTGGGGGGCTGTGATCACACTCATGTTGGCAATTACTCCCTCGCACAAACTGCCCGGCATGCTGTATTGGCTGATGGGGGATGTTTCCTATGCTCGTACACCCTGGCCGGCCTTTGTGGTGCTGGTTGTCTCCATAGGGTTGATTATGCCGCTTGCCCGGAATCTCAACGTATTGGCGCGGGGGCCTATGCAGGCTGCCGCTCTGGGTGTGTCTGTGCGGCCGCTGGAATGGGTGGTGTATTTACTCGCCAGCCTGCTGACTGCAACTGCAGTGACGACCGCAGGGAGTATTGGTTTTGTAGGGTTAATCGTGCCCCACATGCTCCGACTGGTACTGGGTAATGACCAGCGCATCATCTTGCCTGCCAGCGCTCTGGCCGGTGGCACGTTGCTGGTGCTGGCAGACACTTTGGCGCGTACGGTGATTGCGCCCGAACAGTTGCCAGTTGGCGTGATAACCGCATTGCTGGGTGTGCCCATGTTTCTCTATCTGTTGCACCGGAGCCGCTGATGAGCACGCTGAGAGCCCGCGAACTGATCATCAACATACCGGGGCGCCCTGACGGCTTTGCTCTGAATATGACAGTTGAGCCGGGCCAGATCTGGGGTGTGCTAGGTCCTAACGGTGCTGGGAAAACCACATTACTGCATACCCTCGCGGGTTTGCTTCCTGTTCGCAGTGGGCAGGTGGTGCTGAATGACTCACCTTTAAAGGAACTCAAACGCCGGGATATTGCACGGCGATTGGGCCTGGTGTTCCAGGAGCGTCAGGACACGTTTCCGGCAACGGTGATGGAAACGGCCCTGATTGGCCGCCATCCCTGGTTGTCGCCCTGGGAAAGTGAGCAAGGCGAGGATCAGGCGCTTGCAGAGCAGGCGCTGGCGGCACTGGATGTCGATAACTTGTCTGATCGCTTGTTGAATACCTTGTCGGGCGGAGAGCGCCAGCGTGTGGCAGTTGCCACCTTGATGACCCAAAACCCGGACATCTGGTTGCTGGATGAACCCACCAACCATCTGGATCTGCACCACCAGGTAAAGGTGATGAATCTGCTTCGAAACCAGGCAGAGTCTGGAAAAGCTGTGTTTATGTGCTTGCACGATCTCAACATGGCGGCGCGCTGGTGTAGCCATGTTCTGTTGCTGTACACCAATGGCGATGCCTGCTGGGGGGCGACAGACAGCATGTTGGTCCCGGAAGCCCTGGAACGTTTATACAACCAGCGCCTTATCGCCCTGGAAAAAGACGGACTGTCGGTGTTTGTGCCGGCTCAATAAATTAACGTTGATGTGAGGCAATCGCCATGAAAGAACGCGCAAAAGACCCCGAACGCCACGCCAAACGCATGGCAGCCAAACAAAAAATCATGCACGAACGCATAGCCAACGCCCAGAAAGAACAGGGCATATTGCTGGTATTGACCGGCCCGGGCAAAGGTAAGAGCAGCTCTGGTTTTGGCATGGTGGCTCGTTCTTTAGGCCACGGCATGAAAGTAGGCATTGTGCAGTTCATCAAAGGTGCGTTCAGTACCGGTGAAGAAGCCTTCTTCCGGGATTTGCCCAACGTGGACTATCACGTAATGGGGCAAGGCTACACCTGGGAAACGCAGAACCGGGAGCAGGATGTTGCGGCGGCCAATGCCGCCTGGGATATTGTCGCCGGCATGCTGAAAGACGACAGCTACGATCTGATTTTGCTGGATGAACTTAATATCGCATTGAAGTACGACTACATCGACCTGGACCGTGTTCTGGACGATTTGCAAGCACGGCCAGAGATGCAGCACGTGGTGGTAACTGGAAGAAGCGCCCCGAAGGAGCTGATCGATATTGCCGATACAGTGACTGAAATGGGCGTAGTGAAGCACGCTTTTGAGGATCAGGGCATCAAGGCCCAGAAGGGTGTCGAGCTTTAAATTATGATCACTCTGATGATCCAGGGCACCACGTCCGACGCCGGGAAAACCACGGTTGTCGCCGCCCTGTGTCGCTGGCTGGCACGTCAGGGTGTATCAGTCGCACCGTTCAAGCCACAAAACATGGCGTTGAACAGTGCGGTTACGGTGGATGGCGGTGAAATTGGCCGCTCCACCGCGTTGCAGGCCTTGGCGTGTGGCCTTGAACCCCACAGCGACATGAACCCGGTTTTGCTGAAGCCTCAAAGTGACTGCGGTGCTCAGGTGATTTTGCGTGGGCAAGTGCACGGCAATATGGATGCGCTGGATTATCACGCCTACAAGGCCGAAGCTATGGCATCAGTGATGGCCAGTTGGCGGGCGCTGAGCGAGCGTTGCGATGTGATCATTGCGGAAGGTGCCGGCAGCCCGGCCGAAATTAATCTGCGGGCCAACGACATCGCCAACATGGGCTTTGCGGAAGCAGCGGATTGCCCCGTACTGTTGGTAGGTGATATCGATAAAGGCGGTGTTTTCGCACAGCTGGTCGGCACCGTGGAGCTGCTGTCTGAAACCGAGCGGGCGCGAACAGCAGGCTACATCATCAATCGCTTTCGAGGCGATATTGCGCTGCTGGAACCGGGGCTCGACTGGCTCGAAACCCGCACGAGCAAACCGGTGTTCGGCGTACTGCCGTACCTTCACGGGCTGGTAGTGGATTCCGAAGACAGTGTCAGCACTGAAGGAAGTAGCGAACCCGGGGCATTGAACGTGGTGGTGCCGGTGCTGCCGCGCATCAGCAACCACAACGACTTTGACCCGTTGCGCCTGCATCCGGGAGTAAACCTCACCTTTGTCGGCCCAGACCAACCTATACCCCCCTCTGATTTGATTATCCTACCGGGCAGTAAAAGCACCCGTCACGACATGCAGTGGCTGAAACAGCAGGGCTGGCCGGATGCTCTGCGCAAACACCTGCGCTACGGCGGCAAGGTGTTGGGAATTTGTGGCGGCTTCCAGATGCTGGGGCAATGGGTAGAAGATCCTGACGGCCTTGAGGGTGACGTCGGCCGCACAGAAGGCTTGGGTTTGCTGGAAATGAACACGCGAATGGTGCCTGGTAAGCAGCTGAAGCAGGTGTCCGGCACCCTAGCGCCCAGCGTAGCCGGGTCGACGACAAGTGTGACCATGCAGGGTTATGAAATGCACAACGGCGTGTCCGAAGGCCCAGCACTCGCTCGCCCTTTTGCGGAACTGGAAGGCCGGCCCGACGGCGCCGTTAGTCATGATGACCAAATAGCCGGCACATATGTGCATGGCTTGTTCGATGCGCCCGAAGCATGCGATGCCATCTTGGCGTGGGCGGGGCTGAATCAGGCAGTTGCGCAAGCGGTGGATTACCAGAGCCACCGGTTACAGCAGTTGGACCGTTTGGCCGATCAAGTAGAAACGTGTTTGGATACCGACCGGCTAAGGAGCCTGCTGCAGATATGAGCAACCACAATGACCCGTTCACCGAAGCCCAGCGAGAAGGGCTGTACCGGGCTATTTTTGAACGCCGTGACGTGCGCTCGCAGTTTCTGACCAACCGCATTCCGGACGATGTCTTAGCCCGAATCCTGACGGCTGCCCATCACGCGCCGTCGGTAGGCTTTATGCAGCCGTGGGACTTCATTGTCATCGACAGTTTGTCGGTGCGAGAGCGGGTTCTGGCCAGCTTCAATGAAGAGAACGCCAAAGCCGCTGATAACTATACCGGTGAGCGCAAGGAAACCTATCGTAGCTTAAAGCTCCAAGGCATTATCGAAAGTCCAATCAACCTGTGCATCACCTGTGACCGTTCCCGGGGTGGTCCTCATGTTTTGGGCCGAAACTCCATCATGGAGATGGACCTGTTCAGCACCTGCCTGGCGGTACAAAACCTCTGGCTGGCGGCGAGGGCGGAAGGCATAGGTGTGGGCTGGGTCAGTATTTTGGACCAGGATCGGTTGTCGGATATTCTGCAATTGCCGGAGCAGGTTTACCCCTTGGCGTATCTTTGCCTGGGCTATGTCAGCGAGTTTCTGGATCAACCAGAACTTCAGGCCAAAGGCTGGCGATCACGTCTTCCCCTGGAAGAACTGGTGCACGGAAATGGCTGGGGTAAGCCGGTAGATCAGACTGGCCTGACTGAGCAATTAAAGAAAGTCTGAACGTCAGACCGTGATTGGCGCCAACGCCTTTACCAGCACCTGCAACTCACGCGTGATGGCAATCAACTCCTTCAACAACTGAGGATTCACATCCATATGTCCTTCGTATTCCGCCAAGTTGCGGGCCGAATGGCATTTATCCAGTACCCGCCATTTCGCATTCGGCAAACCGACCGTGTGTTGCAGGCATTGAAATACAATGTAGCGGCTTTCCGAACGGTAGCCGTGCCAGCGGAGCGCGGCGAGTGATAGAGCATGCGCAGGTCCGTGGATTAGCTGTTGAAGTTGAGCTCGAGGCGGGGTTGTTCCATCACCCGGGTAACAAAGCTTTGGTTGTCAGCAATGCGCTTCTCGAATTCATCGGGGGAGTATAACGTGGGATTGATGGTTCGTTGAAGCTGTTGCTCTGCAGGCGCAAGCAGTTCCATGATGTCGCTGTAGCTGAGATCGTGGCCGACCAGCATCAGGTCTATGTCACTTCCTGCATGAGCTTCGCCTTTGGCGACAGAGCCATAGATAAAGGCTTGTTCGAACGAATCGGCAACCGGCAGCAGTGCATTTGTCAGAATCTCAGAAACGCCAAAAGTTTTCTGAACGATATGGATCAGCTCATGAAAGATCGGGTTGTCCCGGTTTGCCTGATAATGGTTTTGGTTGCCTTGGCGGGTCATAACCACCAGTCCAGAGTCGGTAAGCTTGGTTAGCTCCCGAGCCACCGAGCCGCGGCCAACCTGAGCCAGCCGCACCAATTCGTTTAGGTATAGGCTTTGATCTGGCTGGCCATACAGTAGAGTGAGTACACGCTGCTGGGTTTTGGTAAACAGGGCATCGCCAATGTTGGTTACGGGCATGGTAGGCTCATTTCACGGACTCAATATGGGTACTTTAGTCCCCATATTGGGGTTCATCAAGCCCTAAATGGGGTTGTTGAGGCCCAATTAGGGCTTTGCTGGGGTGTTTATGGAGTTTTCTGAATTATATCAGCAGGCAGTCGCTCGAAAAGGTGGCGAGGAAGCCGTGAAGGCACTGCTGCCACCATTGCCGAAGCGCGCGCGGCTGATGGAGGTTGGCGACGACCGTTACCTGTCCGAAATCACCCGCTGTATTTTCAAGGCGGGTTTTGTCTGGCGTGTAATCGAGAATAAGTGGCCAAGTTTTGAGGCGGCCTTCGAAGGTTTCGTGCCCGCCTACTGGCAGCAAGTTCCACCAGAAGTTTTGGAAAGACTGGCCGAAGATACGCGGGTTGTTCGTAATATGCAGAAGATTCGCACGGTGCCTGAAAACGCCCGGATGATTATGGAAGTGGCGCAAGACTACGGTAGTTTTGGGCAGTTTCTAGCGGAATGGCCCAGTGAGGATCAGGTTGGCCTGCTAATGTATTTGAAGCGCAACGGCGCCCGGCTGGGCGGGAATACGGCCCAGTACTTTTTGCGCCGGGTGGGTTGGGATGGCTTCATCCTGTCCCGCGATGTGGTGACCGCATTGACCCGCGCCGATATTCTGGACGCGTCACCCACCAGCAAAAAAGGGCTGGCCCAGGCTCAAGATGCGTTCAATCAGTGGCACCAGGAAACCGGCCTGCCCATCAGCCACTTATCCCGAATCGTCTCGTTCACCGTGGATAACGACTAAGTTGGCCACATCTCACAGGAACATCAGCAGCACCAACTCGCAAAACACCACACTCGCCCCCAGTGCGTCGCCGGTGTAACCACCTAATTGCCGCTGCAAGTACCAGCCCCACAGTAAGGCTACCATGAGCACAGCGGTTAAGGCGCTAAGCCAAAGCCCCGGCAACCAAATGCTGAATACGAGTGAAATCAGGGCAGTAAATGCACAGCTGGTCAGTAAGCGTTGGCGGGAAAAGGTCTCTGCTACGGGCTTGCTTTTGCTTTTATCCGGGTCTGTTACATAGGGCATAAAGGCCATCAGCAGTAGGGGTGTTACACGGCTGATAGCGGGCGCTACCAGCAATGCCAGCCAGATTGATCTCACATCCATCAGCAGCGCAGCTTTCAGGCCTAAAGCCATCACCAAAGCCACGGTGCCGTAGGTGCCAATACGGCTGTCTTTCATGATCTCCAGGCGCTTTTCAACTGTGTAGCCGCCACCCAGTGCATCTACGCTGTCAGCCAGGCCGTCTTCATGGAAGGCGCCGGTGATAAACAGGTGAAAGCACAGCACCAGCAGTACGCAGACCATTGGGCTCCAAGCCAAACTGAGCAGTGCGAATAGACCGGCGTACAAGGCACCTAATAGCAGGCCTACGACTGGAAAGTACATACTGCACTGGTTCATCAGTTTCTGGGAATAATCGATGCGCACCAGCATGGGAATGCGGGTGAGAAAGCCAACGGCTAGCCAGAAGGCTTGCCATTCGTGCTGCAGTACTGAACGGGAAGGCGATGGGGCTGCCTCAGCAGGCTGGCCGTCCATCATTTGGTCATCCACACCATGATTACTCATGCCTCAGTCTCTTGTATTTTTTGCTTCCGTGATTGTTCGGAGCCCCGCCACCCTGTGAGTGCGTCCAGTCCAGCAACCAGTAGAGCGGCGGTACCGGCACCGGCCAGAGTGAGCACAATGCGTGTAAAGGTTGCGTAACCCGGATCCTGGGTTGAGAGCGCGCCGGCAATCAGCGCCATGGCGACGGAAAGGCCATATTGATACACCATGCTGGGATGCTTTCCGTGCAGCATCAGGTGCCCAAGCCACAAACCGCCAAGAAAAATCAGGCCTAACAGGATGGGCAAGTGCGAAGACAAGGTGAACAGCCAAAGCACCGCAAGCCCGACGGCGCTGCCGTAGAAGGTTGCCAGTACCCGTTGGTGGGCTTCGTAGAACACAGCGTGGCGGGTTGGGAAAACCAGCACCATGGCCGCAATCACCGCCATCATCATATCGGAGGGCTGCATTACGGAGTAGAGCCAGAACGACAGGCACATCAGCACCGTGGCTCTGATGGCAGCACCCAGGGTGACATTGCCGTCTGTGGGCACAGGCTCGTCTACATGCTGCTCACGGGTTCGTGCCGGGAAAAGTGCATACACAAGCGGCCCCAGCACTAAACCCACCAAAGAGGCCTGAACAAATCCGTCACGCATAGCCTCTACCGTAGCGTTACCGTGCATGCCCATAACTGACATGAGCACGGCAACAACGACAATCAGCATGCCCGCCTGTGCGCCGGACTGCAGAATCATACGGAAGCCGGCAAAGTAGGTTAGCCACATGGCCCCTACATACACTAATGGCATGGGGCGCAAGGTTTCTACAAACCAGGTCATCAGATAGACCATCAGGATGAGCGCAATGGGCCCACCAATGGCTTTGCCCGGGCTGAAGGCTTTACGCTGAGCGGCAATCAGGCCAACCGGCAGCGCTGCAATAATCGGCGGCAACGCAGGATTGATCAGTGGAATGGCGGCGTAGGCCAGCATGCCAGTGACACCCAGGCGCACAGCGTAAAGCGGGTCGTCAGCTTCGTTGGGACGGGGGGTTACGTACATGGTGTACGCCTCAATACAGGTAGCTGAACCAGGATCTCACGCGTTGAAACCCACGGGCGATCAGGGCAATTGGGTTGCTTGTTCCGTTGGCAAATACCACCGCATGCACCTTGCCACCTACGCGCACTTGCCGCGGCCAGTTGTCTTGCGAGCCTTTCAGCTCAATTCTCACTGGAATACGTCGCGCGGGTTCAAACCAGCGATTGGAGGCTTCGTTAACCACCAGACCGCCTTGAACGTTGCGCCCCGGATTAATGCCCCAGGCAATGCTCTGTACACGGCCTTCGAAGATAGTGCCGGGTACGGCATCAAAAAGCAGGTGCGCTGTGTCACCGGGTTCGATGCTTTGAAGCTGGTTTTCCCGCAGATCTACGGTGACCCAAGCAGCCTCCGCATCAATAAACGTCAGCGCCGGGTTGCCTGCACCGATAAACTGGCCCTTTGCCAGAGTCATGTTGGTCACTACGCCATAATGGGGTGCTCGTACCCTTGTGGATGCAAGGTCATACTGCACGCTTTCCAGTTGTGCCTGTGCCGCGAGGATGGAAGGATTGTCTGCACCTTTTGGGCCGAGCTGCTTGCGGGCACTTTCCAAATTGGCTTCTGCAGTACTGAGTTGTGCTTTGGCATCCGCAACTTTGGCCCGTGCTGCATCACCTTGCGCAACCGGCACTATGCCGCGTTTTTCCAGGCGCAATGTGCGGTCTGCGTCTGTAAGGGCCGTATCAAGGTTGGTTCTGGCTTGGGTAACGCCAGCTTGGGCGGCTACCAGTGAGGCGGCTGAGGCATCTATACCCTGAACGGTGCTGGCCAGATTGGCTTCCGCCTGTCGAAGCGCCAGTTCAAACGGCCGGGGGTCGATGGCAAAAAGCGGATCACCAGCCTGCACCACAGCGTCGTCTTGAACCATCACTTCGGTAATGTCACCGGAAACCCGGGGTGCAATTTGAACAACATGGGCCGAAACAAAACCTCGCGACGATGACGGTGCCAGTCGGTCGCTCAACGCGTAGGTGACCGCAAGGATAATAAGGAGCAGAACAACACCGATAGCGATGGTTTTTGCAGGGTTCTTGGTCGGAGCTTGTTCGTCGATCTCGCTCATTCGGTGTTCTCCCGGGGAGTCATTGGGCTTGTCCATACTTTTCAGCCGATACGAAAATAGGGTAGCACCTGCTCAAAATTGGCGCGAGACGCTTGAGGTAAATGAAAGGCTTTGATTTGAAATGGCTGAGCCTGGTGCCTTGGACTACACTTTTAGGATGAAGACGATTCACGCCAGTAAGGCGAAAGATTCATGATCAAAGAGATCGGCCTACGGCCGCATTACACCGACTCTGATTATTTTTTCAAAAAACTGGCCTTGGGCATTCCCGGCGTACTCTTTACCTATTGGAAGAGTGCAGACGCGAAGACGCATAAGTACCTGTTTGTCAGTGATCAGGTGAGTGACATTCTTGGGCTTGATCCTGACATCTTGCGTGAAAATGCCGATTCGATGTTTTTAACGGTTCACCCGGAGCAGATCGAGGGTGTAGAAGCCAGCATTGAAGAATCCGCTACTGCTCTCAAAAGCTGGTGGTATCAAGCCCGGATGAAAGTGAGAGCGGGGCACTACGAGTGGTTCGAAGCCCAGGGAACGCCAGAGCGCCAGGTTGATGGAAGCATGGTGTGGTATGGCCAGCTGCATAACATTCAGCATTATAAAGATCTTGAGTGCACACTCAGAGCACGCGAAGCGGAATCTTCCTTCCAGGCCGATTTTCAGAAATTGATCGCCAAGCTGTCAACGCAGTTTATCAACCTGAGCTTTGGCACCATTGATCAGTGCATCAATGAGTTATTGAAAGCCATTGGCGGCTTTTTTGGGGTGGACAGGGCCTACTTGTATGAGTTTTCGCAAGACCATCGTGTGATGGATAACACTCACGAATGGTGCTCTGAAGGTGTGCCGGCCCTCATCGATAGCCAGCGCAATGTGCCGACCGAAGATTTTGATTGGTGGCAATGCAAAATCGACGAAATGGTCAGTGGCAACCGGGTCATTTTTGTTGAGGAAATTGAGCAGATTCCTGCCGGCCCCGAGCGCACGATGCTGGAAGAGCAGGGAGTGTGTTCAATGTTTTGTGTGCCGGTTCGTGTGAGGGGTGTGGTTACAGGTTTTTTTGGCGTAGATTCCATTCGTAAACGTATTTGGCGTGAAGACCAGGCAGACCTTCTTATTATCGTATCCAGCCTGCTGTCGGGAGCACTTGAACGCCACCGGCTTGAACGGGAGCTGCTAAACCAGTCTATCCGAGACCCCCTGACCAAATTGCATAATCGTCGCTATCTGATGCCCAGGCTTCATGAAATGCTGAGCCGTGCCAGTCGATATGAGGAGCACTTTACACTGGCCATGTTCGACCTCGATCGGTTCAAGCACATTAACGATTCTGTAGGCCATTTGGGAGGAGATGCCTGTTTGCGGAGTTTTGCCGAGGTTCTTCTTGAGCAAACCCGAGAGGCTGATGTGGTGGCGCGATTTGGTGGAGAGGAGTTTGTAGTAGCGTTCAGCGGCCTGAACGCAGCGGGTGTGCGTCGTATCGTAAGCCGTATTCTCTGTGCCGTGCGCAATCATGAGTTCGATCTGGAAGATCACACTGTGCCGTTAACCGTCAGCGCCGGTATTGCTGATATCAGTGAGCTAGATGAGTTTCCTGCTTCGCCTGACCCGCTGATCCGGTTAGCGGACGACAGGCTTTATGCAGCAAAGCAGGCGGGGCGGGACTGCCTTGTTGATGCATTAGGGGTATCGCGCATATAGGAAAAGAGAATTTCATCTTATATTCCGTTTTGGTATATCCTTATGCTATAGATTACAGGATTACACCCCAACGGAGGTGAGTGCAGTGAGAAGCCCTATCGTTCAACATTTCTTTGATGAGCCCACCAATACGTTCAGCTACGTGGTCCGTGACCCTGATAGTCAGGCTTGCGCCATTCTCGATTCGGTACTCGATTTTGACTACGCCTCAGGCACTACCGATGTGCGTTCTGCAGATGAGATTATTGAGTATGTGCGCTCAAATGGTTTGAACGTTGAGTGGATTTTGGAAACTCACGTTCATGCGGACCACCTTTCCGCTGCGCCATATCTTCACGAAAAGCTCGGTGGTAAAACCGGAATTGGTGCCCACATCCGGGATGTACAGGAAATTTTTGGTAAGGCGTTCAATGCGGGCACTGAATTTGCCCGTGATGGCAGCCAGTTTGATCGTCTTTTCCAGGATGGAGATAGCTTCGCAATTGGTGGCCTTGAATGTCGCGTTATGCACACCCCTGGCCACACACCCGCCTGTTTGACCTATGTAATAGGTGACGCAGCCTTTGTGGGCGACACCTTGTTCATGCCTGATTACGGAACTGCACGCTGTGACTTTCCGGGTGGTGACGCTCGTGTGCTCTTCCAGTCGATTCGCAAAGTGCTGTCACTGCCAGCTCAAACCCGTATTTTCCTTTGCCATGATTATAAAGCTCCGGGCCGGGAAGAGTATGTGCACCAGACAACTGTGGCAGAGCAGCGAGAGGCCAACATTCACGTGCACGATGGCGTCAGCGAAGACGAATTTGTGAAGATGCGCACTGAGCGCGACGCGACGCTTGATATGCCGCGGCTAATTCTACCTTCCGTGCAGGTAAATATGCGGGCAGGTGAGATGCCACCAGCGGAGGATAATGGCCAGGTGTACCTGAAAGTGCCGGTCAACTTCTTCTGAGTGCCGAATGAACTTCAAACGCTATCTGCCTTTTCTCCAGTGGGCGCCCGAATACGGTCGTAACCAGGCTTCCAGTGATCTGGTGGCTGCGGTTATTGTAACCGTGATGTTGATTCCGCAGTCACTGGCTTATGCCCTGCTGGCAGGATTGCCTGCACACGTAGGCCTGTACGCCAGCATTCTGCCGCTGATGATCTACGCCATCTTCGGCACAAGCCGCACACTGTCGGTGGGGCCGGTGGCGGTAGTCTCCTTGATGACCGCCGCCGCACTGGCGCCACTGGCAGAAGCCGGAACTCCGGAATATCTTGCGGGGGCGGTTTTGCTTGCCGTTATCTCCGGGTTAATGCTCACGCTGATGGGGATTCTCAGGCTCGGTTTTCTCGCCAACTTTCTCAGCCACCCGGTAATATCCGGTTTTATCACCGCCTCTGGCATTGTGATCGCCGCCAGTCAGCTCAAGCATATTTTCGGCGTGCAGGCATCGGGGCAAAACCTGTTGACGATTACCCAGTCCCTGATTCAGTCGATCGGGGGGGCCAATATACCCACGCTGTTAATTGGTGCCGGTGCCTTGCTGTTTCTGATGTTTTCCCGGAAACATTTGAAGCCTCTTTTGGTTCGTTTTGGTGTGGAAACACGGCTCGCCGACATCATTACAAAAACAGCTCCGATTCTCGCAGTAGTGGCCACGACACTGGTTGCCTGGCTCCTGCAGCTTGATGCTCAGGGCGTTCGGTTGGTTGGCGTTGTGCCTTCAGGCTTACCCGAGCTGACAATGCCACCACTGGATTGGGAACTTTGGCAGCAGTTGGCTGCCAGTGCCTTGCTGATCAGTATTGTGGGCTTTGTGGAGTCAGTGTCTGTGGGGCAGACACTGGCTGCTAAACGGCGCCAGCGTATTGATCCCGACCAGGAGTTGATTGGCCTGGGAACCGCCAACCTTGGCGCAGGCTTTTCTGGAGGCATGCCGGTCACCGGTGGCTTCTCCCGCTCCGTGGTTAATTTTGACGCAGGCGCAAAAACTCCCGCTGCCGGTGCCTATGCGGCAATCGGGATTGCATTGGCAACCCTGTTCCTGACGCCTGCAATCGCTTATCTGCCGCAGGCCACGCTGGCTGCAACGATTATTGTTGCTGTCGCCTCGTTGATCGATTTGCCTGCTCTGAAGCGCACCTGGCGCTATTCCCGGGCCGATTTTGGCGCCATGCTCGCAACCATTCTGCTGACGCTTGCCCATAGTGTTGAGGCGGGCATTACAGCAGGTGTGTTGATGTCTATGGGGTTGTATCTTTATCGAACCAGTCGCCCCCATAGCGCCGTTGTTGGACTGGTTCCGGGTACGGAGCACTTCCGGAATGTTCTTCGTCACGATGTGGAACTGTGCCCGGAGGTGACCTTTCTGCGGGTGGATGAAAGTCTGTATTTCGCCAATGCACGCTTTCTTGAAGAAACAGTGATGGCGCTGGCCATTCGGAAGCCAGAGACGAAAGATCTGGTGCTGGTGTGCCCGGCAATCAGCCATATCGATGCGTCTGCTCTGGAAAGCCTGGAGGCGATAAATGAGCGTCTGAAAGACGCAGGTGTGCGGTTGCACTTCTCTGAGGTGAAAGGGCCAGTAATGGACCGTCTCAAGGACACCCAGCTGCTGTCTCATCTGGGTGGAAAAGTGTTCCTCAGCACCTTTGAAGCATGGCAGTCTCTCACCAATAGCTGCATTAATTCGGCGTCCGGATAACCTGGATCATTAGCTGTCGGGTGGGTTCGGCCGTTATTATTGGGCATGTTCCGAGCTATTGTAGGCGTGCTTCACTATGGGGATGACCGATAACCTGCTCTCAACCGGGCTGTGGTATCTAACACTGGCCGCGTTCCTGCTGATTCTGCTTCAGGCGGCCCGTTCGGTGCGTTGGCGTGCGTTGCGCTCCGACAATGCGCTGCAACATTCCTTTTTTGGAGCGGCAGTGGCGCTGGGCTTTATCTGGCAACTGCGAGCGGGGATCTATCCCGGGCTGGCGATCCACATCTTTGGTATCACAGTCGTCACCTTGATGCTGGGCTGGGGGCTGGCCGTACTCGCCGGGCTTTTGGCCTTGGTTATTACCGTGATAACGGGCCGTGAGCCACTCGTGATGTTTGCCGCCAACGGCTTGGTGACCGTTATGATTCCCGCTCTCGTCACCCAGGCCATCATGCTTTGGGAAAGGCATCGGGATTTCAGTAATTTTTTTGCTTACATCTTTTTTTGTGGCTTTTTCGGGGCGGGTATTTCGGTGGCCGCTGCTGGTGTAATGATGTGCGCTATGCTCTGGGCCAGCGGAGTCTATGAGTTTTCAGAGCTGGTTCACGGTTACCTGCGCTACCTCCCTCTATTCATGGTTCCAGAGGGCTTTGTGAATGGTGCGGTTGTAACCGGCATGATGGTGTTTCACCCGGACAGGCTTACAACGCTGGATCAGCGACGCTATCGATAGGTAATCCGCGCCAGGGATGTTTAGAGTTACCAGCCCGATTCGCTATTGCGCGCGATATTTCAATTGCGCCAGCGAGAGTGCTTTTGCAGTTTGCGTTGCAGGGTTCTCCGGTGCATGTTCAAAGCCCTGGCGGTGGCGGATACATTACCTTCGTGCTCATTGAGTACCCGCTGAATGTGCTCCCATTCCATTTCTTCCACCGAAGGTGGTTCGGGGCGGAGCTCCGGTGTGATTGCCAGAGCGTCAAAGCCGCTAATGAGCTGACTAACGGTAACCGGCTTGCATAAATAGTTGATTGCTCCGCGGCGCATGGCCTCAACCGCTGTGGCAATACTGCCGTACCCCGTGAGTACCAGAACGTCCAGATCAGGCTGTCGGTGAAGCAGTTCGGGCAGAAGTTGCAGGCCGCTCTCGCCGGCAAGATTCAGATCCAGCACACACCGGCTGAAGCTTTGTGTACTCAGAGTGCCAAGTGCTTCGGCCTGGGAGGTGGCTATAGCAGCTTCAATGCCTTGGCGCTTCAGGGCGCGCTGAAGCACCTCCAGAAACGCTGTGTCATCGTCAATAAGTAACCAGGTTTTATTGGTGGTCACGTGCTACTCCTGCTGTCTCGGCTGCAGGCAGGTCGATGACCATGGTTGTTCCTTGCTGGTCAACGCGGGCCTTCAGCGTGCCTCCCAGGCGCTGGATGGTTGCGTTGGTAAGAAAGAGGCCGACGCCCATGCCATTTTCCGAGCCAACAATCTGTTCGCCCAGGCTTTTCTGAAAGTCATCTTCCAGGCCGTCGCCGTGGTCTTCCACCACCATTTCAATCCGGTTGTTTTCAGCGCAATGAACACTAACGGCAACCCAGGATGGGCTGGCGGTTAGCGCGTTTGCCAACAGGTTCAAAATGGCCTGATCCAGGGTGGCATCCACCGCTACCTGGCAATCCGGAACCACCCCGGGCCAGTCGATGGGTGCAGCAGGCCATAAGAGCGTTGCTGACTCTTTCAGCCGTGCGATCCAATCCTTGGCCGTAAGCGTTTCCAGCTGAGCAGTTTTTGCCTGTACTGCCGCGCTGGAAAGTTGCTGAAGATGTTCACTGCAAAGAACGAGTTGTTTCTCCATCAGCCTCAAGTCATCCGCAAGACTCGGGTCGGGGAAAGCGGAACGGATCTCGTCGACCAACAGGGTCATGGTGTTTAAAGGGGTGCCGAGGCGATGGGCAACGGCGGCTGCAGAAAGCCCCATGGAGATGATCTGTTCATCGCGCAGGCGCGTTTCCCGGATGCTTGAAAGCTGCTGCTGTTGCTGGCCTAGCCGCCGTGCCAGAGCGCCAACCACCAATAGCAGAATTGCAGCCGTCATGGCGAAGGTCACCCACATACCCGCGAGGTGCAGTTGGGCCAGATTGGCATCGTGATGTTCATGGGTAATGGGGGTGTGCCAGATAATCAGAGTCGTATAAACGGCGATTCCGGCCAGGGTCAGGGCCATGCTCTGGCTCAGGGGAACCAGAATGATCGCGACCGCTATAGGCAGCAGTAACAGGGACACAAGAGGATTGGTGTAGCCGCCGGTGAGGAAAAGCCATCCGCCAATCAAAACCAGGTCAAGAGCAAGGCCAGCGCTGACACTGATGGCGGATTGCGGTGGCCGACGAGTAAACCAAAGCCAGCCAAGAACCGCGAGAACCCCATAAAACAGGCACAGTATGAGCGCTTCTGCCCCGTACGCCAGGGCAATAACGGTCTCTGCTACCGCCAGCGCTACAAGCTGAAGACCGGCAACGGCCAAACGCATGCCCAGCAGGTAGCGGGCAGCTTGTTGAAAACCGGTTTGAGAGTGCGTGAGCCATTCCATGCGCTGGATTCTAGCAGGGCCGGGTGGGCAGCGGGGCTGCGGTCAGGTGCTTTTGTTAAAATAGTTGATAGGTATCAAACCGGGTAGTAACAGGCCAGGTCCTGGCTGATCACGTCGCCGGTCAGCTGCAGCGGATTCTCGCGTAGGTCAAAGCTCTGAATCGCGGCCTCAGGTGAGACCCCCTGCCTGTGTGTGTTTGTGCCGCGGAGTCGGTCTGGTTGATAAACACTGTTCCGGCCATTGGGGAAAAGAGCCGCGTAGGCGATACCGGCTTCTACCAGGTCCTGAAAAAAATGTGAGCCGTAAGAAAGATCCGGCACCATATCGCCGTCCATTTCTGCCACTTCAACCAGCACGGCCACGCCCGCAATGTCCGCAAAACGAACTGGCACGCCCAGTTCGGGGCTGCTGGTGCCCCACCGGCCCGGGCCAATCAGCATGGTTTTACTATTGTTCATGCGCACCTGCTCGCCTACCCGGTTGGCAACTTCGTAGCGTTGGCTCACGCTGAGCTGTTTATAAACGGCAGCATCCACCCGGATAACGCGCTGGATTCCCAGGTTGATATTGCCCCCCATAAAGTGTCCCAGGGTGCGGAACAGAAGATTCTGTGCCGGTATTTCCTCGGGTATTGCAACGGCCGTGGTTTCGCCGATGGTTGCCAGCGGCCTGCATTGCACCAGGTTAAAGGCCGGTTCTCCGGCAGTGTTCAGATGCAGGGTGAATTCCACGTCCACCGGGTGGTTATAGCCTGCTTCGAGGGTTTTCAACAAGCTGGAGAGGCGGTCCACGAAAAGACCATTGCGTACCAGGGGTTGAAAGGTCAGGCGCCATACCGGTGTTGGCAAATTCAGCTCCCGAGCTCGCCTGCTGGCGAGCTGGTCTATTTCACCCAAGTGGCTCAACGGCAGGTCGGAAACCTCCTGTGTGAGCTGGCTTAACGGGCGGGTGGCTAATTCGCCTTCTCGCAGATCCAGTACATCCAGTAGATGCTGGGAGAACTTGTAGCTTTCATCCTGATTGCGGAAGGGCTGGCGGCGAGGGTAATCCAGCGCCATCACGCAAGCGTGGTCGCCTTCAATCCGATCAACGGCACGGGTGCCCAGCCCCATAACCAGCCGAACCATGCCAGCAGCCGGGTCCATATCGGTATCCCAGGCAAAGGTATTGCGAGAAACACCAACGCCCGCGGCATCTGGCATGTAGTAGCGGCCATGGAAGCGACCATTGACTCGCTGGATCAGCAGCGCCATGGGTTCTTCCCGCTGGTCGAGACCGCGTTGCTTGCGGTATACCAAGGCATCGTCGCTCATGGTAGAGGCATAAACCTGGCGAATGGCGTCCTCCAGAGCGCCAAGCCGATGCTCTGGAGCGCCCTGATTGATCACAAAAACGCTGTCGTATTTGCCGGCAAAGGCGTTGCCAAAACCATCTTCCTGCAGGCTGCTTGAGCGCACCAGAATGGGATATTGCCCGTAATGATCCAGCAGCCGTTCCAGTTCACTCCGGATTTCCGGTGGGAATTCGCCTTCCAGTAAGCCCTGGCGCAATGTCGCCGCTTCACTGAAGTACCCCTCGGGTGCGCGCTGGCGCATGATTGCTGGCCACAACCCATTGTGTACGAGAAAGGCATAGTAGGCGTCTGAGCCAAGATAACGGGAATCGTGGGGTTCCAGACTTTCCTGCCAGATATCGGGCTGATTGGTGAGCAGGATGCTGCGCGCGATCAACATGCCGGCAGCCTTTCCGCCGATGTACCCGCTGCCGATCATTCGTGCGCGTATTGCGAGCAGGTCCTCAAGGTTCAGATAGTTTCTGGCCAAATCCAATATGCGCGAATCCCGGCTGATCAGTACATTCAGCACGCGTTCGTGAATAGCGGCAGCCTGATCTTGATTATCATCTTGCATGGCACTGGTAACCTGCATGAACAGACGATCCCAGTAATCCAGAAGCGGTTGCCGATGTAGCTGCGCCACTTCCAGACCGGCTTGTAGCCGGGTGGCATCGCTGCTGTCAGAGACAGGCAGAAAACGACCATCGCGCTCTCGGTGTGGCAGAAACATGGTGGGGGATTGGCGACACCAGGCTTTGATCGGCTGGATCTGTACATCGTCCTCCAAACGGTGCACATCCACCATTACCTGGGTTGTCTGCCGGATGCGATCCAGTGTGGTGCGGGAGTGCCGATCCGGGTAAAGAGCAAACCAGGCGACGGTATCCAGTTCGAAGAGGAAGGGGCAAACCACCCGGAAAAAATTGCCTACCATGGCGTCGGTGGCCCAGGCGTTGAGCAGATCGCTCAGGCAATCGCACACATAGAATGCGCCGCGCCCATGTTCTTCAATCAGGCGCCATACTCTACCGGTGAAAGCTTCAAAGCCATCCAGAGCATCGACGTTTTCGGTGTGGATGTTGGCGTTTGCAGAAACCAGCGGGGGATGCTGGCCAAAACGCAGATAAATGATACGGCGCCCGGCGGACGCCGCAGACTCGATAAATGGAGTAACGAATCGGCGGTAGTCGTCCAGATCGCTGACTCTCCAGACCACATTATCGCCAATTCTCAGGCCATCAAGAACGTCATCCAGCCCCGGGAGGCCGGTGGAAACCCGGCTGTTATCCTGTGAGTTTCCGCCGTTCCCGCTCAAGAGCCTTACTCCATAATCAGATAACGCCCATAGACTGCATAGCGCGGGCGACCTTGATAAAGCCGGTTACGTTGGCGCCCAGTACGTAGTTGCCTTCCGAGCCAAACTCAGCTGAGGTTTCATAGCAGCTCTTGTGGATATCAATCATGATGTCCTCAAGGCGCTTCTGCGTGTAGTCGAAGGACCATGAATCACGGCTGGCATTCTGTTGCATTTCCAGAGCAGACGTTGCCACACCGCCGGCATTGGCTGCCTTGCCCGGGCCGTACATAATCTTGGCCTGCTGGAAGATGGCAATCCCTTCCGGCGTGGTGGGCATGTTGGCGCCTTCAGCAACTGCAATACAGCCATTTTCAACCAGAGTTTTTGCGTCGTTGGCATTCAGCTCGTTCTGAGTGGCGCAGGGCAGTGCGATATCGCAAGGAATGGACCAGATGCTGCCGCCCTTGACGTATTTCGCGTCTTTGTGGAACTCGGTGTAGGCGCTGAGGCGCCGACGATCCACTTCCTTGATCTGCTTCAGAGCAGCCAGGTCGAGACCTTTTTCATCCACGATGATGCCGCTGGAATCGGAGCAGGCAATAACCTTGGCACCTAGCTCGTGGGCTTTTGCAATGGCGTAGATGGCGACGTTACCGGAGCCGGAAACAACCACTTTTTTGCCTTCCATGGAGTCGCCACGGGCTTTCAGCATCTCATGTGTGAAGAACACGGTGCCGTAGCCAGTTGCTTCTGTACGTGCACGGCTGCCGCCCCAGTCGAGGCCTTTGCCGGTAAGTACGCCAGACTCGTAGCGGTTTGTGATGCGTTTGTACTGGCCAAACATGTAGCCAATTTCGCGCCCGCCCACGCCAATGTCACCGGCAGGTACATCTGTGTACTCACCAATGTGACGATACAGCTCGGTCATCAGGCTCTGGCAAAAACGCATGATTTCGTCGTCTGAACGACCTTTGGGGTCAAAGTCACTGCCGCCTTTGCCGCCGCCGATAGGCAGGCCGGTCAGGGCGTTTTTGAAGATCTGCTCGAAGCCCAGGAATTTGATAATGCCCAGGTATACGGATGGGTGAAAACGCATGCCGCCCTTGTAGGGGCCCAGGGCACTGTTGAATTCCACGCGGAAGGCGCGGTTGATGTGGATCTCGCCTTTATCGTCCTGCCAGGGCACGCGGAAAATAATCTGGCGCTCTGGTTCGCAGATGCGCTGAATAATCTTCTTCTCGGCAAATTCCGGATATTTCACCAGAACGGGCCCCAGAGTCTCCAGAACTTCGTGTACAGCTTGGTGGAACTCGTTTTCACCCGGATTGCGGTGCAGAACGTCTTGGTAAATCAGTTCCAGTTTCTCATCAAGTCGGGCGGTCATAGAGTCTTCCTCATTTCGGTTCTTGCTTATTGCAGGAAAGTGGAAAGGATGGTGGAAAAATGGGGCGGTGATTTGACCATATTGCGGCAGGTTTGGCAAGCGAGCCCCTGCGGTAGGGGGCTGACGGCATACCCCCATAGAGATGCGGCATTGTGTCTCACGCGCTGCGGCGGCTGCCTGTTTATCATTCCCGGACACGTTTGTTCTACAGATTAATAGGTGGAAACGCCCCCGGGGAAGCAGTTGCATGAAAGAACCAGTATTTGCGAAATGCGCGTGGATCGCGGCTTTAGGACTCGCAGGAATACCTGCTCTCGCGCTGGCGCAAGCCTCCGGGGATAGCCTTGTTATCCGGGTAACCGAGGGGCAGGTAGCTGAAAAGACTTCTACGGTGCTGGCAAGTGAGCCGGTCAATCGGCTCGCCTCAGACCCCGCGGTCTCACTCTCCCGGATGGGCGGTCGCGGTCTGGAACCTTTGGTGCGCGGGCAAAGTCAGGAAAGAGTGGATGTGCTGCTGGATGGCATTCGGGTGGAAGGCGCTTGCCCCAATCGCATGGACCCGCCAACGAGTCGCCTGAGCAGCGCGCTGGCACCGGCTCTGGAAGTCCGAACTAACAACCGCACCCTGCGTTGGGGCCCCATTGCCGGCGGGCAGGTGATTGCCACTACCGCAGAGCCTCGGTTCAATGGCAGCGCGACCACCGGCCAGGTAACGGTTGGAGGGTCAGATAATGGAAACGGCAAGCTGGTGAATGCGGCAGCGGCCGTGGGCAGTGAGGCGGCCTGGTTAAGACTGTCTGGCGGATATGATGAAGCGAACGATTACGAAGACGGTGATGGCAACAAAGTACGTAGCGCCTACGAAAATGCCGAAGGCCGCGCCGACGCTACCTGGACGGCGGAGACTGGTTTCTTCATCAAGGCCATGGTGAGCCGGCAGGAAGAAAGCGATGTGAAATACGCCGGTTCCGGTATGGATGCACCGCAAACCGACACAGATATTTACCGCATGGAGATCGGTTCTCCGGTAGCAAAGGGCGAGTGGAGCTTGCTCGCGTGGCAGGCCGATGTGGATCACATCATGGATAACTTCAGCCTGCGCCCGGCTGGCATGATGAAGATGCAAACGGATTCCATCACCGAAACCCGAGGCCTGCGTTTTACGCTCGATCAAAGCCCGAACAGCGTAATCGATTGGGCCGTGGGTGCAGATCTTGAGGCAAACGACTGGGATGCCACACTGTTCAACGTCAGTAACCCTATGCCAATGACGGTTTCACTCATGTGGCCGGGTGTAGAGCGTGAACGTGCCGGGATATTTGCTGAGGGCTTTCGGCGCATTGCCCGTGACATAAAAGTGGGTGCGGGCCTGCGTTACGACCGTGTGGAAATGAGTGCCACCAAAGCGGACGATGTGGCGAGCATGGGTATGACTCCGGCCATGCTTTACCAGAGTGCATACGGTACGGCGGATGTAGACGTTGAAGATAACAACGTGAGCGGGTTCGTATCTGGCGAATGGCGCCTGCCACAGAACCAGGCGCTAACCCTGACTGGCAGCCGCAGTGTGCGCAGCCCCAGTGTTACGGAGCGCTACCTGGCGCGCAATACCATGGGCGACAGCTGGATTGGCAACCCAGGTCTGGATACTGAAAAGCATTACAAGCTGGAGTTAGCCCTGAGTGGCAGCAAAAACCAGTGGAACTGGAAGCCAGTTGTATGGGTCGATCAGGTGGATGATTTTGTGCTGCGCTACAAAGAAACGCAGGCTCAGTGCGTCAAAGCTAACGGTTGTACTCGCTACAAGAACATAGATGCTCGCTTGTTGGGTGTTGAGGCAGTGATTGGATGGACCGACGGCACCTGGAGCAGCAGCAGTGCCTTGGCGTCGGTTCGCGGCGAAAACCGTGATGATGATAAAGCCCTGCCACAGATTCCCCCGGTTCAATTTGTGCAAACTTTGGGCTGGCAGGCGATGGGCCATAGCATTGAGGCCGAATGGCAGCTTGCCCGCCGTCAGGATCGTATCGATCCCCAATCGGGGCTGGATGCGGGGGTTTCGCCCGGGTATGGCGTTTTCAACCTTTCCGGTAGCCATCCGTTAATGGAGTACCTCACCTTTAATTGGGCTCTGGATAACCTGTTTGATAACACCTGGGCGCCGCACGTGAGCCGCGCAAACACCGATCCGTTCAATCCTGACGCGATCCGTGTGAATGAGCCGGGGCGCACCTTGCGAGCGGCATTGACGGCCAGGTGGTAAACCTTGCAATGGCGGTTGCCCGCTACTCATAGCCGGCGGGTAACACTTTGCCCCATGCAGGATAAACTCCCAGCGTGGGGTTTTTTTATTCTCAAGAGCCCGGGGCTGAAACGTTGCCGGTGTTTCGGGCTATGCTTGAATTGTGCAGGCGGATAACGGGTACGAGTGGGTTGAAAGGTTAGCTGCCCGCCCAGTAACGCTGCATTTTCATAAACAGGAACGAAGCGCTCCAGGTAATTAGTACCAACCCTGTGAGCCCTTCGATTCCGGTCAGAAAACGCAGTGCGCCCAAGGGTTCGATATCACCATAGCCAACGGTGGTGAAGGTGCTGAAAGAAAAGTAAACGCAGTCGAGAAAGCTGCCGTTGAAGTTGCCTTCCAGCGTGCCCCATGTATCGGCGTGGTGCATGAAAAAATAGGCTGCTGCAAACACCCACACCTGTGCTGTGTGGGCCAGCAACACACCCAGAACGGCAGTGACCAGGCGCAGATGGTGTTGGCTGTGCATTATTTTCAGTAAGGCGCTCAGCCGCACAAGCGCCTCGCGGTGCATAAACACCACAACCACTACAATGAAGGCGTTGATGATTGTGGCACTGAGCAGGTTGGCATAATCTTCTGAGAACAAACGTATAGAACTCCTGAAGGTACTTTTTATAGCAATTCGTTTATAGCAATCCGGAGGTGTCTTTCAGAGGCATCTCGTTACTCGTTCCCGTCTTGTGGCGGAGCTTTATTTACCTTAGCTGGCCCACACGCTATGTCCAAACGATTTATACCCGTAATTATTCTCGCCGCCGGAGTTTTGGGCTTCCTGTTTTTGAAAATGACCCGTCCGGAGCCCGCCCAGGTTTCTGCAACTGAGCGAAGCTGGCGGGTGCAGGTTCAAGTGGTTGAACCAACCCTGCACACGCCCGTGCTGCCTTTGTACGGCGAAGTAGTCGCCCCGGAGCAGATGCTGGTGGTTGCTGCTATGGCTGGCCGCATATCAGAGCGGTCCGTGGCAGAAGGGCAGCGAGTGAACGCCGGTGACTTGCTGGTGGCTCTGGACGCTCAGGATGTAGAGCCTGTGCTGGCCCAGGCGAAAGCGCAGGTGGCCGACCTTGAGGCACAGATTCGCGCGGAACAGGTGCGCTACAGCAATGATCAGGCTGCGCTCAAAAGCGAGCAGGCCATCCTAGCGAATGCCCACCGACAGTTGGAGCGTACGCGTTCGCTGGTAGACCGCAACCTTGCCTCCCGAGAGAACCTGGAGAGCGTAACGGACGGCGCCGCCAGGGCTGAGTTAACTGCCAGCATTCGCCAGCGCGCCATAGACGAACACCCGGCGCGGCTGCAAAGCCTGGAGGCCAGGCTTGCACAGGCAGAAGCCACGCTTGCGACCACGCAGCGGGATGCCGAGCGCTCCCGGGTTGTGGCCCCGTTTGACGGTGTTGTCACAGATGTTCAGGTGGCTCTGGGCGACCAGGTATCGAAAAACCAGAAACTGCTCTCCGTGTATGCAATAGAGGGTCTGGAGCTCCGGGCCCGAGTGCCTGACCTGTATCGGGCGGAGCTGATGGGTGCATTGGCGGAGGGTAGAGACCTTTTTGCCTACAGCGATCAGCGCGAGATTCGCTTCCGGCTGGAGCGCTTCGCCGGAATTAGCGACCCTGCCGGAACCGAAGCAATCCTCGCACTGGCGGGAGATTCAGCGGGCTTGCGGCCTGGCGCCCTGTTACCCGTTATCCTTGAGCGGCCAGAGCGCAGCCAGGCTGTGGCCATTCCGTTCAGTGCCTTGTATGGCGCCAACAATGTGTACCTGATGGCAGACGATAACCGCATGCAGCGTGTGTCTGTTGAACGGGTAGGCGAAGCGCTCTCTGCCAATGGTGAGCGGCGTCTTCTGGTTGCCGGTGAAGCGCTCAAGCCTGGCGCTCAGCTGATTATTACCCATCTTCCCAATGCCCTCACTGGCCTTAAAGTAGACGTGGCCAGCGACGGGAGCCCGGTTCAATGAGGCGCAGAAAAGGCGTCATAGGTTTTTTTGTCCATCACAAGGTTGCTGGCAACCTGGTGATGTTGATGATGCTGCTTGCCGGTACGCTGGGCATTACCCGTATGAATGTGCAGTTTTTCCCCACCTTTGCGTTGGACGTGGTCAGCGTGCGCGTGGTCTGGAGTGGTGCCTCCGCAGAAGATGTGGAGCAGGGTATTACCAATCCTCTGGAACAGCGACTGCGCAGTGTGAATGGCCTCAAGAAGATGACCTCCACTTCGGCCCAGAGCATTGCATCCATCACTCTGGAGTTTCAGGAAGGCACTAACCCGATCACCGCCCTGGATGATGTGCGCCAGCAGGTGGATGAATTCAACAACCTGCCCACAGACGCCGAGGAACCCCGGGTCGCCCGGATTGAGCGCTACGAGCCCGTCGCCCGATTGCTGGTGTTCGGTGATGTGGATCGCCTCGAACTGCGGGCTCTGGCTTACCGCTATGAAGACGAACTTCTGCAGCGCGGTATAGATAGGGTGTCTTTCCGCGGCCTGCCGGAGCAGCAAATCAGCATTGATGTTCCGGTGGAAAGGCTGGAGACGCTGGGGCTTGCGCTCGGGCAGATTGCCGACAGAGTGGCATCGGTTTCGCGGGATTTACCCGCCGGGATCATGGCACAGCAGGATGCAGCCCGTGAGCTGCGATCGGTAGAGCAGCGGCGCAGCCCGCAAGCGTTTGAATCCTTGCCAGTGCTCAGTGGTGAACGTGTTCAGTTGCGGCTGGGGGACATTGCCGATGTTCGTCAGGAAGATCGCGAAAGCCAGGTGGCTCTCACCCGCAATGGTTTTCCGGCCATTGAATTGCAACTGCAGAGATCTGAAAACGGTAACTCCCTGGCAGCCGCCAAGGTTCTGGAACAATGGCTTGATGATACCCAAGCCACGTTGCCGCCTACGATACAGCTGGAGGTTTACGATGAGACCTGGCAGCTGCTGAACGACCGTATTTCACTCCTCACCAGTAACGGCCTTAGTGGCCTGATACTGGTGGTTTGCCTGCTCTACCTGTTCCTGCCTGGGCGTGTTGCCCTTTGGGTGGCAGTGGGGATTCCAACAGCCTTTCTGGCAGCGCTTGGTGTGTTCTGGCTGATTGGCGGCTCCATCAACATGATGTCCCTGTTTGCGCTGATTATGGCGCTGGGGGTGATTGTGGACGATGCCATTGTGGTGGGGGAAGACGCCGACGCCCATGCCCGCATGGGAGAGGCCTCTATTTACGCCTCGGAAGGCGCGGCAAAACGCATGGTGTGGCCTGTATTGGCGTCGTCGTTGACCACCGTTGCCGCGTTTATGCCATTGCTGGTTGTGGGGGGTGTTATCGGTAATATCCTTGGCGATATTCCCGTCATCATGATCTGCGTGCTAATTGCGTCGCTGCTTGAATGCTTCATTGTTCTGCCAGCGCACTTGCGGCACGCGTTCAAGCCTCGGAATGCGAACAAGAGTATCCCGGAACCTGCCGAGCCCAGCCGTAACCCCATTGCACGTTTCCGCAATGGGTTCGAGCGCCGGTTTGATCGCTTTCGCGAAGGCCCCTTCCGCCGGTTTTCCCAGCGTAGCCTGGAGAACCGTGGCATCACCATGGCCTGTGTTCTGGCCCTGGCGCTGGTTACCGTTGGGCTACTGGCCGGTGGTCGTCTCGGGTTCAACTTCTTCCCCACACCCGAGCCGTCTGTGCTTTACGCCAATGCCAGCTTTGTTGCGGGCACCGACAGTAAAACCGTAGACCGGTTTATGGTGGATATGCAAAAGGCGCTGAACGAGACGGAATCGGCCTTGGGCGGCAATCTCATATTGCATGCAGTGACTACTGAAGGCGCCACCCTGGGTGGCGGTGGAAGCTCTCGCGCCGGTGATGAGCTGGGTTCCATAATGATTGAGCTGGCGCCGTCGGACCAGCGTGAGGTGCGCAACCCTGAATTGATCAATGAATGGCGTAGTCGCCTGAACCTGCCTGCGGGGCTGGATAACCTGTCCATTTCCGAGCGTCAGGCTGGGCCGCCGGGCCGGGATGTGAATGTGCGGCTTACCGGAGAGAATGCACAGAACCTGAAGTCTGCGGCAGAAGAGCTGGCGCAGGCGTTATCAACATTGCCTGGCGTGCTGGATGTAGAAGATGACATGCCCTGGGGGCGTGAGCAGTTGATCTATCAGGCCAGTGCTTATGGCGAGGCGCTGGGCCTCACCACGACCGATTTGGGTAGTCAGTTGCGAGCAGCATTTGATGGCAGGGTTGCCCAGATCTATCAGGACGGTCGTGATGAGATGGAAGTGCGGGTGCAGCTGCCCCGGGACCAGCGCGAGCGTTTATCCACACTCTCTCGCGTGACCGTGCGCATACCGGATGGCCGCTTCGTGCCACTGGGGCAGGTAATGAACCTGGATCACCGCCAGGGTTTCGAGGCACTGCGCCATGCCGATGGCAAGCTGGCCGTAGAGGTAACCTCCGCCTTGAACACGCGGGTAAGCACCACTGACCAGATTATTGAAAGCCTGGAGGCCGACGCCCTGCCGGACATCGCCAGCCGCTACAACCTGCGCTACAGCTTTGAAGGCCGGTCGGCGGATCAGCGGGAAACCATTGCGGATATGAAAACCGGCCTGGTGGTCGGTATCGCCCTGATGTACGTGATCCTCGCCTGGGTGTTCGCCTCCTGGAGTTTGCCGTTGATCGTGATGGCGATCATCCCCTTTGCACTGGTGGGTGCCCTTCTGGGCCACTGGGTGATGGGGATTCAGCTCACGGTGCTATCCCTGTTTGGGCTGTTTGGACTGGCAGGCATTGTGGTGAATAACGCGATCATTCTGGTGTCTTTCTACAACCACCAACGTGAGAAAGGATTGGGCATTAACGAAGCACTGAACGAAGCCGCCGTGCAGCGGGTGCGTGCTGTATTGCTGACCTCGCTGACCACCATAGGTGGGTTGTTACCCCTGCTGTTTGAAACCTCATTGCAAGCGCAGTTCCTGGTTCCCATGGCCACCTCGATTGCATTTGGCCTGGGGCTGTCTACTGTTCTGGTGCTGGTGATTATTCCGGCCCTGCTATCCTTGCTGGAACAGTTTCGTGAATGGAGGCAAGGAGGGGAGCCAATATGACAGAGTCTCTGCTGGCTGTTCGGGGCTTGAGCAAGCATTTCGTCAGCGGCAATGAAACCGTCCCGGTGATCGAAAAACTGTCATTCACCATGGGTGAGGGGCAGTCTTTGGCGCTGACCGGACGCTCCGGCTCCGGTAAAAGCACACTGCTGAACCTGTTATGTGGCCTGGAATCACCGGATGCCGGCACCATCGTCATGCAGGGACAGGTTTTTGAGGCGGGCGGTGCAGCGGCACGAAAAAAGGCTGCGGCATGGGCCAGCTTGCGCCGGCAGCAGATTGGCGTGGTGTTTCAGGAAGCTAACCTGATGCCCGCCCTGACGCTACTGGAGAATGTGCGGTTTCGCGCCCAGCTTGCCGGTCGTGATCCGGCCAACAGTGAGGACTGGCTGACGCGTCTGGATATAGGTGATCTGGCCCGGCGCTACCCGGATCAGGTATCCGGCGGCCAACGCCAGCGAGCGGCACTGGCTATGGTGTTCGCCATGGAGCCCGCACTAATGCTGGCAGACGAGCCCACGGGCAGCCTTGATCGCCAGACAGCCGCCGAGGTTGCCCAGGTATTATTTGACCTTCAGGCACGTCACGGTTGCAGCTTGATACTGGCAACCCACGATGTCGAGCTAGCCGCCGGTTGCCAACAGCTTCTGGATCTTGGCCATCTGAGCGCCGTATGAAGCGGCGCATTTCTTTCTCATCGTCATTGCCCATACCGCGGGCCCTGCTCAGCCATTATCGCCGTCACCCTCTGCAGCTGCTCGCCCTGGCGACTATGATCGTTCTTGCCACCATGTTGTGGACCGGGGTGAATCAACTCACCAGCCAGGCGCGAGCGAGCCTTGAGCAGAGCGAACAAGCGGTGGCAGAGCGCCAGCAAGTGGTCAGGGATGATGGCCATGCTTTGATGGTTGAAGACTTTGTGTCCCTTCGCCTTGCTGGTGTGTGTGTAATGCCTTGGCTCGAAGTCACTCCGGATTCTGGTAGTCGTATTATCGGAGTGGATCCTTTGGCCGCCCACTGCTTTGGCACGGGAGCATCCGAAGCACTGGATCAGCCTTTGGATGGAAAGCCTTTTGTGGATATGAGCAGCGCTGCTGACACCCCCGCTCGTGAAAGCCGTTTTTATCTGCTGACCCCTGATTCTACGCAAGCCTCTGATTTGCCCAATGGCTATCACCTGAGAACCTTCGCGACCGGCCCGGAAACAGGCGAGCTGGGGGACAGCTTTCTGCTCAATCTTGAAGCCTTGGGGGTTCTGGTTCTGCTCATTACGGCTCTGCTGTTGCGTAGCGTCTACCTGCTGGGGCTGGCGCAACGCCGGGACGGCTTTGCGTTGTTACACCGGTTCGGGGTCTTGCCAGGGCAGGTTCAACGTTGGCTGGTGGTGGAAATCATCGCACTGACGCTGATCTGTGTGGTGCCCGGCGTATGGCTTGGGCGGTGGCTGGCGGCCGGCCTGGGGGGTGGTTTTGGTCAAGCCCTTGATGGATTGTTTGATATACCCCTTTATGCCGGGCATGGGCAGGGTTGGATAACGCCTGTCCTGGTTATGCTGGCTGTGGTTGTGATTGCCTGTTTGGGGGATCTGCTGTTGCTCAGATTCCGTGAACGCTTGTCTTTGTCTGTACCAAAGCGGTTAGGTTTGGCGACGGCTTTGTTTATGGCGGGGCTGGTTATGGCCTGGTTGGCGCCATCGCTGCTTTGGGTGTTTGTTGCGGTGGCTCTGGTGTTTGCCGGTGCTGGCTGGCTGACACCCGTCACGGTTACTCGCTTTGCCAATTGGCGCGCAGATCAGTCGAAAGCCCCGCTTGCCCGGTGGCGCTACAGGGAACTCGCTGTGCTGGCGCGTCGTCTGACATTGCCATTGGTCGCCTTGCAGTTTGCCCTCGCCATGGTGCTGGCGATTCAGGCTTTGGTCACCACCTTTGAAAATACCTTTGATCGCTGGCTGGGGCAGCGGCTGGAAGCAGCCTATTACATTGAAGTGCCCGCTGGGGCAGACAGCCGAAAAGCAGCTGATTGGCTCACCGGCCACAAGGCAAGTAATCCGGGCATGCAGTGGCATCAGGTAATTCGGGGCAGCACCCGGATGGCAGACAAGGCTGCTGCAAGCAGCCAGCAGGTGGATATTTACGCGCTTGCGCCCATAAGCTCTCTGATAACCGGGTGGGGACTGTTGGAAGCGGAAGATCACCCCTGGGAGGCGTTGGCTGGCAATAAGGGCGTAATGATCAACGAGCAGCTGGCCCGCAGGCAAAAGCTTGGGGTTGGGGATACTCTGCAATTGGTTCTCGACGAGCAGACTCGGGACATGCGGATTCTCGGGGTTTACCCGGACTATGGCCGCCCGGTGGGCGAGGTTTTGCTGAATGCAGAAGCCCTGCCTGATAATTTCAACGCCCGCTCCGAGAGCTTCTCCATAACGCCGGGTGAGTTGGGGATTGGACCTGTTACCGATGGATTAAAACGGATCTGGAGTGTTGAAACCCTATCCATGAGAGACAACAGCACCATTCGCGAGCTGGCGACCGGCGTGTTTGATCAGACCTTTGCGTTAACCCGCGCCATGACACTGCTTACCCTGATTCTGGCAGCGTCCGCGTTGTTGATGATGGGTTGGGTATTTTTCACCACTCGAGCCTGGTACTTCCGGCTTCTGGTGGTGTGGGGTATGTCGCAGCAGGAAGTTGCAGGCCAGTTGCTGCGGTTGGCATTGGCGCTGACTGGCGGTATTGCCTTGCTGGCCCTGCCTTTGGGTATCTGGCTCACCTGGGTGCTGGTGCACCGGATCAATCCACTGGCATTTGGCTGGTCGCTGCCTATGGCCGTGTACCCGGCATTCTGGCTGGAGCTTGGCGCTCTTAGCCTGGCCATTGGCTTGAGCATTGCTGCGCTGATGCGCAGGCAACTTGGCAAACCCTCCGTTGCACCTGTATCTGCCAGCGCCTTGACGGGAGGTGAGCGATGAACCGGTACCCGGGATTTTTGTTGGGGCTACTGCTATTGGCTGGCTGCTCTGGCGATGCCAGCGAGGAAGGCTTTGCAGGTTTGGCGGGGCTTGAGCAAAGCGCTGCAGGAGAAACGCCCTATTTGCAGCCAGGGCCCGGAGATCGGCTGGGGTTCCCCGCTGATTTCGGGCCGCATCCTCAGCATCGGATCGAATGGTGGTACCTCACTGCAAACCTTGAAACGACTGACGGCGAACCCTTGGGGGTGCAATGGACCCAGTTCCGGCAGGCACTCCAGCCCAGAGTTGCCTCCGAGCCTGGGCCAGATTCAACCGATTGGCCATTACAGGCGGCATGGATGGCCCACGGCGCAGTGAGTTGGAAGGGGAAGCACTACTTTACGGAAAAGCTGGCCCGCGGCGATATGGGGAATGCGGGGGCAACGGCCGTTCCCTTTCAGGTTTGGCTGGATAACTGGTGGCTGCAGGGCAGTGCCAATAACGATCGCTGGCAACTGCAAGCGGCAGGCGAAGGCTGGAGTTACGACCTGACGCTCGCTATTCAGGGCGAGCCCGTGGGCCATGGGAATAAGGGCTTCAGCGCCAAATCCGTGGGTGGCGAGGGTTCCATGTACTTCAGCCTGGTAGACATTGCCATAACCGGCGAGGTGGTGCTGGAAGGCAAGGCATTGGAGGTATCAGGTAAAGGCTGGTTTGATCGGGAGTGGAGCAGCCAGCTTCTGAAAACCGGGCAAAAAGGATGGGACTGGTTTGCGTTGCATCTGGATAGCGGGGATAAGCTGATGGCATTCCAGTTGCGGGACGACAGCGGCAGTTTTCTATCTGGCACCTGGCTTCCTGCAGAAGGAGATCCCATTCCCTTGAGTTCTGAAGAGATTGGCGTGAAAGCACTGGAGCTGCGTAAGGGCGTACCTGTGCGTTGGCAGCTCAGCGTTCCGGCCTATCAGGTGGATCTGGAGCTGAGTGCGCCATTAGGCGATTACCTTAATGCCGGGCTCTATCCCTATTGGGAGAGCCCGGTAGAGGTGTCAGGAAGCCATTCTGGAGTGGGCTATATGGAGCTCACGGGTTATGCCGACTGAGCGTGGGTTACCAGGTGATGGTCCCTGAATCCGAATCCGGGCTGACAGGGCGGATGTCGATGATGGCCTCGCGCTCGGCTGTGTCTTTTTCAATTAATTCACGAAGCCGCATACGCTGCTCTTCCAGGGGCTCGGACATATCGATGATGATCTCAACGCGTCGGTTTCTTGCCCTGTTCTCAGCGGAGGTGTTGGCTATTCTCGGCTCTGTGTCAGCCAGACCTTTAACGGCCAGGCGCGTTGCATCAACGCCTCCGGTAGCTAGCAAGGCATTGGCAACGGCTGCTGAACGGGCTGCAGACAGGTCCCAGTTGCTGTAAAAGCGCGAGGTTCGAATGGGAACGTCGTCGGTATGGCCTTCCACTGTCAGGTCCCCGGGCATATCCGCTAGTACCTTTGCCATATCCAGAAGCAGGCTTTCAAACTCCCAGGTCAGCTCTGCTGAGCCCGAGGGGAACGAGCCCTTTTCTTCAACCCGGATAACAATTCTGTGTTTATCCAGATCGGCTTCTACTGTTATGCGCCCATCGTCAATGGCCTCTTCAAGAACCTCTTGAATGCGGCTGGCACTGGCTTCAAGAGATTCATTTGCAGCAGATTCCAGCGCATCTTCCGTAGGGCTTTTAAGGGTCTGTAACTCTGGCTGTTGATCGGTTGTGGTCTGTTTGATTTCGTTAACCAGCGTTGGCTCTGGCGGCGCCGGCGAGAACTTGTCGAAAATCGGGCTGGTGCCCATGGGGATTTCCAGTGCCGGTATATCCCGCTGTACGCCGAAGGCTTTTGAGAGCTCACCAGCAATCTGCTTGAACTTCATCGCGTCGATTTCAGAAAACGACAGCAGAAGCACAAAGAAGCACATCAGCAGCGACATCAGGTCGGCAAAGGTGACAACCCAAGCCGGGATGCCCGGTTTTTCCTCTTCTGGGAGCTCATCCATGGGGGCTTATCCGCTGGCGGCCTCCGCCTCAGGCGCCTTGCCGCGCTCTTTTGGAGTCAGGTAGCTAGATAGCATCTGCTCGATAACCCGTGGGTTAATGCCTTGCTGAATGGCCACTAGCGCATCGGTGTAGAGCATTTGCATGCGGGCTTCTTCAGTCATCCGCAAAGAAAGCTTGTCCGCAATGGGAGTGGCGATCATGGTGGCAATCATTGCGCCGTAAAGTGTGGTTAGCAGAGCAACCGCCATGGCCGGGCCGATGGATTTCGGGTCTTCCATATTGGAAAGCATCTGCACCAAACCAATCAGGGTGCCGATCATGCCCATTGCGGGTGCGACATCCGCCATGGCGGTAAACACTTTGGAGCCAGAGCGGTTGTAATCCAGTGTCATCAGACGTTCTTTATCAAGAAGCTGCTTGATGGTGTCATCGGTTTGACCATCCACCAGCATCTGGATGCCACTACCGAGGAATGGCGAGCTGACCTCACGGCCTTCAAGCCCCAAGGAGCCTTCTTTGCGGGCTATGTTTGCAACTTCTACCAGCTCTTCAATACTGGTTTGGGTTTCCGGGAGCTTGAACTTGAACGCCCGGGCAGCCGCCTTGAAGGCACCAAGAAACTGCGGGATGCTGAATTTGGCGAGAACCACCAGCAGAGTTCCACCAACTACGATCAGCAGTGATGCCCCGTTGAGGAAAACACCAGGCGCCGCACCAAGAACAACGGCCGTTACGATCAGTAATATGGCACCAAGAAGGCCAATCAGGGTGGCTAAATCCACGTGATCTCCAGGGGACTTGAGGGTTTAAAGGGGAAGTGGCTCAGGTTACCTATAGTTCATTATTCAATCAATCCGCTTGTGCCGATTGCCGGCTTTCTTCTTTAACTTCTTTCCAGGCTGCATACTTGTGCAAGTCAGACTCGACCAACTTCAAACATAGTGCAACCACCCCAACATCGTCCAGAAAGCCGATGCCGATGATAATATCGGGGATAAAATCCAGCGGGTTCATTACATAGAGAAGGGCGCCAGCCATGGCCGCTATGCTCTTCCATGGCACATCTCGATAACTGCCGTTCCAGTAGTCGCGGATCATGGAAAACATCAGTTTGATATCGGCACTGAATCGTTTCAGCTTGCCACTGCCTTTGACCTTTTTCTCAATCGCCTTCTGCCGCTCAAGCAGCGCCTCCAGATCGGCACGGTTTACTTTCTCGGCTTCGGCATCTAACTGTTTGCGGGCGTTCTTCTGGCTGAACAAGGCCATGAAAACGAGTCCTCTTTTGGTGGTTAACGATCTACCGTAATGATGTCATGAAATCAGTCAACGTACTGTATCGGGTTACCGCCCCTGTAGCATGAAGGTTTCGTACTCCAGCCGGTCGAACTTGCGGGAAAGCATTGCCAGGCCGATAACGGAAGACAGGAACGTAGCACCAGCATAACCGTAACCGTAGAAGCTGGCGCCGAGCTCGATCGTTGTGATGGTGAAAACAATGTTGCTGGCAAAGAACAAGGCGCACAGAGTTACGTTTATTTGGCGGGAGTCCAGATAAAAAAGAACGTTCTGGATGGCCAGTAAAATGAGCTGCATGGTAACGGCTACCAAATCTATGTAGAACATAGGTAGGTACAGAGTGGATATGCCAATAGCAGAAAGCAGATCATCGGCCCAGATAAACAGAATGATCAGCGTAAAGCTCTGAACCTTGAAGATCTCGTAGATACCACTGCGCGCTACGCGCACCATTTCATCCCGGAAGCCGCTGATGCGTGCCAGGGTGTCGCCCTCCCGAACGGCGGTGTAAAAGCGATCGTAGGCTTCGGAAAAATCGGTTTCCATGCGAACCAGAAACACCGCCATGCCTGGAATAATGGCGAGGTAGGCCAGGAAGATCGAAAGATCATATATAGCTGAAGCTCTGAGGGTTCCGATGACATGCTGAGAGGTGTCGGGGTGAAACCAGAAAATAAACTTATCGGCCCAGACTGCCGCGTTGAACAGCAAGCCTGTGGCAATCAGTGCGGGGAAAATCTGTGCTCTGCGAGTGAAGTTGAACTTTACCGGGCTATCGCTGGGATATTGGCGAACGATGGTGAACAGAAAGCTGAACAGCAAAAGCGCGTGGCCTAGCAGCAAGCCACCAAGCAAGCCTTCGAGGCCAAAACCTGACAACAGCAGCGAGGCTATAATGGCCGTGGTATAGCCAACCGCAAACAGCCCGACAATCAGGAAATAGGATTTCATCCCTGACAAGAAAATGGTGACCGGCCAGAGGTTACAGAGCACTACAAAGTTGGCCAGCATGAGCAGCTTGTACATGGTGCTGGTGCCGGGCAGCAAAAACAGGACGGCAGGAAGCCCGCCGGCCAGTGCTAAAAGAGTTGAAAGCCAAAGCACCCCCATCAGATTAGGCAGGATCAGGTCATTACGCTTTTCATAGAGCCGGTCGGCCACCCAGCGGGTAAATACATGCTGAAAAAGCCCGGAAAGCGTGAGGGAAATAGCCATCAAGTAGGTAACGGAAACCAGAAACTGAACGATTTCCAAATCACGAACAGCCAGCGTGAGGCTGACGATACCAATCAGCATGACCCCGAGAACCGAGAGCACCCAGGGCCCGGAACTGATAATGCTGGCGAGACCATAAGCGCCGATCAGGCTGCTCAGGTTGTCGCGCTTCAGAATGCGCCTGAGTTCGAATCCTATGCCTGCCATCAGTCTTTCCGATCCGAGGCCATCAGGGCCGTGTCATAAATCTTGCGATATGAATCAAACATAGCGTCGAGCGTGTAATAGCGTTTTACCCGTGTGAGGCCGGTTTCACTCGCCTTTTTCCAGAGGGGCGGGTCCAGCAAGAGCCGGATTGCTTCTCTGGCCGTCGCCTCAGGGTCGGCAATGGGTACTACCGCGCCACTGCGCCCCAAGCTTTTGTCTTCCCCGGTGCCGCCTTCGATAAGCTCGCGGCACGCGCCTACATCTGTGGCCAAACAGGGCAAGCCAGCAGCTTGGGCTTCAAGAATGACCAGTGGTAGCGCCTCTGAAATCGAGGTCAGAACCATCAAACCTAGCTGAGGCAGGATATCGTTTACATTCTGGAAGCCCAAAAACTTAACGTGGCCCTCCAAGCCCAGACTACTGACTAACTCCCGGCACTCGGTCACATAGGTGGGGTCTTCTTCCTCAGGGCCGACAATCCAGCCTTCCACATTGGGAATAACCTCGTATACGGAGCGCATGGCACGAATAAACGTTTTGATGTCCTTGATTGGAACGACTCTGCCCACCAGCCCCATAACCATTGGCACTTCTTCTGGTCGCGCAGCGAGAGGGCCTTCGAATCGTGTTGGGTCGATCCCGTTTGGAATTATGTGGGTGCGGGCTGGATCTGCGCCATCAGCCAACTGACGCTGCTGGTTACCTAGATAGAGCGAGATGATCGGATCGGCCATTTGGTACGACATGCGGCCCAAAGATTCGAAAAAACGGATCCATAACTGCCGGATATAGCCCAGCTGGTCGTTAAGGTTGGTGCTGACCTTGTCACTGACATCGCTTATCCAGTCGGCCTGAGAGAGGTCGATTTTTCTCTCTTTGGTGTAAATTCCATGCTCGGTCAGGATGTACGGCACGCCTCGGGATTCCTGAATCATCGCTCCCATCAAGCCCGCGTAGCCGGTTGAAACGGCATGCACTGCTCGGGTGGGCGGGATGTTTTGGGCGATTTCCGCAATCCGGAACAACGGCCCGTGCATGATTTTGATGGTCCAGAAATAATCTATGAACGACGGATCGGTGCAATACTTGCTGTAGCTTTCGCCGATTACTTTCCAGCTTTCCTGGCTATATAAAAAGTCTTCTTTGCTGATGCCGCCTTTGCGTCCGAGATCCTTGAAGATTTTACTCATAAGCCCCTTCTTTATTGGAGCTTTTTGGCGAAACTGAGTATGCAGCTTGCGCTGGTCGTTGAAGGCTGAGCGGTTGCCTTTTCTCGGGCTCGGTTTTGCCTCATCAAGCGGATCCATCAGGTAATGGCACTCAAGATGGGTAACGTTGTCTGGGAGTTCATACTGGTGTTCGCCGTAATGGCTGCGGTCGCCGCCCAGAAAAACCAGCGAAAAACTATATTGAGGCAACCCGGTAATGATTTGGTGCACCCAGGATGAAACACCTCCGCGAACGAAGGGGTAGGTGCCTTCCAATAGTAAGGTAATATCAGCTACGGGATTTTCTTTCGCGGTTTGTCGACCGATCATAACCAGCCCTCGATCACTGCTTTAACGTTAGGTGGTAGACCGTAGCGAGAACAATTCGCCAGTTGAAAGCGAACTTTTTGAAAGTCACGGGCCAGGAACGCCATTTCAGCCTGATACGGAAGAATCAGTTCTGGCGGTGCCCCGTTGGCTAGGGACGCCTCAAATGCCGCGCCCGCCGCAGTGGTGTTGTTCAGCGCAAGCTCTACCCGACCCAGCAGCCGCCAGTCGTTATGTTGTGATTTTGTGCCGGTGAGATCTACTAACAGCTTGCGAGCATTCTCAAGGTAGTACTGTTTGAGGCCACCTTGTGCCAGCCCAAGATAGGCAATCTCCCACCAGGTTTGAGCCAGCCGGCGGGCGAGCAAATTGCGTTCTGGGTGATCAGGCCTCTCCAGTAGCTTTTTCAAACGTTGAGCCTGCGTGGCCAGTTTCTTTTCTTTTTGCTCCAGCATTGAATACGCCAGCAACCGGACATCGTCGGAGGGGTCTTTGAGGGCCTCCTGAAGTAGGCCAACAGCCTCTCGATCATTCAGCTGCCGGGAGGCCAGCAGAGCTTTCAAGCGTTTCTCCGGGGCGCTGGCTTCTCGAAGCACTTCGCGCAAACCACCGTCGCTAAGGATCATTTGTTGATCCATATCCATAGGGCTAAAGGGCAACTCCGGTATCGGTGTCTCCTGCCATGGGGTGCTGGGTGTTTTGCGCGGAAGGTGCAAGGGCAGCAAGATGCCGCCAAAAACACCAAGACTGCCGACAATGGGCATGGCAAATTGCAGGGTGAACAGAAAAAGCCCTGCCTGAAGACTCTTCTTCCGGTAACTGGCTGGTAAAAGTGGCAAACACACCAGAGTGAGCGCCAAAGATGCCAGCGCATGTATAAGCAGGTAGGTAACCAGAGCAACGGCAGGCGGCAGGTCTACGAACAGCGACGCAATACCCGCTGTCTCTAGAAAGACCCCTAGCGATAATAGCCAACCGGTCATGTATGGGCCTTCTGTATACGGTTAAGCCAGTTGACGATATTGCTCTTTGGGCCAACCTGGTGCTGCTGGATACGCGCTATCGACGTCAGGTTTTGTCCTGAGTGCTGGCGAATGTCGTCGGTCAATCGTTGCAGATATGACGCGCATCCCAGTTCGTCGGTCAAAGGCAATAGAATAACCAGCTGCGTTTCGGGTGCTTCCGGCGGGAACGCGATAACGTCCAGACCACGGCGCATTCGCTGCATCCGTTGGGTGATTTGGACTGCTGTGGCGGTGTCGGCGAAGGTAAAGTGAATCACCATTGACGACAGTTTGTGATTTCGGGCATCAGATGCAACCCGGGCAAGCTGAAATTCAAAGCGACGCCAGTCGGCTATTGGCTGCCCTGGCACCTTGGCGTGCTCTTGAATCATATCTGCCATGTGGCCGGCCATAATGGCAAGCAGGCGCAATGTTTTGGGCTGGAAGCTGAAGAATGGCATGGCCTGAACGGTCACCATTCCGACCATGGTGTTTTCAGAGTTTATCAGCGGCAGGGCCAGCAGCAGGCTGGTTGCCATGGAATTCCGGTTTTCCCGGTGCTCAGTATGAACCGAGACCAGTTGCTGTTCCTGAAGAGCATGGACCAATATTGGATCGTCAGTCTGTGCAGGCTGAAAACTACCGATGGAAGCGACAGGCCTTTCAGCCAGCTTGCCTTCGCTGACCGTATAGATTCCGGCAACCTGCAACTGGCCATAGCGCACCAGTAATCGCATCATCAGTTCGCCTGTTTCGCGGTTTAGCCCAGTGCCTTGGGCGTGAGAGATTTCGCTATCCAGGCGCCTCAGAGCTTCGCGAAGGCTGTTTGAGTTGCCGGCTAATTGTTGTTCGAGGCGGTCATGGGAGACCTTCAGGAGATAGAAGTTCCGAGTGAATTCTTCAAGACGGGTGTGGCGATACTGGTTTGCAGCGACCAGTTTTTCAATCCGACGGTCCCAGTAATCCCGAAACTCTCCTGCGAGCAGGCCAACGCCCATCACCCCGACGCCCCATATGTACGGCGGCGCTGTTACAGGTAATAGGTCAGCGCGCAGAAACAGCCCTCCTGCCGCGAAAATCAGGGTAGACGACACCAGCGCCATCAAAAAGCCGTATCTGAGCCCGGCAATGAGCGATGCCAGTGCAAGCCATGGGAACTCTCCGCTAATTAGCAAAGGGTCTTCAGGGTTTTGCCAGAAGGCGACCCCGATACATGCACCCGTGATAACGAGGGTTTCGAGCCATTTAACCCAGGCTGCAGTTTCTTTGCTGGCGAGGTTGAGGTCGCCGTACACGTCGGAAGTTGTCATATCTATTTAACGTGCAGTCCCAATAACAGGCATTTCATCCAGCAGTTCTTCAAGCACCTTGTGGCCGGCCACGGTGACACCTTCACGACCCCAGCCCGTGCGGGCTCCGGTGCCGGACCAAATCACAGAGTTGTCATCTGCATTTCGGAATACCAGTGTAATGCCTACAGCAGGTTCGCCGTCCAGACCGGATTTGTATCTCCATTCGTCTACAGTGCCTGACACGATAATATCGGCGCCGCTTTCCTTCGCAGCTTCGGTGGCTTCTTGCTGTCTGCCATGGTTGTCGTAAATCAGAGGGTTGTCATCGGCTGGCAGGTAAAGCTCTACCTCGGTTGCACCCCTGGCGCGCAATAGGGCGCTGAGAATGCTGGCGGCCTGATCACCAGCCTGAGGCGTCTGCGACAGGTTGCCAAGCGGGATTACCGCAAAGCGGCTGTCCAGATCGACAGGGTCAGATTGCTGCTGGCTTTGCATGACAGAACAGCCAGCCAGAAAGGCCAGTGTTAGCCCGAGGGTGATGTATCGAATGAGCATGATGGAAACTCCTGTTAATGGCCTAGATAGAGTGTATAGGTTATTTTTGCATCTGCGCGGGCTTGCCCGCCCGGACTGTCGCTGCTATAGCCGGCAGAGATCGCCAGCTCGTCATCACCAGCAATACGCCAGCCAAGGCCCATGCGGGCGCCATAGTCGAAATTTGAGGTAGATAAAACATAGCCGCCATCCAGTGCTAAAAAGTAGCGAGGGGAGGCCGTTGTCCGGTACAGGGCGTGGGGCTCGCCATGGGACCACTCGGAGCTGAACCCGATGCGTCGGTAATCCTCGGATAACAGCCCTCCAGGCGAGAGAGGCACTGTCAGCCTGGCCAGAGTTTGGGGTGACAAGCTATCGCCAAGGCTAAGTTGGCGGCTCTGATAGTTCAGGGAAACTCTCCAGGCGGGGTCACTCCGGAACAGGCTGTAGGTGGCCCTCAGGTTGGCATCGTAGCCAGTGCCAATCTGGCCACCAAAAGCCTCATCGATGGAAAGGTAGTCAATTTCCCCGTTGATCTCCAGCCTGCTCCAGGGCGTAAACCCGGCAGAAAGAGAGAGCCTGTTGGCGGAGGTCAGCCACCAAGCCTCTGCGCTGTCGGTCACCCGCTCGTTCATCGCCAGGGCCGCTCCTGCCGTAACCTTGTCCCAAGGCTGAGTGGTCAGCTCCAGCGACCCCCTCAGCTGTTCACCGTTGGCTAGTGTGTAAGTGCCTACTTCGGCTGCAGCCAGATAATCGTAATAGTTGGTTTGCCATTGTAGACGGCCACTTGAGCCTGGCTGGGGGCGGTCTTTTAGCAGTCCCTGATCGTTGGTTGTAGCTTGCTCCGCAGAGAGAAGCCAGCGATAACGGTCGTGGCTGAACTGCCCTGTTACCTCGGCCACATTTAATGAAAAGCCGCCCAGGTCTCGTACTTTGAAGCCTGCCTGTAATGCCCGGTTGTCGAACTGGTAAAGAGGTTCAAAAGGCTCCTGAACGGGATTGCGGAGTACCGAATAGAGCCGAGCTTTTGTATCCGGGTGCAGGTTGTCCTGTTTGTTCGCGAGCTCCACAGCCCGTCTTCTCAGGGCTTCGGCTTCAGCCTCGGCTTGTGGTTTTGCGCCATAATTTTTGGCGTAATCAGACAGCGCCAGCAGCTGGTCTGGATCATTGCTCAGTTCCGTGCGAGCCACGCTTAGCCATGCGTCGGCCTGCTCTTGCTCACCCAGTGCGAAATGACCGTAGACTTGCAGGGTCAAAGTGTCCGTGGATGGGGTGTCGGCCAGCATCGATAAGATGGCCGGTAGCTGAGCGGGCAACAGGTCAGGCTGGCTGACCAGAAACCAGCCCCAGCTGGATAGAAGGCGCGTGTCATTCGGGCTAATTCTTGCAGCCTCCTGGAACGCTTTCTGAGCGGCTTGCGGATTGCTGTTTTGCTGGTGTGCCCGTGCTGATAAACGCCAGAATGCGGGGTCGTTTGTCGCCTGTGGAGATAGCCTGTCCCATTCCTCAAGAGACTCGGACAGTTCGGTGTAGAGCCCAAGGGAGCTTTGAAGTTCCGCCATGACGACCAAATGGCGTACCTCTCCAGTTTCCTCGTATTGCTGGCGGGTCAACTGCAGGGTTTCTTCCGGTGAGCCAAACTGCCATGAATAACCAATCAGTCGCTCCCTTGTTTCTACCGTCAGCGAATCAGATGGCAGTGCCGTAAGCCGGTCATAGTGGTGCTCGACTAAATCGGTGCGGTTTAGCATTCGGGCAAGGTCCAGGTGCATGGTCTCGACCACTTGCGCCAGAGTGGGGTCTGAAGGGGTGAAGTCCAGAACAGCCAGCGCCGCCTCAGGGTCCCTGAGGCGCCAGTGTAAATTGGCCAGTTGAATCCTTTCTTCGTCACTAAGGGCGGGAGCCGTTTCCAGCAACTGGATGGCCTCGGCAAATCGGCGGCTATTTATCAGCAATGCCAATTTGCGCTTGCGCAATGCTACGTTCTTGGGAAACCGCGACATGCCTTCATTCAAATAGCGATCAGCATCGTTCCATTCGCCGTTGCTGATGAGGGCATTGGCAAGATTGTTATAGCCTTCAGCGGAAAGTTGTCCGCGTGCGGCGCGAACTTTATAAAGCTCGATAAGAGCTGGACCTTTAAACAGGCTCGCAGCCAGGCTGGTTGCCCTGTCGTAGGCCAGAGAAGATGTGTTCCCGGGAGGTTGGTCGAGAAACAATCCACGCCAATAAACCAGTGCCTCTGCGGGTTGGTTGTTCCACTCATAAAGGCGGGCGATGCGTTCTCTGTCAGTGCGGGACAAATCCCGTCCATTGTCTTGCATGCCTTGGGCGGTAATGAGCGCTTCACGAATGTTACCTTGCCCCAGTTGTTGCAGGAGAAGTCTGCGCTGGATATCCATGTTGGTCGGTTCAGCTCGAGCCAGCATCGCCAGCCAGGGCGCGCTGACCTCTGGCTTGTCAGCCAGATCAGCGAGGCGCATGCCTTCTCGCAGTTCCTGGGCCGTTAGCTCGCGCCCTTTGTGGGCGTCCAGAAAACGCCCAAGCGCAGATTCCGGCATACCGGTGGCTAAGTCCAGACGTATCAGATTGCGCGTAAAGGCTGCGGCTTCGTTTGGTGGAGCCAGTCCCTGGATTGACTCAAGAGTATATTTTGCGCCTTCAAGGTCGCCCATGCCTTCTTGCTGTATGGCTTGTTGTTGCCCAATTCTCAAGCGGGTTGTGCCAGTAGTCAGTTCAAAGAGTTGCTGGCGGATAGCAAGCTGCTCTTCGGTGCTCAGCAGTGGCAGAGTGCTGGCGATGAGAGCCTCTTTTTCACCCACGGAATAGATCTGTACCAGCGCTTGCTCAAGAACAGATGTAAGGCTGTTCCGAACCTGCTCGCGAGCAGCGTCTGTCTCTGCGTTGAAAAATTTACCACGTAGCAATTCTGGGTAGGTGGCCATTACCTGCAGTGGTACAGAGGCGTTGTCCAGTAACGGAGCCAAGGTTGCAAGAGCTTGGTCGTTTTCGTCGACCTTCTGCTGCATTCGGCCCAAGGTCAAGCGCAGAGTCTGGTTGTCTGGGTCGGATTTAAGCAGAGTGTCCAGATAAGCAAGGGAAATACTGTCTGGCGATTCGAGGTAACGCGGGTCTTCATAAATAGCGTGGCGCGGGAACAGCAGGTAGAGCGCAACCAGTACCAGTGCGGTCATCGCTAGCAAGGCCGGTAGGCTGAAGAAGGCAGGCTTACGCTGGCGCATTAATTAGTCACACTCCAATTCGAAGCGGCCGGAATGCTGTGTTTTGGCGCTGAATTGGACGAAACCCTCTGGCTTCTTGCTAATGGACAGCTGCGTACCTTCCATAGAGCAATGAGACGTGCCTGTTAAAACAAATTCCAGCGGCTGATACCCCTTTAGTTCCAGTTGTACTTTCCAGTTGTCGTCACGCTGATTACGTTGCCAGCTCACAATCTGAGCATTGGCTGAATCGAGTAATGGGCCAGTGGGCCGGTTACTAGATAGAACCAGCAGCGGATTGTCACCCGTGAGATGCACAAAGCGCAGGTTGCGAGTGTCGTGAAAGCCCGCCACGCCTTCACTGTGATCCATATCGGGATACTGGTTTTGACTAATGCGCACGGTTGAAGGTGGCCGTATGCCGCGCCAGCGGTAACTGTTTTCGCTCTGCTGCAAAAGCGCCGAGTAGTATTGCCCCTGAACTCGCTTGGCATAGTCGCTGAGATACAACGGTGTAACCGGCTGCGAAAGGGCGTACTGGTAAACCTCTTTCAGCGCCTTTAAAGCTTCGGGTTTGGTGCCGGAGTAAAAGTGGTAGTAAATACTGATAGGCTTCAAGCGGTTGTGGGCTTCCAGAATCTTGAAGGTATCAACCACATTCCTGAAGCCGTAAAACGGCCCTGTCCACAGGTTGGTGTATACGTTCTCGTTCATGGTTGCGGCGTACACCTGGAGTTCATCACCGACAGGGCGGGCATCAGGCCATACGCCGGCCAGTTCCGAGGCATAAGGCAGCGGGCGCGTATCACCACCGTTTACGTTGACTAGCCCTAACTTCCTGGTGGCTTTCAATGCCTCAGGCCCCGGGCGGGCATCTCCAGTCCAGAGAAACACGGAAACAGGTTTGTCCTTGGGGGCTAAACGCTCATTAATGTAGGCAACTGAGCTGTCTATTTCCCGGGTCAAGGAAGGGGTGTAGCCAGGTACATCCATCGAGTAGCCGTAAAGAGTGTCTTCCGGGTCCGGGGCCATGGCAGCGCCGCCTTCAACCATTTGCCAGAAAAACGGATGGCTGTAGGAATGCGAGGCAACTTCAATATTCTCCATTCGCAAAATATCCCGGGCGCTGGCTTCTGCCTCTTGGCTAACAGTAGGGAAGAGCCCCTGCGGCGAGGTCTCAGCTTCGATTACCGAGATGGTGTGCGGGATGTCGAACACTTTCAAGATTCGTTCCTGAATAGCTTCTGATCCCAGTGGGCTGCCGGGTAGCTCCGCACGAGATACCAGTCCGTCGCCATCAATGTGCGCAGTGAGGATACGGCGGCCACTTTCTGTGGTGCTGTCTATCGCAGGGAAATCGTCCAGCTTAAGTGCTTCTTTCAGGAAACCGAAAGGATCAAATCGCCAATAGGCTTGATCATCAGGACCCATTTCAAAAATGAACGGCGCAATGGCTACACCGCCTGTTGGATGGGTGTAAACCGGGGTGAAGTTGTTGCTGGAAGAGTCTGCAACCGTCAGCCAGCTGCTGGCGAAGCGAGGCTGGGGCAGAGGCGTGAGCGTGCCTGTGGGCAAGCGCTTGCTCTCAAAGTTCCCCATAGAAGGGTGTGCAGCGGCAGGTTCCAGGCTGCCAGCCGGGACTGCCAGTCGCCGGCTTTGTATCAGGGCTTTGCAGGGGGTGGATGTGGGGGAGAGCCCAAAGACAACGACCGGGAAGCCTGTGGATTGTGATTGGCCAAGCCAGCGACAAAAGGCTGATGCGTTTGCGTTGGTTTCTCGCCAAACCACGGCGCCCAGGTAACGATCGTCAAGAGGTTCGTTGAGGAAAGGCTGAAGAATAGAGCGATAAGTTGGTACCAGCCCCAAGCGCTCTAACAGGATGCCAAGGCGCCGGTGAGCTGAACTCTGATCTGCCTGGTGTTCGGGCAGATCGTGAAACACCAGAATGTGGCGTTTCTTAATGGGTGGCAGTGTGGGGCCAAGGCGATTTAGATCGTGGTCCGAGACATAGGGCGTAAATCCTTCTTGTGCCAGCTGCTGAGACAACTCAACCGCCTCAGCGCCGCTTTTAGCGTAATCAATCGCAATGATGGGAGTGTTCGGGTGATTCTCGCGCCAATGGGATAGTTGGCCAGATAGCCATTCTCGGTCTTGTTCCGACGTGCGGTAGTAGCGCCGTCCGCCGGCTTCGTAGCCGTTGCGCCAGGATTCAAACGCAAGGGCATCAACCTGTTGATGGATCTGCTCGGGCAGATGAAACCCGCGATTAATGATGATGCGGCTTTCTGGAAAACGTTCGCGGATTTTTGCTATCAGTAGCGCCTGGGCATCGGCGAACGCCTGCTGATTGTTTTTGCCTTCTTCGGTAAGCAGGTGGCTGTCGAGCGTGTCCAGAAAAACACCCCTGAAACCACGCGTCATTGCAGGCGTTACCACGTCGTCGAGCATGAAAGCCCGAACATCAGCCCTTCGGATATCCAGAACATAGCTCTTCCAGGCCGTGTTCTCGCCCAATACCCAACCTTTGCCCAGGGTTTTTATGGCTTGGTCAGAGTGGGCCATTTCTCCAGCGCTGAGGTAGGCAATGGGGCGGGTGTTGCCCAGGTTAAGAAAGTCCAAGCGAGCATCGGAGGTCTGGGTTGGTTGCAGCACCAGCCAATCATAGGCATATAGGCTGCCAATGGGCGCTTCAAGCCCATAATAAAAGCCAACATTGAGGATTGAGGGAGAGCCCTGCCCAGCACTGGCTAGTAGTGACGCTGGTAGCAGTAAAAGTAAAGCGAACAGGGTGTTTCGGATCATGTAAGCAAGTAGTGCATCGAAAGCGAATAGGTGTGCTGTGGTTGCCCAGCGCTTAATAACGAAGAACTGATCAGATGCTGAGCAGGTTATAGCTTTATGCTGTTTCGAACAAGGCAACTCTGTTTGCCGGCAAGGACAAACATTATCGGTCCGTCAGCTTGATTTCGATACGTCGGTTTTTCTGTAGTGCCTCCGGCGCGGTGCCTTTCGCAACCGGGAAGAACTCGCCAAATCCGGCAGCGACCATGCGGTTTTGGGGCACACCCTGATTTGCAAGATAGCGGACGACCGCTACCGCACGGGCGGTTGATAGCTCCCGGTTGGAGGGAAACTGCGGTGTGTTGATGGGAATCAGGTCGGTGTGGCCGTCGATGCGCAGAATCCAGTCAAGATCTTTGGGGATGGTTTTAACCACATCCAGCAGCACCTCGGCCAGCTTATCCAGCTCACGTTTACCATCAGCGCCCAGGCTGGCTGAGCCGGAAGCGAACAGCAGTTCGGAAGGCAGCAGAAAGCGGTCGCCAACTACGCGGATGTTTTCATTGGCCGCCAGAATGTTCCGCAACCGGGAGAAGAATTCAGACTGGTACTGTTCCAGTTCGTTGACGCGCTCAGCCAGCAGCGTATTCAGACGCCGGCTGACGTTCTCCAGCTCGCCTTCTTTATCTGCAGCCATCTCCTTTTGCAGCTTCAAGGCAGCGGTTATCTGGCGCAACTGGTTCTGCAGCGATGCAATCTGATTGGACAGCTGCAGAATCATGTTTTGCTGGCTGACGGAGAGTTCGTCTTTGTCATCCAGCTCCTGATTCATGTTCGCCAGTCTTTCTGCGCGGGCTTCGGCATCAGCAGTCTGTTGCATCAGGCGATTGCGAGAGGCTGCCAGGCGGTCTTGCAGGTTCTGATTCTCAGCCTGGCTGTCGCTGAAGTTGCTTTGAGCCGTGAGTATTTGTTGTTCCAGCGCGTCTGTTTTGCTCTGTTCCAGCCCCAGCAGTTGCGATATTTCGTTCAGGCGCTGGTTCAGTCGGGCCAGTTCGGAGTTGCGGTCAGACAGTGTTTGAGACAGGAAAAGCTGGCTGACCACGTAGATCAACAACATGAAGATGACCAGCATCAGCAGAGCCGACAATGCGTCTACATACCCCGGCCATACGTTGGTAGTGCTTCGGCTGCGGCGCCTGGATCCGATCATGGCTGGCGTTCATTGCTAGTGAATGGGTCTAGCAGGTTGGTCACGCCGGTTAGCCACTCCTCCAGGCCGTCGTAAAAACGGTTCTGGGCGTGGCCCGCCTGAATGTCGAGAAAACCCAGGATCAGCGAGCCCCCAAGACCGAGCAGTGATGAGCTGAATGCCGTGCCCATACCCTGCAAGGGCGTCAGCAATCCCGTCTGAAGATCCGCAAATACCCTGCCGAAGTCACCCTGACCCATATCCAGATTGGTAATGACCTCGCCAACGGCATTGATGGTGCCAAGCAACCCCCAGAAGGTTCCGAGCAGGCCGAGAAACACCAGCAAGTTAATGAAGTAGCGTGTGATTTCCCGCTGTTCGTCCATTCTTGAATGAATGCCATCCAGAACGGTTCTTAGTGACATGGTTGATAGAGTGAAACGATCACGCTTGGCGTCTTCGCCTAGCTGCCGTGCCAGTGGCTTGAGCAGCCGGGGCTCTTCAAGCACCGAAAGACCGGAGTGGCCTGTGCGGAACTGGGCAATCCAGCGCAGTTCGGGGAACAGCACGAATACCTGCCGATAGGTGAGGCCGATGCCGACAATCAGTACGCCCACAATTAACAGGTTGAAGACCCAGTTCGCCATAAACGCGGTGGCCAGAGGTTTGTGGACCAACACGCCGACAATGGCAACAACCGCCAGAAAAAATGTCATCCAGAAAAGGGTGTGTTTTGGATTACTCATGGAAGAAGCCAGCCTTTTGAGATGTTCCTCAAAAGTTAGCACAGACTGGCGAGTCTTGATGGTTAATTGCCAGACATCATGGTGGCAAAAGTGCCCCGGCCAGGTATGGCGCCAAGCCGGGGCCTGCGTTAACGGTTTCAGTCTTGCTGAAGCGTCTGCACCATTGCCTTGGCTGCACCTTCGGATGAAGCCGGGTTCTGGCCAGTGATTAACTTGCCATCCACAACGATGTGCGGAGCCCAGTCGTCGCCTTTGGAGTAGGTTCCGGCATTTTCTTTCAGCATATCCTCCAACAGGAAAGGTACGATGGTTGCCAGGCCAACCGCCTCTTCTTCACTGTTGCTGAAGCCTGTCACCTGCTTGCCGCCAACCAGATTCTGGCCTGGTTTGATTTCCACATGTTTGAATACCGCCGGTGCATGGCATACGGCACCGATTACTTTGTCCTGTTCGTAGGCGCTCTTGATCAGGGCAATGGAGGTTTTGTCGTTCACCAGATCCCACAGCGGGCCATGACCACCCGGGTAAAAAATGGCGTCAAATTCGTTCATGTCCACGTTGCTCAGTACTTTTGTGCTGGCGAGAGCTTCCTTGGCGTGGGCATCTTTCTGGAATCGGTGGGTGGATTCGGTTAGCGCGTCATCCGCTTCACTGTTAGGGTCAACCGGTGGTTTGCCGCCTTTTGGCGACGCGATGGTGATGTCTGCGCCAGCATCACGGAATACATAGTAGGGCGCGGTGAATTCCTCGAGCCAAAATCCGGTTTTATGCCCGGTGTCGCCCATTTGGCTGTGTGACGTAAGTACCATAAGGATCTTCATAGAGCCGTTCCTTTCTGTCGCGAAGTGAGAGTCACCTGTTTTTACCAGACTTGTTACTGTGTCTTGTGTTGCCTGGCTGTTAATTCAACCTCAGTGACCTGGGCCTTTTTACGCAACCAGGCCCTGTGCAGATCTGAGAGCGTCTATACTCTGTATGCATTTCACTGCCTGCAGTGATTTGCAAAGGTGTTCAGGAGACAACAAACAATGCGATTACTGATTGTTGCTTTGCTGGCAGCGATAACGTTTTCTGCCGCAGCACAACAAGGTACCGAGACCGTTCGTGCCCTGACGGTTACGGTGGCTGCAAATCACGCGCCGCCATACCGGATTATACAGGGCGGCGAGCCCTCAGGCCTTTACGTCGGGATTTTCAAGGAAATCACGGATCGGCTCGGATGGAAAACGCACTATCGGGAAGTGCCCTTCCGCAGAGTGCTGAATCTGTTACAGAAGGGCGAGGTAGACGTAATGTTGGGCGCTCGGGAAACCCCGGAAAGAGAAGCCTATATGACCTTCGTTGTTCCGGCGTTTCCAGCGGATCGTCGACTGTTTCTGTATTTTGACGATGCCAACCGAATTGAACGCTATTCGGATCTCTATGGCAAAACAATCGGAGTTCTTGAAGGCTCTACTTACTTTCGGAAATTTGATAACGATGGGCAGTTGCGCAAAGAGCCCGCGCCCCGCTATGAGAATTTGATGTTGATGATGGAAAAAGGACGGGTAGATGTCGTTGTGGTGCCCGAACTCATTGGCATCTATACACTTCGCGAGCTGGGTATGCCGGTGAAGATATCGCCTTTTTTTGTGCCAGGAGAGCGATCATGGATTGCAGTTGCCAAAGCGTCGCCGGTATTGGAGTATGAGGACGATATAAGGGCAGCGTTCAAACTGATTGAGGCCGAGGGCATCTATGAAGATCTGGTACTAAAGTATTTGGATCAGTACGCTCAGTAATATGAGAGAGCCCGCCAGAAGAATACTATGGTCTGGCCCGTTTAGGTGGCTTGATGCCCGGGAGCAGGATGGTCATTTACGTGTTAGCCCTTAAAAAGAAGACGCTTTCCGTCTCTGCCAGAATTGTTACTTTTCTGCTGGCTCTTATGCTTGTTTGTGTGGGCAGCGCAGCGCAAAAGCCCACCTGCAAAACCTTGACCGTCAGCGGCAACCCGGAGTATCCACCGCTTCTATGGGAGGACCCCGGAGCACCGGAGCACCTCACGGGAGCAGTCACAGCGTTACTGGGAGAAATCCTTGAGTCCCTTGGGGTGAAACTTGAAGTTCAGAACCTCGGGTCCTGGGCACGGGTTCAGCGCCTTGCCAAGATTGGTGAACTGGATATGGTTGCCGGCGCGTTTATTACATCTGAGCGCATCCAGTATATGGACTATCTGCTGCCGCCCTTTACCAACCTTGCTGCGTCCATTTGGGTGCCCAAGGACAAGGTTTTCGAGTATCGCCACTGGCCGGATTTGCAAGGCAAACGCGGAAGCACGTTGATCAACAACAGCTTTGGCCAGGGTTTTGACCGCTATGCGGAAGATAACTTGCAGATTGTTGGTGTGCGAACCATAGAGCAGTCTTTTGAAATGGCAATTGCCGGGCGCATAGATTACGTTTTGTACGAGCGATTACAGGGGCAGGTGAAGCTGCAACGCTTGGGGCTGGCGGATGAGTTTGTAGCCCTGGATGTGCCGGTCAGTACCGAGGGGCTTTTCTTTACGTTTTCCAAGAATTCAAGCTGCAACACGTTTGAACTCCGCGAGCGCATTGCTGATCGACTGTATACACTGGTTAACGCAGGCCGCCTGGACGAACTTGTCAGCGAATATACTGCCCGTTACATGTCCCTTAAGCCATAGCGCCCACCGGACAACTCATTCAACCCGTAAGAGAGTTTTATCAGTATGGCAATCTGGACCCGCACACCGGATCTTGAGCAAATGGCCAAGGCCAGCATGAACACAGCAGTCAGCCACATGGGTATTGAATACACCGAAGTTGGTGATGACTATGTCACAGGCCGGATACCGGTGGATGAGCGCACGGTTCAGCCATTTGGCATTTTGCATGGTGGTTCATCGGTGGTTTTGGCGGAAACGCTGGGCAGCATGGCGGCAAATTGCTGCTTGAAAGATCCCGGTACCGTGGCAGTGGGGCTGGAAATCAATGCCAACCACATACGCCCTGCTACCAAGGGCTGGGTGTACGGAACGGCCAGGGCGCTTCATATTGGCAGCACAACCCAGGTATGGGAGATTCGCATGTCGAACGAAGAAGGCAAAACGACCTGTATCTCGCGCCTGACTATGGCCGTTACCAAACGGCCGTAACCAGCCGTTTAGAGCTGCGGGAGTACGCTGACATTGTCCCGACCCTTGGCCTTGGACAGGTACATGGCTTCATCGGCACGTGAAAGCAGTGATTCAAGGCGGCCGTCATCATTAGACAGCATGGCGATACCGAAGCTGGCGGTTGGCCTCAACTCTGCGTGTTTGTACTGAACTCGGAGCGCCTGGAGTGCTTGACGTAACAGTTCCGCCAGCTCCAGAGCTTGATCTTGATGGGTGTCAGGCAGTAACAGTGCAAACTCTTCGCCGCCGATGCGAGCGGTTATGTCAGATGCCCGCCCTCTGGTCCTTAGCAGGTTGCCGATCTCTCTGAGAACCTCGTCTCCGGCCTCGTGGCCAAAGCTGTCGTTGATTTGTTTGAAGTGGTCCAGATCGAACATAATCGCGGCGACAGGTGTCTGGCTTCGTTTTGCCTGTTGCAGGAGTTGTTCACCAAACTGGAAAAAAGCCCGCCGATTGTTCAGGAGCGTCAGTTCATCCTGCAGGGATGCTTTTTCTGCTGCCTGCTGGGCATCCTGAAGAGCTACTTCCATGTGCTTTCGGTCGGTAATATCGGTGGCAATTTCCAGGCGAACCAGGCGGCCATCTGTCCACTCAATGGCTTGATCACGGCACTGATACCAGCGCTTGTCTACCCGGTTCTGGAATTCCCATACATGAATGCCTGTTGCGGCCCCCGAGCTGTCAATCAGCAGGTGGTTTGTGCAGAAACTGCATGGGCCATCAGTGTTTTGCAGCATTTGCCAGCACTTCTGCCCTTCTGGAAAGCTGCCTAGGATGTTGCTGCCATAAGCATTCATGTAGAGCAGTTCGTGAGTTTCGAAGTCTGCCACATAAACCAGAGCGTCAAGATTGTCGAGAATCGTCTGAAGCCCTGCTGGCGCAGTAGATTCTTCAGCAGCCAGAGACGTTGAATGATCGACATCAACATTTCTGGACGGAATGCGATTCCTGGCTTTATGGGTAGTCATCGGCGTCAGTTCGTGTGAGTTTTCGGCGCAGTATATCAGTGATCAATCAAACGATGGCAATTCCCGCTTGGCAATGGGTTTGCCGGCTTCCTGCCAGGCATCAAACCCGCCTTCAATCGATTGAACATGCAGATAGCCCATTTCCTTCAAGGCTTTTGCGCTCAGCGCTGAACGACCTGAGGTTTTGCAATACAGAACAATTTTCATGTCCCGGTTTGCCAGCGTAGGGTCGTTACTGAATTTAAACTCCAGCGTGCCCCGGGAAATGTTTGTGGCTTGGGGAATGTGGCTTTGCCGATATTCGTCGCCATCGCGAACGTCCAATAGCAGATCTGCAGCTTGAATGGCGCGGTCAGCTTGATCGAGGGAAATTTCCTGAATTTGCTGTTTTGCTTCTGCAACAAAATCCTGGGCGGTTTTCATAACAGGTTCTCTCTACTATAAGGGTGTTTGGTCAGACTAAGACATATTACCAAGGTGCGTAACCCTTCAGGTGTGTTAAATTCACCAGCAAAGCATAGTGAGGAAGCTATTTAATGGCCCTGCCGGAAACCAGTAAAGGCGTTGCGTACGGTCTGTCTGCATACATTATGTGGGGCTGTTTCCCGCTGTATTTTGCGCTGTTTGAAGGGGTGCCAGCCTGGGAGGTGGTGATTCACCGGGTGCTTTGGTCCTGCGTGTTTCTGGCCGTGATTGTTACCTTTCTCAAACGCTGGCCGCCGGTGAAATCCGCGCTGGCGCGCCCATCGAAACTTGGCTACGTTCTCGGCTGCGCGGTGCTTATCGCTATTAACTGGGGTGTGTACATCTACGCCGTGGAAAGCCGGCAGGTGCTGCAGGCAAGTCTTGGCTACTTCCTTACGCCACTGGTAAACGTTGGGCTGGGGATGTTGGTGCTAAAAGAGAGCATTTCCCGGCTTCAGATAGTAGCAGTGGTGCTGGCCACTATTGCGATTCTGTATCAATTGTTCCTGCTGGGCGTGGTGCCCTGGATCACACTGGTGCTGGCGTTCAGTTTTGGAACCTATGGCCTGCTCCGCAAACAGGTAGCCCTGGATGGGCTTTCGGGCCTGTTTGTGGAAACGCTTCTGCTGTTGCCGGTTGGCCTTCTTGCCCTTGCGACACTCAGTTACGCCGGGGTTTCCCACTTCGGGGGCAGCACTGAAACCACGCTCTTGTTGCTCTCCAGCGGCATAGTTACGGCGGTTCCCCTGTTGGCCTTTGCCGGTGCTGCCAGAAGGTTGCGGCTTTCCACCGTTGGCTTTCTTATGTACATCAACCCAACCATCCAGTTTTTGATCGCGCTACTGGTATTCAGCGAACCGCTTAGCCCTGAAAAGCTGACGAGCTTTGTGATGATCTGGATAGCTCTGGCAATGTATTCATGGTCTGCCTGGGCAGGGCGCAGCCGGCCAGTCGCGCAGTAGGGCTTACTCCATTGTTTCCAGATATTGCTCCAGCTCTTCAGCCAGCCAGCCCACAACGGCGCCGCCTTGCGCCTGCTCGGATTCCAGTGCGCTGAATACTTTCCACCAGCGGGCACTGCGATGGTGAACAACCTTGAGCTTTTCCTGTTCCAAGGCATCTGCAATCAGGGGCAGGGGCAGATCTGCCCACCCGGCACCATCAATTACCGCATCCCGGATGAGCTCGTACATGGTGAAAGCCAGGTAGTTGGCTGTTTCCGGAGACTCGGCTTCCAGCCGATCGTTTTCCATAAACGCCAGTGTGACTTCGGTAAAGCTGATGAGGTCGTCCTGGGTTACCCGCTTCAGTTGGCTCAGTGGATGATCCGGTGCCGCTACCGTGAGCATGCGCACATCGGCAAGCTCACGAAACCATTGATAGCCCTCGCTTGCCAGCGCAGGCATAAGCCCGTAGGCCACATCCACGGACTGGCTTTTGACCAGAGGCGGCAGCTCCCGGGGTGTGGCCAGATAAACAGAAAGACTGGTCTGCGGAAAGCGGATCTTGAGCCGGCGCAGAAGATCGCGCCACACAGGCTCTGGAATTGAATCGTCCCGGGCTATGCGCAAAACCGACTCGGCACCACTGAGATGGTGCTGGCAGCGTGCAAAAATCTGCCCGGCGACCTGATCAAATCGGCGGCAATCGGTCACTATGGCTTGGCCGATGGTGGTCAATTGCAACTGATTGCCGCTGCGCTCAAACAATGCCACGCCCAGTTCGTCTTCCAGCGCAGCGAGAGCGGTGCTCACAGTGGTGCGGCTTCGGTTGAGTTCCCGGGCCGCAGCGGCGATGGTGCCATTGCGAACCACGGCCAGAAAAACCTGTATTTGCGATGTTTTCAAAAGAAATCTCCCGTTCCGCCGGTTTTTCCGTCGGTGACCGACTCACACTGTCAGTTATGTGGCGATAATATGCTGGTAATTCACGGGAGATCAAAATGTTTAAGTTTATAGCGCGGGAAAACATGGCGCTGAGTTTGTCTGCGGTAGCTGCTGGTTTGTTTGCTCTGGCCGGTATTACTTGGGGTTTGTGGATTGATTCGCTGGTTATTCTGTTTGACGGCGCCTATTCACTGGTCAGCCTGTTGCTGTCGCTGCTGTCACTATACGCTGCGCGGATTATTCGCCGCCCCGCCAGTAAAGAATACCCGTTCGGCCGCGGAGCGGTTGAGCCTTTGGTAATTGCTATTAAAGGCTTGGTGATAACGCTGGTGTGTGTACTGTCTCTGGCCTCTGCCATTGCTGCGATGCTTGAAGGTGGTCGCGCGGTGAGTGCCGACAAAGCGCTGGTGTTTGCTGGCGTGAGTGTTTTGGGGTGTGCCGCCGTTTGGGTGTACCTGAAGTGGGCCGAGCGTCGCCAGTCTTCGGGCTTACTGGTTGCAGAGCAGGGTCAGTGGTTTATGGATTCTGTACTCAGTGCAGCCGTGCTGATGGGGTTTGGAATAGCCTGGTGGTTGGAGCAGAGCGCTTGGTCCGCATGGGCTGTGTATGCCGACCCGGTGATGATGATTGCTATCTCCGCCTATTTCATAATTGTACCCGTGAAGATGACCATCGGTGCCGTGCGCGAGCTTTTGCTGGCCGCGCCCCCAGCAGAATTTGCAGAAGAAGTTCATGAGGCCCTTAGCTCTGTGGGGCTTGATCCGGATCAGGTGAAAATGGCGAAAGTTGGCCCCAACCTGATGATGGAAATCAGTCTCCCTGTCAACTGGCCGGGGCGCACTGAGCGCTTGAAGCGGAGTCTGCTAAAACACCTGTCGGATCTTCCGGTGCGCCCGGCGATTTTTATCCGCAGCCTGGTCAGTTAACCTAGGCGGTATGAAACAACCGATAACCGCCTACCATAAAGATGAAGAAGACCATTGGGTCGCCCGGTTGGCTTGTGGCCATAATCAACACGTGCGCCACACGCCACCCTGGGTCAACCGGCCCTGGGTGATCACCGAAGAGGGGCGGCGCTCCATGCTGGGTTTTGAGCTCGACTGCCGTAAGTGTAACGAGGGAGCACCACCAGATTTTTGATAAGCTCCTCGTTAAGTCGTATTCAAGGTATCGAGGGTTTGGTCGATAATACACAAACCGACTTAATCATCAGGAACTGCCTCCATGACGTTTTTGAACTCCCTGCGCATTCGAACCCGCCTGCTCCTTGCCGTGCTAATACCTGTTTTGGCGACGGCTGTCACGGTTTCCTGGGTTGCTGTCAGTCAAATCCAAGCCGGTGGAGAAGCTGAGCTAAAGCGGCTTGAATCAAGCCTTATGGTGTCCCGAAAACAAGGCCTTAAAAACCTTGTTGATGCAGCGAAGGCTGTAGTGGAGGAGGCTAGAAGCAACCCCGAGCTGACAGAGCGCCAAGCTAAAAAGACGGCGGCAGACAGGCTGCGGGCAGTCCGGTTTGAAAAAAATAACTATGTGTTTGCCTTCGACCGTTCAGGGCAAGCTGTCTCCTATTCACCTGATCCCTCTATCGAGGGTACACAAGCCGGCCCCGCGTTCGCCAGAGTGTTGTCGCAACTGTTCCGGGCGGTCGAATCCGATGGTTATTACTCATATAGCTGGTCGAATCCTGCCTCAGGTAATGAAGAGCCCAAAATTAGTTACGCTGCCGTCATACCGGAATGGGATTGGTTAATAGCAGCGGGTGTGTATGTAACCGACATAGAGAGGCAAGTAGCTTCCGCTCGTGTAGAGATTGAAGCAAGTATCGCCCGCACCATTTGGTTTGGAGTTTTGGTGACCCTAGCCGTAGTGGCCGTTTCGATATTGGTCGGCGTATTTGTTGGCCGCACGGTTACCCGCCCACTTAAGAACGTCAGCGATATGATGCAAGAAATTGCTGATGGTGACGGTGATCTTCGCCAGCGTTTGCCTGATGCAGGCACGGATGAGCTCGCTGAATTGGGACGCCGATTTAATGCGTTCGTAATCAAAATCCAGACAACGATTCAGGAAGTCGGCTCCACAACAGATCAGGTGGCTTCTGCCGCGGAAGAATTGAGCCGTGTGGCGAATGAAACGCGCGCGTCTGTGCAGGAGCAGGGAGCGGAAACAGACCAGATTGCGTCTGCAATTAACGAGATGGCTGCAACCATTCAACAAATCGCCGGTAATGCCAACGAAGTTGAGAGTGCCGCATCTAATGCTGACCGCATGGCTCGCGATGGTGGTGAGACCATTACCAATGCCCAGGGTGCTGTGAATAAACTATCTGAAGAGATTCTGAAAAGCGCTCAAAGTATCAATGCTCTTGCTGAGAAGTCTGATGATATCCAGCAAGTTCTGGACGTAATTCATGCAGTCACTGAGCAGACGAACTTGCTGGCTTTGAACGCTGCTATCGAAGCTGCCCGAGCTGGCGATCACGGTAGGGGCTTCTCTGTCGTTGCGGATGAGGTTCGGCAGTTGGCGAGACGCAGTGCAGAGTCTGCAGATCAAATTCGGGAAATGATTGATGGCTTTGTGAGTGAGTCACTTTCTGCCGTTGAGCGGATGAATCAATCTCGCGATCATTCATCGGAGACGGTTGAGCGTATCAACCATGCGGCCGGTGCCCTGACGACTATCGAGAAATCGGTAGGTCAGATTCACGACCAGGTTACCCAGATCGCCGCGGCTGCAGAGCAACAAAGCCAAGTGGCCGAGGAAATTAACCAAAATGTGGTGCGTATTGTAGAAGCAGCACAGCGCAGTGATGCAGGCGTTACCCAGACTAATGAGGCCAGCAATGAACTGGCTCGGTTGGGCGAGAATTTGCGGGATCTTGTAAGCCAGTTCAAGGTTTAACGATGGGCTGGGAATTTTGAAAACAGGTACAGATCGTTCAGAGTGTATTTGAGCGTTGCTCATGGCGAAGAGGTTGATCACGGGCTAGTATTGCAGGCGTTCAAACGATAACAACGCAACAAAATAAATGGTGTTAACGATGATGACACGTCTGTTCAAGATGGTAGCGGTAACGCTGCTGCTTACTGTTAGCTCTTTTGGCATGGCTGCAGATAACTATACGCTACGACTTGCGCAAACCTGGGGGCCGAACTCGCCGATTTTGGGTGAAACCACCACAAACATGGCGAAGATGGCCGAAGAGATGTCCGGTGGCCGCTTGAAAATCCGCATAGATAGCGCCAACAAGCACAAAGCGCCTTTCGGTATTTTTGATCTGGTGCGCAATGGCCAATACGACATGGGCCACACGGCCTCTTATTATTATAAGGGCACCATTCCAAACGCCATGTACTTCACCACCGTGCCCTTTGGCATGATTGCGCCTGAAATGTACGCCTGGTTCTATCACGATCAGGGCATGGAGCTGATGCAGAAGGTTTATGAACCTTTCGGTCTGATGTCCTTTCCGGGTGGCAACACTGGTAACCAGATGGGCGGATGGTTTAACAAGGAAATCAATTCGGTCGCAGATCTCAAAGGCCTGAAAATGCGCACGCCCGGGTTTGCCGGCGAAGTGATGGCCGAGTTGGGCGTTGCCGTTACCAATTTGCCCCCCGGTGAGCTATACACCGCACTTGAGCGTGGCACTGTGGACGCTGTGGAATGGGTCGGGCCGGCTTTGGACTTCCCCATGGGCTTCCACCAGATCGCCAAGTATTACTATTCTGGCTGGCAGGAGCCGGGTGCAGAAGTACAGTTCCTGATCAACGATAAAACCTGGAAAAAGCTGCCGGAAGATCTGCAGGCAATCCTTCGCATCGCCATGCGCACAGCGGCTTACGACATGTATATTCAGACCACCCACGAAAGCGGCGTGGCCTGGGACCGGATGAAAGAAGACTACCCGAACGTGACCCACAAGACGTTCCCGCCGGAAGTCATCAACGCCATGCGTGATGCAACAAACAAGTTGTTGGCTGAGGCTGCCGAGAAGGATGATCTTGCAAAAGAGATCATAAATTCCCAGCGTGACTATCTGAAACAGGTTCGACAGTGGACCAATATTTCCGATAAAGCCTACCTGAACAGTATTGCCACCGACTGACCCCGCTACACTGCACCCTGGCTACTGAGGTGGACAGGGTGCTCTCATTGCAGAACAATCCCATGAATGCAGTGCGTAAATCCTGCACACTGCTTTTTATGTAGCTTCCTTTCTGGAAAAATACGCCGCAGCAGGGGCTTTTTCAGAAGCTCTCTTAATCTTGGGCAGGGTTGATGACTAAAACACTCTTATCGCTAAGCGGTATCAGCAAGCAGTTTGATGGCAAGACCGTGTTGGATGAACTCAGCCTTACCATTGATGATGGCGAATTCATTACCCTTTTGGGGCCCTCCGGTTGTGGTAAAACCACCTTGTTACGCATGATGGCGGGTTTTGAACATCCGGATGAGGGCACGGTTACCCTGTCTGGCGTTGATATCACTCAGACCCCGCCGGAACACCGGCCGCTCAACACCGTTTTCCAGAACTATGCGCTGTTCCCACACATGTCGGTTTTCGACAATGTGGCCTATGGCTTGAAAATGGAAAAACGGCCGAAAGCTGAAATAGCGGAGCGAGTTGAAGAAGCGCTTGCAATGGTTCAGTTGGAGGACTTTGCCAGGCGCAAGCCTCACCAGCTTTCCGGAGGCCAGCAGCAGCGGGTTGCGATTGCCCGGGCAGTGGTCAAACGGCCCAAAATGCTGCTGCTGGACGAGCCTCTGTCTGCGCTGGACTATAAATTACGCCGCACCATGCAGGTAGAGCTCAAACGCCTGCAGCGGGAGCTGGGCATTACCTTCGTGTTCGTCACCCACGATCAGGAAGAAGCGTTGTCCATGTCTGATCGAATTGTGGTGCTTAAAGACGGGCACATTCAGCAACTTGGCACACCTCGTGAAGTCTATGAGCGCCCGGCAAATGTGTTTACCGCGCGCTTTGTGGGCCAGACTAATTTTTTCCCCGGCCGTGTAACCAACATTGAGGGTGAGCGCATCAGTGTGGATGTGTTTGGCCTGAATCGGGATCTGAACAAGCCTTCGTTCCGTGTTGCGATGAAACAGTCTCTACACGTTTTGCTGCGCCCGGAAGATATCCGTGTGCTTGCACCAGATGATACCGAAGGTGTGGCCGGCAAGATTGTCGAACGCAACTACAAAGGCAGTACCCTGGATTCGATGATTGAGCTGGAAGACGGCAGCCATGTAATGGCGAGCGAGTTCTTTGATGAGGACGACCCCACATTCGATTACAGCATTGGTGAGCGGGTGCGTGTTAGCTGGGTAGATGGCTGGGAATGGTTGTTGGCGGAAGAGGGCGACGAGCCGCTCACCGATGAGGAGGAGCTGGCAGCTGATGATGCGGAGCATTAAACAGCAGCCGTTCAGAGCGGCTGTACTGGTGCTGGTGTGGGGTTGGTTGCTGTTCCTCGTGCTCGCGCCCAATATGCTTGTGGTGGGTGCCAGCGTGATGACGCGGAACCCCTCTACTTTTATCTCGTTGCCCTTGAACCTGGATGCCTACCGGCAACTGTTTAATCCTCTGTATCTGGACGTGTTTCTTCACTCCTTGTACATGGCGGCACTAACAACTCTGATTTGTTTGCTGATCGGTTACCCTTTTGCATGGGCCTTGTCGCGGGTGGAGAAGCGCCGGCAGATGCTCCTGATTTTCCTGTTGATTGTGCCCTTCTGGACAAACTCTCTGGTGCGCACCTACGCCTTGAAGCTAATCCTGGCCACCAACGGTCTTTTGAACAGCGCACTTATGTCTTTGGGTGTGATTGATGAGCCGGCGCAGCTTTTGTACACCGAAGGTGCCGTGATCGTCGGCCTGGTGTATTTGCTGCTGCCCTTTATGATCCTGCCCCTGTATTCGGTATTCGAAGATTTGCGGCAGGATGTCCTGCTCGCCTCCCACGACTTGGGTGCGGGTCGCTTGGCTACCTTTAAAAATGTCGTGGTGCCGCTGACGCTGCCGGGCGTGTTGGCCGGTGTAATGCTGGTATTGCTTCCAGCGATGGGATTGTTCTTTGTACCGGACATTCTGGGCGGGTCCCGCAATCTACTGGTGGGTAACGTGATCAAAAACCAGTTTCTGGATGCCCGCAACTGGCCCTTTGGTGCCGCCGCCAGCATCGTGCTGACACTTACCATGGCATTGCTGATGTTCGCTCACCGCCTGAGTAAGCGCCGCCTGGGCGAGGAGGGTGCCTGATGCGCTGGCTCTCCCGTAGTTACCTCACCCTGGTGTACCTGCTGTTGTACGTGCCGATTGTGGTGCTGGTGGTGTTTTCTTTTAACGACTCCCGCACGGGTTATAGCTGGGGCGGGTTGAGTCTGCGCTGGTACGATTCATTATTTAACAATCACGCCATGGTGCAGGCCATGTGGAATTCGCTGTGGCTGGCACTTACCGCGGCTACGGTCTCCACAATCATTGGCGCGCTCACCGCACTGGCCCTGCATCGCTATCGATTTCGCGGCAAAAGAGTTCTGAACGGCATGCTCTTTGTGGTGATGATGTCGCCTGAAATTGTGCTGGCCATTTCGTTGCTGGGGCTGTTCCTGCTGCTGGGCCTGAAACTTGGCTACGTTTCATTGCTGCTTGCGCACGTGACATTCTGCCTGCCGTTTGTAGTGATTACCGTTATGGCACGGCTCAGCGGTTTTGATGAACGCTTACCAGAAGCAGCCAGAGATTTGGGCGCGAGCGACTTCACCATGACCCGCACCGTTTTGATACCGGTTATCATGCCGGCGTTAATGGCAGGCTGGTTGCTCGGCTTCACCCTGTCCATGGACGATGTGGTGGTGAGCACCTTTGTGAGCGGCCCAAGTTACGAAATTCTGCCACTGCGCATCTACTCCATGGTGCGCGTGGGGCTTAAACCTGAAGTAAACGCACTTGGCACTCTGCTGCTAGTGTTCTCACTAGTGATGTTGATGTTGTCGCAATGGATTCTTTCAAGGAGCAAACAATGAAGAAACTCGCACTGGCCGGCATTCTGGCGCTTGGCCTGACCGGCTGCAGTTCCGATGACCCGCAGGTACTTAATCTGTACAACTGGTCTGAATACATGCCTCAGGAAGTGCTGACCCGCTTCGAAGATGAGACCGGCATCAAAGTGGTATACACCACCTACGACAGCAACGAGGCCATGTACGCCCGTTTGAAGTTGCTGGATGAGAGCGCCGCATACGACCTTGCTGTGCCTTCTACTTACTATGTCAGCAAAATGCGCAATGAAGGGCTGCTGTTGCCCATCGACCAAAGCAAGATCAGCGGCTTTGATCAGCTTGATCCGGAACTCACAGGCCTGGATATCGACCCGAGTAACCAGTTCAGCGTGCCTTATCTCTGGGGCACTACCGGTATTGGCGTGGATACGGCCGATATTGCCGGCGAGCCGGTGACCGCGTGGGAAGATCTCTGGGATGAGCGCTTCAAAGGCAAGGTGAACCTGACAAATGACATGCGTGAAGTCTTTCACATGAGCCTGCGAGTACTGGGCTATCCCGGTAACAGCACCGACCCTCAGCAAATTGAGGAAGCCTATGAAAAGCTGACGGAGCTCATGCCCTCCGTGCGTACATTTAACTCGGATGCACCCCGCATGCCCTTCCTCGAAGGCGAGGCGGATGTGGGCATGATCTGGAACGGCGAAGCCGTTATGGGCAAGGAGAGCATGGAAGCGCTGGAGTATGTGTATCCGGAAGAGGGCGTTATTGCCTGGCTGGACAGCTTCGTAATCCCAAAGAATGCCAAGAACCCGGAAGCAGCCCATCAGTTCATCAGCTTTGTGCTGCAACCGGAAATTGCGGCGCTGATCAGCGAAGATATTGGCTACGCCACGCCGGTGCTATCTGCCAGGGAGCTGTTGGACGATGAGGTCGCCGGAGATCGTGCCAGCTACCCTACTCCGGAAGACATGGTGAATGCAGAGTTTCAGACCGACATAGGGGATGAAGCCTTGCAGGTCTATGCCAAGTACTGGGAAAAACTGAAATCAGGGCTGTAACACCCGGCTTCCGAGTGTGATAGTGCAGGGCCAGTCCTTGGCCCTGCAATCCTCCTTTCCAAATACGATTTGGTGTCTGTTCTTTATACACGTCGGAGGTAGGGTGCACTATACTGGCCTGTATAGCCCCAACTGGCCGAATACCCGTGTCTATACCTGCACACTTTCTAAAAATCCTCATTATCCTGTTCGGAGCCCTGTGCGGACTTGCGCCGGCCGCACTTTTGGCGGCACCGCAGCCACTAACCGCAGGCTGGGAATACCGCTGGGGCGACTTACCCTTAACTGTGGAAGGAACACCTGACTGGGCCCTTGCACAGCAGCCAGAACAGTGGCATGCCATTGATTTCCCTTCTAACCCCTCAGGCCGAAATGGCCAGGATCAGGTGTGGTATCGGGTAACCCTGCCCGCGGGTGACTGGCAAGATCCCGTGCTTTATATCCTGAGTATCGATTTGATTGTTCAGGTGTGGCTGGATGGTGAAAACATCTACCAATACGGCACCTTCGACAAAGATGGTCGGGGCAAATTCGAAGGCTGGCCCTGGCACAAAATAACTCTGCCAGAGGGTTACGAGAATAAAACGCTGTATTTCCGCGTGTTTTCTGATTACACGGACATAGGCCTTTGGGGTGAAGTGAGCCTCATGGATCACTCAGAGTTAATTCTGCATATCCTTAACAGCTCTCTGGAGGCCCTGCTTGTTGCCGGGTTCTCTCTGCTGGTGGCGTTGCTCGCACTGATACTTTCCCTGCTGCAGGGCGGCAGGAAAACCTTTACCAGCATTGCTCTTTTTTCGCTGGCTTCGTCAGTGATGCTCCTTTCCGAAAGCTCAGCCAGCCAGCTGCTTGTGCCCGATGCCTTGATGTGGGATTACCTGGCCGCCGGGAGCTACTTTCTGCTGCCTGTTGGTCTTTGGCTTATGCTCGACCAATGGCTGGGTAGCGCCCGCCCGCCGCGAGCTATTTCAGTGATCTGGAAACTGCATCTTGTATACGCGCTGGGGGCGCTGAGCCTGGCGTTGACAGGTGTTATAGGCCTTTCGTTTACCTTCCCGCCCTTTGACGCTCTGTTTTTGTTGTCCCTCTTTTCAATGGCGCTGATAACCGCTCCGCGGATGCATTTAATGACCACTGAGCAGCAAGTTCTTGTGCTGGCTTGTGGCGTGTTCGGTGCTTTGTTGGTTGCAGACATGGCAGTAGCCCATGGTTTCATGCCATGGGTACAGGTACCCGTTGGCCTGGGTCTTCTCGTGTTTATATTAGCCGTCGTCATAATCTCGTTAAGACATTACGGGATGACCCAGCGAGCCCTGCAGGAGTTAACTGTTACACTTGAGCACCAAGTGGCTGAGCGAACCGAAAAAACAGAGAAGCTTTTGCAGCGAGAGCAGACCCGTGCTGAGGTTCTGGCGTTTGAAAATCAGAAAAGCCGGTTTTTTGCCGAGGTTGTTTCGGAACTGCAAGCATGCGTTAGCCTCGATCAGGCGTTTCAACGGCTCGCTGAGGATATGCCCAGTTTGTGCAGTCCCATCAAGGGTATGATATACCGGCGAACGGCCTTTGGTGGCTATGAGCGCCTTGCGCTTTGGGGCTACGGAGATTCACTGCCTGATCTGCCTCCTGCTATTGAGACGCTCAGCCATATGCCGCCCCCGGTTCATCTTCTTGCCGGCTCCATCGAGGAGGCTGAGGCGGCTTGCAAGAACAGCCGGGGACTGGTGTGCTTCTCTATCAATGTGGAGTTTATGGGCCATGGGCCAGCGCCGGAATGCTTGTTGCTGGTGGATGTAGACAGCATAAACAGCTCTGGGAAAACTGAAGGCGGCGCAGCAAGGTTAATGGCTTCAATCAACCTGGTGGTTGAACGAATTGGGGTAACGCTTTCAGGAATTTCACTCAAGGAAGACCTGCGCCGCTTCTCTTATGAAGACGCCCTCACGGGGCTTAAGAATCGCCGCTATTTTGATCAGTTGTTTGAACACGAAGCTACCGTAGCCCTACGCAAAGAACTGCCACTGTCGTTGTTGCTGGTTGATATAGACCACTTCAAGCAGTTTAACGACACCCATGGGCATGAAGCAGGTGACGCCGCACTGAAAGCATTCGCTGCAATACTGGAATCGCGTTTTCGTGGCAGCGATGTTGTCTGCCGCTACGGTGGCGAAGAGTTTGTGGTGATTCTGCCCGCATCAGATATAGCTGGAGCAAGAGAACGAGCTGAGCAACTGCGCGAAGCCGTGCGAAAAGAAACGGTGATATTTGAGGGCAAAGATCTCGGGTCCCTGACCATATCCATTGGCGCTGCGTCATGGCCGGGCAGTACGAACAATCCCGAGAAGCTGTTGAAGCTGGCAGATGAGATGCTATACAAAGCTAAAGCTGGGGGGCGAAATAAGGTTGAGGCGTTCCCGGATATCTAGCCGGCCGGTCCATGAAATGGGGGTCAAACCACCAGAACCGGGCACTTGGCCTGAGAGGCCACCCGGTGTGAAACACTACCGAGAAGCATCCCGTCTTTGTCACTATGTGTGCCTCGAGTTCCCACCACGATCAGATCTGCTTCTTTGTCTTGGGCAAATTTCACAATGACCTTTGATGGACGCCCCGATTTCACAAAGCCGCGAATCTTCGTTGCTCCGTGGTCAATAGCCATATCCTTGGCATGTTTGACCACTTCTTTAGCGTAATCAGACAGCACCTTGTCTGGAATATCCATGTCCGCAGGCCGGCCAATGGAGAGAGACGCTTCAAACAGGCTGTGGTGCTTGTACACGCAGAGAATGAAGATCTCGGTTTCAGGCATCAGTTTTTGAAACCCGATAGCCTTATCCAAAGCCTTGAGTGAGGTTTTGGACCCATCTACTGCCACCAGTATCCGTTTGAACATGCTTGTCTCCTTATAAATTCAGATCCAAGTGTGCGTCAGTCTGCAAAGGCAAGATCACGCAGGAACAGAGCGATCTGCGGGAAGGCAATGATCAGGCCAGCCGCCAGGATCAGCATGAAAATAAACGGAGGCGTGCCCCGGATAACTTCAAGGTACGGCCGTTTGAAGATCGCAATCGCTGTGAAGATGTCACAGCCAAACGGCGGCGTTGCCGATCCAATTGCAACCTGCAGGGTGATGAGTACACCCACCAGCACTGGGTCCAACCCCGTTGCCTGAATGGCAGGGGCGAAGATTGGCGTTAATACCAGGATGACGACAATGGGGTCTACAAACATGCAGGCGACAAAGAAGGCCACACAGATAGCGATAAGCACGCCCACCGGGCCGGCTTCGTTTACTCCAACAGATTCCAGGATTGCCTGGGGGATCTGGGCAAAGGAAATGATCCAGGAGAAACCGTTACCTACGGCCACCAGAATAAAGACCACGGCGGTGATCAGGCCGGTAGATTTGGCAATCTTGTAAACTTCACCAATCTTCAGAGAGCGGAATATGATGAATTCCAACAGGAATGCATAGAGTACGCACACCGCTGCAGCCTCTGTAGGGCTGAAAATACCGCCGTAGATACCACCCACAATGATAACCGGGAAAAACAGTGGCCAACTGGCATCACGAACTGAAAGCGCACGCTGGCGCCAGCTTGCCTTGGGCTCCGTGGGTACGTTGTTTTTGTAGGCGTAGAACAGGCAGTAAAGCGAGAACATGAACAGGATCAGGATGCCCGGGCCGACCCCCGCAATGAACAGTTCTGCAATGGATGTTTGGGAGATGACCCCATAGATAATCATGCCGATGCTGGGGGGTATCAGGAAGGCAATGTCGCTGGCGTTGATGATCAAAGCCAGAGTGAACGAATCGGAATAGCCGGCCTTCAGCATTTTAGGCCGTAGGGGAGAACCAACGGCCACAACGGTCGCCTGAGTAGAGCCGGAAACGGCACCGAAGAGAGTACAGGAAGTTGCGGTACTGATCGCCAGGCCGCCCTTGATATGGCCGATAAAGGCCATAACCATGTTAATCAATCTGTCCGCAGACTGGCCACGGGTCATTATGTCTGCAGCGAGAATGAACATGGGTACGGCAATCAGAGATGCGGGTCGAATTCCCCCCATCATCTGTTGAATAAACGTGCCCATCTGGCCGAAGCCGTCGAACATCATTACAAAGCCAACGACGGCGGCGGTCGTCAGTGGGATCATCATCGGGAAACCGAGCAGCAGCAGCCCGATCATGATGATCATTAGAATAGTCGCCATAGGTGTGCCCTTTTTTATCGTGCCCGGTGTAAAACCGGATCAGACTTCCGATTCTGAATCAGCGTATCCGTCGATCACTCCGGTGGAGAGATAAACATCCTCAGTGGTGAAGTTCTTGATTGCTGTGAGGAAATACTGAATGCCAGTCACGGCAAAGCCCACAGGCACCCAGATATAAATCCACCAGATCTCAAAACCCAACGCCGGCAAAATGCGGCCACGGCTGTAAAGAGTCTCGATGTATCCGTAGGAGTGGTAGCACAGGAAGAACATTACCGCAGAAGTAAACAGGGCGATGAAGATCATCAGCACCTTGCGGCCTTTGGCTGGTAGTGCATCGTAAACCGCAGACATCCGAATGTGACGCCCGTAACGCGCCGCGTACCCGATGCCGGCAAAGGTCACGAGAATAATCAGGATGCGATTGATTTCGCCCGAGAAGAAAAAGCCCTCTCCAAACACAAATCGCGCAATAACGTTTACAACGGTATTGATGGCCATGAGGATAATGCCTGTGGCCAAAATGACGGCCTCGGCATTGGCAATCCAACCGTCTATGGTTCCCAGAAACCCGGGCAGACCGGACTCAAAAGGACCGGTGTCGTCATCTATCTCCGGGGTGTTCTCCGACATGGGATCTGCTCCGGTTCATGTCGCTCCCGACCGGTCACTAATGCTTGGCGGGGCGGGGTTAGTTCTATGGAGTGTCCGCCGGCGAGAGCCGACGGACACAGGAGCAATGCAAGAATATTACTTTTGCACTTCTTTCAGGTCTTTCTTGAACTGGTTTAGCAGTTGTTCGCCGCCCTTGCCAGTCATCTCAATGAACTTTTTCTCTACTTGAGGAGCGCGAGCCTTGAACGCTTTGATCTGCTCTTCGTTCAGGCGCGTGACAGTAACTTCGTCACTGGCGGCCTGGATTTTCGCGAGAGCTTCATCCGCCAAACCATCGATATGGGTGATGATTTTTTCAAAAGCATAATCTGCTGCATCCTGGATGAGCTTCTTGTCCTCATCTTTGAGGCCATCGTAAAAATCCTTGTTGGCCATTGCAGCAGTTGTGAACCAGCCGTGACCGGTGTAGATCAGGTTAGGAGACACTTCGTACAGCCCGCCTGACTCGATCCAGAAAATCGGGTTTTCCTGACCGTTGATCATGTTGGTCTGCAGAGCACCGTAAACTTCGCCCCAAGGCAGCGGCGTTGGTGTTGCGCCGAACGCAGAGTAGGTTTCAGACAACAGTGGGTTGGTCATAACCCGGATCTTCTTGTTCTTCATACCTTCAGGCGTTGTGACTGGCTCATCCAGCGTGATAACAAACTCACCTTCCGGGTACATCTGCAGAAGCTCAAGGCCTTTCTCGGCATAAAGCTTCGGAAAGTCTTCGTTGATGGCCTTACTCTCACGGAAGAAATCAATAACCGTGCTTATATCTGTGGGCATCAGGTAGGGGATAAAGAAGATCTGTGCTTCAGGAATCAGAGCACCGGTAAAGCCAGGCGACTGGTTAACAAAGTTCAGAATGCCTGCCTGGGTTTGTTCCATGATGTCATCAGACTCACCCAGCTCGCCAAAACGATAAATCTGGAGCGTGTGGTCGGAGTTCTCTTCGATGTATTCCTTGAATTTATATGCGTATACATCCTGTACGTCGCCTTCATACTCTTCGTGAGCGTAGCGCCAGTTTGCTGCGTTCACAGAGTTTGCTGCGGTCATTGCCGCGAATGCGAACGCTGAAATTCCGGCCAGTTTCTTGAGTTTACTCATGCTGCTCATCGGGTTTTCTCCGTTCATTTTTCTTCAGACATTTATTGTTACATTAGTAGAGACTGGCAAAACTTACCGACTTTCGCAAGAAAATGGCCTGTTTGGTTCCATATTGGCCAATATGTGTTCGATTACTGGATGCCGGCTCTGGAAAGGAATGCCCGGAATTCCTTGGTGATCCGTTCAAGGCTGTTGGCAAGGCGGTGACCATCGGGGAGCAGCAGCGTTGGCAATGCCTGTTTTCGGGCCAGCTCAATAACGGGCATTGGGGGCACAACATCATCATCCCAGCCGTGGATGATCTGCACATGTTTGGCTTGTATGCGTGGGCTGGATTGCGGGTAGCCCTCCATTGCCAACGCCGGTGCCAGCAGAAAGCAACCCAGGACCGGGGTTTGCTCACTGGTTTGTGCGCAAACCCAGCCACCCATGCTGGAGCCCGCAAGAATAATGTTGCAGGGATCTGCACCACTGGCGGCTATGGCGTCTTGCATCTGGGTAAGGCGAGTGGCCGGGTCTTTGGTGCTTCTATGGTCTATGGCGTGCGCCCGGACGTCTTCAAAGGACTCGGCCAAGGCTTTGAGGGCCTGAATTTTGGTTCCGCCGGGACCGCTCTCCATACCATGGGAGAGGAAAATGTGTGTAATGCGTTTATTCATGGCGCTTTAGTCTTCCCGGGTTCCATTAAGTATGTCGAGTGCATGCCGCCGTTTTTCTGGATCATAAATATCCACGGTAAACATAAGCTCATCCACGTCCACACTGGCCAGTAGTTCGTTGATTTGGGTTTTGATAGCCGCGGCATCGCCAAGCAGTTGCAGCCCCAGAAAATCCTTAACAGTCGCTTGTTCAGCTGGGTTCCAAAGGCCATCCATCGATTCCACCGGCTCTTTCATCCAAAGGGGCTGTCCCCGGAAAAGCGCCAGAATTCTCTGGTAGCTGGTGGTCGCAAGGTACTTTGCTTCCTCGGTGCTTGCCGAAGGTACGGCGGGAACCGCCAGCATGCTGTAAGGCTTTTGCAGCTGATCGGAAGGCTGGAAGTTATCCTGGTACACCTTCAGAGCCTCACGGTACAGGCGCGGAGCAAAATGCCCGGCAAAGGCATAGGGTAGGCCGCGCATAGCCGCTAGCTGTGCGCTGTAGAGGCTGGAGCCTAATAGCCAGATCGGCACCTTGGTACCTGCACCTGGAATGGCTTTCACTGCTTGGCCTGGCTTTAGCGGGCCAAGGAGTGACTGTAGTTGCGCAACATCTTCCGGGAATTGTTCCGCGCCCAAGCCATCTCGGCGCAGGGCACGAGCCGTTATTTGGTCGGTGCCCGGCGCGCGGCCAAGACCCAGGTCAATACGGCCGGGGTAAATGCTTTCGAGCGTTCCGAATTGCTCTGCAATCACCAGAGGTGGGTGGTTAGGCAGCATTACACCGCCGGAGCCAACCCGAATGGTTTGGGTTTTGCCTGCGATGAGACCAATTAGTACAGAGGTCGCGGAGCTGCTGATACCCTCCATATTATGGTGCTCCGCCAGCCAGAACCGCTTGAAGCCGAGGCGTTCAGCATGTTGAGCATAGGCTACGCTGTTCTCTAAGGTGTTGCCGACGGAATCGCCTTCGCGAACTGACGCTAGCTCTAATAGTGAGTATTCAGGATGGTTGCTCATGCTGCTCCCCGTTGGGCCATCAGGCTCTATTGATCGTGGGTATGACCAGTGAATATGGTGCTTGGGTGTGAGGGTTTCAAGTTATGCTGTTAATGTCTGAAATAATCTGTGGGAAATGCCGGAATACATAAGGAAAAGACGATGAAGCCTATTATGAGTGCCTGTCTAACCCTGTCACTGACTCTGGGAGGCGTTGCCATGGCACAGGACACAACTCCACTTTCCGCGCAGGATTCAGCTCCCGATGTACTCGGCTGGATGCAGGGCTTTCCACCGGCGGCTGACAAGACCATTCGCTTTACTGACCCGGACTTTTTTACGTTTCCCAAGCTGCGCTGGACGGTCTGCCACTTCCGCGAAATGATGCCGACTGTTGTTGTTCGCAATGGTACTGAGGGCACACGAGAACTGCCTGTTGATCTGGATGCCGGTTTGGATGCGGTCGAGTTTGTGCCGCTCGGAGGGAGTGAGCCCATGACGTGGGATGCTGCTTTCGATGTGAATTACACGGATGGCATTCTGGTTCTGCACAAGGGCCGCATTGTTTACGAGCGCTATAATGGCTGCCTGGATGAAAATACGCTGCATGGAGTAATGTCCGTCACCAAGTCACTCACAGGCCTGCTCGGTGAGATTTTGGTGGCGGAAGGCCGACTCGATGAAGACGCCAAGGTCGCCACATTGATCCCGGAACTGAAGGACAGCGCATTTGGCGACGCGACAGTGCGACAAGTCATGGACATGACAACAGCACTGGATTACTCGGAAGATTCAACAGATCCAAATGCGGAATTCTGGGCGTATGCCTTGGCAGGTAGCCCGCTACCGAAGCCGGACGGCTACACCGGCCCACGCAGCTATTTTGAGTATCTGCAAACCGTAAAGAAAAAAGGCGCGCACGGTGAAGCCTTCGGCTACCGGACGATCAACGCCGACGCGCTTAGCTGGCTGATTGCACGTACCACAGGCAAGTCGGTGGCTGAGCTTTTATCCGAACGCATCTGGAGCCGGCTCGGCACTGAACGCGAAGCTTTCTTTACGGTTGACTCCATCGGCACGCCGTTCGCAGGTGGTGGATTCAATGCAACCTTGAGAGATATGGCGCGGCTTGGGCAGATGATGCTTGATGAGGGGCAGGTGAGCGGTGAGCAAATCATACCGGCCGCGGCTGTCGCGAGCATTCGTAACGGCGGTAAGAAAGAGACGTTTGCAAAGGCAGACTACACAACTCTCCCCGGCTGGAGTTATGGCGGCTTGTGGTGGATCAGCAATGACGACCACGGTGCATACGCAGCGCGCGGCGTACATGGGCAAACCGTCTGGATCAATCCGGCCGCTAACATGGTTATAGTGCGGCTTGGCTCGAACCCGGTTGCCGCAAATACGGCTAACGACCCAACTTCGTTGCCAGCCTACCGGGCGGTTGCCGACTACCTCATGGCGCAAGAGCAGGTGGGTCGCCTCCCAATCACCGAAGCATCGTCACGCCCATCACAGTGAAGAAGGAAACGGTTGTGCAGCAAAACGCTTATTATGAAGACGACACCACCTTGGCCCAGTACCTGGAGTTTCACTTTGGTGAGCAGTGGCATGGCGAAGCCAACTTTCCCAGAGGGCTGGCAAGAGTAGCCATAGAGGCCATGGATGGGCGCACTATGGGGAAAGCTCTGGATATTGGTTGTGCCTGCGGGCGCACCAGTTTTGAGTTGGCTCGGGCGTTTGCCCATGTGGATGGCATCGATTTCTCCAGCAAGTTTGTGGAGCAGTGCCAGGTAATGGCCAGAGATAAAGTGGTTCGCTACGCCCGGCCGGAAGAAGGCTCATTGGTAACGTATCAGGAGCGCACTCTAGCGTCTTTGGATTTGGAAGAGGCCGCTGAGCGGGTGGCTTTCCATCAAGGGGACGCTTGCGACCTCAAGCCTGAGTTCACAGGATACGATCTGGTGCTGGCAGGCAACCTCATAGACCGGCTTTACGACCCCCCGCTCTTTTTGACACGCATTCATGAGCGCATGAATGATGATGGGCTCTTGCTGATTGCCTCTCCTTACACCTGGCTGGAGGAGCACACCCCTAAAGAAAAGTGGGTGGGAGGCTTCCAGAAAGATGGTGAGAATTACGGCACGTTTGATGGCCTGCGCGACATGCTGGCGCCGCACTTCACCTTGCTGATGGAGTCGCGAAGCCTACCGTTTGTGATCCGTGAAACGCGCAACAAGTTCCAGCACAGCTTTTCCGAGCTGACAATCTGGGAGAAAAACAGGTCGGATTAGCTATAGATGCACTTCGGGTAAGGCTCAAAAGTACAAGTGCCGGGCAAGCGAAAAATATAATAGCTTACGAACGACTTAGATCACGTCGACTTGACGGAAGCTATGGTGCGTAAAGTGCACTTTGATTGATAATGTGCGCCCCAAACTTTTGAGCCAGATCCCATGACTGAAAACAGTAGTTCCGAAAAACTGCCGTTCCGGCGTTGTTCTATTCGTGTAATTGCCCCTTCCAGCATTTTTGCAAAAGTAGCTTTAGTCTTTTTTGCAGTCTTCTCATTTGGTTTCAGTGCGCTGGCCAGCGCTGCAGAATCCAATGCTCAAAGCCTTACCCATCATCCTGTTGGCTATATTTCTATCATCATCTTTGTCATCGCCATGGCATTCGTGATGCTGGAAGAAAAGCTGCACCTGCGCAAATCCAAGCCGGTGTTGCTGGCGGCGGGTTTGATCTGGTTCCTGGTTGCCGGCGCGGCAGCCATGAGTGGCGATACGGAAAGCGCTAATGCAGCCTTGAAGCACAACCTGCTTGAATACTCAGAGCTTCTTCTATTCTTGTTGGTGGCCATGACATACATAAATGCCATGGAAGAGCGTCAGCTGTTTGATGCCTTGCGTGGCTGGCTGGTAAGCAGAGGCTTTAGCTATCTCAGCCTGTTCTGGATTACCGGCCTGTTGGCATTCTTTATATCGCCTATTGCAGACAACCTGACTACCGCCCTATTGATGTGTGCTGTGCTGCTGAAAGTCGGTGAAAACAGCCCAAGATTTATCGGTCTCGGTTGTATCAATATTGTGGTCGCAGCCAACGCCGGTGGTGCCTTCTCGCCCTTTGGCGACATCACAACGCTGATGGTTTGGCAGAAGGGCGTGGTTGAGTTTACGGAGTTCTTCAGGCTGTTTATTCCGTCGGCTGTTAACTTCCTCGTGCCAGCCATTATCATGAGCTTTGCTATCCCCCGCGAACAGCCTCAGGATGCATCGGATCCCGTAATCATGAAGCGCGGCGCTCGTCGCACAGTAGTGCTGTTTCTGCTCACCATTACCACAGCTGTGCTAGGCCACAACTTCCTGCATCTGCCCGCCGTAGTCGGCATGATGATGGGCCTGGCCTACCTGCAGTTCCTGAGTTATTACCTGCAACTCAGCTTCAAACGTGGCGTTGCCCGTGAGCGGGTTTGGGCTGAAAACCATAAAAATACACGCTTGCTCGCCCGGCTCGACAAGGCGGTGCCTTTCGACATATTCAACCCAATGGCGCGCACAGAATGGGATACGCTGCTGTTCTTCTACGGAGTTGTGCTGTGTGTGGGCGGGCTTGGGTATATCGGCTACCTCGCCGAGGTTTCCCAGTTGCTGTATACCGACTGGAATGCAACGGGTGCCAACATTGCGGTGGGTGTTATATCTGCGATTGTGGATAACATCCCGGTGATGTTTGCCGTGCTTTCGATGGAGCCAGATATGTCTCATGGCCAGTGGCTGCTGGTTACGCTTACCGCGGGTGTTGGCGGATCCATGCTATCTATAGGCTCTGCCGCAGGTGTTGCGTTGATGGGCCAGGCCAGAGGCTATTACACTCTGATGTCACACCTGCGCTGGGCGCCGGTTATTGCTCTCGGTTATGCTGCGTCCATCGCAACCCACATGTGGCTTAACGCACACTTGTTTTGATGTGCCTGGCACGGAGCCCGTTCCGGGCTCCGTTGCTCAAGCATCAATTCCTGCCGCGCATCAGCGCATGGTTTTCAGGGCTGTGGCCCATTTTTCCATTTCGGTCAGCATTGCGGTAGCGGATGGGTCAATCAGGTCGTTGGAATGAAACACCTTGTCGTCATCTAAATGGTTCCAGGCCATGGGCACCATCACGCCTTCAACCATCGGCATCATCTTCAGGGTATTGACCAGTTGGCGAGCCAGTGTTGCTGCGCGAATACCACCTGCAGCGCCGCCATAGCTAACGAAGCCGCAGGGCTTGTAGTTCCATTCTGTGTAAACGTAATTCAGAGCGTTCACAAAGGCTGGCGGTGGGCAGTAGTTGTATTCTGGCGTTACAAACACAAAGGCATCGGCTGAGTTAACGCTTTCAGACCAGCGTTTCGTATGTTCGTGTTCGTATATGCCCGAGCGCGGGTGGTTGGCTTCGTTGTAAACGGGAAGATCAAAGTCAGCCAAATCTACTAGTTCGCAGTCAAAGCCGGAGTTGTTTGTCGCAAACTCGTGGAACCAGGTTGCGATGGATGGGCCAATACGGCCAGGGCGTGTGCTGCAAATTACGATATTCAGTTTAAGTGCCATGAACAATGTCCTGAATGGGTGGGAGTGCCTTGCCAAAACCGGCGGTACAAGATGTGCTTTAAATCTAGATGTTCGCGTCTATTACTTCAAACGAAGCATTTTGAGAGAGATGAACAGGAAATCCGATCAAGTGCGCTGGTCGGGTTGGAGTGTTGTGCCTACGAGCTTTTCCAATTGAGTTGCTGACATGGGTTTGCCAAATGCCCAGCCCTGAGCCAGCGGTACACCCATTTCTGCAATAACCGCCGCTTGTGCGCTTGTTTCCACGCCCTCGGCAACAACATCCATGCCCAGTTCGTTCGCAATACGCACCATTAACGGCACAAGCGCTGCTCCCAGCCCGCCGGTATCGATATCAAATACAAAACTACGGTCAATTTTCAGCGTGTTGCAACCCAGATCCCGCACCTTGGAAAGGTTGGAATAGCCGGTACCAAAGTCGTCCACTGCCAGTTCAAAGCCATTTTGTTTAATCCACTGGATGCAATCTTTTGCGGTGGCTGTATCCAGGTGTTCGTCTTCGGTGATTTCGAAAGCGATATTAAACCTCGATGCCGCAAGGGCCAGGGAAATATCGGCGTCCTTCAGCCTGCTCTGGGCAATATCTGATGGAAATAGATTGATGTTTACCTTGAAACCGTCGGGCAGCCCGGTCCTGGAGTGCAGGTCGTCCAGGGTTTTCTGCATGATCAGTTGGGTAAATGGCCAACTTTGACCCGCTTTAGCTAACGTTGGGATGAACTCATCAGGGTAAAGGGGGCCAACTGCATCGTGAAACCGGGCCAGCACCTCGCACCCAATAATTTTGCCACTCTTCAGATCGACGATAGGTTGATAGAGAGGGAAGTAGGCGTTGTGCTGTAAACCTCTGATTGTCCTTTGTCCTGTGCTGAGCCGTCTTTTTAAAAGCAACCAGCTTACAAGGCTTGAACCCGAGCCTAATACCAGGCCGGTAATGCCCAGGAACGCCGCGAGCGACGGGTTTTGAGCCAGAAGATCTGCGTGCTCTATCTCAAGGCCTGCACAGTATGGAATATCGTTGCTGCAGGCCTCTGAGTATGTGGTTGTCGGCGTGACAACGTGTCCGGATTTCGCGCCCAGATTGCGAAACACTTCGCGGCTGCCATAGGCATGTCGGGTGTCTGGCTGACTGCTGCGATATACCACTTGCCAGCGGTTGCTATTGGACGCTAATCGCTCCAGCCATCGGGTATCGAAAATCACATTAAAATGGCCCTTCTGGATTATAGGCGCAGTGATTTCTCCATCGAAAAGCACAAGTTGAGCGTCGGGTCGGAATTTGAAGCCGTTTCTGCCAGTGAAGTCCCACGGGCCCTGCTCAAAAGGTGTTTGCAAAACCCCTTGGCCAGTTGTGCACAGCACGGCATTGTTTTTGACAAAACCGATATCTTTCACGCGGCTCGCAAGAAAAAGCTCCCGTTGCATGGCTTGCAGCATCTCGTCGTGGCAGTGATCAAACCCTTGGCCGTTAAGGCGATTAATAATCAAACGGCTCTCTAGTGCTATTTTCGCAGCTTCGGAAGTGAGGGCGTTCAGTTTTTCAGATTGGGAAGCAAGAGTGCTTTGAACTGCCAGGGTGATGGTGAAAGCAGCGTACAGAGAAAATACAAATAGGCCGGAAAGCGCGACGATCAAAGCGTGTGTCCATCGAAAATGTTGATCAGCTGTCGGCATGTTCAAAGCTTCGTTGAGGGAGTGTGCTCACTATAGTTGAAGATGGTTTAAGTGGGAAAGTTGTGGCCCCTGGCGCTTTTGATATTCGGTTATTTGGACTGGCGGAAACCATAAAACAGTTATGCAAAAGTTTAAATATATCGCATTTCAAAGATGAGTCAGTGCCTAAGTGCGCTCTCTTCTAACCCCTGTGGCACAAGGTGTTTAAAGAATTGCCCAGAGATTCTGTATTTCTGAGCATCGGTTGTGCTCGCTTTGTTTGATGTTCATCAATAGTGTTTTGTGTGGCGCGTCACCTTCCACAGCGAATGCGTGCCAGCTCAAAACCAACAATAAACAAGCAGGAATCATCATGCGTCAGAGAACGAAGCTCTCACAACTCTTTACCGTTTCAGCATTAGCCAGCGGGTTGCTGCTGGCTGGCTGTGGCGACGACGGTAAGGATGGCAAAGATGCCGTTGCCGGAAATGTAGGCCCGACTGTTGTGGCAACAACCACTTCTGGCTTTACCATCACTAACGATGCCATTTTTGTGGCACCAGATGCGGTTACGGGTGATGACATCACCGAAGCGCTAGCTCTCGCATTGTTTGACCTTCCAGAAAATGCCTTAGTGGTTCTGCCTAAAGGGCGCTTTACTGTTACCGAGGGCATTATCGTTAACAGTGCGCAGGGACTTACGATTGCCGGGCATGGCATTAACGAAACAATTCTTGATTTCGGTGGCTCCAATGGGGATGACGCCTTTCGTTTCACCGGTGGCAATGGCATTACCATCCGGGACCTGGGAGTTTATGAAGCGCCGAAAAACGGCATCAAGACGCTCGGTGTTGACGGTATACACATAACCTACACCGCCACCGTATGGGAAGGCCCATTGGAAGCCGATAACGGCGCCTATGGTCTTTATCCGCTCAACAGCAAGAACGTGTTGATGGAAAACAACTACGCCTACGGCTCCGCCGATGCGGGAATCTATGTTGGCCAATCAGAGAACATCGTGGTTCGGAATAACACTGCCAAGAACAACGTGGCCGGGATCGAAATAGAAAACTCCAGCATGGCCGATGTTTATAACAACATTGCTGTTGGGAACTCCGGCGGTATTCTGTCATTTGATCTGCCCGGGCTCGTAAAGGCTTATGGCAGCAACGTGCGGATCTTTAGCAACCAGATCTATGCCAATAATGCGGAGAACGTGGGGGCTGGAACGGTTGGCGAAGTGCCACCGGGAACAGGGGTAATAGTGCTGGCTGCCAGCGATGTGGAAATCTACAACAACCAGATTACGGACAACGAGACTACTGCGATTGCGATCACCAGCTATTTCCTGATTGATGACGATGTGGCAGGTTATCCGGCCGAATTTGGTGCGACCATGGCGGATGGTTGGAGCCCGACGGTGAAAAACGTCTATATGCACAACAACACCATTGCTCGTAACGGGGGTAACCCTCGTGGTGCTTTGCTGCAGCCGATCATTGATGGTTATACGTCAGCCTTTAATAATTCGGGAATGGAGCAAACCTTTCCGGCCATCCTCTACGATGGTATCGGTGAGCTGTTATCAAATTTTGGCGCTCAGGGAATAGGAGGGTTTAACGCCATTGTGGGGCCAGATGCTGCAGCTGACGGAGTGAACTATGATCCATATGGCGCCGGCGATCTGATCTGTGCGAACAGCAATATCAATGGAAATTCAGCGCCAGAGTACGACCAGGTTAACACTGGCCTGGTTTATCCTGTTGATCCCGCCGATGCGACGTTCGATGGCAATGGCGATCCTGCACCACAACTGTTGATCGAACCGATGATTGGCACCAATTATCTTTCCTGCACCCAGCCGCGCCTTGCGCCGGCGAAAGTGACCTTCAGAAACAACGTATATGGCTGTACCGGGGATGATCTGGCAGAAGCGGCTTGCGCGCTGTAACCAGGCTCTCTCAGCTGTTCGCTACATTGTAATAATCAATAACGGCGTGCCGCCGGGCAAATTTGCCCCGGCGACATGCCGCTGTACGAGAGCGTTACCTATGAGAAATAACAATAATACGACAGCAGTTATTCTGGCTACATCTCTATTTCTGGCCGCGTGTGGTGGTGGCGGAGACGAAGGCGGCGACTCTAGTGGTGGCACGCCTCCACCCACGGGGGGAGCTCTGAATGCCGGGGCGGGCTCACCCACAGGTGCAGTGGGCGACTGCAGTGCCACCACAGCCGGAGTTAACTGGGATGCGTTGATGACGAAAGCTTGTCCCAAGCTATCCGATTACAACCTGTTTACTGATGCCAGTGACCCAACCACCGGGCCTTCCCGGGGTGGTGTCCCCTATGATTTGTCCACTGCCTTGTTCTCGGATTACACCAGCAAGTATCGATTTATCTATGTTCCGGAGGGTAAACAGGCCGGTTACAGTGTTTCAGAGGTACTGGATTTCCCTGTAGGAACCGTAATAAGTAAAACCTTTGCACTACCCGACAATACAGCCATGCGTGATGGCAACGAGTTGGTTATTGAAACCCGGCTGTTAATTCACCGCACCGACGGGTGGTATGCACTTCCTTATTACTGGTCATCCGAGTCCGATGCGACTCTGGCCATTGCTGGGAAGCGCTTGGTGGATCTCAAAACCATCAACAATCAGGGCGAGGAAATTACCTTTGACTATTCCGTTCCCAAGCAAGCGGACTGCAGCTCCTGTCATGCTATCGTGCCCGGCGAGGCTGGCGACCAGATATTTCTACCGATTGGGCCAAAGGCGCGCTACTTGAATACGGATCATACCTACCCTGACGGCACCGTGTATAACCAGCTTCAGTACATGGCTGAAGGTGGGTTATTGGCCGATCTGCCATCCAATTTCCAGAGTGTCGAAAAAGCGCCTGTATTTAATGATGAGGTATCTATTCCGTCGCTCAGTTCGAACGAGCTAGACGATGCTGCTCGCGCCTATCTCGATATAAATTGCGCACATTGTCATCGCGCAGATCTGACTCTACCAGCCGGTTATGCAGGCGCAGCTGGCACCAGCGGTGTGCAACTGGAATACGGTCGGGATTACGCAACAGATCCAGGCAAATTTGGTGTCTGCAAGACCCCGGTTGCCGGGGGCAAGGATGGTTATCCGTTCGATGTGATTCCAGGTAACCCTGATGACTCTTATCTGTTATTCCGTATGACAACAGTGGATAACCGCCACAAAATGCCCGAGCTAGCTCGTAACACTGCCCACCAAGAAGGAACGGCGCTTATTCGTAGTTGGATTGATCAATTGCCTTCGGCAGGATGTTCTCCTTCCACGCCATAAACCTCACGTTTAGCCTGGAATATACAGTGCCGAACGAGGGCTTCAGTTAGCAGTGTTGTTCTGGCGAAATTCAGTAGGCGTACACTGCTGAATTTCCCGGAACGCTCGGTTGAATGAACTCAGGGTTCGGTACCCCACATCCAGTGCAATATTGAGGATTGGAGTTTCGGGTTCGGCGATCAAGCGCTCTGAAGCTTCAGCAATTCGGAGCTGGTTAATGTAGTCGTTAAAGTTGCGATAGCCCAATTGCTTGTTGATCAGCGCCCGAGTGCGATATTCCGGAAGTTCGAGTTTTCCCGCCAACATTTTTAACGTCAGGTGTTCTGTCCGGTAATACCTTTCGTCCATCAGGCTTGTGAGGCGAGCTATGTGCTCATGTTGGGGGGGTGCCTGGGTGTCGGTTTCCGGTGCCTGCACGGGGTGTTCGGTTTTCACAATCGGGGGAGGGCCGCTGCGGAACGAGAGGTCGCTGAACCGGCCTTTTAGAAGGAAGGTCGCTATAGCAACTCCCGTAACCGAAACTACCAGTGCCCGGTTAACGGCATAGGCAGCGTCCAGATTGAATGCCAAAGCTACAAGTGCCACGGCGGTGCCGGCTACAACCAGAACGAACGCGCGCAGCTTTCGCCGGGGTTCCACCAGATCCGCCGACCAATCAGCGATTACCGCCCAAAATCCGTTGGCGATGATAAAGAACTCGAACACCTCCCCCAGATCCCAGCCAAAGAAAAGCAGAAGCCCTTCTGCGTTCTGATGGGTGGAAAATAACCTTGCTATGGAGGGCGCTATCACACTGTAGAGTGCCATCGCGCTCCACACGGAAAACACGTTTAACCGCTGGCGGAAGGTTGCCTGGCAGAGCAGCCAGAACAGGGCCGGCAGCATGCCTTGCAGGTTCAGGGTGAGCCACTGCCAGTGAACAGGCGTGAGCGGGTGGAGCAGAAAGCCGAAACTGGCGATGAGAAAAACCGCGAATACCCGCGCTGCAGATGAATGTTGCAGTTCCCGGGTTGTTGCGATCAGCAGAATAACCAGGCAAGCCAGCCCAAAGCCGGTCAAAATCAGCATGCTTATAATACTCGACGCTGTTTATTGTTGTTTGTACTAGACGGATGCAAACATGTCACTCAGGCGTGCCGGTGTCAATTACGACATGCGATACGTCACGTAACGGCCCGGCAGAGAGACTTTGCAGCAAAGCGAAAGGGAGGGTAGTAGCTTGGGTCAGGCTACGTCAGCCAGAGATTTTGAGCACAACAGCGTGCCCTTCTTCGTTGCCCGACCCCAGTTTAACCACGCTTCCCGGCGTAGTGCCGAGCAATGCAAGGCCGAAGGGGGAGCCTATGCAGACGTCATCTTTTTCGGCTTCCGGGCAGGAGCCGGAATCTGTTAGGCGAAAGGTAAGTTCCGATGAATCCAGGCAGTTGATCAGCGTTACCGTACTGCCAATCATGGCGGTGTTTTCGGGGGGGATAACGGGGTTTCTGTAAAGCCTTCCCAGTTTTGCATTAAGCGTTGCGATATCACGTGAACCCAGGTTAAAACCCACATTCATCATCATGTCTGTATCTCTGCTCACCGGCTAATTAAAGGAAATCGAAAGGAGGCATAAAGAAACTATGGAAAGCTCCTTCACTGAGGTTGCCGGCACCATAGCACCTTTGGATTTAAAGGCAAGGGTGGGTCATGTTGCCGCGCCAGAGTTGAACCAGCCCGGCTCTGAACTAAACTGCAGTTTGACCTGAAGTGCGCATAGCCGGGGAGCAGGCAATTAGATGAGTGTAGGTAAGAGGGGGGTAACCCAGGATTTGAAAGGCTTGTCGCCGGCTTATTTTGGCATGGTGATGGCAACGGGTATTATCTCCTTAACCGCCCACATGCTGGGTTTTGATGTGGTTGCCAAGGGTTTGCTCTACCTTAACCTTTGTTTCTATGCGGCATTATGGGCCGCCACACTCTCACGCTTGGTGCTCTTCCGTCAGGCGTTTTTCCTCGATGTGATAGACCATCTTCGTGGCCCTGGCTTTTTTACGCTACCTGCTGGCTCCAGTGTGCTTGGCAGCCAATTTATCATGTTGACGGATTTCACCCTGGCCGGGCGCGTGCTCTGGGTGTTCGCGATTCTGCTGTGGTTGGCGCTGACCTACACCATTTTTACAGCGTTCACGGTAAAAGAAGAAAAGCCGCCTCTGGATAAGGGCATTACCGGCGGATGGTTGCTGGCGGTGGTGGCAACCCAGTCCATTGCGGTATTGAGTGCGTTAATTGCTGTGGATATGCCGCAACCCTACAAGCTGGGGATAAACTTTCTGGCGCTGTCTATGTGGCTTTGGGGCGGCATGCTGTATATCTGGATGATGTCGCTGATTTTCTACCGTTACACCTTTTTCAAGTTCTCTCCGGGCGATCTTGCGCCACCATACTGGATCAACATGGGAGCCATGGCCATTTCAACACTGGCCGGTTCCCTGCTGATTATGAATGTAAAAGATGCGCCGTTTCTGGATTCACTGCTGCCGTTTCTGAAAGGTTTTTCCGTGTTCTATTGGGCTACGGGAACCTGGTGGATACCCATGCTGTTTATCCTTGGGATATGGCGGCATGTGTACAAGAAGTTCCCACTGGAATATGACCCTCTATACTGGGGTGCGGTGTTCCCTTTGGGCATGTACGCCGCCAGCACCCACGAGATGGCGGCAGCTCTGGGCTTTCACTTCCTGGACTTTATCCCCACCAGTTTTTTCTACCTTGCGCTTGTTGCTTGGGCCGTTACATTCATTGGCTTGGTGCGGTCGTTCAGGCCGGCGAAGTTATCTGGCTGACGTTGCGAGCTGTGTCGGGCACATCACCAACAATCTGCTTTTGCATACGAAGGCTATTGAGCAAAACACAGAGGCTGCTGAGTGACATGGCAACGGCAGCAATAACCGGCTGAATCCAGCCCATCACTGCCAGCGGTATCACTAAGGCGTTATAGCCTACTGCCCAGAACAGGTTCTGATACATGAGTTTGCGCGCCCGTTGCGCCAATTGCAGAGTGGCGGGCACTTTGTCGATGCTTTCTGTTAGGTAGACAGCCGCAGCTGCCCCTGTCGCAGAGGCAGCATTTCCCACGGCAATGCCAAGCCTGGCGCCGGCCAGGGCCAAACCATCGTTGAGGCCATCCCCCACAAATACAGTGGGTGTCTGCTTTTCCAGATTGTCGATAAAGCTGTGCTTCTGTTCCGGGGAATACTCTGAGAGCACATGCTCTGGTGGAATGCCCAAGCGACTGGCCAGATCGAGGCAGGCTTTGCGGGTATCACCACTGAGTATATAGATAGCGTAGCCCTGGTTGATCAACTGGCGAATAGTGGCTGCCGATTCCGGTCTGAGGGTTTCCTGAAACCCGATCTTGCCCGCGTAGAGACCATTGAAAGCGAGATGAACGCTCATTCCGGTGTCTTCGGTAGGTGGCATATCAACCCCCTGTTCCCGAAGCCAGCTGGCGCGCCCGGCCAAGGCAGTATTCCCGTTGCTTATCCAGCGGGTACCGGCGCCGGCGAAGCTCTCCCGCGTTCCTTCGGGGGCGGGTGTATGCGGCGCTGTTGTTTTCGCCATCAGCCCCCGGGCAACCGGGTGTGCTGACTCACTAAGCGTGCTCTGTGCCAGCTTCAGCAATTCACCTTCCGTCCACTGGCCAGCGGGTATGATGCTGTCGAGGCTGGGCTCGCCGGTGGTTAATGTACCGGTTTTATCAAAAACAATCGCGCCCACTTCTGCAGCCGCCTCAAGTGCCGCGGGGTCCTGCAATACAATACCGCGACTGATCATAGTGGCATGGCCCATGGTGATCACCAGCGGAATGGCCAGGCTAAGGGCGCAGGGGCAGCTGATAATCATCACCGCAAGTCCGCGGGCTGCTGCTTCTGGCATCGGAACGCCTTGAACAAGGGCTAGCCCCACAGCCAGGGTGGCTGCGATCACAATAACGGGTAAAAGGATGCGGGCAATCCGGTCGGTGAGGCGTTGAAGGGTGGTTTTACGACTAAGTAGGGCGCTGATGGAGCGCGATAATTGGTCGATGCGGCGTTGCCCGGAGCTTGCGGTTACTATCAGCTCCAACTCACCTTCAACCAACTGACAGCCCGCCAGCATGTCTGCGCCCGGCCCGAGAGGTTGTGGCATGTGCTCCCCGGTCAGCATGGACAGATCGGCCTGGCCATGCCCTTGAGCAATCTGGCCGTCCAGCGCCAGTTGTTCACCTGCTCGGAGAATAATCCGCTCGCCGGCTTTAATGTCCTTGGCTGGGCGAGTTTCCCGTGTTCCGTCAGAAGCTTTGAGTGTGACCTGCTCGGGAACCTGTTGAAGATAGCGGCGAATGATTTCCGAAGCGCGTCGGCGCACGCTGGTATCCAGCAATCTTGCGATCAGCTGGAAAGTGATCAGCATAACGGCCGCATCGAAATACACGTGGTAGCTGCCTGCAAAGAGCTGCCATGTGGAGATGATGCTTGCCGCGAAAACGGCCAGAAAGATAAGGCTATCGAGGCCCGGTGCGCCGGCAAGGAGAGTGCGCCAGCCCACCCGGTAGAAGTGAGAACCTGAGTAAAACAAAACCGGCGCCGCGAACAGGCCGCTGGCGATGGCAAGCGGCCATAGGACTTCCGGTTCTACTGCACCCAAGGGTGCGAGATAGATTAGCAGCGCCGGCATCATGCTCCACATGCCAAACACCACGGCAACCGCCAGTCGGCGTTGTAGATGCTTGCGCACCGATTCCGCCTGGAGCTTGCTGCGATCTGGATCAACCGAGCTATGTAGGCGGTATCCCAGGCGAGCTACGGCTTGTTGAAGATTCGCCAGAGGGGGCTTTTCTTTGTCCCAGCAAATCATCGCTACGTCTGCAGCGAAATTAACGGCCGCATCACTCACGCCAGGTTGTTTTTTCAGTAATGCTTCAACAGCAATCGCACAGCTGCCACAGCGCATCCCTTCAATCATCAAGATGTCCTGATTCTGTTGTTCCTGCGCTGTGTTTCTGCTGTTAGTTGCCATCTCAGGGTTCTCCAAAAACCTCCTTCAGTTCCTCGGCAGACCAGTCGCCGCGTTGGCCGAAACGATCCACGTGCTCAGTGACAATGGACGGATCGATTTCGCCGGCGCTATTGCCCCACTCGTTACGGGCATAGCTCAGGACAGCAGCCAGCTCCGCATTGGAAAGGGATCCACCGAATTTGGGCATAACGCCCTGGTAACTACTGCCGGCCACTTCGATTTTTCCTTGCAGGCCATCGTGAACGATAGCCACGGGAATAGCCGCGTCTGCCAGCAGCCATTCGCTTTCAGCCAGTGGCGGGAAGGCACCCGGCACACCTTGCCCGTTGGCCTGATGGCAGGCGCTGCATTGAGCGTTGTAAATGGCCTTTCCGTTTGGCTTTGCAGCCGCTGTACTGCTGCCAGAATCTGAGCTCTCTGAGGCTTCAGCGCCGCTGCTGGCCGCGGAATTGTCGGCAGGTTTTGATTCCTGCTGCACAGTTGCCACCGCTGAGCGGCTGTCACCACCCAGCATCGGCTTGCCAATCTGCCAGGCGTAATATCCCACGCCCCACACAATCAGTATGGCGATCCAGGCCAATACGATCTTTGGCGTAGCGCGTGTGCCTTCTTCCGGTTCGGGCGCTTCACGATATTGAGCGCGATGATCATGCTGGTTCATGGCGCGCGGTTCTCCTTGGGCTCATCGGAATTTGGCGGCTTTTTCGGCAAAGTCGGTGCCGGGTATGTGTGGTCAAGGGCGAGCATGTACTCCGCCAATGCCAGCGCATCTTCAGTGGCGACAATTGTTCCGGTTTCGGGGCCGTAGGGCGGTGGTATATTCACCACCTTGTCGCCTTCTGCCGGTTCGTCTACATGACGGAACAGGAAGGGGTAGGAAGGCATGATGCTTCCTTTGATAATCGCCCTCGGGTTGTACAGGTGCATTAACTGCCAGTCGATACTGGGCTGGCGGGCACCGATGTTGAACAGGTCCGGGCCGGTGCGCATGGTGCCCAGCAGATGGGGTTCATCGTAAGCGTAGTCGCCCGGTACCGATGGGCGGCCCCATCCCCGGTCTTTGTCTCCCGGTGCGAAGCTCGGGTCTCGGGGCTGCTGGCTGTGGCAGTAGACACAGCCGTTTGCGATATAGACCTGCCGCCCACGCTGTTGTTGTTCCGTGTAAGGCTTGAGATCCGGCGGAACCTGCTCCGCAGACATTTGCAGGTAGGGCATGACCACCAAAGTAAGCGTGGCCAGCAATAGAATCAGAGCTGCCCCGACCATGATTGCGAGAGCACGTTTCATTGAGCGTTCTCCTTGGTGGCTGGGCGGAAGAGGGTTGGTTGTTCAGTGGCGGCACCACTGCGCATTAACATAGCGATGAAATGGAACGCGAACACCAGGTGCCCCAGTGTCATCAGAGCACCACCAACGGTGCGGGCCTGAAGTGCGGGCAGTGTCATTTTCACTATGTTCATGAACGGCATGGCGGCATCAAGCAGTGCAACGCCTTGCTTCCAACCGGCAACAGTCAGGGATACCACGTAAATCAGAATGCCAATACTCACCAGCCAGAAGTGTAGGCTGATCAGCTTGCGCCAGGGCCATTCCCAATTTGTAAGGCGAGGCATAATGAAATACACGGCGCCAAACAGGATAAAGCTCAGGAAGGCGTACATGCCCAAATGCGCATGGGCCACGGTGTAGTGGGTGAAGTGGGTTATCACGTTGATGCTGCGAAGAGCTTCCATAGAGCCTTGAAGCGACGCCACGGTATACATGAGCGCGCCGATCCATACAAAACGCAGGGTTGGTGAATCTTTCAGACGGCTGAAGTTGCCGATCATGGTGCCGTGATGGTTGATGGCAACGGTAATCACTGGAATCGACATCATCACGCTGTGGACGATGGAAAGCGTCACCAGCCAGGTTGGAATAGGCCCGCCAATCAGGTGGTGAATACCCACTTGGCTATAGAATAGAGCCAGTGACCAGAAGCCGATCAGCGATAGCTGGTAGGAGATAATCGGCTTACCGAGAATTTTCGGAATCATGTAATACGCAATGCCAATGCCGATGGGCGTTACCCAGAGACCAAGCACGTTGTGAGCGAACCACCAGTTAACCGTGGCGCCAGAGGCACCGGGAAAGGCGAAAGGCAGGTTGGCAATGAGGAACAGGAAGGGAAACCACACCAGCGCCGCCATCAGGTACCAGCTTGTTACATAGAGATGTTCCACTTTCCGGTTGGCGGCGGTTAGTAGCAATGGCACAGCACACAGGGCACCGCCCACTACAAACAGAATGTCGATTTGCCAGGGAAACTCCAGCCACTCCTCGCCATCAGAAAGCCCCAGCGTGATGGCACTCAAACCCAGAACCAGGCCGATATTCCAGATAAAGCCGCCAATAACAGCGTACTTGCCGCCTACTAACGGGGTTTTGAACAACCTTGGGATCAGGAAAAGCGCCACGCCAATACCCGCCATGGACGCCCAGCCATAGGTTACGGCGTTCAGGTGTACAGGGCGAATCCGGCCAAAGGTAAGAAATTCACTGGCCGTCAAAAACTCGGGGAGGTGCATTTTAATGGAGGAGGCCAGGCCAAAAAACGAGCCCAGAAGCAGCCAGAAAACCGATGAGCTGAGCCAGGTCAATACCGCGGTTCTGGAGGATTGATCAGCTGTCCAGCGTGCCTCAATGGCCGCTGTCTGTTCGCTGGTATCACCGGTGAAAGGTTCGTCAGCGGCCCGCGCAGGGTCCTCGCTGTGGCCTTCCTCACCCGGGGAGAAGATAGTGCGTGCCGCGGCCTGACCATGGCTGAACTGATTGTTGGCGATCGACCAGATCAGTAGCAGCAAACCAACCGTGGAAAGCACGAAGGTAATGATCAGGAGAATGGCGATGGTAGGCGTCATAGTCTGTCCTGTTGATGCATTACAAATACACCTTAATCAAAGCCGACAACCGAAAGCAAGTAAAAGCGGGCTCTAAAAACAGTATTTGTATTCGTTTGGAAGATAACGAGGGGTCGCACTACAGTAACGCGACAAGCCTGATTGAACGATGGTTGTCGTTGTTCTAAGTCAAGTCCGGGTGGTTGTGTGAAGGTTTACGCTTTAGCGGTGGTGCACTGTACCTCCGGTGAAAGGTGGACTAGTCTTGAAAAGAAAAAACACTTGGTTTTTTCGTGTAGTACCAGCTTCCAGCTTCGACAAAATGCTCGGTGATAAAAATAACGCCAATGAGGGTATTTTCGATGTTTACTCGCCTGATAACGCAATCATTAGCGATTGCCGGATTATCTGTGTTTTTGCTCAGTGGTTGTTTTGATGGATCCAATAATAGTTCCTCAAACCCACCAGATCTTGACCTTATCAGTCTTTCCAGCGCGCCGAACCAAGTCAGTGGTAATACGGTACTGGTTGGACTGGAGGGTGATGCAACAACCGTTTCCAGAGAAATGAACAGCCTGAAATTCTGGCTCAACGATGCGATGGTCAACCCGGAAGTACGGACAGGTCGAAATGGCCCGGAGATTCTGATAGTGGGCCTCGTTGAAGGTGAAAACCGGCTGGAGTTGCACCATAGTGAATCCGGCCCTTTGAGTGACCTTACCCTGACTGTTCACCCAGTGAGCGGGCCAATATTTTCTGGTCCCCAGCAGTACCCCTTTGTCTGTACCGTTACAACCGAGCTGGGAAAGCAGCCATTGGTTGATACCGAAGGCGATACCGGCTTCCCGGTTATGGATAGCGGTGCTAACAAGATAGGTTTGAGCAAGGATTGTTCGATCGAGCCTTATGTGGAGTTTGTCTATCGCACAACTGGCGGTAGCTGGGCTGTTTTGCCTGACGATGGTTCCCGGCCTGCAGATATGGCCACCACAGAGCTGACCAACGGTGACACCGTCGATTTCATCGTACGCCAGGAGCGGGGCACTATTAATCGGTTTATCTACAGCTTTGCCACACTTGCCAATCTTGGGGATGAGCCGGATGACACATCGGTTGCAAACTGGAATGGCCGGCTGTTGTTCCACTTTCAGGGCGGTGTTGCCATAGGGCATTCACAGGGCCGTGTTAGCAACAGCCGAGCGTTGCGCCCAGATGCCCTTGCTAAGGGTTATGCCATTATTTATTCCACCGGTACCAAAGCAGACACCCACTACAACCTTCAAGTAGGTGGCGAAACGGCATTGATGGTGAAGGAACACTTCATCAAGCGCTTTGGTGTGCCTGAGTACACAGTGTCCGTTGGCGGATCTGGTGGCGCTATCCAGCAGTACGTTTATTCCCAGAACCATCCTGGCTTGCTGGATGCAGGTATGCCGCAGTACTCCTATCCCGACATGGTCACCCAGACCATTCACATCGGTGACTGTGAGTTGCTGGAGTACTACATGGACGTTACGGATAAAGACAATACCAAGTGGCAAACTACCAAAAACCGTTCCTGGTTGGTGGGGCTTAATGCTACCGACGACTACCCGGACCCGCTGGCCGGCGCTAAAGCAATGCTTGGGTATAGCACAGCGCCGGGCATGACCGAATGCATTCCGGCCTGGCGCGGGCTTACACCTTTGGTAATGAACCCACTGTTCGGGGAAGCTCGAAATCAGGAGTTAATGGAGCCTGCTGGTGTGATGGGTACCGTGGAATGGTCTCATTATGACGATTTGAGAAATATCTACGGCGTTGATGAGAACGGCGACCCGCGCACCTTGTACGACAACGTTGGCGTCCAGTACGGCCTCGGAGCATTGGTTGATGGCAAAATCACCAAAACCGAGTTTCTCAAACTGAACGCGCAGGTTGGCGGATGGAAACATCCGTCCGAAATGGTGCAGGAGGGCTTTCCGTTTATTGGTACGGAAGCAGACGTCTTTGCTGATCCAACCAAGTTCGACCCTTGGAGCTCCCGCAACATGAACCTGAGTGCCGATGGTACGGCGCCAGCACCTCGCACTGAGGGTGATTTGTTAGCGATTCAGGCGGCCTATGACGTTGGGATGGTCTTCGACGGCCAACTCAATATTCCGGTTATAGATTGGAGGCACTACTTGGAGGAAGTGCTGGATATGCACAACAGTCACCAGTCCTTCTCAGTGCGCCAGCGCATCATCAACAAGATGGGAGACTCAGGTAACCAGGTAATCTGGTTTACCGACGGCAGGCCAACCGACACTTCCGATGGAAACAGACCGAGGCCGGATAAAAGCTCAGACCCAACCATGGATGCGCTGGGTGTGCTGCACGACTGGCTGATGAATATGCGTGAGAATCCCGAGCTGAGTATCGCCGACAACAAGCCGGCGGCAGCGGTAGATAGCTGCTATAAAGCGGATGGTTCTCTTATCGCCAAGGGAGACAGCGTATGGAACGGCATTCTTGATGACCAGCCTGATGGCGCTTGTACTGCCGAGTTTGAAACCTACTCTACATCCCGTATCGTGGCCGGTGGGCCGATTGAAGGCAGTGTATTCAAGTGCGCGCTCAAGCCGGTTACAACCGCATTGGGTGACGACACCTACGGAACCGTTTCATTCACGGAGCCCGAGATTACGAGACTAAACGAAATCTTCCCTGATGGTGTTTGCGACTACAGCCAGCCAGATCAAGGACGCCCCGCAGGCTAAATGAAACCCGGAAGAGTCAGCTCAACGGTGGCTCTTCCGCGTCCATAAACGTTTCAATAGGCTGTGGAACCCCGAAGAAGTAACCCTGTAGGCAAACGTGAGGATGCAGGGTTGCGAGAAAATCTGCATGAACTTGAGTTTCGATACCCTCCGCAACGACGCGAGCGCCCATGGTGTCGCCAATCCTTACAACCATTTCAACAATGTTGGCGTTCATAGGCTCATTGGGAGCTAAAAGCACGAAGCTGCGGTCAATTTTGACCTCGGATATAGGCAGGCGTTGCAAACGGGATAGCGATGAATAGCCGGTTCCAAAATCATCGAGTGAGAAGGTGCACCCAAGGTTGCGCAAGGCTTCCATCTTTTGGATAACGGATTCCAGATCGTCAGCTGAAACGCTTTCTGTGAGTTCCAGGGTAAGCAGCTCAGCGGGAAACTCGGACGCGGCTAACAGGTTTTTCACGGCTGCTACAAAATCATCTTCTGCGAAGTGCTTAATCGATATGTTGATGGCGCAGCGAAGCTCGGGATGAGTCCTGTGAACTTCGACCATTTTCTCCATGGATTTGCGCAGAATCCACCGTTCGACCTTCACAATTTGCCGGGTATTTTCCGCAAGAGGGATGAACTCGCCCGGGCCCAGAAGACCGCGTTCGGGGTGACCCCAGCGAACCAGAATCTCAAGCCCGTAGAGAACCCTCTCTGGAGACAGTTGGGGCTGTGCGTACAGCAGCAGTTCATCGCGCTCTAGCGCCCGCTTCAGCTCCGATTCAATCTGTAGCTGGTGGCGAATTTGATCACTCATGGAATCTTCAAAAATCGCGATTGGCCGATTAGCCGCTTTGGCACTGCGATGTGCGGTTTCCGCGTGTTGAAGGGCGGATGTTGGAGAGTCTGAGCTGTCGGTAGGGTATAAGGCGGCACCAACTGTGACTTCAAGGTGGAGAGCGGGGTTGTCGCCATTTTGAATGGGCTCGGTCAGGCTGTTCTGGATACGATCGTATAAACCCAGCACAACCCGATACGCATCATCAATGGCCCACTGCTTAGGCGCCAGAACAATACCAAACTCGTCGCCAGAGAGTCTGGCTATGGAGTCGTCAGTGAACACAGCGCGGCGCAGGCGTTTGGCGAACTCTCTGATCACTGAGTCACCGGTTTTAAAGCCGAAGGTTTCGTTGATATATCGGAAATTATTGATATCCACCACGAGGACGGCGGTAGACTCACTGCCACGAGTGCAGAATTTCAGCACGGTACCAAGCTGACTCAGGAACAGAGCCCGGTTTGAAAGGCCTGTAATCGGATCGCGCCACTTCAGTTCTTCCAGTCGCTGCTCTGTCTCTTTTACGCTGGATATATCATTAAACACCACAACGTAGTGCGTGACATCATTGTTGATTGAGCGAATAGTGCTGATGGTTCGGAGTTCCGGGTAGAGCTCTCCGGATTTTCGGCGGCTATGAAGCTCTCCAGACCAGTGGTCGTGCTCCGTTAGATGCTTGCAGATGCTGTCCAGGCCAAGTTGAGAATCTATATCTTTGCTCAGATTCGCGTAGCTCATATTGAGTACGTCTTTTTCGGAATACCCGGTAATGCGGGAAAACGCAGAGTTCACTGCGATGATGGTGCTGTTGGCGTCCAGGAGGATAATGCCTTCCGAGGTTGCCATGAAGACTCTTTCGAACAGGTTATTGCCAGGCTGTCCGGAGTTGGCCAGCTTTTCAATCTGTTCTTTGAGTTCTTGGTTCAGAGCCGTGATGTGATCAAGCATACCGCTGAGGGAAATGTGGGTGCGCACCCTGGCCCTCACGGCAGGCAAGCGGATCGGCTTGTGGATATAGTCAACGGCGCCGGCTATATATCCTTTCTCTTCTGATTTCGAGTCGCTCAGGGCTGTGATAAATATAACCGGTATATGCTGCAAATCGCGCCTGGCTTTCAGGTCGCGACACATCTGGAGCCCATCCGTTCCCGGCATCATGATGTCCAGCAGAATCAGGTGGGGTTTGTCGCTTTGTTCAAGAATGCGCATGGCTTCAGCAGCGCTGGATGCGACCACCAGATCATAATCCTTGCTGAGGGCATCTGTCAGAACACGAATGTTGGTCGGTTCATCGTCAACAACCAGAATCTTTGGGTTGCCGCTTAACCCGAACAGCTCTGATCCATCGTGCATGATAAATTCAAGGTAAGGGTCTGACACAGTTGCGCCCTCCATCTTCCTTGGCCTCATATAGACGCCTGTCTGCGGCTTCGATCAATTCGGCGGCATTTGACAAAGATGACGGCTGAATGGCCGAGCAACCTACGGATATGGTGAAAGGGGTGCAGGTTTTCGCACGTTTCGGGCAGCTCTGACATTCTGCCCGAATGGACTGGATCAGGTTGTTTGCCGCCAATACAGTGCTTTGCAGATCGGCCCCGGGTATAAGCGCGACAAACTCGTCACCTCCGAGGCGCGCAACCACCTCACCAGCCCGTGCGAAGCTGGTATTCATGGTAGCTGCGAGCTTTTGCAGGCACAAATCGCCCTGGGCGTGACCATGCTGATCATTGATCTGCTTGAAATGGTCCAGATCGACCAGTACCAGTCCAAGGGTGTTGTTCTGGCGCCAGGCTCGTCGCCACTCCAGATCAAGGTGCTGGTTGAACAGGCGCCTGTTGCCAATCCCGGTTAAGGGGTCAATAAGAACTGCTTCTGCCAACATGTCGGTTTTGCGCTTAAGGTCAATAAACGTCGATACTTTGGAGCTTAGTATGGTTTTATTGAACGGCTTCAGCACATAGTCTGTTGCGCCATGCCGAAAAGCCTCCTCAATATCCCGTGTATTGTCAGAAGCGGAAATGCAGATAACAGGCACGTAGGCATACCGTTCAGACGCCCTGAGCTCGTTTAGAAAGTCGAGCCCGGAGCCATCGGGCAGGTACAGGTCGAGAAGCACTATGTCTATTTCGTCGGACAGGAGCTCTTTTGCTTCGGCCAGGCTCTGGCTGATGATCAGCTCACAAGCGTCCCCCAGAATGCCAACGAGGCTGGCAATGCCTACGGGTTCATCTTCTACGATCAGCACCGTTGGTGCTCTATTTATACTCATCAGGCTAACTGCCCCGGACTTCAAGTTTGATCTTCGACAGCAAATCAGTGGCCTCGCTAAATTTGTAGGTTTCAAGTGCCAGGCGCAGGCGCGTTGCAAGGGTGGTTTCGCCATTCTCGCGCAGAAATTCCAACACCTGATCGATGTCACCGTCACTCGCAATACGGTTGCCGGCCAGTCGCTGCATCATCCGTTCAATGATCTGATTCACGGGTTCGCTTGTCATAATAGCAGTCCGCCCTGTGGATTCTGCGGCGCTGGCCATTTCAGAAAGCTGCTGAATATGCTCTATCAGAGTTGTCAGAAGCATTTCCGGCCCGAGTCCTGAGCTGCCCGATTCCGCGGCCTCTTCAACCTTATCCGCAACCTTGGCTAATTCTATGTCAGCGATATTGGCCGCCGCCCCTTTAATTTTGTGAGCAATGGCCTTGGTCGCTGCCCGATCGTTTTGCTCCACGCAGTGCTCAAGAGCAGCGATCATCTCTGTGGAGCTAGCCAGAAAGCTGCGCAGGCAACGGTTGAACAGGCCGGGGTCGGCTCCGAATAGGGTCTGGTACTCAGATCGGGATATAAAATCAGGCAGTTGAGCATTGGATGTTTGTTCCGGCGGTTTTGCCGCCCGTGCCGGGGAAGAAGATTCGCCGCTAGCGGCATGGTCTTTGAAAAAGGCTTGAAGCAACCTTTGAATGTCTCCGGGAAGAACAGGTTTGGTCAGATAGTCGTCCATACCCGCGCTGTACGCGCTGCTGCGGTCGTGTTCGGATATTGAAGCAGATAGCGCGGCTATGATCGGCTGGCTGATACCCTCGTGGCTTCGAATCTGGCGGGTAATGTCCTGTCCTGTTTCACCGTCCAGATGAAGATCCATCAGAACTAGATTGAATGGGCGGCTTTCCAGGCACTGCACGGCGTCGGCGCCGTTGTGGACAGACTCGGATTGCACACCAAAAGAGCTTAGGTAGCTTGCAACAATTCCGCAATTGAGCTGTACGTCATCAACGATCAGTACCCTCAGGTCGTGGAATATGGGGCGAGGAGTTGATGTGAGTGTGTGCTCTTCCAACTGCTTTGGTGCGAGATGCTCGAACAGCTTGGAGGGGGTTAGAGGTTCATAGGCTGTGCGGCCGCCGGCATCCTGAAACTCAATCATCCAGTTTTGCTTGAAGCCGGCAGGTACAACCACCAGAAGCCCTTTTATTTGGTATTGCTCTGGTGTCGCCAACAGTTCCTGTACAAATCCTTTGGCGATCTCTGTTTCTAGATCGTCCATATCGACGATCACCATTGACGGCTTGGCACTCCCTTCGCCAGGCGCCGCTGCCAATATGGACTTGATCTCATTCAGGGATGCGGCTTTCGTCAGCTCCAGAGACCAGTGTTCGCGGTAGGCTTCCAGCAGGGATAGGTTGTGGTTCATGCCATAGTGATAGACTTGGATAGGGCTTGTAACATGGCGGGTGCCGATGCTCTTCTCATTCTCGGCCAGAGCAACCGGGATCATCAGGGTAAACTTGGAACCCTGGTTTTCGGCGCTTTCCAGGCTGAGCGTCGCGCCCATGAGTTTTGCGAGATGGTTGCTGATTGCCAAGCCCAGGCCCGAGCCGCCGAATACGCGGCTGGTGGATTCATCGGCTTGACGAAAGTTCTCGAAAACCCGCTGTTGGTCCTCTTCCCTGATCCCTATGCCGGTATCTTTCACCGTGATTTTCAGAACTCCATGGGTCTCGTCTGTGCTGCTAAATCCGATGCTCACACTCACGCTACCTTCCTGGGTGAACTTGATTGCGTTCCCGACCAGGTTGGTGCATATCTGGGAGATTCGCAGGAGGTCGCCTGTGACACACCTGGGCGTGGACGGTGCAATGTTTACCCGCAGTTTCAACCCTTTCTCTTCTGCTGTGATGGCGAACAACTCAACGCTGCGCTGAACCAGCGCTTCGATTTCAAACGGCTGATAATCCAGTTCGATATGGTCTGCTTCAATTCTGGACAGGTCCAGAATGTCATTCAAAAGCTGCAACAACACTTCTGAGGCCAGGAATGCTTTGCTTACCAGGCGGCGGGAATGGTCGTTAAGATGGGCCTCTTTCAAAAGCACCAACATGCCGATAATGGCGTTCATTGGTGTGCGGATTTCGTGGCTCATGTTGGCAAGGAATGCTGTTTTTACCTTTACAGCAGATTCGGCTTCAAGCTTCTGCATGTTCAGTTCTGCAGTCTTCTCGATAACCTCCTGCTCGGCTCGCCGTTTGGCGTTGGAGAGCAGGAGGAAGGCAGCCAGTATGAGCCCATTGATGATCAGGCCACTGACCAGAATGGCTGCAGGCTGTTTGCTGACGTTGTATTTCTCGAAAAGTTGGGTTGTCTGCACCTCAAATTGCCATTCCCGCCCATAGATATCGAGAGAGTAGGAGGCCTGGAACATGGGTGAGGTGTCGTAGTTATTCTCCGCTGTTTCACTGAACTCGCTGTAAAGCTGGTGGTCGCCATCACTGATCTGAAAGTGCAGCAACCGGTTCGTGTTTGCCAGGGTGCCTCCCATCAGCCGGGAAACAAGAAAAGGCGCGTACACAAGGCCAAGGAAGTCAGCTTCCTTATTCTCTTGTTGTTGCGCACCCTGGGTACGATAGAAGGGATGGAAAAACAGAAAGCCTGGCTTCTTTTCGTCATCCTGAACCAGCGCTATGGGACCAGTAATTTGGGTTTGGCCTGTGCGCATCGCTTTCTGGGCTGCAGTGAAACGGTTCGATTCGTGTGCCATATCGAGGCCAATGGCGGCTTCGTTTCCGGCGAGAGGTTCAAGGTAGGTGATGGGCCAGAAGTCTGAACCCGTGTGAGGCGGGTGAACACCAAAGCCCGGGCGCTCTTTTCGCTCTTCTGCAAGATAGGCCTCAAGGTCACTTTCCGGCACCCTTTTGATAACGCCAATGCCGCGAACCCCCGGCATCCGGTCTTGCACGGCAAGAACCTCTGCAAATTTCCGCCACTGGGTGAGCGAGAGGCTATTGTTGTTTGCGCGGATGGCACCTGCCCCGGAAATCAACGCAAACTCGTATTTTTGCATCCGGTCCAGCAACAGTTCATTGAGCTGTTCAATTCTTTGGTCAAACTGATCTTCCGCTCTGGCATCGGCAATCTGTGAAGAGATCTGCCAGGCTGCTACGGTGAGCAGAAAGGAAAGGCAGATGACTATCCAATGCAGTTTGGTTATCTGGGCTGCGGCGTCCCGGGTCTTTCCCATATACTGATCTGATAAGCGGTGAGTTTGAGTACCAAGAGTCAGGTTAGCTGAGGTCTCCGGGAAGTACTAGTAAGACAAAAAGTTAGGGGAGCTGGATGTGAGCCTGTATCGGTGTGAAATAAAGGAAGCTTATGAGCCCTGAAGAATGGCAGCAGGTTTTGGAGGTGATTCCAGACGTACGTGACGGTCTGACACGCACAGAGAGACTTATTCTGTACCTGATCCATGAAACCCAGAAAGAGCGGAACGGGCGGAACGTGCCTACCGTGATGCTTTATGGGCGGGTGCTGGAGTATGTCGATATGAGCGAAGCCGAACTGCATGTGTACCTCGACCGTCTGGGCGTGCGAGGTGATGGCACTCAATAGCGCCGCTAGTTATTGATCAAGCACGTACCGCCGCCGGCCGGCACCCAGCCCGGCAATGAGAGCACCGAGCGCAATCAAGCCAAGCACGCCGCCGGCAACATTCCAGCTGTCGAATTGTTCGTGCAGAATTCCCATCAGCAGAGGGCCTATCGCGGCCATGGTGTAGCCGAGGCTCTGGGCCATTCCCGACAGGCGGGCAGCGGTTTGGGCGTCTCGTGCTCGCACGGCCAAGAGGGTAAGTGCAATGCTGAAGGAACCACCCTGGCCCAGTCCCAGCACCGCAACCCATAACCAGGCACTCTCAATGGGCGCGTAGATACTGCCACCAAGCCCCATCGCCGTCGCAAGCATGACGAGCGTAATCATAAAGCGCTGATCGCGCATTTTGCTGGCAATCCATGGCGCTGCAATGGCTGCGGGTACCTGCACCATAATGGAAACCGACAGGGCCAGCCCGGCCTGAACCGGCTCTACGCCCCGATCTTGCAGGATGGTTGGTAGCCAGCCGAATACCGTGTAGGCGAGGGAGGACTGCAGGCCCATGAAAAGCGCTATTTGCCAGGCCAGCTTGTCTTTGAACAGTGATTTTTCGGCAGCGGGCAATTCGGTGGGCACGTACTTGCCGCCGAGCTGGAACCACCAGACCAATACCGCAACAACGGCAGGTATGGCCCAGATAGCCAGAGCCGGCTGCCAGCTGCCATTAAAAAACATGCGCAGTGGCTCGGTAGAGCCAGCCGCTATGGCGGCACCTGCGCACAACGTGGCAGTGTATATGCCGGTCATCAGGCTGGCGGATTCGGGGAAATCGCGCTTCACGATCCCCGGCAGCAAAACACTTATAATGCCGATGCAGCCGCCGGCCACTGCCGTGCCCAGAAACAAGCCACTTACCCCCAGATAGGGTCGCGCAACAATGGCCAGACCCAGAATAATGAGAACCAGCAACACGGAGCGCTCCATTCCGAGTCTACGTGCTGCACGGGGCGCAATGGGCGCTGCCAGGCCCAGCAGTAAGACAGGAAGGGTTGTGAGTACGCCTTGTCCGACCGACGACAGCGGCAGATTATCGCCAATAGTTTTCAAAATCGGCCCAACGCTGGTCAGCGCTGGCCTCAGGTTGAGCGCGACCAGCATCATGCCTACAAACATCATGATGGCGTTTCGGTGGTGTTGAACCGGGGTTCTTGGTGTCATGAATTTTCTAATCTTGCCTGCTTTCGATACTGATCAGGCGTTAACTGAAACCAGCGTTTGAAGGCTCGCCGAAAATTGGAGCTGTCATGGTAGCTGAGGATGGCTGCAATCGCATCCACCGACATAGTGCTGCTGCGCAGATAACTGCTGGCCTGCTGCGACAGTATTTCGTCACGAATACTACGGAAGCTTCGGCCTTCCAGCTCCAGCCTGCGGGCCAGAGTGCGTTTGCTGATGAACATCATGGCTGCCGCTTCTTCTTCGCTGAGCACCCCTGGAGGCTGTGACAGCATCAGTCTTTGTAGGCGGTGGGTCCAGTTGTTGGTTTTGAGCGGTAGTTTCTGCAGCATTGATTGGCACTGCCGCAGCGCCAGTGAGTAGTTTTCATTATTCGCCGCAGCGTTGGGAATATCGCAAAGATACGCGGGGATCTTCAGTATCAACTCCGGTGAGGAAAATTCGATGTCCCCGGGTAGAAATTCAGCATACCGCGGGCTGTAATCAGGTTCCGGAAAGGAGAAGCAGGTGCGCGCACCTTCTACCGGCTGCCCGATAATGAACTCTGCACATTGAAAGAGAATGGATGCGTAGGCTTCCGAAATAACACGGTGCACATCCGTATCAAGCGCCATATCAAAGTAGCAGTAGCACTCCCAGTAGTACTCGCTGCGCTTCAACTCGAGGTGGGAAAAGTCGGCTCGGGTGGGAAGGTAGGTCTCGAAAGCCTTCAGCGCGATCAACAAGTTGGGGCTGCTACTGGCCAGAAACCCCATGGCCCCATGGGTGGTCGGCGTCAGGCATTGCCCAATGCGCAAACCGAATAGTTCATCTTCAGTCATCCGCAAGGCGTTTTGCAGTATCTGCATTTGCTGGCTGGATGTGAGCAGGGTGTCGTCCTGCATCAGCTGATCCACTGAGAGGCCCGTCTGCATGAGTAGAGTGGGCAGCTCCCTTGCTTGCAGGCCCAATACCCGGGCGATCAGGCGAGAATAATTCGGGGGAATGCAGGCCGCATTTCCACTCGTTCGGCCTGTGGCCTGCACTTCTTTCTTCATGCTTCTGCGCCTTTCTGATCAGTGCCGGACAAGCACAGTGTCTTTAAATGACCCTGTGATGTCAAAAAATGACCTCTTGTAGGGGGCGATGATTGCCTAGTCTGGAGTGAACAACCACAAGATACCTTTTGTGCCGATTCTCAGGAGCGCTATATGGGCAGTATTACATTCATCGAACACCACGGTGCAGAACACGCTGTTGAAATAGAAACGGGTAAATCCCTGATGCAGATTGCCATGGATAACGGAGTGCCTGGCATCGATGCAGACTGCGGCGGTGAAGCGGCCTGTGGCACCTGCCACGTGATCGTAGATGGCAACTGGATTTCAGCCACAGGCAAGGCCGGCGATGAGGAATTGCAGATGTTGGATATGACACCGGATCGAGCGCCGACCTCCCGGTTGGCCTGTCAGATCATCGCAACGGATGCGATGGACGGTCTGGTTGCGCATTTGCCCGAGTTTCAGATGTAACAGGCGCTGGCCACTCCTCACCCACAAAAAAGACAATAACCGCAAGGATGGACGCATTATGAATATCGTTAATCTGGTTGCCGAGAAGGGCGCTGCACTTGTCCCGATGCCCACACAAATCAAGGCTGCTCATTTGCTTTACAAGGCAAAAACGAAGCTGGGGATATACACAGAATTTCCTGAATTCGTAGAAGCGCCCATCCCCGACGTATCAACGCTGGCGATAGAGGATATAGATGTCAGCAATCCTTTTTTGTACCGGCAAAATCGTTGGGAGTCTTACTTCAAGCGTTTGCGGGATGAATGTCCGGTGCATTACCAGAAGAACAGCGCATTCGGTCCCTTCTGGTCTGTTACACGCTATGAGGACATCCTGTTCGTGGACAAAAACCACAAGTTGTTTTCCTCAGAGCCCTTTATCGTTATTGGTAAGGCGCCGGATGAGCTGGCGGTGGAAATGTTCATCGCCATGGACCCACCCAAACACGATGTTCAGCGCAGAGCGGTTCAGGGTGTTGTAGCGCCGAAAAACCTGAAAGAGATGGAGGGGTTGATTCGCGAACGCACCCGGGATGTCCTGGACAAACTTCCTTTGGATGCACCGTTCAATTGGGTGGAAGATGTCTCCATTGAACTGACCTCAAGAATGCTGGCAACACTGCTCGATTTCCCATATGAGAATCGTCGTAAACTTGTTTATTGGTCTGACCTGGCCGGTGGCGGCGCCGAATCCACTGGCGGCTTGAACGACTCAGATGAGCTATTCCGGGGCATGGTGGATATGTCCCGGCATTTTTCTCGCCTGTGGCATGAGAAAAAAGCGAGAGCAGCGGCAGGAGAAGAGCCTGGCTTTGATTTGATTACCCTGCTGCAAAGCAATGACGACACCAGGGACTTGATTAACAGGCCGTTGGAGTTTTTGGGAAACCTGGCGCTACTGATTGTGGGTGGCAATGACACTACCCGAAACTCAATGACGGGTGGCGTGTTTGCGCTGAATCGATTCCCGGACGAGTTCACCAAACTGAAGAGCGACCCTAGTCTGATTACCAATATGGTGTCCGAAATTATCCGCTGGCAAACGCCCCTGGCTCACATGCGGCGTGTTGCAACACAGGATGTGGAGCTGAACGGCCAAACCATCAAGAAAGGCGACAAGGTAGTCATGTGGTACGCCTCCGGTAACCGCGACGAGCGTGCTATCGACCAGCCGGAACAGTTCATTATCGATCGCAAAAATGCCCGCAACCACCTGTCTTTCGGCTTTGGCGTTCACCGTTGCATGGGCAATCGTTTGGCCGAGTTGCAGTTGCGTATCCTGTGGGAAGAGTTGTTGGCACGTTTCGACAAAATTGAGGTGATTGGCGAGCCGGAGTATGTGCAATCCAACTTCGTGCGCGGCTATTCGAAGATGATGGTTCAGTTGTCTGCCAAACCCTCGGAGGCATGAGCTTATGACCCGGACTTGCCTCATAGTCGGTGCCAGCCATGCGGCGGCACAACTGACCACCAGCCTTCGCCAGGAAGGCTGGGAGGGTGACATTCTGGTGATCGGCGATGAGCCCCACATGCCCTATCAACGGCCGCCGCTGTCCAAGGCTTTTTTGTCGGGTGAGAAAGCGGCTGAGAGCTTACCGATTCGCCCGGCAGCGTTTTATCAAAAGAACGATATACAGTTTCGCCAAGGGCGGGTTACTGCCATCAACCGGGATCAGCAGACGCTGACGTTGGTTGGGGGTGATGGAGAGAAAGATGGAAAGAGCGAACAGCTGAGCTATGACAAGCTGGCGCTCTGCACCGGCGCGCGAGTCCGGAAGGTGGAGCTGCCCGGTAGTGATCTGGACGGGATTCATTATTTGCGCAATATGGCCGACGCTGAATCCATTAAAGCGAGCGTTGTGGAAGGCAGGCATTCCGTAATTGTTGGTGGCGGTTATATTGGCCTCGAAGCAGCGGCGTCGCTAAGGGAACTGGGGATGCATGTAACTCTTTTAGAGCGAGGCCCCAGATTACTGGGGCGGGTAACCGCACCCGAGGTATCCGAATTTTACCACCGGGTACACACGGAAAGTGGTGTGCGCATCCATACCAATATCGCTGTTTCAGGATTCTCCGGTAATGGTCGTGTGCAGAAAGTTATTTGTGCCGATGGCGCCGAGTTCCCTGCCGACCTGGTTGTGGTTGGCGTAGGGGTGTTGCCGAACACGGAGCTGGCAGAGGTAGCTGGTCTTAACGTGGACAACGGCATCGTGGTGGATGAACATTGCCGCACCAGCGATCAGAATGTAGTTGCAGCGGGGGATTGCGCCAATCAGTTTAACCGAGTTTACGGTTGCCGCGTTCGCCTGGAGTCTGTCCCCAATGCCACCGAACAAGCCAGGGTTGCTGCTGCCTCGATTTGTGGCGAAAGCAGAACCTCAGAGTTTCTGCCCTGGTTCTGGTCAGATCAGTACGATTTAAAATTGCAGATCGCCGGCCTGAGCCGGGGTTATGACCAGCTGGTAATTCGAGGCGACAGGCTCACCGGCCGAAGCTTTGCTGCGTTCTACTTTAGAGAAGGGAGGCTCATTGCGGCGGACTGTGTAAACCGCCCGCAAGAGTTTGTTTTGAGCAAGCGAATCATCGCGCAAAACCTGGCTGTTCAGCCGGATCGGTTTGCGGATGAGTCTGTACCGGTTAAAGAATTGCTGCTGGCGGATAGCCCGGCACTGGCCAGTGCCGGGGGTTGAGCACAGATTTATGGATTAATTGTCTGAGTAATGACCTTCAAGGCTCTTACGAATCATGTGCTTCTGAATTTTCCCGGTTCCTGTGCGGGGGAATTCATCCACAATCACGATAGCTTTGGGCACTTTAAAACCGGCAATATTACTCTTGCAGAAGTCGATCAGTTCGGCTTCTGTTGCCTGTGCGTCGGGCATCAGAATGACGTTTGCGGTAATCGCCTCACCCCAGCGGTCATGGGGCAAACCGATAACCGCAGCTTCCGAAACGGCGGGGTGGCCCAACAGGCAGCGTTCTACTTCCAGAGACGCGACGTTCTCGCCGCCAGTTTTGATGACGTCTTTTTTGCGATCGGTAAACCAGATGACACCGTCTTCGTCGATGGATGCAATATCACCGCTGTGGAACCAGCCGTGTTTGAACGCTTCGGTGGTTGCCTCGGGCATATTGAGATAGCGGATCATAGCTTGTGGACCTCGATAAACAATCTCGCCAGACTGCCCTCGGGGCAACAGGTTGCCCTCATCATCCATGATCGCCACTCGGGTTAAAGGTGTCGCCGAACCCCACGAGCCCGCTTTGCTCCACTGGTGTTCCGTCCGGATCAAACAGGTCATCGGGAGGAATTCAGTCTGGCCTGACCCAAGGACAATGTCGGCGCTGGGGAATAGATCGTCAACCTTCTTGAGCATGGGCTCTGACATGGGGGCCATGGCGTAGAAAGCGCGGCGTACCGATGAGAAGTCCCGGCTGCGGGCTTCCGGGTCTGCCAGAATCGCCTGGTACATCATGGGCAGGAACACGAACATGTAAACACTGTGCTCTTCAATCAGCCGTGCACTTTCTTTGGCATCGAACCCTTTTGTCATGACCAGTTTACCGCCGGTCAGAATGGAGGGGATTGCCAATGCGTTGATCGCAGTGCAATGGAACATCGGCAGTGTACAAAGAACGCTTGCCTCTGGAGGCGTCTGGTTCGCGATCGTGTTGCTCATGGCTGTCATGGTGACGGCCAGGTGACTGGTGATCACGCCCTTCGGGTTTGCCGTGGTTCCACTGGTATAAAGCAATTGCACGGGATCGCGATCGCCGGTCAGTACTTCTACCGGATCTGTACGGCCACTTTGCACCAGGCTTTCAAAAGGCTGCCAGGATTTACCGCCGCCTTCAGTGGCGGTGCTGCCTGTCCAGTAAACATGCTCAAGCGCCGGAAGGTGTGCGGGCAGATCTTTGCCTGCTCCGGCCAGTGCCTCTTCAACAATCAAAACACGGGCGCCGCAGTCATTCAGGCAGTAGGCTATTTCATGGGGCTTTAAACCCAGGTTAACCGGGGCGCACACAAGGTTGGCCTTGGCGCAGGCCATGTAAGTGATCATCAGCTCCAGGCAGTTGCGAGCCAGCAATCCCACCGTATCACCCGGATTCAGCCCCAAACCCAGCAGGGCATTGGCAGTCTGGTTAGCCTGGTTTTCAAAGGCACGGTACGTGAGGGTACGGTCGCCATCTACCAGGGCAATGTTATCCGGGAATATGTCGCTGGTGCGGCTCAGGATGTCACCAACGGATACCCGGTCGATCATGTTCAGGGAAATTTCACTGCATAGGGACATAGAAAAACTCCGACTTGTTGTACTTATCGTGAGTTGAATCTAATGCACACGGTGACTTGAAGCAAGCGCTTGCTTGGTTGTTCGGGCTCAGGTATCAGCTAAACGCCGCAATGCCTGTCTGGCCACGGCCTAAAATCAAGGCGTGAACATCGTGGGTGCCTTCATAGGTGTTCACCGCTTCCAGATTCATAACGTGTCGGATCACGTGGTATTCGTCTGATATACCGTTTCCGCCATGCATGTCGCGGGCAACCCGTGCGATGTCCAAGGCCTTGCCGCAGTTGTTGCGTTTCAGCAGCGAAATCGCATCGGGTGTGGCATCACCGGCATCCATCATGCGCCCCAGTTGCAGTGCGGCTTGCAGGCCCAGAGTGATTTCGGTCTGCATGTCCACCAGCTTCTTTTGAATCAGTTGGTTGGCTGCCAGGGGTCGGCCGAACTGTGTACGCTCAAGGGTGTAACTGCGAGCGGCGTGCCAGCAGAACTCGGCAGCGCCCAAGGAACCCCAGCTAATGCCAAAGCGGGCTTTGTTCAGGCAGCTGAAAGGCCCCTTCAAGCCTTCTACGTCCAGCTTGTTTTCCTCTGGTACAAACACCTCGTTCATAAAGATAGAGCCAGTATCGGATGCACGGAGTGAGAACTTTCCTTCAATTTTCGGGGTGTCGAGCCCATTGGCACCCTCTCGCTCGATCACAAAGCCGGTCACCCTGCCGTCCAGTTTGGCCCAGACTACGAAAATATCGGCGATAGGAGAATTGGTGATCCAGGTTTTGGAGCCGCTTAGCAGGTAGCCGCCGTCTGCCTTTTTGGCGCGAGCTTCCATGCTGCCCGGGTCAGAGCCGTGGTTGGGTTCGGTCAGGCCGAAGCAGCCAACCAGTTCGCCCGAGGCCAGCTTTGGCAGAATGCGCTTTCTTAGAGCTTCTTGGCCGAAAGCATGAATTGGGTGAATGACCAATGAGGATTGAACGCTCAGTGCAGAGCGATAGGCAGAATCAACTCGTTCAACCTCGCGAGCGATCAGGCCGTAGCTAACGTGGTTCAGGCCAGGGCCGCCGTATTCCTCAGGCAAGGTGGCGCCAAGCATGCCGAGTTCGCCCATTTGATTGAAAATATTGCGGTCGAATTTTTCATGACGGTTTGCTTCAAGAATGCCTGTCATAAGGCGTTGGTCGCAAAAACTGCGAATGCTGTCCCGCACCTGACGCTCGGTTTCATCCAGTTGTTTATCGAGTTGCAGCAGGTCGTTCCAAGGTGCTGAAGCCATTTTTTTTCCTCAAAAAAATGTTGGCAGGTATACCATCTTCACAGGGTGTGATGGACTTTGAGGGGACGGATAAGCCAAAAACATACACCCCGGAAGAGTCCGGGGTGTATGTTTACTTACTTAACAGCAGTTTTTTCTAGAAGTTGTACTGAGCTGCAAACAAAAGCCGGCTCGCATCGCCGTCGTCGCCATTCTGCACTTCGCGCATACCATACTGGTATTCAACGCCCATCATTACGTTCTTGACCGGAGTCCACTGATAGTTTGCCATCACAGCAGAGATTGTCTCCGATGTGGTAGCGGCAATCACCCCGTCAGCAACACCATCATCCAGATCGACCTCTGTCATGCCGTAGCCGATGTTGATACTCCGGCCATTGCCCAGATTGAAGCCAGCGCCAAGGCTGCCGCCGTATCCAGAGATGGTTTCTACGTCGCCATTGGGGGCAACATATGCGCTAGCTACACCGGAACGGTACAGGTAATTGCTTGCGCCATCCGTGAAGCTCAGGGTTCCCTGAATTGTAATCATATCTGAAAGCGCGATTTTGCCAGCCACGAAGGTTGCAAAGCCAAAGGCGCTGTCATCCGTTGTGCCTGTGTCATAGCCGAGTTGCTGCGCCAGAACCGCGGCAGAGTAGGACAGCCCGCCAGAGCTGTCTTCAAAGCGAGCTGTCAGGGCAGGCATGCCATCTTTGGCCGCAGCGCCAGCACCTTCAACCGAGTTCATTGGTTGTTCTGCAGAAACAGATAAAGCTCCGGTCGTGTAGCGCAGCTGCGGGGTGCGGGCCTGATACCCAGCTAAACCTGGCAGGGAGTCGAAGTCCAGCGTTGATGTGTTACCCACGAAACTGGTGAAGTTGGACCAGGTTTGGCCGGCCAAAACGCCATTGTATGAACCGTAAGCATGGCGCAAGCGCAAAGTCCCACCACCGCCGCCACGGAAATCCCCTTCAATGTTAAAAGTGACGCCTTCAGGGCTGGTTGTTTTAACACCAATGCGACTTTGGAACGCATCTGCGCCGAAATAACCTGTTGCCTCGTTGTTTTCAGCGGCACCCACGTTAATTGCTTCGTAGTTGAACGACCGGGTGGACGATGCAGCGTTCTCATCAATGTCGTAGCTTGCTTTCAAGCTCGCATACCCGTAAATACTGCTGTCCCAACCATTAGCGTCAAAGTTTACTGCACCTGCCTGACTTGCCATACCGGCTACAGTCATAGCGGCAGCCGCACGAAGGGCCATTCCTAATTTGTTGCTTTGCATTATTGTTAACTCCAAACATTAGGTAATTATTTTTGTAAGACCCCGCAGGAAAGATAGTTGCCATCCCATGACAACTCAAATAAATTTTTGTATTTGTTCGACGAGTGTCTGTGATTTTCTTTTCGATGCAGTTGGCAGGGTGCTTGTCTGGCCCGTCCTGACACGCATTCAAGAAACTGCACAGCTCTTTCAGGTTATGCAAACCTCTTGCTGTGGCATGAGCCAAGTCCTGCTCCTATTGTTTGTGACGGATCCACCCAGTCAATCCGATATAACTCACAATAAAAGGACAGGATCATGGCTCGATTCCTCTTGGCGCTCTTCGGAGCCGCCACCTTACTTGGTTCAACAGCCCATGCATCTGACGAAAGTTCAGACGCAGTGTTTGGGCTTGCACAGGGTTGTTATGCAGTTCAGTCATTGCACAACGATCGGTTTATGCGCCGCTATAAGACCAGCGGCACCATTAATAATGGCTGGAGTTTTGACTTCAGGGCAGAGAATGCCGGGCACGCGGCAAGTTTTTACTTCAAACCCAGCGGGTTTGGTACCTTCTTGATGCGCGACCAGGCTGGACGCTTTCTCGATACACGGCTTCCGGCTGAAATTACGGCGGGCACCGATCCTGCTCAGCATGCAAACTGGCGTATCGATCAGCGTGTCGAGGGCGGAGAGCACCAATTCAAGTTAACCAGTTTGTATCTGAACCGCTCACTCAGGCATAACTGGAACAGCCGGGGTATTTATTTTATTGATTTGCTGAACCCCTGGAACAGGAATAGCGAAAACTGGTTCAGGTTTGTGCCTGCTGAAAATTGTGCAGATTTCCCTGAGGCCGAGCTGAATGTTGCGGGCGACCGCGAGCAGCTCAAAGGCGACCCGAATGCCCCGGTTCGCGGCTCGATTGATGCGCACACGCACATCACCTCATACGAATTCATGGGTGGAACCATGATGGGCGGCGCGCCGTTTCATCCCTTTGGTGTAACCAAAGCGCTTGCCGACAGTTCCGATGTGCATGGCCCCAATGGCTCGCTGGATGTGATTGGCAACCTGATGGGTTTCAACGACATCAACTTCCGTTACAACACCGCCGGTTGGCCGGACTTTCCTTTCTGGCCCAACCACCAGAGTTTGTCTCACACCGGGTACTACTATCGCTGGATTGAGCGGGCCTTCCTGGGCGGGCAGCGCATGATGGTGACCCATCTCGTGGAAAACGAAGTTCTGTGTAACATTCAATCCACCCTGTTGCCGCAAAGCTGGGGTGGTACTAACAGCTGCAATACCATGGAGAGTATTGATCTCCAGATTCTCCGTTTGCATGAAATGCAGACCTATGTGGATGCGCAAGCTGGCGGCCCGGGCAAGGGATTCTTCCGGATAGTGAGCAGTCCCGAAGAAGCCAGGCAGGTGATTGCCGATGGCAAAATGGCGATTGTTTTGGGCATCGAGGCTTCCGAGCTCTTTAACTGTGGCCTGAAAGATCAAACCTGCTCCCAAGCTTATGTAGATGCCCAGCTGGAAAAGTACCACGACCTGGGTGTTCGTGTGATCTACCCCATTCATCGGTTTGATAACCAGTTTGGTGGCGCCAGAATTGAAGGCGGTCTGATCAATGTGGGTAATAACCTGTCAACGGGCCGGTACTTCTCCACCAGTACCTGTGCTGATGAAACTGTAGGCCAGATGATGATCAACGACCTGGGGCTGTTTGGGCTTGAGGCGTTGTTGGGGGTGACTGGCTCTACCAATTACGATGAAACCACGGGGCAGTGCAACAATCGTGGGCTGACGGATCTAGGTATCTATCTGGTGAACCGGCTGATGGATAAGGGCATGGTTATCGAGGTGGATCATATGTCTCAACATAGCCACGAAGCCGTGTTGGATATTGCCGAAGCGCGTCAGTACTCCGGGCTGATTTCCGGCCACAGCCACATGCACGCAGGCACGAACGGAACCGTGCACCCGAACGCGGTTCGTATTGCTGAGCTTGGCGGAATTTTAGCGCCTTATAACAGCGATGCTGACCACATTGGTGGTGCGATTTCCGGATTTCTGGATAAGGTCGAGGCGACGGATTACCTGCCGGGTGTGACCTTCTCTACCGATATGAGCGGGATCGGCAACCAGCCGGGCCCTCGCGCGAGTGCTGCGGTATCGCCACTTGAGTATCCGTTCACTACGGAGTTTGGGCTCACGGTGAACAAGCAGATCACCGGCAACCGCAGTTTCGATCTGAACGCCGATGGCATGGCACATTACGGCCTGATTGCTGATCATATTCAGGATCTCCGTGAACGCGCGCCTAATCGCGTATATGAGTCTGTTATGAACTCGGCAGAAGCCTATCTTCAGATGTGGGAGCGTGCCAGCAGCAACCCAAACCGCGAGTTTGTGAATCCGTTGCCGAACTACGTTACGATTTTCAACCGTGGAAAGAACACCTGCCTTGATGTTCCCGGAAACGACGATGGCGTAAGCAGTGGTGCCTGGGTAGATCATTACGCGTGCCAGCCCCTGGCGCGGGATCAGCGGTGGTTGTTCGACCCCGTACAGGGAACCATCTCTAACCAGGAAGGCGATGATGCATACTGCCTGGATAACAACGGCACGCCCTGGAATAACGGCTACCCCAACCTGCAGGCGTGTAACGGCAGCACTCAGCAAAATTGGCAGTACTCCGGCCAACGCATAACCAGTGCGGGCAGCAATAGCCACTCGCTGGATGCCTATGACAGCGGCTGGGTAGGGTTCTGGCAGTCCCACGGTAACGCGAATCAGCAGTGGGAGTTGCGCATGGATTCCGCGAGCGGTCGCCTGGCGGAATACCGAAGCGCCAGATCTGGCTTGTGCCTGACTGCGAACGGTGTCGGCTCGTCATTGAACCTTGCAGATTGCTCGGGCGCCGACGCGCAACTGTGGCAATGGCAGCCCACGCCGGGCGTGTTGCGCTCCGGGCTTGACCCTAACCTGTGTGTTTCCAGTTCGGCTCAGGCCGCCAACGGCACACCGCTGGTGCTCGCTGCTTGCAGCACCGGTGATGCGCAGCAGTTCGAGCAGCATGCCGATAAGTCCTTCCGGCTTAAGCAAAATGGCAATTACGCTATGGATGCAGCAGGCCAGGCTTTGGTGATGTGGCAGCACCATGGTGGTAGCAATCAGCAGTGGGTTGCGACACAGCCTCAATAGTTGATAGTCGCCCGTTCGTCACCAGTGACGGGCGGGCGACTATTCCATTTGCTGTCGCCGCTTTCAAGGGTGCAAACCAGTCGACGCACAATCCTCTGAATTCCTCCTATACTTGATAAAAAATAATAACATCAACAATCGAGGGGTTCGCTTTGCTCGCGCTCACTGGGTTCGGTTTGGGTTCTCTGGCTGCTCTGTTCCTGATTTCCTGGCGAGACTTCCGGCACCTGCGGGTGGGAAAAGTCTTTCTTCTGATCATCCTCGCATCAGTTGCATACCTTATGGACCCGCTCGCTCCGGCTCACTGGCGTTGGCTAACCTCTGATCTTCAAACCGCGCTGCCCGCTTTGTTCTGGGTGCTTTGCCAGCTTGTCTTTGCGTCGCGCCCACGGTTAATCAGCGTATGGGGCGCAATGGCGCTATACAGCTTTGCTGCCCCCGCGTTATCCACTCCTTTCATAGAGGCTGGGCACTGGTCTGATGTGGGTGCGTTTTTGGGGCTGAAATTGGGGCAGTGGTTTGAGTATGTGGTTGTGCTGCATGGCGTAATCTATGTGGTTCGCCATTGGCGTAACGATCTGGTTGAAGCGCGCAGAAAACTTCGCTTGGCGCTGTTGCTGATTTTGGGCAGTGCAGTGGGTACTGCAACCATCAGTCTGAATTTTGGTATCTACCCTGAGGCGACCAGAGGCATGATTGTGGGTTTGGCATCCTTGGCGATTCTGTTCTGTATTATTTCGTCCCGTGATGTATTGCTGGAACTGACGCCAGGCGAGCAGTCGGTTGAATGTGAACAACAGCCGGAACCGGAAGCTTGCGCCCTGGTTGATGCGCCACGGCAAGTTGATAGTGATGATGGGTTAAAACTGGAAGAGCTTATGAACGGCGGGTTCTACAAGAGGGAAAAACTGGCGTTAAAACAGTTGGCTGATGCTCTGGGTATTCCGGAGTACCGAGTACGCCGTTTGATTAATCAAAAGCTCGGGTATCGTAACTTCAGTGATTACATCAACCACCTTCGGATCGCGGAGGCTTCGAACCGCCTGATCGATACGCCAGAAGAGCCTGTGCTCAACATATCTCTGGATGTGGGGTACCGAACCCTCAGCTCCTTCAATCGTGCCTTTCGGGAAATCATGAACACTACACCAACGGCTTTTCGGCATGAGAGAAGCCTTGAGCAGCTTCAGGCCGGAGAGGATCCAGGTGTAAAAGACCGGCTCTCCAGCTGAGGCTAAGGTTGATTTCCCGGAGTTACCGGGAAATCGTTTTGCTTACAGAAACGGACCAGTCGCTTTCAAGGCCGTTGGTATCTACGGTTTTCATTGCAAAATACCAGGTACCCTCGGTAAGGCCGGCGACTTGGTATTCCATTGCTTGACCGTCTTCTACAGTGATTTCATTCGTTCTGTCATCAACACGTTCTTCTGTGCCATATTTAACGATGTACTTGTCAATTTCACCCATCGCCAGTGCTTCTCCGTTTACGCGGGTCGCAGGCGCATTCCAGTTCATTGTTGCGTTACCCGTTATTGGCTCCGGAGTTGGCTCTGGCTGTGGCTCAGGAGTCGGAGCTGGCTCAGGCTCAGGTGTTGGCTCGGGCTCGGGCTCTGGGGCTGGTTCAGGCGCCGGTTCGGGTTCTGGCGTTGGCTCCGGCTCGGGGGCAGGCTCTGGCGTTGGCTCAGGTGTCGGGTCAGGAACGGGTTCCGGCGCTGGCGGAACTGTCGGCATTGTGGAGCCCAGGGTTTGTTCGAGGCTTGCAAGGGTGTTGTCCATAACCGCATCTTTAACGCCGGCTCCTTTCAGCACGTCCCATAGTAGGTCCGCCTGCACAATGGCTGCGACAGTTAGCAGCTCAACGCTCAGGTCCAGATTCTCTCCGGCGCTTAGCGGCAGGTCACCATTGGGCTCTGAAACCTCTTTGGCAGCACCGAGAACATCGCCCAGTGTCTTCCATTGTTGCCCGTCTACCAGGCTAAGAAAGGCAATATTCAACAAGGCGGTTTTCAGGTCCCGGGCTTGAATGCTGCTCAAATCTGCGGCTGCAAGGTCCATTGGCTTCTCCAGCAAGGCGCCCGCACCAAGGCCAAAGCGTTCTTCCTGATTGCGAAGCAATTCCGTGAACCGGGAAACGCTGTGATCCGATGACTTGAGAAACTTTTCAAATGCCAGAGTTACCAGTGGTGTTAAAACAACACCTTCGTTGGCATTGGACGGCACCACAAGGGATTTCAGCTCCAGGTTGTTACCCGGCCAGAACCATTCGCCAAAGCTGATGCTGACTCCGGAAGGTGTTTTACACGAAGGTTGGGCATCGCAGCGCATGAGGGTTTGAGTATCTGACTGCAGAATCACCTTTAGCGGCTCAGCTGAATAGGCCTCAGGTACTGAGATCCGGAATCCACCGTTTTCGTTGGTTCTGACGGTGTCACCGATTTTTACCCAGTTGCTATCCATAGTGCTGGCCATAGCGTCGGTTTCGTGATGCCAGATCGAGATAAGCCCACCGTCCACAGCTCCCTTAACGGCATAACCTTCCACCCAAAACTTCTGCTCCGGGGTTTCTTCCGGGGTGTTGTTGTCGCCGGGCGTGGTCACCGATGAGTTGGGTGTTTGAGGTGATGGGGCTGAAGAATCGCCACCACCACAGGCGGTAAGGAGTGAGCTCAGCGCGATGATAAAGAGGCTTGAGCGTGAGCTTGTATGGAAGGACATTGTGCATCTCCGGGGTATTTGGATGATGCAATCCTATCGGGCAAGCGTGTTAAATGGTGTAAAATATGGCGCTATTTGGTTACTTTTTGAGCCAAAAAACCGTCGCCGCCGAGTTCGATAAGCGGGGATGTGGACGCGTTAAGAGTGGTGCGCGGTGGCCGTGCTGTGCCCTTACTATGCCCGTGCTATAGCTCTATTACGGCCTTTCGGGGCTTAGGGACAGTGCTGGCCCAGCCGCATCAGATGACCACAACGGGTAGGGAATGCCCGACAGGCGGTTCATCAAGAACGCATGCACCAGTAACACAAGTACACCTGCCATCAAAATAGGTAATTGGGAAGGGTTGGGCATAAGCCCCAAAGATACGATCAGCGCAGTGGCGCCTGCGGGTGGATGGGCAACTTTCAGTAAAACCATCAAACAGCTGGTCAAGCCCAAAGACACGGCGGCGGCACCCACGCGCGGTAAATCCACAGAGCTGACAAATGCTGAGGGCGCATCCTGTAAGCCAAACAGATACAGCGCTAACAGCCCCATCAAAGCGCCAATTAAATGTCCGCACAGAGTGTTTCTTGGTGAGGCTGGTTGAGCCATGGGTACATAGAAAAGAATAAAAGCAGTCGCGCCCAAAGACGGGAAAATAAAGGCTTCCTGAGTGATCAGCGCGATAAAAGACACCAGAGCGATGCTTACGCCACCATTCACGAGGTTGAAGCCAGCCATCACGGTTCTGCGGCTATATCTGCTTGCCAAGCGTTCCAGGTGGAAGGCTCGTAAAACGCCGGAAGCCAGTTGCCAGCGTAATCGTTCGTTCTTGATACCCATGGTGCGTCCGTACACAAAAAAGTGGGCTAGAGTACGTTGTGGCAGTGGTTTTCGCAATTTCCCGTTTGTTATATGGTTATTTTTTTAATGCCTGAGTCAGTGCAGTCAATGCATCGCAGCAATCTGGCGCTATGCTGTGCCGGCTAAGAAATACGGCATTGATTGGAGCCAGTCGTGATCCACAACATCAAGGTGAGGTTTTACGCTTTATTTTTGCTGGCCTTCGCCTCGGTTGTGGCACCCTATGCTGCGAGCAGGGAAGCCCCAAAACCCTTCGCGAACCCGGCGTTGGCGCAGTGTGTTATGGAAAGCCCGCTTCGGGAGGTTGGGGCAGGTCTGGATGCCCCATCAACACACCCGCCTGGTCATCGAAAGCCTGCTATCCCGGCAGAGTTCGGAAGAACGCCTTGCAGTGATAATCGAGCGTTCCGCTTTGGCAGTGGCCTGTCGGATATTACTGGCCCTGTGGCGCTGAAAAGTGGTGCCGGCTGGGAAGACACAGGCCAGGTTATGCACGGCCTTCATCAGCGGCAATATGCGCGGGCTTTTGCGGTGGAATCACCCTGCAATGGCAAGCGGATAATGTTCGTGTCCGCCGACATCGGCTTGATGTGGGGAAGCATTCGGGTTGGGGTGCTCAATGCGCTGGCTGCGGACCCGGAGCTGGCGGGCGTATATAACTCTGATAATCTCATGCTTTCCGCCACCCACACCCACAATGGCCCTGCCGGCTACGCCCACCACGAAGCCGGGAATTCGTTGCATTTGGGTTTCGATTCGCTGGTATACAGCACCATAGTGAACGGAATTGCAGACGCCATCTCCCGTGCCCACTACAACATTGAAGCCAATCCTAAGCCCGCGCCTATTTCCTTGGCTGAGGGCGAACTGCTCAACACCAACATCAACCGCTCGCGGCCTGCTTATGCCATGAATCCGGAACAGGAGCGGCAACAGTATCTGAACGTAAGGGGCGAAGAGGTTGATGTTAACAAGACCATGGTGCAGCTGAACCTGAGGCGCCAGAACGGCAACTCCGTAGGGGTCATCAACTGGTTTGGTGTGCATCCTACGGTTATGGGGCCCGAGGTACCTTATGTCAGCTCCGATATGAAGGGCTTCGCCTCCTTGGGTTATGAAGAAATCATGGCCACGGATTATAGAGGCGATCCAGCCACCGACAGCTTCGTGGCCGCCTTTGCCCAAGCCGATGAAGGCGATGTTTCCCCTAATATTTTCATTAATGAATTTCCCCACCCGGACCCCCGCCGTGGTGGCGGTGAAACGCCGATGGATTCCAATGCAATCTCCGGAACAAAGCAGCTGGCCAAAGCGCTGGAACTTTGGCAGGCCGGCCAGCCGCTGACCGGTGGGGTGGACTACCGGTTAATGCACGTACAGATGAACGAAGTCACCGTCACAGATCCGCAGGTACTGGCAAGCCTGCGGCATCCCCCAGAGCTTGATGCCACGGTTAAACAAACCTGTAACGCAGCTCTCGGGCTGTCCTTCCCGGCCGGTGCAGAAGATGGGCCAGGCCCTTTGAGTCGTGAAGGGCTTGCGTGCGGCGGCACCCTTGATATCCCCAGCGCTACTTTTCCTTTCAATATTCTCGGTGATTTGTTGATGTGCAAAGCGCAGCAGCTGCCGGGGCTGGGGTTGGGTTGCCATGCTGAAAAGCCGGTGCTGATGTTCACCAATGCCGGGGAGGTATTCGATAGCCTGTCCGGCGCACTGGGCAAGCTGTTCGGCCTGACCCTCAATCTCGAACCGGCGGTGCAGCCATTTCAGGTGTTCCGTATCGGTAATCTCGCTTTGGTTGGCTTGCCATGGGAGCTGACCACCACCTCTGCCCGACGAATAAGGGCGATGGTGCTGGAAGAGCTGGCGTCGGTGGGTGTAAACACGGTGGTCATCGCCGGCCTGTCGAATGGTTACAACCACTATCTGACCACACGTGAGGAGTACGCCAGTCAGCAATACGAGGGCGCGTCCACGGTATTTGGTCCTTGGAGTCTGGCCGCTGTTACTCAGGAGCTAAGAAAGCTGGCGGTCTCGATGGCGGAAGGAACGGCTTTGCCAGAGGGCCCGGCTTATCCGGATGTCATCCCGATGTTGCGCAGGCCTCCTTACTTAGCGGGTGACCGCCCCGGCGCCCAGGGTTTTGGGGCGCTGATCGAGGATGTTCCCGCCCTGGCGGCACCTGGCGATCAGATCTCAGCCCGGTTTCAGGCCAGTCACCCCCGCAACGACTTGATGCTCAATGACAGCTATGCATTTACAGAAAGACTTGAAGAAGATGGCAGCTGGGCGGTGATCGCCACCGATCGCCATCCGGCCCTGCTGTACACGTGGCATCCCGAGTACTTGCCGCCCATGCCTTTGGATTTGCCCTTCACTGGCACCTCGGAAGCCACGGTTAGCTGGAAGCTACCCCGTAATTTGGCTCCGGGCAGCTATCGCCTCAGAACCAAAGGTGTCGCTAGCCCTGGTGGTGCTTGGGAAGGTGTGAGTGGAACCGTGAAAGTAGAGGGTGTGCAAGCAAGTTGCCCATAGCAGGGGATCGAAGCCAATGAATCCTGTAGGATTGTTCAAGGTTGTTTCGTAGCACAGGGCGGGCTGAATGCGCTGTTGCCTGTAGACGGTGGGAAAGAATATGCGCTCAAGTAAAGCTCTATGGCTAACGCTTTGTTTGCTCGTCACTACAGCTTTTGTCCAAGCCGCTGAATCAAGGGAGCTGGTGTTCCTCAACTGGCAGGATTACATGGATCCTGAGATTCTTTTAGAGTTTGAGCAGCGCACGGGTATCGCAGTAAAGCAAAGCTATTTCGATTCCGATACCTCCAGGGACGAACTGCTGCTTGAGACCGAAGGCAAGGGCTTTGATGTTGTGCTCATCAATGGGGCGTCAATCCGAATTCTGGCCAAGCGCGGCTGGCTCGAACCTCTTGGTGAATCCAGTATTCCCAATCTGGCGCATGTGGACCCACGTTGGCGTTCCGCGTTTGAAAAAGCCGAAGAGTATGGTGTGCCTTATTTCTGGGGAACACTCGGCATTGTCTACCGTAAAGATCTGGTTCCCTTCGAGGTGACAAGCTGGATGGACCTGTTGCAGCCAGTGGCAGAGCTACAGGGGAAAATCGCCATGATCGGCGACAGTGCGGATATGATTGGTGTAGCGCTCAAGGCGCTGGGCTACTCGCTTAATAGCACTGACAGGCAAGAGCTGAGAGAAGCGGAAGCGCTTCTGCATGCACAAGCACCCTCCGTTAAAACCTATCGTTACATTTCCCTGAATGAAGACTCTGCCCTGCTATCCGGCCAGGTTGTCATGAGCATGATGTACAACGGCGACACTCGCATGTTGCAGGAGCACAGTGACGATGTTGTGTTTGTACTCCCTGAGGAAGGTAGCAATATCTGGACTGATTATCTGGGGGTACTCCGAGCCTCCACCAGAAAAGCGGATGCCAAGCGATTCATCGATTTTCTCAATGAGCCTGAGATTGCCGCGCGGCTGGCCCAGTATGTCTATTATGCAACCCCGAATCAGGCTGCCGAAGCCTTGCTGCCCGGGAGCTTCAGAGATGACGAGGTTATCTATCCAATAGGGGAGGCACTGGACAATTCGGAAGCCTATAGCCGTCTGCCTCCTCGCGCCAAAAAGAACCGCGCAGTCATCTATTCGCGCCTCGTCAACTGAGTCCCAGATACGCCTATGCGTCTTCATGCCAAGGTTCTGTTAGTCGTCGTACCCTTAGCGGTTATTCCGTTGATGATTCTGGGCTGGTTGGCCTATGACCAGCTGCGTTCGACGGCGGTAGAACGCAGCTCGAGCCAGATGACGACGCTAATGGATCAAATGGCGCGTAACTTTCAGGTGCATAGGGACATTGCCAAAGCTAACGCGAAACTGTTTGCCGATGCCTCGCTGATGCGGGCCTATGCGCTCACAGAGGATGAGGAAGAGCGGTATGCATTGATGCTGCCTTCACTGCTTAAGCTGTTCTCCAGTTATCTGCGTGCTTACCCCGATTACACTGAGATCCGATACCTGCTGCCCGATGGTTATGAAGATGCCCGTGTCGCCTTGGCGCCGGCGTCGAATTTTAGCGAAGAAGAAGGGGGCACACCGTTCTTCCAGGAGCTTCGCCAGTTTGAGGGTGAGACGTTTGTCTGGGTTACCTCTACCCCCGGTAGCAGCACGGTATCACTGCAAGTCGGGCGGCCCATGCGGTTAATCGACCCAACCACTCAGGACCCGCTTAACAGCAAGCCGACACTGCGTGGTTATCTGGTTGTCACCATGGGGCTGGATTTTATGGTGGAGCAAATGGCTGCCAGCCGGATTGGTGAAGACGGCCATACGCTTATCATCAACGACGAAGGCAAGATTCTTTTCCATCGGAACCGCTCGCGATTGGGTCAGCGCATACCCGAATCCCTGTTGACCAAGATCTCCGGGGCGGAAAACAGTGAGGAACTTGTGCCGGCGACCTATCAGCAGGAAGCGAGTCTTTTGGCAACGCGGCGATTACACGAAGGCTTGCTGATGATTGGCGTGCTGCCGGAGCGGGAATTGCTCAAAGAGAGTCAGCAGCTGGGGACGACGGTTGCCTGGATCATACTCGGCACCGTGGTGTTGATGATTGTCGGGCTGTTTATTTCCATGAATTTGCTTATGGTTCGGCCGTTGCAAACCCTGATGAGAGCCATACGCGAGATAGGCCATGGCAATCTCGCGCCCAAGATAGCCTTGTCCAGCAAGGATGAGTTAGGGCAGTTGGTGCAGAGCTTTCAGGAGATGGCTGGCAATCTGGACACCTCGCGTACCAGAATCGAGCGACTGGCCTATCACGACAGTTTGACGGGCCTACCCAACCGATTCCGAGCCCACGAGACATTGCGCCGCATGATTTCTCTTGCCCGTCGGGAAGATGGCAAAATGGCCGTGTTGTTTCTGGATCTCGATAACTTCAAACGGGTCAACGACTCCCTGGGCCACCAAGTGGGTGATCTATTGCTCAAGGAAACGGCCGCTCGTCTCACATCGGTACTGAGGATGGAAGATGTGGTGCACCCGGAAGTACCCCAGAACACCTCGGGTATCCTCGCCCGCCTGGGCGGTGACGAGTTCGTTATCCTGCTGCCCAAGGTTGATAACTCCCAGGATGCGGCAAAAGTTGCCTCACGCATTCTTGATGCACTGAAAGCGCCGTTCCATTTTGGGCATGAAGAGATATATAGCAGTAGCAGCATCGGAATCTCATTGTTTCCGGATGACGGGACTGAGGTAGACGATTTGATAAAGCGTGCCGATGCCGCGATGTATCAGGCCAAAGAGCAGGGTCGCAACAATTTTCAATTTTATTCTGCAACTTACAACCGTGCGGCGTTGGAACATATCTCCCTGGAAGCCGGTTTAAGGCGCGCGTTGAGTAATGACGAGTTGGAGCTCTATTATCAGCCACTGGTGCAGGCCAGCACCGGTAAAGTCGTTGGCCTGGAAGCGTTACTACGCTGGAATGACCCGAGAGAAGGCGCTATCGACCCGGATAGATTTATTCCGGTCGCCGAGGATAGCGGTTTGATTCTGCCCATAGGTGAGTGGGCTCTACGTGAGGCCGGGCGCCAGCTAAGTGTTTGGCAGGCGGCTGGGCTCAGCAATGCCTGTGTGTCCGTCAATGTGTCTGCTATACAGCTTCAGCGGCAGAATCTTATAGCGATTGTTGATGAGGTGCTGGAGGTGAACGGGCTGAAACCTTGGCAAGTTGAACTCGAAATCACCGAAACTGCGTTGATGAAGATCCGGCCGGAGGTTATTGGCTATCTCGATAAGATGCGCCAAAAAGGTGTGACTATTTCGCTGGATGATTTTGGTACTGGATACTCGTCCTTGAGCCTTCTTCAGGAATTGCCTATCTGCAAGCTCAAGATCGATAAGAGCTTTGTGCGGGATATGCTGGTCGACCCAAAGGACGCAGCCATCGTCTCGGCAATACTTTTTATTGCCAAAAGCCTGGGGCTGACCTCAACCGCCGAGGGCGTGGAAACGCCGGAGCAAGCCGCTTATCTTGCTGGTGAAGGCTGTGATCAGCTCCAGGGCTATGTGCTAAGCCGGCCCTTGCCGGCGGCTGAAATGACCCGATTCTTGAAAAGCAAAAGGGCCCTGGAGCTGCTCAAATCAACCTTGCAGGTGTCGTGAGCCCGCCAAGGCTTGTCACAGAGCGCGCCCGGCGCCGATGTCAGTCAGCCAGAAGGGCTCCGTAGACATCTGATAGCAGATTGCCATCCAGCAGCGACAGCATTTTGCTCTGTGAGGTGGTAACTCCCGTCCATTGCTGATTCCATTCACCGGAACAGCCATAAGTGATGAGGGTACCGTTGTGGCGAGCATAATCGAGGCACTTGCCGCTACCTTCATTGCGCAATTGTTGTTTATCCGAGTTGTAAGTCCAGCGCTGTGCAGCGTTGTCCTGCTGGCAGAGTGCCAACCCAAGACGCTCGCCTGAGGGGGTCAGACATTGCCAAGGCGTTGCCACCGGGTGAATGCGGTTTTTGAGATCCATAACCCAGTGGCTGGCATTAGTAATGTCATCTGGCCCTTCGGTCACGGCAACGTACAGGGCATCCACAAGGTTTGTGTCGAAATATACACCGCTCCCCTGGATAACGTCGCCAGTCAGCAGTATATCGTCTATCGATTCAATCAATCCGCTGGCGGTCAGTGATTGCATCAGCTGTGTTTTCGTCTCGCTTGGAGACAGGTTCTCAAGCCGGGCCTTGGCCAGGATAACCGCAATCTCTGTGGCCAGCTTCTGGTCGCGTTTGATCTTCTGCAGCAACTGCCATGCCGGGCCAGACAGCCCATCCTTCAACTCTTGCTCAGTATAGCTGGTTACCTGAATCGCCAGATCACCACTCAAGGTATTGAAGCGGCCAGCGTCCATAGCTTCCAGCTTTTCTTCAATTACTGCTAGTTCCGTTGCTTGCAACTGCTGGAATCCCGCTTCCTGGCCAACGATCGCCACAGGGGGCAACTCAGGGATTTCACCGTTAAAGGCGGTTTCTGCGAGTTTTTCGTCGGTGCCATCGCGCCGGCAATAAAGGCTGGCGCTGGTTGGCTTGAAGTCTGCCCGCAAATTGAAGTGAAGCTGGTTGATGCTGTTCGAACTATGCCGGGAGGACTTAACGCTGATGTGCTTTTGCTCGCCCTCGCTGTTGTTCACCTCTACCCAACACTGATTGGCGGTGGAATTGAGATCAGGTTCCGGCAGATCGAACAGGTTCCCGTAGTTGCCGTGAAATACCGGATAGATCACTGCGTTGGAGCCATCGGGATCATAGCCGCCCAGAATCGTGGCAACCGGGACTCCAACACTCACAGGTGCCGGATGTGAGCTGGAATGATTTTCGTATTGGCCGGTGTTTGTATTCCACTTTTTGTAGCCATTGGGGTAACTGGCGTCTGGAATGGGAGGCCTGGCCAGATCGTTTTGAATGATTCTTGCGGTATAGCCCGTGTAGTGAGTGTAAACAGAGAAAGGCCCGCCATCAGAGCCGCCTGACATGGCGTCCCGCTTGTAGTTGTAGGCGCCCTCATCATTCAAGCCAAAAAGGTTTGCGCGCATCCGGTTGCGGTGTGCAATGTATCCCCAGCCACTGTCAGCGTGATGAACCGCCCAGCGCCCATCATCGGTCAGGCCTTGGCCAGGGTAGTGGCCGAGGCCATAGGCGTGGCCCCATTCATGGCTGGCTTCATTACCCCAGGAGTGATAAAGCGTTCCGATACCATTGCCGCCACTAAGGCCGTGATCAACGCGGCCATTGGTATACATGCCCCAGGCGTGGTGATTGGTTATCTGCTTGAAGACATGAGGGTGCTGTTGATTCATGTTATTGCTGGTATATCCAAAGTTGGCCATGTTTATGCCAACGCTGACCTGCGATTTGCCAACGTTCTCGCGCATGTCGCCGCTGTATACGTCACCTGCAACCTGGCTGCTACCATCAATGTCTTTGTCATATATGGTGCCCGAGCGGATGATTACCCGGTTGAGCACGGCATCGGCGTAGCTGCCCATAACGAGTTTTGAGACAGGTAGGGTCTGGAAGTAATCTGTAGCAGCCAGCACAGGATCCCGAAGCGTGTAGTGCCCATCGCTCTGTCCGGGCTCGGTCAGCATGCCTAAACGAATACTCTGGAAGACAATTCGGGAGGCTTCGCCAATGTCGATATCGGTGGTAGGCAAGTAGCCGGAAACTCTGCCGTCTGCGCCTTTATCCGCAACAAATTCAAGAGACAAACCGTTTCTTACGGTATCCCAAGGCAGATTGACGGACCATGCCTGCTTGGAGTATTGAATGGGTTGAGCGCCCGTAACGTCTGATTTCGGCAAGTCGTTTGGGTGTGCCATTGGTAGCGTCATCAAGGGCTCGCCGTTAACGCTTACTTTTGCATGCATGGTTACTGGCTCAATGCCATTTTTGGGGACAAACAGGAGCAGGGTATCCCGCAGCGCCGTCAGCCGGGGCATGTATTTGCTTTTGGTCTCGTCGGTTGTGTTGCGCTCAAAATTCTTTGCGGGCGCAACGGAGTGAGACTGTACAAATTGAACTTCGCCTTCTAGTTCGCCCCCTGAAAGGTCGTTTCTCGGCTCCCGCGGGTTGCCATCAAAATCCTTGGCATAGAAATCCAATGCTGGCGGATTCAGGAACGCAGCAGCGTGCGCCACCTGTATCGAGTCGTTAAGGATCAGGCGATGAGAGCCGTTGGATGCGGTGATCGATAGGTCGACCTGTGCCGATGCGTCTTCCGGGCCCGGGGTACCCGAAATGATTCCGGTTGCTGCATCAACTGAGGCCCAGCTCGGGAGGTTGTTTCCGCTGTATCTTACCGTGCCCGGAAGGGCGTCATGCTGAGGTTGGTACTGGTAACTCACCATCGAGACGGCATCAGGTAAGTTGATTGCGTGCTGAGATTCGGTGATTGTTTCGCTTGAGGAACTTCCTCCGCAGCCTGAAAGTAAAATGCCGGTTAACCCGAGTGCTGCAGCACCTTTGAAATACATCCTGAATCCCTTATCGCCGTTTTTGGTTGTGTACTCTGCTTAATGGCGGGGATTCTCCTTAATTTACTGGCTGTTACAAACAAATAGATTGTTGTAGAAATGTAAAATTGTGGGGAACGTCACTTCTACGTTCCCCTTTTTCGTCGAAAAAGCGTTACTTGGTCTTTCCGAACAGGTCCAGCTCAATGTCGTAACTGGGCTCGGGCTTCTTGAACAGATATTCCCCATTACGAATTGATGCCAGCACATCCGCCCGCTGGCGAACCGCTTCAAACGGGCTGGTGGCATCCAGCACCAGAAAGTTAGCTGGCTTGCCAACATCCAGCCCGTACTGGTTTTCCACGTTCAGGGTTTTTGCACCGTTGAACGTGATCAGATCAAGACAGGTATCCAGTTGATCCATCGACATGGTTTGCGCCATGTGAATGCCGTTATCCAGGATGTTCATCAGGTTTCCGTTGCCTACCGGATACCAGGGGTCGTTGATGGAATCCTGGCCAAAGCAGACGTTGATGTTGCTCTCCCAGAATTCTTTAACGCGAGTCATGCCCCGGCGTTTTGGGTAGGTGTCTTGGCGGCCTTGCAGGTAGGCGTTTTCAGTGGGAAGAGCAATGAAGTTGAGGCCCGATTTCTGGAACAGCCTCATCATGCGGAACGCATAGGCGTTGTCGGCCGAACCGAAGGAGCAGGTGTGGCTGGCCGCTGTGCGTGTGCCTATGTCTTCGGTCATGGCCAGGGCGTTCAAGAGCTCAACAAACCGGCTCATCACATCATCGGTTTCATCGCAGTGCACGTCGATGAGCTTGTCGTATTTAACAGCCAGTTCAACGGTACGGTGAATGGACTTTTCGCCAATTTCCCGCGCCCATTCAAAGTGTGGAATGCTGCCTACGCAGTCGGCGCCCATCTTCAGGGCTTCTTCCACCATTTCATCACCGCCTTTGTAGGCGTACATCCCCTCCTGGGGGAAAGCGACGATCTGAATGGTGACGTTATCCTTCAGTTGTTCACGAAGCTCCAGCATGGCTTTCAGCCCAGTGAGATTCGGATCGCATACATCGATATGGGTGCGGATAAATTGCACACCTTTTGAGACTTCTTCCTGTATGCCCTGTAGTGCTCGTTGTTTTGCATCTTCGAACGATTGGTTCTTTTTTACATCGTGCCAACGGGCAATGCCTTCGAACAGCGTGCCTGTGTTGTTCTTGGCTCCTTTGCTGCCGCCGGTGTAGACGTAGTCGAGGTGAAGATGGGCATCCACATAAGGGGGCACAACGAGGCGGCCTTTCAGGTCGATTGTTTCCTTTGCCGAGGGGAGGTTAGTACCAATTGCTCGGATTACGCCATTTTCCACGAGGATTTCGGTGGCATCGCTGTTGCGGTATAGGTTCGCATTAATAAATTTCTTCATGAAAACGTCCTCGTGTTATGAATCGCTGAGAGCTTGCGCCCACATTGTAACGAAAAAGGCCCTACGCTCTCGCGTAAGGCCTTAAAAGTACTGAGCACACGTTGGATTATGAGCTCGCGCTGCCTGTGGGTCAGGCTGCGGTTGGCTTTGACCTGGAAGCTTCTTCTATAAGCTGCTGTACCCGCTCTTGCGTTTTGCCCAGTGCACTGGAAAGTTCTTCACACAAAAACTTTATGCCGAGGTTCAGGTGCCTGCGGTCTGTCATGCTCAGCGGGTTTTCCTCTTGCATAACGCTCAGGCCTTTAACCATCTCGGCGTAACCGTAGGGGTCGCCTTTGTCGATAGCAGCCTGGTTTGCGGTTGAGCGGGCTTTCCACTGTTCGCTTAACTTTCCTTGCCAGCTCTTCACATGCTTGATGATCTTCTTCGCTTCCTGAGCACTCATGGGGAAGCGAATGTTGCTTGGGAGATCATTGGCGCGCACCAGCCAGGTGAGGTCGTCACGTTCGAAATAAAGTTTTACGAACTTGGTTTTGTCCTCGCCAGAGAAACTCTTTTTGAGAATGGATTCAACGATTCCGATGCCATGACCGGGGTGAAAAATACGATCGCCTTGATTAATAGTGATAATATTCTCCTTGTTTTACTAAGAAAATGTTCCTTTTAAAAAATAACTATAATCAGCATGTTACGCTATTTCTGCACAAAAATCAAACAGCCGGCTTTGTTGCCTTACAGTCAAAGATCCCTTGGCGCCCTTGCGAAGGTAAATGATAACAATTAGCATTCACGAAAATTGTTGCTGTTTACTCGAGGGGGAGCGTTGTGGGCGCTGGTTTATCTGTTCCGTTTTTTGCACAGCTACAAGGGCTGTTGGTTACTGGCGGCCCGGTGGTGTGGATTCTCGCGGTGTTTTCTGCGGTTGCCATGACCATCATTCTGGTCAAAATGTGGCAATTCATGCTGGCGCGCGCAGAGAGCACAGCTGATGTGGACGCTGCGCTAAGCCTTTGGAAAAAGGGTGACCGCAGGAATGCAGTGAGGGCCCTGAATGTGCGACGGCCCATCTCATCCGTTGTGGCTATGGCAATGCAAGGGCAGCTGAATACCACAGACGATGGGATCCTGCGTGAAGAAGTAGAGCGAGTGGCTACGGGGTACTTGAACGATCTGCGCAGCTTTTTCCGGCCCCTTGAGGTGATTGGTTCACTTAGCCCGTTGTTGGGTTTGCTCGGTACCGTTATGGGAATGATTGTGGCGTTCCAGCAAATGGAAGCCGCTGGCAATCAGGTGGATCCTTCCGTGCTTTCCGGTGGTATCTGGCAAGCGTTGCTGACAACCGCCGTTGGCCTCTCCGTGGCCATACCTGTTGTTGCCGTGCACTCCTGGCTCGAGCGTAAGGTTGAGCGGGTATCTGCAACTATGAGCGATGCGGTCACAAGGGTTTTTACGTGCTCGCCCACGCTGCCGCCGTTTGAGACCGCGGCATCATCGGAGGCGCTGCGGAATGCAGCTTGATGCCTCACCGGTAAGGCGGGCCAAAGGCATCAGCCTGACACCGTTGATTGATGTGGTGTTCATTCTGCTGTTGTTTTTTATGCTGTCATCCACGTTTATTACTTGGCGGCAGCTGGATGTTGCTTCGCCTGCCGACAGTAATTCCGAGCCACCGAAAGACATACAGCTGATTCGCCTAACCTCTAATCAGGGTCATTTTGAGCTGGAGGGGCGGGTCTACAGGGACCCCAGTCGCGATGAGTTGGCTGAATTGGTGTCGGCTAAACCCGATGCGGTGTTTGCTATTCAGGCTGATGCAGGTCTCCACACGCAGGCGCTCATCACTTTGCTGGATCGCTTGAAGAATGCTGGCGCTGCCCACGTGTCGCTTGCAGAGGGGCCGAAGTGAGGCTTTCAGCAACCGCGCCGAAAAAGGATCTGGCTTCGGATGATAACCTGGTGCCATTGATCAACATTGTATTTTTGATGCTGATTTTCTTCATGGTCGCCGGGCAAATCACTGCCTCTGATGCGGTGATGGTTCAAGCCCCCGAGTCTCTTACAGCGGCTCAAGGAAAAGAGCACTCAGCGACGGTTTTGGTCGCAGCTGAAGGTGCTATGTACCTGGATAACGCTGAGGTGTCTCCGGATCTTCTGGTAGAAAGATTGGGAAATATGCTGGATGAAGCGGAGACGGTTGATGGGGTGTCTGTGCTGGTCAAAGCCGATGCCATGCTGCCGGTTGAAGCCTTGCAAAAAGTGCTGCACCACATCAAAAAGGCAGGGCTGTTAAAAGTAGCGCTACAGACTCGCCAGGGTGGCGCTGAATGATTGCACGGCGTCACTGGCTCGGTGCAGCGGTATTGACGCTGGCACTTCATTTATTGGTACTTGCGGCTTTTGCACGCACCGCTACCATTCCGGAAGGGGCTGAGGCTCCTGGGGAGGCGGGTGTTGAAATCGATCTTGGCATGCTGGGTGATCTGGGTGTAGAGGCCGAAACCCAGGAAGCGGCTCCGGCCACTGTCGAGCCACCGAAACCGATCCCGACACCTCCCAAACCGGAACCCGTAGTGAGTGAGCCGGAGCAGCCCAGGCAAACAGCAGAGGTGAGCGTAGAAGAGCCACCAAAGCCTGAGCCTGAACCGGAGCCTGAACCAGAACCAGAGCCAGAACCAGAGCCTGAACCGGAACCAGCGGTTCCGGAGTCTCCTATAGCAACGACTTCTACCCAAGCGTTACCCGACACCGAAACGGCGAAGGATGTGGCAGCTGCTCCGGCGCGCAAGGCTGGCAGTGGCGAAAGCAGCGCCAGTGCCTCTGGAGGCAATCCCGGTGCGCGAAGTTCCTATCTGGCGGTGGTCGCAGCTAAACTCGCCCGCGCTAAACGCTATCCAAGATCATCTCGCCTGCGGCGCCAGGAAGGGGTGGTTGGGCTCAGCTTTACCATAGATCGCCAAGGACGCATTGTGGAATCCAGTATTACCGATCCTTCCGGCCACCCTGAGTTGGATAAGGCGGTCATTCGCATGCTCGAGAATGCGGCACCATTGCCAGCCTTTCCCGATGATCTCGCCCAGAACACCCTGAGCGTGTCCATTCCCGTGGCGTTCAAGCTCAGCGACCGCCGATAGTTACGACAACCCGCCCGCTCCCTCTTTTTTCTTCTCTACGTGAAATCTCCTGTTTTTTGTTGACAGAAATCAAAATCTAAACAAGAATGCTTCTCGTTACTATTTGGGGTGGCTGTTGTTAGCCTGGCCCGCTTGAGAGGAGTTGAAGTGAGTGAATGCTGCCTGCGGGAAGAATCGTTCGACACTGCCTTTGTTCTCTATCGCTTTGCTTTCTCTGAGTGTTTGCGGGCAGGCGACAGCGGAAACCACGCCGCAATCCTCCTATTACCTCGATGAAATCGTCGTTACCGGTACCCGCTCCAACCGCATGCTGAGTGACACTCCTGTGCGGACTGAAGTTGTAACAGACCGGGAACTGGAAAAGACCCACGCCAGAAACGTTGCGGAGGCGATCGAGAACGTTGCCGGAGTGCAGTTGCGAAACATCCACGGCAAGGCAGGCAAGGAAGTCTGGCTGCAGGGTGTTGGTGCTGACCGGGTGTTGGTGCTGGTAGACGGTCTGCCACTCACGGCCACAACCGGCTCATCGGTGGATGTAAGCCAGCTGGCGCTGCTGAATGTAAAGCGCATTGAAGTGGTGAAAGGCGCGGGATCTGCACAGTACGGCAGTGCGGCCATTGGCGGCGTCGTCAACGTTATTACCCAGGACCTTGAGCCAGGTTTTCGGGGAGAGGTTACGGTTGATGGCGGTAGTTATGGCGAGCAAAACCCCAGTGGAGACACTGCCGATTTTGGTCGCTACAGCGGGCGAGCCAATATCGACATGGGCACCGAACAACTGCGGCTTCGCCTGAGCGGATCACACCAGGCATCCAACGGCATTGATCCTGAGCCATCCACCTGGGCGAGGCCAGGGGATGAATACGATCGCAACCAGTTCAATACCCGGTTGGTTTGGTTGCCCCAGGACGATCATCGGCTGTTTGCGGAAGTCGGATATTTTGATGAAGCCTCCGGCTCCCGGTTTTTGAACGAAAAGGCCGGTACGGTTCTCAAGCAAGGAAAGGAAGAGTCCTTCGAGCGCTGGCGCACGGTGCTGGGTGGCGAGCATGGCATGAGCGATGCCCAAACTGTGTTCTGGAATCTGCTGCGGGAAGAGCTCACAGACAACACCTACAAATACTCGGCCTTTGGTGAGTTTGACCACCGAGATGCGAATCAGGTGTTGTCCCAGGCTTCGGCTCACACTGAAGTTGCCGTTCGTAAGAACCACTTGCTGATGGTGGGCGCTGATTTTCGCCATGAAACTCTGGAGCAAACGATTGACGGCCAGATGGAACTGGATGGCGGTAAGCGTTCACGCAGCAGCAAGGAGGTCTGGTTCCAGGACACCTGGATTCCATCGCACCGCTGGGAATGGGTGGCCGGACTACGCGGCCAGCAGGATTCCGATTTCGGCGACCACTACGCCCCCAAGATCAATACCCGCTATGAGTTGACGCCAGACAGCTCAGCCAGCCAATACCTCCGTGCCAGTTGGAGTGGCGGCTATCGAGTGCCCAACCTGAAAGAGCGCCATTACCGGTTTGACCACAGCCAGCTTGGTTATGTGGTTGAAGGCAACCCGGACCTGTCACCCGAAACGTCGCAAAACCTGCAGCTCGGCTGGGGTGTCAATTACCTGAACGCCGGATGGCTTGAAATTAACGCCTTTCAGAACCTGATTGAAGATTTAATCCAGACCCAATTCGATGCTGATGCCACCGCCGCCCGCGGTGACGGTGTGGATGTGTATCGATACGCCAATGTTGATAAGGCCCGCACCCGTGGTGTGGAAACCACCGCCGGCTGGCAATTCGCCCGAGGCTTGGAAGTGACCGCAGGGTACACCTACACCCAGGCAGAAGACCGGGCGACCGGTTTTGCTTTACCCAATCGGCCGCAGCATCAAACCCGGCTTGGCCTGGATGGGCCTGGCGGCATCCCTGGGCTGAACTGGTCGGTGCGGATGCGCAACCAGAGTTCGGAATACGTGGATACAGACGAAACCAAAAAGTCCCCGGGTTACACCACGGTGGATCTGAAACTGAATCAGACCTTTGGCGACAACCTGCAGCTGTTTGCCGGCGTCGACAACCTCACCAATAAGCAGCGTGATTTCGACGATGCCGATGACTTCGGCCCGGTGGCAGGAAGGTTTGTGTACATGGGCGTGACGCTTGGATTTGGAAAATAACGAACGATCAACAAGGAGAAAGTGCATGAGTGATATTTACCGGGGGCTCGGGTTGGCGGCAACAGTAGTATTGCTGGCTGGTTGTGGCGGCAGTGAGAACAGTCTTGGTGGGTCTGGTGAAACAGGTGGCAATTCGGAGATTCAGCGTCAGGTGGTTGATGCGAAATCCTATAGCCAAGCCACTTATCTGAACCTGAACACGGGCGCAACCATGCAGATGACGGCGGATGAGGCGCAAGGCCGCACCGACTGGCATCTGTCGTTCAAGCGCGACACGGTTCAGGTTAATGGCGGGGCTACGGGAACGGGCAGCGTGGCTGGCGCAGTGGCCACCTCCCAGGACAAGTTTTATGACGCCGCCGGCGAGCCCAATTTCAATCTTCTGGTTAATGCCACGGCGTCATCAGAGGAAGAGGCTTTGTTAGCAGAGTATCCAGCGCCGGGCAGCCGGGATTGGATCAGCGATGCGATTACCAATAACTTTGGTAACGACTGGTACAGCTACAACCCCAACGGCGGAATCATGAACGCCAATTCGGACAATGGCTGGTTGCTGCGGTCAGCGGAAGGCAACAGCTACGCCCGCATGCGTATGACCGAGATGGATTTTCCTACCCGCACGGGTGAGGGCATCAAGAGCTTTACGGTGGCCTTTGATGTTCAGGTTCCAGATACCACTACCTTCACCCAATCGGCCACGTTTACCGGGTTCATAGGCCCGGAAGGTGGTGAGCTTTGCTTTGATTTTGACGCTGATTCAACGGCGAACTGCGAAACCTCCGCACATTGGGATGTGAAGCTGGGCTTCGCTGGCCGAGATATCTATCTGAGAAGCAACAGTGGCACCTCTGGCAAAGGTAATGGCGGGGTGTTCGGGCCGTTCAAGTGGGATGATCTGGCGGTCTATACCAGCGCCACCATTGCGCCAGGATCAGGCGAGGACATAACAGGAAGATACGCGGCCGACACCACCAGTGGCGTGTTCAACGCATCCAGCTGGTACGCATACGACCAGGCGGGTGGGCACTTACTTCGCCCGAACTTCCGGGTATACCTGATCGATACCGATACCAACGATGCTCAAGCCCCTGTTTATGCCGTGCAGATCGTCGGCTATTACGGTGACGACACTGTTTCAGGACAACCCATTGTTCGTTGGACTAACGCATCACTAACCGCAGCAGAGTAAATACTATGAACGCAACGATAGAATTCCCTGAGGTTAAGTTAGAAATTGCGCTAAAAGACCGCTGGCAACAGTTGCTGTCGGAGCAGCCAAACCTGCGCATCCGTAACGCCGCGAACCTGCTTGATGTCAGTGAAATGGAACTGATGCTGTGTCGTGAAGAAGGTGCACTCACACCGCTGTCTAGTGATTTTGGTGCACTGCTCACCGAGTTGGAATCCGTTGGCGAAGTGATGATGCTCGCCCGCAACGATGAAATGGTGCATGAGATTACCGGCCACCTGAAAGGGTTCAAGGTAACCGGCGGTGGCTCCATGGGGCTGTCCGTTGGTGAGATGGACCTGCGGGTATTTTTTCGAAGCTGGACCTTTGGCTTCCATGTAGTTGAAGAGGTGCGTTCCGGCACTCGCCATAGTCTGCAGTTCTTTGATACCAGTGGTCGAGCCATCCAGAAAGTGTACAAAACCAAAGGCACCCAAGCTGAAGCCTGGGATGCACTGGTCGCGAAATACAAAGCCGATCAGCCTGTGGTGCCGGAACTGAAAGCAGCTCCCTCCCCAGAGCCGCGGGTGGACCCGGCTAGTGTTGATGTATCAGCACTACAGCAGGATTGGGCAACACTGAAAGACGTGCACCATTTCCACTCCATGCTCAAACGCAACAAGGTCGACCGGCTAACGGCGGTAGAGCTGGTTGGCCCGGCCTACACCCGAAAACTCAAGCGCAGCACCGACTCCATTGAGTCCCCCTTGGATGAGCTTTTACAGCAAGTAAAAACCAACCAGTGCCCGATTATGGTGTTCGTGGGTAACCCCGGCATTGTGCAAATCTGGACTGGCCAGGTGGACAATATTCGCCGAGTAGGTGAGTGGATGAATGTGCTGGACCCTGGCTTTAACCTGCATGCAAAGACTGGCGATGTGACCGACTGGTGGACGGTAAAACGGCCTTCTGTGGATGGCACCATAACCTCAGTGGAAGGCTATAACGCCAGCGGGGAAATCGTACTGACGGTATTTGGCAAACGTAAGCCGGGCGAGGTGGAAGCTGAAAACTGGCAAGCCGAAGTGCGTGCGCTGGAGGCAAAGCTATGCGATTGACCGGGTTGCTGCTGGCTGCATTACTGGCACTTCCGGCTTATGCCGGAAGTGCCAGTAATGCAGGTGCCAAAGGCTCACGCATTGTCAGTGCCGATGGCGCGGTGACGGAAATATTGTTTGCTCTGGGCGTAGAGGATCGTCTGGTGGGTGTTGATACCACCAGCAAGTACCCGGAAGACGTCAATCAGCTGCCGAAAGTAGGTTATCTGCGGGCCTTGCCATTCGAAGGCGTGTTGTCGCTGGAGCCCGATCACCTGATCACCACCGAAGAAGCGGAGCCGGAACAAACCCTGCAGCGCCTGGAACAGGTGGGAGTCAAAGTCACCCGGTTGCCTGTTGCGCAAAGCCCGGAGCAGACTCTTCAGCGGATTATGGCCATTGGTGAATTGGTCGACCGTGAGGAAGCAGCGGCAAGGCTCGCCGCTGAATTGCAGGTGGTCTTTACCGACATCGATAAAAAGGTGGCTGCAAGGGGTTCGGCGCCCAAGGTGTTGCTGTTGTTGGCCGCGGGTGGCCATGGTGTTTCATTCGGCGGTAGCCACACGGGTGCAGATGCCCTGCTGAAAGCGATCGGGGCGACTAACGCGGTCAGCAATATCCGTGGCTACAAACCTGCCAGTCGCGAAGCGATCATCAGCGCCAACCCCGATGCGATTGTGGTTGCTGAATCTGCGCCGGGGCAGTTCCGGATTGCCGATTGGCCAGAGCTGGCCCAGCTGCCGGCCTGGAAAAACGGCCACCGGTATGTGGGTGACAGCATGATGCTACTCAGCTTTGGCCCAAGATTGGCAGAGGCTCTGGTGATACTTGACGGAATCCTGCCTGAAGCCCCCACCGCAGAGAGCACCCTGGCTAGTCGCCATGGCGACTGATACTGCAAAGCGAGCGCCTGCCAGTCTCATTTTTATGGTTCTGGCTGGGCTGGCTGTTCTGGCGGCTTTGTTCTCGCTGACCAACGGTGCTTATCCTCTGGGCACCAGCGATGTTGTGAATCTGCTGCTGGAACCTGAGGCCGCAAAACCCGCAGCCCACATGGTGTTTTTTGATGTGCGTATGCCCCGGCTGGTTCTGGGATTTCTCACCGGTGCGGTATTGGCTGTTTCCGGCACCTTGCTGCAGGGATTGTTTCGCAACCCTCTCGCCGACCCTGGGTTAATCGGGGTGTCCGGCGGAGCGGCACTGGCGGCAGTATCGGTTATTGTGCTTGGGGGCAGTTGGTTGTCCGATTGGACGATACTCACTGGCAGATGGGCGCTGCCTCTGGCCGCCTTTGTGGGCTCGGTGCTAACCACCCTGGTGGCTTGGCGCGTTGCCAGCCGTTCCGGCAGCATTGCTGTGGCAACCTTGCTGCTGGCGGGTATCGCCATAAATGCAGTCGCCGGAGCCTTAACCGGCCTGCTGACATTCTACGCCGACGATAGTGAACTGCGTTCGTTGACCTTCTGGAGCATGGGCAGTCTTGGCCACGCCAGTTGGGAAGACCTGCAAGTTGCTGGCCCTTGGATGCTGCTGGCGCTGTTACTGGCCCCCGTGTTAGCCAAACCCCTGGATGCGTTTGCCCTTGGTGAATCGGTCGCTGGCCATCTGGGTTTTTCGGTGCAGTGGGTAAAGCGGGCGACGGTTGTGTTGTCTGCGTTGGGCACTGGCGCGGCAGTGGCGGTAACCGGCCTTATCGGGTTCGTTGGGTTGGTGGTGCCGCACCTGTTACGACAAATTGTCGGCGCTGGGCACAGGGTATTGATCCCCGCCAGTGGACTGGCAGGCGGTGTCTTACTGGTGGCGGCAGACAGCTTGGCGCGAGTAGTTGTGGCGCCGGCGGAACTGCCCATTGGTTTGATGATGTCGCTGTTAGGCGGGCCATTCTTTTTGGTACTGCTTATGAGAATGCGCATTGGCGCATAGGGAGCTGGCACCATGACAGTTTTAAAGGCTAAGCAGTTAGGGCTGACCATAGGGCGAAGCCGAATACTGCAAGATGTGTCACTCACCGTCGAACCGGGAGAGCTGGTTGCGTTGCTCGGCCCTAATGGCGCTGGTAAATCGTCCCTGTTAAAAACCCTGGCGGGCGAATTGGCTTTTGGCCAAGGTTCCATTGAACTGTTTGGTCGTGAAATCCGACAGTGGAAGGGAGCGGAACTCGCACGCCAGCGGGCGGTGATGCCCCAGCGGGTGGATGTCAGCTTTCCATTCACAACCCGTGAAATTGTGGCGTTGGGGTGCTCCGGTTTAACGACGCCTCAGTGTAATGAAATGATTGATTACCTGCTGCAACGCCTGGGCATCGGTGAGCTGGCCGAGCGCCTGGTGCCAACCTTGTCTGGAGGAGAGCAGCAGCGGGTGCAGTTGGCCCGGGTGCTGGCGCAACTGTGGAGCACCAGCGGGCCACGGCTCCTGCTATTGGATGAATGCACTTCGGCGCTGGATCCGGCCCAGCAGCAAACCGTATTCAGTCTGCTGCGGGAGTTGGCCAAAGAGCAGGGTTACAGTGTTGTAGCGGTGGTACATGATTTGAACGTAGCGTCTTGCTACGCCGACCGTCTGGTGATGATGGCGGCAGGGCGCATAGTAGAAGACGGTTCGGCGACCACCATTCTGGAGCCAGGGCTGCTGGATAAGGTGTTTGGTTTAAAGGCTCGAGTACTGGCGTTGCCAGAGGGCTATCCCATGGTGATTCCGCAGGCGTAGCGCGCCATTTGGTGCGAGCTTCCTGCTTTTCTCAGCCATTACGCCAGCTGTTGGCGCCAGCGGTTTTCAATGGTGTCCAGCTCGGCCGGGCCGTAGCAGGCCTGGTCGTGGGCGTCATAATAAGCCCATAACTGATCGCCAAAATCGTAGTGCCACCACTCACTTGGCAGGTTGGTGAAACCCTGCTGCTTCATAGTGTTATACAACAAGCGACGATGATCTCGTGCTTTCTTCTGCTGTGGCGTCAGTGTTTCGAGCTGCTCGAAATAATCGCTGTGGGAAGCCGGTAGTGCCTCATCAAACAGCGTGCCCATATCCAACGGTAAACCATCGGCATCGCAAAGTGTCACATCCACGGCACCGCCGGTAAGGTGAGGGCTTGGGGCTGTCGGTTCGCGGCTTGGCACCGAAACAAACTCTCTGGTTCTCTCAAGGAGTGCTGCTTCGTCCAGGTCGGGCTGCTGATGCTGAATGGCCTCATGCAGGGTGTCGAACAAGTACTGCTGCACCCGCCATGGACGCCAGCCGTCCAGAACGATGATGCCGATCCCTTCGGGTAGACTGCGCGCCGCAGCGAGTAGTGCCCGGTACACACCTTCACGAACAAAGCATTCCTGTATCGCACCGGGTATGCCCATTCGGGCGTAGGCAGGAAATACCTTTATGGGTGCAGGAGCCAGGCTCATTGGCACCAGGCTCTCACCGTTATCTGCAATCGGCACGGAACGCAGAGTTTCCCAGCTGGGAGCCGGGTGGCTGGGAATGGGCGTCAAGTCGTTCAATAACGTCGTTAAAGGCATTGTCTTATCCAAACTGGGTAGGGAGCCACAGCGTCAGCGGTGGGAACAGAATTAATAGAATCAGTACCGCAATAGCCGTCAGCACAAAGGGCCAGATGGTTCTGAACAGCGAGACTATCTCAAGCCGACTGACCGCTGCCGCCACGAACACGCAGGCGCCTAACGGGGGTGTTATGAGCGCAATAGTGATGTTCAGCGTGATGATGACACCCAGATGAACCGGGTCTATACCGGCCATCATGGCTACCGGCACAAAGATTGGCGTTAGCAACATCAGCGCCGACACTTCTTCCATAAACATGCCTGTGAAGAAAGTGATAAGGCTGAGCAGCAATAGAATGATCACACCATTGTCTACGTAGGGCGCGAGCAGCGACACAAACTGCGCAGGAACCTGTGCGTATGAGAGAAGCCAGCTAATGGTGGCAGAGGCTGCCATGATCAGAAAAATCGCAGAGGTCAGGCGCGCTGTATCGACAACCGCTTTCCAGCACTCCTGCAAACGTAACCCGCCAAGTACGAAGCCACACAAGGCCACATACAGAGCTGTGAGCGCCCCGGATTCTGTCGGGGTTACAAAGCCAAACACTATGCCTGCTACGATAATAAAGGGTGCAATCAGTGCGGGCAGAGCGCCCATGAATGCGAATCCGAGCTGGCCGAACGAAGGCAGTTTCCCGCTCTTTGGCAGCTTTTTGCGCCAGGCGTACCAGGCGTTCATGCCCATAAAGGCCACGCCTAGTAGCAAGCCAGGCACCACGCCCGCCAGAAACAGGTCTCCCACTGAAATGTTTGTCAGTGAAGCATAAAGGATCATGAAGATACTGGGCGGAATGATCGGGCCAATGAGCGAGCTGCCTGCGGTGAGCCCGGCGGCAAAGGCCCTTGAGTAGCCTTCTTTCTCCATGGCGGGGACTAACAGAGAGCCCAGTGCCGATGTGTCGGCCACGGCTGAACCGTTGATGCCTGCAAAGAAGATACTCGAAACCACGTTAACGTGGCCCATGCCTCCCCGTAAGTGCCCAACCATCAGGCGGGCCAGCCCCATCAAACGCTCGGTCAAGCCACTCACGTTCATCAGGTTGCCGGCGAAGATGAATAGGGGAATCGCCATCAAGGAAAATACGTTGATCCCGCTAAAGAACTGCTGCGGCATCATCCGCGGAATCATCGAAGGATCGACAAATAGAAAGCCAGCAATTGCCGTTGTAATCAGCGCAATGAACAAAGGCAGTCCAAGTAGAACGTGGACAAGAAAAACGGCCAACATGGTGAGGATCATAGCTGGTCCTCTATGGTCTTGAGGGGTGCAGGCCCATAGAGCAGTACATGCCAGGCCAGCAGTAAAAAGCCGAGGGGTAATGACATCAGAGGGATTGTGCGGCTAATGCCGAGCCCGGATGTGGTGAACATGTTGACCGACAACGCATAGCGATAGCTGGCCCACGCTGCTCCCAGGGCAACAAATAAAGTAAGTAACCATTGATAGACAACCAATACTCGAGCAATTGGCGCGGGCAGCAGTTTTTCCAACAGGCCAACGCGCATGTGCCCACCTTCGGCCCAAACCGCGCCAGCCCCGAGCATAACGGTACCTATGATCAAAAAGCGGGAGAGCTCATCTGTCCAGATTGGCGCGCCACCCGCGATGTAACGTGCAAAAACCCCAAACAGAATGGCTGCAACATTAAGGGATAGCAAAGCACCCGCCAGAGTCAGGGTAGACGGGCAACTTATAGCCAGCAGGCGATAACGAAGCTTGGTGAGCATTGCAGTGTTCCAGTCAGCGCAGAAATAGAGAGGGCTGGCGAAACCAGCCCTCTGTCGTCATAGCGAGGGGTGGTTTAGCGTTTCACGCCCGCATCTTCCAGTGCCATATCAACCCAGCGCTGCTCAATACCACGCTCTTTGAGCCACTTGAGGTAGGCAGGCTGGCCAATGCTCTGGAATTCGGCCAGGTTTTCTTCAGAAGGACGAATAACTTCCATGCCTTGTTCTTCCAGGAACGCGATACGCTTTTCAACTTGCGCTTCGTTGAGCTCTCTGGCGTTGCGGTTGGCTTCGGCCACGGCTTCCATGAATGCGTTGCGAGTCTTTTCATCCCAGCTCTCGATCATCTTGCTGTTGCCTACAAGAAACTGGTCGGAATACTGAATGTTCGCAAGGGTCAGGTACTTCTGAACTTCATGAAGGCTGCCCAGGGCGATGTACATGGGTGGGTTCATTTGGCCGTCTGCTACTCTGGTGCGCAGAGCCATGTAGGTTTCTGTCCAGGGGATAGGCGTGCCGGACGCACCAAATGCTTCATAAAGTGCTACCTGGCTTGGGTCCATAGCGCGGAAGCGAAGGCCCTCAAAGTCAGCCGGGCGGGTGATGGGCCTTTTGTTGTTGGTGAAGGCCAGAAAGCCGCCTTCTTCAACAACAGCCAGCATATCGATGCCAGCACGCTCGTTCAGTGCACCGCTTACTTCCTGCCAATATTTGCCTTCATCAAAGAATGTGCGTGCGGCAGCAAAATCTTCGAACAGGAACGGAATGGCGCTGACAAAAATCTCATCCACCAGAGGCGAGACACCCGCAAAAGAAGCGATGTTGAGCGATGGCGTACTCATGGTCTGTTCCATACGCTCCTGCTCTTCGCCCAGCATGCTGTTGGGGTACAGCGTAAGCTGGAGCTCATCGTTGGTTTTTGCCTCAACCAGCTCTTTCAGGTTCGTAGCGAAAACGTGAACGGCGTTCTTTTCCAGATCAGGGGCGCCGTTGTAGCTCAAGTTGATTGTGGTGGCTGCCAGAGCGTTTCCGGCCAGCAAGGCAGAGCCAAGTAGACACGCTGTAAAGAGTCTCTTGGGAGAAAATAGGTTAGTCGTCATAGTAATTTTCCTGTTTTATTGTCGTTAGTTGCGGGGTACCGAACGCGAACCCACAGGTTTTTTCAGGGGTGCCAGTTAGTAGGCTATGTGTTGAAGTGTTGACTATGCAATACCTTAAGTGTGGACTTTATTGCAACAGTCGAGGTGCGTCAGCTGAGAAAAAGCGCATTCCTTTTTGCAGGTGATCGATGCAGGCGGCTGACGCTATGGTTAGGTCCTGCGCCTTCAAACTTACAATTTGCGCGCGAGTATCGTTCATAACCGGGTATTGCATGGGGAGAGGGATTATTTCTCCACGGTTTATTTCATCCATCACAGTGAGCTCTGGCATGAACGTAACGCCGATCCCTGAACGGACAAAATTCTTTAAAACGGAAACGGAATTTGTATGAAGCCGTGCTTCAAGGTGCACGTGTTCCTGGTGAGCGGCCATATTCACCATCTGCCGCATACCAAAGGGGTTGTCCATTAGCGCCAATGGCCACCCTTTCAGATCATTGAGCGTTACGGGGCGGTTCAGCTCCGTTAGCAGGTGGGCAGGGGGCACGATCACATCCAGTGGCTGGCGGGTTTCGACGTGACAGAAAAACTGAGGGTCCGCTGGCGGCGCATACAGGAGCGCTATATCGACCTCACGATCCTTGAGGAGTGACATGGCTTCGTTAACACCCGCCATGCGGATCTCGACATTGATTCCCGAGAACTCCGACATAAAGGTGCCGAGTGGTGCGGCAATCAGGTCCGCCACAAAGCCTTCCCCAACGGCTATCCGAACTTCACCTTTGGCCAGGTTTTGAAGTGCCATAAGTTGGGAGAGTACGGCCTCTTCCGATGCCCGCTGGCTGTGATAATGATGAACTAGCAGTTGCCCCGCAGCTGTCGCCCGCATGCCACGCCCGTGCCGTTCACACAGGCGCGTGTCCAGTTCTTCTTCAAGCGCTTTTATCTGGCGGCTAACGGCAGATGCATCGACGTTCAAATGGGCGGCTGCGCGCCGTAAGGACCCGCGGCGGATGACTTCATTCAGGTAGGCTAGTGCACGTTGGTTAAGCATATAAAACGCCGGTTGGTGGGTGTTGTATAGCTTAATGTAGCGGCTTGGTGTTTCCGGGGCCAAATTGTTGTGTCATGGCTGGTAGGCCCACGTTGATGAGAATACCATTATTCTGCACAGACTGATTGTCGAGCAGACCGCACAGAAGCACTCATCGGTGCCGCAAACTCAAAAGCGCAAGCCAAAACTCAAGAAAACACCTTGCCCAATGAGGCGATAAAAGGGGCGAACTCGCTACGGCTCATGTCCAGATGTTGGAACATCAAATCCGCTGCCAGTTTTTCATTCCGCTGTATGATCGCCTCTGCAATAACGACGTGTTCTTGCGCAGATTCGGTGGTCATCCCTGCAACACGGTGGATCTGCCGGCGATAAGGGGCTACTTTTCTTCGCGCACTGTAGACCATACTCACTAACTCATCGTTGCCCGACATCTGGTACATCAGTTCGTGGAACTGCATGTTTGATTCGGAGTACTCCTCAACACCCGTTGCGGCACCTTCGATGGTGAGCTTTGCCAGAGTTAGTAACTTATGCTTGTCTTCGACGCTACCCGAACGCGCAGCCAAACGTGCGCAGGAAGACTCTAACGCGGCCAGAAGTTCCAGGAGCGACAGCACATAGCTGAGGCTAACCTCTTTAACGAAAACCCCACGTCGCTCACGGTACTCTACTAATCCGCCGCTTTGCAGGCGAGCCAGGATCTCCCTGATTGGGGTCCGGGAAACACCAAACTCTGCTGCCAGGGTTCGCTCGTTCAGCCGATCACCGGAAACATAGAAGCGGTCCAGAAGTCGCTCTTCCAAGATCTTTTGTATTTGGTCTCTGTCCAACGGAAACTCCACTCCTTCAAAGCGAAAATATGCCCCCTTGGGCTAAATCCAAAGGGGGCATCAAAAGTGACTACTTATTGTATTCGTTAAAGATCTCGACCAACAGATCTGCATCTTTACCGTAGGATTTGGAAAACTCGCTCAAGTACTTTGCAGACAGTGCGTTAACACGTTGCTCGTCTTCACTATTCAACTCGATCACGGATGTGGACTGTGCTTCCACCAGGCCAGCAAGGCGTTTGGATTCCTCCGCAAAGTTGTCTGCGGACCAGTCGATGGTTTTCTGAACGCCCTCCTCAATCGCCTGGCGCTCAGAGTCATTCAGACGATTCCATTTGCGCAGGTTCATCACGAGGGCATAGGGAGTGCGGACGATGGAGCGATCCAAACGAGCTGGAGCAACCGCCGCTAAACCAAGGTTGGCGTAGGAGGAGTTGGTGGTGATTACACCGTCAACGCCGCCGGTTTGAAGTTGCAGGAACTGCTCAGCCGCGCTCATGAAAACCACAGAAGCACCAAGGTCTTGCAGTGCCGGATCGGTGTATCCGCCCACACCCCGAATCCGCTTGCCGGAGAAGCCCTTGAGGCCTTCAACCTGGTTGGACATGAACACGGTGGTGTCGCCGGAGGAGTTTATAAAGCCCAGGAGTTTGACTTGCGATCTTTCAAACTGCTTGTCCAGAATATCGAGAACGCGCGGGTCGTTGGCAAATTCCAGCAGCTTGGCATCGGTCATCGACTTGGGCGGGAAGGGTGTCGTGAAGATCCGCATCAGATCCACACTGCCGACCGCGTAGCCGCCAAACAGGCTGTAGACATCCACCGTGCCCCTGGCCGTGGCCATAAATCCGTCCCGGCCTTTAACAAGGGATTCGGAGGGGAATACCTTCACATCGAAAGCCTTGGGGTCCAGGGAGTCCGCAAAGTACTGGGCCGTTTTCCCGCGGAAATCATCTGCCGGGAAATAGTGGCCCAGCCGAATAACTTCCTTCGCGTTAGCCGAGACAGAGATGGCCGAAGCCAGTAGTACGAGTGAGAAAAATTTACCTAGAGCCATTAGTTCATCCTCATTGTTTTTGTAGATCGATCACTTAATAAAATGCTGTCAGCGACGGGAACACCGATAGAACGACGATCGCTGCAGCGTACAGAACGATGAACGGGATGGTGCCTCGGATAACCTGGGATAAGGTTAGCCCTGCAACACTATCTCGTACAACGTAAAGACATAGGCCGACTGGCGGTGTTATCACAGCAAAGCACATGTTCACCATGATCACGACACCTAGCCAGACGGGGTCAAAACCGTAGGCAAGCATGGCCGGGAATATAATTGGCACGGCAATGATCACCAGGGATATGGCATCGAGCAGCATGCCCAAGAAGAACAGCATTACCATCACGATAAATAAGAAGGTCCACTTGTTGAGTTCCGCCGAGATAACAATTTCCGCAACTTGCTGGGGTACCTGGGCATTGCTGAGGGCGTAGCTGAAGACCATGGCGAAGGCCAAGATAGCCAGCAGCATGCAGTTGGTCTTGGTGGATTTGACCAACGCCACCGAGAGGGTTTTAAAGGATAGTGAGCCTTTCAGAGCTGAGATCACGAGGGCACCAAACACCCCGATAGCGGCTGCCTCTGTCGGGGTAGCAATGCCGTTATAGATACTGCCAATCACCACAACGATCAGAAAGATAACCGGACCGGCAAGGGCCAGCGATTTGCCAAAGCCCAGGTCCTTGCGCTCGTCAGCGGTCGATTCGACACGTACAAGCCCCGTTTTTTTGCGCTCCTTCAGGGAGACAAATGCAACGTACGCGCACATCATCAATACGATGACGATTCCGGGTATCAGGGCACCCGAGAACAGGTCGGCAATTGAGGTTTCGGTAACAACGCCGTACATGATCAACGGCAGGCTTGGCGGGATGATCATGCCCAAGCCACTGGAGGCAGCTACCGTGCCCGAAGACATCTCGTTGCTGTAGTTACGCTTCATCATCTCGGGAATGGCAACGCTACCGATCACCGCCGCAACACCGACAGCGGTTCCGCTGACGGCGCCAAAGATGGCTCCGGCAACGATGGTGCTGATGGCCAGCCCGCCTGGCATCCAGCCAAACCACTTATCCACACTCCGGAAAAGATCCTTGCCGACGCCCGAGCTGTTGATGATCTCGCTCATCAATACAAACAAGGGAATCGCGACCAAAACGAATTCAGAGACGGTTCCCCAGATGATGTCAGACACCGCAAACGAAGCACTAAAGCCCCCGATATAAACGATGCCCAGTAGGGCTGAAATCCCCAAGGAGAATGCTACTGGCGTGCCGAGCGCGAGCAAGGTCAGCAGGGATGCGATAACAATCAGGACCATCATGCCTGTGCTCCTTTTCTTGCACGGCAAACACCGTAGACGTTACGCACGAGCAGCCTGATGGCCTCGAGGGCCAGAACGGCAGCGCCAATTGGCATGAACATTTGGGGAATAAAGAGTGGCATTGCCAGCGTGGTCGACGACCGCCAATTGAGCTGGTATGAGAGCAGTGCCATGTCGTAGGTGGCGTAGCCGACCACGAGCGCCAGGCCCAGGACCAGCACATCAATCAGTGCCAGTAAGGCAAACTTGGGCGCGCCAGAGAGCATGTCGAGAAAAATCGACATGCTCACGTGACCACCTTCCCGGTACACCCGGCCAGTGGCAAGGAACAGGATGGATGCCACCAGGTAGCCGGAAACCTCGGACACCCAAACAGAGGAGGTACTGAACAAAAAACGGTTGGCGACTTCCCAGGTAATCGCCACAACAAGGAAGACAGTCACCAGCAGGGAGAGCTGGAAACTTAAGTCTCCAATTTTCCCTACCGCCTTATCTATTGTTCTTATAATCATAAAAACCTCATTATTGTTTGCGTATTATTGGAGGCATCACTTAAAGAGGTCGGCGTTATCCGCCCTCAACTGGGCCTTGACAACTTTGCCCATGGCGTTGCGAGGTAACTCGTTAACCACCTTCACTGCTTTCGGCACCTTGTAACCGGCAAGGTTTTCTTTGCAGAGGCTGATGACTTTTTCAGAGATCTGCTCGGTAGGGGTGACCAGCACCACCACGGCGACAACAGCTTCGCCAAAGTCAGGGTGGGGCACGCCGATAACGGCCGATTCTTTTACGCCCGGCACGGTGTCGATAACCAATTCCACTTCTTTGGGATACACGTTGTAGCCACCGGAGATGACGAGGTCTTTACCGCGGCCCACAATATAGAGGTAACCTTCGTCGTCCAGCCGTCCAAGATCACCGGTTTTAAACCAGCCATCACCGGTGAACTCCTCGGCGGTCTTCTCGGGCTTGTTCCAGTAGCCCTTCATCACTGCCGGTCCCTTGATCTCGATCCCGCCCACTTCTCCAATCGTGGCCACGGATCCATCTTCGGCCGTAACCCGGACTTCAACGCCTTTGATTGGCAGGCCTACCGAGCCGATCTTGCGTTCTTTGTCGTAAGGGTTACTGGTGATGATTGCGGATTCTGTCATGCCGTAGCGTTCAAGGATCACGTGGCCGGTCCGCTCCAGGAACTGCTGGCTGGATTCCTCAAGCAATGGTGCAGAACCGGAGATGAACAGGCGCACCGAGCGGGTAACGTCTCTATCAAATACGGGGGTGGACAACAGGCGAGTATAGAAGGTGGGTACGCCCATCATCACGGTGCTTTCCGGCAGCTTTTCCAGCACCACATTGGCATCGAACTTCTCCAGGAAAATCATTTTGCTCTGCGACAGGAGCACGCAGTGGGTCGAGATAAACAAACCATGGGCGTGGAATATGGGGAGGGCATGGAGAAGTACGTCGGAGGCTGTAAACTTCCAGCCTTCTGTTAGTGATTGACCGTTCGACGCGAGGTTGTCGTGGGTGAGCATCGCGCCTTTGGGCTGGCCGGTGGTTCCCGAGGTGTAAATAATGATGGCGACATCAGACCCCGTTCGCTCCACTGGCGCGGCCTCAGACTCACAAGCCACCTCGGTGGACAGCAGAGCGCAATTGCCGACCTCGTTAAATGTCGCTGAGCCAAACTTAACATGGTCCTCAATCGCTTTTTGGTTGTCCTTGGCGCTGGCCTCGGAGCAGAAAATTACCGCAGGTTTGCTGTCGCTCAGAAAATACTCGATTTCCCGGGCTTTGTAGGCTGTATTCAAAGGCACAAAGATAGCCCCGGCCCGTAAAGTGGCCAGATACAGGAAGAATCCTTGCGGGCTTTTATGGATCTGGGCGGCGACCCGGTCACCCGGCTGGACGCCAAGCTGCCGAAGGTTTTCAGCATATCTTGCGGTAATTTCCAGTAGGTCGTTGTAGGAATATTCCTCCCCAGACGGGCCCTCTAGGAAAGGCTTTGCACCGGCTTGAATGGCGGATTCTAGGATTCTGTTAAAGAAGTTCTTGTTCATTATTGAGGTCCTTCGATTCGATCAATTATTTTCAGCTCAATGAGCTCAATTTCTTTTTTCCGGGCCGTTGCCGATGTGACAATTTGATCGACAATTCCATAAGGCAAAGCCTGCACACCTACACCTGAGGCCGCCGTGACCTCTGTTACCGCGGCAGCGAGCGCTATGTAGAGCCCCCCCGAAACATCCTTGGCAAAGTGGCAGGTGATCTGACAGCCCTCTTTTTGCTTGCGGTAGATGGTTTCAGACACCGAAAAGAGCCAATAACTTTGGTATGCGTTTTCGTCAGCGGCATCGAGGCTGTGGCAGAGCCATTCACAGGTAATTACCAGCTCTACCGAGCTATCCCATTTAGACACCGCCAAGATGAGTGCCAGGAGATCGTTGATATGGGGCGGGTGAGTGTCTATGCATCTAATGCCGGATTGGCTTACCTGTACTCGGGATGAGGCGAAAAGCAGATTCGACGCTTTCACTAGCTCTGCTCCCCCGGGCGCGGGGTCTCGGTTTGAGAGCGCGTGAAGCAGGTGCTCCTTAACGTCGTCCAAGCTCTCCGACCACACACCGAAAGCGTCGTTTCGAACACGGCTCTTTGCGGCAATGATCGCGCGGATGTCGTGGGGTTGATTTTCAGGCTGCCCCTCCAGTACCCGGGGGCCTGTCATGGAAACGCGGGTTGCTTCGCTGTAAATGCGTGTGTGTCCGCTCATTGCCAGCAGGCTGGCGCCGCCAAATACGTTCTTGCCCATTAACACCACGATGCGGTGACCTTCGGACCGGAAGACAAGGGCAGCGTTCAAAAGCTTTCGGAATGAGGCCTGAATCCCATCCCCCTCGTTGAGCCGTGCACCAGAAGAATTCAGGTATAGAACAACTGGCCAGTGCTTTTCAGCAGCGTAGGCGAAAGCGGAGCAGATCAGGTCAATCTCGACTGCGCCGAGCGCGCCTTTATTGGGAGTATCTTCAGACTGCACAAGGACTACAGGCTGCTCAAGGAAGCGCGTGGACCAGGTAGTCACGGAAAGCCCGGCACCCTCAAGGTGGGGTGCCAGCGAATCCAGGCGTGCAATATGCCCACAAACAAAATGTTGCATGAGGTTCATGGTATTTCCTTTTTATTATTTGGTATGCCAAATCAAACCATTGGTGCCCCAACTGTTAATATTAGACCTTAGTCTAGGTGTGGGGTGCGGCTGGGTCGCGGTCAGGAGAGGGTGGTGTAAGCAGCCTTGTTGCAGTTGCGCCGCTGATTAGAGTTTTCTGGCTGCTGCGGGTGGAGGAGGGACTTAAAAGACTGTCTGAGATTGGGTGTTCACTGCAGTACAAGGTGCTCAATGGATGCTTGTTTCGAACGGCCACGGCTGAAAATCAATAGAACGAAAGCATAGCGAAGTAGTCTTCATGCCTCTAAGTAATCATACGGCGCCTTTGATCGAGCGAACCCAATATCGCGCAGATGCGGAGTATCAAAGGCAGCGGGCTTCTAATCGAGATCTAGGCATATTTTGTTATGCTTTGTGAGCAACTTACGAGAAAGCTATTAACAAACCAGAGGCCTAGCTCTGTGTTAGGATGCGCGCTCAATTTTATTGACAACAGCCAGGCCCCTTGCGATCTAGCATGTGATAGTGCACCTAGCTCCGGTTGATAGTGTTTTCCCAGATCAGGCCGTTCAAAGAGTGTGTATAGGTCTATGGGGGAAGACCTGCTGACAGGCTATGCGCTCAGAGGGCAGGAACAGTCATGTTGCTATGGCCTGAGACGTAGAGCGCTCCATCCTTTCTATATTTGCACATCATGCCGCCTCTAGTCCGTTCGGATCATGTGCACCCTCAAGCTCGCTAGTAATGTCGTCACTAATGTGAAAAACAATTCCAAATACTAAGACTGGAGATTCTGCTGTGGATGAAATATTCCTCGTCTTACTACGTGGCTTAGCACTTGGTGCTATCTACGCGATAATCGCCATGAGTTTTAACGTCGTTTATAAGTCAAGCGGCGTATTGAACTTTGCCCAAGGCAACATATTCATTTTAGGTGCTCTGGCAGCAGCTTTTCTAACCGATTATGTGAGCGGAATTCTGTCTTGGTTCTTGTTTCTGTTAGTGGCCGCAATAGTAGTGTCAGTAATACTTTATATACAGGGAATGGTTACTATTGGGGTTTCAGCTAAAAAAGACAGCTATCAGTCCTGGTTGGTTTCTACAATGGCTTCATCAGTCATTATAGGAGCGCTAATTCTTATGTTTCAAGGCGCCTCCACAGTATATGTGAGTCCTACTTTTGGGAAAGTTGAAGCATTTGGCGCCAAAACACCAATTACATCACTAATTGCTATTGTCTTGATGTTCGCCTGGTACGTGATTCTGGAATGGTTTTATAGAAAAACCATGCTCGGACTTTCAATAAGTGCGCTTTCGCAGGATATACACTCGGCCAAGTCAGCTGGTTTGCCTGTTAAGAAGCTTCAGTTGCTTGCTTTCGGTATAAGTGGGCTGATTGTAGGGTCTGCTGGGTATGCACTTGCGCCAGTACTAGTAATAGGTGCTGAATCAGGCATTAATTACGTGATTAATGGATTTATTGCAGCGGTAGTAGGCGGGGTTGGAAGTAACTCTGGATCTATATTGGGTGGTCTGCTGCTTGGCTCAATCTCCATGATGACCGCGTTTACCTTGGGTGGGGAGTTCCAGCTTCTGACAGCCTTGGCCATTCTTATTTTTGTGTTGATGCTCAGGCCTCAAGGTCTGTTTGGTCGGACTGCTGCGAGGACGGTGTGATATGAGTGCAGTAAATACAAAAAAACTAGGTTCTGCAGCTGCCGTTAATGAAAGCCGCAAAAGATCTAGCAAAAGGTCATTTCCTGTTCAAATATATGTTGGTCTTGTAATAATATTTGTAACAACATTCTTTCCTCTATTTTCGAGTGATTTATATCTCGCAAATGCTTTTGTTGTTGTGAATATTTTCATTGCGGTGGCTATTCTTCAGAACTTTCTGTTGTTTGATGGTGGGCAGTTTTCATTTGGTAGTGGTGCAATTTTTGGTGTTGGCGCTTATGTGACAGCCATTGCTTTGAACTTGCATGATTTACCTTATTTCGTGGCTGCCGGAATTGGTACGCTGGCTGCCACTGTTGTAGGCGGCCTGTATGCGTTGCCAGCACTCCGAGTTCAGGGGTTCTATCTCGGTTTTGTTACCTTTTCCGTTGCGATGGTATTCCCGGATATTCTGGTGATGTTTGACAAGTACACAAATGGCATTAACGGGCTTGCAAGCTATGTAACATTTCTTGAGAAGTCTGTTATTGGCGACGTTAAGCTTATCGCTCTCTTATCCGGGCTTCTCGCTGTATCAGCGCTAATGTTTTATTACTACATTAAAAATACAGTACTTGGCAGACGGCTTCAGGTAGCTTCTGAAAGCCCCGAAGCTGCTATGACACTGGGGATTAGCCCAGGTTTGATGCGATTCATTGCTTTTTTTGTAATGGCGTTTGGAACTGGTATTGCCGGTGCGCTATATGCCCCCGCCATAGGCTTCATGACCCCTGCGGCCTTCCATGTAGATCTCTCTATTCTATTTTTCTTCGCTGTAATTGTGGGCGGCAGAGGCGAGTACCTGGGGCCGTTCGTCGGGATTCTGGTTCTTTACCTGGTTCCCAACGTGCTGCTTGCAGAATACGTTGATTACCGACTACTTGCGTATGGTGCTATCACGCTGTTGGTCGCAACTCTATTTCCAGAGGGGGTTGTCGGTTTCTTTGTGCGGAAGATTAAAACCTATACCCGTAAGGAGCGAGACTTCAACATTACGTCGGATGTGATACTTAATGCTTTGGAACAGCGCAAACACAGTAAAGCGTCAACGTCTGTAGTAACAGAAAGCAGTCTCGGGAATGTCATAGAAATAAAAAAGGTTTCAAAGGCCTTTGGGCATGTCAAAGCAGTGGACGATGTCTCATTTAATGTTAAGAAGGGTACTGTTCACGCGCTTATTGGAGCTAATGGCTCGGGTAAGACAACACTTCTTAATATTCTGACAGGCTTGGTTCATCCAGACTCTGGCGAAATCATCATTAATGGAACGTCGACTGTTGGAATGAAACCCTATCGAATATCTAAGCTTGGACTAGGGCGAACTTTTCAAACTCCAAGAATATTCGGTGCTATCGATGTATGGAAGAACTTGGAAGTAGGTCTGGACGCAAGCCCGGATAAAAAGTTGTTCGAAAGCACGCTAAAAGAAACAAGAACTAATTTGGAGGGCAATGATATCGAATTGGTTCCTCATGGGCAGCGGCGACTTCTGGAAGTTATGAGAATTGTTTTGAAGGATGCTGGAATAATCATGTTGGATGAGCCGGCTGCAGGGTTATCGACGACAGAAAGACGCGAATTTAAAGCGTTGATAAGAACTCTGTCAGAAAAGTACGGAAAAACAATCGTATTGGTTGAGCATGATATTGATCTTATTTGGGACGTTGCCGATAGGATTACGGTGCTAGAAGCAGGCAAGCATGTAGTTACTGATGATCCTGATGTTGTTTCAAGAAACGAAAACGTGCAGCACCTGTTTGTGGAGTCGCATCATGCTAAAGGTTAAAGGGTTATGCTCAGGTTACGGTAACATTCCAGTACTAAGAGATGTTGATCTTAATATATCTGAGGGTGAGGTTGTATTAATCGGTGGTGAAAATGGCGCCGGTAAAACAACGCTGTTACAGACCATTGCAGGGTTTGTAGAGCCCACCTCAGGAAGTGTTGTTTTTAACGGCGTTGATATAGCAGGCGAGGCTCCGGATAAGATATCAAGACTTGGGCTTCGGCTTATTCTTGATGGTCATCGAGTTTTTCCAAATATTTCTGTTTACGATAATTTGAGGTTGGGAGCCGCTGCACATAAGAAATCGTCAGAGGATTTTAATGCGTCGGTAAAAGAAGTGTTTGATATGTTCCCCATTCTCTCTGACAAACAGAAAGATTTCGCTCGAGATTTGAGCGGAGGGCAGCAGCAAATGCTTGCATTAGGACAAGCATTTGTGGCCAAGCCAAAACTATTACTCTGTGATGAGCCATCTTTAGGCCTAGCTCAAGCTCTTTTACCACCAATTTTAGATTTTCTTAAACAGTGGTCCACGAAAGGGCCCGCAATTGTGATTGTCGAACAGCATATTCATATTGCGGAACCTTATGCGGACCGCTATCTGATAATGGAACGAGGAGAGCTTAAGAACAATAAGTGAGTGTGATTTCGTTGATATTTTATCTTATAAATAAATAAGAAAGACTGGAGTCTATTGATGATAAAAATAAAACACTTTGTACCTCTATCCGCTTCGCTGTTGCTGCTGTCTCCGATGACTATGGCGGATAATCTTGCTGACCTGGAGGTGCAGGTTAATGAGCTGAAATCCGAGCTCCAGGAATTAAAAGAAAATACTCCGCGCGCTTCTGGTAGGGCCGGTTTTATCCCGATTCCTGGAACGGATACAGATTTGCGGCTTTATGGTGTAGCCCGGGCTCAGGTTGTTTACAGCATTGACAGCGGGTTTGGTGCCTCTCAGGCGGTTACTGGCGCGTTCAACCCTGGTTATGGTGGTGTGGCGTGGGATGGAACCCCCCAGGCGGAGCGTTCCGGGCAGCTCGAATTTGATGCCCGGGCAAGCCGTCTTGGATTTGAGACAATTACGCCGTCTAAGTTTGGCAACGTACGCACGCTGATCGAAACAGACTTCTATGGAACGGGAGGTAGCAAGCTGTCTACAAACGCAGTATCGCTTCGCCTTAGACATGCCATTGTGGAAGTTGGCCCTCTACTTATAGGTCAGTACTGGTCGAACTCGACTGACTTGGGATCTGCGCCTTGGTTATTGGATCTTGGCGGTCCAGTTGGCTTGCCCGCTGTGGCACGTGTCCCTCAAATTCGTTACACCCACAAACCTTCAGACAATCACGCCCTTTCATTTGCACTTGAACAGTCGGTTCAGGACTTCTACGGAGCTGACGGCGTGAGCTTTGGTGCTGGAACGAGCAACATCAGTACCAATGCAATCGATGAAAGTTTTGAGCTGGTGACTCGCTATACGTACTCAAATGACTGGTTCCGCCAGTCGTTCTCGGCGATAGGTCGCAAGTTAACATACGATACCGGCCTGCCTGGCGAACGCGATTCGGTCTTTGGATATGCGCTGACTTACCAAGGTAAGTTCTCGACGGTGGGTAGGAGTAATGTGTATTACTCAGGCACCTACTCTGATGGTGCAAACAACTATATCACCCAGCAAAACACCAGCTCGGCCATTCTTGAGAATGATGAGCTGTATAAGGTAAAAGCATACGGAATCAATATTGGTTACACGCAAGCCTGGAAGCCAAATTGGACATCTACGTTTAACCTCGGGATGAAGGAGGTTGACATTCCGGAGAACACCGCTCCTCACGGTCAAACCGTGAGTTCTAGTAAGAGCTTCTTCTCGAATTTGATGTGGAATCCAATGCCCAACGCGACTCTTGCGATTGAGTACCAGTACGCTGAAATTGAGAACGACGATGGTGATGAAGGTAGCGGCCAACGTGTGTATCTAACATCCATGTACAAGTTCTAATTCGAGATAAGGAGTGCGATATATGTTCATTAAAAGAACTCTGAAATCAGCTTTGCTGTTGTCCGGACTGATTGCTTCTTCGAGTATTTATGCTTTGGAGAAGGATGAGGTTATTGTTGGCGGGCTGATCTCGATGACAGGTGCTGGCAGCGTCATAGGCGAGGCCTTTGCGGAAGGCACCAAAATGGCAGTAGAAGAGATTAATGCCAGTGGTGGGGTGCTTGATACACCAATGCGCCTTGTGTTGGCTGACACTCAAACGAACCCGTCCACTGCCGTTAGCGAGGTTATGCGTCTGGTTCATCGTGAGAAGATTGATGCCTTGATCGGGCCGGCGATCAGCCAGGAAACGGGCGCTGTAGTGCCTCTCGCAACGCGTTCAAAGCTTCTTCAAATTAGTTCTGCGGGCAGTTTGGAACTGACCCCTGAAGTTGGTCCCTACCATTTTTCGATCATCGCTAACGCGGAAGGCCAAGGGATTGCGATGGTAAATGGCGCCCTGGATGAACTTAATGCCAAGCGGCCAGCCATCCTGGTTGATAATGGTGGGCAATCACGTACCGCGGTTGGGGCGATGAAGAAGCGTCTTGAAGAGAGGGGGGTGGAAGCTGTAGGAGTTGAGGAATACCAGTACAACACGGATGATGTTACGCCTCAGTTGCTGTCGCTGAGAGAAAAGAAACCTGACGTTATTCTCTACTTTATAGGGACTCCTGGGGATCTTCGTACGTTTCTTGAAAATCGGGAAAACATAGGCTGGGACGTTCCGGTAGTTGGCGCTATGTCTATGGCTTCCTACGCGGAGTCTATAGGGAAAAGCGTTCCGGGCAGCTATTTTGATAACGTCTATGGTGTAATTTTCCCTGAGTTTTCTTATTGTCCAGGTGATGAGCTAGGGAAATCCCTATACGCACAATTTTATGAGCGTTATAAGGAGCGGGGTATCGACCCGGAGAAGGCTCCAGTGGGAACAACTTCGTTCTACTACTCATCGGTTTACCTTCTGAAGGCCGCTATTGAAAACACAAAATCTTTAGATGCCGAAGTACTCGCGAATTGGATCGAAACCGAGAGCTCCGGGGTAGAGAATATGTATGCCCAGTTCGGCGCTTCGAAAGATACCCATTTCATGTTTGGCCCGGACAGTCTGATCCTTGGTCAGGAAATGCATAGCCCGCGAGAGGATAAAACCTTCAGAAGATATTCGTGTGATTGATTAGATCTGCTTGAGAGTTGTTTTGCATTTTGGCGCACATTAGTGCGCCTTTTTTTTCTGTAAATGTCGGGGCGTGTGGCGATGGGGAACAAAAATAGTGGGCGCAATGCACAGGATATTTTGGAAATTAATAACCTGATAGTGAGTTACGGGTTTCACGTGGATGCTTGTGATGGAGATGCCGTAGCGGACCTCTGGACAGAGGATGGAGAATATATTGTTCACGGTGTTGGTCGATGGGCTGGCCGTGAAGCCCTAAAGGAGATGGTACAGAGCGATCTCCACCAATCATACGTCTCTGCCGGTTGCCTGCACTTTATGGGCCCGCCCCAAACAATCGTGACCGGCGATGAGGCGCGTGTGCGCAGCAATACGCTGTTGATTAAATATTCTGCTGGCAACTTTGAAATCGATAGGGTTTCAGATAATTCCTGGCTGTTTGTGAGAACGGATTCAGGGTGGAAGGTGAAGTGTCGCGAAAATACGCTTTTGGCACCAAAAACAGTATAGGCGCATAGATTTAGCGCGTCCGTACTGCTTACCGTTTTAGTCCGGTTAGACGATGCTGTTGATCGCTCCAGTGCAGATGATGCTTGGTATAGCGTCACGATTAATGGCGGAGTGCGCGACGATAAAACTCCACAAGAGTGTGTACATCAAGATTGAGGTATGAATGTATGAGTAAGTTATTAAGTCCTGTAGAGCTGGGAGACTTGAAACTCGCTAACAGAGTGGTCATGGCACCAATGACCAGAAGTCGCGCTACTGCTGATCATGTGCCAACAGACATAATGGTCGACTATTACGCCCAGCGTGCGTCTGCAGGGCTGATCGTAGCTGAAGGTACAGCAACCTCTGCTGTTGGCACTGGCTATTGCCGAACACCAGGCATTTACAGCGAGGAGCAGATAGCCGCCTGGGCTAAAGTAACCCAGGCTGTTCATGCGGCCGGAGGTAAGATAGTTCTCCAGCTCATGCACGTAGGCAGAGTGGCAACCCATTACAACAAGCCCGAAGGTGCTGAAACGGTTGCACCCTCGCCGGTGCAGGCTGAAATCAAGCTGTTTACCGACAGCCAGGGAATGGTTGCGCCTGATGTGCCCCGCGAACTGAGTACAGCGGAAGTTCAATCTGTGATTGATGAGCATGTCACAGCTGCACAAAATGCCAGGCGTGCGGGCTTTGATGGTGTTGAGTTGCACTGCACGAGTGGGTATCTCCCGATGCAGTTCATGGCTTCTGGCTCTAACCAGAGAAGCGACCAGTATGGTGGTAGCGTAGAGAACCGTGTCCGCTTCCCAGCAGAGATTATTTCCGCCATGGCGCAAGCTATTGGTGCTGGTCGTGTGGGTTACAGAATGAGACTAGGCAACCCATTCAATGACATTAAAGATGAGGATCCGGTCGCAACTGCTGTTGCCTTGATGAAGGCCGTATCGCACTTGGATCTTGCTTACCTGCACATGATGAACCCCCATAAGCCAGGTCTGGATGTGTTTGAACTTGCCAAAGAGCATGCCAATACACAATTGATTTTGAATGATAGCTTTGATCTCAGTCAGGCAAAGGCTGCAATGGAAAACGGTGTTGGCAGCGCTGTGTCGTTTGGCCGATATTTCATTGCCAATCCAGACTTGGTAAGCCGTTTTGCGAACGACCATGTATTAGCAGACTTCGATAAGAGTAATGTGTATACCCCAGGCCCTGCTGGCTACACCGATTACCCTGCTTTTTCCTGAAATTTCGCGTTGGTTTAAAATTTAAATGTACTGACGTCTAAGAGGCAAGGTGGACGATGAGCAGCGCTGTTGAAAGTAAAACCATACCTCAACTACTCGATAGGCTTGTTGCTGAGTTTGGAGATAGAGAGGCAATATCTGACGACGGAAAATCAATAACCTATCGAGAGCTACGCACCGAGAGTGAAGGCTTTGCCAAAGCTTTGTTGGCAAAGGGTGTCGTCTATGGCGACGCGGTTGGGATATGGTGCCCGAATCGATGGGAGTGGATTGTATCCTGCGTGGGTGCCCAGCTGATTGGCGCCGTCGTTGTTCCGCTGAACACACGTCTGCGGGCGGCAGAAATCGGGAAGGTTGTTTCTCGTTCCAGAATAAAGCTACTGGTTGTTGTTGGTGAGTTTCTAGGCCAGTACTACCCGGATTTACTGCCGGACACGACCCGTTCGGAAATAGAAACAGTGGTAGTTGGTCCCTGCCGCGATGACCAGAGTTGGTCTGAGTTTTTAGAAGCGGGAAGGGGTACAAGTCAGCAGACACTCGAGCACGCAAAAGCAAACGTCAGCCCCGACTCTGTTCTTGACTTGCTGTATACGTCGGGCACAAGCGGCGAACCAAAAGGGGTTCTGACAAGCCAGCAGCAGAATATCCAGACCTTTGCGGTTTGGGCAGACAGGGCAAACCTGGTGCCTGGCGACAGATACTTGATTATCTCTCCCTTCTTTCATTCATTTGGTTACAAAGCCGGCTGGCTCGCTGCGTTTTTAAAAGGGGCGGTAGTTATTCCCCATCAGGTGTTTGATGCGACGGAAATTCTGGAGCGGCTGCATACAGAGGCGATTACGGTAATGCCTGGTCCGCCCACGCTATTTACTGAAATACTTGGGCATCCAAACCTGAAAGACTATGACATATCGCAGTTACGTGTGGCTGTAACCGGGTCGGCATCTGTTGCACCTGCTCTTGTACGTGCAATGCGTCAAGAGCTTGGTATAGATGTTGTGCTGACCGCCTATGGCCTCAGTGAGGCAAGTGGGCTGGTTACCATGTGCCATGCTTGGGATTCTCCAGAGCTTATTGCCAGTAGCTGCGGCCAGGTAATTCCGGGGTGTGAAGTGTATATCCGCAAACTGGATGGCTCAGTCGCTTCACCGGGTGAGCAGGGTGAAGTAATGGTTCGGGGCTTCAACGTGATGCTTGGCTATTCGGGCGATACGCAGGCTACCGAGGAGTCGATTACGGATGAAGGTTGGCTTCATACAGGCGATATAGGTCACATGGATAGCCTTGGATATCTGTATCTTACCGATCGTCTGAAAGAGATGTTTATTGTGGGAGGATTTAACTGCTATCCCGCCGAGATTGAACGGTTGATGTTAGAACACGAAGGGATACTGGAAGTGGCAGTGATTGGCGTGCCAGACGAACGGCTCGGCGAAGTAGGTAAGGCATTCATCGTGCTCAGGGCGGGACAAGAGTTGGCAGAAGACAGCCTGAAATCCTGGTGCCGAGAGAACATAGCAAACTTTAAAGTGCCCCGGTATTTCGAGTTTGTTAGAAGCTTGCCGAAAAGCGCGAGCGGTAAAGTGATCAGGAATGAGCTGAAACACTAGCCTCGTATAATTTGCCGAGAGTAGCCATTTTGTTCCCGGCAAGCTGACAGCACAACCGGAGCGCTCCTTTAGTCTAGGAGTGCTCGGTTCCTGCCCCTTGATAGTGAAGCCCCCCCAATATAACGATAGGTACGAGCGCAAAACTGATCGAAATGACAAGGGCGAATCGAAGGGCCTCATCTCCGTAAACTGGCGTTAGCAAATCACTTAGGATGCCGGGTATAAAAGGGCCTAAGCCTGCCCCCGCAACAGTGCCAGAAATGTTTTGGATGGCGAAGGTTGTTGAGAGCTCGTGAGGTGATACCAGTGTTGTAAGCAGTGTCAGGGATGGCCCTAGCCAGAATGCCGAAAAGAAGCCGGCGAGTACGCACCAGCCCATCGCAGTTGGGACAGCGATACCGGCCACTTCGAATGCAATCTGTGGTGGTGAAAATAAGTAAATGACGGTGGCTATCAGGTTCAGAATGTTTCCGATGATCGGGATGCGTATCAGCCAGGCTCTGTTGAAGCGCATCATAAAACCGGTGAACCATCCGATAAACAGCGTGCCTATAAGGGCGGTAGCGCCGGTTATCATTCCTACTAATATGCCAGCATCTTGCAGCTCGAGATTGTGGGAGCGAACCAGGAATGGCGTGTTCCAGGTAACGAATGAAAAAGCGCAGAAAGATCCAAACGAAGTTGATAGCACAAGCCAGAAGCATTGCTTGTTTTTCACAATAATCGTCAAGGAATTGAGAAGCGACCCGTGTTCGGCTTGGAGGTTTCCTTTTGGTTCCCACTTTCCTCGTTCTGGTTCCTTCGCTGTGAGTAGCAAGATAACTGACATGACCAATATTGGGGCGGCAGAAAAGAAAAAGCCGGCGCGCCAGCCGTAATTGTCAATGACCCAAGCTCCTACGCTGAGACCGAGAATAATCGATATTGTGGGGGCGCCAGAATAGAGGCTGATGGGGGCTGCTCGCTTCGCCGGGGGGTAAAGATCCGAAATCAAAGAAAGAGAGGCGGGTGTTGTTGCTGACTCCATTGCGGCAACGATCATTCTGCCGCAAGCAAGCATAACGAGCCCCGTGGCAAGTCCGCTGAAAATAGTTGCAAATGACCAGAGTAGTAGGCAGATGGCGAGGATTCGCGTTCTGCTGAACCGGTCAGATAACCTGCCGGCGTATAGCCCGGACGCTGCGTAGACAACCGCAAAAGCCAACCCAGCGATGATTCCAATTACCGTATCACTAGCCTGAAATTCAGTTTTTATAGGCTCGATCATAACTGACATGATCTGTCGGCCCATAAATGTGCCGGAATAAGCGAGAATAAGTAATAAAGTGAGGTGGTTTGCGTTGATGTTTACAACTGGTTGCTTGCTCAAATTAGATACTCGCGGAATTATTGTAAGTTATAAAAATGCATGTGAACTTGACCATTTATAGTGTTTTCCAACCTGACGTTATTGCCTTCAGCATTCCCCTTCAACCTCTGTTCGGACTACGGCGCTTAGCTGTTTGGGACTAGTCTCTTTGGACGAAGCACTGGTAAAAATGTCTGGACTAGGATGTGGAGCTACTAAATAGCTGTGAAATGATTCTGCAGCTCTATTTTGGGTTGGCCTGAGGCTTTGTGATGGTTTCAGGTTTTGCTCAATGATATTTGGAGAAGTGTGTGGTTGAGCGTCAACACTCGTTTGTGGGGCAAGTCGTCGTAGTAACCGGTGCAGGAGGGGCTATTGGCCAAAGCATCTGCAATAGGTTTCTGCAGTTGGGGGCAAGCGTTGTTGCTCTGGATCTGGAGTTCAAAGAGTCTCCTGTTCACGAGGGCTGTCATGCTGTTGAGTGTGATATCAGCTCTGAAGGTTCGGTTCAGCAGGCCTGTGATGTAGTGAGAAAAGAGTTTGGACGATGCGATGTTCTCGTTAACAACGCTGCCATAATGTCTCCGGTTTGCTCAATTCTGGAAACATCCCTGGCTCTTTGGGAGCAGATTTTAAAAGTGAACCTGACGGGGGCATTTCTTACAACGACGCTGTTTGGACGCTTTATGCTGGAATCTGGCAGGGGATGTATTGTTAATGTCGGGTCAGTCGGTGCTGCTAACCCTAGCAGTTCCGCAGCCTACGGCCCGAGTAAGGCCGGGCTACTGGCGTTCACCCGGCAAGTCGCGGTTGAATGGGGGCCGCTCGGTATAAGAGCAAATTCGGTGAGCCCTGGAATGGTTCGCACGCCTATGTCTGAGAGCTTCTACAACGATGACGAGGTGCTTAAAGCGCGCTCCGGTTCAGTGCCTCTGAGGCGTTTGGCTTCAACCAGTGATATGGCTAATGCTGTTGTTTTTTTAGCCAGCGACGATGCTGCATATATAAACGGCCATGATCTGGTTGCCGATGGCGGTTTTACGATGGCTTCGCTTAGTAACTTGCCTAAGTGATTCTAACGATCAAATTCAGAAAGCGCTCGGTGACTACGCCAATCTACTAAGGGCGGAGCCGGGTGGAAGAAACGAGGTTAATTTCATGGGTGCTGAAAATAAAAAGCTGGATGACATCATGCTGTCTATCCAGGTTTCGACAATACCGGAGTTGTTGCTTGCCAGGGCAAAAGAGTGTGGTGAGCATATTGCCATTTCAGAAAAAGGGCACTCAATATCCTATTCTGACCTTCCAAAGCATGCCCTAGCTGTGTCTAAAGCTCTGATCGCGCGTGGTGTAAGCAAAGGAGATCGTGTTGCTATTTGGGCACCCAACTGCCTGGACTGGGTAGTTGTTGCGCTGGGCATACACTGTGCCGGTGCTGTATTGGTGCCAATTAATACCAGGATGAAGGGGAGAGAGGCGGCTGATATAATTGAGCGCAGTGGCAGCCGGTATGCCTTTGTGGTCGGGCAGTTTTTGGGTGTGGATTATCCCGCTATGCTTGCAGATTTCCACCCTCGAAATCTTGACGGAATCGTTGTTCTTGGCTCGCCTGAAAATGAGCATCCTGATGATTCTCTTGAGTCATTCTTGTCCTCTGGGGGTGCGGAGGTCTCTGAGCAGGCGGTTCTTGAAAGGGCTAATTCCCTCAAGGCAAATGATCTTTCTGATCTTCTGTTCACGTCAGGCACAACGGGTAAGCCAAAAGGGGTGATGAGTGGCCACGGCCAGACTCTGAAAGCATTCTCGGTATATTCGAATACGATTGGCCTGGCGCCAGAAGATAAATATTTGGTAGTGAATCCTTTTTTCCACTGTTTTGGGTACAAGGCCGGCTGGCTTAGTGGCCTGATAAGTGGCGCGACTGTGTTGCCTCATGCTGTGTTCGATGCGGAAGAGATTTTCGAAAGAGTCGAAACTGAGAGAGTGACCATTTTGCCTGGCCCGCCAACGCTTTATCTTTCAATGCTGGAACAGCCCCGCCTGAAAGAAGCCGATATCAGTAGCCTTCGTGTTGCTGTTACTGGCGCATCAAGCATTCCGCCGGTACTGATAGAGCGCCTTCGGAATGAGCTCGGCTTTTCTGTGGTGACTACGGCATACGGATTGACCGAGTGTGGCGGTATTGCAACGATTTGCGATCCTGATGAGCCGGCCGAAATTATCGCCAGCACGAGTGGGCAGGCTATTCCCGAAACCGAACTTTGCATTATGGATGCGACAGGCGAAGTCTTACCGAGTGGTGAGGTTGGGGAGGTGTGCCTGAAAGGCTTTCATGTTATGCAAGGTTACTTTAATGACCCTGTGGCTACTGAGCAGGCTATTGATAAAGAGGGTTGGCTGCACACCGGTGATGTCGGTTATCTTGATGATCGAGGTAATCTGACTATTACCGATCGCCTGAAAGACATGTTTATTATGGGTGGATTCAACTGCTACCCAGCCGAGATAGAAGCTGCACTGTATGAGCATCCTGACATCGCTATGGCCGCTGTATTTGGTGTGCCTGATCAGCGCTTTGGAGAAGTTGGGCGTGCTTGCGTGGTGTTAATGCCGGGTTCAGACTTAACCGAAGAGACGCTTATTGAATGGAGCCGAAAGAATATGGCTAATTATAAAGTGCCAAGATCGGTTAAGTTTTTAAGCGAATTGCCCAAAAACGCAAGTAATAAGATTGATAAGGCCAAGTTAAGAGCGATGTGATTGGTTAATTGGCGAGCCGTTCTATTTTGCTGTTTCGGCTCGCCGCTTCGGTCATTCGCCCTTGAATGTGGGGTGCCGTTTTTCGATAAAAGCATTCATACCTTCTTTCTGGTCATCCGAGGCAAACAGCAAGGCATTTGCTTTCCTTTCCAGGGCAAGGCCAGCCTCAAGAGAAGCGTCCATTCCAGCGAGTATAACTTCTTTGATCTGTTCAGCTGCCAGTGGCGGCATTCGCGCAATTTTGACTGCCTGCTTTATTGCGTAATCTTGTACTGCATCATCCTCGATAATTTCGCTGACGAGGCCGGATACCCAAGCTTCGTATGCAGAAATAGGTTTGCCGGTAAGGGCCATGTTCATGGCTTTACTTTTACCCACTGCCCTTACCAACCTTTGGGTGCCGCCAATGCCCGGCATAATGCCTATTTTTATCTCCGGCTGACAAAAGCTTGCACTTTCACCCGCAATAATAATATCCGCGTGCATGGCCAGCTCGCATCCGCCGCCAAAGGCGTATCCCGAAACGGCTGCAATCACGGGTTTTGGGCAATGTTGAATCGGTGCCCAGACCCTTTCAGTGTGGCGCTGGTAAATATCAATTGGCCCCACACCCGCCATGCTTGAGATGTCCCCGCCGGCGGCGAATACGCTCGGCCCCCCGGTTAAAACAATGCACCTGACATCCGGATTGCTAGCTAGATCCGTGAAGAGGGTTGAGAGTTGTGCTTGCATTTCAAGGCTCAGTGCATTGTTCACACTGGGGCGATTCAGCGTGAGTCTTCCTACGCCTTCTGCCGGGAAATCAAGCAGTACGGGGTCACTTTTTGTGCTATTCATTTCATGCAAAGTCTCTGATGGGTTTGCGGGTCAGTATGTCTGATTATAGTGGTTTTGTTCTTGTGCCGGCTCATCGTCCATTCAGACGACGAACGTATGTGTCGAGCCTATTAGAGTTGTTGCAGTCATTATTCCAGGAGGCGCTGATGGGCAGTTCAAATAAATTTGATTACTCGGGCAAGGTTGTACTTGTAACAGGCGGAACCAAAGGGATCGGTGCTGGCATTGCCGAGAGCTTTCTTCAAGCAGGTGCCCAAGTGCTGGTGTGTGGTCGCAACAAGCCAGAGCAGCTTCCGGAAGCTTCTGGTAACAAAGCAGTGTTCTACGGTTTGGATCTGCGCGATCTGGATGCGCTGTCAGCGCTTTTCGAGCATGTTGAGTCTGAATTTGGGCGTCTCGATGTTGTTGTAAACAACGCAGGTGGCAGTCCTTTTGCGGATTCTGCAACGGCTTCGCCCCGTTTTAGCGAAAGTATTATCCGGCTAAACCTTTTGGCTCCTTTAAACGTCGCTCAGAGTGCGAATAGCATTATGCAAAAGCAGGCTGGCGGTGGTGTTATTGTTTTTATAGGGAGTGTCAGCGCCTCCCGACCCTCACCTGGTACGGCTGCTTACGGTGCGGCAAAGGCGGGTGTTCTCTCGCTTGTCAGCTCCCTGGCAGTGGAGTGGGCGCCTAAGGTGCGTGTTGTGTCTGTAAGTCCGGGGTTGATCCAGACCGAACTGTCTCATATGCATTACGGAGACGAAGAGGGAATTTTGGCGGTTGGCAAAACCATTCCAGCAGGTCGTATGGGGCAGCCGCGCGATGTTGCCGGTGCCTGTCTTTTTGCGGCTTCTGAATATGCTTCGTACTGGAGTGGTACCGATTTATTAGTGCATGGTGGTGGTGAGAGGCCTGCCTTTCTGGATTCAGCTAATACGGTATAACGATCCCGGTCAAGGATGCTGCGTTTCCGGGTTTTTGTTGTCGCTTTCTAATTTAATGGAGTGGTGTTATGAGTCAGAACGACTTGCTGGCAAGGCTTGATCGCATAGAATCTACAGAGGCAATTCGACAGCTTGTCGGGAAGTATTCTTTGTCGCTTGATATGCGGGACATCGATGCTCATGTTGGGCTGTTTGCTCCTGACATTCGCGTTGGTGGGGGCAAGGTTGGACGCGAGCATTTGAAGGCATGGGTCGACGATACTCTGCGCCACCAGTTTACCGGCACCTCGCACCATGTGGGCCAGCACATTATAGAGTTTGTGGATGCAGATCATGCAATCGGTGTCGTCTACTCCAAGAACGAGCATGAGACCGGTGGCGAGTGGGTGTTGATGCAAATGCTCTACTGGGATGACTACGAACGCATCGACGGCGCTTGGTATTTTCGTCGTCGTTTACCGTGTTACTGGTATGCATCGGACTTGAATAAGGCACCTATCGGCGACATGAAGATGCGCTGGCCTGGCCGTGAGCCATACCATGGAACCTTTCATGATCTGTTTCCTTCCTGGAAAGAGTTTTGGGCAAGCTCGGCTCCAAAAGATGAGTTGCCAGAGGTTGCCGAGCCATTACCTGTAGATGGCTTTCTCAAAGGAATGAGGCGCGGAACTCCTGCCCCTAAAATCCGCGTGCGATAGGCTTATTTTCCCTTCCTGAATCAGGTGGAGCCTGCAGTTCGGCAGGCTCACCTCTTGTCTTTATTTCTTTATCGGCTGGCCTGTGCGAACCAGGTTTCAGGCATGGCTGTTTATAGTTTTACGATCCATTTATTCCCAAATAATCAAGTGGTTATGTTTTTGTTTCTTTGGGTTTAAGTAATCACTGCTTTTGTGTTCAACGGGTTTCAGTTCTTAGTCTTAATGGACGATGAGTATTCAACATATCCACGGGACAATCAGTTCAGTATCAACAAAAAGAGAAGCTGGGTTGGGTTACTCCCCTTTAAGTGCAGCACTCGTTACCTTGGGTTTTTATAGTTTTAAGGGGCTTGTGCATCACCGGTGAATCTTAGGAATTTTGACTTCAAACGCTTTAAGCGCATGCGGGCATAGCAAATATGCCGGTCGGTAAGGAGAAACGAAATGAATAAGCAAATGACATCGGCTGAGGCTGTTGGGCACCTGAAAGATGGTATGACAATTGGTTTTGGTGGCTGGGGTCCTCGTCGCAAGCCAATGGCAATTGTACGTGAGATTCTGAGGAGTGATGTCAAAGACCTCACCGTAGTTGCATTTGGTGGACCGGAAGTAGGAATGCTCTGCGCCGCGGGTAAGGTGAAAAAACTGATTTTTGGCTTTGCAACACTCGATGCGATTCCCTTGGAGCCATATTTCCGAAAGGCTCGCCAGGCAGGAACGCTGGATGTTATGGAGCTAGATGAAGGGCTGTTCCAGTGGGGGCTGAAAGCCGCAGCTATGCGAGTCCCTTTTTTGCCGGCCCGTGCAGGGTTGGCTACCGACGTGCTGACTTATAACCCTGATCTGAAAATGGTTCGCTCACCCTATGAAGACGGTGAGGAACTGCTCGCTATGCCCGCGTTGTATCTGGATTACGCCTTTGTTCACGTAAACCGGGCTGACCGCTTGGGTAACACGTTGGTAACAGGCGTTGATGCCTACTTCGATCATCACGTCGTGCGCGCCGCGAAGCATGCGATTGTGTCTGCTGAAGTAGTAGAAGAGAAGCTCGAGCTGGATAAGGAAACAGCGCGATTTAATACGTTTGAGCGCTCACTGGTAACTGGCGTTGTTGAAGCACGCTTTGGTGCGCACCCCACAATCTGTAGCCCCGACTATGGCTGGGATATGAAGCACCTCAAGGAATACAGCGATGGTGCGAAGGACGACCAGGGTTGGGGTGTTTATTTCGAGAAGTATGTTCAGGGAGGTGAGGAAAAGTACCGCGAGCAAAATGGCGGTGAAGAACACCTTGCATCGATTCCTGTGCCCACTTTCTGAGGAGTATATAAATGACCACACCAAATTATAGTCTTGCGGAACTGATGATTGTCGCAGCCTCCGAGGCCTTTCGTGATAACGGAGAAGTACTGGCTTCGGGTCTGGGAATTATCCCGCGTTTGGGTGCCAGTCTGGCCAAGATGACCCACTCTCCTGAATTGCTAATGACAGACAGCGAGGCATTTCTGGTCGAAGAACCGATTCCAGTCGGGCCTCGTGGTGAGTATCAGCCTAAATATTCCGGTTACATGCCGTTTGAGCGGATTTTTGACAATGTTTGGGGTGGGCAGCGGCACGCTATGGTTGGGCCCACCCAGATTGACCGCTGGGCACAGACAAACCTTTCTGTCATCGGTGACTATCACAAGCCGAAGGTAGCGATGTTGGGGGTACGTGGCTTACCCGGCAACAGCATCAATCACCTTAACTCGTTTTTTGTTCCAAGCCACAGCAAGCGAGTATTCGTTGAGGGTGAAGTCGATATGGTATCCGGCGTCGGTTTCAAACCCGAGCGCTGGTCAGAGAGTATGCGCAAAGACACCATGGGCATCGGGGTGGCGGTTACCGATTTGTGTGTCATGGATTTCAAAGGGCCAGACAACGCTGCCAGGGTGATTTCGCTGCATCCGGGGGTGTCTTTTGAGCATGTTCAGGAAAATACCGGTTTTCCAGTAATTCAGGCTGAGAGCTTGGGGCAAACTGCGGCTCCAACGGCTGTGCAGCTGGCTTTGATTGAGCAGCTTGACCCACACAACTTGCGTGCAAAACAGCTGAAAGGCAACCCGGCAGGCAGCCGAACGCAGGAAGAGGTGGAGTCATGAACACCACTGACGATCTGACGCCCCGAGTTGATGAATCCGTGTACGAAACGGACGAACCGGTTCAATACAAGGTTGAGGATGGCATTGCCATCCTCACCATGAGCCGGCCCAAGTACAACAACGTGCAGAACTCGCAGATGACTTACGCGTTGGATGACTGCTTCCGACGCGCCATCAATGATGATGATGTGAAGGTCATTATGCTGACGTCCACCGGTAAGCACTTTTCTGCCGGGCACGACATAGGTACCCCCGGTCGCGACGTCAACAAGTCATTTGAGCACAAGCATTTGTGGTGGGATCACACCAACAAGCCCGGTGGAGAATTCCTCTACGTGCGTGAGCAGGAAGTGTACTTGAATATGTGTCGGCGCTGGCGCGATATGCCCAAGCCAACGATTGCAGTGGTGCAGGGCGGATGCATTGCTGGTGGCCTGATGCTGGCCTGGGTGTGTGACCTGATCGTAGCCAGCGAAGACGCGTTTTTTCAAGACCCTGTTGTATGTATGGGCATTCCGGGTGTTGAGTATTTTGCTCATCCGTTCGAAATGCCACCGCGCATTGCCAAAGAGTTCCTCTATTTGGGCGATCGCATGCCCGCCTCCCGAGCTTACGAACTGGGCATGGTAAATCGCGTGGTTCCGCGGGATGACCTGCTGGCGGAAGCTACAAAAATCGCCACAAAAATTGCAACCCAGCCGCGAATGGGATTGGCACTGACCAAGCAGGCGGTGAACCACATAGAAGATCTCCAGGGCAAACGGACGGGCATGGAGGCCGTATTTGCCTGGCACCATTTTGCGCACGTGCACAATGAGCAGGTTTCTGGCGACAAGCTCGGCGGTTTTGACGGCAAAGCTATGGCAGCTCGGAATAAAGCCGATGCAGGCGGAGACAAATCGTCATGACACTGCCCAGCACCCGCGTAACCGACCTTCTTGGTTGCCGCTACCCCATTATCCAAACGGCTATGGGCTGGGTATCTGATGCCAATTTGGTTATTGCGACCACCAAAGCCGGCGGCTTTGGCTTTCTGGCCGGCGCCACCATGGATGCCGACGAAGTAGAGCTCGCCATCAAGAAGGTCATTGCAGCCACCGGCTGCAGCAATTTCGGCTTGAATTTCCACATGTTTCAGGAAAACGCCCAGCAATGCGTGGACCTGGCTATAGAGTACAAACTGAAAGCGGTCAGCTATGGCCGTGGCCCGGACAAGGCCACCATAGCCCGTTTCAAGGAAGCCGGCGTGTTGTGCGTGCCCACGGTTGGTGCTGTGAAACATGCGGTCAAAGCGATTGAATTGGGGGCCGACATGATCACCATTCAGGGCGGCGAGGGCGGCGGCCACACCGGCAGCGTGCCTAGTTCCATCCTGTTGCCCCAGGTTTTGGACGCGGTCTCCGTGCCGGTGATCGCCGCCGGCGGTTTTTCAACCGGTCGTGGGCTGGCCAGTGCCCTGGCGGCCGGGGCCGAAGGTATCGCCATGGGTACCCGCTTTATGATGACCTCCGATTCGCCCACGCCCAAAACCACGTTGGAGCGTTATGTTGGCGTTAAAGATGTGGATCAGGTGCGGGTGACGACGGCGGTAGATGGCTTGCGCCACCGGATGATCGACAACCCGTTTGTACACAAGCTGGAAGCGGCTGGCCCTATTGGCCGCTTGTGGATTGCCTTGCGCAGTGCGCTGCAATGGAAAGCCCAAACGGGCATGACCACCGGCCACATGATCAAAACTTTTTTCAAAGCCATCAAGGAAGACCCGGGCGCCACATCCCAGGTCATTATGGCGGCCAACCAGCCCATTCTTATTCAGCGCTCGATGGTCGATGGTTTTCCGGATGACGGCATTATGCCCAGTGGTCAGGTGGCTGCCGCCATCGACTCGTTGCCCAGCTGTGCCGAATTAATCGACGCCATTGTGGCCGAAGCCGAACAGTGTCTTGACCGGCTGTACAGCCGTTACCCCCATACCGAATCCGCTGTCGATGGCGATTCCGTTTCCAGTCAGTCCGCAGGAGCCCAGTTATGAGTAGCGCATTTACCACCGAGATTACCGAGGGCATTGCCGAGCTGGTGATTTGCAAGCCACCTGTAAATGCCCTGAACAGTGATGAGTGGCTGGCACTGGCCGCGCAAATTGATGCGCTGGGTGCAAATCAGGACGTGCGGGTTGTCATCATCCGCGCCGAGGGCCGTGGCTTCTGTGCCGGTGTGGATATCAAGGAACTCGATGCCAATCCAGATCTGATTGTGCGAGTGAACGCGGGTAATTACGCAACTTTTCGCGCTATCCACCTTTGCGCTGTGCCGGTCATTGTTGCCGTTCACGGTTTTGTTCTGGGTGGTGGCATTGGGATCAGTGGGGCCGCGGACATTGTACTGGCTTCCGAATGTGCCAGCTTTGCTCTACCGGAAGTGGATCGGGGTGCCATGGGCGGTGGCGCACACTTGCAGCGCCTGTTCCCGGTACAAAAAGTCCGCCATATGTTCTTTACCGGCGAGGCTGTGAGTGCACCCGATGCCATGCAGTACGGTTTTATTGAACGCCTTGTAAGCAAAGATGAACTGCCCGCAGCAGCCCGTGAGATTGCCGCCAAAATTGCTGCCAAGAGCCCCGCCATGATCCGTATAGCCAAAGAGGCTCTGAACGGCATCGAAGATGGCAATCTCGAACAGAAGTACCGCTGGGAACAGGGTTTTACTCTGGAAGCTTACACCACGTCAGATTCGGCAGAGACCCGTCGCGCGTTTGTGGAAAAACGCGACGCCCGCTTCTAATCAGGACTCCCGCTGGAGACACATTTCATGCAACTGAAATTCAATGAAAAGCAGAACGCTTTCCGTACAGAGGTGCGGGAGTGGCTGTCCAACAACGTACCTGCCGAGCCACTTCAAAGCTACGACACGCGCGAAGGCTTTGAACAGCACCGCGAGTGGGAAGGCAAACTTTATGAAAATCGCCTGTCCATGGTGATGTGGCCACAAGATCTGGGCGGCCGTGGCTGCGACCTCATCGAATGGCTGATATTCGAGGAAGAGTATTACGCTGCCGGCGCACCCATGAGAGTCAACCAAAACGGCCAGCTGCTATTGGGCCCCACCCTGATGGAGTTCGGTACCGACGAGCAGAAGCATCGCTTTTTGCCGCGCATGGCTTCCAGCCAGGATATGTGGGCACAGGGCTGGTCTGAGCCGGATGCTGGATCCGACATGGCCTCCGTGCGTAGCAAAGCCATCCGTGATGGTGACGAGTACGTTATCAACGGTCAGAAAACCTGGTCTACCCGGGCTATTTATGCGGACTGGGTGTTCGGTCTGTTCCGCTCCGACCCTGATAGCAAGCGTCATCACGGTTTGAGCTACCTGGTTGTACCGCTGGACGCGCCGGGAGTGACCATTCGTCCGATTAAAGCGCTGAACGGTAAAGACGCGTTCGCAGAAGTGTTCTTTGACGACGTACGGGTACCGGCTAGCAACTGTATCGGCGAGGAAGGTCAGGGCTGGTCTGTAGCCATGGCGACGGCCGGTTTTGAACGTGGCCTGCTGCTGCGGTCACCGGCCCGCTTCCAGCAGACTGCCAAACGCCTGGTGGATCTGTATCGACAGTACGCCGCCAACCATGGCGAAAACGGTGCCCTGCGCGATGCGGTGCTGGAAAGCTGGATGGGTGCCGAAGCCTATGCTCAGGCGGCTTACCATACCGTTGGCCTAGTCGAGAAGGGCGCCAAGATTGGTGCGGAATCCAGTATTAACAAGGTTATATGGTCTGAGCTGGATTTGAAAATGCATGAAGCTGCCATGGAAATGCTGGGGGCTTATGGTGAACTTCGCGGTGGATCGCCTGCAGCACTGGATGACGGTAGCTGGCTGGAAGGATTCCTGTTTGCCCAGGCCGGGCCAATATACGCGGGCACCAATGAAATTCAGCGCAACATCATCGCCGAGCGCATGCTTGGCTTGCCGCGAGCATAAAGGGGCCAACCATGGATTTTACATTTACTGAAGATCAACTGGCTTTCAAAGAGGCCATCAGTCGCTTTCTAAAGACCGAAGTGCCCCCGGAAGTGTTGCGTGATATCTGCGATACAGAAGAGGGCTCCACTTCCGAATTGCGCCAAAAAATGGCCGAACAAGGCTTGGCTGCATTGTCAGTACCGGAAAATCAGGGCGGCTTGGGTATGGACGACACTGCCTGGTCACTGCTTACACAAGAGCTGGGTTATTACGCCATACCGGACTCGATGGCTGATACCGCATACGTAGCCAGCGGCCTGCTAACGGCACTGCCGGAAGGCACCCAGCAGCGCGAACAGCTATTGGAAATGATTGCTGAGGGCAGCATTCGTATTGCAGTGGTTCATGGCGTTAATCCGCTGGTGGTTGATCTCCATCTTGCTGACAAAGCACTGGTGGAGCACGAAGGCGAAGTTCATCTAGTGTCCCGTGAGCAGTTTGACTGCGAACGTAATACCAGCATTGACAGTTCGCGCAGGGTGAGCCGCCTTAATTTTTCTGCCAGTTCCGCGAGCAAGATTGCAGGCGCAGACGATGGCTCAGGGGTTTGGGCCGAGACCCTGAATCGCGGCGCGCTCGCAGTTGCGGGCAAGAGCTTGGGTCTTGCTCAGCGCATGCTGGACTTATCGGTGGATTATGCCATTCAACGCAAACAGTTCGGTAAGCCTATTGGTAGCTTTCAGGCGGTCAAACACAAGCTGGCAGATGTGGTTGGTGGCATCGAGACGGCCAAGCCAACGCTGTATCGCGCTGCTTATGCGCTGGCTAATGGAGACGCCCGTGCCGATTTGTATGTGTCGCATGCCAAATTGGCTTGTTGCCAGGCAGCGATGGTCGCGGCCCGCCACGGTATTCAGGTACATGGAGCTATGGGCTACACGTGGGAAGCCGATTTGCAGATGTTCATGAAGCGGGCCTGGGCCTTGCAAGCGTCCTGGGGCACTGCTGAATTCCATCGCCAGCGGGTTGCTGACGACATTTTGGCAGATGGCGTAGCCATCGGGCCGCAATATACATTCGAGGGCTAAGTTTATGGCACAAGCTTACATTGTAGATGCCTTGCGCAGCCCTAGTGGAAAGCGCAAAGGCGGATTGTCGCAGGTTCACGCCATTGATCTGGGCGCCCACGTGCTGAAAGCGTTGGTCGAGCGCAATAGCATACCCAGTGAAGATTACGATGACGTGATTTTTGGTTGTGTGGATACCGTAGGTTCACAAGCAGGCGATATCGCTCGCACTAGCTGGCTGGCCGCTGGTCTACCGCTGAATGTGCCTGGCACCACGGTCGATCGCCAGTGCGGTTCATCGCAGCAGGCGCTGCACTTTGCCGCGCAGGCGGTGATGAGTGGCACTCAGGATGTCATCGCTGTGGGTGGTGTGCAAACCATGACCCAGATCCCGATTTCTACTGCCATGCTGGCGGGTCAGCCTTTGGGCTTTCCCGATCCATTTTCTGGCAGTGAAGGCTGGCGTGCCCGATTTGGCAACCAGCCGGTCAATCAGTTCTATGCGGCTCAGCGCATTGCCAAGCATTGGGGCATTTCGCGTGCCGATATGGAAGTGTTTGCACTGGAAAGTCATCGCCGGGCACTCGCCGCCATTGAAAGTGGTCGTTTCGATAAGGAGGTTGTAGCGTTTGGCGATGTGATGGCCGACGAAACACCGCGCCAGACCAGCCTTGAAAAAATGGCGACACTGGAGCCGGTAGACCCGGAATACCCAGATATTACGGCCGCGGTATCCAGTCAAACCGGCGATGCCTCTGCCGCTATGCTGGTGGTTTCTGAAGCCGCGCTGAAACGTTACAACTTGACACCTCGTGCTCGTATCCACCACCTCAGTGTGCTGGGTGATGATCCAATTTGGCACTTGCGGGCACCAATTCCGGCTACCCGTGCCGCTCTGAAAAAAGCTGGCATGACCATGGCCGACATAGACCGCGTTGAAATCAACGAAGCGTTCGCTTCTGTTGTGATGGCATGGCAGAAAGAGATGGACTATGACCCGTCACTTACTAACGTCAACGGCGGCGCCATTGCCATGAGCCACCCCCTGGGTGCGACCGGCGCGCGGTTGATGACCACGCTGCTGCACGAGTTGGAACACAGCGGTAAACGATATGGCCTGCAGACCATGTGTGAGGGCGGTGGCCAAGCTAACGTAACCATCATCGAACGGTTGGGTTAATTCCCGCACAGAGCAGATGCCGGCCCGCGCCTTGGCGCCGGCTTCAGCAGCATGCTGATGAGAATGTTAAGGACGGATAGTTATGGGAATTCTAGACAAACGAGTTGTGATTATCACTGGTGCAGGTGGTGGGCTGGGAGCTGCCCACGCACGAGTATTTGCCGCTGAAGGCGCAAGGGTAGTGGTAAACGATATTAACAGAGATGCCGCGCAGAAAGTGGTAGATGACATAACTGCCGCGGGTGGCGAGGCCATTGTGAATACGTCGGATATTACTGACTACGAAGACAGCGCCAACGCAGTGAAAGACGCAATTGATACCTGGGGTGATTTGCACTGCGTACTAAATAATGCAGGTATTAATCGTGACCGAATGTTCGCTTCGATGACTGAAAGCGACTGGGACGCGATCATGAGTGTGCACCTGAAGGGTCACTTCTGTATCAGCTCACACGCAGTCCATTACTGGCGCAGCCAGTTCAAGGCCGGTAAGCCAGTCAGTGCACGTATTTTGAACACCACTTCTGGCGCGGGTTTGCAGGGTTCTATCGGCCAATCCAACTACGCCGCCGCAAAAGCTGGTATTGCTGCATTAACTCTGAATCAAGCTGCAGAGCTTGGCCGCTATGGCATTACCGTCAATTCAGTATCTCCTGCGGCCCGTACCGGTATGACCACAGCAGTCGAAGCAATGGCAACTCGCATGGCGGCACCGAGCGACGGCAGTTTTGATTACTGGGCGCCTGAAAACGTGTCTTCCTTACTGGCTTGGCTTGCATCTGAGGCCTCTGCGGAGGTGACGGGCCGAGTGTTCGAGGCTGAAGGTGGCAAGATTTCGATTGCCGATGGCTGGCGCTCTACAGAAGGCGTTGATAAAGGCGATCGTTGGGCGCCTGCTGAAGTTGGCAATGCGATGGAAACCTTGCTGGCGAAAGAAACTCCGGCGCAAAAAGTTTATGGAAGCTGAGGCGAGGGTAAATCATGGAATTTCGCTTAACCCAAGAACAGCACATGATCCGCGAAACCGCTCAGGCCTTTCTAGCGGATGTCTCAAGCCCTGCGGATGTGCGGGTTGCCATGAGTCAGCCGGATAGCTACACCCCGGAGATCTGGTCGCGACTCTGCTCCGATCTGTGCCTGCAAGCTATTACTATTCCCGAGGAATACGGCGGATTGGGCATGGGGTATGTCGACCTGGCCATTGTCTTGGAAGAAATGGGTCGCAAGCTGTTTTGCTCGCCGTTTCTGGCGACTGTCGGCTTGGCTACGAATGCCATATTGTTGGCGGCGACAGAGGCACAGAAACAGCAGTGGCTACCGGGAATTGCTGAGGGCAAGACAACGGCAGCCCTTGCCTGGACTGGCGCCGAAGCTGCTCGACATGGCGGTGACTGGGGCGTAAGTGCAGTTTCTGTGATTTGCGAAACCGATGGTAACAACTACCGCCTGAACGGTGAGCTGCGTTACGTCATTGATGGTGATACTGCCGATCTCCTGATTATTGCTGCGCGTGCTCCGCGAACCAGTGGTGAACAGGGTATATCGCTGTTTGCGGTGCCAGCAGAATCTGTTGGTATCGAGCGCCGGTGGACACCAACCATGGATCAGACCCGGCGTCAGGCTACCATCACGATGACGGACTTGTTTGTTACCAGCGAGCAGTTGCTGGGTTCTGCGGGTGAAGCCTGGCCAGTGCTGGCTAGAACTTTAGCTCTTGCCAAAATCTCGTTGGCAGCAGAGCAAGCAGGTGTTGCGGGTGCCTCTTTGGATATGGCGGTTGCCTATACACTTGAGCGCGAGCAGTTTGGGCGGGTGATAGCCGGCTATCAGGCGATAAAACACAAAGCCGCTGACATGAAGCTGAAGAGTGAAGTGGCGCTGTCGGCCGTGTATTACGCCGCATGTGTGGCTAGTGAAGTACTTGATCCTGAAGGTAGCGCGGCTATTGCGGCTGAACTGGAAGAGGCCGCTGCTATGGCCAAAGGCTACTGTTCCGACACAGCATTTTTCAATGCTGGATCTGCGTTGCAATTATTTGGTGGTGTCGGGTTTACCGCTGAATACGACATCCAGTTGTACTTTAAACGGGCGAAAGCCAGCGAACTATACCTGGGCAACGGCGCAGCTCAGCGAGAGCTGGTAGCCGAATTATTGCTGGAATCAGGAGATTCGCAATGAAACTGACCTTTAACGCCGAAGATGAACGTTTTCGCGATGAGATTGCCCAGTGGCTTGAAACCAATCTGCAAGGCGAATTTGCCAAGCTTAAATTTCGTGGCGGCCCCGGGGACGAACACATGTTTTCCGAGGAGCGCAAGCGTTGGGAACAACGCTTGGCGGAGGGCGGCTGGACCTGCATCGGCTGGCCTGAAGCTTGGGGAGGACGTAATGCCTCCATTGAACAGCAAGTCATTTTCGCCGAAGAGTACGCCCGCGCGGGAGCGCCAGGTCGGGTTGGTCACATAGGTGAGGGTCTTACCGGGCCAACCATTCTGGCGTTCGGCACCGATGAGCAGAAAGCCCGATATTTACCTGGAATTCTTAACGGCACCGAATTTTGGTGTCAAGGATACTCCGAGCCATCCGCCGGATCGGATCTCGCCAATGTACGCACCCGCGCTGTACAGAATGCTGAAACGGGGAAATGGGAGATCACCGGCCAGAAAATCTGGACGTCGTTGGCCCACGAATCCGAATGGTGCTTTGTTCTGGCACGCACCGAATCTGGATCTGTGGCCCATCGGGGACTGGGATTCTTTTTGGTGGCAATGGATCAGCCGGGTGTAGATATTCGACCCATTGAGCAGATGACAGGGACCTCCGAATTTAACGAAGTATTTTTTGATGACGCTATCGCCGCCGATCTGATTGGTGAGCCAGGCCAGGGCTGGCACATTGCGATGACTTTGCTGGGCTTCGAGCGTGGCGTGTCGACCTTAGGCCAACAGATGCAGTTCCAGAACGAGTTGAACGAATTAATTCGTCTGGCGCGCAGCAACGGTGCGGCTCGCAATCCGAATATTCGCCAGCGTTTGGCTGAGGCCCACACAGGTTTGCGACTGATGCGATACAACGCCATGCGCATGTTGTCTGACACCGAAGACGCCGGTTCAGAAAGCTCGGCACTGGTGTACAAGCTGCACTGGTCCAGCTGGCATCGAAACCTGGGTGCGCTGGCCATGGATGTGCTCGGCCCCGAGGCAGAAATGCTGGAAAGCGCGCCTTATAACCTGACTCGTATGCAATCCCTATTCCTGTTTACCCGTGCTGACACTATATACGGCGGCACCAACCAGATTCAGCGCAATATCATTGCCGAGCGCGGCCTTGGTATGCCCAAAGAAGCAAAAGGCAGATAACAATGAATGATGTAACTCGCAATCCGGCCTACGTGCCGGGCCATGGTCTGCTGAAGGGCCGCTCTGTACTTATTACCGCAGCTGCTGGTGCTGGTATCGGTTTTGCCGCCGCCACCAAGTCAATGGAAGAAGGCTGTCGGGGCATTGTCATCAGTGATGTACATGAGGGCCGGTTGGCAGCTTCGGTGGACAGGCTAAAAGAACAGAGTGGTTCTGACCAGGTGTGGGGCAAGCTATGCGACGTCACCGACGAAACCGAGGTCCAGGCGTTGGTTGATTTTGCCGAAGAAAAGCTTGGAGGTGTCGATATATTGATCAATAACGCCGGCCTTGGCACCACAAAAGCGCTGCTGGATATGGAAGATAGCGAGTGGAATAAGGTAATCGACGTAACGCTGAACGGCACCATGCGCATGACCCGCTACATGATGCGAAAAATGAAAGAGCGTGGGAATGGCGGTGCCATAGTGAATAACGCCTCGGTACTGGGATGGCGCGCGCAAAAAGAACAATCCCACTATGCCGCTGCAAAGGCCGGAGTCATGGCACTTACACGTTGCAGTGCGCTGGAAGCTGCCGAATTCGGTGTGCGTATCAACGCCGTATCGCCGTCGCTGGCGGTGCACGCCATGCTACGTAAATCCGCGCCGGTTGAATTGCTGCAGGAGTTGGAAGGCCGTGAAGCCTATGGCCGCGGTGCGGAAGTGTGGGAAGTCGCGAATGTGATGATGTTTCTTGCCAGTGACTACTCGTCTTACATGACTGGCGAAGTGTTGTCTGTCAGCTCTCAGCAGGCGTAAGACAGGCATTGTTAACCACGGGCCAAAATAGCCAGGCCCGCAGAACCTTTTGGAGATAACCGGACATGAGCAACGTATTTGCAAGCGCGGTAAGCCTACAGGCCGCCGAAGGCCAATCGCTGGGTGTTAGCGACTGGCTGCGCATCGAGCAGAATCGTATTGATCAGTTTGCGGATGCCACCGGCGATCACCAGTGGATTCACGTAGATCCGGCAAAAGCCAACGACGGCCCCTTTGGTGCCACGGTTGCCCATGGCTACCTTACGCTGTCACTGGTGAACTATTTTTTGCCCCAGTTGATGGCCGTCGAAAACCTCGCCATGGGTGTGAATTACGGCTGTGACCGTATTCGCTTTCCTGCTCCGGTTCGTGTCGGTTCGAACATCCGTGGCGCAGGCGAAATTACCAAAGTAGAAACATTGCCTAACGGTTCCGTACAAGTTGTTGTTCGCGTAACCGTTGAAGTTGAGGGCAGCGACCGCCCTGGCTGCGTGGTTGACACCATCAGCCGCTACACCTTTGAAAACCAGCAATAAGGATTTTTGTAATGAAAGAAGCTGTCATTGTTTCCACAGCCCGCACCGCGCTAGCCAAGTCTTTCCGAGGTTCCTTCAACGATACTGAAGCCCCTGTATTGGGTGGCCACGTAGTTCGTGCCGTTGTGGAGCGCGCCGGTATCGATCCGGCCGACGTAGAAGATGTCATCATGGGTGCAGCGGTTCAACAGGGCACTCAGGGTTATAACATTGGCCGGCTGTGTGCCTACACCGGCGGTTTGCCTAACAGTGCGGCCGGCATGGCGGTAGACCGTATGTGCGCCTCTGGACTGATGGCAATTGCCGAAGCTGCAAAGTCAATTATGTGCGGTGAAGCCGATGTAGCCATTGGTGGTGGTGTAGAGTCACTGTCCCTGACTCAGAATAAACATAAGAATACATATCGTGCGCGGTCTGAGGCTGTGATTGCGACAGCCCCAGCTGCTTACATCCCGATGATCGAAACTGCAGAAGTGGTGGCCGAGCGATATAACATTAGTCGTGACTCCCAAGACGCTTACGCCCTGCAAAGCCAGCAGCGCACCGCGGAAGCTCAGGCCGCAGGTCGTTTTGACGATGAAATCGTTCCGCTGAAAACCACCAAAAAACTATTTGAAAAAGATGGCACACCCGCTGGCGAAGAAGAAGTAGTTGCCGACAAAGACGAATGTAACCGTGCTACCACCACATTGGAGGGCTTGCAGGGCCTTAAACCGGTGTGGAAGGACGGCGACTGGATCAAGGAAGGCAAGAACGTAACTGCCGGTAATGCCTCGCAGTTTTCTGACGGTGCCGCTGCTTGCCTTCTTATGTCCCGCGAAGAAGCAGACCGTCGTGGCCTGGCGCCTCTCGGTATTTATCGGGGAGTCGCTGTTGCCGGATGTGAGCCGGAAGAAATGGGTATTGGGCCAGTGTACGCTATCCCAAAATTGCTCAAGCAGCATGGCTTGAGCGTTGACGATATCGGACTGTGGGAAATCAATGAAGCCTTTGCCTCGCAGGTGCTTTACTGCCGCGACCATCTTGGCATTGATAACGACAAGCTCAACGTTAACGGTGGCGCTATTTCTATTGGCCACCCGTTCGGCATGAGCGGTGCCCGCATGGTGGGGCATGCTTTGCTGGAAGGTCGGCGTCGCAAGGTTAAATACGTGGTGGTTTCCATGTGCATTGGCGGTGGCATGGGTGCTGCTGGACTATTTGAACTGCTGTAATCAAGTTTCATCGCCAGCAAAAATTATGGGCCCCCTGAGCGGCTCTTGGACTGTTCAGATAGAGCAAGTGCCGAGGTAGCGTTTAGGGGCCGACTTTTGATCTATAGCATGTTAAGGGAATTCGATGTAAGGTAGCTTTCTACCTATCTGAAGTGGCAGTCCACAGTCAAAATGTCCTCTATGAATGAGTTAAAGATAAGCAATCACGATCTTCTGGAGTTGATTGGTTTAATCTACGAGGGAGCGATGGAGAAAAAGCCATGGGCCTCAAGTCTGGAACTGCTTAAGAATTATCTAAATGCTAATTATGTGACACTGGCGATCCGACCCACCACATTCGCATTGCCAGGTGTTGTTCTGACAGCGGGGGACATACCCGCGCCACTTATCCATGCGTATCACAGCCAGTTTTTTTCCCTTGACCCATTTGTTGAACTCCCGTCTGACGAGGTTGTAACGTCAGACGAGTTATTTACAGAAGATGAGTGGGTGACTAAGCCATATTATACTGAATACCTTAATGTACTGAATGTATACCGAATTATGGGCGTTGATATAGACGTTTCAGAGGAAATGAGTTGCCCTCTCCGAATTAGTCGCCCGAAAAGCCTTCATGCTTTCGATATAAAAGATAAATCTTTGTGCAATTATTTAATTCCGCATTTTCGTCGAGCCGTGCTGATTTACAGCAAGATAATCAAACAGCAGTCATTTGGTGCGCTTTATGAGCGCACGATTGATGAAATGAAGTTGGGTGTCGTAATCCTCTCAGAAGAAGGGGAGATAATAAAATCCAATATAGTTGCGGATAAAATTCTTGAGAACAAGGATGGTTTGCTGCTAGCGAATAATCGCCTCAAAGCTGTTTTCGAAACAGATAATTTGAAGTTAAAAATTTGTTTAAAAGATGCCTTGGCACTGAGCTTTGCGGGTAGGGAGTCGGCATTTGAGGTAATGACAGTTAACAGGAAGAATGACCAAGCTGGTTTGAGCATCGCAGTTCATAGTATTCCAGCCGGCAGCTGGACATCTGGCGGGAAGAGACCTTCTGCAGCCATTTTTATCCGAGATACTGTTCATAAGATTGAGGGTCAGGACGAGGTTGTCCGCAAGCTGTTCAATTTGACTCCGGCAGAAGCATCGCTGGCTGTAAAGATCATGAACGGAATGTCTTTAGATGAGGCTGCACTTTCATCTGACATCAAGCGCAACACGGCTCGAGCTCATCTGCGCTCAATTTTCTCTAAAGTTGACGTTACCCGGCAAAGCGACCTGATTCGAGTGCTGTTGAACAGTGTTGCCAGTTTTAGTGGTAAAAGTATGCTGGAAAGGGGCTGATAAGCTCCCTCCCACCGGGAACCAGCGTTTCACATAGTCCCTGTTTGCTTCCTGAGCCCGCACCGGTGATCAACGGAAAGCTATCGTGCAGATCTATAATGGATGTTTCATTAATAGCCATGACTCAGCTTTTCTGTTTAGCGGAACTGATCAGGGATATGACTTCTCTTACCGCGTTTTTGATATCTTTCCGTTTATACCCCAATGCTTCCGTTTCTTTGGGGGTTGGCTCATAAACCAAGCTGTTTCCCCGACCTTGAACGATAAATGCGTCAGGCAATAGCGGGTGCTCCTCGTCTACTGTTACTATCTCAACTGGATTGTTGGCGACATCAAAGAACAGCTGGAAAAATTCTCTAAAGCTGAGGTTTTCATCCCCAACCAAATACGCTTTACCTGTCTTAGCATGGTCCAGGGCACCTGCAACTGCCTGGGTAAGAGAGCGTACTGACATGTAGTTGGTGCCACCAGGCGGCGCTGTATTGGGAATGTCGCGGCGTAACCCTTGCCCCCACGCTGCAAGCGTTTCATAGCGGGCGGCAATCAGGCCGGGTAGGGCTCCCACTATGGAGGGCGGGTTTAGCGTACAAATATTGAAGTCATCGGTAGCCAGAGCTCGCGCTCTATCATCGGCTAGCTGGCGGGCTTGTAGGTAGGGACTGCCTTCGAGAAGGTCCGGGCGTAATTGGTGGTAATAGCTGCCAAGCTGAATAAATCGCTTTACCCCGGCATCTCGAGCTAGCTCAGCAAATGCAGGCACACCTTCTGATTGCGCCGCTCGCCAAAATTCCGCTGTTTGTTCATCCGGTGAAGCATGGCGGATGTCATTGCCAGCCGCAAAAACGATCGCTTCAAACGGTGCCAGGTCGGCTTTGGTGAATTCTTGACGAGTATAATCGCCGAAAATTATTGGCATGGCGGCCATCAGTGTGCCTGCTTTCGCCGGATTTCGTGCCGCAAGGGTTACGTCATGGCCAAGCTCCTGCAGATGCAAAGCAGTATTGCCGCCGATCATTCCGGAGCCGCCTACAATAAGCACTTTCATATCATTCCTTGTTATTGGAGTTGATACTTGAGGCTAGGCCAGTCTTCAAGGAGGTGAATCGTCTGTTAAGACTAAGGCGTTAGTTGGGATAATGATTTCGGAAATGAGCGAAAACCCCAAGGCTCTTGGGATTGTTCTTTCTGTGCCCTAAGAGCGGTTGTCCGGGATCAGGGCAGGGGGCGTGATTTCAGTGAAGAGACGCAGCAGTTTAAATTCGTGGACACACCGTGGACCCATTTAGGGAACGGCCAAAACGAGAAGGTTTCCAAAAAGGAAACCCCTGTGATATGGTTTCAAAAAATGAAACAAAGGGAAGGCGGTGCATGTAATTTCACGAAAACCGTTTAATGACGCAGCTCTGCAGCACCCGAACGACAGGGATGCTCTGATCAACGTCTACACAACATTGCGTAACGGAAAATTTGAAACGCCCGCACAGTTACGCCAGGTATTCCACTCACTGGATAACTTCGAATACAGGGATAAGTGGTGGGTAATCGACATAGGCGGCAACAACCTTCGCCTGATCGCTTTCATCGAATTCCGTGACAACCGCATGTACGTTAAACATATTTGCAGCCACGCCGAGTACGACCGGCTAACTGACAAGTACCGCAGAACCAAGGAGTAGAGCCATGTTAAACACCGCTTTGATTCACCAGCTCCGCACTGTTCTGGGCGAGCTGCCATTTCTGGCCCATATCGAGACCCAGAAAGACTACGAAAGCGCCTTGGCCATGATGGATGACCTCATTGAAGATTATGATACCAATAAGCCGCTCATCGAGATCCTCGCCGTTAGCATTGAGCGCTGGGAAGATCAGGCAGAAGAGTTCAAAGACTTTAATGCTGCCGTAGCAGGCACTGACAACGGCATTGCTGTCTTGAAAACACTTATGGATCAATACAACCTAGGCGTAGCAGATTTGCCTGAGCTGGGCTCAAAAGGCAACGTCAGCAAAATCCTCAACGAGGCGGAAGGGAAGAAACTCACCCGCAAGCACATGGAGGCCCTGGGGGAGCGCTTTAATGTTTCTCCGGCTCTCTTCTTCTGATCACTAGCCAGAAAACCGGGCTATTTCTGCGTTTTCACTAACATGGAGTGTGATCAGGCAATGGTCATAATTACCGAACCAAGAAAAAGCAGTTTAAATTCGTGGACACAATTTGGACACAGGAAATTAAAAAGGCCCTACGCTTTCACGTAAGGCCTCGAAAATAGCTTCGGAGGGCACCCCATTAGACGGTTTCAACTGGCCGGCACCGTCGTAAATCGGCGTAAGTCGTTGCTGGGAAAGGGTTTGGTCGAAATGTGCTCGCCCTATCGAAAACGGTTAAGCCCACATAACGACTTGTATTTTGGGCACAGGGTGAGAATTTCGGGCTGCCCGAATATGACCTTTGCTTGATCCTGTCGATCCGAGGCAGCTAACACAACATGATGTTCCCGGAAATACGATCAATCTCACTGATTACATGTGTGATCTGGGTGGTAGAACCGAGTTAATCATCGAGAATGGCCAGCTGGAAGTCGATCCTGATAGCTTCACATACTTTGGTGCTGGCGATAAATTCCGCATTGAACGTGAGGCCTGTGCGTCTACCCAGCTAAGATCCCCCTATAAACTCCATGGTTCAGTAACCACTGAGGTCGTCTCCGGTTATTATGATTGGTTCGATCATTTTTCTGCTCTGAATTCAGAAACTCTTCAGGTGTTCGACAAGTATGGAATCGCTAGCGCTGATACTGCTGACTCATATATCCACGGTGACATCAATCTGAAGCTCAGCGAAGGCACGCAAATATCCCTCAAAGGCGCGTCGCTCAAGGCTCGCACGAGTGGTGTTAACCGTTTCGAGTACTACTTGGGTGACTACCATCTGGTAATTAACAAGGTAGAGGGATTACCCTCTTACCAGGCCGCATGGTCGATGATGGCTGCCGAACCTTTCCAGCTTGGTCTTGGCTCCGCGGGGCTTGTGTATGATGCTGAGATCACTTCAGGAATCGTTTACGACAGTTGGTTGGGAGGTGTGCAGGATGGCTCCTATACTCTGCGTAGAGGTGGCCGTGCACTTCAGGTGGAAATTTTCAGCAACCACCTTACCTACAAGCTCGACCTTGATCAGGATGGAGTATTTGAGATTGAGTCGATGCTGAATCAATCGGACTATTGAGTAAGGAAAATGCCTTAACCTGCTCGGCCCTGAATCCAGGGTCGAGTCTGTGTCCGCGCCTGCTCGTGACTAGCGCTTGCATCTATTCTTTCTTGCTTCGCACGATCCATTACGAAACATCCCTGTTGTAACACCTTCGTGACAGATAGCAACTATGGCGAAACCATGCTTAAATCCACCATTTTCTGCTAAAGATCAATATATAAAAGCCCAATATGCAAAGCTATTCCTATAATAAAAATAGCCTTTTGACGCTCTATCGCCTCCTCCTGTTGCTTGCGTGGCTTATACCAGCCTCATTGCTCGCCGACCCATTGAAACTTGGAAAAGACATTCCCTATAGCGCCCTTGCAGATCCCATGGCTCAGTTTTCGCTTGCACGAGCTGTAGAAAAGCTGACCGATCAAAGTCTGGACCAGCACTCAACCTTTTCTCGCGGTTACACGAATGGGGCATTCTGGCTTAGGTTCGAGTTGCCGGAAACGGCATTTGCCGGCGCCGATCTCTGGATGGAGGTAGGACCTAATTTTCTTGATGACCTCAAGATTTTTGCACGCCCTATTGGCGGCGACGAGCCCTGGCTATCAAAGCGAGCCGGAGATCTGACGATCGGCCAAGCAGACCTTAACTACCGAAAGTCGGTGTTCATCCTGGCACCACCTGTTAGCAATGCAAAAGGCTACGAGGTGATAGTACGCGTGCAAAGTAGCAGCGCGACGATCGTACAGGCCAATCTGTGGCGGCCAGCGGAGTTCCTGGGGCACGCAACAAGATCCACATCATTCTGGAGCTTCTTTCTTGGTCTGGCCACGCTGTCGACAACGCTCGCGCTCGTGCTGGCGATTGTGATCGGCGGCACATTGCTCTGGTCCGCAGTGGCATTTTCCACCTCTTTTTTGCTTGTCGCTGCGATACAGGGCTACATCAGCTGGCTGCTGCCCCAATTCGGGGCGGAATTGCAGCACTACCTGACGGGCATACTGACGCTAAGCTCCTATTCAACCCTGCTCTGGCTATCAGCAGAAACCGCACGCCTCAGACTCCTGTTGTCTCGTACGCACAAACTGCTGATCACTCTAAGCGCAATGATTCTTTCGTTAGTTGTTTTAATACCTCTTGAGCAATACGGGCTCGCCATCCGGATTCTGAGCTGCCTTTTCTTGCTCGGAGCGGTCGTTTTTATATGCGCCGTAGCCTATAAGTGGCGGCGCTCAAACTTCAACGTTACGACGTTATTGTTATGCGCTACGCCTATCGCATGCATTTTGGGTGGCCTGTTTGCATTGCTTTCGTTACTTGGGCTGGTGCCATTCAATGGTGAGATTTACGTGATTTGGCAGTATGTACTGATCACCCTCGTGTTATTGGTGATGGCAACCGCAGTCTTCCGGGTCAGAGAGCAAAAACTGAAAGAATTGGAAAAGAGTCAACTTGCTAGTGAGCTTAAGGCAGAACGGGATGCCAGCTTCCACCAACGTCAGTTTATGGGGATGGTTTCACATGAGTTCCGTACGCCTCTGGCAGTGATCTCTGGTGCGCTGGAGAATTTAGTACACCTAGAGGGTGGCGCAAATAGTGTGCGAACAGGGCGATATGGCAAGATCCGCCGTGCGACAGACCGGCTGGTTTCGCTGACTGATAATTGCCTTGCCGATGCGCGGCTTGCAGCTGATAATCTGTATGTTGACCCAAAACCGACCAAACTAATCGATCTTGTACGTTCCGCCTCTGAGTTGGCTGAGCTGTCCAGTGCGCACAATTTGCAGCTGACGGCAGCAAACAGAGAGATCGAGGGTTCAGGGTTGCAAGACTGGACCGTGATCGTAGACACAGCCCTGATTCGTATTGCCCTGTCGAATGTTATCGACAACGCCGTCAAACATTCTGAAGGTGGGCTAATCCGGGTGGATTGCTCATCACTTGAAGGTCTGGTGGCAATTCGTATATGCGATGAGGGCCAGGGTATTGAGGATACCAGTTGGATCTTCGAACGTTATCGTCGCGGGGATCATGTTCGCCGCGGCGCAGGTCTAGGTTTGTTTGTTGCGCGGGAAATAAGCCGCGCCCACGGCGGCGATTTAAGGGTCGTGTTGACGAGCCGCCAGGGCAGTTGTTTTGAGCTTACATTTCAACCGGGAGAGGAGAACTCCGATTCGTGACCGCCAGAAAACCAGCAATCAGTATCATCGAAGACAACTCAGACCTACTGGACGAGTTAATATTTTTTCTCCAACAGCGTGGGTACAGCGTTTGGGGTGTTTCAAGCGCTGAGCAATTCTGGAAAAAACTTCACCGCAGCCCGGCTGATATTGTGATGGTTGATCTGGGGTTGCCTGGCGAAGATGGTTTCAGTGTTGTGGATTATCTCAAGGATATAGGCAAAATGGGCGTGATTATTGCCACTGCGCGGGGACACCAGCAAGATAAATTGCGAGGTCTCAACTTGGGGGCCGATTTGTACCTCGTAAAACCAGTCAACTTCGTAGAACTTGCAACCGCTATTGATGGCCTATGGCGAAGGATGCAACAGGAAAGCGAGCCTGCCAGCACAGCACAAACCGTAAGGGAGGCTTCTGGCGAGTGGCAATTGGATGCATCGCGTCAAAGGCTGATCACGCCTAACGGTGACGATTTAGCCCTCTCAACCCAAGAGTATTCTCTGGTCAGCACGCTGGCTCGTTCGGCTGGTGAGGTTTTTACTAAAGAGACGTTGCTTGATCTGATGTTTTGTTATGAAGAACAGTCGGATATTCACCGAATCGATGTCATTCTCAGCCGGTTGCGCAAAAAAGCGAAGCAAGAGAATATAAACCTTCCGCTTCGCTCTATTTTTGGTAAAGGGCTGGTATTTGTAGGCAATGTTGAAGAGCGAGTAATGGGTTGATCAGCATCCATTGCGGCTTAATCAGATGCAATTAACTTCCAAGTCAGCCAAGCAGGTCGAGATCACCGCCAACGGTGTGCGGAACTCCTGGGACGCGATGCCCATAAACTGACTTTGGTGGAAGCTGGCATCCCGTTCTGCTTTGAGCTTGCTGGCGAGTTGGCTCCTGTCTAGTTCTTTGATTTTTTATTCCTGTATTCGGTAAACGGCTATCGCCGTGACCAACAAAATGAACGCAATCAATGCATGTAGCCAGATTGCATGGAACTCGCGATTGAGCGGCACAAGCCCCACTGCCGATAGCATGCCAAACAGAACTAATACAGGATTGCGGTAGTCCATAGGTCACATTTCCCATTCGCGCAATCAGGATAGAAGGAAGAGCGCTCTATCAAGTTCTACTGTGCGAGTTTTTCTGCAGCCTGGTTGGACGAGAACTGCCCTGGGCATCTATCAGCACGCTAAAGGGAATATTTTTCCCCAGTTTTATTCGGTCTGCGGCGGCGTGAGAAACCATAAGGCATGTCGCGAGTGCGGTGATTATCGAAAGCGCAAAGCCTACCGAGAGTGTAAAAACTGTCATGGACAGCGTGGAAGTTGGCGGGCTGATTCGCACAAGTAGGGGCAGGACAATGCATCCTTTTCTCGGCTCGCAAATATGTGCTTAGAGTGTCGTGGCTGGCGTTATTGCCCGCTGATAGTATTGAGAGGAGTGAGACTGACATCCCCAAAAACATTCCTGCACGCTCAACGGAGGCTCCGACGATGGAGGCGTTCGATCGGTCTCCGGTGCCGGTTTCGGTGTGCTCTACAAGCGCAATGGCTGGAGCGCCGACCTGGTGAGGGCTTGGAAACTCGGGGGTGGCGAGGCCCTGTCCGACGGCCAGCAGAAGAATCCACGATTTTGGTTCAACTTCGGCTATAGCCATTGAATGCCTCAGGCTAGTCTGGAGAAATGTTCGTTTGAGAGCTGAGATCGTCCTCCAGTGCTCACCTCAGACATGCTCTGGCGGTTGGCGTAAACGGCTTTCTGAGAAGAACCCCATCTGTAGGCAGAGCATCGCATGATGAGTGACATTGAATTTTCCGTGCTGGAAGCGCAACAGAACATCCATGAACTGATCGCCCAGCAACATCCTCTGGAACAGACATTGGACGCGATAGCCGTCTGGGTCGGCAGCATGATGCCCGGCGCGCTCGTATCCATCATGCAATTTGATCCGGCCACCAACAGCCTGAATCTGATGCCCAGCGAACGGTTTTCAGAACACTTTTCCCGGGTCATGCAGGATATTCAGGTGGCTGAGAACATGGGCACCTGCGGTACGGCGGCCTTTACTAAAGAATTAGTCATTACTGACAACATTCAGGAAGATCGCCGCTGGACGGGCTTCCATGACATCGCCTTGGAAGAAGGCGTTCGTGCCTGTTGGTCCATGCCGATTCTCACCTCGAAGAACGAACTCTTGGGCACCTTTGCAACCTACTATCGTGTTCCAGCTACCCCGACTGCGGGGGCTCAACGCAACCTAGCCCGGGCTGCCGCCCTGGTCGCCTTGGCCATCCTCCGACACCGGGATGCTGAGAACCACAGGACTCTCTCCGAGTGGCATCGGGCCCTGTTCGACAACCATCCGGATGGAGTATACACATTCGACCTCGATGGTCGCTTCCAGAGCTGTAACGAGGCACTGGAAAGAATTTCCGGCTATTCGGCGGATAGCTTACACGGTCTTCACTTCAATCTCTTTGTTGAGCCTGATTACCGCGAACACACCCAGGCCGCATTCGACAGAGTTCGAAACGGTGAAATCATCACTTACGAAACCATGGGCATCCACGCCTCCGGCTATTCCTACTTTCTGGAGGTCACCAACTTCCCGGTCACCATCCAAGGTAAAATCGTCGGTGTCTACGGTCTCTGCCAGGACGTTACCGATCGCAAACATCAGGGTTCAGATCTGCACCTGCTCAAGCGTGGCATTGAGGCAAGCCCTAACGGCATGCTGATGGTGGAAGTATGCAGCCCAGACATGCCAGTGGTCTATGCCAACCCCGCGTTCACCGAAATGACCGGTTACGCCCACGACGAGGTGATAGGGCGTAATTGTCGTTTTCTTCAAGGAGAAAACACCGCTCCGGAAGCACTTGAGGCCATACGGCATGGAATACGCCACAAAACTGAGGTCAATGTCGAGCTAGTCAATTACCGAAAGGACGGAACACCTTTCTGGAACCACCTTCGGATCAGCCCAGTGTTCGATAATGACGGCCTGTGCACACACTTTATCGGAACTCAGCAGGATGTTACCCACCAAAAGGAGCAGGAAGCTCAGATTATCTACCAAGCCACCCACGACTTGGTTACCGGATTGCCCAATGAAGTCTCGTTTCAAGAAAAGCTGCGAGAAACACTGGTTGTGGACGGAGGGCGTAAAGCATTGGCTGCCCTGTATCTTGACCTCGACGGATTCAAGCCTATTAATGACGAGCTGGGGCACCATGTCGGGAACCAGGTGCTCATAACCATTGCTCGACGACTCATAGCCCTGGCAGCGCCTGACGCGACCGTTGCCCGATTAGTTGGGGATGAGTTTGGTCTACTGCTACCCGGGTACACGAGCAGGAAAGAAGTCATCCAACTAACCGAACGCATACTGGCAAACCTTGCACAACCGATCGACGTAGACGGCCAAATGGTTCACATCAGCGCCAGTATCGGGATCGCCTGCAACAGTGTGCCTCTAAAGGCCCCTCATGAATTGCTCCAGTTTGCAGACATTGCCCGGGAGCGGGCCAAGCGTCAGGGTAAAAACACCTGGCATTGGCATAGTGGCCAGAAAGTCGAGCGCAGTCACAACAGCGTGAACCTGAGGCATGATCTTCATACTGCGCTGAAGGAAAACCAGTTTGAACTCCATTACCAGCCACTGGTGGACGCTGTCACTGGACACATGCGCAGTGTCGAAGCCCTGGTGCGATGGCACCACCCTATCAAAGGGATGATCCCCCCGGGTGACTTCATTCCTCTGGCCGAGCATACCGGCCAGATTGTGCCCCTCGGCCTCTGGGTCCTTAAGCAAGCCTGCATGGAGATCGCAGACTTTAATGCTCACCGGGAAAGGGGGCTGCGAGTTGCCGTCAACATTTCATCTTTACAGTTCATCCGTGGCGGCTTTTTGGATGACCTTCGCCGGATACTGGCAGAAACGGGCCTTTCGCCCCAACTGCTGGAACTGGAGGTAACGGAAAGTGTTCTTCTGGACGGTGCGGGGCCTGTGATCGAACTGATGGAAACCCTAAAAGAATTGGGCATACGTGTGGCCCTGGATGATTTCGGAACAGGCTTTTCCAGCCTAAGTTATCTTCGGGATTTGCCCACTCACAAGGTAAAGCTCGATCGAAGCTTTGTGGAGAAAACCACAACCGATCACCGGATTGCTGCTATCGTTCAGGGCGTGATTACCATGGCCCATCACATGGATATGATCGTGGTTGCGGAAGGGATAGAAACCCGTGAGCAGCAGGACGACCTTGCTCGCCGGCACTGCGATATCCTGCAGGGGTATCTGTTTGCCCGGCCAATGCCTCTGGCTGAGTTGAAAAAGCTGCCTGACCTCTTGCCGGAGGGTACCGGGACATAACGATGATGCATATTTTCTGACGTTCCCTATGAGTCAGGGCAGTAGTCATGTGAGAAGCACGAATGATTTGCGAATGGGCCTGTGCAGTTAGATCCCTCGCTTCTTTCGGACTTTGAAAAGCTACAAGCTTGAGCCGCGGTCGGCTGAGAATGAGTGGATACGAGCATTCCTGAACGACTGCCGAGGCTGAATACCTGTTACGTTGGAGGTAATCTTGTCATCAACGCAATGAAGGACGGCGATTTATATCTATCAAGCGAATGACTGAAAAAGAACTTCCTAATTGTCGCCGGTTCCGGGCAAGAAATAAGGGTCATGGTCGCTCCCTGCATCACCGGGATGACCGCTGTGAGCCTCTTCATCCAGGGCGGACCTACAAACCCTTTCAGCATACCGTCCATTGCAGCTGAGGGCAGCTTTAAAATACTGTCCGGGATTAGTTGACCACTACATCATGCTGAATTTATCGAATAGCGAAACCCTAGGCCACCTTCCACAAGGCCTTCCTTGGCCTCTCTTCGACAGTTTGTTCGGTATCGCTGTTCATATGTTGGCGCTCTAAACATCATTTTGTTGTTTATTTACAAAGTAATAGGCAAAAGTAAGAGTTTTGAGAGGATTGAGAATGGCGGGGTCTTTTTTTTTTGCGCAGACTGATAGCACGAGTAGAACTATATGCTTAAGCTCGTGCGCGGCTAGAAATAATTATTCAAAGAACCAAGAGATAGCTGTGTCGCGCGGAAGCAGTCTGTTAATAAAAACTAAGACAACGTCCGGTCTCGGAGACCTTTGCCATGTCAGCGCTTCAACTACGTATTGTTACCTCAGCCCAAATCATCGAAACCCACGCGCTGGATGCGTTTTTGTCGCTTCCTGTGGAAACCAATGCGACCTACGCCATTGTGGATGCAGATACACAGGAACCGGTCAGCAACCTGGTGTTGAAGAAAAAAGACGATGCGCTGGTAATAGAGATTGACGATGAGCCGGTGGCGCAGCTTGAGCAGTTTTACGACGCCGACCAAGGTGCTGTGTTCGAAGTCAGCGAGGCGGGCAACATAAAGCAGGTTACCGCAGCGGATCCGGTTGTCGAAGGTAGTGATATCGTCTGGCAGGCAGCGGACTCATCGGATCTGGATCCCGCTGCCGTGTTCCTGGGTGGCGCAGCGTTTCTGGGTGGTGCTCTGATCGCACAATCCAGCCACGGCGGCGGTCATGACGAAGACACTCCAGAGGTCAACACCGTAGTAGGTCAGGTAGTGGCAGGCCCGGTATTGGCGGGCAACGATTTAAAGGTAGGCGTTTATCAGGCCGACGGTATCACCGAGCTGGGCCAAAGCCTGGTGGATGCTGAAGGGCGCTTCAGCGTCGCCGTGGGCAGTTATCGCGGTGTAGTGATTGCGCAGGCGATAAACACCGGCGCGAGCAATGATCACCTGGACGAAGCCACCAATGCTCCGGCCAACCTCAACGCTGAGCTGTTTACCGTTGGTGCGATTACCGAAGCAAGCAGCACGTTAACACTGAACCTGAACGCCCTGACCACCATCGCTTATCACAAAGCCTTGGAAGCAGCCGGCGGTGACCCCCTCCAGGCGGACGATGTAGCGGCCATTAATAAGGCTATCGCGAACGCCTTCGGCCTCAGTGATCTGCATAACCTCCCAGTCGTCACCGTGAACGGTGACACCAGTTTTGATACCAGCGATGGCATCAGTGAAAGCGAAGCCTACGGCATCTTGCTGGCCGCCTTCTCAGGTGCCGACCTGGATAATGGCGGCGACAGCCAGGCCACCATCGATGCACTGGTCGCGGGAATCGATCTTAGCGGCGGCGTGGCCACGCTTAGTCCGGCAGCGCAAGCGATTCTGCTAGTTGGTGCCATCGTGGCCGGCCAAACGGGTGACGCAGTGGCCGATTTGTTTGGGGCAAATTCGGGTGTTAGCGGTGTCAGCGAAGCAAATCGGGAGGCGATCACTAACGCACTCAACGAGATGCGGGCGGATACAGTGCCAAAGCTGCAGGCGATTGTTGATGCAGTGGATGCGGTACGCGAAGGTGCATCTGGCGGCACGCCGCCCACGCAAGCAGAGCTTGAAATTCTTGGCATCACCGGCTTAACGCCTGAAAATCTCACGGCGGTGCAAGCCGGCATTGCGGCCACGGCTGATGATGGCAGCGAAGTTGGCACTCCCGGTAAGTTACAAACGCTGGTAACCACAGTGGTGGTGGCCGAGGCTGGCGCGGCGATGAGTGGCGCTGCGGCAGGTGAAAGGGCGCCGACCCAGGCTGAGTTTGAAGCCTTGGGCATCACCGGGGTGACGCCTGAAAACCTCACAGCGATGCAGGCGGCGATTGCGGACACGGCTGATGATGGCAGCGGTGTGGATACTCAGGCCGAATTGCAGGGGATTGTTGATGCGGTGGTCGCTGTACTTGCGGGTGCGGCTGGCGGCACGCCGCCGACCTTGGCTCAGTTGCAACTGCTGGGCGTTGTGGGCGTCACCGAAGGCAACCTGGCGGCGGTGCAAGCGGCGATTGGCGCCACCGCTGATGATGGCAGCGAGGTTGATACCCTTGCAGAGCTTCAGGCCGTGGTGACACCGGTGGTGCTAGATGAGGCGTGGGCCTCAGTGCGTGATGGTGCGGCCGGTGGCACACCGCCGGATCAGGTTGAGCTTGAGGCGCTTGGTGTCATAGGTGTCACGCCGGAGAACCTTGCCGCCGTACAAGCGGCGATTGCGGCGACCCTCGATGACGGCACGGAAGTGGATACCCAAGCCGAGCTGCAGGCGCTGGTCGATGCGGCTCAAGCGGTGCTAACCGGCGCGGCCGGTGGCGAAGCGCCCACCCCGACTCATTTAGAGACCTTAGGGATCACCGGCGTCACGCCGGAGAATCTTGCCGCCGTGCAAGCGGCGATTGCGGCGACCCTCGATGACGGCACGGAAGTGGACACGCAAATTGAGCTGCAAGCGCTGGTCGATGCGGTTCAGGCGGTGCTAACCGGCGCGGCCGGTGGCGAAGCGCCCACCCCGACTCATTTAGAGACCTTAGGCATCACCGGCGTCACGCCGGAGAACCTTGCCGCCGTGCAAGCGGCGATTGCGGCGACCCTCGATGACGGCACGGAAGTGGACACGCAAGGTGAGCTGCAAGCGCTGGTCGATGCGGTACAGGCGGTGCTAACCGGCGCCGCCGGTGGTGAGGCGCCGACCCAGGTTCACCTGGAGACACTGGGCATCTCCGGCGTGACACCGGAGAGCTTGGCCGCGGTGCAAGCAGCCATTGCCAACAGTGCCGACGATGGCAGTCAGGTCGATACTCGCGCCGAGCTGCAAACGCTGGTCGAGGCGGTGCTGGCGGTGCGCGAGGGTGCGGCTGGCGGCACGCCGCCGACCTTGGCTCAGTTGCAACTGTTGGGCGTTGTGGGCGTTACCGAAGGCAACCTGGCGGCGGTGCAAGCGGCGATTGGCGCCACCGCTGATGATGGCAGCGAGGTTGATACCCTTGCAGAGCTTCAGGCCGTGGTGACACCGGTGGTGCTAGATGAGGCGTGGGCCTCAGTGCGTGATGGTGCGGCCGGTGGCACACCGCCGGATCAGGTTGAGCTTGAGGCGCTTGGTGTCATAGGTGTCACGCGGGAGAACCTTGCCGCCGTACAAGCGGCGATTGCGGCGACCCTCGATGACGGCACGGAAGTGGATACCCAAGCCGAGCTGCAGGCGCTGGTCGATGCGGCTCAAGCGGTGCTAACCGGCGCGGCCGGTGGCGAAGCGCCCACCCCGACTCATTTAGAGACCTTAGGGATCACCGGCGTCACGCCGGAGAATCTTGCCGCTGTGCAAGCAACCATCGCCGCCACGGCTGACGATGGCAGCGGCGTCGATACCCGCGCCGAGCTACAGGCCTTGGTCCATGCCGCACAAGCCGTGCTGACCGGTGCGGCCGGCGGCACCGCGCCGACCCAAACCGAACTGGAAACGCTGGGCATCACTGGTCTGACGCCGGCCAATCTGGCCGCCGTACAAGCGGCCATTGCCGCCACCGTTGATGACGGCAGCGAGGTCGATACCCCAGCCGAGTTGCAGGCCCTTGTCACGGCGGCAGCGATCGTGCTTGAAGCGGCCGCTGGCGGCACGGCGCCGAGTCAGGCTCAATTGGAGACTCTGGGCATCGCCGGCATCACGCCCGAGAACCTTGCTGCGGTGCAGTTCGCCATTGCCGACAGCGCCGACGATGGCAGCCAGGTCGATACTCGCGCCGAGCTGCAAGCGCTGGTCGAGGCGGTGCTGGCGGTGCGCGCAGGTGCGGCTGGCGGCACGGCGCCGACCCAAGCGCATTTGGATACCTTGGGCATCACCGGTGTGACCCTGGACAACCTTGCCGCGGTACAAGCGGCGATTGAAGCGACCGCGGATGACGGCAGCAGAGTGGATACCCGCGCCGAGCTGCAAGCGCTGGTGGATGCTGCACAAGCGGTGTTGACCGGTGCGGCCGGCGGCACAGCTCCGACCCTGGTGGATCTTGAAACGCTAGGCATCACCGGTGTAACGCCCGGCAACTTGGCCGCTATGCAGGCGTTGATCGCCGCTACCGCCGACGATGGCAGCGAAGTTGACAGCCCTGCCGAGCTGCAAGTATTGATTGGCGCGATGGCGGCCGTGCTCGAAGGCGCGGCTGGCGGCACGGCCCCGACTCAGGCGCATCTGGAAACGCTGGGCATCACCGGCGTAACGACGGAGAACTTGGCGGCAGTGCAGGCGGCGATAGCCGCTACAGCTGACGACGGCAGCGAGGTTGATACCCGCACCGAGCTACAGTCGCTGATCGATGCGGCTATACCGATACTGGCCGAGTTGGGTACCGATCTGGCCGACGGCGTGCTCAATGCCGATGAGGCGGTCATCACCACCTTCCGCGTGACCTTGCCGACCGCCGGCGCCTTCGAAGCGGGTGATCGCGTCGAGCTACAACTCGACGGTGCGGCTTTTGCCCCGGCCAAGTTCACGATCTTAAGTGCGGGCGACTTGGCACAGGGCTACGTCGACATCGACGTAGTGGCGGCCGAGCTGGGCGCCGATGGCGAGCGCTCCCTGACCGCGCAGGTTAGCAATGCGGCCGGTACCGTGAGTATTGCCAGCGGCGACATCGCCTTCACCCTCGATGCCACCGCGCCGAGCATCACCGGCATCACCCTGGGCGCGAACGGTGCCCAGAACGGCTGGCTTGTTGACGGCGATATGGTCACCGTCACCGTCACGCTCGACGAGGTCGTGACCGTCACCGGTAACCCGCAACTGACCCTCGATATTGGCGGCAGCCCCGTGCAGGCTACTTACACCACCGGCAGCGGCAGCAACACGCTGGTGTTTGAATACATCATCCAAGCTGGCCAATCCGACCTCGACGGTATCCGCATCAACGCCAATAGCCTCAACCTCAACGGTGGCACCGTCCGCGATGCCGCCGGCAACGCCGCCGTGCTCAGCCACAGCGCTGTCGCCGATAACGACGCCTATAAAGTGGACGCCATCGCGCCCACAGTGGCTGCCGTCAGCGTGGCCGACGGCAACTGGGCCATCGGCGACACGGTGGCGGTGACGATCACTGCCACCGGCAACGAGACCGGCCTGATCCTCACCTCGGCCCAATTCAACGGTCAGACCCTTGCCAATGTCACCGATAATGGCGATGGCACCTACACCGGCACCTACACCGTGGTCGAGGGCGATGCCGATGTCGCCAACGGCGGCAGCGCCGTCACCGAACTGGCTTTCACCGACCCGGTTGGCAACGTGGGCGCGGCCACCACCAGTGTGGTACTTAACGGCGAATCAATCGACGCCAATCGGCCGGTAGTGATCCTGCCGGCGGTTTCCGTGAAGCTTGAGGCCACCGGCGTCACCGATGGAGGTGACCGCAGACCACAAATCACCGCGGTGGGCAGCGATGGCGCCTACGTGGTCACCTGGGAGGGTGAGGACGCCGATGGAGATGACAGTATCTTTGTGCAGCGTTTCAATGCCGACAACACCACCACGGGCAACGCGCCGGTGCAGCTCGTAGCCAACGGCCTCTACGGTGAGAGTAACAAATACCCGCAAATCGCCGCGGTGGGCAGCAGTGGCGCCTACGTCGTCATCTGGTACGGCCGTGACAGCAACGGTGATTACAGCATCTTTGTGCAGCACTTCAATGCCGACGGCACCACCGCCGGCAGCGGCCCAGTGCAACTCGAGGCCATTGGCAATTCAGCCGGCGCTGACGAAGACCCGCAGGTGACTGCGGTGGGCAGCAGCGGCGCTTACGTGGCCACCTGGGCAGGTGACAACAGCAATAACGACGGCAGCACCACTAACGACCATACGAGCGTCTTCTTGCAGCGCTTCAATGCCGACGGCACCACCAACGGGGCGATAACGCAGCTCGACGCTAACGGCGACGCCTTGGGTGATAATTCCAGCCCGCAAATCACCGCGGTGGGCAACAGCGGCGCATTCGTCGTGACCTGGCAAGGCGATGACGTGGATGGCGATAGCATCTTCGTGCAGCGCTTTAATGCCGACGGCACCACGGTTGGCGCGCAAGTGCAGCTCGATACGTTCGGTTACGATTATCAACCGCAGGTGACTGCGGTGGGTAACAGCGATGCCTACGTGGTCGCTTGGACAGGTGATAACAGCAGCGGCACTCTGAGTATCTTCGTGCAGCGCTTCCAGGCCGACGGAACCACCGATGGACCGATGACGCAGCTCGACGGCATCGGGGTTCATAACATCGACCCGCAAATCACTGCGGTGGGTGACAACGGCGCATTCGTCGTGACCTGGGAGGGTGGGCTCGAGGGTGGCGATGCCTGCATCTTCGTGCAGCACTTCAATGCCGACGGCACCACCACGGACAACGCGCGAGTACAGCTCGAGGCCATCGGCAACTCCAGTCTTTATGTTTCAGAAGCGCAGGTTACCGCGGTGGGCAGCGCCGGGGTCTATGTAGTTACTTGGCAAGGCGAAGACGCTGAGGGCGATGACAGCGTCTTCGTGCAGCGCTTTAATGCCGACGGCACGATCACCGGCAACGCTCCGGTGCGGCTTGAGGGTATCGGCAGGACCGATGGTAACGATAGGGACCCACAAGTCACCGCGGTGGGCGACGACGGCGCCTTTCTCGTCACCTGGTACGGCCGTGACAGTGACGGTGATTACAGTATCTTTGTGCAGCGCTTTAACGCCGAAGGCCACAGGGTGATGGGTTTCGATGACGACGGCTTTGTGGTGAGGAACGTCAATGACGACAGCAGTGCAGATCTGAGCGTTAACGCCGCTGGCATTGACGTTGCCAAGTTCCCGGTAAAGAGCACTGAGCCGGGTACCATCTATCTGGTGCATGGCAGTGTCACAGTTGATGGCGAAGTTGACATCACCAACGCCGCTACCGATCTTTGGGTGTCTGCCGCCGTTACCGAGGCCGGCGTCGATGCGCTGCTCGCCACCAGCGGCCTGCGCGATGGCGACTACGTGGTCTACAGTGTCGATGGCGCCGGCAACCTCTCAGTCGCCTCGCCCGTGGCGCTGACCATTGACACCGTCCCGCCAATTCTCACCGGTGTTGCTCTCAGCGGTGCCGACGGCGCCCAAAACGGCTGGCTCAATGAAGGCGACGTGCTCAGTGTGGCAGTCTCCTTTGATGAGGCAGTCGACGCGCTCGGCAATCTCCAGCTGACACTCGATATCGGCGGCACCAACGTGCAGGCCGTATACGCCTCCGGCAGCGGCAGCGACACCTTGGTGTTCGAGTACACCATCCACGCTGGCCAAACTGACCTCGACGGTATCAGCGTCCTCGCCAACAGCCTCAGCGGCGGCAGCATTGCCGACATCCACGGCAATCCCGCCACGTCGATCGCGCACGACGCTGTGGCCGCCAACGAGGCCTATAAAGTCGACACCACCGATCCCACGGTGGCAGCAGTCAGCGTGGCCGACGGCAGCTGGGCCATCGGCGACGCAGTGGCGGTGACGATCACCGCCGCCGGCAACGAGGCCGGCCTGACCCTGTCCTCGGCACAGTTCAACGGCCAGACTCTTAGCAATATCACCGATAATGGCAACGGCACCTACACCGGCACCTACACCGTGGTCGAGGGCGATGCTGATATCGCCGACGGCGGCAGCGCCGTCACCGAGCTGGCCTTCACTGATGCCGCTGGCAACAGCAGCGAGCGGGTGACCAGCGTCACCCTGAGCGGCGAATCGGTGGATGCCACCCGCGCCAGCATCACGGCTGTGGCCATCAGCAGCGCTACCGGCCTCCAGAATAACACCCTCAACGCTGGCGATGTTGTGAGCTTCACTGTCACTCTCGACGATGTGGTAACCGTCGCCGGCAGCCCGCAGCTGACGCTGAACATCGGTGGCAGCGCCGTGCAGGCGAGCTACGTTTCTGGCAGCGGCGGCACAGAACTGGAGTTCCAGTACACCATCCAGGCTGGCCAAACCGACCTCGACGGCATTGCCATCGACGCCAACAGCCTCAGCCTCAACGGCGGTGCCATCACCGACGCCGCCGGTAACGCCACGCTGCTCCAGCACGATGCTGTGGTCGATAACGCCGGTTACTTGGTCGATACCACGCCACCGGCGGCTGCGGTCACGGCCAGCACGATCGAACCGAGCGAAAGCGCCGTGGTGCAAAGCAGCGAGACCGGCACGGCTTATTTGGTGCACAGTAGCGTCGTGGTCAGCAGCCTGACCGACATCACCGGCGCGGCCGACGAGCACTGGAACTCGGTGGCCATCAGCGCCGCTAACACCGCTACCAATCTAGCCGCCACTGGCTTAGCGGCCGGCGATTACCGCGTTTACACCACCGATGCGGCCGGCAACCTGTCGGTTGCCTCGGCCGAGACGGTGACCGTAGTTGAGCCACCTGTGGATACCTCGATTGTGGTGTTCGATATGGTCAACGGGGTGAGCTCCGATCACAGTGGTCGCGAGTTCCAAGAGGGCGTCGAGTACACCATCTACATCCGAGTGGATTCCGATTCATGGAGGTTACACGACACCCCGCAGACCGGCGCGCACGCCGAGGCGACTTGGGGACAGTGGACCGGCGGTGCGAACCTCGGAACCCTTGATAGGATCGTGCTCGTCGGCGACGGGGCACCGGTTGTTGGTCTGAAGGCTCAGGAAGTGAATGGAATGGAAAATCTCATGACGCTGACTTTCAAAACCGGCTCGGGCGAAGCGGTGATAATAAAACCATGGGGGGACATCACACGAGTTACGTCGTCAGCATCGTCAGCGAGAGGCCTCTGGAGCGGAGCTTGGAACGGCAATCCCAATGCCGACGATGGCTTTACCAGAGCTTATCAGACGGCCATAGCCACCGGTATTCTCACCTCTCAGGGCTTGGTGTAATGCGGCCCTGAGCCAACGCCGGGTTCGCCCGGCCCATTGCACCCGCCGGCAGACTAATAGCTTGCCGGCGAGTGCAATGGTTCTTGAGTTAAAATTAATTGCCAAAACCGAGAGTTCTGAGAGTTTTGAGAATGGCTGGCGTTGTTTGTTTCCCGCAGACTCTTAATAACTGTCAATTTCGGTCTCGGAGACCTTTGCCATGTCAGCGCTTCAACTACGTATTGTTACCTCAGCCCAAATCATCGAAACCCACGCGCTGGATGCGTTTTTGTCGCTTCCTGTGGAAACCAATGCGACCTACGCCATTGTGGATGCAGATACACAGGAACCGGTCAGCAACCTGGTGTTGAAGAAAAAAGACGATGCGCTGGTAATAGAGATTGACGATGAGCCGGTGGCGCAGCTTGAGCAGTTTTACGACGCCGACCAAGGTGCTGTGTTCGAAGTCAGCGAGGCGGGCAACATAAAGCAGGTTACCGCAGCGGATCCGGTTGTCGAAGGTAGTGATATCGTCTGGCAGGCAGCGGACTCATCGGATCTGGATCCGGTTGCCGTGTTCCTGAGTGGTGGTCTGATCGCACAGTCCAGCCACGGTGGCGGTCATGATGAAGACACTCCAGAGGTCAACACGGTAGTAGGTCAGGTAGTGGCAGGCCCGGTGCTGCCGGGTAACGATTTAAAGGTAGCCGTTTATCAGTCCGACGGCATCACCGAGCTGGGCCATAGCCCGGTTGATGCTGAAGGGCGCTTCAGCGTTGCCGTGGGCAGTTATCGCGGTGTAGTGATTGCGCAGGCGATCAATACCGGCGCGAGCAAAGATCACTTGGACGAAGCCACCAATGCCCCGGCCAACCTCAACGCGGAGCTGTTTGCCGCTGGTGCGATTACCGAAGCAAACAGCACGTTAACTCTGAACCTGAACGCCCTGACCACCATCGCTTATCACAAAGCCTTGGAAGCAGCCGGCGGTGACCCCCTCCAGGCGGACGATGTAGCGGCCATTAATAAGGCTATCGCGAACGCCTTCGGCCTCAGTGATCTGCATAACCTCCCAGTCGTCACCGTGAACGGTGACACCAGTTTTGATACCAGCGATGGCATCAGTGAAAGCGAAGCCTACGGCATCTTGCTGGCCGCCTTCTCAGGTGCCGACCTGGATAATGGCGGCGACAGCCAGGCCACCATCGATGCACTGGTCGCGGGAATCGATCTTAGCGGCGGCGTGGCCGCGCTGAGCCCTGCCGCGGAAGCGATTCTGCTAATTGGTGCCATCGTGGCCGGCCAAACGGGTGACGCTGTGGCCGATCTGTTTGGAAAAGGTACGGGCGTCACCGGCGTCACGGCTGAGAATGCTGGTTCGGTCAAAGATGCCCTGGCCAGCCTGCCCAAGAGCAGCAGCGACACGCCTGAAGAAATACAGGCGATTGTGGATGCCCTCAATGTTGTGCGCGGAGCGGCCGGTGGCGGCACACCGCCTACTCTTGAAGACTTCGAAACCCTCGGCATTACCGGGATAACACCGGAAACCCTGAAAGCCATGCAAGAGGCCGTCGGCGGTACCCCCGATGACGGTAGCGAAGTCGATACACTTGCCGGTCTGCAGGCTGTGATCGATTCCGTGGATGTGACTCCGCCAGGCATCCTGAGTGTCAGCGTGGAAGATGGCACCTGGAAGGTGGGCGATCAGGTGGAGATTACCATCACCGCTGACAACGGCGAAACGGGCCTGACCCTCTCCAAAGGCAGATTCAACGGCCAGGAACTTACCGGCTTCCGAGACAACGGCGATGGCACCTACACGGCCATATACACAGTGGTGGAAGGTGACAGCAATGTCGCCGATACCGAAGCCGTTGCCACCGAATTAACGCTGGCGGATGCCGCTGGAAACACCAGCTCCGAGCTCACCAGCGTGACGCTCAATGGCGAAAGTATCGACGCCACAGCGCCTAGCTTCATCTCGAGTAACATCGCCACGAGTATTGATGAAAATAGCGTTACCGATCAAGTGGTATACACCGCTTGGGCTACAGATGCAGGCGGAGACGTCACTTATAGCTTAAAAGAAAGTGGGGATCATGCCTCATTCAGTATTAATAGCAGTAATGGCTCCGTAATCCTAACTGGCGATCCAGATTACGAAACCAAGGCCAATTACAGCTTTACCGTGGTCGCCACGGACGCCGCAGGCAATGCCAGCGAGCAGGCTGTGGCCCTTGATGTTAATAACCTGGATGAAGTGGCTCCCACCATCACCTCGGCGGCAACGGCCACCGCACTCGATGAAAACAGTGGTGCAGGCCAAGTCGTTTACATCGTTACCTCAACGGATACCGGCGATATCAGTGGCGGTGTGAGCTATAGCCTTAAGGCAGGTAGCGACGCAGCCCTGAGTATTGATGCGCAGACAGGCGCGGTGACCCTCACCGCTGACCCGGATCATGAAGCACAATCCAGCTACAGCTTTACCGTGATTGCCACGGACGCCGCAGGCAATGCCAGCGAGCAGGCCGTGACCCTCGATATTAATAACCTGGATGAAGTGGCTCCCACCATCACCTCGGCGGCAACGGCCACCGCACTCGATGAAAACAGTGGTGCAGGCCAAGTCGTTTACACCGTCACCTCAACGGATACCGGCGATATCAGTGGCGGTGTGAGCTATAGCCTTAAGGCAGGTAGCGACGCAGCCCTGAGTATTGATGCGCAGACAGGAGCGGTGACTCTCTTAGCTGACCCGGATCACGAAACCAAGGCCAACTATAGCTTTACCGTGATTGCCACGGACGCCGCAGGCAATGCCAGCGAGCAGCCAGTCACTCTTAACGTAAACGACCTGGATGAATCCAAGCCAACGATTACCTCTGGCGATACCGCCATCGCGATTGACGAAAACAGTGGCGCGGGCCAAGTTATTTACACCGCCACGGCCACCGATACCGCCGATGTCGACGATGCGACTGATACCAGCGCAGCGTTGACGTACAGCCTCAGCGGTGCGGATGCCGGCTTGTTAAGCATTGATAGCAGCACCGGCGCGGTGACCCTCACCGCTGATCCGGATCACGAAACAAAAGTCAACTACAGCTTTACCGTGATCGCTACCGATGCCGCGGGTAACAGCAGCGCACCGACAGCGGTGACTCTCAATGTTAACGATATAGATGACTCCAACCCCATTATCACCTCTGGCGATACCGCCATCGCGATTGACGAAAACAGTGGTGCGGGTCAAGTGATTTATACCGTCACCGCTACCGATACCGCCGATAGTGACGATGCCACCGACACCAGCGCAGATTTGACGTACAGCCTCAGCGGTGCGGATGCCGGTTTGTTAAGCATTGATAGCGGCACCGGCGCGGTGACCCTCACCGCTGACCCAGATCACGAAACCAAAGCCAACTACAGCTTTACCGTGGTCGCCACGGACGCCGCAGGCAATGCCAGCGAGCAGGCCGTGACCCTCGATATTAATAACCTGGATGAAGTGGCTCCCACCATCACCTCGGCGGCAACGGCCACCGCACTCGATGAAAACAGTGGTGCAGGCCAAGTCGTTTACACCGTCACCTCAACGGATACCGGCGATATCAGTGGCGGTGTGAGCTATAGCCTTAAGGCAGGTAGCGACGCAGCCCTGAGTATTGATGCGCAGACAGGAGCGGTGACTCTCTTAGCTGACCCGGATCACGAAACCAAGGCCAACTATAGCTTTACCGTGATTGCCACGGACGCCGCAGGCAATGCCAGCGAGCAGCCAGTCACTCTTAACGTAAACGACCTGGATGAATCCAAGCCAACGATTACCTCCGGCGATACCGCCATCGCGATTGACGAAAACAGTGGCGCGGGCCAAGTTATTTACACCGCCACGGCCACCGATACCGCCGATGTCGACGATGCGACTGATACCAGCGCAGCGTTGACGTACAGCCTCAGCGGTGCGGATGCCGGCTTGTTAAGCATTGATAGCGACACCGGCGCGGTGACCCTCACCGCTGACCCGGATCACGAAACAAAAGTCAACTACAGCTTTACCGTGATCGCCACTGATACGGGGGGCAATACCGACACCCAAGCCGTGAGTCTCGACATTAACGACCTGGATGATTCAAATCCAATTATCACCTCTGGCGATACCGCCATCGCGATTGACGAAAACAGTGGCGCGGGCCAAACCATTTATACCGTCACGGCCACCGATACCGCCGATGTCGACGATGCGACCGACACCAGCGCAGCCTTGACGTACAGCCTCAGCGGTGCGGATGCCAGCTTGTTAAGCATTGATAGCAACAGCGGAGAGGTGAAGCTCATAGCAAACCCTGATTACGAAACGAGAAGGAAGTATAATTTTGACGTTATCGCAAAAGATGTCGCAGGCAATACTGATACCCAGGCAGTTACCCTCAATATTAACGATCTGGATGATACGCCCCCACGGGTTAATAGCGTTACCATAACTAGCGCAACCGGCATTCAAAACAAAACCCTCAACACCGGTGACGTCGTTAGCGTTACCGTGACTATGAGCGAGGCAACCACGGTCAGTGGCACGCCGCAACTGGCCCTGAACATCGGCGGCACCATAGTGCAGGCGGACTACGCTTCGGGTAGTGGTAGTAATAAGCTGGTATTCACCTACACCATCACGAATGAAACCGATACCAACGGTATCAGTATCAATCACTCCAGCCTGACGCTAAACAATGGTTCGCTTGTCGACGCAGCCGGCAATAATGCTGTTCTGACCATGTACAACCAGAAAGACAACCCCAACTATCTGGTCGACACCACAGCGCCGTCGATAATCCCACCAGATACAATGAAGCAGTTAGGTTCCGGCTGGCACCCTCTAGCCTCCGCCACGGATAGTGACGGCGGCTATGTGATCACCTGGGCCAGTGGTGGCGATATCCTTGTGCAACAGTTCAACGCCGACGGCACTCGCCCTCCAACGGTCAGGCTCAACGCTGGCCTCAGTTCAGATAGGCCCCAAGCCACCGCCGTAGGCACTGACGGGGCCTATGTGGTCACTTGGCACGGCAAAGATAGCGATGGCGACTACAGCATTTTTGTACAACAGTTTAATGCCGATGGCACCACTATCGGCGATGCACCGGTCCAACTCGAGGCTACCGGCAATCAAGATGGCCTCGATAAACACCCCCAAATCACCGCCCTGGGCAGTGATGGAGCCTATGTGGTCACCTGGTTCGGCGAGGTTGCCGACCAAGCCAACCACTACATTTTCGTGCAGCAGTTCAACGCCGACGGCACCATTAACGGTCATACACCGATCCAACTCGAGACGACGGGCGGCGGCACTGAACTAATAAACCCCCAGATCGCCGCTGTGGGCAGTGAAGGGGCTTATGTGGTCACCTGGGAAGGCCGCCCAGATTTCTGGAGTAACATTATGGTGCAGCAGTTTAGCGCTGAAGGCACCACCAATGGCCCGCTAGCCCAACTATCGGCCGCGGGCGCTCTGGACAACCATAACTTCACCCCCCAAATCACCGCCGTGGGTAGCGACGGCGGCTATGTGGTCACTTGGGAAGGCAATCACGACGACGTTTATTCTACTTATGTGCAGCAGTTCAATGCCAACGGTACCACTACCGGTTATGCACAAGTCAAGCTCGGGAATAACCTTCAGTATGCCGCCAATCAAGCCCCCCAAATCACTGCGCTGGGTAGTGAGGGGGCCTATGTGGTCACCTGGGAAGGCCGCGACGAGGAAGGCCCAGGCAAGAGCATTTACGTGCAGCAGTTCAACGCCAACGGCACTATTAGCGGTGGTGCACCGGTCGAACTCAAGGCTACCAGCAATGGCAACGATACAGACCCCCAAATCACCGCCGTGGGCAGTGAGGGGGCCTATGTGGTCACCTGGCGAGGCGATGATGTAGTTTTTGTCCAGCATTTCAATGCCGACGGTACCACTGCTGGCTATGAGCCGGTCACGCTAGGTGATTATGACCAGCACAATACCCCCACCCCCCAAATCAGCGAAATAGGCAGTGATGGGGCCTATGTGGTCACCTGGAATGGCAGCCGTTATATTTCTGTACAGCAGTTCAACCCCGACGGTACAAAAGACTCATTTACGGTTGCTAAGGTCGATGAAACCACTCTGGGCATCACTACCGCCACTGTTCAGAGCAGCGAGGCCGGCATGGCCTATCTTGTTAAGGACAGCGTTGTTGTCAACAGCCTGGCCGATATTACCGGCGCAGATGACAACCAATGGAACTCGGCAACGATAACAACGGCCAATACCAACACCGCGGTTACATCGGCCGGCTTAGTTGATGGTAACTACAGGTTGTACACCGCCGACGCAGCTGGCAACCTGTCAGAGCCCACTCCGGTTATTATGACAATCGACACCGCAGCCCCCACTCTCAGCGCCTCCTCACCGGTAGACGGGGCAACCGATGTCGCACTGGATAGCGACATCACTCTCACTTTTAATGAGGCTATCGCTCTGGGCGCATCTGGCACGGTCACTGTCACCAACGGCACAGACGCGCACGTTATTGATGTCAGCAATCACAACGGGCAATTATCGGTGGTTGGCAACACGCTGACCATCAATCCCACCGCCGACCTAGCGGCTGAGGAAAGTACCTACTACGTCCAAGTAAGCAACGGCGCGATCACCGACACAGCGGGCAAGCCTTTTGCCGGTATCGCCGATAGCACAACGGTAGATTTCACCACGGCCGCCGCACCCACGTCAGACACCTCGATCGTGGTGTTCGATATGGTGAACGGGGTGAGCTCCGGTCACAGTGGTCGCGAGTTCCAGGCCGACGTCGCCTACACTATCTACCTCCGGGTGGATTCCGATTCAGCGACGCTGCACAACGTTCCTCAGGGTGGCGCCCACGTGGACGCGAGCTGGGGGCAGTGGACAGGCGGCGCGAACCTCGGCGCCGATGATCGGATCGTGCTCGTCGGCGACGGGGCGCCGGTTATCGGTCGGAGCGGCGTACAAGTGCTTGGAATGCATGCGGTCGGACTCTCGCTGTCCTTCAGCACAGGCTCGGCTTCTGCGGTGTACATGAGTGGATTTAGAGGCATGACTCGGGCGACGTTGGCTCGATCGGAGAATCAGCAGCTTTGGAGCGGTTCCTGGGGCGTCAACCCCAATGCCGACAACGCCTTTGCCAGTGTTTATCAGACGGCCATGGCCACTGGCATCCTCACCTCCCAGGGCCTAGTGTAATGCGGCTCTGAGCCAATGCCGTGTTCGCCCAGCACGCTGACACCGCCGGCAGGCTTTTGGCTTGCCGGCGGTGTTTTTGCTGAATTAACCACCGTTAACGAGTAACGCCCCATGTCTTATCTCACGATCCTCCGCCAACTGGTCGACCAGCAGCAGTTCAGCGTACTGCAGGCCAATGCCCAGGCGTATCTGGCCGAGACCGGCGATGTGCGCGCCTGGCCGCTGCTGGCGCTGGCGCACGCCCATTTGGGTGAGCGCCAGCAGGCACTGGCACTGGGTGGCCAGGCGGCGGCGCGCCAGGCGGAGCTGGATCTGGACGCGCGGGTTGATCTGGCCGGCGTAGCCTGCGTGTTGCTGCAGCTGGGCGAGGCCGTCCCGCTGCTGGAAGGCGCACTTGCGGAAGCCCCGGATCATCCGTTGGCGTTGGCGCGGCTGGCGTGGTGCCGGCTGCAGCAGGGCGATGCTGTGCAGGCTCGGCGGCTGTACCGGCGCTCGGTGGAGCTGGCCCCCGAGCGCTTACCGGTGTGGACCGCACTGGCGCGGCTGTGCTTGCAGGATGGTGACCCTGTTGCGGCTCAGCAGGCGCTGGACGCGGCCATCGAACGCTTGCAGATCGCCCACCGTGAGTTGCCTGAGGCGGTGGTGCAACAGGCCACGGCGCAGCTGCGCGGTTTACAATTGGAAATCTGGGTGGCCAGCGAGGCGCTGGCGCAGGCCGAGCACTGGCTGGCCGAGCGCCGCGCCACCTTAACCGAGAGCGACTGGGTGGCGTTGCTGAGCGGCTACGCGCTCACGCTCGCCGGCCAGGATCGCCACGCCGCCGCGGAAGCGGCCTTGAGCGATGCCCTGGAGCACTACCCCAAAAATCTTGACCTGCTCTCGCAGCAAGCCGAGTTGGCACAACTGCAGGGCCGCACACCACAAGCTATCCATTTGCTGCGTCGCGCCATCCAAGCGGCCAAGCACCAGGGCGGGCACCAGGAAGTGGGCCTTTGGGTGCGGTTGTCGGCGGCCTGTTTGCAAAGCCGGGACGAACAGGCCCGCCACGCCGCCGAACAGGCGCTGGCGTTGGTGGAGCGGCTCTCGCCCAGCGAGGCCTCATCCGAGGCACAGATTCACCAGTTGCGACTGCAGGCACGCCACGCCCTGGCACAGGTGGAAAGCCAGGCGCAGCAGTTCGAACCCGCCGAGGCGCTGTTCAACGAGATTCTGGCCGACAACCCCTATTTCGTCCCGGCGTTGCAGGGTCTGGGGCAGCAACAGATGCAGCGCGGCCGCATTGACGAGGCGCTGGCGCTGTTCGAGCGCATCAAGCAGATCGACCCGGCCAAGGGCTATGCGTCGCTGATCAACGCCCGCCGCTTTCCGGATGATGAGCAGACCCTGGAACGCATGGAGGGCATCGCTCGCCAGCCCAGTGTGGAAGGCACGGTGCGCGGCGGTCTGCTGCTGCAATTGGCTGCCGCTTGGGAAAAACGCAAAGACTACGACAAAGCCATGGCCCTGGCGAACGACGCCAACGCAGCCAGCAAGCGTCTGCTGAATTACGATCCGCAGGCGCACAGGCAACGTTGTGCCCGCATCCGCCATGCTTTCAGCCGTTCGCTGTACCAGCATCGCCCCGATTGTGGCGTTGACTCGCGCCTGCCGGTGTATGTGCTGGGCATGCCGCGCTCGGGCACCACTTTGGTGGAGCAAGTGCTGGCCAGCCACAGCCAAATCTGCGGTGCTGGCGAGCTGGGGCTGATCCCCCAGGTAATCGCCGGGCTGGAACACTGGGAGCGGCGCACCGGTTCTGGCCGCGGTTATCCGGACTGTGTGGATGATCTGAACGCCTATGTCAGCGCCGGCATGGCCAACAAGGTGTTGGAGCAATTGCGTGAGTTCGATATTGACGCCAGGCACGTGGTCGATAAACTGCCGCACAACTTCGAAAACATTGGCCTGATCAAACTGCTGTTTCCGCAGGCGCGGATCATCTCGGTGCGCCGTGATCCCCGCGACATCGCGCTGTCGAACTACTTCACCGACTATGCGGCCAAACACGGCGGCATGGGCTTTGCCTACGATCTGGGCTGGATCGGCGAGCAATTGGCTGATCACAACCTGTTGATGCAGCATTGGCAGCAGGTGTTCCCGGGCGAGATTCTGGAGGTCAACTATGAAGATCTGGTGGAAGATCTCGAAGGCGTGGCGCGCAAGATGCTCGACTATGTCGGCGTCGACTGGGAACCCCAGGTGCTGGCGTTCAACGAGCTGGATCGACCGGTGAAAACCGCCAGTGTCTGGCAGGTGCGCCAGCCGGTTTACCAGAGTTCCAAGGCTAAATGGCTGCGTTACCGGGAACACCTGGCGCCGCTGACACGGGGCACCAATGCCAAAATCGAATGGCAGCCCATTGACATGCTTGCACTGCCCGAACCGGGGCTGCTCAACGCCGGGGTGGACTTTTATCACAAAAACCAACTCGACGAAGCCGAGTCTCGCTTTAAGCAATTGCTGCAGTTTATCCCGGAGCACGGGGCAGCCAACTTTATGCTGGGCTTGGTCTACGCTCGCAAAGGCCATTTGCCGGACGCGGTCGAGCTCATGCAAATTGGCTACGCCCGCTGCCCTTGGAATATGAACTGGCGCAAAGACTTGATCCAGGCCTATGAGATGCTGGGCGAGGCTGAAAAAGCGGCCGCCTTACGACAACCATCCCGGGTGGGCGAAGCCGATGAGCTTTCGACCTGCTAGTTAACACGATTGATACTAAGATGCGCATGCGTACCCTGTATTTTGCCGTGGCGTTTGGTGCTTTTTTGGCCAGCCCCTTCACCAGCGCCGCCAATGAGGGCGGATTTGAAGCGGCTCTGCGTGCCACGTTAACCCGGCACCCGGCGGTCAGCGGCAAAGAGGCCGAAGTAGAAGCCAAAGGTTATGGTGGTGACGCCGCACGAGCCCAGCGCTACCCAAGTTTGAGCGCCCAGGCCTCCGCCGATAACGAAACCACGCCTTCGACGCTCAGAGTCCGTCAGCCGGTTTGGGCCTTCGGCCGCATTGATGCCGGCATAGCCTATGCCGAGGCGGATCAGATTGTTGAGCAGGCTGACTTGCTCCGGGTCAAACGACAGCTTTTGGATCAGACGGCAACAGCTTACGCCCGGCTGCAGGGTATCTATGAGCGCTTGCGTGTTTCAGAAGGCAACATCGACAGTCTGAGTGCGCTGTTCGAGCGCATACAGCGCAGGGCTGAAGGTCAGCTCGCATCGTCAGCAGACGTGCGTCTGGCCTTTGCCAGGCTGATTCAGGCGCGGGCCCAAAAGTCACGATTAGAGGGTGAGCTGGCGCTCGCGCGCACCGATTTGTATGCGTTAACTCAGATGCCAGTGAACGCGCAGCAGGCTGTGCCCGGTGAATACGCCCAATTGTCCGCGGCCTCTGAATTGAAGGCCAGAGCACAGGAAAACAGCGCAGATGTTCTGCTGTCGGCCCAGAAGGTCGCTTTGGCCAGAGCCGAGCGCGATCGTGAAAAAACCGCTTCCCGGCCAACGGTGTATCTGCAGGCTGAGCGGTTTTTTGGCCAGTCGCGCAGTTTCAATGATGATGAGCGGCTCAGTGTGGTACTGGAAGCCAATCTGGAGGGCCTGGGCTTCGTTGCCGCCGGGCGCAACAAATCGGCCAGCGCACGGCTGAACGCCAGCCAGGAAAACCTGCGGGTTACGCGCAACGATCTGGATCGCACGGTAGACAGCTTGTATGCCAACCGGAAGATGCAAGAAGCGGTGATGCGTTCGCAGTATCAATCGGTGCAGGAACTGGCGGAGATTCTTGCCTCCTATCAACGGCAATACGAAGCCGGCCACAAAGCCTGGCTGGATGTGCTGAACATGCAGCGTGAGCTGACCGAACAGCAGTTGCAACTGGTGCAAGCCGAAAATGATTGGTTAATTTACTCGCTACGACTTGCCGCCCTATCCGGTGGGCTTGATGCCGCGGCCGGCCTACAACAGGAGTAAATCATGTCACAGGAAACGCCCGCTGGTACACCCAGTTCTGCAATTCCCCCAGAGCTGTTTAGACAGCTGCTGGAAAAACTTGGTGTGAGTGTGGATGCGGCTCCGCTGCAGGCCGCATGTGACAAAGCCACACAAACGCTCCCCGATGTGCAGCCGGTGGAGCGCGCGCGTTTCATCCTGACAGAAACGCAGTTGAAAGGTGTGCAGCCAATTCAGCTAGGCTGGCGCCGTTTTGATTTGCGCCGGTTGCCGGCTCTGGTATGCCACCAGGCGGAGTGGTTTATAGCCGAGCGCGCCGATGCTGATAACATTGCGTTAACGGCCGCCAACGCCAGCCAGCAGCTCATTGAAGAAACTGAAATGCAAGACGCGCTGGTGCTATGGCTGCGCACACCCGGACAACGTGCACGCGGCGACTCGCCAACGCTGAAAGGTAACCTGGCTGCCGAACTGGTATGGCGGGAGTTATTCCGTAACAGCGGATGGGTAGCGAAAGTGCTAGTGGCTACCTTGATTGTTAACGTGCTGGCCGTGACGACCTCGCTGTTTGCCATGCAAGTCTACGATCGCGTTGTGCCAACGCTGGCCTATGCGACCTTTACCACCCTGGTGGCTGGCATGTTACTCATCATTTCACTCGATTGGCTGCTGAAAACCCTGCGGGCACGGATTGTCGACAGTGTTGCCAGCAGTGTCGATAAGCGGGTATCGCAGCAGGTGTTTGACCATCTTCTGCACTTGCAGCTGGACGTGCAGCCCCGAAGCCTGGGCACGCTCGCGGCGCAAGTGGGTGGTTTGGATTCCGTGCGACAGTTCTTTTCCTCCGGCGTGGTGTTCGCCCTTATTGATTTACCCTTTGCCTTACTGTTCATCGCTGTTATCGCAATTATTGGCGGACAAGTGGGCTGGGTTTATGCGCTGTTGCTACCTGTAGCCTTGTTGTTGGGGTATGTCACCCAGTTGCGTTTACGTAACCTGCTGAAACGCCAGTTGCAGCGGAGCAATGAGCGTCAGGGGCTGCTAGTGGATTGTATTCGCGGTGCCGAATCGGTTCGGGCAAATAACGCAACCTGGCGATTTTCTGAGGAATGGCAGGCTGTGACCCAGACTATTTCAGGCTATAGCATTCAACAAAAGGCCATCAGTAACTTTTCGACCGTTACAACCGGCAGTTTGTCTACGCTCGCATATGTTGCAGCGGTGGTGGTGGGCGTATGGCAAATCGAAGCAGGTCTGCTGACCATGGGTGGGTTGATTGCCTGCAGTATTTTGGGAGGCCGCGTAATAGCACCTGTTGCCCAGAGTGTTCAATACCTGACTCAGTGGCAAAATGTAGCGCAGTCGTTGCAAATGGTCGATCAGGTGCTGAACCTCAGCTTGGAGCGGCGTGCCGACCAGCAACTGCTGTTGCCCGACGAGCCCCCTGGAACCATCGAGGTGGAAAAGATCCGTTTCGCCTACCCGGAATCGCCAGTGCAACAGCTCAATATTGACAAGTTGAGCTTCCAGTCTGGCGAACGGGTGCTGCTGGTAGGCCCGGTGGGCGGTGGGAAATCCACTCTGCTTAAAGTGCTGGCCGGGCTATACCGACCCAGTGAAGGAAGAGTGCGGTTAGGGGATGCGGATTTGTGGGAAATCGACCCGCAGGCGGTGGTCAGCCACGTCGGTTATTTGCCGCAGGCGGTGCACCTGTTTAAAGGCAGCTTGCGCACTAATCTCGCACTGTCGGGAACGGGCAGCGATTCTCGTCTGCTCAAAGTAACCCGCGACCTGGGAGTGGATAATATTGCAGCGAGCAGCCCTTTAGGTATGGACTTGCCCATCAGTGAGGGTGGCGAAGGCCTCTCTGGCGGCCAGCGGCAGTTGGTGGCTCTGGCTCGGCTGATCATTACCCAGCCGCGGATATGGCTTCTGGACGAGCCCACCGCCTCCTTGGATTCCGAGAGCGAAGCCAGAGCCTGGCAGGTTATCAAGGAAAACCTGCGCCCGGAAGACATTCTTGTTGTCTCCACACATCGGCCCATGCAGGCCGCCCAGTGGGCAACACGGGTTATTGTGATCAATCAGGGTGACGTGGTTAAAGACGGTGCACCTCAGGTGGTATTGCCTCAGGTTCTAGCTCGCAACCCAGGTGGTTCTTTTGCAGCAAAGCCAGCCCAGCCTGAGCGTTCAGTGGGAGCCAAAATCGATGTGGTTTAATCGCGACAGCGACGATCAGGAACTGGCCATGAAAGCCCGAGTGGCGCGCCTGGAAAGCTACCACTACCGCAGTTATGGATTGCTGCTCAGCCTGTTGCTCGTCGGGTTGGGCGGTTTTATTGCCTGGAGCATGAGCTTTTACATAGATGAAGTGGCTCGGGCCAGTGGCGAAGTCATTGCCAGCAGCCGTGTGCAGGTTATCCAGTCGGTAGACGGGGGAGTGATCTCCCATTTGCTGGTGAAGGAAGGGGATCGCGTAGAGGCAGGGCAGGAGTTGGCTCGCTTGGATCCGGCCAGAATTACCGCGGCAGTGGGCGAGATTGAGGCGCGCCTGTTCGCTTTGAAAACCAAAGCCAGCCGCTTACGGGCGGAGGTAACCGGCGCAGACAAACTGCAATTGCCAGAGAATATTCCGGAGGCATACCGGGATATGGCACAGGTTGAACAAGCCCTGTTTAAACAGCGCCGGTTTGGCTTGCAGGAAGAGGTGCGTACTCTCAAGGTGGCGGCCGATCTAGCCAGGGAGGAACTTGCGCTGGTGCAGCAGCTTAAACTCTCGGGCGACGTCAGTGGTTCTGAGATACTTCGTGCGCGCCGAGGGGTCAATGAAGCAGACGCACAACTGATCAATCGCCAGAACAAGTTTCTGGAAGATGCGCGCATTGAGCTGACTCGCACCGAAGACGAAATAGCACAGAATGAAACCATACTGACCCGGCGCCGGGAGGAGCAGCAGGCCAGTGTGTTCACCGCGAGGATGGCCGGAATCGTGAAAAATATCCGGGTGACAACCGTAGGCGGTGTGCTGCGCGCCGGTGAGGAAATTATGCAAATTGTGCCGGTGGATGATGATCTGCTCATTGAAGCAAAAGTACGCCCCACCGACATTGCCCGCATACGCGAAGGCTTGCCGGTTACCATCCGCTTTGACCCCTATGACTACACCATATTCGGCGGAGCGCCTGGCGAAGTGAAGTATGTTAGTGCCGACACGCTTAAGGAAGATACCCGCAACGGTGAAGAGATTTATTACCGAGTGCATGTATCGCCAAGTTCCTGGCCGGTTACCACGACGACCGGGCAGGTGCTGAAAATTCAGCCAGGTATGACCGCCCAGGTCGACATTCGAACAGGGGATCGTACTTTGATGAACTTTTTGTTGAAGCCGCTGCGCAGGTCGTTCGCGGAATCTTTTGGAGAGCGATAACAGGGAGCTCGCTATGGGAAACGATATTGTCTGGCACGCCCATAATGTTACCCGCGGCGAGCGCGCAAAAAACAAGAACCAGAAGCCATGCCTGCTCTGGTTTACGGGTCTCAGTGGTTCGGGTAAATCCACCCTTGCCAACGCGTTGGACGTAGCGCTTCATGAACGTGGTTACCACACGTTTGTTCTGGATGGAGACAATGTTCGCCATGGCCTATGCAGCGACCTTGGTTTTTCGGATCAGGATCGCGTGGAGAATATTCGCCGCATCGGCGAGGTGAGTAAGTTGTTCACGGATGCCGGTTTAATCGTATTAAGTGCGTTTATCTCGCCTTTTTCCAGTGACCGGCGCCTGGTTAGGGAGCTGTTTCCGGCAGGGGAGTTTATTGAAGTGTTTATGGATGCTCCCCTGGACGTTTGCGAATCCAGAGACCCCAAGGGCCTGTACCAGAAAGCGCGCTCTGGGCACATCAAGCACTTCACGGGTATTGATTCCCCTTATGAACCACCTGGCAATCCGGATTTACGGCTGGATACCTCGGAGTTGTCGGTAGGTGAGTGTATAGAAAAGGTTGTCGATTACCTTCTCGAAAAACAGCTAATTGCCCGTGAGTAAAAAGCTGTTCGTGTTGGTCAATCAGACATACGCTCATGGGCGCTACGTACAAAAAAACAATCCTTTGCCGAAAATGGAGCGTACAGGAAGGTTTATATTCTCCTCCTTTGCTTTTTTACGCAGGCGACTGAGGATGACGACAATGCGGTGGATGTCGGGATGTTCCTCATAACGGAACATCAGATCAAGCAAGGCTTCCTTGGTAAAAACCTCACCGGATGAACGAGCCAGCGTGCTGATCAACGAGAATTCCTGAGTTGAAAGTGGTAACTCGTCATCAAGGGGTGTTGTCAGTTTCTGACGCGACACGTCCAGCTGCCACTCGCCTGAGGCTTCTCGAGGCGGCTGAGTGAGGACTGACGGGGAGTGATGCTGAATTCTTTGCCACTGTAATCCGCCAGAAAATAATCGAGGTTTTGAGTAGAGACTTCTACAATGATCGCAAAGGGAGCGACAGATGAAGAAGTCTCGATTCACCGACAGCCAAATCACCGATCATGACAACCCTCAAGCAGCACGAAGCCGGAGTTTTGGTTGCTGAACTGGCCCGTGAGCACAATGTCAGCTCGGCGTTGATCTATCAGTGGCACTCGAAATTCGGCGGCATGGACGCATCGATGATGAAGCGTCTTAAAGAGCTGGAAGTTGAGGTACGGCTCTAATAGACAACACTGGCTCGGTTTTTTCCGATCTAGCACTGCCCGATACATTAAACCTGGATGATTTTTCATCCTATCGAAAGATGACTCTCGTTTTCCTGCGCAGATCCGACGGTGATCAGCTCCGGCTTGAGGGCCTGATTACTGATTTGACCCCATCAAATCCCGCCTACGGTGTGGCTGAGCCGAGTTCACTAATACTGCTATCGGTTGGCATGCTGGGGCTAGCGAGCACGCGCTATCGGCGTCGCAGGAAAGTTGCTTATGGGGGAGGTTTAGAAGGTGCTTATAAAAGCTGGATGTAATCTTGGACAGTATTTTAAAGCTTTCAGCAGTTGTAAGGGGCAAATGCTGTCGCTAAATGTGTAAGAACGACCTTTGTTGAAGTGGCTCGTTAGATAATTACCAACATTTTTGTTGGCCTCGTGTTGGTTCCGATATCCGAGGGTCGGTATGCATTCGAATTTCAGGCTTCGAGACAGCCTTTAACCATAGAGGGGGCGACTTTCGCCCCGAGCATCAGGCCCTAATTGCTGCGGTGGCAATCACTTCCACCTTGAGTTCCGGCGAAGCGAGGCGTGCTTCTCCGCAGGCTCTGGCAGGCGCGTGACCCGTGGGTACCCAGGCGTCCCATACGGCGTTCATTTCTTCAAAGTCCGACATGTCGGCCAGCCATACAATAACCTGTAACAGGTGTTTACGGTCAGAGCCAACGCTCTGCAATAAGGCGTCTACCCGGGACAAGGCTTCTCGGGTTTGCTCCGCTATGCTGCCTGTCGCTTCGCCCACCTGGCCGGCTAGGTAAGCTGTTTGGTTGTGAGTCACCACCTTGCTCATACGGGGGCCGGTTTCAAAACGTTGAATGTTCATAAATGCTTCCTGTGTGGTTCAGAATCGACCAGCTGAACAGTGTTTCAGCCAGTCGGGTTGTTGTCCTGCAAGGCAGTCTGCGACCAGTCGCCCGGTTGCTCCGGCCAGGGTTAACCCCAAGTGCTGGTGGCCAAAAGCATAGATGAGGCGGGGCTCGCGGGGTGATGGCCCAATAACGGGCAGAGAGTCGGGCAGCGACGGGCGAAACCCGAGCCAGGTTCGTGCCGGTTCGGAATTTAAATTCAGAATATGGCGAACGTGCTGTTCTATATAGCGAAGGCGTTTCGGATTTGCGGGGTCTCGTATCGACCCAAGCTCTACCGTTCCGGCCGCTCGCAATCTGCCTTGGAGCGGTGTCATGTAAAAGGCGTTTTCTACCGGGCATGTGGGCCGGGAGACAGGCACATTATCAAGATCAAACTCTATGTGGTAGCCCCGTTCTGTATCCAGGGGAATACGGTCGCCAACCTGGCGAGCCAGGGTTGCTGACCAAGCACCACTGGCCACAACCACTTTGTCAGCCAGAAGTGTTTGACCATCGGAGTGGCCAATGCTCAGCCCTTGCCCGGTGGGCTTAATCGAGGTAACACTCGCGATGTGTACCCGCCCCTCTGCGCGCAACGGGGCGCTGAGGGCACGGATAAAGGCCTCCGGATCATCAAGATGGCTGGAGTCTGTGAACAGTATGCCGCCTTTGGTGTGGCCCTCCATGGCGGGCTCCAACTCGGCAACCTCGGCTTCGTTAAGCCGCTGTTGGTGAATGCCCATCTTGTCGCGCAGTTCTATATCGCCGTGTGCCGCACGAAGGTTTGCCGCTTGCCGAAAGGAATAAAGGCAGCCGCGGCGGTTTATGAGAGTTTGGGCGTCTGGTGTTTCTTCCAGCAAAGGCGCGTAGCCGCCGTAGGTATCGCCGAGAAGCTGTGCAAGCGTCCCGGAATTTTTCAGAAAGCGTTTTTTATTGCACTGCCCCAGAAAACGTATTAGCCAGGGGGTAAGGCGTGGCAGCCTTGACCAGTTGATGACAAACGGCGAATCGGGCGAAAACAAAAGCTGTGGCGCATTGCTCCAGATGTCGGGGCGAGCGATGGGAGTACTGCCATGAACGGCGAACGTGCTTGCGTTGCCAAATGACGCACCACTGGCAATGCCTTCACGTTCCAGCACGGTTACGTCATACCCGCGCTGGCGTAACCAGAGCGCACAGGCAATACCTACTGCTCCTGCGCCAATGACGGCTATTTCTGTACGCTCCGTATGGCTCATACTCCATCTTCCTTCTTTGGGTGCCCATAAACGGCGTTGATGTTGTGCTGCGAGTCTGATGGCGGCGTTGCCAAGGATCATAGTCTCAAAAAATGCGAAGCCATACAATTGCAATATAACTTTAAAGATGTACTTGGTGATTAATGTTCCGCTCTTCAGGACGCTGCTCGGAGTGTGGGTAAATTACCTCAGACGGCGTCGTACATATGCAGGTGACCCTGTTGGGCCAGTCGCGCAATGGCGCTCAACCCGACCACAAGCTGATCGCGGTTGCGTGCTGCTGCCAAGTTGATGCGAACCGCGTCTGGCGGGCTTTCGCGGCGCAGCGTGAAGGCGACACCGGGCAGGAGGCTTACGCCGTTTTCGTAACAGGCTTTGGCAAAGCTGGAGGCTCGCCACGCATCCGGAAGGTGCAGCCAGGCGTGGGGTGAGGTCGCACTCGATTGAACGTTGAGGTTAACAAAGAGTTCCTGCAGTATGCTCTGGCGTGCACGCAGTTCCTCCCGTTGTAGGGCCACCATTTCGGAGGCCTGCCCGCCTTCAATAAGCCGGGATGCGATCAGGGTTGAGAGCGGCGATGTGCTCCAGCAATCAATTCTGAGGGTGGCGCTGATATCGGCCTGCCATTTCAGCGGCGGAACCACAAAACCCATGCGCAAACCCGGCGCAATGCATTTGGACATGGCGGTGATGTAAACGGTTTGATCGGGCAGCAGTTCCGCGAAGGGTGGGGGGGATGTGTCCAGCAGTGGCCGGTAAACGTCATCTTCGATAAGCAATAATCCAAACCGTTTGATGATGGCGGCCAGTTCGCGCCGCCTATGCTCGCTGAGCGTCACCGTGGTTGGGTTTTGTATGGACGGCACCAGGAAGATCGCCTCAGGCTGGTGTTCTGTGCAAGCGGCTTCAAGCGCCTTGGGGCACATTCCTCCGGTGTCGGCATTTACGCCAATAATGTTGAGACCCAGGGTGTGGCAGAGCGCATTGATGCCCTGGTAGGTAACCGAATCGGTCAAGATGGTGTCGCCTGGCTGGGTGAGTGCACGTAGCGTGCAGGCAATGCCGTGCTGGGCGCCCTCTGTAATAATTATTTGCCCTGAGGTTGTATCTATGCCCTGCTCGCCCAGCCAGGTTTGCGCTGCTGAGCGTGCCCAAAGAGGCCCCTCCGGAATCTGATAATCCTGTATGAAAAGAAAGCGGGGGTCGGCCGCAAGCTGAGGCAGGAGTTTGGGCAGAAAGTCGCTGTATGCGTTGGTTGCCGGGCGGTTAATGCTCAGGTCGATCAGCCCAGGTACATCGCTAGGGGCACTGAGAAACTGTGCCTGAGGCTGCCCCACAGGGAGCTTTACCCGTGTCCCACGCCCGGGCCTGCTTTCAACCAACCCGGCTTCCTGCAGGATGGCCATGGCTTTGGTGACCGTTGTGATGTTTATACTTAATTGGCTGGCGAGCTCACGATGTGTTGGTAGTCTTTCGCCCGCGCCTAGGTTTCCGCCGGTAATCCAGTCCGTAAAGGTGTCTGCCAGCTGCTCATAGAGGGGTTCTGCCCGATTACGTGAGCGGTTGATTCTTTGGGCTGTGGCATCTATTAAGTTTTCGATTGGCAACTTTTTGGCGCTCATTGTCTAGTATCCAGGGTGGGTTCCACAGTTTGTACCTGAAATTTAAAGTCTTGACAATTACAATGGTGGTATATTAATTTGAGTTGTACTTGAGTTGTAGTGCTTGCTCTTAACAACAAAACAAAAATCATTCGCGAGGTTCGTCATGCTCCCGGTTTTCTTAAAGCGCCTGGCAGTGTTAGCCGCTGCCTTCACGTTCGCATTTTCACCACTGGTTGCCCAGGCAGCCGATCACACTCTGCGCCTGTCCACCTTGTTCCGTCCAGGATCTGACGGAGGTCAGGCTGCCGAGCAGTTTGCTAAAGAGGTCAATCGTCGAAGCAATGGCCGTGTTGAAGTAAAAGTATTCCCAGCGAGCCAGCTGGGTGATTGGGTTGAAACCCATTCACAGCTGATGCAGGGTGCCATCGATATCGGGCTTCAGCCGTTATCAACAAACTTCGACAGGCGCCTGTCTATCGCCTGGTTTCCTTACATTGCCCCCACTTATTCCGAAGCGCAAACGGTATTCAGTGCTGATGGCTTCGCCTACAAATTAGTCGATGACATGATTGCGCCACAAGGATTGCGTTTATTGGGGGTGTACAGCGCGGGTATGGGGGGGGCCGGATTTGCCAAGCCGGTGCCAAACCCTGCTGACGTAGAGGGCGAGCGAGGGCTCCGTGTGCGCGTATGGCCGGGTGGAACCACGCATCGTTCGTTGATGGAAGGTTTTGGGTACCAAGTGACAACCGTGCCCTGGGCTGAGCTCTATACCGCAATGCAAACCGGTGTTGTGGATGGGCAGATCGGCGGTACCGCTGAAATGGCGCTGGATAACTTCAAGGACATCACCAATACCTGGGTGCAATACAATGATCATCTGGAGCTCGCCTGGTTTGTAATCAACGCCGAACGCATGGGCGCACTCCCGGAACAGTATCAGAAAATTATTTTGGAAGTTGCTCAGGAAATATCCCACAAGCGGTTTGATGATGTGCGGGAGGCGGATCGTCGTTTCCTGGATGTTATGGAAGAGGCAGGCATCAACGTGGTCCGCTTTGAGGAGGAAACGCTGCAAAAATTAGCAGACTTTACCCGCAAGGAGGTCTGGCCAAAAATCGGCGCTGAGCTTGACGCTGAGGTTATGAAGCGGCTGAACCAGGCGGTCGGACTCTGAGTGCCTCCCCCCTTTCACCTGAATGAGAAAAAACAATGCCTGCCTTTATCTCAAGGCTGAGCATGGCCTGGCACGCAGCGTTGAGTTTTCAGCGTTGCGTGCTGGCTATATGCGCAGTGTTGCTCACATTAATAATATTCGCACAAGTGATAGCCCGATATGTCTTTCAAACCGCGATTTTCGGGCTGGAAGAGATAGCTGTGTATATCGCCATCTGGTTTTATTTTTTGGGGGGATCCGTTGGTGCCAGCGAGCGGGGCCATATTTCCGCTTCCCTAACCGATATTTTGATTAAAAATGACACGGCGCAGCAAGCGATCAAAACCTTTTCTTCCCTTCTTACGTCGGTTGTTTGTGGCTGGATGGTGGTTTGGTCGTGGGGGCTTGCAAGCTGGTCTTTAAAAATGGGAATGATGTCTACTGAGGTCAATATACCTATCGGGTATGTTCATCTTGCAATGCCGGTCGGGTTGGGTCTGATGACCCTCTACTTTGTTGCAGAGTTTGCAGAACACTGTGCGGATTTATTACGGAGGCTGCGCGGCTGATGGACTGGGTACTTGTGTTCGATGTGCTTTTGCTGGTTGTCCTTCTGATGATAGGTGTGCCGGTACCGATCTGTTTTGCGACCGCAGTGTTGCTTCTTTTTATTGTGGGTGATTTTGGTAGCGCTTCCTTTTTGGTAAGTGCCGGTTTCAGCCAGGCCAGCTCCGTAATTCTGCTCGCGATTCCGCTGTACATTATTGCGGGCAATATTATGAGTCATGGCGGGATCGCCAATCGTCTAGTGGATTTTGCGGAAAGTTTTGTTGGTCGCTTTCGGGGTGGGCTTGGCATTGTTGTGGTTCTGACCACAGCTGTGTTTGGTGCAATATCCGGTATGGCGTCGTCTGCGGTTGCGGCTATAGGCACAACACTGATTCCCCGAATGGTGGAGAAAGGCTACGATCGCGGCTATGCGGCAACGTTGGTTTCTTGCTCGGCCGTCCTGGCCCTGCTGATACCGCCCAGCGCGTCGATGATTCTTTATGGTTGGGTAAGTGGCACATCCATAACAGCCGCTTTTCTTGCGCCGGTCGTTCCGGCGATATTGCTCATTACCCTGTTTTGTATTTTAAATTGGTTCATGACTAGATACATGCCAGTTCATACGGAGGAGGCGTTGCCTGCCGAGGCCTGGCTTGCGGATATCGGAAAAAAAGGACGAAGGGCCAGCCTTGGATTGATGATGCCAGTGATCATACTGGGTTGCATTTATGGTGGAATTACAACACCAACTGAAGCAGCGGCGATAGCGGTTGTGTATGCCGTACCGGTAAGCATTCTGGTTTATCGTGAAATGGGCTGGAAAGGTTTGTATGAACAGTTGTGGCGGTCAGGCCAGATCACGGGCGTATTGCTTATGCTTGTGTTTTTTGCCTCGATGTTAGCCAGAATGTTAACCATGCAAAGCGTGCCGCAAATGCTTTTGTCTGGCTTTACGGCCATCAGTGATAATCCGGTTATCCTGTTGTTACTTGTCAATGCATTTTTGTTGCTAGTTGGAATGCTCATGGATGATGCCAGCGGTATTTTGCTCGCAACACCTCTGTTAATGCCCGTCATTAATGAACTAGGCATTGACCCTGTGCAGTTTGCTGCCATTATCGCGACGAATTTAGGCATGGGGCTGATCACGCCGCCCACAGCACCCATATTGTATTTAGGGGCCTTGACTGGAAAAACGCCCCTGAGCACTATGCTTAAGCCTACCATGGTATTTCTGTTGCTCGCATACTTGCCTGTGGTTTTGCTGACAACCTTCTTGCCGGCACTATCGTTAACTCTACCCCGGTTTCTTTTAGCTGGTTAATTAGGACTGCACCTTGAACCAAGGCTCCTCCTCTCGGGCGTCAAATATTAAAGTGTGGGAGGAGGCAGCAGCATAACGAGCACGTGTTATCGGCATGGCAGGAACGTGTCTTAAAGGGGGGCAGAAGGCTTTATATAAAAGCCGGATGAATGACCCAGTTACTTCTTAAAAGCTGGGGGAGATGCTTTATCTGCTAAGTGGCGCAGTATCAGCACCTTCCCCCAAGTCTTCCGTTCTCTTATCTAATTGCTGCTGAACACATAAGATGCCGAGAATGTCTCGCCAGTCTCCAGCACTTCAAATGAGAAGTTCAAATCAACCGTAGCGCCACGGGTAAGTGGCGAGATGAGTTCGAATTCGAGCTCAGTATCCTCCGCTACTGTAACTCCCTCAGAGAGGCCAGCGAAAAATGGCGTAACTTGGGATGTGTTGTCGGTCGACACAAGGTTTACGATTGTAAAATCCTGACCCTGGGCAGTAAGTTTGAAAGTATCCAGGGAGTATGTGGTCGGGGCTGGAACACCAGTTACTGATGTGGATACGCTGCTTGAGGAGAAGTAAGGCATAGCGACTTCGTTATAGGTTCCTCCAAATAAACCACCACTTTCTCTAAACTGTAGTGGTTCAATGATTCCGGACACCAACGTAGGTGGTAATATCGCCACCATAAACGAGGTGTCTGATGACCAGAA
>NZ_CANLBK010000002.1 GCF_947488835.1 uncultured Marinobacter sp. | reverse complement strand
TTCTGGTCATCAGACACCTCGTTTATGGTGGCGATATTACCACCTACGTTGGTGTCCGGAATCATTGAACCACTACACCAGGTAGTTATGGAATGCCAAGCGCTCATCAATCAGCCAAAGATTGCAAGAGTCTAGGAAAACCTCGCTGGATTCTTTGCGCATGGGCATGATCAGCTCATGAATCATATCTTCACGAGCGTATTTGCCATCCTCCATCCGCTCGATGGATTTTTGTAGCAGATCTATAATCACCCTGCGATGTGAAACGTAATTAGCAAGGTCAGATTTTTTGAGGTCTTCTGCCTTGCGTAGATACTCACTCAGCCGTTCCTTATATTCCTCTACATGCTCCTCGTTATGAGGCTGCATTATTTCGTGGCCCTCGCTCACCAGTTGCCGCTCCACCTCATACCACTGAGTATGCAGGTGTAGTTCCAACTCTTTATCGGACTTTTCCGGGTCAACAATTAGCATTTCTTCAGCAACATGATTCGCAATGGGGCGGTAGCGCGGGGCATGATTGTTAATGAAATCATCCACGCGTTTACGACCCGCTGAGACATTTTCTGCCAGAACATCCTTTAGGTACTCTTTAGTGCGCGCTAAGACGGCGTCGCGAATAACTTTAAAGCTTACTTCGTTGAGCATGTCCTCAACGTCTTCGGCAATATCAAAGGCGGTGCGCTCGCTGCGCACATGTTCGTTGAGGTAATCGGAAGACACATAGCAGGTGTAGGTGAACTCGCCAGAAGCGTCTGAAATTTTACCGTACAGGCCAGGGAGCTTCCCTTGAATAGATTCCTCTTTAACCAGCCTGTTGGCTGCACAGAGAGCCAGTTGGTGCTTTTTATTTACGGAGGCACGAAACTTTATGTGTGTTAAATCGAAGGAATAATCACCGATCGTAATGGTTTCGAGAAACGCACTGGCGTGCATATGCTCTTCGAGCAAGTGGTCAAGATCGAACACATCACCTGCATCTTCAACCAGAATCTTGGGTGCGCTGCCTTGACGAACAAAGTACCAGAGTACATGCTCAAGCAATTGGTTGGCGATGGACAGCCCCTTGGTGGGTACCTGCTTTCGAAAGTTTTCATCAAACCCGACCAGCTTGATGAGGGTGCCAGACTGCTGTTCGGTTGCCGCCACAACTCTTTCACCGTGGATACCCAGTTTGTCGTCGAAGCGGAATTCGCGCTTCTTTGGCCCACTATCAACATCGAAAAAGTGGCTTTCTACTTCGACCAAATCAAACACCTTCAACCACATCAAACGGCCAACACCTCTGCAGCCCTTGTCAATTTTGTGATCAGAATCGAGAGTTTCAAATGATTTAAAGTTGGTTTCATCAAAACCACAGCCATTATCAGCTATGGTAAAACCGATGATAGGCGGTAGAGCTTTGGCGTCTAAATCCAGGCCGCCTTGGGTAGCTCGATTGATACGAAGAACAATCTTGCCATTATCGGCATTTCCTTTTTCTTCGATGGAGTGAATGGAGTTTACCACCGCCTCAAATACGGGCATTAAGCCATGGCTCTTGGGCAAAGAGGTGTTTCGTAAGCGGCCTTTGAGGTTAGTTTGTAAACTCATACTCCCTCCTTAGAGCTCGCCTTTAAAGGCGGAATCGAGAATTGATGCTTTTAAGTTTTTCAAGTCTTCTATTTTCCCTAGAAGGACTGCTTCCGCATCGTGAATTTTTCCTTTCAGCGCCTCGATTTTCGAAACCAAAGCTTTTTGTTGTTCCAAGGAACACATTGGGATTTCAATCTTGCTTAAACGAGTTAGCGCCAACTTAGGCTGTGCAACTGTCTTGGTCGCTAACCCTGCCTGGGCAGAGAAATCAGAGGTTAATGTAAACAGATACAGGTAGCTTAAATCTAGTTGTTTTTTATCTTTGATAACCAACTTAGCGGCGTTTTCTGTCAGGTTAGCACCATCCAATTCAGGGGGAACAAAACCTGTTTTTCCGATGGTCCCTGCAATACTGATATAAAGGTCGTCCTTGGAAATCACATAGCGTTTGATTTGTTCGTGGATTTCTTTCGATATGTACTTGATACCAGATAAATCTATCGTTCCTTTATCTGTAAAATCTGCAACTCGGATATATGGGTGTTCAGCCTCTTCATCGCTTAGCTTTTCACCTTTTGGTAAGCGCTTGCCACCTTTTACCTCAACCAGCGATTCAATCGTCATCCGGTCAGTGATAGCTGAAAATTGACCATCGAGTGCTGATTGAAGAAGGATATTTTTCAGTGTAACGCTTTCCTGCAAATGCTCAATGGCGGTGTCGATGCGGGTGAGCAGTGCATCGAGTTTTTCCACAATGCGTTTTTGTTCTTCGATGCTCGGAATAGGTATTGGTGCCTTTTTAAGATTTCCGTCAGTAATCGCTGGGTATGAAGCGCCACCGACATAGGGTTCAATTTGCGCTTGAACAAAATCTGTTGTGACAAAATAAAACAAATAGGCAGGTAAAACCTTTTTGTTAGCCCTGAGAACACAGAAACCTGTCGATGCTACTGGTGAGCTATATTCATCCCGAACCAACGCTATGTTTTTCAAGTTTGGTCGCGTCATAGCAAATATCACGTCGTTTAGCTGTACATGCTTTTTCGCTCGTGATGGAGCATCTTTCCCTAGAATTTTCTTTGGGTCTGTAACCACAAATCGATTACGATCTACTGAGGATATGTCAATGTACGTCCATAGCTGATCCGAGTCTTTTAACGGATTCAAGTTTTCAGTTTTATCTACAACATCTGCTAATTGTTGCCACTCCCACCCATCCGGCAATTGATACAAAACCTGTTCCATGCTTATTTCTCCGCCAACAGGTCTTCGATTTCATTCAGCAGCCCTGAAACCAGTTTTTCTTTGGTGCGGATCTGCTTAAGGATATCGCTGGGTGCTAAATGCTCGGCATCTTTCTGTTTGGCTGGATTTTTAGCAGAGAGGTCATAGTCTTCTGCGAGTTCGCTGGCGGAAACCGTCCAAGAGCGCTCAGTGGTTTCTCGGCGGCTATACAGTTCAACAAACTCTTTTAGGTGCTCGTCGGTGATCGGTTTGTTTTTGGTGAGTTTTTGCTCGGGCTCACATTCGTAGTACCACACATTGCTAGTGCCGCCGCTTCGCTCGAAAAACAGCACGTTGGTTTTAACACCCGAGTACGGCAAAAATACTCCAGCTGGCAGGCTTAAAATGGTGTGCAGGTTAAAGTTTTCCAGTAGCTCTTGTTTCACTTGTTTAAAGGCACTGTTGGTTTGGAACAGCACGCCTTCTGGCACTACGATGGCTGCTTTACCGCCACTTTTTAAGGTTTTCATAAAGTGTTGTAAAAACAGCAGTTCGGTGGCGTTACTTTGGATAGGGAAGTTTTGCTGAATTTGCGATTTCTCTTTGCCGCCAAACGGTGGGTTGGCCAGAATAATGTTGTAACGGTCTTTTTCCTGAATATCGCGGATATTCTGAGTCAGCGTATTACCTCGGAACAGGTTGGGTGATTCGATGCCATGGAGAATCATGTTCATCATACCCATCACGTAAGCCAATGAGGTTTTCTCAAAACCGAAGAACGTATCACGCTGAATGAAATCCCACTGCTCAGTGGACAGTTGGCTCTTTTTACTTTTCAGGTGCTCAAAGGCTTCCACCAAAAATCCGCAGGAACCGGCTGCTGCGTCATAAATCGTCTCGCCGGGTTTGGGGTCTAACACCTGCACCATGGCGCGAACTACTGGGCGCGGGGTATAAAACTCACCGGCGTAACCACCGGCATCGCCCATGTTTTGCAATAAGCCTTCATAGACTAACGAAAGTTCAAACAGGTCAGACTCGGATTGGAAGTTGAGACTATCCACAATATCCAGCACTTCACGCAGGGTATGGCCGGAAGCGACCTTATTGTCCAGGTACTGAAAGATTGCGCCAATTTTGTAGGTAAAAGATTTTGGGTCTGCGCTTGTTGCGGCGGCATTGGCAAAGTGTTTCAGGTAGGGGAATAGCTGATTGTTGACATAATCGGTTAGGTCATCCCCGGTTTTTGCCCGCGCCAGATCCAACTTACCATCAGCTGTTTTAGGGCAGGCCCAGCTTGCCCAGCGATGCTCGTCATCCAGTACCGGTTGATAGTCTTTTCCGGACAATACCGCTTCGTCTTCTTTTTCAGATTCGTAATCATCGAGAAACTTCAGAAACAATACCCAAGAGGTCTGCTCTGTGTAATGCATGGCACCGCTGATGCCATCATCTCGGCGCAGAATGTCGGTAATACGGTCAATTTTCTGTTGTAGTGACATGCTTAGAGTTTTCCGATAATAAAATTGTACATATTGGTGATGTCTTCACTGATTTCTTCAGGCGGAATCAGGTCGATATAGGCTTGGAGTTTTACTGGGTCCAAGCCCTCGCCATCGGTGTTAATCAGCGGGTTGATAATATCTTTGACGTTCAACCTGCGAATATCGTCGTTATCACCAGGGTTATTGGGCTGCAGGTGATTGCGCTGCGCAATATCACCATTGTTTATTTGGCCAAGCAGATGGTGATGCGCCAATGCTGTGTATGAGAGCAAATAGTTTTTGATCTCGCGGCGTTTCCATGCGAGCAAATAGGGTGTCACCCTCATACCTTGCGGCCAGCGAATGGCGCTAAGCAACTCACGGTACACTTGGCCGTTCACTTGAACGCCATTGGCGGCACTCCAATCAAGAGCTGCCTCATCCCGATCACAAATCATAAAAATTTGGGTTGTGACCAAGGGGGATTCGATCTTGCTTAGGCCGTGGAGCCAATCAATCTTTCCCTTGCCAAAAGTTTCGTTAGCAGTAGCGTAGCTGGATGACTTTTTCATGGCATGCACAGCGGCTAGGCGGTTTATATCTAGCCCTGCACGTGCCGCAAGTTTGGTAAAAATAATCCAATCGTTGTAATCATCTAGTAAGGCGATGTTGGGTAGCTTGCCACACACTTCAAATTCCACTGATTTCGCGCGTGACAGTACACTCAGGCGATTGATCAATTGCTTGATTTTGTTGTCTTCGCTGATTCTGCCTTTTTCAACCACTTTAAGGTGCTCAATACGATTCTCTTTGGCAGAAATGGAATCGAGTAAGTGTGTAGTGGTGATGGCGTGGCCTTGGATGCTGTGGAGAAGCCCCCATAGCTTTTCGACGTTTTTATAGTGAAGGTGCGAGTCTGCCTCATCGAATAGGAACAGGGTGTTCTCGGAGTCGAACAGATCGATTAGCGCATACAAGAATAGGAGCTGGTATTCTCCATCGCTAAGCTGGTCCAGCTCGATATTGTTGTTGAATACGAGTTGACAACGTGGCTTATCGATAAAGTAGTTGTTATCGGCGGCCTGAGTGAAAAAGGCCACTTCCGGGTCCCAGTTGGTAGCCATGGCTTGTGCGTTGGGCTCACCGGCTTCCGCTTCATCATCACCCGCCTGGAGTTGCCTGGGGTAGTCGAAAGAAACCCGAATTAAACCATTGGCAGTGAGATCGACGGTTCGCTTTCGCAGGGGCTCTTCAAACTCATACTCACGGGATATCAGGTTGGTAATAAAGCTTTCCAGCGAGCGAAAATATGGCGTTGCGCGCAGAGTATCGGCTTCGCCGCGTTCTTCACGCTTGAGTGCATCTTGCACACGGGCTATGTAGTTTTTATCAACTTTAAAGGCGCATCTGAAAGTTGTGCTAAGATCGTCTTTATCTGGATGTGACTCTGTCACGTAATCATGTTCAGCCAAGAAAGCCCGAACTTTGCCGTTGCGCTTAATGGCTGTTGCTAAAAAGATCAGTAGCTTTGACCATGATTTGTCGAAATAGAAGCAGTCAAGATTAAGGCCGCGCCCGGCTTGCCTTTCTCTTTTCAAATAGCTACTGAATTTTTCTGAGTAGTTCTCGTTCTGGCCAGATGAAAAGCACACGACCTTAAGATGTTCGTGATCCCGCCCGGCTAATCGCTGTTCAAACACCGACTGCAAAATACTGGATTTACCTGAGCCATTCTCGCCGATCAGCGTAGCGACCTTATCAACTCGCAAGGTCTGCACTTGTCTATACAATGGGTTAGGGGCTAAGTTCAGTTCCATTGGTTAGCTCACGTGGTACAGCTGGTGTTGTAGTTGTTTGAAGGCAGAGAGTAATTGAGCAGGTTTGCCACCAAAGGCCATGGAGGCATCTTTAGTGGTGCCGAGGCCGGATAGCTCAATCAACGCTGGCAGGCGCTCACGCGCCAGTTCTGTAACGCCCGTTTGCTCGTAGCGGTTCAGAACAAAATGCAGGAATTGCTTGGCCTTTTCCTGTTGGTACTGGTCAAAGAAGGCGTTATTCGCTCGCACTACTTCCGCTCGTGATTTACGCGTAGCCATGGGTTGTTCAAAGGCTAAAAACGCCAGCAAATCGAACATGTCGCAGTCGTCGGCTTCGAACATCCGGCGCAGTGTCGAGAGCTGTTCTTTATCAAAGCCAGCCTGTACCAATTTGGCCAAGAGTTGTTCGCGAAGGTCTGGATCTGACCAGATATCCCGAAGCTCATCAACGCTTGTGAACAAACCTGGCAGTTGTTGAATTAAGCGTTCAACAAACTCCTGAATAGTGAGAGGCTTGCCATTTTCGTCGATATAACGGGTTTCAATATCGATGACCTTAAGCTCACGGTGCTTGCCAAGTTTTACCTTTAACCTCGGGCGCGGCTCACCTGGCTCTGGTTCCGGCCCGTCGCCGCCTTCAGGCGGCTCTGGCGTGTAGGGTGGCGGTGTCGGTTCTCGGGTTCCGCCTGGCTCTGGCGCTTCGGGCTCGCCATCCCATTCCTCATCATAAAAGTTATTGGTCGCACCCCGAAAATCCACGATGGTGAAGTAGTCCTTACCATCAAAAACTCGGGTACCGCGACCCACAATCTGCTTGAACTCCACCATCGAGCCGATGGTTCGATCCAGTATCACGTTGCGGACATTGCGAGCATCGACACCGGTAGTGAGCATTTGTGATGAGGTAATAATGGTTGGGATGTCTTTGTCGTTGTCCTGGAATTTTTCCAGCAGTTCGCGGCCAACCTTGCCTTCGTCGCTGGTGACCCGTACACAGTAATGCGGGTCTTTTACGGCTTTGTATTTATTAATCATGTCGCGCATGGTCAGCGCGTGGTTTTGGTTCTCACAAAAGACGATAGTTTTTTCCAGCGGGTTGATGTTTTGTAAGATGGCTTTGGCGACGAGTTCTGTGCGTTCATCTACAATAATTTTGCGGTCGTAGTCTTCGACTTGATACAAATCCTGGCCAGATTCACCTTCGACGATCACGTCATCTTTGGTGAGCACCAATTCATCCAGATTGGTTCTAACTCGCTTAACTCGGTAGGGAGTCAAGAAGCCATCATTGATTCCGTCTTTCAGTGAATAGACATATGCGGGTTGGCCAAAGTATTCATAGGTGTCCACGTTGTCTGTTCGTTTCGGAGTGGCGGTTAAACCCAAATGCACGGCACTGCTGAAGTGGTCGAGAATAGCTCGCCAAGAGCCTGTGTCATTAGCAGCACCTCGGTGACACTCATCAATCAACACCAGATCAAAAAAATCCTTGGGATAGGCTTTGTAGTAGCCATCAATGTTTTCTCGCTCCGCAATCGCCTGATAGATCGCGAAAAATATGTGTGCGTTGGTTGGCACCACACCATTGCGTTTACGCACTTCTTCCCCGTTGATTTTGATCAGGTCTTTTTCATAGGGGTTGAAGGTGTTAATGGCTTGGTCGGCCAAGATATTACGGTCGGCCAGAAACAGAACGCGTGGCCTGCGTGAACCGGGATTATCTCGGTTCCAGCGTGCCTGAAATACCTTATGAACAATTTGAAAGGCGATGAAAGTTTTACCGGTACCGGTGGCCAGCGTGAGCAAAATGCGGGATTTGCCTTGGCCGATAGCGTCTGTTGCCGCATGAACTGCCAGCTCTTGGTAATAACGTGGCTGCATGGCCCCTTCTAAATGGAAAGGGATGTTTCTTAACTCTTGGCTTAAATCGGTGGTTTCTCCGACATAGCGCTTTTCTAGCTCAGCAGGCGTTGGGTAAAACTCAATGTAGTCGCCTTTGCCTTTTTCCAGATCGAATTCGTAGGTTTGTTTGCCGTTACTGGAATAGACGAAACGAACGCAAAGCTTGTTCGCATAGTCAATTGCCTGTTGCAGGCCTTTAGTTGGATGCTCGGACTCTTTTTTGGCTTCTACTACGGCCAGATAGCGGTTATCTTTGTGAAGTAGGTAATCCACAAAGCAACGTCGCCCTCGTACACCTCCGGCCATTTTTCTACCGTCGGTGAAGTAATGCTCCCGAATGATGTTGCTCGGTTGCCAGTCTGCTGCCCTTAAGGCTGGATCGATATAGTTTGCTCGGGTATCTGCTTCAGATGCCATCAGGCCGCTCCTTGGTCATTTGGGTTTGGCACCAACTCCAGCAGGTCACCTACACTGCAATCGAATAGTACGCAGATCTGTTCAATGGCTTCCAGATCCACTTTCTGCGCGGTTTCTTTATAGAGCAGAGTCACCGTGGCCCGGCTTAGCCCCGTTTCTCTGGCAACGTCGGCAATACGCATCTTGTGCTCGCCCATCATGCGGGCGAGATGGCAGCGGATCATGGCTGTGCCTCTGACTAAAAAATCTGGTTACAGGAGCATACCACGACTTTAAGATTTACATTGCATTTTGTGAGTTGAAATTAAATTATGCAGGCTTGGCTTTAGCTGCGCAGGCTCACACCAATAGAATACACAACGAAGCGACATACAATGTCTTACCTCAATGCGTTCGCAGGTCTTTCACCGTCTAACCATGGAGCATGTTGGATCAAAACTGATCTTTCTCGCAAACCAAGTATTCCAGCCGATCACTCTCCACCGCCAGCACATGAGCACAGTAGACGAACTCTCGCCAATGCAGGCTATCAACCGGATGCACGCAGCGGCCAACGATCTCCTGTTCGTCATTAAGCATGAACTCAACCACATCGGTAGATCGATTCCGTTCCCAGGTTAACTCTACAATTTTCTCAACAGGCATTGCGCTAACGACGTTTGAGGTCACGGCAGGACTGATAAATACACACTGCCCGTCGCACTCCGACAGGAAAACTGTTTGAGATCGACGCAGCTCTCCCTCTTTGAACCAAAACCGGAAACCGATTGACCCTACAGCCTATCTATATGGCACACAGTTTTTTTGCTGACAGAAACCTTCCACACACTGAGCGTTCGTTAATAACTAACAAAAAAGCCCCTACTGGGGCCTTCTTGCATTAAAGCCAATAGCTCTACTAGAAAACGTATCGATAACCCAGTGAAAGCAAGGATATTCCGTCCGTATCCTGATAGTCCAACCCTATCCGGTGATGCTCTTTAAGCCATCCATGAGCTCCCAGTGAGACAACTGAATCAGAGTCTTCCTGATTGGAGCTAGCAACACCAGCACTGATCTCAAATTGACTTGGCACTACCCATGCCCTAATACCAACGCCATAGACCGCAAAAGAGTCGTCATCAGACACACAATAGTTATATTCGCAAATCTCAAATTCCGCACGAGAGAACCCAAGACTTGGGACCAGGTCTACGCGATCACCCAGAGGAATTGGAACACTAAGTCCAAATGACACAGATGTTTGCGATACCTCTGAATTACGTCCATCGTTTGCAATTGCGTCGACGCCCGCAAGTAAGACTAGATTGTCTAATACCTGAAGACTGCCACCGAATGCAAAAAGACCAAGGTCTTCGTACACTTCACCCCCGAGGATAATCGAGTCGTCCAATGTTGCTTTTCCCAGACTAACCCCGATCGAACTGTAGGCAAAGTTGCTAGCACCAACACCCTGCCCTCCTGACTGCGCGTATGCCTGCCCAGAAGCCATAACGGAAGCAGCCACTGCTGCCAAAAAAATTCTCTTATTCATACTCAAAAAAAGTCCTTTTCATGTATATTTAAACTGCATACTCACCATAAGGTAACGACACATTTTGTCAATATAGCTGCATTCGAATTGAGCGCCATAAGCCTTTTTCGCAGATACGGCACCCTATTGGAGGCAACCAGCAATTTAGCATAGGCTATGCGGAATTAGCTTGTGTCCACACCTAGCACACAAGCCACCAAACAGAGACAGCAAGCCATTGATTTAAAATATAATAAACTTTGACTTGGAGAGTCCTCTCCACGGTACCAACTCTTCCTCACGAATGGCTATAAAGTCCACTCAGAATTCGCGACCTCACGGTCCGGTTTTTTTCGTTTTTGATAACACTTCCTGAACCGCTCTGCTGGACCCTCGATTGAGTGAAAGCAGATCTCAATCAGGGCATAAAAGCCTCCGTTCTTATCGAGTCACTCAGCCCGGCCCAACTCAGGCCATTTGCCCCTTACCAACTGCTCCGGTAACCTCCATTTGAACATTGCATTCCAGCCATCCCTTTTGCCCAAGACCTTTGGCTGAAAAGCGACTGGCACTTCCGGAAAATACAACAATGCGCCGACTTCTCTACAGGTATGTTGACGCCACTGCGTGGAACCAAAAGGGGCTATCCTCCTTCAACTTCGCAATTTGCGCCCTGATCATTGTCTCGGTTTTGCTGGCGGTCATTGAGACCGAGCGCCCCATCAGGGAGGCCTACCCGTCCGTCTTCTTGATAACTGAGCGGATTCTGTTCATTTTGTTTGTCATTGAATACGGTCTTCGGGTGTATGTCGCTCCGGAGAATCCAAAGTACTCCGGTACATTCGGTCGACTCCGTTACATGAAATCCGGATGGGCCATTTTTGATTTGCTGGCACTTCTATCGTTCATGGCACCTTTCGTCTCCAACTCCCTGGCTTTCTATATCAGGCTAACGCGAATATTCAGGATACTTCGGGTATCCCGTCTCGGACGTTTCACACAGGCTTGGGACCTTCTCTGGGAAGCTACAGCGAGACGCAAGTTCGAGCTGCTCATGAGCGCAATGATCGCCTTTATTCTGTTGCTAATTTCCAGCGCCTTTCTTTATCTGTTCGAGGCTGATCTGCAGCCAGAGGATTTCGGAAGCATCCCCAGGGCTCTATGGTGGAGCGTGGCCACATTGACAACAGTAGGGTATGGAGACGTCACGCCGATCACTGCTGCCGGTAAGTTTTTTGCCAGCCTAACAGCCATTTCAGGTATCGGTATTGTTGCTATGCCAACAGGTATACTTGCGGCTGCATTCAGTGATGCTTTCCAAGCCCGGCAGAAAGCAGGTGAAAACAAGGAATAACCCAGTACTTCATGGAGGGGTGCGAGGGTTTTATATTAATCAGGTTATCGATTTTCCGGCACGAAAAACGAGATATGCCGGCGAGTGCCGGCACGGGTGAAGCTGAATTTCAATGTGTGGTTGCTGCCTGCCACCACACTTTTGAAATAAAACACCTTATCTACTGAGGCACCGTCATTGTAAACGGCGGGGTTACCGCTGACTCCGCAAATGAAGCCGGGTCCGCTGACGTGGCATACTTCAGCGGAAAGCTCAAAAACGCATTCATAAAACTTGAGCCTGGTAGCGAATAATCCGCTATCACGGCATCTCCGAACCCGTCGAGCCAGCGATCATACTCACTGTTGTGATCCGCCTTGAAGACTTCCGTAAAGATATCGAAAGGAACATCACTGCCACCGGACGCTGCTTTTAACGCAACCTTCACATTTCCGGTAGCCATGCTTAGCTCAGAGCCAAAAGCTGCAGGGTCGACCGTATCCACATCCAGTCCCATCAGTGCGGTCTGGCCTGTGTGGTCCATCATCGCTCTATGGAAAGCCAAGGTAGTAAAAGGCGTCAGGTTAACTCTTCCGGGCTGGTTGGTGTAACTCCGCAAATTGCCGCTCTGCAAATCGACCGTGCAGGGAAATTGGGCCCCATGTGCATCGAATGTCTCCTGCGGCAAGTAAAACTCGCCTTGTGCGTCCGCATCCACAATCATGGGAATATCGTTGGTTCCCTTACAGATAATGTGGATGGTATCACTGCCCGTGTAGGGCGCACCTGTCGCAGCCGTTCCCTCAATAACACTGGGGCCATTGCCACCGCCACCATTGCCACCTCCGCCTCCACCACTGCTGCTGCCTCCGCAGCCGGCAATCAAAGCGACAGAAAACGGTACAGCAAGACTCGCCAATAAACGCTTTTTCATATCAACACCTCGTTGTGTTGACGTTCGCACATCTGCAGTTAAATTCGGCAAAAACAGCGAACGCCGGGCTATTCCTATGCTTCACAACAAGATTATCGGTTGAATTAACAACCTTCTATCCCTCGTTTGAGTGAGGAGGAGGGGTTGCAGATGTATGCCCGGCATAAGGGCCGGGGGCTGGAGCGTTTGATATTCGCTGCTTCTGATACCAATAAACGCTGGCCTCTATCGCCGAAGCTATATTCGGACGAAATAGCCCCTGGCACTCAAGAAACCGCTCCGTATTGGCCGTGTCGAAGCGCTTTGCCTGAATGAAGTGCAGAGCTTCCGGGTAGGTATTCACCAGTTTGGGCACCCCCGGAATGGACAGAATTGCGCGCAGTACCGGTAAGGGAATGAATCGGCGTGGTGCTTTAATGCCTAGCGAACCACTGGCCATGGCAAGCATTTGCTGAAGTGTCGGAGTGTCCGGATCCAGGCACAACAATCGCTCCGGCACATTTTGCGCAATTGCCGCCGCAGCGATCACAGCAGCCAGGTGATCTACCGTCGTGAGCGGAAGCCAGTGTTCAGGCGTTCCAGGTACCAGTGCAAGGCGCCCCCGGGACAGATTATCCAGCAATTGATATAAAGGCTGCGCGGCATCCAGTTCGCCTGTTTGGCTTTGGCCCGCAACGGTTGCCGGCTGGACTTCCACCATATCCAGTGAGGTTTGTTCAGCGAACAACCTGACCTTGAGCGCAGCTTCCAATTTGCTGGCTTCGTAGGCGCCCGCTCGCCGATACACCTTTTGCCAGTTGGTTTGTTCTGGGCTAGCCGGGGCAATACCCAGTTGATTCAGGTGTTGCAGATTTTCAAGCATAAACCCACTGATGAACACCAACCGGCAATTCAGTCTTCGGGCCAGTTCTGCAACAGACAGACTGCCTTCGACGTTAGCCATGTAGACGTCTTTGCGCGTCAGCTGCCAGGCAAAACGGGCACCAAGGTGAATCACCGCATCCACAGGAGGTAGCGACTCGGAAATGCCCAATCCGGGTGCAGACAGATCGCCGGGTAGAGCTTGTATCAAATCGCCGCTTCCCCCCAACCTGTCGACCCTCGCCCGTAGCTCCGGGAGATCATCGGGCCGACGCATCAGAGCGACAACGGTGTAATTCCGGGCGGTTAAGCAGGCACATAAATGGCGTCCAATAAAGCCAGTGGCACCGGTAATTAACAGGTTCATAGAAAGATCCTTTTGGTTGAGTTCGTGATAACCCTAAGGTATAGAGTGAACTCTAAGGTCAATAGCCTGGACGACTTAATATGAAAATTTCCGAGCTGGAACTGCATACCGGCGTAAGCCGCCATACTTTGCGTTACTACGAAAAACAGGGGTTGTTGCAGGAAGTGAGCCGGCGCGACAACAATTACAGGGACTACCCCGAACAGGCAGTTCAGCGCGTCCACATGGTGCGGCAGTTAAAAGACCTGGGGTTTTCTCTCAAGGAAATCGGTGATGTTCTGGATGCACTTCGCAAGGACACACTGGACTGCGCGCAAGGCGCCTTGCTGATGGCACAGAAGCGCGCGGTTGTAGATGAAAAGATTGCGGAGCTGAAGTCGCTCAGGCAGATGCTGGAAAATGAACAGAAGCGGCTGGAACGCAGCGCAGCGCAACAGAATCAGATTGAAAATGCCCGGCCCCAAGCCCGCTCTATCGCCTCAAACAGACTGTCAGTAGCCAAAGCCAGCAGGCCGATCAGGATAGCGCCTTGCAAGACGTAGGCGGTATTACCATTCACCAGCCCCGCAATCACCGGGTCACCTAATGTGCGGGCGCCAATGGTTGAGCCAATCGCTGCGGTGGCAATGTTGATGGTAACGGATGTACGTATACCCGCCAGTATCACTCTCCCGGCGAGAGGAAGCTCCACTTTGAACAGCACTTGTGCGGAAGACATTCCCATCCCTTTAGCAGATTCCAGCACCGTCGGGTTAATGCCGCCCAGCCCTGCCAGGGTATTTCTCAAGATTGGAAGCAAGCCATAAAGCACCAGTGCAAGGAACGTGGGCTTCTCGCCAAACCCCATAACCGGAACGGCCAGCGCCAGCACAGCGACAGGCGGCACGGTCTGGCCGATGGAGGCTATCTGGCTTACCAACGGCAAAAAGTCGCGGCCTGCTGGGCGGGTTACAAAGATGCCGGCTGAGACCGCTACCAGCGAACCAATGGTGGCAGACACCAGAACAAGCCAGATATGGCTCTGCAACAGAAACCAGAAGCTGTCTCTGGTGTAAACAAGATTGTCGGTTCCCGGCTCCACCCACGAAAACAGCGGTGCCATCGTGGGTAGTAATGCAGCCAGAGCGCACAGCAAAGCAACCCAGGCAACCGGAGTAATCCACGAGCGCATTTGCATCAGGCCCCTCCCTGTAGAAGTTGTTCGCGCGTTACTTTGCCAACCGCTTCGCCAGCCTCACTGAACACTGGAAGTTCATCAGAGTTTTGCCAAACCATAATGGATAAAGCAACGCGCAGGCTGTCCGTTTCCTTCAGGACCTCGACTAAAGGCTCTGACTGACTGGGCAGGAGGTGGCGTGCCATCACGTCACCCACAGTTCGTAAACCCAGGAGCTTGAGGCCGCGATCCCCCTTGCCTATCAGGTTTTCCACAAAGGCCGATGCGGGCCGCCGAAGAATCGCCTCTGGCGTATCGTGCTGAATAATCCGTCCCTGGTCCATCACAGCAATACGGGTGGCCAGCTTCAGGGCTTCGTCAATATCATGGGTCACGAACACAGTGGTCTTATTGAGGTGCCTCTGGATGCGCAGCATTTCCTGCTGCAGGTTTTCCCGAGTGATGGCGTCCAGTGCGCCGAACGGCTCATCCATCAGAAGAATATTGGGGTCGCCTGCCAGCGCCCGCGCCACTCCTACTCTTTGCGCTTGGCCACCGGAGAGCTGATGAGGGTATTTGATGGCGTCGGTTGCCGGGTCCAGCCCCAGCAAGGTTAATAATTCACTGACCCGCTCATCACGTTTGCGGGCTGGCCATTTAAGCAAGTCGGGAACCACGCCGATATTGCGAGCGACCGTCCAATGGGGAAACAACCCGGTGCTCTGTATGGCATAGCCCATATTCAGACGCAGTGCCTCGGGGTCGGCGTTGTTGATGTCTTCACCGTCCACAAGAATTTCGCCGCTGGTGCGAGGTAGCAAGCGATTGATCATCCGCAGTGTGGTGGATTTTCCGCAACCGGAGCTGCCTACCAGTACGCAGACTTCACCCGTTTCTATGGTCAAATTGATATTATCCACCGCCACGGCGTCGCCGAACCGTCGAGTGACGCCTTTCAGCTCAATCATCTGGGAGCCCTCTGGAATTTTAATGCGGACAAAATGGCATCGGCCGCCAGGGCCAGAAACACTGTGGGCAAGGCCCCAAGCAATACCAAATCCATAGCCGCCTGGCCCAAGCCTTGAAAAATGAAGGTGCCAAAGCCACCAGCACCGATCAGCGCGGCAACCGCGGTCAGGCCAATGGCTTGTATTGTGGTTATCCGAACACCCTCAATAATGACCGGCAAAGCCAGGGGCAGCTTCACCTTGAAAAATATCTGCCGTTCATTCATTCCCATGCCACGCCCGGCATCGACCACAGGCTCGGGCACTTCCATCAAAGCGACGTAGGTATTGCGCACCATCGGCAACAGGCTGTAAGCAATGAGCGCCAGCATCGCAGGCGCCCAGCCAATGCCCCGTATGCCGAGTGTTTGAAGAAAGGGATATGCGGCTGATAAAGCGCCCAAAGGTGCGATTAACAGCCCAAACAGCGCGAGGCTAGGAATGGTTTGCATAAAACTGACCAGCCCCAGCAGAGGTCTGCGTAACCGCTCTCGCCTCACCATGGCCAAAGCCAGACCAAACGCGAGCACCGCACTGATGGCAACGGCCCCGAGAGACAGTGATAGATGCGTGGTCAGAGCCTGGGAAAACTGGTCAGCACGATTGGCGTATTCACGGATAAGCGATAGGCTGGACAACCCTTCGCGGCTGGCGCAGAACCACCAACTTACGACAACCAGAAGCACCACTGAAAACTGCAGCCGGCGGGAAGCCTTGTATCGTCCCAGTGTTTCCAGCAGCATCAGCGCCAGAAAAAATGCCAGGCACCAGAACCCTGCACCTATGCCAATACGGGCATAGGCAGAATCCTCCGGAAGCTTGCGCAGCGCAAACACCTCAAGCAGCAGCGGCTGGGCCATCAGTGCAGTGGTGAGCAATAATATCAGCGCCCCGAAACGCTTCGGGGTAAGCCTTGTTGCGAGCACGATGACAACCGCCAGCAGGAACGACACAACCACCGCCCCAAACCAACCGGTGGCGGCATAAAGGCCGTAGCCGGTGCCAGACACAATGCGATTGGGCTGCACCACGCCAAGATCAAGCAGCCACACACATGCAAAAGCAGCCAGTGCTAACGCGGGTAAAACGCGGGTTGGTGGCTTTGTTGATACGGGCACGAATCAGTCCAGATCAAGGCTCTCGAGATAGTCCCGGGCCACCGCAGCTGCAGGGGCTCCTTCAACGGCCACTTTCGCATTCAACGCTTGCAACGTTTCCAGATTGAGGGATTCAAACACCGGTTTTAGCAGCGGGCGTATTTGCGGGTATTCCTTCAACACGCTCCCACGGATGATGGGCGACGGCTGATAAACCGGCTGCACGCCTTTGGTGTCTTCCATCACTTTCAAACCCAGCGCATTGAGCCCGCCATCTGTGCCATAGGCCATGGCCCCATTAACATCGTTGGAATCGATTGCCGCTGCTCGTAGCGTTGCCGCGGTGTTTCCGCCAGACAGAATCAAAAGCTGATCAGACGTCAGGTTAAAACCGTAAGCTTCCTGAAACGCTGGCAATGCGCTAGCTGACTCGACAAACTCAGCGCTGGCCGCAAATTTAAAGGGCTTACCGGCGTTAATATAATCCGCCAGATCCTCCAGGGTGTTCAGATTGTGTTTTTCTGCCAGATCACCGCGCACGCTCATAGCCCAGGTATTGTTGGCGTTTGCAGGCGTGAGCCAGACAATGTCTTCCGCTTCGAGATCGAGCTCCGCTGCCGTGCTGTAAGCCTTTGCTGCATCTTTCCACACCGGGCTATCCGCCTTGCCGTAGAAGAACGCGGCGTTGCCTGTGTACTCAGGATATAGATCAATCTCTCCGGCCTTGATTGCACTACGCACAATACTGGTGCTGCCAAGTTGTAGACGATTCTCTACCGCAATGTTCGCACTCTCCAGGCGCTGCAAGATCATCTGGCCGAGAACGCTGCCTTCTGTGTCGATTTTCGACGACACCACCACCGGCTCTTGTGCGGAAACCGCGCCCGTCACAAACACCAAGGCAAGCGCAAGGCAACTCACTATGGATTGTGATATTCCACGGCACCTTCTGTTTGGAACCAGTGCACTACGCAGATGCTTTACTCGATGTTTTCTGATTATTGGCAAAGACACAGGCATTCCCCTTGTTCACTGGGCCGTAATAGGCAGCCCAAAGTTCATTGAGTTTTAAAACGTTTGCACACTCAGCCTTGAATGGCCGCCAAAGCCATTCTCAGGTTTTCTACTGATCGATCTACATTGTTCAGCTTTTCCAACCCAAACAAGCCCATACGGAAGGTACGGAAGCTCTCGGGTTCGCCACACATCATTGGCACACCGGCTGCAATCTGCAGGCCCTGTTCACGGAACAAGCTAGTGTTGTGGATATTGAGGTTGTCGGTATGCAGAACCACCACACTGGGCGATTCAAAGCCTGGAGCCGCAACGCTTTTGAAGCCCGCACTGTAAAACAGTTCGCGCACCTGCCTGCCAAGTTCTTCCTGTCGCTGGTAAAGCAACTCAGGACCGGTTTTCAGTGTTTCGAGCATGGCATCGCGGAGAACAACCAGGGTGTCTGTGGGCATGGTGGCATGATATGCATGATTACCGGATTCATAGGCCTGCATAATCTGCGACCATTTGTGCAAATCCCCCGCAAAACTGCTGCTGGTGGTTTCTTCCATTCGGGCAATGGCGCGTTCGCTCAACGTAATCAACGCGGCGCAGGGTGAAGCGCTCCAGCCTTTTTGAGGTGCAGTGATGAGCACATCCACGCCACAGGCCGTGGTATCAACCCATAGGGCACCGGAGGCTACGCAATCCAGTACAAACAGCCCGTTAACCTCTTTTACGGCTTCACCAATGATGGTCAGGTAGTCGTCGGGCAGCACAATTCCCGCTGCGGTCTCCACGTGAGGCACAAACACAACGGCGGGTTTTTCCGCCCTGATGCGCTCAGCAACTTCCTCGGCGGGGACCGGAGCGTACGCAGCCTGGGGCGCATCGTCCAACGGCTTTGCTTTAAGTACGGTAACGCGATCAGTGATTCGGCCTGCTTCCAGTATTTGCGTCCATCGATAGCTGAACCAGCCATTGCGAATTACCAGGCAGCGCTCGCCATTGGCAAACTGGCGAGCCACGGCTTCCATACCAAAGCTACCGCCACCAGGCACAATTACAGCACCTTTGGCGTTATACACGTGCCGCAGAGTGGAGGAAATTTCCCGCATTGCTTGCTGGAATGGCGCAGACATGTGGTTCAGTGAGCGATCATTGAACACCACGGAGTATTCCAACAGCCCGTCGGGGTCGATAGAAGGAAACAATTTGGACATGGGGCCTGGGTTCCTTGCCTGATGCAGTTTGTGAATGAATCGTCTATGGTATGAGTCTAACAAATTTGGCGTTATGCGCTTTATTTCTTACGTTTTCTGCAAGCCTACTTGTGGAACCCGACAAAAGCTTATAAATTGACCAAAGCGGCCAAGTTCCCGCTTTTTCTTTATTTATACAGACAACACACTTGGTGAGCCTGTGAGATCATTATTCTCAGAGATCATTCCTCCCTACCATTTAAGCGTCCGCCGTCAGGTTGGCACTGCTGGTGTGTTGCCCGCTTTTCTCTTTTCTCGCTGAATCCGCTTTAGAAACGCCGGGTTCGGCGCCTGAATCCTGAAATTTTGAATTACTAATTATTTTTTTGGAGATAACTATGGCTGACATGCCGGAAGTTCTGGTTGCTGAAGAAGATTTCAACCGCTTGACCACCTTGATCGAAAAACAGGGCGACTCAGATGTCGCAGATGGTCTGGATGATGAGCTGAGCCGCGCCACACTGGTGCCGCTGGCAGACATGCCCGCTCACGTGGTGACCATGAATTCAAGGGTGCGTTTTCAGAATGCAGATAGCGGGCAGGAGCAGGAACTGACGCTGGTCTACCCTCACGAAGTAGGCACTGGAGAAGGCAAGATCTCTATACTGGCACCGGCTGGCTCAGCTTTGCTTGGACTTGCTGTGGGCGATTCCATCGAGTGGCCAATCCGGGGTCGCAACAACATTCATCTTAAGATCATTGAGGTTACCCGAGAGGGCTAATCGCCGGGTAACCGTATGTGGGGGCGTCCTGAAAAGCTCGCCCCGTTAGCTGTCTTTCCTCACCAACCGGAACTGCTCAATGGTTTGTCTGAGCGCTTCTGCCATCACCAGCAAATCACCTGCAATACCTGCGGTTTCCTGAACATCGGTTGCTGCCTGCTCGGCGGAACGACTAATTTCAATCACGTTCTGGTTGATAATTTCTGATACATCACTCTGCTCGTTCGCCGCACTTTCCATTTCCTGATTAAGTGACGTAATTTCACGAACCGCCGACGCAATGCTTTGCAGCTCAGATTCCACCTTCAGAATCGCATCCACCTGATGCCCTGCCATATCCGAGGCATCGCTCATGGTAGCCACGCATTCCGTCACTTCGCTTTGCAGAGAATGAATCGTTTTGCGAATTTCCTCTGTGGAAACCTGGGTCCGTGAGGCAAGCGCCCGAACCTCATCTGCAACCACTGAGAAACCCCGGCCCTGCTCACCGGCTCTGGCAGCTTCAATGGCGGCATTCAGCGCCAGCAGGTTGGTCTGCTCAGCTATGTTGGAGATCTCTTCCAGCATCTTCGCCATCTGGCTGGTACGCTGATTCAGGTCCCCGATTCGTTTTGCACCACTCTGGACTTCCGTATTCAACGCCTCAATGCCTTCTACCGCAGTGCGCGCGAGCTGCTCACCGCTGTTCGCAGACTCAGCCGTTTCTGCCGACTTTCGAGCTGTATGGTTGGCATTTTCCCGCACCTGAACAGCAGATGAAGCCATCTCGGTGGTTGCGCTGGCAACCTGATCCGTATTGTCTTTTTGAGCTGTGACTTCACGGCCCGTAGTTTGTGCTTTTTCAGCAATGCGTCGCGCTGCCTGCTCAACCTGCTCGGCGTTATCCATAACCGTATTCATGCTTTCACGGATTTTTGCCATCATGCGATTAAACGCAAGGGAGACCGTCCCGATTTCATCATTTCGTGATACATCAAGTGCAATGGTGAGATCGGAATTTCGGGAAATCTCATCCATACTCATCTGAAGTCGGCGCAGGCGCGAGAAGACCATTCGATTCAATGCCAGCCCGGTCAGGAAAAACACGACAACAAAGATCACAACCTGCATGCCACCACTGGTGAGCAACTGCTGTCGCAAACTGTCGTCGCTCTCAGCAAGAGAATAATCCACACGAATCGCACCCAGCACATCGCCTTCTTGGGCCTGATGACAACCCAGGCAGTCCACACCCTGGTAGTCTGACTGCGCAATCACCGGATCAATTAGTGTGTAAACACGCCCGTTTTCATTGGTTGAGTAGGCCTCAATCCGCTGGCCAGCCAGGGCTTTTCTGTCATCGAGGTCACGCTTCTGCTCGGCCTGAGTACCCTTACCGAACATCCGGTTGAGTTGGTCACTTCGAATCACCCTCACGTCCAGCACATCCTCGGGCGCCATCACTTTGTCCCGAAGCACCTCGCGGTTGCTGATCGTGCCAGTCACCATCATGGTGTTCAGTCCGTCAAAATAGGACTTGGCAAGGCCATCCACATATTTGTGACTGAACTCTTCCATATGGTCGCGCTGGGCATTGGCGCTATAGAACAGAGTAAAAACGAGGATAAGTGAAAAAGCGGCTGCCAGCGCAGCGAGCAGCAGAAATCGAATGGAATATTGGTTTTTCATAGTGACCCGATCGAAAGAACAATGAACACCAGGCTTTATCTGGCGTTTTCAAACATTCTATGTGGTTGACGGCTAAAGGACGGTTAACTTTATAGATATACGTCAAATAGTTACTGACTCAGATCAGAATCGCTCATTTTTCATTGGCTGGCCCGAAATGTGCATCCGATATAAAACAGACGATAATTTTCTGGCGCGCTTGTGCGAGCCAGTGGAGGAATAGATGCCATGTCACTGCTGACATCACTTATCCAGGCAAGCACCCGCTTTCAGCAAACACTGGAAAACCGCCCTGCGGCAAACGGGGCCGCTGAACAGAAGGCCAAGGGCGCAGCCAGCGCTGAGGCATTACAACCTTCCGGCCCTGGGGACGACCGTTTCACGCCTTCAGGAGACCTATTGGCTGATGCGGGCAAGCTTAAGTCACAGAAGCTGCCACTATCGGACTACAAGCAGACAGTAGGGCAGGATCTTGCCTTCGTCAGGGAAACCCTGCGGCACAAACTTGCCGAATACAACTTGAATCCGTCTTTGGCAATCAGCGTTAACAAAAACGATAGCGGTAAAATTGAGGTAGGCGGAAACCTGACAGAGGAAACCCGCAGCCAAATTGAGAAGGATTTGAACGTTAACAAAAACTTTGCGGATGCCTTCAGCCGGCTTAGCGTAAACGAGCCGACGCTGCACTTTATGGACAATGCTTTGAAGCTCAACCAGGCCTACGGCGTTAATAATTCACTGCTGGATACGCTGATCAGCGAAAACCAGCAGTTCAACGGCCTGCAGGATCTCGTGCACCGCTACGACACCCTGCGGCGCTCCGCTCCGACTGACCAATTTAACGTTGCAGCCAACCGGGGCGCTTACGCCTTCAACCTGAACACCCGAGCCTGAGCCCTACTGTTCAAACGGTGCCGGATCGCCCTTGCCCACCCGGGTAACCTCCGGCACTTCACCGGTAAAGTTCACCACGGTGGTTGGCTCCATGCCACAGAAGCCGCCATCGATAATCAAATCAAGCTCGTGCTGCAGCGTATCCCGTATATCGTAGGGGTCTGTCATGGGGTCAGACTCACCCGGTAAAATCAACGTGCTGCTCATAATAGGCTCGCCAAGCTCACCCAACAGATCCCGGACAATCGCATTATCAGGAACCCGCACACCAATCGTGCGACGCTTCGGGTTCAGCAGGCGCCTTGGCACTTCACTGGTTGCATCCAAAATAAAGGTATAAGGACCGGGCGTGAAGGTTTTCAGCAACCGGTACTGGGTGTTATCCACCTTGGCATACACACCGATATCCGACAGATCCCGGCACACCAATGTGAAGTTATGCTTATCGTCCAGCTTTCGAATGCGCTTTATCTTGTCTGCCGCCGGTTTCTCACCCAAATGGCACCCAAGGGCATACCCGGAGTCGGTAGGGTACACAATCACACCCCCACCTCGAAGAATCTCAACCGCCTGCTTGATCAACCGCTTTTGAGGATTTTCCGGATGAATCTGAAAAAACTGGCTCATGAAAGCCCTCCATTGTGATATTTAGCGCCTGAAGCCGCCGATTAAGAATCCGCCTTGGAACCGCCCATACAATTTGGCGAACTGGGTGCAACCTGCCCGGATGCATCCCACTCTTCAGGAGAGTATAGATGCAACGCCAGCGCATGCACGCCACCGGCCATTTCCAACTCTTCAGAAAGCAGCTGATAAATAGCCTGATGCCGCTTAACCTTCATCTGCCCTGCAAACGTTGGCGACACCATGGTCACCTTGAAGTGCGTCTCCGAATTAGGCGGCACGCTGTGCTTGTGACTCTCGTTCTCCACCTGAAGAATGCTGGCATTAAATGCCTCGCTCAGTTTGGTTTCAATAGCATTCTGCATTTTCATAACCGTTCAACTCCCACAAATCGGTCAATATCTTTAACCGCCGTCTCCAAACGAAACAGTCTACTACAGAAGACGAGGCGCCCGAACCTTGACACCCAACACCCAAACCGCCACATTCCCCACCACCCCAAATCCAGACAAAACCATACCCAAACATGCTTCTCTACATAGCTGAAAAACCCAGCCTTGGCAGAGCCATTGCCGCCGCCCTCCCCGGCCCCTACCAAAAAGGCCAGGGCTGGATACGCTGTGGCAACGGCAGTGAGGCTGCAACTGTAAGCTGGTGCATTGGCCACCTGTTGGAGCCCGCCGAGCCGGCTAGCTACAACCCGGCGTGGAAAACATGGCGTCAGCACGACCTCCCCATGTTCCCGGACAAATGGCAGCTAACCCCAAAAGACAGCGTGCGCCACCAACTAAACGCACTGGAGTCACTGATTCGGCAAGCAAAGACAATCGTCCATGCCGGAGACCCGGACAGAGAAGGCCAACTGCTGGTTGATGAGGTAATACGCTATTTCGGAACCCAGGCCCCCGTAAAACGCATACTCATCAATGATCTGACACCTGCAGCAGTGGCCAAAGCCATACAGCGCCCCAGAGACAACCTGGAATTTCGCAGGCTGTCCCACTCTGCCCTCGCCCGGCAGCGAGCCGACTGGCTCTACGGCATCAACCTTACCCGTTTTTACACCCTGAACTACCAGCAGCAGGGCCAAAAAGGCGTCTACTCCGTGGGCCGGGTACAAACTCCGGTGCTGGGCCTGGTGGTGGAGCGCGATAACACCATCGAGAACTTCGAACCCAAGCCCTACTTCCCCATTGAGGCTCGATTCACAGCCCAGGAAGAAGAGGCTGACCAACGGCCCTTCACCGCCAAATGGCTGCCGGACGAACAATTCCAGGATCATCTGGACGAAGAAAACCGCCTGCTGGATCGCGCCACCGCCGAGCAGATTGCCGCCAGTATTCACAACCGGCCAGGCTCCATATTGGAATCCCGCTTCCGCGACCGTTCAGAAACACCGCCCCTGCCCTTATCTCTCTCGGCTCTTCAAATTGAGGCGGGGCGCCTGTTCCGCATGGGGGCCAAAGACGTGCTGGACACAGCGCAGAGTCTTTACGAGCGGCACCAGTTGATCACCTACCCCCGATCAGACTCCCGATACCTGCCGGAAGGCCACTTTGCCCAGCGTGAGCAAGTCACCGGTGCCATTACCCGAATCTCGCCTGATCTTGCAGATGCCTGTACCAAAGCCGACTTCAGCCGCAAAACAGCCGCGTGGAACGACAAAAAGGTCGATGCCCACCACGCCATCATTCCAACCAGTCGCACGGCATCCAACGGCAAGCTTGGTGACGGCGAACAGAAGATCTATGGGCTTATCAGCCGCTACTATTTGATGCAGTTCTTTGCCGATACCATACACCGCGAAGGCCAACTTACTGTGCGGGTATCAGAACACCGATTCCGCGCATCAGAAACAGCCGTGCTTGAACCCGGCTGGAAAGTTCTGGAGCTAAAACTCCGGGAAAATAAAAAGGAACCCGCTAAAGCACCACTGCCACGCCTGAGCCAAGGCGAACCCGTATTCTGCGAAGACAGCACCGTACTCCAGCGGAAGACCAAGCCACCCCAGTACTTTACCGATGCCACGTTGCTCTCGGCGATGACGAACATTGCTCGATTTGTAACCGACCCCGAACTTCGCAAAACCCTGCGAGAAACTGACGGATTGGGCACTGAAGCAACTCGAGCGAACATAATCGACACTCTGTTCAAACGGGACTACCTGTATCGGGATAGCCGACATATTCGCGCCACCGACAAAGGTAAAACGCTGATCAGCGCACTGCCACAAACGGTCAGCACACCGGACAGAACTGCTGTCTGGGAAGCAACACTGGAAAGTATCCGCAGGGGCGAGGACGACCCCCGAAAGTTCCTGGACACGCTGAAGGCCGAGATACGCCGCTTCATTGGCACCACGGTGGATGCGCCAGGTTCAGACTCCAAATCCAAAGCACCCAACTGCCCAAAATGTCGCACGCCAATGGCCGAGAGAGATGGAAAATTTGGTCGTTTCTTTGCCTGCACTCGTTACCCGGACTGCCGAGGCACACGCCCGATTGAAGATGCGACTCCGCAAGACGGTACCGGGCAGAAACCCATACCCTGCCCGCACTGCTTTTCCCCCCTGGTCAGAAGAAAAGGGAAAAAAGGCTGGTTCTGGGGCTGCAGTAATTTTCCTGCCTGCCGACAAACGGTAGACGACGACAACGGAAAGCCTGCAATTCCTTTACGCAAGGCTACATAACGACACTGAATACATTGCTGCAATTTGTGATAATCGACTGATACAACACCACTTATCCCGGGAGAAGCGTAATGCGCATCGCTCTGCTTGAAGACCAACAAGAACAGGCGCAGCACATACAGTCAATTTTGTTTGAGCACGGGCACGACTGCGACAGCTTTCCTACAGGCCAAAGCTTTATCAGCGCAGCGCTGCACCGCAGCTATGACCTGATGATTCTGGACTGGCAGATTCCCGACATGACCGGCATCGACGTGCTCAAGAGCGTAAGAGCACAGATTAACTGGCCAATTCCCGTGGTGTTTCTCACCCAGCGCGACAGCGAAGCCGATATTGTTGAAGCTCTGGATGCTGGCGCAGACGATTTTATTGCAAAGCCCGCACGGGCTGCGGAATTAGTGGCTCGCATTAACGCCTTAGCACGCCGCGCCAATCCATACAGTGAAAAAGAAGTGCTGGTATATGGGCCTTTTGAAGTCAATACGCAGCACAGAACCATTGCCCTTCATGGTGAAGAGCTGACTTTGACCGACAAAGATTTCGACCTGACATTATTCCTTTTTCAGAACCAGGGCCGCCTGCTCACCCGTGAAGTTCTTCTGGAGCGAGTTTGGGGCTTGGCGCGAGACATCAATACGCGAACGGTAGACACTCACATGAGCCGTCTAAGGCGCAGGTTGGGTTTGAATCCGGAAAACGGGTTCCGCATCAAAACAATTTACCAACGCGGTTATCGCCTTGAAGCTATGAAAGCTGAGGCAACCATTGAAGAATGATTGAATACCCTGTGCCTTTTCTCACTAAAGCATTTCTGGTGCTGGCTTTACTGGCATTAGGCGCCCCTGTGAGCGCAGAACTTTCACTCACTCGTGGCTCAGCAACAACCATCGCGAATTCCTCCAGCCAAACCGGGCCTGAGTGGCTTTATACTCTGAAGGCAGGCGAGAGTTTTACAGAAGTCGCCAGCGATCTTCTGATTAAAAGCCACAGTGCAGGTCGACTGCTTCAGTACAACGCTATCGAAAATGCCGCCATGCTTGGAGAAGGCGACCGCATTCGCATTCCCTTATCCTGGCTAAAAAGACAACCCAATCCCGCTCGTGTCACCTCGGTTTCTGGCAGCGTTCAGCTGATATCGGGCATTGATGGCCGTAAAAAGCCGCTGATAGAAGACGCTCTAATACGGGTAGGCGATGAAGTGCTTTCCGCCGCTGGTGCTGCAACCATTGCACTGGCAGATGGCTCAGAAGTGCGCATCTCCCCGGATTCCAGGCTGATTTTCAACCAGTTAACCCAGTACGGTAAATCCGGCATGGTTGATACACGGCTTAGATTGAACCATGGAGAAGTGCACACTCGGGTAAAGCCCGTCATTGAAGGTGGTGCTCGCTTCGAAATCGAAACGCCTTCTGCCGTAGCGGCCGTACGCGGTACCGCATTTTCGCTACAAACCGGGCCGGAAGGCACCCGTTTGCAGGTTACCGAGGGCGTTGTTGAATTTGGGGCCCCTAACCGGTCTCATCAAATTCCTGCAGGCTACAGCGCAACGGTTGCCAGCAATAGCAGTAGCAAACTGAACATACGGAGGATGCCAGCAGCCCCCGAAATTAACCCGCTCCCATTGGTACTCAAACAACTCCCGGCTGAAATGACCTGGAAATCAGGCCAAACTGCCAAGTATCGCCTGGATATATTCGAAACAGAAAGCGGACGCTGGGTCGAAAGCCGTGAAGTCGGCGGAAACCGTTTCGACATCAGCCGCCTGGATAACGGTCAGTATGTTGTGCATTTAGCGGCACTTGATCCGCAAGGCATGGCCGGCATGCCCGGAATCGTCCCCTTAGAGGTCGATTTGCAAGCTCGCACCGCCAGTCTGATCACGCCTGAAAACGGCGGCAGTGTGAACGATGACATGCCGGAGTTCCGCTGGGCACTAAACGGTGAGAACGAGGTGGCACGGGTTGAAATCGCTGAGGATGACGCGTTCCGCAACCTGGTCGCAAGCAGCGAATGGGCACCAGGAACCGCTGCGTTGCCCTCCCGCCCATTAAGCCCCGGCCAGTATTATTGGCGCGTAGTAACAGAGGCCGGCGGAAACTCAGTAGCAACCACCCAACCCAGAAAACTAATCGTAAACGGCACGCTCCCACCGGTGCGAATCATCAGCATAAATTACATCGACAGCCAGGTGCGCGTGTTCTGGGAAAAGGTCGATACGGCGGCCAATTACCGCTTACAGCTGGCAGAAGAGCCCGGTTTTAACGACATAATTAAAGAAGCTACACTACCAGACACTACAGCAGCCTTGCGTCTTATTCCCGGAAGGCGGTATTTTGTGCGCCTGAAAGCACTTTCTGATGGCCCACTACAGAGCCGCTGGGGACCAGGGAGGGAACTGTACCTGGAATAAATCCAAACATTTAACATGCAAAGCAGGACTCATGAACCGGGATTGGTTGCCAATTAAGACGACTCCATGGACGCTCGGCCTGTCACTCCTGCTCCTGTTTTTGTTCGCCGAAACAACGGAGTTGCCCCAACGCATTGATTACTGGCTCCTGGACTCTGCCCTTCTCGCCAGCCCTGCTTCTATTTCCCCAGACATAGCTATTGTCGCCATTGACGACCACAGCCTTGCCCAACAAGGCCGCTGGCCTTGGCCAAGAGACACCCACGCCGACCTTATAAGGAAGCTTCACCAAGCCGGCGCAAACACCATTGTGTTCGACGTACTGTTCATAGAGCCCTCCCCAGACGATGGGGACCTAGGCAGTGCCATGCAGGCCCATGGCAAGGTAATACTGCCGATTCATCTGGCACCTTCGAGTTCTCGTCTTTTACTCAGCGAACAGCTTCCTCCTGGCAACCTGATCTCTGCGGCGGCTAGCCTTGGCCATGCCCATGTAGAACTGGACCACGATGGCATTGCCAGAGGCCTCTACCTGTTTAATGGCATGGGGCGACAACTCTGGCCCAGCCTCGCACTCGCAGCGTCAGGTGTCGCTCCCCGACAACCTGACACCCAAGGACTACCTGCATTTGTAAACGTGCGGGACGACTATCGAATCGTTCCCCTTGCAGGTGGAGCCGGCACCTTACCTACATACTCCTACAGCGACGTACTTAGTAATCCTCCCGCAACCGATGCATTCCGTGGCAAAACGGTCTTTGTCGGAGCCACGGCAGCAGGCCTGGGAGACATTTTACCGACACCCTTCTCCGGTTTAAGCCAGCCGATGTCAGGCGTGGAGTTTCATGCAAACACATTTTCTGCTATCAATCAGCGCTTGCTGATTATTACAGCCCCGAAATGGGTTGGCCTTGCTCTGGCGATAATCACACTTACAACCTTGGCCTTGCTATTACCCCGAATTCGCCCTGCGCGCACGCTGCCCGCATGCCTCATGGCCAGCGGTGCAGTTATTGGCATCTATCTGGTCATGCTTAGCGTATTCCAGGTCAGGCTGTTAGTTGCTCAGGCGTTGATCATTCCTCTATTTGCGTTTCCGATAGCCAGCGGCTTGCGACTGGCCATGGCCAACCAGTTTCTGAACCGGCAACTTGATGAACTGGTGCGCAGCCCCAGGGTCGCCTTACCGGAGCCGTCGAAACGCCCGGCAACCCAGCTTCTTGAGCACTTCCAGGCGCTGTTCCAACCCCAGAGCTGGCTGCTAATGGAAGCCCACAATATTATCTCTCTGCAAAACCTGAAGCCGTCCGACGTTCCTGAAAACCTGGAGTCAGGACTTTGGCACCACAATGGCAATCAAAGCTGGATACAGCTTTACCGTGGCAACAATTACTACACGTTAGGATTCACACTCCCCAACGACCTGAGTCGTGAGGTGATACAGCGCTATCTGCGCCGCCTAAAGCTCTCCGACATGGCCCCAGCCGTAATAAAGCCAAAACCCAGTGAAAACATATCAGCCCGCATTGAGCGCGTTAAAGTAGCGACCGATCGCCTGAACCGCATTCAAGAATTCATCAGGCGCAGCTTCGAGCACATGCCCGATGGCATCATCGTAACCGACGAACTTGGCATAATCCGGTTTGCCAACGGCCACATTGAAAAGTGGTTCAGAGAGCCCATGCCAAGCTTGGGTGGACTACCTCTGACACGGCTTCTTGAAGGCCACGATCCGCGTGAAACACCACCGTGGCATGAGACCGTTTCCGAAACGCTGACGCTACTTCAAAGCCGGACCGTGGAACTCAAAATCCATGGGAAAAACTTTCTGATCCACTTCGCACCCTTTGCGCTTCCCGATAGCGTGCAATACGGGATCATTGCCAACATATCCGACATATCCGAATTGCGGGAACAGCAGCGCCAACACAGAGAAGCCATCGACTTTATATCCCACGATGTACGCTCGCCCCTTGTGTCGCAACTGGCTCTTATCGAGCAACTGAAGCGCGACCCGACTCATATTGATCAAAGCCAGCTAGAGCAATTAGGCCGCCTTGCAAGGCGAAGTTACCACTTGGCTGAAGAGTTTGTTCAACTGGCACGTGCCGAACAACTTACCGAAACCCGATTTTATGAATGCGAGTTTCTGGCCATAGTAGAAAACGCCCGCGACAGTGTCAGCGAGCAGGCTGTAGAAAAACGAATTTCACTGCAACTGCAAGGGACAGAGGATCTATGGCTGAGAGGCAATGCAGAACTGCTTGAAAGGGCTGTTATTAACCTGCTAACCAACGCCGTGCAATACAGCCCGAATGGCTCAGCAGTCAGCCTTCAGGTATTTAGAGCCGGGCATGAGGCCTGCCTGACCATTGCTGACGAAGGCGCTGGTATCGATCCTGAAGAGCTGCCCTTCTTGTTTGACCGCTACCGGCGCCAAAAAAGCAGCGAACTGGCAGGCATCCACGGAACCGGTCTGGGGCTTTCGTTTGTAAAAACCGTGGTAGAAAAACACCGTGGCGAGATATACGTTGTGTCCAGCCCCGGGGAAGGCTCAGCTTTCACGCTAAAACTACCCATTGCCGATCCCTTGTTATAAGCCCTGTGAGCCAGGGCCTATGAGCAGCCATCCGATCACCCCTTTTCTTCAGGATTTGATTTCCTTGTTAACAAGTGCAGAAGGTGCACTCAACAACCCATTACTGTCCTGAACCAGAATCGTGAAGTACCAGACGCCTGTGCCTAGTCCACTCACCTTGTGCGTCATGTGCGCATCCACCTGGGCATCCGCAATAACAATTTCATGATCCAGAGCGTCTGCATTTTGGCCATACTGAATAATGTACTTGTCTAGCTCGGCCATTTTGATACCTTCCCCGTTCACGCGACTATCGGGGGCGCTCCAGCTCAACACTGCGGCCTTCTCAATTCCTGGAGAGGCAGGCTCATTGCCGGAACCTACGGATCCTGACCCCGAAGACTCACCACCACCACACCCAACAAGCAAAACTCCTACAGAAAACGCGGCGATCCATGCCTGTGACATTTTAATGACGCGTTTCATATCTCTTTACCACCAATATATCGTCGTGTTTGTTAAATTGTACAAAACGCGGACGATTATCGATGAGAAACTTATCACTCCCGCAGTATTAAATTCGTCAATATTCCGTCACAAAATCGTGAGGATACGATCAAGTTGCCGAGCGCCCTTGATTGCCCAGGCGATCTTTTGCTCGATACGTTGAATAGAAGGTTTCACAGGGGGGGGAGAAATATTAACTGATAATTGGGGGTTGAATTCGGGTATAAAAAAGACTTGAAGGTAGGGGCGTGGATAGTGTGAGGAGAGTGCCAGACAAGGGCCCCGACGGGGCCCTTGTCACAGGATCAGTAGCCGGTGCTCCAACCCTGCGGTACTGCACCTTCGCGGATTCTCTGAGGATGGTCGCCGACATCAACGCGAGCAACTTCTTCAGCGCGCTCGATGTTGATTACAGACATCTGATCAGTACCACTCCAGGATACGAAGCAATTTTCTCCCGATTTGTCCCGGGTGATCCAGTAAGGTTTCTCCCCAAGCCCCTCAAGAAGCTCAAACTCGAAGGTTTCACGGTCAACAATAGCCACGTAATCGCTCATGGTCCCAGCTACGCATAGCTTTTCATCGTTGCCGCCCATAGAAATGCCATGGTGTGCCGAATCATTTACGTAGCGTTCAACGGGAAGGTTGGGCACCAGATTAGGCAACTCGGCCACGCGAGTAATCTGGTCGTTCTCCATATCGTATTCCACGAAACCATGGAGGAAGGAAAGCTGAAAGTAGAAGAACTTTTCATCTTCGGTGTGTGCCATCGGGCGAATTGCCGGGCTCATGCCGGGGTAACCGGCTTCTGCCAGCTTATCGCTGATATCGAAGCTTTTAATCTCTTCAAGCGTGTCGGCGTTAACAACCTTGAAGATGCGATTTCCTTTGATATCCCTGAGCGCACCCCTGTCGGCCAGTGTGAATACGTGGCCAATGCTGGCGTGATAGATTTTCTTGCCATCCTTGGAGTAAACGTTTTCGTGGGGTGAATCTCCTGTAGGAAACCGCCCCCGCTCTTTGCCGGTAAGAACGTCCAGTATATGTACAACTTTGCCAGTGGAAGCAGATACTGCAACTTCAGTCCCATCAGGCGACAAGGCCATGTGATCCGAACGATACCCTTCAACTTCAAAGCGCCAGACAATCCTGTTGGTTGCGATATCTATGGCAACCACATCCGCAAAGCTGGGGCGGGAGACGATAAGCAATTTTCCGTCACGGGTGCTGTACATATCGTCCACATACTGATCGTTACCTTCACCGATCAGATGACGCACAACCTGGAAGAAAAACAGCTTATCCGGGCGCCAGATTATTTCCCGCAGCCGCTTTCTTCGATCAGGAATGCCATTTATACGGCCGATTCTTTCATAGGTTTCGGCATCAATAACATCGATCATGCCCTCCCAGTTGTTGCCGACAAATACTGCCTCACGTGCATTGCCTTCAGTCCCGGCAAGCACATTGAATGACAGCGTAATGACTAGTAAGAGAGAAACTCTGATTGGTCTCACGATTCAGTCCCTTTTTGTAGTTGTTGGTTTGATCCAGCCCAACCACTGCGAGACAATTCATCTATCCCGGTCGGCGCCAAACTGTAGCAACGCCAAAAAGTATCGTGCATGGCAGAAATGACGCAGGCCCGGGCTTCTGAGCCAGCGTCGTTTTTATAGACACTTAAAGGAGTCGGCCGTCAGGCCAAGGGCAACTTTGAAAGCGGTAGATTCCGCCGCACCAGATGCTCCTGCATCACCGCCAGTTCTTCGCTCGCCATATGTTCTGCTATGGCCAGAAGCTCCCCGGTTGCACGGCCTTTCAGCCTTTTCAGTGCGACGGACTGATTACGATGCACTTTTGGTTGGTTAAATGGTGTGTGCCTGCCAAGCTCACGCCAGTCGGCGGGCACAAGCGTGCTGCCTTTGCCCTGATCGAGTGCGAGGGACTGGCCGGATGGGTCGAAATCGAAAAACCACGCCAGTTTGTCTGCGGGCTGATGGCTGACTATCTCCGCAACAGAGCGAACATTTTCCCGATGCCCACGGTACAGAATGATTGCGTTGGCAAGGGAATCCGGCAGCTTGATATCCGCCCAGTAAGGCATCAAACCACCATTTTCGATGATGACCAAATTCTGGGTTTGAAGGTGTTCAAGGTCCAGGCAGTCCGGTCGCACGCTGAGCACACTTCCCGAAGGAGTTGAGGCATTTTTGCCGTTCACCTTTACAATTGCAGCACCGGCGGTCGCCAATACAAGCAGCTCACCGAAGACCGAATCCGGGCTGAGCTTTTCGCTGGCGTCGTGGTGGGCCATCGCCATGCGGCCGCCAGCGCGGGAGTCATATTGCGGGTCTAACCCATGCTCGGCTTTGGCGTATTCTCGTAACCTCTGCCGCTCTTCCGGGGTGAAGTGAATTTCCTTGCCAACAACCTGCCCTACACCCGTCTCTGCGCATATCTGATCCCAGACTTTGCCGCGTCTAACGTTGGCTTTTCCAGTCCTTAGCAGGCGCTCAATCGCTGCGATTTCAGCCAGCATTGTTATGCCTTAGGGTGAGATCAGAAACCATCACATTGTCGGGATAGATGCGGTGTGGCATCTGATGGTAGATCACCTCAATATACTGCTGATCCCCGTCAGACAAGGATTCGACTTCTGAAACAATGGCTTGCAGCCAATCGGCTTTGTCTATCTCCAGACCGGTGCTGGCAAGCGCCTCAGAAGCAAGAATACTCCGTTCGCCCAGAGCGCCATCGACCACCAACTGAATCAATTCCTCAATGGCTTCTTCTACCGGGTCGTCTTCCTCAACTTCGACTTCACCTGCCACGTCAAAGTTGACTGTAGCCACACCATCGGGGACTGGCTTATCTTCTATCTCAACAGGGATTGTACGGGCCTTTGCTGCAATCTCTATCAGCTCCAGATCGTCAGCCGAATCATAAATATCGCCAAAGCCCTTTATCTGAAACGGCTTCACCGTATTTAGAAACTCTGGGACATACCTCAAGTCCAGATGGTCTATGGAGGGTTCGAATCCGCGGTTGTTAATAAAGTGCGCTTCGAAGGCTCCCACCATTCGGCTTAGCCGTTGATCCTCGCGCATGCGCACCAGCATTTTGCGCAGCTGGTTAAGGGCATAGGAAAGGTTCTTCTGTGAGGATTCCAAGGTGGCCGGCAAATGCCGCAACAACAGTCGCTTCAAGAAGGCATCAGAACCTGCTTGCTCCGCCAGCTCCCGAATACGAAAGCTTTCAAACAAGGTAATGAGGCGACCAGCACGCTCGATTACCCGCTCGTTTTCACGAATGCGCAATTGCAGATCAGTGATGTAAGCGAAGCCGGTATTGATGTAGGTGGCGAAGGCCTCCGTAGCGTTTCGGATGTCCTCAATTACATCCGAAAGGCATTCCTTGATCTCACCTTCCAGCCGATCAATATCACTCAGGGCAGATCGCTTCTTTGCTTCTTTGTATTCCAGAAACAGCTCACTGAGTTGCTGCCAAAGAATATCCACCTGGACATTGGCGTAACGGCGCCGCTCAGACTCGGTGATGTGATCAAGAAACTGAACCAGCACCTTCTTCAACTGCAGATCTTCGTTGTCACCAATCCGCCAAACCAGGCGGTGGTGCTCAAGTGTTTCGATCAGGCCAAGGTTGTCATCGGAATCGGGCACCCGGTTGCCGTTTCGCAGGTGCGCCTCAAGAATGGCCTCACCATACTTTGCCAGTGCGCGAAGCGTCCCGTGGGCATCATGAGCGCGAGCCATCAGTGCAGCCTCATTTGCTCGGAATCCGTGTCATCCGATCCGTGAATGCCTTCGTGGGTCTGTATAAATGTCATGGCATCATACAGCCAGCTCCAACGGCCAGTGGCTCTGAAAAGGCTGCCGCTGGTACCTACCGACTTCAGGTACCCCATCTTCTCCAGGCTGGAGAGCACAGCACGAATCTGGCCGGCCGAGTCTGCGCGCTTGGTGTGAAACACTTTTTTCTCAGCCAGCGATCTCAGTTTCGATTCCAATGCAGGCGCAGCCGCAATACGATCCAATATGGCGCCTTCAGACAGCTTGTCGCCGGGTAAAATCGGGCGGTCGTTTGCCTCCAGCATCATCACAAGCCGCAGAAACTGCACAAAGGCTTCAAGGTTGTTGGCAACATCCCGGAACTGGTGGCGAATCGCATCTTTGGTGTCAGAATCGGAGGTGTCCAAATATGCGCAAACGAAGGCGTCGTGAGCGCTGGTCTGACGAAGCGTACGGTTTATCTGTGCCAAGAAACGATTCACAGAGTCCTGATTGGCGGGCATAAGCAGGTAGTTGTACAGCTCATCATCACTGACTTCACAGATAACCCGCTCCTGAAGCAAGGCCGTTACGGTTCGCTCGAACAACGGACTACTCATGGCTTGCCACCTCTTCTGTTGCTTTCTCATCCTGGCTCACACTGGAGAACATCTCCGCGTGTTTTCCTTCAATCCCGGAGGATTCATAGGTGTGAATCCGTCCCTGCTTGAGGGAGATCTTATTCTCAAAGAACTTCCTCAAACTTCTGTCCAACTTCGGGCAGGCAGAAATCATAGTCAGATTGTTGGCCTCTAACATATCCGCCAGATGAGAGATGTTGTTGGGGCTGAGCGTGCCCAATTCATCAATGGGCCATGTAATTCGCGTGCTTAAATCTGGGCACAGGTAACGGGTGAGTCCCATGAACACGGTCATTATCGCCAGATAGGTCAGGCCGGTTGAACTGGCCGACAGGAAATCAGCATCGGTACGGATCACTACCTGACGATCGTTTTCTTTCATTTCCAAACGCATGTCGATCATCGACTCGACACTGTCTTTTACCTTGGCGTCACTGAGTGTGTCAGTAACCAATTTAAAGCGCCGCAGAATGGCATCGCTCGGCAGAGAGCGCCGATTCATTTGAATCCAGCTTTGCCATTGATCCACAAACTCTTTCAACGGCTGCCAGGTTTCGTCTTCGTAGATTCTGGGTTCGAGCACAACCTGTATATCGCTCAGGCTTTCAATTTGCTGGTCGGTATTAATCTTCCTTTTCAAAAGACCGGAAACCGCCTTCACTTCTCTGGCCATGACTTCCAGGCTGTCGAAATACTTCACCAAACTGCCGGCTTCAGACACAAACTGATCAATCAGTGCATCCCGGAGCTGGGGTATATCGGTATCCAATAGCTCTCGTAGATCCGGAACCCGCGCCAGCTTGAAGCTTTCCTCATGATCCAGCACCTCCCCCGTCATCTGTCCGCGCCGATAGGCTGACAGCTTCTGCCATGCCTGCTGGATTTGGGTGTTGTCGTAGCGGTTCAGGATTGCCGTAGCCTGATCGAAAGTGCCCACCACTTCTCTGCGTAATTGCTCCAGATTTTGGTAAGCACCCTGAAGCTCCTGGGTAAGATCGGCCATATTGCCCGGAAAGCCTTCGGAGAACGTATTGCTTTGGAAGTGCTTGAGCACCGCATCTGCCGCTTCCGTTTGATCTCGCAGATTTTTGATTGCCGCTAGATGCTCAGCAATAGACACCTTCAGCTTGCTGTCCTGCTCTTTCCATGAGCGCTCCGCTTGCTCCCGGGTACGGGCGGCAGCCTCACACTTTGCCTTGGCCTGATTGGCTTGCTCAGTGAGCACCTCAACCTTGCACCACTCCTGCTCGCGCCATTTGCGATAGCCGCGTACAAGATCCTCAGACGCCACAATGTTTTCGACAGTTTCTTTGAGCTTGGCTAACGCCTCCCGCGCCCGTTGAACTTCCTTCGGGTCAATGCCCTCTTCTGAAAGGCGCTGATCGTATACCTGCCGTTTACTCTTGAGCCGTGCTTTGTGGTCGGATTCTGCCGAAGCTATGAGCTCGCTTTGGTGATCTATGCTGGATTGCAGCTCAGACTCTTTCTCCGCCCAATGAGCACGCATATCCAGCACTTGCTGCTGAAAGCCCGACTCAATCTCTCGCACGCCTTCACCCGTTTGCTCATCGAAGGCCTGAAGCTTGCTCTGCACAGCATCAAGCTCTTTGGTGACCTTTGCTATCCGGGCAGCCTGTGCTTCTTTAACACGCTGACGTACGTTAGCTAGTTTGTTCTGCGCGTTATCACGAGCACGTTTGAAAAGTGAAAACTCGGTTTCCAGCCGATCGGCAGCTGCGGCACGTTCCTTGTAGGTCTCATGCCTGCGCTGAGCCTCGCGTTCGGTTTCCGCCCGCTGTTTGATTGCAGTCTGGCGTTCCGCATCTATGCTTCTGCTGCTTTCCTGCAAGGCTTCTTCGGAGGCTGCAAAATCCGGAATTGGCAAGGAATCCAGTGCAAGCTGCCAGCCCATTACCGCTGTGCTGTTCGCCTCATGATCGCGGGTAGGCGCAAGGTCTTTTCTGTGCAGTAGATCTGGATTAACGACCTTCGCCAAGTGGTTGCCCCACTCAGGGTCCTGAGCGCGTAGATGCGATAACCAGGTACCGTCTTCAGGGGCGATCTGCCGTTGCAGTTCGTTAAACATGCCTTCCAGCGCCTGGACTTTATCATCCATGTGCTGAACCTGTTCCTGAGCTGTTTTCCAGTCCCGGTCTGCCTGATCTCTTTTACGCCCAGCTTCTAACCGATTTTCGTGGGCCAGTGACACCTGCTCCGATGCGTCTTCTGCGGCCTGCTCCGCAACTGCAGTGTCCTGCTGCTCCGTTTCCGTTTGCCCCGGATTTTCCCTCAGTGCTAACAAACGTGCCTGCTCACTCGTTAGTTCCGAGCGCTCCTCTGAACGGCTGCCCTTGTACTCAGATACATCAGTAATCTGGCTTGTTTTGATGGAATTCAGTTTCAGGTCATACGCATGCTTTGCTGAGGTAAGTGCATCAGCGGCTTCCCTTAAACGTTGCTGGCGCTGGGTCTGCTGCTTCTCATGCTCGCGCTGGATGCTCTGCTTTTCCTGCTCGTACTCGCCCTCAATCGCAGAGGCTTTACCCGTCAGGCTGTCGTAATCTGCTTGCGCTGTAGCCAGGCGCTGCCGGTAGTCGGCGAGATTATCGAAACTCTGAGCCAGTTCTGAGAGACCATCCGCTTCGTACCGGTCATTCTGCTTGTGTAAGGCTGCAACTTGCCCATCCAGGGAGTCAAACTCGGCATTGTGATCAGTAACCTGGCGGGCAAGTTGGCGATCGTTATCTTCAAACTCTGCTCTTCGATGACTTCTCTCTACCTCAAACCGCTCCTTCTGCTCACCTAGTTCACTGGTTTTCTCTCGGGCTTCATCGACAGACGCATGTAAGTTGGCAACGGTTTTATCCGCCTGTTCAAGTATCGCCCTACGCTCTGCGTCCTTTCTCAGACATTCACGAATTTTTGCTTCCTCACCCGAAAAGGCAGAAAGGCTCTGTATATCCGCTATCAGGTCTTTGCGATCAATGGCTCGAGGCTTGGCGTGTTGGTGGATATTCTCAAACTGGGTTTCGCAGATCATGGTCTTGAAACTGCTAAGCAGCCGGTGCTTGTTCAACACCACATGGGTCAAGCGCTCAATGTTGGTCATCTGGGTGTCGCTGTCACCCAGGCCATGCTCGGCCGCCAGAGCGCGGAGCGCTCGTGCATCCGAAGGCAACCGTTTCAGCAGCTTTTGATTACGCTGAATAATCGCCCGGTAACTGGTGATCGTATCGATCATTTTCGAAGGGTTAATACCCCGGCTACGGAGCGCTGCAAACACGTCGTCTGCACTGGCTCCTGCTTGAAGCAACTCCTTCACCTCTGGCGAGAAAAAGGTGTCCTCGGCGGACCCGGCCACAAACCGATAGCAGGGTTTTCCCTGTGCATGGCGATACATAACGGCACAGTGGAGGCCCGTGCTTCGCCGGTACTCAAAAATAATGAGGCTTTGGAAAGTGGGCAGATAGTAGTCCAGAAAGGACAGCTTGCCCGATGCCTTGGTAACAATGCGCTCAGGCTCTTCGCCAAAAAACGCTGGTATAAGCGCCAAGACAGAGGTTTTACCGGCCCCGTTCACGCCACCCAGATGGGTTCGTTCGCGGCAGTCGATTTTGATGGTTCGCCCCTTCACTTGTTTGAAGGAGTGATGCAGGATGATGCTTTCTAATCCGTAGCTAACAGTCTCACCAGACAAACTGATTTCCCCGTAACGGCAGGTCGTTCTTGATACCCGCAGTATACAGGGAATAGTTTCCGGACAAAGCTATGGAGCTGGTTCAAACATCACTCAGCGCCGCTGGGCATAACTTATCTACCCAACGGCTCTGGCAGGGGGTTATCAGCCTTTAAGCTTGGCGGCAATTTTTGCCACATGCTCACCTTGATGGCGAGCGATACCCAACTCACGCTCGTCTGGCTGGCGCGAGCCATCGCCACCGGCAATCGTTGAGGCGCCGTAAGGAGTACCACCACCCACTTGTGAGACATCAAACAACGCTGGCGTGGTGTAGCCGATTGGCACGATAACCATGCCGTGGTGTGCCAGAGTGGTCCAGGTAGATGTGATTGTCATTTCCTGACCACCACCGGTGCCGGTTGATGTGAACACACTGGCTACCTTGCCTGCCAGTGCTCCCTTGGCCCAAAGACCACCGGTCTGGTCGAAGAAGGTACGCACCTGACCAGCCATGTTGCCAAAGCGGGTGGGCGTGCCGACGATGATGGCGTCGTAATCTGCCAATTCTGCTGGAGTTGCAACTGCAGCTTCCTGATCAACCTTGCCGCCAGCCGCTTTGAAGGCTTCTGCATCCATGGTTTCCGGAACACGCTTTACTGTCACTTCCGCTCCTGAAACGCCACGAGCGCCTTCTGCAACCGCTTTTGCCATGGTTTCGATATGGCCATACATTGAATAATAAAGAACCAGGATTTTTGTCATCTCTATTTCCTTTTGCTGTTTGGCTTATGTATACACTTCTGCTCTCAGAGAAAGCGAGGAGCGGGCAAGAACTCACTAAATGTAGTTGCCCTGCCCGCATCCAACAAACTGGCCTGCTTGCTTAGGCCACATCTACCAGAACGATTTCGCTATCTTCCAACGCCTTCACGTTCAGCAATTCTTCATCGCTAACCGCAACGCCATCACCGGCAGACGCTACCACTCCATTCACTTCAATCTTGCCGGTAGCCGGTACCAAATACACCTTACGCCCTGGGGCGATGTGATATTCAGTAGCCTCGCCTGATGCCAGTGTTGCTGCCGCCATGCGAGCATCCGTACGAATTGGCAGAGCTTCATCGTCACCGGGCATACCGCTCGCCAGGGTTACAAACGAACCGCTGCGCTCACCCTTGGGGAAAGGCTTGGTGCCCCAAGTGGGTGGTAAACCTACCTCGTTGGGCATAATCCAGATCTGGAAGAGCTGGGTTGCCACGTCTTCTTCATTCATCTCACTGTGGGCGATGCCTGTTCCTGCACTCATCACCTGCACATCACCAGCCTCTGTACGGCCCTTGTTGCCAAGGCTGTCCTGGTGCGTAATGGCACCTTCACGGACGTAGGTGATGATTTCCATATCCCGGTGCGGATGGCGTGGAAAGCCAGAGCGCGGGGCAATGGTGTCATCATTCCATACCCTGAGGTTTCCCCAGTGCATGCGATTGGGATCGTAGTATTCGGCGAATGAAAAGTGGTGGCGAGTATCCAACCAACCATGATGGGCACCGCCGAGTTCACTGTGGGGTCTAAGTTCAATCATTGTAAGATCTCCTGCTTCGTGTCATTCGTGACGGTTAACATTTTCGCCTTAAGGGATCAGGACAATTTTTTCAGCCCCACCCTCATTTACCTTGTGGTAAGCCGCAACAGCTTCCGAGAGCGGCAACTCGGTAAAGTCTTCCGGTATTGGTAACGCACCTTCAAATGCTGCACTAATCTGCTCAAACATGGTGGCGCACTCTTCCAGGCTGTATAGCAGCGAGTTGATACCGATGACCGAACCACCCCGGCGGTACAGGTCAAGGATAGGCATGCTAATCAGCCCGTCCACTGGCGCTGCGATAACCGCGATACGCCCGAATGCAGCCAGGGTATTCACCGCCGCTGGCAACCAGTAGCCTGTGGTATCGAAAATCACCTCAGGCGCCTGCTGCTGGAAATGCATCTGTGCCTGCTCTGGTAACTGCTCCGCCTCCGGCAACTGAAAAGCCTCAACACCTTTCGCTCTCAGTTCTTGTACGGCATCGGCTCGGCGCGCGGCCATCACCACTTCAGCACCTCTTGCCTTAGCCAGCGCTTGCGCTGCCTTTGCTACGGCTCCGGCACCAATGATCAGGAACCGGGTGCCCGCTTTAACCTGGCTACGCTCCAGGGCATCCCACGCCGTAATGTATGGAACACCGAAGGTTGCCGCCTGAGCAAAGCTCAGTGATTCCGGCTTTGGCGCTACTGCATTCACCGGCACAACCACATACTGAGCATGACAACCGTCTTGGGTGAAACTGAAACCTTTCCCGGTGCCACCCCAAACCGCTTTACCCAGAAGCTCTTCTGGCCCCTCCACAACAACACCTGAGAAGTCCCTACCGGGAATACGCGGCGTTGCGGTGTAAGGAAAGCGACCGAGAACGTTTTTCAGATCGCTGGGGTTCAGGCCAGCAGCCCGAACCTCAACCAGAACCTCACCGGTACCAGCTACCGGCTTGGGCAGATCAATTACTTGCAGCGAATCGAGTGAGCCGGTTGCTGAAAACTGTAGAGCTTGCATAATCGACCTCGACAACAAAATTTAAAGTTGTGCCTTATCGGCGGGTGCCACCAAACCGTTCCAGCAGCAGGTTATCCACTGCAAACCGACCACCGCCCTGGATAGCAAGAGCCAGCGCCACTACGAACAAGGTCAGGCCGAACTCGTAACCATTGTTGGCCATAAACAAGCCGTTACCAATGTGCACGGCGAAAATGGCAACCAACATGGCAAACGCAATGACTACTGCAGCTGGGCGCGTCAGCAGACCCAATACCAAAGCCAAGCCTCCGAAGAACTCAGCACCACCAGCCATCAGAGCCATCAGATAACCAGGCTCCAAACCAATGCTGGCCATCCACTGACCAGTTCCTTCAAGACCATAGCCGCCAAACCAGCCAAAGAGCTTCTGCGCACCGTGTGCCGCCAGGGTCAATCCAACCGGAACCCGCAATACCAGCGAAGCAAAACCGCCGTTGGAACTGAACAATGCTTGAGTAAGTTTGGAGCTCATGATGATTCCTCAAATAGTAGTCTGTTGATTTGCCCCCTGAAGCGTCGCTCCAGATGATGAGACCACTTTACTATCACCTAATAGTTAGAATAAGTGGGTATTTGTTGCATCACTATCAACACTGCGTTGATAATGATCAAAAGCCACGAAGCAGGATGAACCTATGGATCGCCTCGACGCCATGCGCGCTTTCGTTACGGTAGTTGGTGAAGGAGCCTTCACCCGCGCCGCCGAAAAGCTGGACATGTCTCCTCAGCTGGTCAGCAAATATGTATCCCAGCTGGAGGAGCACCTTGGCGTACGCCTACTGAACCGAACCACCCGACGCCTTCACCTAACAGAGGCTGGAGCGAGCTATCACCAGCGAGCACTCCAGGTGCTGCATGACATTGAAGATATGGAGTGCCTGGTTGGAGACCTGCAAACCGAAGCTCGTGGCATGCTAAGAATCAGTGCGCCTGTCTCTTTCGCCATTCGCCATATGGCACCGTTATTGAGCGAGTTCCAGAAAGCCCACCCCGGCGTAGGCATCGATTTGCAGCTGAATGACCGAAAGGTCGACCTGGTTGAAGAAGGGTTCGATGTAGTACTGCGGATCGGACACCTGAAAAGCTCCTCCCTGATTGCCAAGCGCATTGCTCCGATCAGAATGGCCGTGTGTGCGTCCCCGGATTATCTGAAACAGAATGGCACCCCCAAGCAACTGGAGGATCTGCAGGGTCACCGCTATTTGCGCTACAGCTACATAGAACTGGATTCCAGCCAGCCTCTACACCGGTGGCTGCAAAATAACGGTCAAAACGACAGCAATGGTATGACCAGCAACAACGGGGATGTGCTGGTGGAGTCGGCTATTGCAGGAGCGGGTATCGCCTTACAGCCCACGTTTATCTCTGGCCCGGCGATCAAGGAAGGCAAGCTGCAGGTCATACTGCAGGATTATGAACCTGAACCCATGGGGCTTTACGCAATGTATGCCCATCGGCAGTTGCTGGCCAGTAAGGTTCGGAGTTTTGTTGATTTTATCGATGGGTATTTCGGCGACCCGCCCTACTGGGATTGAGCTCCGCTCATCTTTGCCTTCAAACAGTGCAGAGCACCTATCGCGGTTCAGGTGGCGTCCAAACTGGAACATCCTCGGGTTTCGGCTCTTCCCATTCGCCATGCATCGCATTGCTCAGAGCGCTTTCCAGCTTCATAAACAGCTCGCCATACTGCGGGCTGAAATGAATGCCTTCTTCAATTTCCTTCCAGGCTTCGAACAATTCATCTTCATGCGCCCGCTCGTTATCAACAAAGGTCCACGTCATCTGCCTTGCCCGCAACGGATGTACACCCATGGCGGTGAGGGCATGACTGCCAAGCTCCAGGGCTGAGTAATAGGTTTCGCTGACAACATCATCTGCACCGGCCGCCCGTAATTGATAGCCATGGCCGCGATCGAACGCCCGTGCCAACACCCATACTCCGGGGAAGAACTGCTTTACATGTTCCACCATGGCCACGGTGCGCTCCCTGTCATCAATCGCCACCACCAACAAGCGAGCTTTGGCGATGCCGGATTTCTCCAACAAATCGGGCCGACTGGCATCCCCAAAGAAACTCTTGATATTGATCTGTCGTACGTTTTCAATCTGCTCAAGCTCGTGATCAAGCACTACAATAGGTACGTTATTGGCTCGCAGTAAGCGGCATACAATTTGGCCAAAACGCCCCACTCCCGCCACGATAACGGGCGCTTCTTCATCAATCGTATCGGCTTCCCGCTCATCACTTTTGGAGCGCCGGTAACGTGGCAACACAATGTAGTCGTATACGATGAACAACAAAGGGGTCAGGAACATGGAAAGCGCAACAACCAGCGACAATATCTGGGACGTTTCCAGAGGAATTACATGGCTCTGCACACTGTAGGTGAGCAGCACAAAGCCAAATTCGCCTGCTTGCGCCAGCCCAAGGGTAAACAACCAACCGTTGCTGCTGCGAATCCCGAACAACTGCGCAAGCGCAAGCAGCACCAATGCCTTGCCGGCAATAACAGCTAAACCTAAGGATACGACTGTGCCCCACTCGGCTGCCAACACATCGAAATTGATACCGGCGCCAACGGTGATAAAAAACAGGCCCAGCAATAATCCCTTAAACGGCTCAATATTGGCCTCCAACTCATGTCGAAATTCACTGTTGGCCAACACCACCCCGGCGAGAAAAGCCCCTAGGGCGGGCGACAGGTTTACCACACTCATGAGTGCCGCGATGCCAATCACCAACATCAGTGCTGTGGCCGTAAACACCTCACGCAGCCCTGACTTCACCACATAACGAAACAAGGGCCGGCTCAGGTAGTAGCCGCCGACAATAACAACCGCAACAGCCCCCACCACAACCAATGCATGCCCCCAACCAGGCAGGTGGGCAACGAGACTCAGCCCCGATTCAGAATGCGACGCAGAGCTCGCGCTTTCCCTAAGGCCGGGCAGTACCAGTAGCGGGATAAGAGCAAGCATGGGTATGACGGCTATATCCTGAAACAACAGAACCGAAAACGTGTTACGACCACCCTCCGTTTTCGACAGTCCCTTTTCATCCAGGGTCTGCAACACAATCGCCGTCGACGACAGCGCGAAAATAAGACCAATGGTGAGCGCAGTCTGCCAAACAACGCCCAGCCACCAGGCTACCGCCATACCGGCAGCGGCCGTCAGAGCCACCTGCAATCCGCCAAGCCCTAACAAACGAACCTTCATTGCCCAAAGTGCTTTTGGGTCGATCTCCATGCCTATCAGGAACAGCATCATCACCACACCAAACTCGGCAAAATGCTGAATCGTGGTAGTTTCTTGGCCGACGAGCCCCAGTACAGGCCCTATCACAACACCTGCAACCAGGTAACCGAGTACAGAGCCAAGACCAAGGCGCTTTGCCAAGGGCACCGCAATCACAGCCGCCAGTAGATAGATGAATGCCTGAATAAAATAGGAGGTCATTAGATTGGAGTCATATTTGAAAATAGGAGCAAAACTTTCCCAGGCTACTCTGCGGCGTGGTGCCTTTGTCAACAGAGTGCCAGAAAGTCAGGTTTTCGAACAATATACACACATACTTCAAACATACACATATTGCAGACTTCATTTTCGGATTCCAGCTGCCTCTGCCAGAACATTTCCCTCGTGCCCGCCTGCTAAATCGCCTTATTTTGCTGATCAATCTCTGCAGCCGTTAACCCGCGCTTCTTCGCCTTCAGGTAGCTCAGGTACGCTGGTATGTAGGTTTTACCCATGTACTTATCAAGATACGGCAGAAAGCCCGCGTAGTTACCTTTGAACTTCGCGTGGTGAAAATCGTGATAAACAGGGCCTTCGTACACAGGTAACAGGTGCACCGGGTTCCAGGGAATGTCATAGCCAATGTGACCATCCGCACCCTCAATTTGCCGAATAACCACCCAAAGCCACATAACATAGATATGTGCGCCCAAAAGAATAGGGCCTATCAGAGTGAGCGTTGCGGTTAGCGTATATTCCAGCCAATGCATGTAGTTACCGTTGATCCCACAGGTGTTGCGGACCCGGTGGTGCACACTGTGCACATTTCTTAGCAGCCACTTGTTCTCATGCATGTACCGGTGCATCCAGTAATACAGAAAATCATCCAGTAACACGAAAAACAGCAACTGCGCCAAGATCACATACCAGGCAGGCAACTCGTTTTGGTGCACGCCCGTATGTTTTAGCAACGGCCAGCTCAGCACCAGCAACGATGCGAGGATAATATTGTTAATAAGAATGCGCCCAAGGGACGGCAGCAGGAACTTTTTAACCTCAAACGGTTTCTGCTGAATTTTGTATTTTCTCAGCGAGACCGGGTCCAGCCAGGCAACGATTGTCCAAGGCGTTGCAACGAGCAAAAATGCCGCCATGCTGATGGCCAGAGTGGCCATAGGAAACTGCCAGAACCAGGGGTCGTTATAGAACCCGTCCCATAATCCAAATATATTCATCCCGACTCCAAGCCACCTGAACCCATGATCAAAATACCCATATCACAAATCAGGGTTACTTCTTTTTATGCACAGCGCCAAAGCTCAGGTCACCATAGGTAACCGTTGGCCGATATCCTGGAAAGCCCCAGTAACTGGTTAGCTCGGATGAGTTAGCCATGTTAGGGAAATCTGTATACAGCGGATGGTTACCGGCAATGGTTTTCTCAACCACCATAGAAATATATTGATCCAGCCCGCCCTCAAGGGTATTGCCGTTCAGAATCACTTCCATGCCGGTTTGCTGGGCGTATTTTTTCAAGCCAGGAATCTGTGGGGGCATCAGGAACCACATTGCAGTTCAGAAATGCGTACTTGGTGGGGTAAGGCACACGGATTAACCCCATGCTTTGATAAAATCTGGCTTGAGGTTTTGCCGGCATGTCATCGCGGAAACCGACCGCCGCTTTCCGCATCGCTTCCAGCCGGTAGTGCGCGGTATGGCACTTGCGGGCCTCTTCAAAGTGCCTGATCGGCTTGATGATGCTGCCTTCAATAGTGCTGCCTTTCAGAATACTGCCCATGTGCCGCCCGCTTATAATTGTATTGGTGTTTTTGTCGCGCTAATTGAAAAGCATCCTAGCCTGCTTTAACCTGACTTAATTGTTGGATCACGAATAAAAATTACTATAAGGCGGCAATATTGATCAGCAAGCCAAAGCGGGACACCTCGCGAAGCCACCCTCTTAACTTTGTGGTTGGAGCGTACATTCAGCCCATTCTCGTCGCTTACCTACAACAAGGCGGCCGTCTCTCCCCTCTTTCTGATGCTGCGGCTGTTAACGACTTGTGGATGATCAATCCTCCGGAAATAATCGCCGTAGAGGACTACTTCCGGCTATTTCTCAGTGCAAGTGACCTTCTTCATGATCCCCTGCTCGGCATAAAGGCGGGCCAAAGCGCAGGCTTGGAAAACTTTGATGTGCTGGGCGAAGCTCTGGCCAATTTACGCGCAAAATCTCTGACACTGGGCCACGCACTGCATCAGGTGATGACTCTTGAGCGGCTGGTGCACCGGTTGGGCACCTCTCGCATAGAATCAGTCGGCGGAAACATACGGCTAATCTGGAGGGCTCACTTCCAACAGCACAAGGCCGCCCGGTTAGTGTGCGAAAGTGTACTCGCGGGAATAATTCATCTGGCGGAACAACTGACGGGGCGATTGATACCCGTAATGGAGGTGTGCTTTGTTCACCCGAGGCCGGTCGATTATCACGAAGCAGAGTACCAGCAGGGATTTAGAGCCCAGTGCCGTTTCAGCCAGAGCGATAACAGCATTACGATCGCCGCAGACGTACTGGCCTGGCCTTTAAAAAACATCGCCCGCCCTTCCGTTGCCGACTCCGCTGTTGGGCAAGTTGTTGATCTGGTGAAAAGTCATATTGGAAAGAATCTGCTAAACAGTCCTAAGCTCCCCCAGATTTCCGCCATTCTCGGGCAAAGCGGACGCAGCTTGCAGCGACAGCTAAAGCAGCAAGGAACGAGCTATCAACAACTGTTGGCCGATGTTCGCTTACACCATGCTCAGGATTATCTAAAGTATTCAAATTTAAGCATTCTGCAAATCAGCCAGCTGCTGGGGTTCAGGGAGCAGAGTTCGTTTAACCATTTCTTTTTAAGGGGCAGTGGTATGTCTCCTAAAAAGTGGCAGGAAGTGAATAGAGGTGGGGCTGGCTGAAACCAATGGGAGCGGGGGCAGACTGTCATCAGGCGTTCATCAAGTGCGGGCAACATTAGCGCCTGTAAAGCCTGAGATTCATTAGCCGCCCCATTTTCGCGAACTGAAGCGATGCTGGGACAAAGCCCAAAAGATTCAACAGAAGGACTCTGTTATGAAGATTTTATTCGTATTGCCCCTGGCTATAGGGGCTCTCACCCTGCTATCCGGCTGCAACGACAGCGATAACAACTCGAACGCGCCCGAAGTAACACCTGCGGAAACAAGCCAACCACTGGTTCAGCTTGGGCCCAGACCTTACTTTCTGGTTAACGACATGGATGACGGTGAACTGAAGAGTGCGCTGCAGGCTTGTGAGTCTTTGCCTCCAGCCTCAAGCACCTTCTCCATTGCCCACCGGGGTGCGCCCTTGCAGTTTCCTGAACATACCCGCGAATCCTATGTTGCAGCGGCCAAAATGGGAGCAGGAATCGTTGAGTGTGATGTTGCCTTTACCAAGGATCGGCAGTTAGTTTGCCGCCACGCTCAGAACGACCTGCACACTACCACCAACATCGTGGCCGTACCCGAACTGAACGCCAAATGTACCAAGCCTTTTGTGCCAGCTAACCCAGGCGCTGGCACAAAGGCTGAGGCCGAGTGCCGCACCAGCGATATCACGCTGGCAGAGTTCAAATCGCTCCGGGGTAAAATGGATGCCTTTGACGAGAACGCCACCACGCCCGAGGAATACCTGGGCGGCACTGCTGATTGGCGAACGGATCTTTATGCCACAGAAGGCACTCTGTTAAGCCACCGCGAAAGCATCGAACTGATTAAAGGGCTGGGTCTTAAGTTCACACCTGAACTGAAAACGCCGGTGGTTGATATGCCTTTCGAGGGTGATTACACCCAAGAGGATTATGCCCGACAGATGATTAACGAATACATCGCCGCTGGCGTAAAGCCCGAGGATGTATGGCCGCAATCGTTCCTCCTGGACGATGTCGTGTTCTGGGTTAATCAAATACCTGAGTTCGGCCGCCAAGCCGTATTCCTGGATGAGAAAAGTAACGACCCGGAAAACGTATCCATGGCGTATATGGAAAGCCTCACCCAAAAAGGCGTTCCCATTCTGGCACCTGCACTCTGGAAAATGCTCACTCTTAACAGCCACCAGGAGATTGTTCCGTCAGAATACGCACTCAATGCCAAGGCTGCCGGCCTTGATTTGATTGGCTGGTCTCTTGAACGCAGTGGGCCGCTCGCTGAAGGCGGTGGCTGGTATTACCAAAGCATCAACGACGCCATTAACAATGATGGCGACATTTATACAGTGATTGATGTGTTAGCTCAGGAAGTGGGTGTTATCGGCATTTTTTCAGACTGGCCCGCAACCACAACCCACTACGCCAATTGTATGGGGCTTTAGGGTTCCAATAGTCGAACGTTCGTAATTGCAATACCAGAGCCAGCGGGTGCCGTCATCCGCTGGCTTTTTTCGCTGGCCTCACCTTTAAAGCCCCTACTCACCTGATCTATAGACCCTTCCAACATCCTGTCTTTGTCACAGAACCATAACAATCCCTCGTTAGTATCAGGCCGATGATGCTTCATAACCTAAGGATGTAAATATGAATAAGTTGATGTCTCTTACATGTGCTGCTCTGATGACTCCTATGCTCGCGCAGGGCGCATTTAAACTGGACTCCCGATACAGCGATAATGACGGCGATCTGATTGCTGACATTCCTGCCAAGTCTGAGCAGATCGATCCCTCCACTCTGATTTTTGCTTACACTCCGGTAGAAGACCCGTCAGTTTACGCTGAGGCCTGGTCCGATTTTCTCGACCATCTGTCTGAGAAAACCGGCAAAAAAGTCCAGTTCTTCCCGGTTCAATCTAACGCAGCGCAAATTGAAGCCATGCGCGCGGGTCGCCTCCACATTGCCGGTTTCAATACCGGATCCAATCCGATAGCCGTTGCCTGTGGCGGCTTCCGCCCTTTCACCATTATGGCATCCGCTGATGGTTCATTCGGCTACGAGATGGAAATCATCACCCATCCTGACTCTGGCATTACCGATGTAGACGGACTGCAAGGTCGTGAACTGGCCTTTACCTCCGAAACCTCAAACTCAGGTTTCAAAGCGCCCTCTGCAATACTGAAAGCCGATTATGATCTTGTGCCAAACAGAGATTTCACGCCGGTGTTTTCCGGCAAGCACGACAACTCTGTACTGGGTGTTGCCAACAAGGACTATGACGCCGCCGCAGTTGCTAACTCCGTTATGGCGCGGATGCTGAACCGGGGCGTTGTAAACGAAGATCAAATTGTATCCCTGTACAAGTCTCAGACCTTCCCCACTACAGGGTATGGCGTTGCTCACAACCTGACACCAGAACTACAAGACAAAATCCAGCAGGCGTTTTTCTCCTTTGAATGGGCTGGCACTTCCCTGGAAGAGGAGTTCTCCAAGTCAGGTGAAGCTCAGTTCATCCCGATCACTTTTCAGGAGCACTGGGAAGTTATTCGTAAGATCGATGATGCCAACGGCGTGGTTTACAACTGCCGCTAAAGACTCAAACCGCAAACCGCTTTCAGCGGGTTGAACATGTCGCGAGATGTGGCCAACCCGTTGACTCTTCTATTATCAGCAATGGCAGAAAATTGTGCTTGAACTGAAAGCCTTATCAAAAACCTACAAAACCGGCGACCGGGCACTGACCGACATCAGCTTCTCGGTGCCTGCAGGCCAGGTTGTAGGCCTTATTGGCCCCTCTGGCGCCGGCAAGTCGAGCCTGATCCGGTGTATCAACCGTCTGGTTGAACCCAGCTCCGGCAGCATTTACCTCGGCGACACTGAACTGACCAAGCTCAGCGGCCGGGCTTTACGCCAAGCTCGCCGGCGTATCGGTATGATTTTTCAGGAATATGCGCTGGTTGAACGCCTTACAGTGATGGAGAACGTGCTATCGGGCCGTCTGGGTTATGTCTCCAGCTGGCGTTCTTTCCTGCGTCGGTACCCGAAGACCGACATAGATCAGGCCTTCAGCTTGCTGGAGCGGGTCGGGCTGGATGATCACTACAACAAACGGGCAGATGAACTCTCTGGCGGTCAGCGCCAACGTGTAGGTATTGCCCGGGCATTAGAGCAAAACCCGGAACTATTGCTGGCCGACGAGCCCACGGCGTCACTCGACCCGAAAACCTCCCGCCAGATCATGCGTCTGATTCAGGGCGTCTGCCGGGAAATGAACCTTCCCGCCATCATCAATATTCACGATGTGGTGTTGGCACAAAATTTTGCTGACCGGATCATCGGGTTGCGGGCTGGCCAGGTGGTATTTGACGGCCCACCATCAGCCTTGTCCCATGAGGCACTGACCCGCATCTACGGAGCAGAGGATTGGGACCAGGTGCAACAGAGCAGTGAGTCACAAAACGACGAGTTTCTGTTCAGCAGCGCCAAAGTGCTGGAGCTAACATGATCGGCGCAATCACCTCTTTAAGGACCTGGAAGCGGCCTCCGGTACTACTGAAAGACCCTCGATGGCGCTGGACCATTTTGTTAGGGAGTGCGATCTACCTGGTTCTGGCGATCAGCTCAGTGGAGGTCAATTGGTTTCGGGTTTATGAAGGTCTTGAGCGCGGCTGGAAGTTCATTCAAGGGTTTCTATCGCCGGATTTCAACTCCCGCTGGCGGGACATCCAGGCCGGGCTGATCGAAAGCCTGACCATGACTCTGACTTCCACCGTGGCCGGTGTATTGATCTCGGTGCCCATCGGTCTTGGCGCTGCCCGCAATCTGGCGCCGTTGCCGGTGTATACGATCTGTCGGAGCATTATTACGCTGTCCCGCTCATTCCAGGAAATTATCATTGCGATTCTGCTGGTCGCCATGTTCGGATTCGGGCCCTTTGCCGGGTTCCTTACATTGACGTTTGCTTCCATCGGGTTCCTTTCCAAGCTGCTGGCGGAAGACATTGAAGGCTGTGACAGTTCTCAGATAGAAGCCATTCGCGCAACCGGTGCAAGTTGGTGGCAGGTGGTTAACTATGCAGTCCAATCTCAGGTGATGCCAAGGCTGATCGGCCTTTCTCTGTATCGGCTGGACATAAATTTTCGGGAATCATCCGTCATCGGTATCGTCGGTGCCGGCGGTGTTGGAGCCACTTTGAATACAGCTATTGATCGCTATGAGTACGACTCAGCTGGCGCCATCCTGATTATCATCATCGCTATTGTATTAGTGGTGGAATACTCCTCATCCTACATTCGGCGGTGGGTCCAATGACAGCCAGAACACACACAAAACTATGGCAGTTCCGCACCCCAAAACAATACATGCTGCGATGGGCCGGCTGGTTCTGGCTGGTGGCTTTGACAGTATTCTGCTGGAACCTGATGACTGCAGACACCATCTGGGCTTTTGTAGCAGACGCACCCCGACAGGCTTCCGATATCGGTGGCCGCATGCTCCCACCGCGCTGGGGCTATCTCAATCAACTCTGGCAGCCGCTCTGGGATACGCTGAACATCGCAACCCTTGGTACGCTGATCGGAGTGATCATTGCGATACCCGTTGCCTTCCTGGCCGCTGAGAACACAACCCCGAGTCGCCACTTTGTGCGCCCGTTGGCCTTGCTGATCATCGTGACCTCACGCTCGATCAACTCGCTTATCTGGGCCTTGCTGCTGGTGGCAATTATCGGCCCGGGACTGTTGGCAGGCATTGTCGCGATCGGTCTGCGTTCCATTGGCTTCGTCGCCAAGTTGCTGTACGAGGCCATCGAAGAGATCGATGAAAGTCAGGTGGAAGCTGTGCGCGCAACAGGTGCCTCTGGAACCCAGGTGATTGACTATGCAATTATCCCGCAGGTTCTGCCGGCATTCTGGGGCATTTCAGTGTTCCGCTGGGACATCAACATTCGCGAATCTACCATTCTCGGGTTGGTAGGTGCCGGTGGCCTGGGTTTGCAACTCCAGTCATCCTTAAGCACCTTAGCCTGGAACCAGGTAACGGTAATATTTCTCGTTATACTCGCGACGGTGGTCGTTTCTGAATGGGTATCTGCGAAAGTTCGGCAGGCGGTGCTCTGAAAGGCACTATCGCCAGTAGGATTAGCATATGACACCGTCACCGCGCTGGGCTTTTGAGGCTTATCAGCGCATTCGCTTTCGGCTTCCAGAGCTGGTTACAGAAACTGCTACACCAAAACAAGTGCCATCTCTGGAGGCTATTAGCGATCGTTTCGACGGCTTTATTTTCGATGCCTTCGGTGTGCTCAATGCGGGCAATAATGCCTTACCTACGGCAGTCGCGCGGTTCCACAATCTGCAGTCGATGGGCAAGCACTGTTTGATACTTTCAAATGCCGCCTCTGCTCCCCAACAGGAGCTGGTGCGGAAATACCGCAACCTTGGCTTTCCAATTACACCAGACCAACTGATTTCCAGCCGCATGCTGGTGAGCGATGCGCTGGCATCCGAACCGGAGCGAAGATGGGCCATTATGGCACCTGCATCGGCGCACGCTGACCACCTGCCCTGCCGCGGTTTTACCATTAGTGATCTAGAGGCAAAAGCCAATCGCGAAAGACTCGATAACGCCGATGCCATATTGATGTTGAGCGCCCAGGGATGGACCCGAGAGCTGCAGCAAGGCCTGATCGACAGCCTTAATCGCAGGCCTCGACCAGTCTGGGTGGCGAACCCCGATCTGGTGGCTCCCCGTGAGAACGGCCTGTCTCTGGAACCGGGGTACTATGCCCACCACCTCATGGACGCCACCGGCCTCGACACGGTGTTTTTCGGAAAACCCTTCAACAATGCCTTTGACGCAGCCAAAAGCAGGCTGTCTCCAATTCCAACTTCCAGATTGCTGATGGTGGGGGATACCTTGCACACAGATATCCTCGGGGGTCGCAATTCAGGGATAAGCACAATGCTAGTAACTGCCCATGGTGCGCTTAAAGGTCTGGATGTGAATGCCTGTATAGCAGCATCGGAGATAGTTCCAGATTTTATTGGACCTGAAATTTGAGAACCGCTTTACTCCCCCTCGGGGCATTAGCCACCCCTGAAACAATCATCAAACTACCCTTAGTCCCTTAACCTTTCACGCCATGCCTGGCACTGATTCTCCTTTGATTGCCTATCGTCCGAGTGAGTATGAGATCAAGCCTTCCGCCTTCGAAACGTCACTAATACCCAATTGTTTTGAAACAAGTGCTTTGACAGTTGGAACTACAAAGCTTGAGGTAGCTATCAGGTTGGCTGCTACAGAGAACCTTACTAGTAAAAATTCTTGCCAGTATCGTTTTCAGGAAGGCTTTGGGTTGATGTTTAGTTTTGCGAGAGAAAACATTTATACCGGGGCTAGCTATGATTTTGGTAAGTTCGGGCTTGGGGCAGATCATAGTGTTACCGATGATAGCAACACAAATAAAGATACACCCCTGTACAACGTAGCTGCCACCGTTGATGTGACAAGCACCACCGGCTCAGAAAAATGCCAGTGTCTTCGCAGAAATTGCTGACACAGACAAGGATAACACTGACATGGGTTTCCTTGCAGGTATGCGCTTGAAATTCTAAGTCATTGCCCAATAGCTTGAGAGCTTCACTAAGTAAGGTTTGCTCCAGAAGCTAAAAGGCCGGATGTTGCCCAAGCCACTCGACTTAAGTGTGGTTTGGGTGAATCACAAGCCGAAAAAAAGCGCTATGCCACTGGATTTCCAAGCGGTATAGCGCTTTTTTTATGAGCTCACAATTTTTCCAGGCAAAACCATCTAGAATTCCGCTTCCGCAACACGCTCACTTCTGACAATGTGAATTCCGCCGGCAGACTTCTTTGCTTTAGCCTTGGCGTCCGCTGCGTTAGCAGCCAAATCTGCAGCAGATCCAAATGACCGACTCTCTGCTATTACGATGCCTGCCGAGAGGGCAACAAGCGGAAAGCGTTTTAGCTGGCCATCACGATCTTCTGCAGTCATTGAGCGGGCCTTGCGCATTGCTTCTGGGTACCGCGACAGGGCCTCCGACCTAAAAAGATTTTGCACTTGCTCGCAGCGCTTTTGGGGCTCAATTTTGCCGCTATACACCACAAAATCATCCCCACCGATGTGACCAACCCAGTCTGTTTCTCCATCAAAAACCGCGCATAACTGTCGTGCAAGCGAGAGAATAACCTCATCACCCTCGCCATACCCCACCACATCATTGAATGGCTTGAAGTGGTCAATGTCGAAGTAAATGCAGGTAAAAGCTTCGTTTTTCTGAAGCCTGCGCATGGCTTCCTGTTGAATAAGAACATTCCCAGGCAATTGGCTAAGGGGATTGGCATGCTTGGCCTGCTCAACCCGGCGCCGGGTCATCATGCGAAGTAGAGAACGCGTTGAACCCAAGCCCATGTATCGACCATTTCTGGTCACAATAAAATTTTGCTTGAGATAGTAAAGATCATCCTCCAAAAGCGACTGACTGACGCCCTCCAGAGGCTCATCATGCTCTACCACAAGCGCGTCACGAGCTGTCAAACTATCTACCGGCTTAGCCTCATTGAGCGAGCGCCCATAGGTAGAGCTAAAAACCTCCATTACGCGCCACTTATGGAGCAAACCGAGAGGCCTATCGTTTTCCACTACGGGCAACGCAAATATTGATGGCGACGACTGCAGAATTTGCCAGGCATGTCCAAGCGAAGTATTTGGCGAGAGGGGGGCGATATAGCGCCCCAAATACCCAGCACCGGCGGCGATAGGATCTCCGCTTACGGGTATTGAGTCACCCAGTGTAGACAAATCAGCTGCAGGAAAGGGGTTGGGGCGCCCAAACAAGAATCCTTGGATAAGATGAATACCCATTGATCGAAGTAATGTCAGTTCCGCTAGAGTTTCAACGCCTTCTGCAATCAGCCGGCATCCCAAGCGTTCGCAAAGGTTGATTACCGACCGAACAAACTCCTTCTTTACCAAGTCCCGATCAACGTCGCGAATGAAGTGCCGATCAATTTTGACAAAGTCCGGCTGAATCTCAGACCAACGCTTTAGCCCTGAATAGCCTGTCCCCAAATCGTCTATCGCAACTCGGAATCCGCGCTTCTTCAGCGCAATGAGCCGGGTTTTGAGCACCGCTGAATCGTCGACCGGATAACGCTCAGACAACTCTATAACGATCTGATCCGGCTTAAGGTCATTCATTGTTAGAAGAGCATGTAAACGATCCTCCGGAAAGGAATTCGGTAACAGCAGTTCTGGCGACACATTCACAAAAACCAGGCGACTGACGCCGTATCGATTACATGTGTGCCCTGCTTGTTTCAAGCAAGCTCGCTCCAAACTAATAACCTGATCGCACTGTTCTCCTGCCTGGAACAATGCGGGCGCTGCGTGAAGTGGGCTATCAGATGGGCCCCGGCTAAGCACCTCGTAACCAAGAACACTTTTTTCCTGGCAGTCCACAATTGGTTGGAACAACGTGGAGATTAGCTGCTGATCAATAATTCTCTGCAACTCTTGGGTCTGACCGTGCAAAGTCATGCTGGCTTAGGCTCCGTGGATCTGGAAACGAGCAATCAGGGCTCTTAGTGATTCGGACTGTTCACGTAGTTGCTCACTAACCGTCTTTGTGCTGCCAATATGTTGCTCGAGTGACTCAGCGCTTTCTCCCAGCGCAGTCGCACGCCGCCCCACACGGCCAATCTCATCACGCTGAACATCAATCGCTTCGTCGACCTCATTTGAAAAATGATTCAGGTCGTCAAAGGTTTTGTTGAGCGCCACAAGATGAGTTTTAAGCGATGCCAGCGTTTCCCGATTGGAATTGCCCGCCTCCCGGGTATCACCAAGTAGCCCATGAGCGCCATCAACCTGAGCAACCAACTCACCAACCCACTGACGCACCTGGCTGGTAGATTCGCCTGTTCGGCAAGACAGGTTTCGCACTTCGTCTGCAACAACAGCGAAGCCCCTCCCCTGCTCGCCAGCGCGAGCCGCTTCGATGGCTGCGTTCAAAGCCAGCAAGTTCGTCTGTTCGGCAATGTCAGCAATCACGCTGATGACCTGTTCGATTTTTTCGCTGGATCCTCGAAGCGCCTCAATTGCTTCCGCCACACGATTGATTACCTCGACCGCATGTTCAGCGGCCTGCTCACTCTCACGCAACTTAATCTGAACATCATCATTGCCTTTGACGGCACCAGTAACCTGCGCGCGGGAAAACTGTGCAGACCCTTCAATCTGGCTGGCGCTTTCAGTAATGGCACCCATCGATGAAACTACATCATGGATCTGCCGGTTGTTTTGCTGTGATGAAGCCTGAACTGCGTCAGCCTGTGCATCCAGATTGGCAGAACGCTGCTGCAAGGCAGTAGCGGCGTCGGTGACCTCTTTTACAAACACAGTGAACTTGGCAATCAATCCATTGATTGCCAATGCAACGGCCGTTACTTCATCGCGTCCTGAAATCGGCAGTGGTGTGGAAAGATCCGATGTCGCCTCCATAATCCTGAGGCGTTCAGCGATCAACTGAAGCCTGGTAGTCACAGTCCGGCGGAGCCAATAGGTCAGAAGCAAGGCACCCAGCAATACGAAGAGCGAGCCTGCGAGCAACAAGTATTGTTTCTGTTCGAGGAATGCGATCAGGGATACTGACCCTGCATGAGCCTGCTGACGGCCCACCGAGCGTTGGGCATCAATTTCTGCAAGCATGGGATCAAGCGCCTGATGCAACTGAAAATCGACAACTTTCCCGGCGGAATAGTAGCTCGCTTGATCAATGGGTTCTTTCAGCGCTACAAGAAGATCCAAAACCACCTGATGTGCCCCCATGTTCTCCTTTGCCCAGTTCTGCAAGCGGGGGTTCTCAAGCGCGGACTGCCATTGCGTTTTTATTGCGGCGGAAGCTTCCTCAAACTGTTCGTTGATCTCATTCCACAACAAAAGCTGAGCTTTTATCTTGTATGCCAGGTCTTTGAATTGACGATGGCTACGATCAAGATCCGTCAGCAGCCAAACATCCGACATTTGCTCCCGTACGAGGCTATCTGTTGCCTCCTGGGCTTCTCCCACCACTGACACCGAAAGCCATGCCAGACCAGAAAGCGCAATCAAACAAAATCCGGAAAACACCAGCAATCGCTGACGGACGGTAAGACTCATAACGTGAACTGCCTCTCAAAATGTTCATGACGAGCCTAGACCGCAATGATGACAGTTTTGCTACAAAACACCTTAACCTAACCGAGTTCGGTACCACTTTCGTTACTGCCATGAAGTGAACTTTGGCAATCGGATGCGCCCTTTTTTTCGCGCACTATCACTAGCCCTTCACTGACTTGCTGGTGAAGCAATTGGGCTAAGGCGGCGGGACTTTCACTGGCGGAAACTGCCAGAGGTGGGTGGAGCAAAACATCCACTCGCACCGCAGGCTTTTTCAACAGGCGGCACAAGTGCGCAACAAAATCATCATCACCCGTAAATGGCACCAACCAGTCGGGCTGCCCATCTCGGTGGTAAGCAATCGTTATCGCCTGCACCGGACACTTAGCTTCGATTGCCGCCCCAAGCATGTTCGGGTGAAACCGCTTGACGCTCTCACCGGTAGTCGTGGTTCCTTCTGGAAACACCATGACTGAACCACCGCCTTCCAGAGTGGCAGACAGTGCCTGTCGCACCTTCGCGGAATCCCCCGCCCCCCTCTGCACAAAAATCGTACCGACTTCACGTGCAATCCAGCCAATGAGAGGCCAGGAAGCCACCTCGCGCTTGGCTAGAAATCGTAAAGGAAGGCCCGCGGCCAGAATGGGGATATCGGTCCAAGAAACATGATTGCACACACGCAATGCCGAGCCCTCCATCGCCAAGCCATGAGTCTGGATGCGTATGCCCAGCAGGCGGCACAGAACAACCGAGTAACCCTTCACCAGCATGGCTCGATCGATTCGTTGCCTGCTACAAAATTCAAAGATTCGAACCGATACAAGGGTTGCCATACTGAGCAACAAAAAGACTAAAAACGCACTGAGGCGGGTGAAGAACCGAATACTCTCGACAATCCGCCCCAGTTTGCTCAAGCGATCCTGGCCTCCAGGTTGTAGCGCCGCGCATAACGTGCGGCCAGGTTATCCACCCTCAACAGCACCAGCAGATCTGCACAGCGGAAAGCAGGGTCCCAGCACGGATCACCACACACCTCGGCACCCAAGCGCATATAACTGCGGATCAGCGGTGGAATAACAACTTTGTCTGTTTGTGTGTACTGGTTGGCAAGGTGGGGCAAGGTGCGCTTAGGCGTGACTCGAAATTCCTCTGCGGCAAGGTATTCCTGTTGAACTTGCTGGGTGATTCGCCAGGCCTTGTGACCGCCGTCGAGCATACTGATGCTGGCGCAGCCCAGCAGGTAGTCGATGCCTTGCTGAACCAGATACTGTGCCACCTCTGACCACAGCATACTTAACGCCGCCCCCGAGCGGAAATCACTGCGAATACAGGTTCGGCCAAGCTCCGCAAACACGCCGGAATTCTGTTTCAGGCGATCGAGATCGAATTCATCTTCCGAATAGAAACCACCAATTTTTGCGGCTACCTCACCGTGCAGAAGCCGCGAGGTTGCCACCACCTCGCCCTTTTGGTTCATTACCACGAAATGTTCGCACCAAGGGTCAAAGCGGTCCTCGTCAATGCCGGTATCCGTCTCTATATCTGCGTCATATTCGCTGGTGAATACCTCATACCTTAGCTGCTGGGCCGCAACAATCTGGGCCGGCTCCGTTGCTATACCGGAGGTAAGCTTTCGGCTGCTACTGGATACTCTGGACTGATCTTGCATTCTCTAACCCCTTCCTCTGGCGGATTCGCAGACCGCTGACCTACAGCAGGCCGATATACACCGAGATTGAAGCCTGAGTTTTACAACCAGATGAAGAATTTACGATGAAGCGATGACAGTTCAGTCAGTGCCCGCCTGAACGGATTAATCGACTGGAAAGTAAGTATTCAATTGCTCGATCAGCCACGAGGAGTCATCCAGTGGCAGGTCATGCCCAGCACTAGAGTGCAGCTCCAAGGGGCACCCAAGCGACTTAGCCAGATCACGACTGCAACGCCAATCTGTCAGGCGATCGCGATAGCTGGCCAACACAAGGGTTGGCATGCCTGGAAGCTTTTGTGGTGGTTTATAACGGGAGGCTGCATAGAGTTGGCGAATTACGTCGCCCCTCCGCAACGGGCGCTCACGCTGAATCGCCTGCCATTGCTGTGCAACCTCACCACGAATGGGGCGATTACTCGTAAGGGCCAGAATGGCGCGTTCCCGCGCATCACTGTCGGCTTGTGTCAGCATACGCATAACAGGCACCCATTGAGCGGGGCGCATTCGCCGCCAAGGAGAGCAAAGTCTGGAGCTGGAGGAAATCAGCACCAGACTCGCGCAATCTTCAGGCCGATTGAGCGCCCAATCCAGTGCCACCATACCTCCGAGAGACAGTCCAATCAGCCCTAGCGGACGTGGCAGCCGGCGAGTCGCCCGATCAGCGAACTGGCGAGCCTCCGCAATGGAGGTGGGCGAGCGAAAATCCCGAGCTAGCCCGGTGCCAGGTAGGTCAACTGTATGGAATCTATCCTCCGGGCGTGCCCGTCGAAGCTGGTCAGGCCAGTCGCCCCAGTGACCACTTTCCCTTGCCAACCCTCGAATTAACAACCAATCCATTACAGGTTCTCGCCCTTACTGTACCAGTGTGCTCTGGCAGCGGCGCGCAGCCACTCGCCTTCAGACGGGGTGGGCAGCCAGTTGTCGTAACTCGCACTAGCATTGAGCAGGAAATCAAACAAAAGCATATGGCTACGAAGAACCCGGTGATGACGATGAGTCACCAGAGGATTGAATAGCCCTTCCCGACTGAACAACTGGCGGGGACGCTTACGCAACCAGCGCCACGAGCCCATCTCAAGCGTCAGCGGAAGCCAAGGGGCGCTAGCCTCACGATTATGGCGTTTATAAAAGTAGTCCCACAAATCACCATGGGTAACGTAATGCTCCGATTGCGGCTCGAACTGATAGTCGTGATGGGGGTAGGCCTGTTCCCAAAGCAGCTTCAGCGCCATAACAGACGAGATGTTACGCATTGGACGGCGCCGGTAGGCGTAGGGAAACCAGATCTGGTCACGCCAGCCGAAGCCTGAGTGGCAATCGAGCGACACGCTGAATGGCCGGCCGGGCAACACCTCTTCGATAATACTCTGCAAAGCCAGGTTCTCAGGCTCCATCCCCTGGTCGAGCTTGCCTCTGTACCATGGCAGCAACGGTGATAGTCGCTGCCCGCCCACCAAAAAGGTACTCGGGCTCTGGGCCGAAATGGGCGCATTACGCATAAGATCCACACCGGCAGGATTGCTGCGCCGGCTCAGATACATACCGCCGGGATTGAGCATGGGCACAACCACCAACCGTACCTGCTGCAGAAGTTCAGCCAGATGCTCATCCCAGCGTAGCCTGTTGGCCAGGTTTTCCAGCCAGGCCATAACCACCTGGGTGCCAATGCGTTCCAACCCGTGCACGCCACCCAGTAACAGCAATGCAGGACGGTCCGCTGGCGCATCGCCGATATCGACACGGTAAATTGGCAGCTCAAACGAGTCCACCGGAATGCTCGCACTCACCCGAACTGAAAACTGCTCCGGTGATTCAGCGAGGATACGCTCCAACTCAATAAGTTCAGGTAATCGTCGGCGCAACTGCTGCCGCTGCTGTCCATCACGCTGGCTCTGTTGTTCCGGCACCACCTTGACGTGGGTGAGGTCGCAAAGTTCAGTCATGGCTTCACCTTATCTAGGCCACCGAGGCTTGAGCGTATGCCCGTTCTGGATATTCAAGCCCCAGATCCGAAAGAAACTGCCTCATGATAGGCTCCGCCTGGAATCGGCCTGCTCGTTTGCGGGCATTTTCAGCCATACCAGCCCGAACTTCCGGCTCGTTGAAGAAATCCGCGATCGCCGCAACCATGCCGTCGATATCTTCAACCAGGTATCCACTCTGTTCGTGCTCAATGACGTCTTTTGGCCCTTTGCAGCTATAGGCCACTGCTGGCATACCATGGGCCAAAGCCTCAAGCACAACATTGCCGAACGTATCGAAGCGTGAGGGAAATACAAACAGATCCAATCCCAGATACAGCGACGCCAGTTGCTCTCGGGTTTGCCAGCCCATAAAGATCGCATCAGGCATTGCTCTTTGCAGCTCTGCGCTGGCAGGACCGGACCCGGCAATCACGATTTTGAGATGCGGCACCAGTAAGCGCGCTTCCGATACAATCTCCGGCAGATCAAAGATGCCTTTCTCACGACTCAGCCGACACGCAATAAGCAGCACAGGCGTTTTATCGTTCGCGCCGGGAATCAAGTCCGACTTGTGCACTGGTTGAACTGTAAGGTCTCGCGGGGAAGTGTGATGGGCGGTGAGGAACACTTTTTCTGCCGGCATCTGCATTTCATAGCCGGTCAGCCATTCCTTGTGTTCACGATTAAGCACAAAGATGCCGTCAAACCGGCTATAAAGCGCACGCATCAGGCGACGAATCCGGTCTCGTTCGTATTGGTTCAGGCTGGTGGTGTGAGCAATGAAGTCGACCCAGTCCGTGTGCATGAAAAAGTAGCTGGGCACATTGAACATCTGTTGCAGGAACAGGCCAACAAGTGCCATCGGCCCTTCAGTAGAACAGACAATACGATCGTAGCCCCCTTCATAGAAAATTCGAGCAATTTCCATTACATCCGGAACCTGCAGGGTTTGCTCACCAAAGGGGCGCAGGTCAATATCAGCAATAGGCTGCACGACATGCAGATGCGGCTCAGGCACTGCTAGCGGGTGGCAGATCAGATAATCGATCGGGAGGTTCGTGCGCTTGATTTCCTGCAGTTTACCGCTCAGCGAAGTCGATACTCCGTTCTTGTCGAACAGAGTATCAGTGAGATGCAGTGCTCGCCGGGAATGCTCATTTCTACCAAGTTCCCGGGCAAACCGGTTCAGGAGGTCACGGTTCTGATAAAGCACACGGGTGGAGACCAAAGTCGACCCTGCCAATACGATGCTGACCAGCATTGGGAAAGACAGGCTATCCAACGCCTCGGCCAGGTTAACGTTACTCATATTGTCCTGGCGTTTACCATCACCTAGAAACAAGGATGTTAGTTGACTCGGAATCTCAAGTTGGCGGGTGAGCTCTTCAGTGGAGATTTCCTTTAAACTGAGCCCCTGATGCTTATTCAGCGCTTTGTGAATCCGCGTTGCGATGAGCCTGTTCAGATGGTTGAACAGCTCGCCGATGCTGTCATTTACGGTATCAACGAACTCTTCAGGTCGGTTGCGCTTGGCATCGGCAATCTTCTCCAGTTGGGCTACGCAGAATTTATAATCTTTCGCCGCCTGCCACCTCAAAAAGCGCGCGGGCTTTTTGCCCTGGAGCGCGTCGTGAATAAATGAGAAGAATTTCATGGTTTTCTTGTGCTTTTGCATTTCCAGAAACAGGTTGGCAGAGATAAAACAGCCCGCCTTGTCCCACGTTGACCCCCGATGAAGCAGGATGCGTAACAACCCAGGATCCTTGAGCTTAGTCGCTACTTGGGAAAAATAGTCCAGCAGAGCAATGTTGAGTTTCTGGTTCTCGCCGACCGTTCCAAACGGCGCAACCTGACCATTGCGCAGTGCTTCCAAGGCAAGATCTGAGGCTGCTTCGGTTTTAAGGCGTTTTTGAAGATCTGGCACGTAAAGCTGCGAGCCGCAAAGCCCGGTAAAAAGACCGGAGTGATCGTCGGAGCCGCCCGTTAACACTTTCGGCAGATCAGGGTCTACACCGAACTCGGCTGGGTTCAAGTTGTGCTTACGTGCATACATGCGAATGCGATCCGGTGTCAGGCTCTGCGCCCAGTTCAGTGTCAAAACGCTCTGCCACAAATCCCGCTGACCATTCAGCACCTCGAAGCGCCAGAACATAACAGCGAGCTTTTCGAACAAGCACAAATCAATCCGGTCATTACGGCTATACAGATAAAGCGGGTGCGGCAAAATCACCGGTATGTCATAAAGAGCTGCATAGCGAAGGAACTCATAAATATTCTGGCGCTTCTCATTGAGAACCGATTCCTGTTCCCGGGTAAAACCATAGGCGAGCACGTGAACGAATAAGTCGTACTCCGGGAAGAAACAGGTAAATTCGCACCCAACCAAAACATCAACGCCTTGGTCCTGAAGCTCCCAACACGTTCGGGCATTATTGTGATTAGTAACCGTAATCACAGAGCAGCCGTTCTGCTTCAGAACCTTCACCAGTTTTTTGGTTTTCAGCCACGTTTCCGGCAGCCGCAATATCCGGCCCCAGAGTTCATCGGGCACGTCGCTATTATGGTCGTGACAGTGAAAATCGATGCGCAGGCAATTCTCGGAATCGAAGCGCTGTGCCTGATGCGCCATGAAGCTATCAAATTCGTTTCTCAGACCCCGACGAAAACCGGGCTCGCCGCTGCCATGCAATCGAACTGACATACTTAATCCACCTCGCTTGAGTGTTGATCCCGCCCCGTTGCCTGACTGACTCCTCTCGCCCGGGTGTATGGCACTGTAAGAATGGAATGCAAATTGGTGATCTGAAGCAGAAGGCTTCGCTTTGCAGCCGCAACCTAAACATAACGGAACCACATGAAGCCCATGTGTCAGCATTCCTACAGATGCATGACAAACCAAGCCTTGAACTGCTTGATCGCTAGCTCTAGGCCTTTTCGATTGCTAACCCAACTCATTCAGGGGTTCCGTATTAAAACGGTAACCACGCGTTAACAATCTGACTATAGAGTGCCCCGCTGCATTGATTCCAAGGGGGAGACACTCCATGAAACGAAGAGACTTTATCACTCAGGCAAGCGCAGCAGGGCTCTCGCTCGGGTTGCTGTCTGCGTGTGGTGGCGGATCAAGCGGATCCATCCCGGACACCAACGCATCGAATAACACCAGCCAGCCTCCAGGCAATACCCTGGACAACATTCGAGACCACATGCCTGACTACAACGGCCCAACCCCGTTTATTCATGGCGTTGCCAGTGGTGACCCTCTGGCCTATCAGGTCATTCTCTGGACTCGGATTACGGCAGAAGGCCTGGATGAGATCCCTGTTATTGCGGAAGTCTCGGAAACGCCCGACTTCAGCGCACTGGTTTATGAAGGAATCGGCTACGCCCGATCCAGCTCGGATTACACGGTAAAAATTGACGCCCACCTTCCACGGGCAGGAACGACCTATTACTACCGTTTCGAGTCGCTAGGGCACCTGTCGACGGTGGGCCGCACTCGAACCACGCCGGCACCCAGTGAGCAGATGGATCACCTGCGACTGGCTGTCGTTTCCTGCTCCAACTACCCTTACGGCTACTTTAATGCCTACCGAAGAGTCGCCTATCGCCCAGACCTTGACGCGGTCATCCATTTGGGCGACTACATCTACGAGTACGCTCAAGGTGAGTACTCCGACAAGAACCTGACAGAAGAGCGACCGGTCGACCCACCCCACGAGATTGTCTCTCTTGAGGACTATCGCCGTCGCTACGCGTGTTATCGCACTGACGGAGATCTGCAGGAGTGCCACAGGCAACACCCGTTTATTTGCGTCTGGGACGACCACGAGATCACTAACGACTCATGGCAAGGCGGCGCCGAGAACCATAACCCAGAAAAGGGTGAAGGCGACTATCTGGAACGCAAAAGAGCGGCGGTCAAAGCCTACTTCGAATGGATGCCTATTCGTCGCGTGGACCCCGACAACGAGATCCGCATCTATCGCCACTTCGAGTTCGGACAACTACTCTCGCTGATGATGCTGGACACCCGCCTGATCGGACGCAATGAACAGGTATCCATACCATCACAAGCCCGAGATCCTGACAGGCAACTTCTTGGCCATGAACAGGAAAAATGGCTATTTAACCAACTCCAAACTTCCCACAGCCGGGGCGCTAGTTGGCACGTAATCGGTCAACAAGTCATGCTCTCTCCCCTCACGCTAGGAACACTGCCAGACAATCCCAACTGGCATATTGGCGGCGGTGCCCAGCTCAACTACGACCAGTGGGATGGGTATGAAGTCAGCCGGAAAAACCTGCTAGGACGCTTGGAAGCCATGGGGCTTAACAACGCCGTTGTACTTACCGGGGACATCCACAGTTCTTGGGCCATGGATGTTGCTATGGACCCCGGCAATCTATTGTCTTACAACCGGTTTACTGGCGAGGGCTCGTTGGCGGTCGAGTTTGTCACACCCGCAGTCACCTCGCCGGCAGCTCCCACTAAAGGTCTGTCAGACCTTGCGGCCGCCGCCCTGATTCCTCTGAACCGACATCTTAAGTGGGTCGACCTTTACCACCGCGGCTATATGGTCCTGGACGTAACCCCTGAGCGCTGCAAAGCCGACTGGTTCCACCTCGAAACGGTGTCTGAGCCAAGCAACCAGGAGCACTTCGCCCGCTCCTACCTGACGAAAGACGGCGGCAATCACGTGGAGCGCGCGAATGCTCCCAGCGCACCTAAGCTGCACGCCCCGGCCCTCGCACCCGCCGCCTCACAGACCAAGGAGATCCTCTGATGAGCGTTGATCGCAGAAAGTTTTTGAAAAATTTCCTGGTTGGGGCCGCAACGATCCCGACACTGACCGCCTGTGGTGGCAGCAGTGATAGCAACAACACGAATGGAGGAGGTAACACCTCCCCCGAGTTACCGGGAGGCCAGGATGGTACGCCAACCGAGAAACTTCAGTTTTTGGTTGTGGGGGACACAGGGACAGGCACACAAGGGCAATACCACGTGGCGGCAGCCATGGAAAAGGTGGCCAAGGCTCAAGGCGCGCAATTTATACTCGGCGCCGGAGACAACATCTACGAGGAAGGCGTGACATCGGTTGATGACCCTCGATTCCTGGATAGCTTTGAATACCCCTACCAGAACCTAGATCTGCCGTTCTACATGTGCCTCGGAAACCACGACTGCGCCAGCACAATTTTTGGTGGTGGCAGCGACAATAAGCGCGGTGATTATCAAGTTGACTACCACTACAGCACCAACCGGTACTCCAATAAGTGGAACATGCCGGCCCGCTTCTATAACGAGATATTTGGAAATCAAACTAGCGGTGCCCCATTCCTGGAGCTATTTGTTGTGGACTCCAACCCCTTGACGAGCTTTTACATCGACAGGGATGAAAATTTCAATTGGCAGAACTACGGCTACCCACAACAGATGTGGATGAAGGAGACAGTAGAATCCTCGCAAGCTCACTGGAAGATCGCCATGTCTCACGTTCCCTACAAATCCAACGGCAAACATGGCAATGCCGGAAATCTCGACGAGGGCACAAGGATTCTATTCAACAACCCGGATGCGGATGGGCTGAGATATAAGACGTTTCTGGAAGACGCCTTCGCCCATAAGGTCGACATGCTGTTCACCGGCCACGATCATTCAATGCAGTGGATCAAGCCGGTACCGGAGTTCGGGCCTGCACACATCATCGTTTCAGGAGCCGGCGGCAAAACCGACACCCTGAAAGAACCTGAGAGGAACCCCACGTTCTATCAGAGGGAAGAAATGCTGGGGTTTGTCCGGATTGAACTGACCAAATCCACCATGAAGGTTGAATTCTACGTTGTGGACCCTGATACCGGGGATTACCGTGTCGGATTCGCTCGGGAAACCACAAAACCGGTAACCACCGAGGTTCTGGCTCCGGAGCCGGAGCTGGCCTGACGGCCTTTATGCCCGCTGAGAAACTCAGGGTTGCGGACACAGAGGAATTTCGAGGTTCAAAAAGCAAAAAAGGCAAATCAGTAACTTACTGATTTGCCTTTTAATATGGTAGCGGGGGCAGGATTCGAACCTACGACCTTCGGGTTATGAGCCCGACGAGCTACCAGACTGCTCCACCCCGCATCAAACTGGTTGTTGCCGAGTCGCCTCGATCAACGTGCGCGTATATTAAGGAGTTGTGAGCACGTTGTCAATTACTGTTTTCAAATAGGTCTGTTGGATAGTGGATATTTTCTGTATCCGACGCCACTGAATTCTTGAAAAATCCGACCTGCTCCATCGCTTCCTGAACTGGCCGGAACGACTTCCGATGTTCTGGCGTTACTCCAAGCCGGAACAGGGCTTCCATGTGCACGGGCGTAGGATACCCTTTGTGCTTGGCAAGGCCATAACCGGGGTACTTCTGCTCCAGTGCTTCCATTTCCCTGTCCCGGGTCACTTTAGCGAGTATGGATGCGGCGCTGATGGCCTCTACCCGACTATCCCCTTTTACCACCGGCTCAGAGGGCCAATGCCACTTCGGGCATTTGTTTCCATCCACCAGCACGTATTCCGGCGCAACACCTAAGCCAGCCACAGCACGTTCCATGGCGATCATGGTGGCTTGGTAGATGTTGATCTGGTCGATCTCATGGGCCTCGCAACGGCCCAGGCTCCAGGCACTCGCATGCTCAATGATTTCTTCGTAAAGGGCATTACGCTTTTTTTCGGTGAGCTTTTTTGAGTCTGCCAGCCCAGCGATGGGCCGATCAGGATTCAGAATGACTGCAGCAGTCACGACGGCACCAATGAGAGGCCCGCGCCCTACCTCATCCACACCAGCCAATAGCCGGCCCTGATACGCGCACTTGAACGGAGGTAATGCAGGTGCTCGCGCCATCTAACCGGCCCTTTCTTCAACGAGTATGGAGATTGCACTGGCAGCTTTCTCGTCAGCATCTTGCTTCAAGGTGTGGTGTAGCTCAGTAAATGCATGCACCAGCCGATCGCGTTCTTGCTGGTTTTCCATTCGCTCCAACACCGCAGTGCCAAGTGATTCCGGTGTCGCGTCATCCTGCAACAGCTCAGGGACTAGAGATTGCTTTGCCAACAGGTTCGGCAGCGCCACATGAGGCACCTTCACCAAGCGGGAAATCACTGCCCAACTGACGTTACTCAAACGATACCCCACAACCATAGGCTTTTTCAGCAGCATGGCCTCAAGGGTCGCCGTTCCAGACGCAAGCAACACAACGTCGGATGCTGCCATCACTTCCCGGGAACGTCCTCGTACGATAGTAACCTGAAGTTTTACATCGAGTGCTTCGATAAGATCGCGAACCTGTTGCTCCCTTTCACGGTTCACACAAGGGATCACCAGCTGCACATCCGGCCGTTTGGTTTGAATCCAGCGCGCAGCTTCCAGAAACAAAGTGCCTAACCGCTCAACTTCGCCAGCCCGACTACCCGGCAAAACTGCCAGTAAAGGTGCGCTCTCATCAAGCCCAAGATCCTGGCGGGCTTTCCCTGTTTCAGGCACCAGTGGAATGCGATCTGCAAGTGGATGCCCTACAAAGGCAACGGGCACCTGATGCTCTTCATAGAACCTGGCCTCAAACGGCAACAAGGTGAGCATAAGATCTACCGACTTGGCGATTTTGAAAATACGGTTCTGCCGCCAAGCCCAAACCGAAGGACTGACGTAATGAACAGAGGGAATACCCGCCTCTCGGCAGCGTCGCTCGATGGCCAGGGTAAAATCCGGGGAATCAATACCGATCACCACGTCGGGTGGTGTGGCAAAAAAATAACTCAGAAGGCGAGCACGAATCCGAAAGAGTTCCCGAATGCGCCCAAGCACTTCTACCAGCCCCATAATAGAGAGCCGCTCCATGGGAATCAGGGAGTGGAACCCCTCCGCAATCATTTCATCGCCACCGATGCCCACAAAGCGTGCGTTGGGGTAGCGTTTGCGAAGTGATCGGATCAATCCAGCGCCCAGAATGTCCCCAGACGCCTCACCTGCGATAATTCCAAAGGTTATGCTGCGGTCACTGACAACCGCGGCCTGGGGATGCTCCATCAAACAAGGCTCCTGCCAGCTTAGCGGATAATGCCGCGATGAGCGCCGCGCAGAGAGTCAATAAGCACCCGCACTTCTGGTGTGCCTGAGTATTCTTCTTCCAGCTTCTCCACTGCCTGCTCCGTCGTCAGGCCTTGGCGGTATATAACCTTGTAAGCCCGGCGCAGGGTCATCAACACTTCTTTGTCGAATCCGCGTCGCTTGAGGCCTTCAACGTTCATGCCGTGGGGCTCCGCCGACTGGCCGGCAGCCATAACGTAAGCCGGGATATCCTTGAGTACAATACTGCCGCCAGCCGCCATGCTATGGGGCCCAATGTGGCAGAATTGGTGCACCATGGTGCCACCGCCCAGAATGGCATGGTCACCAACCGTCACATGGCCTGCCAAGGTTGCACAGTTAGCAAGTATAATGTCGCTGCCAATAACGCAGTCATGGGCCACATGCACATAGGCCATAAGCAGGTTGTTGCTGCCGATACGGGTCTCACCTTGGTCCTGAATTGTGCCGCGGTGAATGGTGCAGTTCTCGCGGATCGTATTATAGTCCCCAATAATCAGAGTGGTTGGTTCACCCGCGTATTTTTTATCCTGACACTCTTCTCCAATGCTGGAGAACTGAAAAATGCGATTATTTTTGCCAATAATCGTTGGCCCTTTCACAACCACATGGGAAAAGATTTCCGTGCCTTCACCAATTTCCACGTTCGGGCCAATGTAGCTCCAGGGTCCAACCGTTACGTTATCCGCGAGTTTGGCTGAAGGATCTACTATCGCTTGGGGATGAACGCCCGACCAGTCATTCGTCGCCATTAAACTTCTCTCTCAGCGGTCAGTATCTCTGCCACACAGACGACTTCACCATCGACCAGTGCGCGACAATCAAATTTCCAGATACCGCGTTTTTCCGAGATAATTTCCGACTCCATACACAGCCGGTCTCCGGGTAACACGGGGCGCTTGAATCGCGTCTTACTGGTGCCTGCCAGGTATTGCACCAGTCCATCTGAAGGCTTCCGCCCCACCGTCACAAAACCGAGAATGCCCGACAGCTGCGCCATGGCTTCGATAATCAGCACTCCAGGCATTATCGGGTTGCCGGGAAAGTGACCGTTAAAGAACGGCTCGTTGTAGGAGATATTTTTATAACCTTTAATCGATTTGGACTTTTCGATCTCGGTCACCCGATCCACTAACAAAAACGGATAGCGGTGTGGCAGGTGTTCCAGTATTTCATCAATATGCATCATTATGATCGGCCTCAGCCTTCTGTTTTCTTTTCCAGCTCTTTGACGCGCCGTGCCAAAGTATCCAGTTGGCGGAATCGCACGGCATTCTTGCGCCATTGCCGATTAGTATCTGCACTGGTTCCCGAAGAATAGACTCCCGGCTCCGGGATATCTCCGGTTACCATGGTCATGCCAGTAAGATGCACCTGGCTAGTGATTTCCAAGTGGCCGGCTACTCCGGCAGCTCCGCCAAATACACAGTGGCTGCCAATCTTTGTGCTGCCCGCAATGCCTACCATTGAAGCCATTGCGCAATGATCACCAATGCGCACGTTGTGGGCAATCTGAATCAGGTTATCAAGCTTTACACCATTGCCGATAACTGTGTCATCCAGAGCACCGCGATCAATAGTCGTGTTTGCGCCGACCTCAACATCGTCACCAAGAACAACGCGACCTAGCTGCGCAATTCTATGCCATTGGCCTTTTTCGTTTGCGAAGCCAAATCCGTCAGAGCCTATCACTGCGCCGCTGAGAATATGACAACGCTGCCCAATCACCACATCGTGGGCTAAAGTCACCCGGGGCCTGATGATAGAGCCATCCCCAATACTTGTGCGCGCACCAATCACACTGCCCGCTCCGACGACAACCGCTTCGCCAATAACTACGCCCGCCTCAACAACGGCATTGGCGCCAATACTGGCACTGGCGGCAACGGCTGCACTGGGATCAACCACTGCTGCAGGATGAATGCCCGGCGGTGCAATGGGTGCGGGATCAAACCAGTGGCTGAGCCGAGCATAACCCAGATAGGGATTATCAAGTACCAGGACATTGGTCGGGCAATTATCCGCAGCTGCAGGCGACAGGATAACCGCCGCCGCCTGCGTATTTGCCAGGTGTTTTGCATAGGCGGGATTTGCCAGAAAACTGAGCTGGTTCGGGCCAGCAGCCTGAAGAGTTGCAATGCCGAACACCTGAATGTCAGGATCGCCTCGCAGCTCCGCTCCCACGGCTTCTGCTATCGCTCCAAGCCGGTAAGACTTTTCTGTCATCTCGCGCTCCAAACACGCCTGTGAGCCCTTGGGCTCTCCAGCAAGAATTAACGGTTCAGCTTTTCCAGAAGCTGTGGGGTCAGGTTCATTTCCGGCTTCACATAAACAACAGCTTCGCTTGGCAGAATCAGATCCAGATCGTTTTCTTCCAACAGCTCTTTTACTGCTGCATCCACTTCCGGGCGGGCTTCTTCAAGAAACGCCTGCTTCCGCTGATTAACAGTAGTATCAAGACGCTGTTTTAGGAAGTTGAACTCTTTGACTCTTTCCTGAAATTCACCCGCAAGCTTGTTACGCTCGCTCTCATTCATCATTGCACCGTCTTTTTCCAGACGCTCTTTCAACTTTCGTGCTGCTTCCTGAGTCTCGCGAACCTTTTCTTCATCGCCAGCAAAATCTCTCTGCATAGCTTCACTGAAAGACTTTGCGTCGTTTGATGAAAACAATGCCTGGCGAAGATCGACAACACCAATGCGGGTTTCTGCTACGGCTGGCAGCGCGATCGCCATGGCTGCTGCAAACATCAGTAAGTTTCTGAACATCTTGGGTCTCCTGAGTATCATTCGTTTTTGTTTCTCGTAACGCTTAATCGGAATGTCCGGGAATCAGAATGTCTGGCCAAGTGAGAACTGGAACACCTGAGTGTCGTCACCCGGTTTATCGTTCAGCGGCTTGGCAAGACTGAATGCCAATGGGCCTACCGCGGTAATCCACTGAAATCCAACGCCCACAGAGAATCGCAATTCCTTGAGATCCGGGTCGAATCCACGGTCCGGGTCGAATACCTGGCCGCCGTCCAAAAAGAATGCTGTGCGCATAGAACGGCTGTCACCGGCAAATGGCGTCGGGAAAATCAGCTCCAAAGATCCTTCTGTGAGGAGATTACCACCGAACGGATCGGGATCGGAAAAATCGTTGTCTGCGGGGCGGGCCCGCGGCCCCAACGAATTCGCTTGATAGCCCCTTACCGAACCATAGCCACCAGCATAGAAGTGCTCATAGAACGGCATCATTGGATCTTCACCATATCCATTACCGTAACCCACTTCTGTTCTTGTATGCACAACCCAGCGATTGCTATCCGAAACCGGATAGTAGAAATCCGTTCTGTGGGTGGCTTTGTAGAACGTAAGGTCACTGCCAGGCACGGCGACATCAATCGACAGGGAATGACTGTGGCCCGCGGTTGGCAAAACACCCCGGTTCAAAGTGCTGCGACGCCAACTACCAAATAAGAAATAGTTGTTAAAGCTATCGCCTTCCTCTGCAATAAATTCAGTCACATCTTTCGATGTAAATACACCACCTTTCAGCTTGGAGTTGGTATAACCCACCCCGAAGTTCAGCCGGGTAATGTTATCGGTCGGATACCCAAAGGTGAGACGCCCACCGTATTCATCCAACAGGTAGGACGTGATGTCCTCCTGCTCAAAATCAGTCTCCCGGGCAAACACACTGAATCCACGGCTCACGCCATCTACAGTGTAGTACGGGTCCATATAGGAGATATTTGCGCTTCTCACCGCATCACTGACGTTTACTCCAAACGATGCCCGCTTACCGGTGCCGAAGAAGTTATTTTCGGCAACATTGGCGCCAAGAATAATGCCAGAGTCCTGTGAAAAGCCCACAGACGCTGAAAGGCTGCCGGTTGGCTGCTCTTCAACAGAATAGTTCACATCAACCAGGTCATCGGTTCCTGGCACAGGAACCGTATCCACATTGACCATCTTGAAAAAACCAAGTCGCTCAAGACGAGTTTTAGAAAACTCAATGCGATCCGACGAGGCAATACCGCCTTCCATTTGCGTCATTTCCTGACGCAAAACATCGTCACGGGTAGAGACGTTTCCGCTGAAATTGATGCGACGAACATAAGCCCGCTTGCCAGGCTCTACAAAGAAGGTAACGGCGGCGGTGTTATTGGGGCCTGGCTCAGGCACGGCATTTACGTTTGCGAACGCATAACCTTCTCTACCCAATCGGAACGACAGCGTTTCCGAAATAGCCGTCATACGGGCACGGGAGAATACATCGCCCGCCTCTACCGGGATCAATTCACGCAGTTCTTCCTCACCTACAATGAGATCGCCGCGCAGTTTTATATCAGAAATCGTATATTGCGGGCCTTCATTGAGAGCAATAGCGATAAATACCTGTCGCTTGTCTGGCGAGATAGAAACCTGGCTGGACTCAACGCTGAAGTCCAGATATCCGCGGTCGAGGTAGAATGAGCGCAGGGTTTCCAGATCACCGCTCAGTCGTTCCCGCGCATATTTGTCGGAATTAGTGAGGGAGTTCCACCAGCTACTGGTACGCAGTTCAAACAAATCTCGCAACTGCTCATCGCTGAACTCCCGGTTTCCTACCAGGTTGATGTGCTGAATAGCCGCAACTGTGCCTTCGTTAATATCCAGGCGGACGGCCACACGATTACGCGGAAGCACTTCTGCCGTTGCTTTGACTCGAGCGTTGTAGCGCCCTTGCCCAATGTAGGAGCGCAAAATTTCCAGTTCCAGACGTTCCAGTGTTGCCCGGCGGAATACCTGACCTTCCTGAAGTCCGGCACCGGCCAAGGCATCCATGAGCATGCCAGTTTCGATGTTCTTGTTGCCCTCAATCTCGATCGACGTGATCGAGGGGCGCTCCCGAACTGTAAGTATGAGGATCCCGGCGTCGCGACTCGCTTCTATGTCGGTAAACAACCCTGTCCGGAACAGTGATTTAATCGCATCGGCCAGTTCGGCTTCGTCCATCTGCTCGCCGATATTAACGGGGAAAGCGGAAAACACAGTACCTGCAGAAACTCGCTGCAAGCCTTCCACCTCAATATCTGCAACCGTAAATTCATCTGCAAATGCTGGCTTCATGCCGGTTGCGGCAACAGCGAGGCCAACAGCTAAGCCTAGAAGAGAACGTCTCATTCAATTATTTCGCCTGGTTAATGCGCGTAAGGAGCCCGCAATTCTCACAACCGCATCAGGTCGTTGTAAAGAGCAAACACCATTAATGTGAGGATCATTGCCATACCAATTCGTAATCCAAGCTCCTGGACCGCATCCGAAACCGGCTTTTTGCGGATTGCCTCAATGGTGTAATACACGATATGGCCACCATCCAGCACAGGAACAGGCAATAGATTCAAGATTCCCAAGCTAACGCTCAGGTAAGCCAAAAATCGAATAAAGTCTTCAAATCCTGAGCTGACACTGGCTTCAGCTACACGGGCAATCGTAATTGGGCCACTGAGGTTACTGGGTGAGAGCAATCCTGTAACCATCTTTTTAATGGCAACCAGTGTAAGGCGGGTGTCTGCCCAGGTTTCATCCAGCGCGATGGGGATGGCAGCCAGAGGGCCGTAGCGAACGTCGCGCATTACGCTGTCTGGCCACGATACTGCCTCAACGCCAGCGCCTACAAAGCCGATCACCTCGCCACTATCCTGCTTTTTCTCAGCCGGAGTAACCTGTACAGACTGTTCCAAACCAGCACGTTCAATGGTAAGAGCCAGTGTTTGCTCAGGTGCACCACGAATCGATGCAACCAACTCGAACCAGTTCGCAATGGGCTCGTCATTCACAGCAAGAACGTGATCACCGGTCTGCAAGCCCGCAATCTGGGCACGGCCACCGTCTGCGATCTGGCCAAGTATGGCTGGAACATCTGGCCGCCAAGGCGTGATACCAAACTCACCAAGCGGGTTCGGCGTTTCGTCACTAAGGCTCCACCCACCCAGCTCGCCACTCAAAGTTCCCTGAGCACCAGCGCTGGAAACATCCAGGGTGATAACTCCCTGCTCGCCAGCACGCTCAAGAATGCGCATATTCACATCACGCCAGGAGCTCACTCGATGCCCGTCTACCGCGTGGATTTCCATGCCCTCCCGCAGGCCGACATTGCTGGCAACGCTTTCCTTGGCAACGTCGCCCACAATCGGCGCAACGTGAGTAACACCCACTACGCCAAGCAGCCAGTAGGCGAAAATAGCAAACAAAAAGTTGGCAACCGGGCCTGCAGCGGCAATGGCAATCCGCTGGGAGGGCGGCTTGGAAGTAAAAGCCTGATCTCTGAGCTCTTCGGGGACTGGCCCCTCTCGCTCATCAAGCATTTTAACGTAGCCGCCCAACGGAATGGCAGCTATTGCGAATTCAGTGCCGTGGCGATCGTACCAAGAGAACAGGGGCTTACCAAAACCCACTGAGAAGCGCAGCACTTTCACACCGCAGCGGCGCGCAACCCAGAAGTGGCCATACTCGTGCAGGGTAACGAGTATCCCCAATGTAAGCGCAAGAGCAAGTACGGTTTGAATAATCTGCATAGCATTCCTGGTTTAAGCGCCAACCCGGCGAAAATCTCTAAGTTACATCAGACCGTTAACAGGCGGATCTGTTCCTGCGCCCGTTGCCGTGCCTCTGAGTTCTTCGCGAAGATGGTATCAAAACTGTCCGCAGGTACCACTGGTGTTACTGACAGAGTTCGCTCAATGACAACCGGAATGTCCGTAAATGCGAGGTTCCCTTTCAGGAACTCACTCACCGCCACCTCATTCGCAGCATTCAACACGGCAGGCGCGGTTCCTCCCTGCTCAAATGCTTCTGCGGCTAACCGAAGGCAGGGGAAGCGCAAAAGATCCGGTCTTTCAAAATGAAACCGCCCTATAGCGAAAAGATCCAGTGCCGCGACCCCGGCATCAATACGCTCGGGCCAAGCCAATCCATTGGCGATGGGCGTGCGCATATCAGGGCTGCCAAGTTGAGCCAGTACAGAGCCGTCAGCGTACTCTACCATTGAGTGAATGATGCTCTCCGGGTGCACATGGACCTCAATGCGATCTGGCGTGGTATTAAACAGCCAGCATGCCTCAATCAACTCAAGCCCTTTGTTCATCAAAGTGGCAGAATCAACCGAGATTTTCTGCCCCATGGACCAGTTTGGATGAGCGCAGGCTTGAGCAGGCGTCACTGAGCGCAGGTCTTGAGCGCTGGTCTCCCGAAAAGGGCCACCAGAAGCGGTGAGCAGAATACGGGTAATACCAGCACCTTCCGGGTCGCGAACCTTTTCAGCCGGCAAGCATTGAAAGATCGCATTATGCTCGGAATCTATCGGCAACAGCTCTGCGCCAGAAGCCGATACGGCGTCCATAAAAAGTTTGCCAGACATTACCAATGCTTCTTTATTGGCCAGCAACACACGCTTGCTTGCACGCACGGCGGCAAGTGTCGGCGCAAGGCCTGCCGCACCAACAATGGCAGCCATAACGGTGCAGACTTGCGGGGCGGAAGCCACTTCACAAAGCCCCGCTTCACCACTCAACACTGATATTTGAGGAAGGTCTGAAAGTAATTCTGTGAGCCTTTGTGCAGCAGCGGCATCTGCCATTACCGCTACTTTCGGGAGGAATTCCCGGCACAGCACGGCAAGCTCTTCAGCGTGGGTGCTTGCGGTAAGCCCATACACTGAGAACCGTTCGGGATGACGGCGAATGACATCGAGGGTGGAAAGTCCGATTGAGCCGGTCGCCCCCAGTACCGTAACAGAGCGATTTACCATACTCACAAGTGCCCGACTGTCAGCCAGCCAAGTTGCGTAATAATAAGCGCAAACACGGGAGCGGCGGCAGTGAGGCTGTCAATACGATCCAGTATCCCGCCATGCCCTGGCAGCAGAGCACTGCTGTCCTTGATACCTCTGAAGCGCTTGAGCATGCTTTCCAGAAGATCCCCAAGCACAGACACCAGGCCGGTTACCAACGTTGCCGCAACCAGCATCATGGTGTCAACCAGGCTTGCGGAAGCTAGAGCGCTCGCAACCAAAGCCAATACAGCCACAGCGACCAAGCCACCGTATACGCCGGCCCAGGACTTGCCAGGACTGACTCTGGGGGCGAGCTTTGCCTTACCGAAAGCCCGGCCTGCAAAGTAAGCTCCAATATCTGCCACCCAGACAACGCAGAACACATACAGAATCACCAGGAGGTTGTTATCTGTATTGCCGAACTGAAAGCCTGCGGCTCGAAGATGGTTCAAACCAACCCAAGCAGGCACAAGAACCAGTACGCCCATGAGAGCTCGCACAGGCCTGCTGCCCCACCACCCTGAACCTGCCGGGTAGTTGCGTACCAGTAAAAAACACACAACCCACCAGAGAAGCGCCAGCCAAAGCACCGGAACGGCAGACACATCAAACAGACCGTAGAGAATGGCAGCTATAACGGCCGCATAACCGATCCGCAGCGGTTGCTGCTCGAAGCCAGACATATTGGCCCATTCCCAAGCGCCCAGCGTAATGATCGCGGCCATAAATAAAGCAAACCCCATAGGTGGCAGAAAAAAAATGCCTCCAATAGCGATGGGTGCGAGAATAAGGGCGGTGATAATTCGGGTTTTTAGCACAATTTAGGTCGCTGTCATTCGTTATTGTTGTGACGTCTTGGCCACGATCTGGTCGTCCGTCTGACCAAAACGGCGCTGACGTCCGGCATAGGCCTGCAATGCCTTGCACATTTCTTCTTCTTTGAAGTCGGGCCAGAACACGGGCGAGAAGTACAGCTCGGTATAGGCGAGATGCCAAAGCATGAAGTTACTGATCCGCTGCTCACCGGCCGTCCGGATCATCAGATCCGGCATTGGAAGATCACCAATGCTCAGGTGCTGCTGTATAAGATCATCGGTAATATCAGTAGGTTCAAGCTCGCCGCTCTTCACCATTTGGGCAACCTGCTGGGCTGCCTGGGCAATATCCCAATGGCCGCCGTAGTTTGCAGCGATGACAAGAGTCATTCTGGTGTTGTTGCGGGTGAGCTCCTCTGCCTTGGCCATATGCTCTTGCAGGGTCGCATTAAACGCGGAACGGTCACCAATGATCCGTAAGCGGATATCGTTGCGATGCAGCTTTCTGACTTCCCGCTCCAAAGCAAAAAGAAACAGCTTCATGAGAGCCGACACTTCATCCTTTGGGCGCCGCCAGTTCTCGCTTGAGAAGGCGAACAGCGTAAGTACTTCAACGCCTTCGCGGGCACAGGTTTCAACAACGGCCCTGACAGACTCTACTCCGGCCTTGTGCCCCGCCACTCCTTTAAGCAGGCGTGATTTTGCCCACCGGTTGTTACCATCCATGATAATGGCCACATGCCGGGGCCGGCTATCAGCCGACACCGGAATTTCTGCGGATACTGATCCCGTCATGAAATCCCCTGTACAGCCAATAGAACACCCCTACTGGCCGTGTTTCGCTTGCAGTGAACCGTGGCGATCAAACCGCCATCAGATCCTCTTCTTTAGCTTTCAGCATCTTCTCGACTTCAGCGATGTAGCGATCTGTCAGCTTCTGGATTTCGTCCTCACCCTTGCGCACATCATCTTCGCTGATGTCTTTGTCTTTCAGCAGGTCTTTCATCATGCTGTTTGCATCGCGACGGGCATTCCGGATGGAAACACGACCATTCTCCGCATCCGCCTTCGATTGCTTAACCATATGCTTACGGGTTTCTTCCGTCAGCATCGGCATAGGTATACGGATCAGATCGCCGCTAGTTGCAGGGTTCAGGCCGAGATCTGAAGCCATGATGGCCTTCTCGATAACGGGCACCAGGTTCTTTTCCCAAGGCGACACCGCCAACGTACGGTTATCTTCTACGTTAACACTCGCCACCTGCTTCAGCGGTGTCTCCTGCCCGTAGTAGTTAACCATCACACTGTCCAGAATCGACGGGTGGGCCCGGCCGGTACGGATCTTGTTGAACGCCGAGTGCAGAGCCTCAAGGCTCTTTTCCATCTTCTTCTCGGCTTCAGCTTTTATGTCGTTAATCACGTAATCATCCTCAATTCGTTCGTCGGGCTGCATAAAACCCGTTATTCGATCAATGTACCTTCTTTCTCGCCGGTCACGATGCGCGTCAGGGCGCCCGGACGGTTCATATCAAAAACACGCAGCGGCATCCCATGATCCCGCGCCAGGAGGATAGCGGTCAGATCCATCACGCCCAGCTTCTTGTCGAGTACTTCATCATAAGACAGTTTGTCGTACTTTTCTGCAGTCGGGTCAAGGTAAGGATCCGCTGAGTACACACCATCTACTTTCGTTGCCTTCAGCACGGCATCTGCCTGAATCTCGATACCACGCAGGCACGCCGCAGAATCTGTTGTGAAGAAGGGGTTGCCGGTACCTGCACAAAAAATAACAACGTCACCGTCTTTAAGATCGCGGACAGCGCGGCGGCGATCATAGTGCTCAACAATACCACTCATGGGAATGGCTGACATAACCCGGGTACGTATGTTTGAACGCTCCAAAGCGTCGCGCATGGCAAGGCCATTCATTACCGTGGCCAGCATGCCCATGTGGTCGCCAGTAACACGATCCATTCCAGCCTCGCTCAGCGAAGCCCCTCTGAACAGGTTGCCACCGCCAATAACGAGGCCAACCTGAATGCCGATGCCAATCAAAGCACCGATTTCAAGCGCCATCCGATCAAGAACTTTGGGGTCAATACCGAAATCATGCTCGCCCATCAGGGCTTCGCCACTGAGCTTGAGCAGAACACGATTGTATCTTGGCTGGTTTTTTGATGATGTCGGCATACTGATCCCCTTTTTGTCTGTTAACTGCTATCCGGCGTGATACGCATTGCAGGCTTGCATCTGACATACTCCTTGAAAAAGGGGGATCTCAGATACAAGCCCGCCACGAGAGCCGGAAAAATCCAGCCAACGTGGCAGACTCAGGTGGCGCTGTAACTGACCGTCACAGCGCCGAGAAAAATCAGGCCTTGCCAGTACCGGCTGCAGCAGCAACCTCAGCAGCAAAGTCTACTTCTTCTCTTTCAATGCCCTCGCCCACTTCCAGGCGAACAAAACCAACCAGCTCGCCGCCGGCCGCTTTAATAAGCTGGCCTACAGTCTGCTCCGGGTTTTTAACGAAAGGCTGCTCAACAAGGCTGTTTTCCTTGAGGAACTTCTGAATACGGCCGCCCATCATTTTCTCAACGATTTCGGCAGGCTTGCCTTCCATGTCTGGCTGAGCACGGATGACTTCTTTCTCTTTCTCCAGCTCTTCAGCCGGCATATCTTCAGGCTTGGCAACACGCGGGTTAACTGCAGCAGCGTGCATCGCGATATCACGAGCAAGCTCAGCATCGCCAGCCGTCAAAGCTACAACAGAAGCAATCTTGTTGTTGCTGTGAACGTAGCCACCCACTACCGGACCTTTAACTGAAACCAGGCGACGGACAGTAATGTTTTCGCCGATTTTCTGAACCAGTGCTTCGCGCTTGGATTCCAGCTCACCTTCCATCAGCTTGGCAACGTCTGTCTCGCCTTTTTCAAAGGCAACGTTCAGCACGTCGTTAGCAAAGTTCAGAAGGTTCTCGTCGCGGGCAACGAAGTCTGTTTCAGAGTTAACTTCCAGAATATAAGCAACGGTATTGTCGTCGGAGATCTTGATCAACGAAACACCTTCAGCGGCGATACGGCCTGCTTTCTTGGCAGCTTTCAGACCGGAAGACTTGCGCAGCTCTTCAATTGCCGCGTCTACACTGCCCTCAGATTCAACCAGAGCTTTTTTACACTCCATCATGCCAAGGCCAGTGCGGTCGCGCAGTTCTTTGACCATTGCAGCGGTAATAGCAGCCATGTTCAGTCCTCTTAACTTTTCTGAAATCGGTGGGAAGACATGCCAGGACACTCTCCCTGGCATGTCTTATATCTCATCAGTGATGCAGATGTATCACTCGGCAGCCGGAGCGGCGCCTGCAGAGTCTTCGGCAACTTCAACAAATTCGTCAGCGCCGCCAGCCTGAGCAGATTCCAGGCAGGTGTCAGCAACCGCTTTCACATAAATCTGGATTGCACGAATAGCGTCATCATTACCCGGGATTACAAAATCAACACCATCCGGGTTGCTGTTGGTATCAACAACACCGATAACGGGGATGCCCAGCTTGTTGGCTTCTTTAATGGCAATGCGCTCGTGATCAACGTCGATAACGAACAAAGCGTCAGGCAGACCGCCCATATCTTTGATACCACCAATAGAACGCTCGAGCTTATCCATTTCACGGGTGCGCTCAAGTGCTTCTTTTTTGGTCAACTTATCGAAAGTACCGTCTTTGCTCTGGGCTTCCAGTTCACGGTAGCGACGGATGGACTGACGAATGGTCTTGTAGTTGGTCAGCATGCCGCCGAGCCAGCGATGGTTAACAAAAGGCTGGCCGGAACGCTCGGCTTCTTCCTTGATGACCTTGGCTGCGGCGCGCTTGGTGCCAACAAACAAAATCTTGTTCTTGCTCTCTGTCAGTTGCTGAACGAAGTTAAGCGCTTCATTCATGGCAGGAACAGTCTGCTCAAGGTTGATGATATGAATCTTGTTACGGGCGCCGAAGATGTACTTCGACATTTTTGGGTTCCAGTAGCGAGTCTGGTGACCAAAGTGAGCACCTGCCTTGAGCAGGTCACGCATATTTACCTGAGCCATGATATTACCTTAGTTTAGCTTCGGGTTAGTCTTACACGCGTCCAATTACCCCAACCAGGCTCCCTATATAGATTTAAAGCGGGAGCAGGCACCCTGGGGCAACGTGTTGACACGTGCTCGAATTTGCCGGATTTGTTTCCAGCGGGCGCGTTTATACCATAAAACCACCACCCCGCGCCATTATTTTTGAGCCTTTGCTTCCTTGTGCCCTGAGCCCGGGGACCTTAAAATGCTCGTTTGACACAAATCAATAGGAAGCCCAATGCAAGTATCGATCAAGACTCCGGAAGAAATTGAAAAGATGCGTGTGGCCGGCCGCCTGGCAGCTGAAGTTCTAGAAATGATCGGGGAGCACATCAAGCCTGGTGTTTCCACCGAAGAGCTCAACCAGATCTGCCACGACTACATCGTCAACGAGCAAAATGCGATTCCCGCACCGTTGAACTATAAAGGCTTTCCGAAATCCGTATGCATTTCAGTGAACCATGTTATCTGCCACGGCATCCCTTCAGAAAAGAAAGTTCTGAAGGACGGCGACATCGTGAATATTGACGTTACGGTAATAAAAGATGAGTACCACGGCGACACCAGCAAAATGTGGATCGTTGGCAAGCCAAAGCCCGGTACTGAGCGCCTGATCAAAATCACTCAGGAATGTCTCTATAAAGGTATTGAGCTGGTGAAGCCTGGCGCGCGCTTGGGCGACATCGGCCATGTAATCCAGCAGCACGCTGAAAAACACCGTTATTCGGTGGTGCGAGACTATTGCGGCCACGGGATTGGAAAAGTGTTCCATGAAGAGCCGCAAGTTATGCACTACGGCAAGCCGGGCACTGGGATGGCACTGCAGGAAGGCATGACCTTCACGATTGAACCCATGATCAACCAAGGCAAGTACCACACCAAACTGCTGCCAGACCAGTGGACCGTAGTCACCAAAGACCACAAGCTTTCAGCGCAATGGGAGCACACCATTCTGGTCACTGCGGATGGTTATGAAGTTCTGACGAAACGGTCGGAGGAGTCCTTCTAAGTGACGCGCCAGGAACTGGAAGCCAGAATCAGCAGGGACCCTTCCCCGGTTATGGCAGCCAGGGAACTGTTAAAAGAACGCTACAACGAAGATGCGGAAGCCTTCAGGCAGGGTGCCGACGTGCGCGCTCTGGTTCGCTCCAGAGCCGATACCATCGACACCGTTCTGAAGCTTATCTGGAACCGCTACCCTTTCTCCGGCTCACCCGACATTGCGCTGATAGCAGTTGGTGGATACGGCCGGGGTGAACTGCACCCCCACTCGGATATTGATCTTCTTGTGCTCACCCGCGAGGGTATCGAACCGGGCTGGCAGGAGGATCTTGGCGCCTTTGTCACACTGCTCTGGGATCTGAAGCTAGACATCGGCCACAGTGTTCGCAGCATTGAAGAAAGCAAAGCCGCAGCACGAGGCGATGTCGCCACACTGACCAACCTGCTGGAAACCCGCACAATTGCCGGGCCGGATGAGTTACGCAAAGAGCTCAGCGAGCAAGCGTACTCCGACAACATCATTACCGACCGCGACTACTTTATTGCCAAGCGCAAAGAACAACAGCGACGCCACAAAAAGTATAGCGACACCGAGTACAACCTCGAACCCAACGTAAAAAGCTCACCCGGCGCCCTGCGGGACATACAGACCATTGGCTGGATAACCAAGCGGCACTTTGGCCTGCAGAGTATCGCCGACCTGACCCGCTTCAGCATCCTTACCGATGAGGAGCACCAGGTTCTGCTGGAAGGCGAAACCCTGCTATGGCGATTGCGCTATGGCCTCCAGTTGATCGCAGACCGTAACGAAAACCGCCTACTATTTGATCATCAGCGCGCTTTGGCCCAAATGCTGGGCTATAAGGACGAAGGCAAGCGACTGGATGTCGAACTGATGATGCAATCCTACTACCGTGCGGTACTGGCGCTGGCAGAATTGGCAGACGTTATTCTTCAGTTTTACGACGAGGCCATACTCGGCACGGGCACCGAAGACAATATTCAGCCGATCAACAATCGCTTCCAGATCCGCAACCACTATATAGAAGCAGTAAATAACCAGGTTTTTGCCTACTCGCCCTACGCCATTATGGAAATCTTTGTATTGATGGCCCAGCATCCTGAAATCAAGGGCATCCGGGCAACGACTATCCGGTCTTTGCGGGCACACAGGCACCTGATTGACGACGCCTTTCGTTCTGACCTGGCGGTTACATCCTTGTTCATGGAACTGATGCGAACACCCCATGCACTGGACGAAATCCTCTCAGCCATGAAGAAATACAACGTGCTTGGGCGCTATTTGCCAGAGTTCGGCCTGATTATTGGCCAAATGCAGCACGACCTTTTTCACATATACACGGTTGATGCTCATACCATGCGGGTAGTGCGCAACATGGTGCGGATGAGCGGCCCGGACGCCCGCGACGACTATCCATTAGCGGCGCGTCTGATCCATGGCCTGCCCAAACGCGAGCTGCTCTATATAGCTGGCCTGTATCACGACATTGCAAAAGGCCGCGGCGGGGACCATTCAGAGCTTGGTGCCATGGACGCTGAAGCTTTCTGTCAGCGCCACCATTTGAGCGAACGCGATACCCAGCTGGTTTCCTGGCTGGTGGAAAACCATCTGTTGATGTCCATGACGGCCCAGCGTAAAGATATTTCTGATCCCGACATCATTCGCTCCTTTGCTCGGGCGGTACCGAGCCAGGCGCACCTGGATTATCTGTACATCCTTACTGTGTGCGATATCAGCGCCACCAACCCCAAGCTCTGGAACACCTGGCGAGCATCTCTACTGCGTCAACTGTATATAGAAGCCAAACGAGCCCTAAGGCGCGGCACCGAGATTCCGGTAGACCGGCAGGAGTGGGTGCGCGCAACCCAGTCTGAGGCAAGGCAACTTATTCATGCCCAAAATATCAATGATGAACAGATAGACGCTATCTGGGAAACCGTTGACGAGGATTACTTCCTGCAGGACTCAACGGTTGATATAGCATGGCAAACTGCAGCCATCATCAATCATGGCGACACGCCCGGCCCGCTCGTGCTTATTCGGGACACTCACGGTGGCCCCACAGACGGCTTTTCCCAGATCATTATTTACATTAAAGATCGAGCTACGCTGTTTGCAGCAACCACGGCCGTACTGGAACAACTCAATCTCAACATTGTGGATGCGCGCATCAGTTCGAATGATGGTCCTTTCACAATCAGTTCCTATGTTGTGCTGGATGAGAAGGGCCAGCCGTTGGGTATCGACCCGGCCCGCAAAGAGCGGGTACGCAAGCGCCTGATCGAAGAGCTGGACGACCCTGAAGACTACCCGGACATTATTCATCGCCGTACACCACGGCAACTCAGGCATTTTGCGTTCCCGACTGAAGTGTTGTTCTCTAACGACACCGTTAACGAGCGCACAGTGATTGAAGTGGTGACACCTGACCGCCCCGGCCTTCTGGCTCGGATTGGGCAGGTACTGCTGGATCACCGCATACGCCTGAGTAATGCCAAAATCGCCACCCTGGGCGAGCGGGTGGAGGACGTTTTCTTTGTGACTGATGAGCACGGTGAGCCAATAAGCGACCCTTCCGTATGCCGCGCCCTGCAGCAAGACCTGTGCAAAATGCTGGATGAAATTCAATGAACCCGAATTTGAACAAGCTTCACCCCTACCCTTTCGAAAAACTGGCGAAACTCAAAGCAGGCATTTCGGTACCCAAGCATCTGCCAGCCATATCTCTTGGTATCGGTGAGCCCAAACACCCGGCTCCTGACTTTGTGAAGCAGGTGATTGCCGACAATCTGGATCGCCTGGCCAACTACCCCACCACCCGTGGTTTGGATGAGCTGCGGGAAACGATAAGTCAGTGGGCTACGAAGCGCTTCCAACTGAAAACTGGCTCCCTGAGCCCGGATCAGAACATCGTTCCGGTAAACGGCACCCGGGAGGCTATATTTTCACTGGTGCAGGCAGTGGTGGATGCCAGCAAGCAGGCAACCGTTGTAAGCCCCAACCCCTTTTATCAAGTTTATGAAGGCGCGGCGTTTTTGGCAGGTGCTACGCCGGTATACCTTCCTTGTGATGGCTCCAACGGCTTCATTCCTGATTTTGATGCAGTGCCCGACTCTGTATGGCTGGATTGCCAGGTTATGTTCCTGTGTTCACCCGGCAATCCCAGCGGCGCTGTCATACCACGAGAGACACTGAAAAAAGTTATTGAACTGGCAGATAAATACGATTTCATCGTCGCCTCAGACGAATGCTATTCCGAACTTTACCCCGATGAAAACAATCCACCCGAAGGCTTACTACAGACCTGTGCAGCGATAGGTCGTCACGACTTCGCGCGCTGCGTTGTTTTCCACAGCCTCTCGAAGCGTAGCAATCTGCCAGGCCTTAGATCAGGCTTCGTTGCCGGCGATGCAAGCATACTCAAAGGCTACCTGAGCTATCGCACCTATCATGGCTGTGCCATGCCGGTTCATAACCAGCTAGCCAGCATTGCCGCATGGCAGGATGAAGACCACGTGCGGGAAAACCGGGCGGCTTATCGCGCAAAATTTGAAGCTGTAGTGCCCATTCTGCGCGAAGTGATGGACGTCGATTTTCCCGATGCCGGGTTTTATCTATGGCCGATCACGCCCATGGATGACGAAACCTTTGCGAAAGAGTTATCGGCTCAGCAAAACGTCCATGTTCTTCCCGGCCGCTACTTATCCCGCACTGTGGACGGCTACAATCCGGGAGAGAACAGGGTTCGTATGGCATTGGTTGCACCGCTGGAAGAGTGTGTGGAAGCAGCAAAACGCATTGTTGAATTTGTAAAGGCAAGCTGAGTTATGAAACTTTACGGCATCCGCAACTGCGACACCGTCAAAAAAGCCCGCAAATGGCTTGATGACCAGGGAATTTCTTACGAGTTTCACGACTTCAAAAAAGAAGGGCTGAACGGGGACCGGCTATCCCAATGGGAGGAGGCAGTGGGCTGGGAAACCCTGCTGAACCGCCGAGGCACCACCTGGCGCAAGCTCAGCGAAGAGGTTCGTGATACTATTGGCGCCCTTTCTGCCCACGACATCATGCTGGAAAACACCTCCATCATTAAACGACCCGTGGTCGAACATAACGGCGCAGTGTATGTCGGCTTTAACGCCGACGACTGGGCAACAACCATCAAATAGCAACTATCAGATAGACAGGAGCAATCACTGCATGAGCTTTGCATTCGGTATAGGTATCGGCAGCCAAAACAACCAGGGCGAATGGCTGGAAGTTTTTTACCAGCAACCGATGATCACACCGGAAACAGAGCTGATAGATGCAGTCGAAACTGTACTGAACTATCAGGGCGGCAATCAGGCCATCCAGGCAACCGCTGAGCAGCTTACACAACTAGCCACTGCCCTACGCCAGATCGGCGCCACAGAGCAGGCGTCACTGGCAGAGAAGGCTGCCGGCAGCAAGCGCCCAGTGGTCGTGACCGTCCTGCAAACAGACGGTACGGCATCCAGCACGCCAGAGGTTTACCTCAAGCTGCACCTGATTTCCCATCGACACGTTAAGCCCCACGGTCTCAAACTTGACGGCATCTTCGGCCTGTTGCCGAACCTTGCCTGGACCAACGAAGGCGCCATTGACTTGAACGAGCTGCCGGAGCGCCAGCTTAAAGCCCGCCTTGAAGGTCGGACTCTGGACGTAAAATCCGTCGACAAATTCCCACAAATGACGGACTACGTGGTGCCCAGCGGCGTTCGTATTGCAGACACCGCAAGAGTGCGCCTCGGCGCCTACGTGGGCGAAGGCACCACGGTAATGCACGAAGGCTTTATCAACTTCAATGCCGGCACAGAAGGTACGAGCATGGTTGAGGGCCGCATTTCTGCGGGCGTTATGGTTGGAAAAGGTTCCGACCTGGGCGGCGGTTGCTCCACCATGGGCACCCTTTCCGGTGGCGGCAACATGGTTATTTCCGTGGGTGAAAACTGCCTGATCGGCGCGAATGCGGGCATCGGCATTCCTCTGGGTGATCGCTGCACGGTTGAATCCGGCCTGTATGTCACAGCCGGCACCAAGGTTGCCTTACTCGACGGCAGCAACGAGCTAGTGGAAGTGGTAAAAGCCCGCGATCTGGCCGGTAAGCCAGACTTGCTCTTCCGCCGCAACAGCCAATCCGGCGCTGTGGAATGCAAAACCAACCAATCCGCCATCGAGCTGAATGAAGAACTGCATGCAAACAACTAAATCCCCAACGCTCGACCTGGCCATTGACCTGATCAGCCGCCCTTCGGTATCTCCAGAAGACGCCGGCTGCCAGGAGTTGATGATGTCTCGCCTGGCCCCTCTTGGATTTAGCGGCGAACACATGCGCTTTGGCGATACCGACAATCTCTGGGCCCGTAAAGGCACTGAGGGCCCTGTTCTGGCGTTTGCCGGCCATACCGATGTGGTGCCTACCGGGCCGGAGAAAAACTGGGCTCATCCACCGTTTGACCCGGTTATAAAAGACGGTTACCTCCTTGGCCGTGGCGCTGCAGATATGAAAGGCAGCCTTGCGGCATTCGTTACTGCCTGCGAGCGTTTCGTGAGCACCCATCCAGATCATCGTGGCTCCATTGCTCTGCTGATCACAAGCGATGAAGAAGGCCCGGCCCAGAACGGCACCGTAAAGGTGATCGAAGCACTGGAAGCCCGTTCAGAAAAGATGGACTGGTGTCTGATTGGTGAGCCATCGAGCACGCAAGAAGTGGGCGATGTGATCAAGAATGGACGGCGCGGCTCCTTGCACGGCTACCTCACTGTGCATGGCACCCAAGGCCACGTGGCCTACCCGCACTTGGCGGAAAATGCCATTCATGCCGTTGCACCCGCTCTGCACTCCTTGGCTAACGAGTTCTGGGATAACGGCAACGATTACTTCCCACCCACCACTTTTCAGATCACCAAAGTTGAAGCCGGCACCGGTAGTAACATCATTCCCGGTGAGTGTTTGGTGCACTTCAACTTCCGTTACTGCACAGAGAACACTGCAGAAAGCCTTGAAGAGCGGGTTGTCGCTACGCTTGATCGGCACAACCTGAAATATGACCTGCAATGGCATCTCAGTGGCCGACCTTTCCTCACTGATAAAGGTGCATTGGTCTCCGCCACTCAAAGCGCCATCCGCAATGTGACCGGGCGTGAAACCGAGCTCTCTACCTCAGGGGGCACGTCTGATGGGCGTTTCATTGCACCTACCGGCGCACAGGTTGTGGAGTTGGGACCGATCAATGCGACGATTCACAAGGTGAACGAGTGTGTGAAAGCTGACGATCTGGACACCCTCTCCCAAATCTATGAACAGATTCTGGTGGAACTGCTCGCCTGAACTGCAGGCTCAAGACGATCTGAAACCAAAAGGCCAGAGCTTATGCCCTGGCCTTTTGCTTTCTAAGAACGCATTCATGAATCAATAATGCGGAGGCGGAGCCTCTTCCTCTTCACGCTTGATATTGGATGAAGAAACATCCTTTATCTGACTGTGCAGTAATCGCTTGGCATTCCAGAGTTCACGAATATCCATCTCCTGTTTTGCTACCTGCTCGCTCAAGGTGTTGATAACGTCGTCCTGAAAGGCAAGCCGTGTTTCAAGTTCATCCAGTCTGTTTTGCAGGTCTTTTTGGCTCATCAGGTACTAAAGCTCCGTCAGATGAATAATTCACGTAGATGGGTAGAAAGTGCAGCCAAAATGCCTTCTAACGACATTCTGTGGCATTCGGCACAACAGGCGCTTGGTAAGCAGCAGGGATAATCTGCTATCATGCCGCTTTTGCCCGCCCGAGTTCCCGTTTTCCAGGAAATCAGGCGGTAATCACTGGCCGGATAAACGATTTTACCCGATATCCGGTTTTTTATCGTCAGCGTTAATGAAATATGGAGAATTCTCAGTCAATGCGTAATCCAGCCAAAGCGATCCTTGTTGCTATTCTGATCGCTATTCCCGCCCCATTTATCCTAGGCTTTCTGCTGGTTTCTTTTACCCCGGAGCTGTTCCAGATCCTGTCTCAGTCCCAGAGCAATGAATTGGCAACAAGCACGCCGTTCGTTCTCGGCAGCGCGCAGGGTATCGCAGCATACGTTATCAGCTTAATTGTTTTTGGCATTGTCGGCTTTGTGGCCGTTGCCATCGCAGCCAAGCAGCCCACACGGGGCTCGTCGAAGCGCGCCAGCTCACCATCACGTAGCCAGAGTTCCAACCAGAACTATGCCGATGATGAGGCCGACTACGACGACGACAGCCCGGAAGGCGACGAAGAAGGCACTGTAAAGTGGTTTAACGTCAAGAAGGGCTTCGGCTTTATTGTCCGCGACAGCGGAGACGAAGTATTTGTTCACTTCCGCGCCATTCGTGGAAGTGGCCGCCGCGTGCTTCGCCAAGGCCAACTGGTTCGATTCAGCGTTGTTGACGCCGACAAGGGCCTGCAAGCAGATAATGTTTCTATCCTGAGCGACTGAAACCTGATCTGATGTAAAAAGGCAGCCTGCTATTTATTTAGCGGCTGCCTTTTTTCGTTCTGGGCAACTCAGTTTCTGAACACTCAGTTCCAGACAACAAGCTGCTCACCGCGACTATCCAGCCGCCACCATTTCTCATCTTCCGCCGGCTCGCCTTCTTTCCACTCTCCCGGGCTGCAGCGGATTTCAGTGTCCATGGTTCGCCATGCACTGCGTGCACACTCCAGATCGCTGTTCCAGGGTAGCTGCTCACCTTCTATAATTAGTGATGTAAATCGCTTCCCGAACGCCTGGGGATAGAGGGTTACTTTCAGCTGAGCGTCCCCAAAAATAGCCGTACCCTTGGTAACGGATGCAACATCACTGTCATCGAGTACCAACTGCTTTACATGACCTTCAAGCCAACAATGAACGGCGCCTGCTTCCAGGTCACGAATGTAGATTTCCAGATCCCGCACTCGCAAATTCTCCATGGTGGTGATCACAATGGGGCCCATAGTGAACCGGCCCGGGCCGCGCTGCAAGCCAGCGTTCCAGTTCATACCGTAAATCCTCCACCATTAGTCGGTTCAAGGTTCCGGCAGCTTTGCGTTCATGCCAGGCTACTTCAGCAGCCGTGCGCAGCAAATGTATTTCCTCTAACGACTGCTCAATCTCTTCGAGTGGTTCTTGTCGCGCCATAGCAACAAGGCTCTGACGCCGGAGCGTGTCGGCCTGCCCGGACAAAGCTACGGATCCTACCGGGCCACGCCGCGCAAACAGTTCCAGCCGTGCCGCAGCTCGCTCCACCCACTGCAACATTCCTCCGGGCGTACACACACATCGACTGTGCCGGGATGAGGCAAATTGAATCACGGGTTGAGAGAGCAGTATATTCCAGCGGCGCTCGATGTTTGCTTGATGGGCAACCAGAATGGCTTTGCGTTGCAGCTCGCTGGATAGCGGCATGTTACATACCTCCAGCGTACGCCCAAGCTGTTGCTCCAGAGCACGGCATGGCTTTTCGCTGCCTTGTGGCGTATCTGGCCCCAACAGCACTATAGGCCCTTGCCATCGCTGAACAAGCTCGGATGCCAGACCCAAAGGACGATCCATCAATACCATCAAATCGACCGGCGATACATTATCCAGCACCAAAACCGGCCAAGGCTTTTCACCATTGGCGGGAATGACCGCAAGTTCGCTGGCCATTACCTCCGTTTCACTGCGCAGATCCATCTCAACATATGGCTGTGCCAGTGACGACAATAGGGACCGCAGCCAAACAGACTTGCCCGCGCCACGCTCTCCCCTGACCCACACTACAACGCCCGGCGTTGCGGCAAGAGTAATGGCGACATCTTCTGCAAGCTCGATCCAATTCGCATCAGCAATCACTATCGGCACTGCCTCTTCATCCTCAATGCCTGGCCTTTCCGAACGCCCGCCTTCACTACACATTTCACTCGATTCAGGCCACCGTGACACCAACTCCAGCACGGCAACGTAAGCCTTTTCCTGCAGGCGCTCTGCATGCCTTGCGAGCACTTCCAGAAGCTGAGGCCAATCAAGCCAGGCAGGCGTACCAAAGGATTCTCGGGCAGTTGCCAGCCAATAGATAAGCTGGGAGGACAGCAGGCCTTCACCGCCTACTTCAGTCACTATGGGTTGTTCACATTGTATGGTGCGGATCAGCTCGTCCATATCCACGCCTGAGCCGCGCAAGAAGTTGCTCACGGAAGGGCTGGATTCCAACAAAGCGAGCAGGAAATCTTCAACCGTTATGACTACGCCGCCACGACGATCAACATCTTCGCGGGCGTACAGCAATGCGGTCTGACATTGGGGGGCGAGGCATCCTTGCCAATCTTCCATCAAACATTTCCCTGTTTTATCGCATCGTCCTGATGCTTGAAGCGTTAGTTAAAACTAACTTTTAGTATCTTCGCAATTCTATGGTTGTTTCGCGCTATCTGCAATTCCGGCGGGCATACCGCACTCACCAGCTGCCGGTATTCTCCATACTGACCCAAGGCTCTTTAGGCGCCAACGGCTCGCCTTTCTGTAGTAACTCTATGGAAATATTGTCTGGTGAACGGATAAACGCCATGTACCCATCCCGTGGTGGGCGGTTGATCGTAACGCCACCGGCCTGCAGCGACTCACAAAGCGCATAGATGTCATCCACTCGGTAAGCCAGATGGCCAAAGTTACGACCACCGTCATACTCTTCCGGATCCCAGTTATAGGTCAGCTCCAGCGTAGGCGCCTTATGCTCGCGCGCTTGAGCTTCGTCCTTTGCCGCTGAGAGAAACACGAGCGTAAAACGGCCTTTCTCACTGCTTCTTCGGTCGATCTCGACCATACCCAGCAAGTCACAAAAAAAATGCAGGGATTTATCAAGATCGCTTACGCGGATCATCGTATGTAGGTACTGCATACTTGCTCCTTCCGTATCCTTTTGCTTCAAGCGGTGAACCCTGCGTTTTGACTGGCACGGAACTGCCGCATCTTTATTACCTCACAGTTTACGGTATTCTGGACGGATGGACGCAAACCTCAAGCCGGAACTGACCAGGCCTTACCGAACGCCAGCGATCAACCACCTCGCCTGGTTGTGCCAGGCACCGCAACTGATGCATTCGCCGATCATTTTTGAGCCTGCAGAGTATCTGCCTTCGAACTATCCTGACCTGCTTAAGCTATGGGATAAAGATCCTGAGGCTGCACCTCCGTTATTGAGGGAGCCGCCACAGCGCAGGCTGGGATTCTATTTCGAGCGGCTGTATCAGGTTTTGTTGGACGACCTGCTCGGCTGGCCCATTTTGATGAAGAACCAACAGATACAATCTGCCGGGCACACCATCGGAGAGCTGGATTTCGTGGTGCACAATCGTGCAGAAGACCGCGTTGAACACCACGAAATCGCCATCAAGTTTTACCTTGGCATGCCAGAGCCCAACGGGACAACCCTATGGTACGGCCCCAATGCCAGAGACCGCCTGGACATAAAAACGACCAGCCTGCTCGAACAACAAAGCAGGCGCACATGGTTGCCGGAAACACTCGCAATGCTCTCCGAAGCCGGTATTACCGGACCGCTGACACCGCGAATTTTCATGCCGGGGTATTTGTTCTATCCCGATGCGCCGCAGGCAACAGCGCCGGATTATGTTCCCAGCGAGCATCTGCGTGGGCGATGGCTGTACGTTTGCCACGCAAAAGTATTAGACACCTCGCATTGGGTTGTACTCAATAAACCACACTGGATTGGCGGCTGGTTTCAGGGCGAGAAGCCAGATGCCGAACTTGCTATGGATGCTCTTAGGCGAGTAGAAGACAGGTGTATTCCGCAGCTGTTTGCCGTGCTGCGGGAAGACCGGCCGGCCGGTAATTGGCAGGAGGTGGACCGCGTGTTTGTGGTGCCGGAGGGTTGGCCGCGCAATCGGGAATAGCGCTGGGAGTAGACCATTGTAACTGTCCACGCAAACAGCCTACGGTGCTTAGGATAAATCCATACAGCTACGCGATGCCCGACGAAATCTCAGCCTGGCTATCAATTCCGCCACCAAAAAGGGAAAAGGTCCCATGGTGACGAACGTTACCAAAGCCCACCCAAACTGCGCGGCAAGGCCCTTGCTCAGGTAATTATTCTTAACGTGGCCAACGAACCGCCGGCAACCTGAAACCAATACACTTTTCCGACTACCGTCATTTCCTATCTCGAAAGTGCCATCTTCCCCTTGAAAGTCATTTTGCATAAACCCGGAAATACTATTCCACACTGCAAAAGATGATTGGTAGTAGGGAACCCTCATTGAAATAATCGGCTCAATCATCACATCTCCACGATAAATATGGATATGTGCAGCATTCAACACCTCCATCATTCCACCGACGGGCCAGCCGGATTCGTTTTGAAACCGTAGCCAGATCTCATCCCATTTAAGTTCCGAGCATACATTTTCGGTATCAAAGATCCTTAATGATTTTGTATGTCTGTCTGCGAGTATCACAGGCTCTCTGTTGACGAGGCGCACCTCATAAACGCAGAACAAAAGAACAAGTAAAAACCAGATGGCTGCCCAGAGAAAAAAGAAGCTCGGCAAGCCTAAGGCATCACCCGCTGCAATACAGGCAATTCCAGCGACCAAGGCAGAAAGCCCGCCGGAAACGGCAGTAACAAAAAGTATTCCCTCAATCACCGGATTCCGGCGATAAACCAGTAAGCCAGAGTTGCCTAACGGCTCTGTGATCCATCCCTCACCAGCCCCCTTTATATTAAACCGGGCGTCCTGAGCACTAACGTCATGCCATAAGGCAACTGGTGTTTTTGTTACTCTGACATAAGGCTCATACGGCAAGGCCTCCTCTTCTTCCTGATAAATATCGAAAAGGCCCGGCGCTTCCACAAGTACGGCAATGTGGCCATAAAATACCACCCTGATTTCTTTAATCGGTTCTGGCATCTCAATAAACTTAAATCGCCCGGGAATAAACAATTCAAAACCGTTAACCTTGTGGGCAACACAAAGCTCTGAATTGCTTTTCAACCAGTCCTTTTTCGTAATGTCGGCATTTTCAATGCAGTAAACTTCTGCGCTCAAAAGCTGCTTATCAAAGCGTTTTTTCTCGTAAATGCCTTCTCTCTTCAGCAGGCGTGCCAAGAGATTGAGCTGCGAATCAGTCAAGTGATAAAGGGGTTGAGAATTATTCTTAAGCTCGGTTGCCAACTTAACATCAGAGCGCCGATGGATTCGCCACCATACGGAGGTGTAGAAAATGGTCGTTACTTTATACAAGGCGTATAAAAAGAATAATATATTAAATACTTTAAATGCCACAATCATGTCAGTGCCGACGCTTTCCCCGCCGATCGCATAAACCTAATAGTTTCAATTGATGAAAGCCCGGGTGAGCGGACCAGAGGGAACCCTGACTGGACTAGCTGAAAGGTCGACATAATACTGGGATCACGCAGCAGCATGTCCCGGAACATATCCGGCAGGTAGGCATCTTCCGCAAGAGTGGCGCGGGATTCCCTCATCGTCTCTGTCCCCTCCATGGGTCATCACGCTGCTAAAACGGCGGAATTATAGAGCTATCACCTCGCGAACTCAATGTGGGATGTTTGCCTTGAGCTTACCCGGCAGTCTCCCGTAACTTTCAATGGGGCAGAAGCGAACTTACCGATGCCAAGCGGTCCAGGCTGTCACCTATCACAAAGGTGAAGGGCCTGCCCATCTTTACCGCCAGATCCTCGCAGCGGTTTCGCAATCTGGAACGAGTGACACTATCGACCCCTGCATGACTGAAATCGAAAGTCCCCACAGACCCAATATGCAGAGCAATCTGGTTCAGATGCCCTTTGAACATACTCACCTTGGCACTGCTATCAAATGGCATGGCAAGCAACACATCCTGGTTTTCCACCATCTTACGCATGTTCTCATCATTAAAAACAAGATCCGCATGAAACTCGCCAGAATAGGATTTTGTGGATGCTGTGAAGCGTCCGTTTTCACCAGCCCCACGGGCACGCTCTTGCAAATAGGTAAAAGGAAGCGCCGGGCTCAATTTTGCAGTCACGGAGCAGAAGGCTTCTGCCTGTGGCTGGGTGCCTGAGAAAGCATCCTGTAGTGTCTCCGCCATTCCGTAGGTGTGACTTAACCCCAGACCTTCCAGACTCACCTCCACCTCACGTCCATGTAACACCTCCAAGGTTTTCGAGCCAGAACCAGCCTTGTCCGGAGATGGCGGATAGACATTGAGCGTGAGTTTCAGCGGCAAAATCCCTCGCGCATGAACAATGTCCTTTAAAGCTCCCTCAAAGCTCTCCAATTTTTCTTCATGTGAGCCACTTTCGTGAATACTGAGAATTACTGCATGGCTATTCTCTCGATCAACCCGCATTTTGACCGCTTTGGGATCGATATCATGTTCCTTGAGCAGGTTAATTATGCTCATGGCGTAGGTCAGATTTACCTTTTCCGGGTCTGACCCTGTATAGCCCCGATTGGCTTGGACAGGTATATCGAACGTCAGCCGGGAAAAGTCCTGAACTGGGTTACATGCAGCCATAAACAGCAGCGAAATAAGACAGTAAAATTTGGGCATCCTTGCTCTCCTTGAAAGCACCCTATCACGAGTGCCTAGTGAATCACCGGGGCGGAAGAGTACCAACAAGGGAGCGATTTTTCGATAAAATAACGCTCCTGCCCGACTGCGTTGAATACGACCCTGAATTTATCAATGAGAGCCGTCCAACCGCTCGACCAAAAGAGGCGCCACCACCCAGGGCCGACAAGTTTATTGCTCACCCGGACCCGCAAGAGGCTGAAGAACAGGATGCGCTACTTATTCGCGGAGGCCGCCATGAGGCCTTGCACGCTTGCTGATATTCATATTTACTACCGCGCTGCTATGGAATGCAATTTGGCTCATTAATGCCTTTTTGAGCGGTCGTCTGATTCACGATCGGCTGAGCAAAAGTTACGTAATTTACGCGTGCGACCTACCGGAATAAACACAAGCCAACACCCTGCGTAGCGATCCGGTTTATGGCAGATTCGCGACCCAAGTATTGATAAGGGATAAACATCATGGACGATCACAGCCAGTTTCGGCTGCTTTCAAAGCGCCGGTTCCTGCCGTTTTTCCTCACGCAATTTTCCGGCGCTTTCAACGACAACCTGTTCCGCAATGTCCTGCTGCTTTTAATCACCTATACCGCAGGCGGCTTGATGGGCCTGTCGATTGATGTGGCGGTGAATATCGCAGCCTTCGTGTTCATTGTGCCGTTCTTTTTGTTCTCGGGCATTGCTGGCCAGCTAGCCGACAAGTACGAAAAATCTCAGGTTATCCGATGGGTAAAACTGGCGGAAATTGCCATCATGGTGCTGGCCGCCGTTGGCCTCTGGCACGGATGGTATGAAGCTCTACTGCTGTTACTATTCCTGATGGGCATGCAATCCACCTTCTTTGGGCCGGTCAAATACGCCCTCCTGCCCCAGGTGCTCACAAATGATGAACTCGTAGGCGGCAATGCTCTGGTAGAAATGGGCACCTTCGTTGCAATCCTGGTGGGTACGCTTGCAGCTGGCTTGTTAATGGGCAGCGAGCAGCCGGAGAAACTGGCCGCGTTCGGAGTAGTGGCTCTTGCCATTGTTGGTTATCTGGCCGCACGACAAGTTCCGGTGACGGGCTCAACCAACCCGCATATGAAAATTGGCTTCCGGCCTCTGCAAGAAACCTGGAACCTGATGCGACTGGCGGCCGAGAACCACTCCGTACTGCTGTGCATCATGGCCATTTCCTGGTTCTGGTTTCTAGGCGCTGCTTACCTCACGCAGTTTCCCAGCTTCGCGCAAACCGACCTGATGGGCGACGAAACCGTTGTCACCTTGCTGCTCGCCGTATTCACCATTGGGATCGCACTGGGCTCCGTGGCGTGCGAACGCCTATCCGGGCACCGCATTGAACTGGGTATAGTGCCCATCGGCTCTTTGGGCATCAGCCTGTTCGGGCTTGACCTGTATTTCAATATGCCCGCCAATCCTGTGCCGACCGACTGGTGGATGCTCGTCACCGACAGCCAACACCGGCAACTGGCCATTGATCTTCTGGGCATAGGCTTTTTTGGCGGCCTGTTTATCGTGCCGCTCTATGCCTTTGTACAACAACAAACCCCGGAACCCCAGCGGGCCCGCGTAATTGCGGCACTAAACGTATTCAACGCACTATTCATGGTAGTCAGCGCTGGCATGGGTATTTTAATGCTGGGCGTGATCGGACTCAGTATTCCAGAGTTCTTTCTGGTGCTCTCCATCATGAACCTGATCGTAGCTGGCTTCGTTTACCAGCAGGTTCCGGAATTCGCTTTGCGGTTTATCGTTTGGATACTGTCACACACCATCTACCGTGTGCGCCATGAAGGCCTTCGCCAGATTCCGGAAGAAGGCCCGGTGCTGCTGGTTTGCAATCATGTAACTTACATGGACGCGCTTGTAATCGCTGGCGCGGTACGCCGCCCGGTCCGATTCGTGATGGACCACCAGATCTTCAAAATGCCCATTCTTGGTGCCCTGTTCAGGCTCGCCAAAACCATTCCCATCGGCCCCAAGGCTAAAGTGCCTGAGATTTACGACGCAGCTTTCGACCGCATAGACGAAGAGCTGGATGCTGGCAATGTAGTGTGTATATTCCCGGAAGGCCGGCTCACATCTGACGGCGAAGTGGGCACCTTCAAAAACGGCGTTAAAATTATCCTGCAGCGCAGGCCCGTGCCTGTTGTGCCTATGGCGCTGCGGGGACTTTGGGGTAGCTTTTTCAGCCACTGCGGCGGGCCGGCACTGAGCCACCTACCGAAACGATTCTGGTCGCGAATCGAATTGGTGGCTGGCGAGCCGGTTTCGGCGGAGAAGGCAAATGCCGAGATGCTGGAGCAGCGGGTTAAAGGTTTGAGGGGGAGTGGTCAGTGAGCTGGGATGGCTCTGATTAAGTTATTGGATGCAGGGTCGAATGAAAAATGCCAGTCACGCCAGCCTTCCACCGGATCGTCTGATACACATACAACCGATACCCCCAGCTTTGAATGATTGGTGAGGTAATAGAAGGCAAAACCTGATGGCTGTTGCACCGACTTACAACTCCCATCTTCGACACTGATGAGGTATAAATTATCAGGCACTACGTGGGCACCAGTGAGGACAATAATAAAACCAGTTTGTTCATCCAAAGCATATTGATTTGCGGCCTTTAGCTCGATGGATTGCCTACTTCCGTTGTACTCCCACGTTATTTTTGAATTATCCCCGTCATAGGTCACACGATGTGTACCGAGCATAAGGTTTCCTCGCTCAGAACATGCGTGCATATACCTGCAGCCCCTGGCTTACACCTGCCATCAATTTCTGATCCATGGCTTTGCAGAAAGGTATTTATCTGGTATCCGAAGCCTAATATTCTCGTCGAATTCCGCCACTTCATTTGCAAGGTTTTCAAGCGGTACCATTCCTTGAGTGACTTTCAAACACTGCCCACAATTCATAATTGAAAACGATATCGATTTACTCTGTAGCGTCAACCTCGCCAAAAAATAGTTATATACTGTAAATTCTATTTGCACCATCATCATTGGATAGTCTGTTGATTCGATTATAACGAAGTCATCACCAGCATCTTCAAAAAACACAGATAAGTCTTTTATCAGTTTCTCTGCTATTTTTACGTTAGTATCATTTGGCATGGTAAAAGCCCTTGCTCTTGACTAGGTGCGTTACGCTGTAGTGCTTTTTAATGTAATTCCACTCTTGCCTGATAAACCCATCATACTCTCGTGGATCATGAGAAAACTTCACAAGTTTTCCATTTCTATATGCATCGTCCAGCACGGGAACATTAAAAAGATCAAACATCTCCTGATCTGACAAATCATACTTATTTTGAATAGTCCCCCACTCGGAACCTAGCGAAAAATATGACGCCCCCTCCTTTTCCGCCATAGTGATATACGAGTCTGCACCAGGTGTCCTCCAGTCCTCAACACCGTTCGTTACTGTAGGAGTGTACTTACCAAGAACCAACGTGTCCGATTCCGGATTAACCAAAGAGCGGGCTCGGATTGCATTATATTCATCTAATGGAACTTTCAGATTTGATGGACCGGGACAGTCACCTTTTTTGCTCACCAACCCCAACGGATCCACCCACCCCGTAGGATTAGGCACATACTGATAATTATTCAACCCACCCGCAAGGCCAATCGGATCCGGCGTGATGAATCGCCCGGTATTGGGGTTGTAGTAGCGATGACGGTTGTAATGCAGACCGGTTTCCACATCGTGGTACTGGCCCTGGAAGCGCAGTGGGTTATCAATCTCAGCAACCTGCTGCTGAACAACATTCCCGTAGGCTCGGTAGGTGACTGACCAGACAAGTTGGCCCTGTTGATTGGTCAGTTCCTGGGGCGTTCCCAAATGGTCCAGGTGGTAGTAATAAACCTTGGCTTCATCCGGGCCGTGGCCCTCAACCAGCGCCAGGGGTTTGAAGCTGTCGGGTTCGTAAAGGTAGGTTCGATAATCATCCCCGGTTTCTTCGGCAATGAGTCGGTCGCCCTGCCACAGAAACTCAGTACGAATCAGGCCGTTGGTTTTTGGGATACGGCGGCCAAAGGCATCGTACTCGTAGTGCCAAGTGCTGCCATCCGGCGTTGTGACGCTATCAAGCCTGTGCTCGCAGTTGTAGGTATACCGAGTAACCAGTTTCTGGCCTTTGCCGCGCCGCTCCTCAATCAGGTTGCCGAATTCGTCGTATTCAAAATGGCTGTCACCGTGCATGGTGAGCCGGTTACTGCGCACATTGGCGGTTTGACCAGTCGAAGGGCCCAAATTCTGTTCCAACAGGTTGCCGGCCGGGTCGTGTATGAGTTGCTCATTTGAAGCGCATCGACAAAGAGTTGGATGCTGGAAACGTGGTGTGTATTTTCACGGAAGGGAAGCTGACTTCTGACGGGAAATAGGCACCGTCAAAAATGGCGTAGAGATGTTCCTGCAGCGCAGGCCTGTAACGGTTGTGCCCATGGCGCTAAGCGGGCCCTGGGGTAGCTTTTTCAGCCACTGCCGCGGGCCAGCACTGAGCCACCTTCCGAAACGGTTCTGGTCGCGGATCGAATTGGCGGCTGGCGAGCCGGTTTCGGCAGAAAAGGCGAATGCCGAGATGCTGGAGCAGCGGGTTAAAGGTTTGAGCGGGAGTGGTCAGTGAGCTGCTTGTGTAACCCCTCCATTTTCTTCCGCCTTGTTGAGTAGAGGGTTAAAAACGGGAGGATTACACTTGGACTCAAACTGAGTTAACAAGGGTTTCCTCATGCGTTAATCAGACCTTACACAACGTCCACATTTCCATAAACTCCTCATCATTTCTTTTTGCTTCTAACCAAATAAAAAAATCTTCAGACTCCTCATCAGACCAAGGATCAAGCTCGTCCAACGGGGGCGAATTATACTTTTCTTTTAAAACTTCAATTCCATTTTCAAATAAATAGAACACATTTTTATTCTCAACTTTTACATTCCAATTAGGATTCGAAAAATAAAACCTACGATCATTAAAAAATAAAACTGGACCAGAAACTGACCCTATGACTCCCAAGAACCCTTTCGAGAATCGCACATAACACGCTTTCATCCTAGGATTTAATAATACAGAGCCTACATCTACCTCTTCAACGGGACCAAATTCGCAGCTGTATCTTAAACATTTATTTTTCGAAACTTTATTTCTGATATAGAATTCTTTCATATGCTAACCAACAAGATTGCTGTGTTTACGAACATACTCAACCGGCTGCTGCTTCAGCCAGACACTAAACCCTCCGAGTAATTTATCAACATCTGGATTAGGTCTAGATGCCGAATTAACAATGTCAGTATAGGTTTTACCTTTTTGTTCTACTAAAAATTCAACTGTTGGCCCTAATGGATCGCTGTATCGATCATTATTTACGTCATATATGAAATCTCTGAGAGGGCCGGGCGTTGCATTCTTATACTTAACACCGAGCTGTCTTCTAGCTTCATTGGCCTCGTATGCTAAATTTCTTTTACCTGTTAAGGACATTCCTGGCACAAGCTGCTCCGTATACTTAGATAGCCCTAAAACTTCCGCCTCATACTCTAGCCGTAAAGGGCTATTCTTAAAGTTATTTCCTACTCTATCAAGTATTTCCTCTTCCATTTCTGAACGACTAAATACTCTTCTTGGAGCGCTTTCTGGTGAGTCCTTCGCAACACTTACCAAGCCCAACGGATCAACCCACCCCGTTGGGTTCGGAACATACTGGTAGTTATTCAACCCGCCCGCAAGCCCAATCGGATCAGGCGTTGTAAACCGCCCTGTATTGGGATTGTAATAGCGGTGGCGGTTGTAGTGCAGCCCGGTTTCAATATCGTGGTACTGGCCCTGAAAACGGATTGGATTATCAATATCCTGAACCAATGCACGAACCACGTTGCCGTAAGCCCGATAGGTTACTGACCAGACCACATCGCCTTTAGCGTTAGTCAGTTCCTGAGGAGTACCCAGGTGATCCAGATGGTAGTAGTAAATGTTTGACTGTTTGGTGCCATAGCCATCGACTAAGACCAGCGGCCTAAAGGTGTCTGGTTCATATACGTACGTGCGGTACTGATCCCCGGTTTCCTCAGCAATCAGGCGGTCGCCCTGCCAGAGAAATTCGGTTCGGGCCAAGCCATTGCTTTTGGCGATACGGCGACCGAAGGCGTCGTATTCGTAATGCCAAGTGCTACCATCCGGTTTGGTAACGCTGGTGAGCCTGTGTTCGCAACTGTAGGTATAGCATGTGACTAGCTTCTGATCTTTGCCACGGCGCTCTTCAACCAGATTACCGTAAGCGTCGTATTCGTAGAAGCAGTCGCCCTGCATGGTAAGTCGATTGCCTTTTACATTAGCGACTTTGTTCTTTGCGGCGCTCTCGCTCTGCTCCAGTAGATTGCCTGCAGGGTCATGGATCAGCTGCTCGTAAAGATCACCGCGCACCCCGACTAAACGATCCATCGGGTCGTAAACATATTCGCGCAGCCCTTTGGCGCTGTCCTGAATCGTTTTCAGGTTACCGTTGGGAGCATACTTGTAATCCCGTTGGGTGGTAATGTCTTTGATACGGCTTTGGTGTACACGGTGCTGGGTTAGCCGACCTTCTTCATCGTAAACGTAGGCACTGAGCAGGTCGCCTTGCTGGCGTTCGATCTCATCGCCAGTGGATGAGAGCCGGTGGCGGGTTAATGCACTTCCGTTTAGATCGATGCCCGACAGCAAACCGGCATTGTCGTGTTGATAGGCCAATTCTTGTCCATCGGGGAGCGTCATGCCGCTCAGGCGATCCATATCGTCATACTTATAGCGGAGAGTGGCCCAGCCCTGATGTTCGGTCTTCAGCAAGCCGAATTCGTCGTACTCGAAAGCCAGAGGCCAGTGGCCGTCATCAACCCCAATCAGTTTGCCATCTGCGTTATAGCCGTACTGAATCTCGCGGCCATCAGGTAGCGTCTTTTTCAGCAGCTGGCCGAGCGCGTCCCGCTCATAGGTGGTGGTTTGAAGCACGTCACTGGAGGTACCGTACTCGGCCTTCTCGGTCAGATGGCCATTGAGGTCATACTGGTAGGCGGTGCGATGGCCATCAAACGCGGTCTCCTGTTAGACCAGGCCATTTGCGGGCTCTTTGTCTCAAATTGACCAAGAGCCCGCTGGGCGCTTCTGGCGGTATTCTTCCATCGAGATCCTACCCGGCTGGGGTGTCAGTTTGCACACCCGACTGTCCCAGGGATACTCGGCTTGCCGCTTCAGCCATTCGGTCCCTTCTCTCTGCTTTCAGGCGCCTATATCCATGTCGCGCCAGAAACGGGGATACGACCAATCCGTTGATCATGCTTGGCCGCTACTGGATCTAACTGCCGGAAAGGTTGCAGCCTTGGCACATCGGACAAAGGCTGGGATATATCCATGTACCGCTGGAGCATGTCCCACAGCGCCATCACCTCTTCCTTCACCGGTTCAACACGGCTCAGGGAAGTCTGACTGAATTGCTTGCCGGTGTAGCGATGCACAAACATCAGGCGATAGAACATACCGCCCGCTTCGATCACTCGCTCCACATAGGCATCGAACTCTTCAAAGGGGGCCGTCAGTTTTTTGCCCCCTGACACAGCAAAGCTCACTTCACCAGTCTCGCGACTGAAGTAGCTTTCACCCGCATCCAGGCCTCGATCCAGAAGCTTGGAGAGGAGTTTGACGAAGGGCCTTAGCAAAAGGGCAAAGGCGCCCATAATCCAGGGCAGGTTTTTTATTAGGATTTCGACCACAGCGCAGTCGCCGACGGGTTGAAGATCTTCGGCACTGCACATGCGCCTTTCGGGGCTCTCAGGAAAAGCACTTATACCTGAGCTGCGATACGGCATGTCGTTTAGTTTAGAAGTTGTCTAAACACCCTTCACGCGGTCAGCGAAGCCTTGGCATCAAACTCATCATTGACCTGTGCAAATATTTCAAGCGTGCTTTTCCCTGGATGGGCCTTTAGCAACTCCCGGACACGTTCGCTTTGACGCTTCAGCTCATCACTGGGCTTGGCCCACTGACTTTCCGGTAAGAGCTCGGACCAGCGCTGCATCGATTCTGGCATGGCTCTACGATTCATCGTGTTAAGCTTTTTAGCCTCCCATTCCACCAGTCGATTGGGAACGGTCCAAAGCGTCATCATGTGGTAAAGATACCAACCAACCAGATAAAACAGGCCCGCCTCGCCCTCTCGGTACCGATTATGGGCTCGTTTTCGGGCATTACGGAACACATGGACGCCTTCCCAGGGAGGGTCATCAGGCCCCTGCAAGTCCAGTGGATCCTGGATTTCCTTTAGGGTATGCACTTCGTACTCCATGTAAGCACGGATTGCTTCTCAAGTGCTGATAGCTTGGGACCGGCCGTAGGTTTCAAACTCCAGGGTGTGTTTCTTACCGGTGTCTGGATGAAAAAATCCAACCCCAAAACCATATTGGCGCTGAATGCCGTATTCCGTGAATCCCTGTGCTTCTGTAATCCAAGCGACCAACTCTTCCCAAGGAACGAAGATTGGGGTTCCCCCTCCTTCTGGCACAAAACAAACTTCCCGGCGTTGGCGGTTGAAGCGGGTCGGGATTACGGATTTTAGTTTCCCGTATGCCTGCCAGCGAGGGAGAGAGAGCATGACAAAACCAAAAAGCCCTCCCCAAACAGCAATCCAGAAAGCAAAATCAAAGGTTACCCGCCATCCCCATAGAGCATCTTCCCAGCCATCTCCAAAAACAAACCCACCAAGCAAAGCCAGGAAAGGGAGAACAAAAGCCAAAAGCAAAAAGAAAAAAAAGGGTATGCCTATGGTCGCTTGCCAACCAAAAACCGGCGGAACGCCCGTACCGAAGTCAAGGCAACTTTCACCAATGTCAGTCACCACATGACCATAATCGATAGGTTCTGCAGCAGTAGGTAGCGGTTTAGGCGACAAAAAAGTAAGCCTGCCGGTCGGAAAGGTTTCGGAGCGACCGACTCCAGGTGGCAAGTCTGACTTGGCCTTGTGCTCATTCATTGATAAACATCCATTTTAATGACGGGATCCTCAGACAGATCGACCCTCAACCGTTAGCGATTCCAACTCGATCTCCGGAAACCATTGCGCCAGCATCAACTCCAAATCCAGTGCTTCAGTCACTGCTGGCTTCTCCGTCAAAACGGGCCAACCAGACCTGATGCTCCGCTGCATTGTAAACTTGCTTTTTGGCTACCCGCCCCATGGCGATGCGTCGTTATCCGTCGAGCGAATAGGACGGAGCACCTGCGCTGCTTGTCGATAGGCCAGTACATCCAGCCCTTGTTCCCGGTCGCCCAGTAATGGCTTGTCACCGGCTTGAACGATCAGGCCGCCAGCGTCTTTGGTGAGCCAATTGGGCGTCTTGATACTTTTGAGGAGTTCACTCGAGTGACCAATACGGTCACCGATGTTTAACCCCGCTAAACGTGTTCCTCATCATCCCAGTCATTCCTGGTCATCTATTCATGCCGTCACCGACGTCTCGGCATCGAGTTCCTTACTCACTTGGGCAAATATTTCGAGCGTGCTTTTCCCCGGATGGGCCTTTTGTAGCTCAAGCACCCGCTCGCTCTGGCGTTTCAGTTCGTCACTGGGCTTTGCCCATTGTTCTTCAGGCAGCGGTTCAGACCACAGCTGAATCGATTCTGGCGTTGCCCGCCGGTTAAGGCGCTGAACCTTGCGCACCTCCCACTCTGTCAAATGATTGGGTAGAGTCCAGAGAGTAATCAGGTGGTAGCAGTACCAAAAGAAAGGGTAAAACCGACTAACCTCGCCTTCCCTACGACGCTGGTGCATGCGCTCCCGCGCATTATAGAAAGTATGAACGCCTTCCCAGGGGGGATCGCCAGGCTTTTGCAGCTCTTGTGACACCTGAATCTCTTCCAGGCTATTAACCTCGTACTCCATATAAGCCCGCAACGCTTCCCAGGTACTGATGGCTAACGGCAGACCCGCGCTCATAATCTCCAGGCTGGTGCTTGTGCCTGTGCTTGGATCAACGCCACCAAACCCAAAGCCGTATTGACGCTGAACGCCATACTGAGTGGTTCCCTGAGCTTGAATAACCCATGCCTGAATATCCTCCCAAGGTACAAAGACTGGAATATCAGAATCCGAAGGCACCAGGCAGACTTCTCGCCGCTGGCGATTGAAACGGGTGGGGACAACGCCCCTGAGTTTGAAGTAAGCATGAAGCCGTGGAACCAAGGCAATAACCAAACCTACTAACAAAATTGCGAGGCCAAAAGGAATGCTAAACAAAAACGCATCCAAAGACGTTAATACCGCATCTGAAAACCCTTCACCCCAAACTAGTCCCGTCAAAAACATTAAGATGGGAAAAATAACGCAAGCCAAAAGGAGCATTGTCATGGGAGCCAAAAAAGTGAGCTGCCAACCAAAAATATTCGGTGTAAAGGCGCCTAGCTCCAGATAGCCGTCGCGTATCTCAGCTGAAATTTGACTGTGGTCGGCAGGTGGCAAGCCCGTAGGCAGCGGTAAAGGAGACAGATACGTTTGGCTCCCACTTGCGAACTTGCTTACTTGTCCAGCGTTAGAGCTTTTTGAATGCAATTGATTTGTCATATAACCGCTTCTATACCCATTAACCAGAAGCGTCAGCACTCTGTAACTGAACAGCAAAAACTTCAGCGCTGAACTCATGATTGCAGAAATCAAAATGAATGGAATCGCCACGAAATAAGTAGAGAATCCGGCATCAGCTTTAATCTTGACGAACACCCGACACTGGGAGCACTCAACAGTGCTCGGATTTCCCAAGCATTTCCATCTGATCTGCAGTAAGTTGATTCCTACCATCGCAGGCTGTGCATGTCGCTTCTACACGATCACTCATTTTCACCATCCCTGAAGTTGAGTTAATTTTTTAATCTCTGTTTACTGTATTTATCCGTGTGCCGCGGCTGAACTCCCTCTGTCTAACAAGACCCTCTGGCTCCCCGCCGGCCACGGTTAGTTCCCTTGCCGCAAGGTCAGGCCATTAACGGGCTCTTTGTCTCAAATTGGCCAAGAGCCCGCTGGGCGTTTTTGGCGATATTCTTCCATCGTGACCTTACCCAACTGTGGCGTAAGTTTGCACTTGCGCTTGCCCCAAGGATACTCGGCTTGTCGCTTTAGCCACTCAACCCCTTCTCCCTGCTTCCAGGCCTCTATGTCCAGATCTCGCCAGAATCGGGGGTTACGACCGGTTTGCTTATCATGTTCCGCAGTGACCGGATCCAGGTGACGAAAGGGTTCCAGGCGCGGTGTATCTGGCAAGGGCTGGGTCACATCCATGTAGCGCTGAAGCATATCCCACAGGGCCAAAACTTCGTGCTTTTCCGCTTCAACGGTGCTGAAGGCGGTCTTGTTGAAGGTTTTCTGGGTGTAGCGGTGTACCAACATGAGTCGATAGAAGATGCCGCCTTGCTGAACAACCCGCTCAACATAGGCATCAAACTCCACAAAAGGTGCTTCGAAAAATCGTTTTCGGCCTAGTGCAATGCGAACCTGGCCTGTGAGGCGGTTGAATTCACTGCAGCCATCTTCGAGGGTGTCGTCCAGCTTTTTGTGGATGGTTTTCTCGAAGGGTTTGAGTAAAAATCCGAGTCCGGTGCTCATTAGCCAGTTGGTGGTGACTGGCGTGATCCAAATTGCGAAAGCAAACCAGGATAAAGTTAGAATAAAGCCAACAACCATCACAACTATGGCAATAACGTCTGAAATTCCGGGTTGATCAAGTATTTTTACTGCCCCCCAACAGATCACTCCAACCCCGCTGAACCATAAAAACAGCACCCAAGTAAGAGGAATAATTAATAACAGGAATTTGAGGCCTAGCTTTCCATTCAAAAACCGAATTTTATGGTGATCCCACCACCAGTCTTTGGAGGTGAATTCAGGGTCGGTCTTTTCGTGATCCTGAAGCACTTCAGCGTCTTGAATTGTTCTCTGATAGGGGATAATGCCCGCATAGCTGCCAAATGGCTGAAGCTCCTCGCCGATCCGCGTGCGCTCTTTTGGGGATTTCGGAAGAGGACTAATTTCCAAGGGCCGAAATGTCTTATCCTCGATTTCGGGCATCGATTTTAGCTCGCTCATACCGGTGTTTTTCAAGATAGATCGCCCTGAGTAGCCTTCCGTGCCTAGAAGCGCTTCCATACCCATCAACCAGAAGCGTCAACACTCTGTAACTGAACAGCACCACCACTCAGCGCTGAGCTCATGATTGCAGAAATCAAAATGAATGGAATCGCCACAAAATAAGTAGGGAACGCGGCATCACCAAACATATTGATCAGCGCCACCACACCAACCGTTGCCGCCCCAATTGTTAGTATTAAAACCTATACTTTTGCTTTTAGCTCTGATTCGGCATCAGCTTTAATCTTGACCAATACCCGACACTGGGAACACTCAACAGGCTCGGATTTCCCAAGCATTTCCATCTGATCTGCAGTAAGTTGATTCCTACCATTGCAGGCAGTGCATGTAGCTTCAACACAATCACTCATTTTCACCATCCCTGAAGTTGAGTTAATTTTTAATCTCTGTTTACTGTATTGATCCGCGTGTCGCCGCTGAGCTCCCTCTGTCTGGCAAGACCCTCAGGCTCACCGCTGGCCACGGTTAGTTCCCTGGCCGTAAGGTCAGGCCATTAGCGGGCTCCTTGTCTCAAATCGGCCAAGAGCCATCAGGGCGCTTCTGGCGATACTCTTCCATCGAAATTCTGCCCAGTTGGGGTGTCAGTTTGCACACCCGACTGTCCCACGGATACTCTCGTTGGCGTCTAAGCACTTCCAGGCCCTCACGGGTTTTCCATTCTTCCAGGTTCAAGTCACGCCAGTAGCGCGGGTTCTGTCCAATCTCTTCATCATGTTCGCGAGTCACTGGATCCAGGTGGCGGAAAGGCTCCAGGCGAGGGACGTCCGGCAGAGGCTGAGACACGTCCATGTAGCGTTGAAGCATGTCCCACAGCGCGTAAACTTCGGTTTTCTGGGCTTCAATGCCGCTGAACCACAGCTTATTGAAGGTCTTCTGGGTATAGCGATGCACGAACATCAAACGGTAGAAAATACCACCCTGCTGGACGACTCTCTCAACATAGGCATCAAACTCTACGAAGGGCGCTTCGAAAAAGCGTTTTCGCCCAAGGGCAAACCGGATCTGACCTGTTTGTCGGTTGAACTCGCTGCAACCGTCTTCGAACACCTGATCCAGTTTTTTGTTGATGCCTTTTTCAAAGGGCCTCATAACAAAGCCGATACCGGTGCTCATGAGCCAGTTGGTGGTTGGGGGGATGATCCACAATGAAAAAAACAACCATCCCGGCCCAAGAACACATAACAGCAACACAAGAAGAAGAGCTGGAAGCTCATATGTTTCAGCCAGTTGCACCCAGCCCCAGACAATAGCGGCTCCGCCGCCAATTATTAGGGTGAAAATCCACGTGAAGGGCAGTAGCAAGAGAAGAAACTTGAACCCCAGCTTCTCATTTAAAAAACGAATTTTCTGATGATCCCACCACCAGTCTTTACTCTTAAACTCAGGATCCGTCTGTTCGTTCGTTTGCAGTGCATCCACATCCTCAATAATCCGATGGTAAGGGTCGGCGTCAGCGTAGGTACCTAGCGGCTGCAATTCATCACCAAAACGATTGCGCTCTCTTGGGCTCTCCGGAAGTGCGTTAATGGTGCTCCCCCTATAAACAGTCGCGGTAAAAATCGACGCCTCTTTCTTGTTACTCACACAAATACCTCAGTAAAGAACCAGTAAGGAGACTCGGGTTGCGAATATGGGTTCATAAGCGACCTGCTTTTCAGTGGCGGTGTTCCATGGCGCTTTCTATTAAAAGCCTCATAGTTCTCATGGACAGGTGCCGGGAACACGAGTGGTCCCAACTCGGTATCCACCACCGCTTGCAACCCGACTCTCACACTGGTGGTAATCGACTGGCTATACCCAAAACGGCTGTAGTCACTTTCAGATATTTCTCGTTTTACCAGAAACCGAACCGCCGATTGGTGGGGAAGCGACTGCCTTCCAGTAATTTGCGCACTCAGTACCTGATCTGTCTCGACCTTATCGGAGCCTGAGGACGCCATTGATGACGACCAATAAGCATCTTCCTGCACCACAAGGCTGAACGGGTTGGACAGCGCCTCTGAGAGGGATTTACTTGTGATTTTCAGCCTGCTGATTAAAGGTGTCTTCAGAGTAATAACATCATCAGGCGCCGGTTGCTCGCCAGAGTGAATCAAGTACGGATCAGGATCAGCATACTGCTGTGCTGCGCCTTTCGGGGCTTCCGGGCAAAGCACTTATATCTGAGCTGCAACGCACGATGCTGCCCGGTTCTGCCATCACCTGAAGCTCCTCATGCGGTCAACAAAGCCTTGCATCAAACTCATCACTGACCTGCGCAAATATTTCAAGCGTGCTTTTCCCTGGATGGGCTTTTAGCAGCTCCCGGACACGTTCGCTTTGACGCTTCAGCTCATCACTGGGCTTGGCCCACTGACTTTCCGGCAAGAGCTCGGACCAGCGCTGCATCGATTCTGGCATGGCTCTACGATTCATCGTGTTAAGCTTTTTAGCCTCCCATTCCACCAGTCGATTGGGAACGGTCCAAAGCGTCATCATGTGGTAAAGGTACCAACCAACCAGATAAAACAGGCCCACATCGCCCTCTCGGTACTGATTGTGGGCTCGTTTTCGGGCATTACGGAACACATGGACGCCTCCCCGGGGGTGGGTCATCCGGTCCCTGCAAGTCCAGTGGATCCTGGATTTCCTTTAGGGTATGCACTTCGTACTCCATGTAAGCACGGATCGCTTCCCAAGTGCTGATAGCTTGGGACTGGCCGTAGGTTTCAAACTCCAGGATGTATTTCTTACCGGTGTCTGGATGAAAAAATCCAACCCCAAAACCATATTGGCGCTGGATGCCGTATTCGGTGAATCCCTGTGCTTCTGTAATCCAAGCGACCAACTCTTCCCAAGGAACGAAGATTGGGGTTCCCCCTCCTTCTGGCACAAAACAAACTTCCCGGCGTTGGCGGTTGAAGCGGGTCGGAATTACGGATTTTAGTTTCCCGTATGCCTGCCAGCGAGGGAGAGAGAGCATGACAAAACCAAAAAGCCCTCCCCAAACAGCAATCCAGAAGGCAAATTCAAAGGTTACTCGCCATCCCCATAGAGCATCTTCCCATCCATCTCCAAAAACAAACCCACCAAGCAAAGCCAGGAAAGGGAGAACAAAACCAAAAAGCAAAAAGCAAAAAGCAAAAAAAGGGTATGCCTATGGTCGCTTGCCAGCCAAATACCGACGTCGCTCCCGCCCCAAAATCGAGAAAACTATCATTCACCTCCCCTACGGCACGACCATGATCCACCGGCGGCAAGCCAGTCGGTAAAGGCTTAGGAGACAAAAAGGTCAGCTTGCCGCTGGGAAAAGGCTCAGTGCGTCCCACGCGAGGGGACTGTTGTGACTGATTAGCTTTCCGAGTCATTAAAATCCATCCGTCATTATCAGTGGCTGATGCAGTCGCCACCAGGTGGTTTTAGCTTTTGGCGCCTCCTGAACAGGAGTCAACGGATAAGCACTATCCGGGGCCGACTTCAATAGATAGACAGAACCTGTGTAAGCCCCATCCTCCTGAAGCACCTCCAGCTTCACCATTAAGACAAGGATCTTAGTGCGAACCCCATGCTTGGTTTTTTCATGAACCGGAGGGCGAAAATTCAGTTGCAAATGAGCAGCATCCTCGGATGCCTCAAGACTTCCAAGAATAGCTCCAGTGCATGGGACCCAGGTTTCTGGCTGAACAGAAAACTTCCCTCTTCGTCCGGGCTGAACTTGCCAAGCGACGATGGACACTCGGTATTGGGCTTTACCATCCAAGGGCTCTGCCAGACTTTGAGGTGGCAAACTATGAACATTAAGCTGCAATCTGACTGGATCACCTTTTTCTTCAGGTACCTTTTCAAGAGTTACACTTTCGCCAATTCTGGGGAAAGCCGCTAAGTAATCCTCACGCGATCCGTTATGGATCTGGATGGGCTCATTAGACCATGGCGTAGTTTGCAACCACTTATCCCGCTCACTCAAATTATGTCGGTTATACAGCCAGGTACCACCCAGCTCAAACACGGTAAATACCAGCCCAGCCACGTTCAAGCGGGCAAACAGACCGGACAAACTTCGTCCAGCGATAGCCCACGCTGCGCCCTTGCTATCCATTCCTCGTGCGGCAAGAACTTTAGAGAACGACTGGCCGGTCCGAGAAAGTCCGTAGGCATTGACTCCCGCTAGGCCGCTACTACCAACCATCCCCAGTACCGCACCTGCCTGAGCTTCAGCATTGCCTGTCCTGACAGCGGCCACTATAGCTCCCGTCAGGCAACGAACGAAGGCTCGCCTGAAGCTCAGTGCTTATGGAGGTATCAGGCGAACGTTTCTCTTGTGCCGCCAACCCCAACGGATCCACCCACCCCGTAGGGTTAGGCACATACTGATAATTATTCAACCCACCCGCAAGGCCAATCGGATCGGGCGTGATGAATCGGCCGGTATTGGGGTTGTAGTATCGATGCCGGTTGTAATGCAGACCGGTTTCGGGGTCATGGTACTGGCCCTGAAAACGGAGAGGGTTGTCGATCTCTGCAACCTGCTGCTGAACAACATTCCCGTAGGTGCGATAGTCATCCCCGGTTTCTTCGGCAATGAGTCGGTCGCCCTGCCACAGAAACTCGGTGCGAGTCAGGCCGTTGGTTTTGGCGATACGACGACCAAAGGCGTCGTACTCGTAGTGCCAGGTGCTGCCATCCGGCATTGTTACGCTCGCAAGCCGGTGCTCGCAGTTGTAGGTATACCGTGTAACCAGTTTCTGGCCTTTGCCGCGCCGCTCCTCAATCAGGTTGCCGAATTCGTCGTATTCAAAATGGCTGTCACCGTGCATGGTGAGCCGATTGCCGCGCACATTGGCGGCTTGACCACTCGAAGCGCCCAGGTTTTGTTCCAACAGGTTGCCGGCCGGGTCGTGTATGAGTTGCTCATAGAGATCGCCCCGCACGCCAACCAAACGATCCATCGGGTCGTAGACGTACTGCCTAAGCCCTTTGCGACTGTCCTGGATACTTTTGAGGTTGCCGTTGGGGGCGTACTGCTAGTCCCGCTGGGCGGCAATGCCTTTGATACGGCTTTGATGCACTCGGTGCTGAGTTAGTCGACCTTCTTCATCGTAAACGTAGGCACTGAGCAGGTCGCCTTGCTGACGTTCGATTTCCTCGCCGGTAGACGCCATTCGGTGACGGGTCAGGGGTTGGCCATTCAGGTCGATGCCCGACAACAGTCCCGCTCATAGGTGGTGGTTTGAAGTACGTAGCTGGAGGTACCGTACTCGGCCTTCTCCGTCAGATGACCATTGAGGTCATACTGGTAGGCGGTGCGATGACCATCAAACGCAGTCTCCTGTTGGACCAGGCCATTCGGGTTGACCTTACGGCTGTATAGTCATTAACTGGTTCAGTTCATCCACAATGGGTGCTTCCCTTTTCTCACAACTGGCCTATTCCTGAAGCCACTCAACGCTTGAGAGCGTGCCCTGAATGTGTGCTTTGGCGCCCTTATCCCCTACCCGGGCGTTCACCACTACCTGCTTGTCGACCTTGTCGTACTGCAGGTAGGTGACAATGGTTGTATGCTTGAGCAAGTCCGCCGGAAACGCCTCCCACTCGCTTCCATTCCAAATTTCAATGTTCGGTTCATCGTTTAAGTTCAGCGTAAGCGTGCCTCGGCCTTCGAAGAGAACCAGGTCACCTTGCAAGGCCCATTCACCTTCGCCAACAATATTGACAGACCGGCCCTCAACCGTTAACGATTCCAACTCGATATCCGGAAACCATTGCGCCGGCATCAATCCCAAATCCAGTGTTTCAGTCATTGCTGGCCTCCCCGTCAAAACGGGCCAACCACGCCTGATACTCGGGTGCATTGTAAACTTGCTTTTTGTCTACCCGCCCCATGGCGATGCCGTCGTGATCCGTCGAGCGAATAGGGCGCAGCACCTGTGCTGCTTGTCGATAGGCCGGTACATCCAGCCCTTGTTCCCGGTCGCCCAGTAATGGCTTGTCACCAGCTTGAACGATCAGGCCGCCAGTGTATGTGGTGAGCCACTCATTCGGCAGCTTCTCACGCAGTGCTGCCTCTCCACCCAGTTGATCGACGTAAGGCTGACAGATAGCCGTGAGCCAGTTAGGGGTTTTAATACTCTTAAGAAGCTCCCTCGAGTGACCGATATCGTCACTAATATTCAGCCCCGCAAACCGCTCCCCCAAGGGGAAGACCAGTGGATCAACCCGGGTTTCATAACCGTGAGAAATCGCAAGACCGAAACCGGCATAGGCTTGTTCTGCATTAAGCAAGCTGCACCAGCGCTGGAACACAGCTGGCAATTTTTCATCGCGGTTCATGAAAAAATCGATGGGGAAATGCATATAAATATAGGAAAGGTAGCTGTCCATAGAGGCCGGTGATTCGTGCCCATCAACCTCGCCTCTGCCAAATGATACGACGTCAATATCGGAGGCATCTGTTTTACGCCCCCCTCCATGGTAAACGAATTCCCATGCTTCATCCTGAGGCACGCCCGGTAACCATTCCTCGGGATAGGGATACGGCGTTTTTTTCAGGCTTTTCCACCGCCCCGTGTTGGGGTTGGTGGTCCATTTGAAGTCCGCACCAAAATAGGCACGGTACTCATCAAACACCGATAGCAATGCAGCTCTCTGCTCAACTTGCCAGGCGTTCCGGAAGTATATTTCCACATTCAAGCTGAGCTTGAGCATTACGCCGTCGGCGTCTTCTATCGTCATTAATTGTTTCAGTTCATCCACGGTGTAACTCCTTTCAAATTGTCTTTGCGCCTTGCCTAAAATGCAGCGCCGATTCGCTCAAGGCTGGGTCGTAGCAGATGCATACGTTCGGATACGATCCGCACAGCCTGGCTGCTACCGCGTACAACTGTCGACGTACCGCTGGCAAAGCGTGCACTTTGCAGGGCCATCCGTGTACCGAGTGGCACTAAAAGGAAATCATCCGCCGTGCCAATACCCGTGGCATCATCCAGAACCAAAGCCGCCATCGCAACGCCTATAACAGCAACCTCAAGGCCCAACAACAACGCATCACCAAAACCATGCTCTTCTTCCTGCTCATACATGGCTTGCGCGGGTTGTAAATTGTCTTCGGGGAGAAGTTGCTGCTCGGTACCATCGCACTGGCAGGTCTCCTCATTTAGCTCACGCAGCCCCTCTCTCGAGCCCGCAATATCGCGATAAGCATCCGCTTGCCCTTTTCCCCAACGATCCCCGCGAAATTTTACCTCTACAACGCCCAGTAAATTATCCTGAGTCGGCGGTTTGCATGGGTCTTTAAGTACCACTGCATCGGGAATTCGCAACTCACCTTTTGAGTAAGATTCCACCTCGTCCTTCGCTAGCGCAGCAACCGGTGTTTTAAGGCGACGAATACGGTTGATCATGTGGCCAAAATTACGAATGGGCGTGTTGGTTTCCTGGCCCATATTATCTTTTAGCATCAATGGCCTGGGTATTTGACCTGGGCCTCTTGGCATGTAATAGCCTACTTCGGGCCGAATACCCGTATCCGCTACGGTATTGGCTGCATCCAAGGAAGCATCTACGCACATCTGTTTCAGATTACGGCCAGTTTTAGACTTCATAGGATTGATGCTGCAAAAGCAGACAAAACTACAAATAAAAGCAAGCTTGGGTGTAATGTCGTTATTCAGCGGGCAGCTTTGCGTTTCGCTCATCCTTGATTACTCCAGCGTTGTTGGCGACGCTTTTCAGTTAAAACGTTTTCATCAAAATCCGGCATCCATTCCCGGTCGTGATATTCAGCATAGGTGTTCGGGGCGACAGCTATTTCTTGTTCCAACCGGTCCATTGCTTGATCAAAGCCCATATTGTTCAAGTAAGACTGTGCCTGTCTTGATTGATAAAAATGAGAGCTATGTTCGATGCATAGCCGACAAAACCTGGTTGATTGAGATTCCTCGGGGTCAGATAACCACTGGTACATCGCATTCAGTGATTCATCTACTCGCGATTCGACAAAGGCAGGTTCTAAATGCATCAGCCGCCACGTTATGGTCGTGTTAAGTCTCGTAATAACCTGTGCACGCAATGAGCGGTGGAACAGCACGCGCAACCTGTTCCGGTGCCCTGAGGTTAACTTTAACCAAGGCTGCCCGAGATCTTTCATGGTAGCGTCCGCCTCCTCTAGAGGGCGAGCTGCCTGCCACCAGCTGACATTTCCTTCAATTTTTCGGGCTGCCCATTGGGTAACAGGCCCACTGAACAACCGTTGTTCGGTTGTCGATAATGCATCCCAAAAAACAGGTAACGTATCCGGATCATAGAAGCGGAGCATCATTTCATCGTCATCAATGCTCTTTACTGTTAACGTTTTTCGCAAGTGCGTTGCCACTGCGGATAAATCACTATCAGAAGCCAACAAAACTCCCCAGTTCAATGTGGGGCGGTTTTCGGAAAGCCACGCTAAAAGTGGGCTATCGGATGTAATCTCAAGCAGTATTGGTGAAATTTCAATTAAATGGGCAAACGGTGTGCTCACGTACAACGGTTCGCTATTACTAGCTGCAGAGAGCGCATAACAGCGCTCCCTAAGCTGCGGTATAGCTGCATCGATAATGGCAAACGTTCGCATTTGTGGGTCGAAGGGCCACATTATGCGATACCTTGCTTCATGCGTTCGGAGCAAATTTGACAGAATGGCTTGCCGTTGATGGCTGCCTGCTTCAATGCCAGAGACTGGCCTTCCGTTTCAGCAAAACCGGCAGGATGAAAAGTGGGCGCTATCGGTTCATGAGAATTTCCTTCCAGATTCTGCGGCACTCCCGGCATCACTGCCCCCTGCCCACTCCCACTCCCCGGCGCCCCACCAGAATTAATCTTTATCCCCGGCCCGCTCAGTGTTACGCCACTGGGATCCAGTTTGATAAAGCTGCCACCGCCGGAGATGGTAATTTCGGCACCGGCATCCAGTACTACTTTGGCGCCCGCTTTGTGGTGGGCTTCGCTGCCGGCTTCGCAGAGGGTGGCGCTGCCGGATTTCTGGTGCAGGGTGCCACCGATGGTCTGGCTGCAGTCGGCTCCAATAGTTTGGCGCTTTTCGCCGTCCACGGTAACGTGGTCGTTGCTTTTTACGTGGCTGAAGCGGTCGTTCTCAACGGTTAGATGGCTGTCGTTTTTGATGACGTCGGTGCGGTTGTTTTCCGTGAGCAAATCCAGGTCTTTCTGGGCGTGGATGTAGATTTGCTCTTTGTCCGCTTCGTCCTCAAACCGCAGTTCGTTACTGCCCTCGCCCTTGTGGGTCTGTGTTTTCAGCGTGGTGCGGGTTTTGTGTTCCGGCAGCGCGTAAGGCGGTGTGTTGGTCGCATGATAAGTCCGGCCGGTGATGATGGGCTGATCCGGGTCGCCGTCGAGGAAAGAGACGATGACTTCGTTGCCAATTCTTGGCAGGGCCATGAAGCCATACTGGCCGCCCGCCCAGCCCTGGCTTACGCGCAACCAGGCACTGCTGTGTTCGTCGTTCTTGCTGTATCTGTCCCAGGGGAAGCGCACTTTTACCCGGCCAAATTCGTCGCAGTGAATTTCTTCCCCTTCGGGGCCGGTCACTATGGCGATTTGCGGGCCGTCCATGAGTGGGCGGTGGGTGATGTTTGGCCGCCAGGTTTTGTCGGCGGGCACGGCGCTGAAGGTGTTGTGGTAGCTGGTGGGTTCGGAGCCACCCTCTTCTTCCATGGCCTGAGGCTGTTTGCCAGTGTGGATAACAGCCGTGAGCAGCCAGTCCCGATTCAGCTTGGGGTTGTCGTGTTCGGTGAGTTCGGTTTTGGCCCCGCATGTGAAATCTGCGCGGTTGCTTTCGCCTTGAGCTGTGCTTGCATCATTTCTGAGCGCATCCAGCCTGGCTTCGGTAAACGGCTGGCCGCTGGCGTCGGCTTTGAAGCGGCCGGGGTAATCAAAGTGCTGGTAATCCTGCCGTTGGTTGGCACCGGCGGCACTGTGTTCGTGCATCAAGGCGTAGGCAGGGTTTTTGAAGGTGTAATCCTTGGTGGCTACGGAAGCGGCGCGAACCCGTTCTTCGTAGCGGAAGCGGAATACCACAGGTTGCTTGGTGCTGCCGCCGGCTTTGCCATTGTATTCGGCGGTTTCAAGTTTTGGTGCATCGCCGTGGTGGTCGGCAATAATCAGACCGGGTTGTTCGTTTCCATCCACGCTGCCGTGCTGGTAGCGGTAGTGCCAACCTTCTTCGGCGGCCAGCCGCTCGATAAAGGCCAGGTCGCTTTCCCGGTGTTGTACGCAGTATTCCCGTTCCTGGGGGGCGCGCTTCAAACCAAATACCGAATCCACTATGCCCCGCTCTTCTAACAGGGTGCGCACGATAACGTCTGTGGTTTGGGTCTGGAAGATACGGCTGTTGTGCATCAGCCCCAAGCGCCACACAGGCGGCTGGATAACAATCTCGTAGCGGGTGCGCCGATGACCGGAATCGCCCCGGGCAAATTCGTTAACTACGCCAGTAAAACGGCGAAGGGGCATGCCGTCCTGCCACACAACCAGATCGACTTGCTGCTCCAGAACTTCGGAGGCATCAATATCCTGGTCGGTGCTGGCCAGTTCAAGGCGGCCATGAAATAGCTCGGATAGCCGTTCAGTCAGCGTAAAGCCGACAACGGAAAATAGATCAGAGGGGAGTTCGCCAACACGGGCGGTAAACTGCAGTCCGCTTGCCTGGGGCATGTCTTCTATCCCTGAAGATTGGTGTGTTATCCATGCTCATCCTGAGCCGGTGCCCGATTATAACCTCCCGATTCCGGAATGTAACCCCGCTAACCGGTATGGCCAGAAACATGAGAGCTTGACCACAAGTTTATTCTCCTTCAAGCTAATCTGGTCTCTTTACGCAACCTAAATGAAAAGCCGGCCCAAGACCGCCGCCCCTCAAGTTGCGTTCCACCATGCATAAGCAGAGGAAACACCATGAGCCAATACCAAAATCGCGCCATTGTGCTGAAGCAGCGTCCCAACGGCGAAATTCAGGACGGTGATCTGGCGATGGAAGAGCGCCCGGTGCGCAAGCCCGAAGAAGGTGAGGTTGTTGCGCAGGTGTTATGGCTTTCGCTGGACCCATACATGCGTCCGCGAATGAACGATGCAAAAGGCTATATGGATCCCATTGCGATAGACGACCCCATCGTGGGCGAAAGTGTTGCGAGGATTGTTGAGTCCCGGTCAGACAAGCTCAAAATAGGTGATCTGGTTACCTGCTATTCCGGCTGGCAGGAGTATGTCACCTTCCCCGCAGATGCGCCGATGGTGTACAAGATCGATCAAAAAGAAAACGTACCCCTGCAAACCTATCTCGGCGTGGCAGGCATGCCAGGACGCACGGGCTACTGCGGTTTAACCTACTTGGGCAAACCGAAATCCGGCGAAACGGTGGTAGTGTCCGCAGCTTCCGGCCCCGTGGGCACAGTAGTTGGTCAAACCGCCAAACTTGCGGGTTGCCGCGTGGTGGGTGTTGCAGGTGGCCCAGAGAAGTGCGGCTATGTGGTAGACGAACTGGGCTTTGATGCCTGCGTGGACTACAAAGCGGGCAATCTTGAAGCCGATTTGAAAGCCGCCTGCCCAGACGGTATCGATATTTATTATGAAAACGTAGGTGGTGACGTAACCAGAGCCGTTGCGACACTACTGAACCCCGGAGCGCGGGTGCCCATTTGCGGTTTCGTCTCGGCTTACAACGCCAAGAGCACAGATAAGGTAGAGACACCGTTTGATATTCTCAAGCGTCTCGACCCGGTTCCGGAGCACCGCTTCTTCCTGGTAACCGAGTGGCAGGACAAGCACCAGGAGATTACCGACATTCTCACCAGTCGCATTGCCTCTGGCCAGCTCAAGTACCGTGAAACGGTTGCTGAAGGCCTCGAAAACGCTGTTGAGGCCTTCAAGGGCATGCTGAAGGGTAAGAACTTCGGCAAGCAGTTGGTTCACATCGCCGATTAAAGCAACTGGCGCACAGCGCCGGGAAGGCTACTCCCCTATTTGGAGAAGTACCTTCCCGGTATTTTTGTTGGCTTCCACATGGGCCATAGCGTCTTCAACCTGCTCAATGGGCCAGGCACTGTCAATCACCGGCTCAATCTGCCCGGCAACCAGCAACGGCCAAACATGACGATACAAATCCTGCATTACACGTTCCTTATCTGCGACTGAACGGGAACGCAGGGTCGAGCCGATCAACTTGTGGCGCTTCATTAGCATGAGACCCAGATCAACTTCTGAAAAACGCCCTCCCAGAAGACCGATCAGAACAATGCGGCCATCAGCACTCAGGACCTTCTGATCGTCCTTAATGTACCCTCCGCCAACCGGATCCAGCACCATATCTACGCCGCCCCAGCTTTTCACCGCATCCACAAACGATCCGTTCTTGCGGTTCCAGGTGCCCGTTGCACCCAGCTTGCGGCACACTTCCAGCTTGTCGTCGTCACCTGCAGTGGCAAATACCGGATTACCAAACGCTGTGGCTATCTGAATAACCGTGGTACCCAGGCCACTTCCTGCCGCGTGCAGCAACACACGCTCACCGGGCCTAAGGTCGGCTTCCTGATATAGATTCAACCAAGCTGTCGCAAACACTTCCGGAAGCGCTGCGGCTTTTTGCAACGAATACCCCTTGGGTATGGGCAACACCTGAGCCGCGGGAACCACAACCTTGGTTGCGTAGCCTCCCCCGGTCAGAAGCGCGCACACTTCATCGCCCACTTCAAAGCCCGTTACGGCTTCGCCGATGGCTGCAATACGGCCGCTGACTTCCAACCCGAGAATTTCCGATGCTCCGGGAGGTGGAGGATAAACGCCCGCCCGCTGAGACAAATCAGCCCGGTTAACGGCCGTCCAGACAACATCGATTTCTACGTGGTTTGCAGGCAGCTCTTCGGAGCTCGCATAGTCTTCCCACACCAGGGAATCACCGACTATCTTGATTGCTTTCATCATGTATCGAATCTCGGCACTCTTGGGTGTCCAGCTATTGAATATCCAGCTATGAATCGCGTGTCTTGTCAGGATACCCCATGTGGATGGGTGGTTCGACTTTGAAGCTAAGGGAATGAGATTCCGATACGTCTATCACCACATCCGCCCTCGCGGGCATTTCCGCAAGGGATGCTCTGGTTATCCGTTCATAGTGCATAATAAACCGTGCGACCTCATCATTGCCCATTACCCGCAACGGCTGCGACTTATCTGCAGAACCAGCTGCAGTTCTGATCCGCTCTGACAGTTTATTTTCCTGCAAGGTACGCCATTCCAGAACGCTTTCCATGGAAGGCGCTTTAAGCATAATCAGGCTATCCAGCTGGCTGAAGAACTCCTTATAAGTGGTGCTCAGGCATTGGTTCACATAGGTGCGCCAAACTCTCTTCGCATCTTCCTGCTCCTCCATTAGATTCACCGGAGCTGCAAGTGCCGTCTTGCTTTGAGCGCGAGCTCCCACACACCAGCCTTCCAGCAAAATGACTGCCGGCCGGCCTTTGAATACTGGCCAATCACCTGCTGGCGCCCTGTCATCCATTGCTTTATCAAACCCAGGGATGGCCGTTTCATCCCCCGGTTGGGCTGTGCGAAGCTGATCTATTACTCGTTGGCCAAGCTCAAGATCGTGAGTACCCGGCACCCCACGGGTTAGCAGTAATGGGTGCACTTGCTCGGCAAGCTCCCGACGCTCTGCTCTGGTAAGGTAGATGTCATCAAGAGAGAAGCTGGCTGTAGGATAATTCCAGCGCTTTGAGAGCAGCTCTTTCATGAACAGCACGAGAGTAGATTTACCTGTTCCCTGCGCACCGTGAATACCTATAACAAGCGTTCGTTGCTCCGATTCTTGGAGCTGCGAGACGTAATGCACCAAGGGCACAATGATCTTTTGCACCGTGTTGGCGTAGCTTTCAGGAAGGCCTTCCTGGTCTATTAAAGTGGCGATAGTATTTTCGAGCGTATTCACAAGCAGAGCTTATTCCCGACGTTAGTTGGTGGTTAGCAAGCAGTCTTATTGATTTGGAGTATAGGCCTTTATATGAGCAGCAAAAGTTTTCGTGTAGAGCACCGCTACCTGGAACTCCCAGACAGCTTCTACACCCGCGTTCAGCCCACTCCACTCAAAGACGCAAAAATGGCGTGCTTCAACCACAAACTGGCCCAGGAAATGGGCTTCCACGTTACCAACGAAGCCGACTGGGCAAAGATTGGTGGCGGTGCCGAGTTACTTGAAGGCATGGACCCGGTGGCTATGAAATACACCGGCCACCAGTTTGGCACGTATAACCCGGAACTGGGGGATGGCCGCGGCCTGCTGCTTTGGGAAACCGTAGGCCCCGATGACCGCCGCTGGGACTGGCACCTGAAAGGCGCAGGAATAACGCCCTACTCACGTTTTGGTGATGGCCGGGCGGTACTGCGTTCAACCATTCGAGAATACCTGTGCAGCGAAGCCATGCACGGGCTGGGCATTCCAACGACCCGCGCCCTGTTTATGGTCAGCGCCCGGGACCCAGTTCGCAGGGAGTCCATCGAAACCGCTGCCGCATTGATGCGGGTGGCTCAAAGCCATATTCGCTTTGGGCACTTCGAGTTTGCAGCTCACAACGAAGGCCCAGAGGCCGTGAAAACCCTGCTGGAGCACGTTATATCCCTGCACTTCCCACACCTGATTCAATTACCCGAGGAAGAGCGCCACGCCCGCTGGTTCAAAGAAGTGGTGGAGCGAACCGCTCGGCTCATTGCCGATTGGCAGGCCGTGGGCTTTTGCCACGGCGTGATGAACAGCGACAACATGTCCATCATCGGCGACACCTTCGACTATGGGCCTTTCGCGTTTCTGGACGATTTTGATGCCGGCTACATCAGCAACCACACCGATCAAGGCGGCCGCTACGCCTACAACCGCCAGCCACAAGTCGGCTTTGCCAACTGCCAATACCTGGCCAATGCCCTTTTACCCATTATGGAAGAGGACACTATTCGCAACGGTTTGCAGCGCTATGAGACCGCCTACAACGGGCGTTTTTTGCAGAACATGCGTGACAAACTCGGTCTTGCTCAGGAAGACGAAGGCGACCTTGGCTTGGTCATGAACACCTTCAGCATGCTCAACGAACACCATGCCGACTACACCACCTTCTTCCGGGCACTCTCAAGCCTATATGATCGCGGCCATGCACCCTTACGGAACCTGTTTGTGGATCGCCAAGTAGCCGATGAGTGGCTTGCGCGTTATGAGGAGCGACTTGAGAAAGAAACCCGCGCACGGGATGAACGGGAATTTGAGATGCGCAAAGTGAACCCAAAATACATTTTGCGGAACTACTTGGCGCAGAAAGTGATTTTGGAGGCCCAGAATGGCGACTTCGAGCCTATGAAGGAACTGCTCAAGGTTCTGGAAAAGCCCTTCGACGAGCAGCCGGAATACCAGAAATACGCTGCGTTGCCGCCAGACTGGGGCAAGCACATAAACATCAGTTGTTCGAGTTAACGGCGGGGAAACAGGAAGGGAGAACCGAGGGCCAGATGTTGCAACCTGACCCTCGGATTTACGGCTTAGCTAACTTCAAACCGATTTGGCAGCAATAATCTTCTCTTGCCACTCAACCGGCCCGGTCTGGTGGACCGATGTGCCTTTGGAATCGACCGCCACGGTTACCGGCATATCTTCCACATCAAACTCGTAAATGGCTTCCATACCCAGTTCAGGGAAGGCAACCACTTCTGCGTGCTTGATGGCCTTGGAGACCAGGTAAGCTGACCCACCCACAGCCATCAGGTACACCGCGCCAAATTCCTTGATGGCATCGATAGCTACCTGACCACGTTCAGCTTTACCAATCATGCCCGTAAGGCCGGTCTTCTCCAACATGGTGCGTGTGAACTTGTCCATGCGGGTTGCGGTGGTGGGGCCTGCGGGACCAACCACTTCTTCACGCACAGGATCAACTGGGCCCACGTAATAAATGAAGCGACCTTTCAGATCCACCGGCAGCTCTTCGCCAGCGTTGATCATGTCTACCATCTTCTTATGGGCTGCGTCGCGGCCGGTCAGCATCTTGCCAGACAACAGAACGGTTTCACCCGGCTGCCACTCTTTTACGTCTTCCGGTGTAATCGTATTCAGATTTACCCGGCGCACACCCTCACCCACTTCCCAGGTGATTTCCGGCCAGTCCTCCAGGCTCGGAGGTGTTTGCAGAGAAGGGCCGGTGCCATCCAGGGTAAAATGCGCATGGCGTGTAGCGGCACAATTAGGAATGATCGCCACCGGCTTGTTTGCTGCATGGGTTGGGTAATCTTTAATCTTCACATCCAACACGGTTGTCAGGCCACCCAAGCCCTGAGCGCCAATGCCAAGATCGTTCACCTTATCGAACAACTCAAGGCGCAGCTCTTCAGCACGGTTCGAAGCCCCGCGCGCCTGCAGATCGTGAATATCAATGGGGTCCAGAAGCGACTCCTTCGCCAGCTGCATGGCTTTCTCTGCCGTACCGCCAATACCTATACCCAGCATGCCAGGCGGACACCAGCCAGCACCCATTTGCGGCACCATTTTCAGAACCCAATCCACCACGGAATCAGACGGGTTCAGCATGGCAAATTTAGACTTGGCTTCAGATCCGCCGCCTTTGGCTGCCACGTGGATCTCAACGGTATCACCTGGCACCATTTTGTAGTGAATAATTGCTGGGGTGTTGTCGCCAGTGTTCTCACGCTTGCCATCCGGATCCGCAAGAATCGACGCTCGCAGCACGTTGTCCGAGTTGGCATAGGCGCGGCGCACACCTTCGTTGATCACGTCGTCCAATGGCATCTCGCAGTCCCACTGAACATTCATACCGATATTAACGAACACGGTCACAATGCCCGTATCCTGGCACAGCGGGCGGTGCCCCTCAGCACACATGCGCGAGTTGATCAGGATTTGCGCCATGGCATCCTTGGCTGCCTGGGACTCTTCCTTCTGGTAAGCCTCATGAACCGCGTCAATAAAATCTTTCGGGTGATAGTAAGAAATGAACTGCAGCGCGTCCGCTACGCTTTCAATCAGGTCATCCTGGCGGATTACGGTGGTCATAGGCGCCTCATCAGGTTGGTATCGTTATGATCGGATCGTCAAAAAACAGGAGGCATAGTTTACCAGAAATTCGCGGGCGCGAGGGATTGGGCAAAAGGCAAAGCTTTTATCTTAACAATCGCCTATAAAAAGGTATCATCCTACTCAAATGACAAAAAGCACTTCAGGAAGCACCCAGGAGACACAGTGACAGACTTCGTTCAATCCCAAATCAGTAATCAGATTCTGACCGTTCGCATTAATCGCCCGGAACGCAAAAACGCCCTTACCCACGCCATGTACACAGCATTGGGCGACGCCCTTGAGCAAGCTGAATCCGATGACGGCATTCGCTGCGTGCTATTTACCGGTAGTGAAGACTGCTTTACCGCAGGCAACGATCTCAGTGATTTTGCCAGTGGATTGAAAGGCAGCTTCAGAGAAACTCCCGTAGGCCGCTTTCTAATGTTACTGGCTAAAGCCACAAAGCCAGTCGTAGCATCTGTAAATGGCCCAGCTGTAGGCATTGGCACTACCATGCTTTTGCATTGTGATTTCGTATTCGCAGGCACTAACGCGCGCTTTCAGATGCCGTTTGCCAACCTGGGCCTGTGCCCCGAGGGTGGCTCAAGCCTTCTACTACCTTCCTGGGTCGGCCGGGTACGGGCAGCCGAGCTATTGATGCTGGGCGGAGCCTTCATTGCAGAAGACGCATACCGACTGGGGCTGATTAATAGAGTGTGCGATCCCTCCGACACCGAGAAAGCCGCACTGGAAACTTGTGAGAAACTCGTCAACCAGGCTCCAGCCGCCATTCGAGCCACTAAAATGCTTCTCAACAAGCCCGTCCAACAGGAACTCGAGGCAACGATGCTGGCGGAAGGCGAACTGTTTTCAGCGCGCCTGAAATCGCCAGAAGCGGCAGAAGCCTTCGGGGCCTTCATGCAAAAACGCAAACCGGATTTCTCACGCTTTAAATAATCCCCTCGCCCGCCAGCTCTCGTGCTCTGGCGGGCAATTGATACATTTTGTAAAAACCCCCGCATATCTTTAACTTGGACTCGACAAACGCCGCCCGGCCATCTATTTTCCATAAAGGCCAAGTTTCCTTCCAAGGAGAGTTTAAAGAGGTTGTGCGAGGAGGATTCAAACAGCAAGAATCACACTTTTGGCTGATCAACACTGGCCATAGTGGCGCTATAGTCATAGATATAGAAATTGGCTTAAAGCGCTGGCTACAATTTCAGACAACCGTTTATGCAGAACAGGCCACTGACATCGGGTTTACCGCTTCAGACCGGCCCCGTTAGTTGCCGAACATAACGATACAACAACAGGAAAAGGTTCCACCCATGTTCAAGAAAACTCTAATAAGTCTTGCCGTGGCGTCTTCCCTTGGGCTGACTGGCTGTCTTAGTGACGCTGATGACGGGGGTAATGCTAATCCGGATTATCAGATTTCTAACCCTGATATCGATGGAAAAACCTGGCCGGTTTTCAATCCAGTTAAGAAAGAGCTTCCACTGCCTTCTGACCTGAACTTCGACCAAGTAGCAAAAGACGGCTCCTATGGAGTTGATGGCGACCTAACGAACCCGGTTATTGGTGCACTCAACAAAATGAGCGGAGCCTCTACAGTTGCACCTTCTGTTATTCGCTTTAGTGGCAAAATTGATGCTGACTCGGTGGATTCCCGTGCGTTCATCCTGACCGACCCTACCAATCCAGCCAGCGTTGCCCCCAACCCGAACCAAAACGTGTTCTTGATTGAACTTCAATACGCCAGTGAGGCGCCCGTACGCACCTTTTCGCTTGGTGAGCCGCCAACCATTCCTCTTGCGATTACTGCGCAAGTAGCCGGTGGAGCAAACCCCTTAGGCACTGGCACGGACCTTCAGGGTCGAAATCAGCAGGCTGCTGCGGGCTACCTCTACGGCTTGGCCGTGGCACCAGCATACGATCATGATGTTGTAGAACTCGATGGCGACTCAGCCATTCGCATTCGACCAAACAAGCCACTTAATCCAGGTAAGCGCTACATTATTGCTATTACCGATGGCGTAAAAGACGTTAATGGCGACCCCATTACTGGCGACCCGGTTTATCAGAACGTCCGCACCCCTAACGCGCCAGTAGGCACGCCGGCATTAAAATCGGTTCAATCCTTGGCAACAGGACTCTGGGAACCAGTCACCGAGAAATACTTTGGGCTGAACAACCAGTCCCGCGCCGGTTTCGGGCTTTCACCCCTTTCCAAAGACAACATCGCGCTGTCTTACAGCGTCACCACAAGCGATGACGTAAAAGTATTGAGCTATATTGCAAACCCGGCAAACTGGATTGCGGATCAAGTTAAAGCGAAAGTACAGGTGACAGAAGTAACACTTCGCGTAGCAGCGGCAAAAGTGTTTTCATCCCAAGTAACCGGAAAGCCTACTGGATTATCCCCAGCGATCTTCGGTCTACCAGAAACCGCGTCCGATGATCTGGTGAAGGCCGCTGTCATAATGGGACTAGGTAAAGACCCTGCAACCGAGGTTGTCGAACCATCCGACTTCCTGAATCCGGGAAATTCTGATCCAGCTTCGTTTGGCTTTGCAGACACCGCATATTATACAGCCGGTGCAGTTGGCAGCTTTAAGCCTAGTACTGATCTAAGTGAAGACCCAAAGCCAGGACTGGTACCATGCGATGCGGAACCCTATACCACACCTCTAGGGACCTTTACTGACCAGTTCCTGTGCGTTGGCACTTTACTGGAAGCCAGCCTAAAAGGCGGATTGGCTGCAACTCCATACTCACTTCCAGAGCCGCGTGGTGATCGTAACTATAGCCTTGGCACAGCAGCTGACGCTTTTGCCACATCAGCCGTTCTTACGTCACTTAATTTTGCTCCGGGTGATGTCTCTATCTACTCGAATGGCTCAATCGAATTGCCCCAGTACATCGCCGTACCGGATGCTACACAGACTGGTGCAACCTCTACCATCCGTACACTGAGCTGGCAGCCAGATGCGGCAGTAGCCGGAATCATTGGCGATGCGCTCAACGCCACTATTCCCCAAGAAGATCCGGCGGTTAGTACGGTTCTAAACTACAACTTCCCGTTCCCGAAAGAACAAGATGTAGTCACCGTACCTATGCTAACCATTACGCCAAGCGGGATGGATCCTACCGTTGCCGGATCGAACCTGATACCAGTAATTTTCCAGCATGGTATTACTACCGACCGCAGCGCAGCTCTGGCATTTGGTAGCCAGCTAGTAGCATCAGCGGCCGGAGCTGGTCTAAACTTGGCTGTATTTGCCATCGACCAGCCGCTGCATGGCGTTTCACCCGTCACCGTAGCTGAGAAAGAAGGTCTTGCGACTAAACTTCTTGTAGCAGGCGGCGCCCTGGATCCAGCTGATTTGGACCCACTGACGCCAGAAGCAGAAGGAACCATTGATGCAGCTGTTGCTGGAACACTCAAGTTTGGCACCGTGTTCAAAATACAGACTGAACTAGACCTTGCGAACCCGGCTGGTGCTCCAAATCTGGGAATTTCTGATCCGACTGACCCAGCACAACTGCAGGCTGCTATTGCGACGGTGCTAAGCGGGGGAGCTGGTGCCGCTGCCAAGGCAACACTTGAAGGCGCTATGCTCGTTGAGAAAACAGTTGCTAGCGCTGGAAGCACCATCCCTGGACTTGCACCTGCAAACACTTCTACAGGCTTCGTAGACGGCCAGGTTAACGAGCGTCACTATGGCTTCACCGCCGGCGCCGATGGCAACCCGGTTGCAATGGACTTTGGCCAGGGTTTCGGCAGCTCAGGGTCACTGTTCATCAACTTGACCAACTTCCCCAATACCCGAGATATTCTCAGGCAAGGTGCAGTTGATCTGATGAACCTGACCGCAACAATTAATGTAATGCCTGGTATTAACAACTCAATGGGCGTTACGTTTATTGGCCACTCGCTTGGAACCCTCAACGGCGGTGCATTTGTAGGTGCATCAACCGCCAGCGGGAATGCGGATCTACTAATTTCAGCAGCACACTTGTTGACTCCAGTAGCCGGAACCACTCGCCTTCTTGAGAACTCTCCAAGCTTTGCACCAACCATTCTTGGCGGGCTGCAACAAGCTGCTGGCTTGACTCAGGGAGATGCTGACCTCGAGACCTTCCTGAACGTAAACCAGGCGATGCTGGACTCAGTGGACCCCATCAACTTTGCAAATGAACTGGCCGTATCCAATACGGTACTTGCACAGGTTGAAGGTGACCGCACCACACCCAACGCAGCAGACGTGCGTTTTGGTGCAGACAATGGCCCGCTCAACATCACATTCCCGAATGGACTCACAGTCAAATCTCTACCCGCTCCGCTGACGGGCTCTGAGGCGCTAGCGGCATTGATGGGCGCAAGCTCTCTCACGCCAACAGAGGCTGTAACCGGTGGTGACTTACCAGCAATCACCCGCTATGCCAATGGGGTGCACGGCACGCCTGCACTGCCTCAGGAGGAGATTGCGAAGGCAGGAGATGTTCTGAAGGATCGTACGATTGCTCAAGGTGGCGAAGTAGTCGTCTCCGAAGGTGATGCTCAAGCAACCTTTGGTGCAATGATTCAGCAGACGCTTCAACTGATTGGATCACAAATGCCACAACCCTAGAGATCTAGCAGCTGAAATCGTTAACGGTTATCTGTGATGGCTGTTAATAAGTGAGAAAACCCTCGCCATTGGCGAGGGTTTTTTTGTAACTCAGGTATCGGCTTTATGGGCACTGCCCTACTTTAATAACTCATGCAGAAACAGGAACTCTGATTTCACCAATACAGCAGGCAATCAACCAAGCAATCTTGGATAATGATATCCCTGAATCCAGCTCCACGTCTCTATTGGTGTTTGCTGTGCTTGGACCTGAACGAAAAACCCCGGCATCGGTGCCGGGGTTTTTCGTATTGCTTGCGAGCATGGGATGCTCGAGGAGCTTTTAGTTTCTAATCGTTATTGTCCTGTTCGGAAGCAAGTTTGCTTCAATCTCATCTTCGGTAAACAACAGTTTACGGGCATCTTTCATGGAATAGCGCTGGCTCTGATCGATAAAGAAATCCGAATCAGAGTCCGTAGATTGGGAGTAACTGAGCAGACCATAAGCTTCAGGCCCCTGCTCCGTGAATTCCAAGCCAAAATGCCAGCTTGTACCACGAGCAATGAGCCAGCCTTCGCCGTTGTTAGCAGATAAGCCTGCAGCAACCCATGATTCTTTAGGAGTACCTACCTGCCCGACATATGCCGGCGTAACAACGCGCGGAATCCTGGTATCTTCAGCATAGGCATTATTAACAACACCAATCGCGTTGAATGCACCATCGATATTCCCGTCGCCACCGTGCCAAGCGATTCTTGCTGACGAAGCTGTGGCGTTTGCGGGATCCCCACCGGCTACAACACCACCAGATGGCTGATAATACTGCACATTGCCCAACTGACTATCCAATGCAATATTGGCATGGTTTAGTAGCACTACCGCGGCACCAAGAGACTGAAGCATTGGGTCATCTGCCGTCCCCAAATTTGTTATCGAAGGATCCGCTGGAGTGTTCACCGGGTCGACTGGGTCAAACTGCGTAGCCAAATCACCCTCAAACCCACTACGGTATATATCAACAAAGGCCCTGAATAGATGCGCGCCCTGACTTGTCAGATCATATGTACCATTCCAGCCGTTTAGAACGCCGCAAGCCGCATCCACGCTCTGAGTGCCAGGAGAACTAACAGCAGGTGCATCCGGCAGCAAACGCTGAGGCACGTTTACCGGGGTGGCACCAATCGCTGTGCAACGTGTTTTCAGTTCTGGCATAAATTGTTCTGCGTACCACGCCCGGTTATTCCAAATAGTATCAATCAGATCCCGCGCGTTGAACTTTCCATCAGCCCCAGCGGGTGGTTTGGCGCTCGCATCGAGCCCTGGGTCCGTTGGGTTCTGTAGCATTTTAATTCCGAGTCGAGTGCGAGGATTTAGCTCAGTCTCTTCATCGCCAAACATTTGGGAATAACCGGTCAGGAAGGCATCTGGGTTGGTTGCCCAGTAACTGCTGTTAGAGTTCTGAACCCAGTCAGTACGCTGCAGCATCGGCTTTTTGTCGAAAGGAACAAGCCCACCACACTGACCTTCTACCCAATCATCTCGGGACTTCGAACCGTCAAGCAAGGTGATCCCGGCTTCGAACAATGCGTTATACCCTGCGTCCGTGCGCTTAACCGCAACGACTGCCTCCGCAGCTTCCGAGAGATAAGGGACAGAGCTGCTGTCTATGTAGAATGCGTTACCTTCGTCATCCGCATAGGTACTGTTAACCCAAAGTGTGGAACCACAGTTGCGGAATACATTCTTAAACTCTTCCAGATTACTTGCGCGACTCATGCCCAGCCACGTTTCAAGCAGCTTTTTAGTATTCGTATTGGCATCACGATATGTGTAGGCAGCAGGCTTTTTATTAACCAGCCCTGTACCACCCCACGCGGGGAAAGCTGCATTCGCAAGGTTAGCAGCGAGCATCGGGCCATACTCTGAGAACCAGAATTCTCTTTTCATTACAACGGGCTGAGGACCACCCATATTCACCTCAATTTCGAAGGTTTTCGAGGTAATAGGCTTCTCAACACCATTTTTAATGTAGGTAAGTGGGTCTCCAGACTTTAACTCTAATTCGTACCATGTGAATCGCCGGCTTGTACTAACCGTATGGGACCAAGCGAGATGGTCATTAAAGTTAATTAGCGGAATGGCTGTGCCCATCAGTCCAGCGCCATTAATATTCAGGTATCCGGGTACCGTTAGATGTGCTTGGTATAAGCGGCGATGACCGGTATACGGGAAGTGGGGGTTCGCAAGCAGAGCCCCTTTCCCACCTGCAGTCAGTTCAGATCCGATTCCCCAAGCATTGCTGGCAAGTTCGGTTTCTGCGAACGTATCAATGCTCTCCACGTGCTTGCGCGCCGATGCAGCCACATTGAACCCATCACTTTGCCCTTTCGCATAGTTTCCTGCCAACACAGGCTGAGGTGAGGTAGTTGGCGGAACCCCCATATAGACCAAGCCTGTCGCAAACCTATCACCACTGGCGTACTGGCCAATTATTCTATAATGGGCGAGCAAATCTACCGGCTCAATCTGCTTAACCCATGGCTGCTCTCGACACTCAACAGGCAAATCTGAGGGAATTGTCTCGAGTACATACTGGTTATATCCGGCGGTGAAGCCATCAATTAACGCCTGGCTTTCTGGGCTCAGCTGGGGGTATTCAGTTTTTGCGCCACTCAGAATATCTTGGGCCTTGTAACTGAAATCATTAATGATATTAATGTTGCCTTGGCCCGGCCCAAAATACTTTGCTCTTTCACTCCTCGCCTTAACAATCGCCTCAGCCAACAAACATACATTATCCTGCGCCTGAGCATAGCCATGCCCGAACGCAGCGGACTTCAGATTGTCTGCCTTGATATGTGGCACACCTCCCTCTGTTCTCCGTATGGTTGCTTCCAACTTACCATCGGCCGGAAACAGGTTTGTGTCGAGAGGGGGCTCAGAGGGGCCAGATGATGAGCTGTTGCTATCAAAACAGCCTGTTAGCATCGTACTGCCTAACAGCACCAGCGCTGCGCCGCGCGTCACGCGCGCGACACGATTATTCCAGGTTTGCATAGTGTTACCCTTATAATTGTTAACTACGGGATTCGCCGTTACCGGCGACACTATTAAACCTAGCAGAAGCTACATAAAGCTGAACTTTAATTCAGACTGTTTAGTAACAAATCACACTTTATAATCACTTTCCTCCCAGTGGCTGCCCAATACGTGTCTTAGCCGCAGGCGTCTTCTCAAACTTAATCGGAAACCCAATCTGCCGCTGCAGTGTGCCATCGCCCCGATCAACGCCAATCACCATATCCCTGGCTTTTAACTGAGGATGTTCAGCCGCCTCAGCAATACTCAAAACCGGCTCCACACAGGCATCCACGTCGGCAAAAATGGCCTGCCATTGCTTCAGCGTCTTCTGCAGAATCTTTTCACTCAGTGCAGCTTTAAACTTTACCTGGTGCTCCGGGTTCTGGCTCAGGGCAAAGCTCTTCATCTCCGCCAGCTCAAGAATGTCGCAAAGCCTTGCGGAGAACTGTGGCTCCAGGCTTCCTACTGAGAGCCACCGGCCGTCCTGGGTTTTGTAGTAGTCATAGAAAGAGCCACCATTCAGCATGGCGCCCTCGGGCTTCTGCTCCTGGCCGCCAGCCAGGTTAGCGGCACCAGCCATGCCGTTGAGTGCGAAGGCGGCGTCGGTCATGCTGATATCAACAAACTGCCCTTCTCCGGTTTGCTGGCGATGGATCACTGCGGCAAGTATGCCCATAACGGCGTGGTGAGAGCCGCCAGCTACGTCGGCAATCTGGATACCCATTGGTGGGGGGCCGCCTTCTTCGCGGCCGCAATGGCTGCTCACGCCGGCTATGGAGAGGTAGTTTATGTCGTGCCCTGCCCGATCTTTGTACGGGCCTGTCTGGCCATAGCCGGTGATGGCACAGTAAATAAGCTTGGGATTGATGGCTTTCAGGGTTTCATAGCCAATGCCCAGCCGGTCCATAACGCCGGGGCGAAACTGTTCGATCACTATGTCGTAATCCTTCACCAGTTCCAGAATCTTTTCTTTGCTGCCTTCTTTTTTCAGGTTGAGCGCCAGCGACTGCTTGCCCCGATTTAGGAATGCATGGGCTGTACTTACGCCCGCATCGTGAGGTGGCATCACTCGGGTAAGGTCAACCCTGTCTGGCGCCTCAACTCTCAACACTTCCGCGCCCATGTCTGCCAAAAGCATGGTGGCGTATGGCCCCGGCAACAGTGTGCTGAAGTCCAGAATTCTCATTGAGGTCAAAGGACCTGCCATGGTGCTCTCCTTGTGAGTAATGCGTTTATAAGGCTCGCCTCATGCTGCACGGTTTTGCCATTGGGGCCAACCGCCGGTTACGCCATTACAATTAGCCAATTCTTACAACGGCTTCGGTTGCATTGTGGCTTGGGGGTTTTATGATGGGTCTGGTTCTTATGGAATGGCGAAATTAATGTCTGATCTGACTGTTTCACGGCACTTTGTGCAGGCTGCCCTGTCGGGCGCTGAACGCTTGGGGCTTAATACCGGAGACATGCTCCGCGATGCAGGCATATCACCTGATCTTTTGCGCATTGAGATGGCCCGGGTCAATAGCGATCAATTCAGTTCGCTACTACAGATTGCCTGGTCCCGCATGGATGATGAGTTTCTGGGTATGGGGCCACGGCGAGCCCGGGCCGGCACCTTTGCCACCATGTGTGCGCTGGTTATCGACTGCCCTACCCTTGAGGCAGTTTATCGCCGCGCGTATCAGTTCTCCCGGCTGTTTGATCCCATGGCCACAATGGAGTTGGAAACTTTTGGTCAGAAAGCGCAACTGGTGTCCCGCATTGAAGGCGAGATTCACGACCCCGACTATTTTCTGCGTGAGAGCATTCTGGTTATCTGGCACCGCTTGGGCAGCTGGCTGGTAGGCCAACCGGTAGAGCTGGAAAAAGCCGAGTTTAACTATCCCCGGCCCGCTCATGGCGATGAATACCGCCATATCTTCCATTGTCCCCTGGAATTTGATTCTGACCGCACAGCGCTGACGTTTGATAAACGCTTTCTATCGGCACCGGTGATAAGAGACAAGCCGGAGATACTGCAATTCCTGAAAACCTCACCCGCAGACCTTCTGTCCCGTCCGGACGAGAGCAATACTTTCACCGGCAAGATCAGGGCACTCATCGGCAGGGATTTTTCAAAGCCACTGCCCGATTTCGAGTGGATTGCCAGCGAACTGCATACCAGCCCACAAACACTGCGCCGCAGACTGAAGCAGGAAAACACATCGTTTCAGGAGATAAAGGATTTATTGCGCAGGGATATGGCGATTTACTATTTAAGCCGGCAGGAACTGTCTATTAACGATATTGCAGAAAAAGTCGGGTTCACAGAGCCCTCAACGTTTCACCGGGCTTTCAAGAAATGGACAGGGGTTACCCCGGGCGCCTATCGTGAAGGCGAGCGGGGCAACCTCAAAACCCAAAACTAGGAGCCAGAAGGGGCCTGCAGGTTGCGAATCAGCCGCCCCAGAGTCTGGGCAACCTCTTCTGCCTGGCTGCGGTTCGGTGAAAGCTGGAACAAGCGAGAGCCGTCGCGTGGATCATACACCCAGCAGGTCGCCAGGGCCGTGTCACACCGCCACTCCACCTGAGGGTTGACGCCATACACCGGAATCTGGCCGGCTACCCGTGTAGCGCCGCCAGAGTTATTGCGCTTAATTTCCTGATAGGCGATTGAATCTGCACTGATGCTCACGCGGTATTCAATATCCGCCGGCCGATCAAGCCGCACAATGGCCTGATCCTGCCGCCATCCGGCAACTCCCAAAAGGCTGTTGAGGTGCAACACCAAAGCTTCGCGGTCCGTATCGGCCAGATACAGTTTGCGCAGAGATTCAAGTCGCTTATCCCCAGCCGGCTCAATCACTGCTATTTTAGCCTCGCCTTCAATTTGAGGGGTCAGCGCTTTTTCTTTTCGTGCCCGTTCAATATCAGTGATCAGTTTCAGAGCGCTTTGGTAATGACTGCCTTCAGCTCCGGCTTTAGTTACGTAACCTTCCAGTGCCGCCTGCGCCTCATTGAAATGCGAAGACTGAAGCATCACCCTGCCACGGTAGTAAAAATAATCAGCGGGCTTTTCTGCATCCAGCAACTGTAAGCGATTGAGATACTCACTCGCCTCAGCCCAGTTTTCAGCGGTCACTGCTTCTTCAGTGGCCAGCATCAGGCGACGGGTTTCGTGCTCCGGTGCCAGTGCCGCAGCCTGCCCTGCCAGCAAGGCCGAGGCGAGAATCGCCACCTTGGCCAGCTGCCGACCTTTAAATGCGAAGGCCAGTAGACCGCTATTCCCAAAACATACTGCCATGGTACTTACTCCTGATCGTTATCTGCACCAACTGCCTGATTTTCCGAACCCGGCTCTTCGCGGGGCGCTTCCTGCTCAAAATCCACCTCAGCCTGATTCATGATGACCTTCGGCAGTTCTTTTTTCACCCGCACACCCAGCTCCACAAACCGGTTGGCTTGGGAAACGAGGTTACCCCGGCCTCTGGTGAGCGTGTTCATGGCCGAATCGTAGGTAACCTGAGCAGTATGCAGTTGCCCGCCAAGGCGCTCCATGGCTTCTACGAATACTCTGAGTTTGTCATAAACCGCGCCTGCGCGCTCTGCTATCAAGCGAGCATTCTGGCTCTGCCGCTCATAACGCCAGATATTTTCAACCGTGCGCAGGGTAGCCAACAGCGTTGTCGGAGTTACTACAATAATCTTTCGCTCGAAGGCTTCTGAGAAAAGGTTCTCGTCCTGCTGAAAAGCTGCCACAAAAGCCGGTTCAATGGGCATAAAAAGAAAAACAAAGTCCGGCGAGTGCAGGCCGCCCAATTGGCTATAGTCTTTTTCGCTCAGAGTGCGAATATGGGTACGCACCGCTGCCACGTGCTCTTTAAGAGCTTGCTCTCGAGCGCTATCGTCTTCTTCCGTGGCCCACGTTTGATACGCCACCAATGAGACCTTGGAATCAATCACCAAATTACGACTATCCGGAAGGTGTACAACCACGTCTGGCCGGAGCAATTGGTTATCTGCATCGCGGTAACTGCCCTGGGTGTCGTACTCAATACCTTTACGCAGCCCGGATTTTTCCAGAACCCGCTCCAGAATCAACTCGCCCCAGTTGCCCTGGATCTTCTTATCCCCCTTAAGCGCCCGAGTAAGGTTGGCGGCCTCCTCGGTAATCTGCCTGTTAAGATCCTGCAGGGATTTGATTTCACTGCGAAGCGCTTGTCGGTCCCGGGTTTCGGTGGTGTAGACATCTTCCACACGCTTCCGAAAGTCCTGCAACTGATCCCGAAAAGGGTTTAGCAGCGAGTCCATGCTGGTGCGGGTTTGCTGGGTGAAACGCTCACTTTTTTGTTCGAAAATCCGATTGGCAAGATTTTCAAACTCCTGTTTCAGAGCGTCCCGGTTGCGTTCCAGCAACGCAAGCTTCTCTGTCGCTGATCGCCGCTCCTCTTTCAGCACAACTTGTTGCTCACGCAGTAACGCACGGGCTTCACCCAACTCACTGCCGAGGGAGTCAATTTTCACTTGCTGGCTTTGTCGCTCCTCTAAAAGCTCTTCAATCCTTCGACTGTGCGCCGCCACATCAGATTGCAGGCCAGCCGCCCTGTTTTCCGCTCTTGCCTTCGCCATAAGCCCGACAATAACAACCAGAGTTGCGAACAGCAGAGCAACCAATGCAACCAACATCTCTGGCCGGGTCACTACAAATTCACTGGCGGCCTCGAGCACAGGTAAAGCTCCTCTGGTGGATTCAATATTTGTTCGGATTAACGTGAGCTTACCCACGCATTACATTCTATAGGAACGCAATGACCTTTTCGCCGATGGTTTTTGCCGTGAGGCACATGCACGGCCTGCATCACGACTGTTTGGCAATTTGGTAATGCACTCGAATCCGACTATGGACGCGGCCCGTAATATCCACTAAAAGAGTATATATCGCTCAAAACCGGTGGATTACACTTTTTTAACCGCCTCTTGGATCGATACCGAACCAAACTGGATCATCTATCATGCTCAAAGAACTCTGGCGAAAGCTGGGCGCTGATTTTCGACAGACCGAGTGCTCTTACACTGAGTGCGGGGAAAACGATCCTGACTTTTATGGCTCGGGCGATTTCAGGTTGTTGCCTCACATCACCCACACCGGCGAGTTCCACCTTGAACGCCTTACCCTCTTGCTCAAGAGCCGGTATGGCAAAAGCCCTGAAACATCTGATGCCGGGTCTGACGATGCCATTCGCGATTTAATTGTTTTCGCTGCACGGATTCAGGATCAGGATATTCAAAAAGAACTGCTTCTTTTTTACCTCAACTGCTCTCCGGTGATTCAGGAATATTTGCGTTCCGATGAGGTTCTGGGTACCAGCCACTTTCTATTCCGCTAAACAGTAAAAAGAGCGGATAGAGAACCCGCCTTAACCAACTGTAAAGCAAATACACACGTCAGTTGCTGTATACTCCTGCCCCGGATCTTCTCCGTTATTCTTTTTTATGACTGTCACATCTAGCGTATTCCAAGTGTGATCAGCAACCGGCTCAGGGGTTTTTAATGCGTTCTAAACAATTGCGAGCTGGTCTATCGACGTTATCCGTTGTGGTTCTGGCAGGCACAGTTCTGCTGACGGGTTGCTCGGCAGACAGGTATTTCATGGTGCCAAAATCCGATCTTGGCGATCTCAACACCTCCGTTCAGACCCAGCGCGCGACACTGGTGACCATGGAAAACAACGCAACGATTCGCCACGACAAGATTCTGGAACAGAACGAAGTCGCAACACAGAAAGTGCTGGAAGCCATTGCGACGCAAGTTGCCAAACCCTCTTGTCCACCCATCCCGGCTCAGAAGGCCTGCCCAGCTACCGATAGATCAAAAGGCAGGGCTGATCGGCTCAAAGGGAAAGTGATCGTTGGCGAAGTAGAGAACTTTTTTCTGGCCGGGCCCGGGCTGATCTACAAAGCGCGCATCGATAGCGGCGCTGAAACATCGTCCATCGATGCACGCAACATTACCCGCTTCGAGCGGGACGGCAGCAATTGGGTTCGCTTTGATGTTCCGGTTCCCGGCGCGAAAGACTTCGTTACCCTGGAAAAAGAAATCTCCCGGCGCGTAAAAGTAATTCAGGCCAGTGCAGATGGTGCGGAAAGGCGCGTAGTGGTCGAGCTTCAGTTCTCCATAGGCGACCATCAACAGGTAGCAGAATTTACGCTATCAGATCGGAGCAACCTCACTTACCAGGCACTCGTTGGCCGCAATGTTCTCCGGGATGTCATGCTGATTGATGTCGGCAAGGAGTACGTAACGGAACTGCCTGAGTCCATCCGCACAGACAATGACAACGGGAAATAATCGTGAATAGCCCCTCCCGCCTACCGTTTTATATTGCTGTTTTCCTGCTTATTGCTGCAGGCATTTCACTTGCCATTTGGCGCCACGCAGAACTGGGGATTCCCTGGCTCACCGGGGAGCAGCATCCCGTCTGGATGGTTGAAGCCCGGGTTGACTTTAATGGGTCAAATCAACCAATCGTGGCAAGCTTGAATGTACCCGAGCACCCACCCGGATTCCGAATTCTGACTGAGCAAGCTGCATCCCCGGGGTACGGATTTTCAATTATAGATAAAGCTGGCAGCCGGCGCGCTGAGTGGACAAAGCGCGAAGTGGCTGGCCCGCAAACCTTGTACTTCAAAGCACAATTCATACCCGACCCAGGTGCAGAGCAAACTCCTCCTGCCCAGCCACCAAAAACCCGACGTTTGTTCTGGGAAGAACCCCAAGCCACTGCTGTACGGGAAATCCTGGCCCAGGCAGAAGCACGCTCAAGTACGCCAGAGAGCATGACGCGAGAGCTGATCCGGTTGATGCAACCAGATACCCGCGTTCAAAACACAACGCTTCTCGTGTCGGAAGAAAACTATCTGCAACTGCTGGTTAACATGCTTAACCATTCCGGGATTCCTGCTCGCACGGCCGATGGCCTGAAGCTTGAGGATGCCCGGCGCCGGCAGCAGCTAACGCCTTTCCTACAGATATATAACGGCGAAAAATGGCTTACTTTGAACCCGAAAACTGCAGCCCAGGGTATCCCCGAAGACCTCCTGCTCTGGCGGCAGGGCTCTGAATCCCTGCTTGATGTTGTTGGCGGTGACAATTCCGAAATCAGTTTCTCCATACTTCGGCAAACCATCCCGGCGCTTCAACTTTCAGCCATGCAATCCGATGGCAATGGCTTGGGCTTCCTGAGTTTCTACGAACTCCCTATTGAAGAGCAGAGCATGTTCCGCATGCTTCTGCTGCTGCCGCTCGGGGCGCTTGTCGTTGCGTTTATGCGTATTGTTATCGGCATTCGCACATCAGGCACGTTCATGCCCGTGTTGATAGCAGTTGCCTTTGTTCAAACCACCCTCGTCCCTGGCCTCGTGGCTTTCCTCTCAGTGGTTGCCATTGGCCTGGCCATGCGCGGATACCTGTCCAGTTTGAACCTGCTTCTCGTATCGCGAATATCAGCCCTGATTATCCTTGTTATCTTCATAACTGCCGGCCTGAGTATTTTTGGTTATCAAATGGGCTTCAACACAGGCATGACGGTAACCTTCTTCCCGATGGTCATCATCGCATGGACTATCGAGCGCATGTCCATTCTCTGGGAAGAGGAAGGCGGCCAGGAGGTTCTGGTCCAAGGCTCTGGCAGTCTTTTTGTTGCTATTTGCGCCTACTTACTGATGAGCGCGCCCTTGGCGGGCCACCTGACATTCAACTTCCCGGAACTGCACTTTTCGATTTTGGGACTGATTCTCTTGATGGGCCAATATACCGGTTACAAGCTCAGCGAACTCAGACGCTTTACTCCAATGAAGGTCTACGACTGATATGGACTGGATCTCTCCGCGCGCACTGAACCGTTTGGGCATGCTGAACATGAACCGGCGCAACGTGGACTACATTGCCCGCTATAACGAGCGCTCGTCCTATCCGCTGGTAGACAACAAACTCAAAACGAAGCTGGCGGTTGCCGAGTATGATGTGAAAACGCCAAAGCTGCTGCAGGTTGTGAAGCAGCAGCACGAGATTTCTCGCTTCCGGGAAATGGCGGAAGGGCTTGCAGGTTTCGCCATCAAGCCTGCGAAGGGATCTGGCGGCAAAGGTATTACGGTGATCACAGGCCGGGACGGAGATAGCTTTGTAAAGGCCTCCGGTGCAAGAGTGGGCGCCTCGGTACTTGAACGGCACCTGACCAACATTCTGGCTGGCCTATACTCACTTGCGGGCACGCCGGATGTAGCGATTGTTGAAGATCTGGTGGAATCTGCCCCATCGCTGGCTCGCTATTCACACCAAGGCGTACCTGACATACGCATAATCGTATTCCAGGGCTACCCGGTGATGGCTATGCTGCGCCTTGCAACAACCGACTCTGATGGCAAAGCAAACCTGCACCAAGGTGCAGTGGGTGTAGGATTGGATCTGGGTACAGGAAAAAGCCTGAACGCGGTGCAATTCAACCGCCCCATTACACTACACCCCGATACTGGCTTGCCCCTCGAAAACATCCAAATTGAAGCTTGGGATGAAATGCTGGAGATGGCTTCACGCTGCTTCGAGGCAACAGGGCTGGGCTACATGGGCGTTGACCTTGTAGTGGACGCTCAGCATGGGCCACAACTCCTTGAACTGAATGCACGGCCAGGCTTGGCTATCCAGATGGCCAATGGCCGCGGTTTGCTACCCAGGCTGCGCGCTGTTGAGCGTCTCAAGCGCCCTCACTTCACACCCAAAGAGCGCGCGAACTACGCCATGAAAAACTTCGCAAGCCTTTGAGCTGAATATAACGAACATAAAAAAACGGAGCCTTGGCTCCGTTTTTTTATGCGTCACTTCCTATGACATCTCACCTCGTGCAATCAACAGCTTGCGCTCATGAGCCAGGCCTTTCAACAAGCCCCAAGTCATGATCAGAAGGATCACGGTGAACGGTAGGCCCGCACTCACTGCAGACGCCTGGATAGCGCTCAGCGCATCCGCGCCGCCACCGAAGATCAGTGCCGCTGCAATGGCACCTTCCATAATCACCCAAAATACACGCTGCGCGGTAGGTGCGTCGGTTTTGCCACCCGCCGTGATGCTGTCGATAACCAGCGAGCCAGAATCCGATGAGGTGATAAAGAACACCAGCACCAGAACAATGCCAACAAACGACAGGATCTCAGTCAGCGGAAGGTTTGCAAACATCTGGAACATCGCCAGGGACACTTCTGTGATGCCATCTTCTGCCAGCGCGCCAATGCCCTGATCAATCTGTTCAAGCGCCGCACCACCAAAGGAGCTCATCCACACTGCGGTAATAACCGTAGGGATGATCAGAACTGCCGTTACAAATTCACGAACCGTGCGGCCTTTCGAAACACGTGCGATAAACATACCTACGAATGGTGACCAGGAAATCCACCATGCCCAATAAAACACAGTCCAGCCACGCATCCAGGCCTCATCGTCACGGCCAAATGGGTTACTGAAAGCTACGACATTGCTCACATAACTGGAGCTGGTTGCCCAAAGGTTTTCCAGGATACTCATGGTGGGGCCGGCAAAAATAACGAAGAACAAAAGAATGCCCGCCAGCGCCATGTTGATGTTACTCAGTACTTTTACGCCGCCGTCGAGGCCACGCAGAACCGACAACAACGCGACAGCGGTTACGCCCACAATAATCGCCATTTGAACGTTGATGCCGGAGCCCATACCAAACAAGTAGTTAAGGCCCGAAGCGGCTTGCTGTGCACCAAAGCCAAGCGACGTTGCCAAGCCAAATATAGTGGCGACAACCGCCAAGGTATCGATGATATGCCCAGGCCAGCCCCACACCTTGTCTTTTAAAAGAGGGAAGAACGCGGAACGAATAGTCAGCGGCATGTTCTTGTTGTACGCAAAGAAGGCCAGGGAAAGCGCAACAATAGAGTAAACGGCCCAAGGGTGAAGACCCCAATGGTACATAGTGCCGCCCATGGCCAGCTTACGCGCCTCTGGCGTGTTTGCTTCCACTCCAAACGGCGTACCAAACCAGTCAGTGTAATAAGCGACAGGTTCCGCCACAGCCCAGAACATCAGACCAATGCCCATGCCTGCTGCAAACAGCATTGAAAACCAGGAGATGGTAGAAAAGTCAGGCTTGGCATCCATACCGCCCAAGCGGATCTTACCCACCGGCATAAAGATCAGTGCAATACACACAATCACAAATACGTTGGCGCTTAGCAAAAAGAACCAATCGAAGTTTTCGATGATGCTGTCCTTTGTGCCAACCAGCAGCTCATTCGCCGCTGTGGGGAACATGAGTGTCCCCACTACAAACAGCACAACCAGTATTGCCGTAATCGGGAATACCGGTGCGTGCAGATCCAGCCCGAATGGTCTTACGTTATCCTGGCCGGCTACGTAATCCGTTTGATACTCGTCTTTAACTACGTCGCCCACGTGATGGCGCCTCCTGATTTTTGAATTTAGTATCCGAAATTCGTCATAATCTGGATTCAAATGTTACAGGCGCGCCATATTAATGTTTTGAGCTCAAAACATCAAAGCGCTCTCAATTCCCTTTTTGAGCATAGACCAAACACGGAGCTTTAAAGAAGAAACTTAAACAACCAACTATAAGTTAACCACCGCATCGATATACTGGTTGCCAATCGAATGGTGCACATCCTTCACAGCATTTACTGAGCCGAGTGAGAAATTCATGGAGAAAACAACCACATTCCCAATGCGGTACTCAGCCTACGTTTTGAGTATTGCAGGTTTCATTTTTTCGCTGGCTCTGAGCCTGCATTTTCAAGCGGGTTACATTTTCCCCGGCATCTTCGGTGCCCTGACCATTCTTGGCACCTACGACTTATTGCAAAAGAAGCACACCATCAGCCGCAACTACCCCATCATGGTGCACTTTCGCTACCTGTTCGAATCCATAGGGCCCGAAATTCGCCAGTACTTCATCCAGTCCGATAATGATGAGCAGCCGTTTTCAAGGGACCAGCGCGCACTCATCTATCAGCGAGCTAAAAACGTGCTGGACAAGCGCCCTTTTGGCTCCCAGCTGAAAATGTATGAAGATGGTTTTGAATGGATAAACCACTCACTGAAGCCTTCAACAATCGTCGATAGCAACTTCCGAGTTCAGATTGGCTCGCGCTGCGCCAAGCCATACAGCGCAAGTGTTTTCAATATCTCTGCCATGAGCTTTGGCTCGCTTTCGGCAAATGCAATTCTGAGCCTGAACACAGGCGCAAAAATGGGCGACTTCTACCACGACACAGGTGAAGGTTCTATCTCCCGCTATCATAAAGCGCCCGGGGGCGACCTGGTCTGGGAGATCGGTTCTGGCTACTTCGGCTGCCGGAACAAGGATGGCTCATTCAGCCCTGACCAATTCGCACTAAATGCGACGCTCGATCAAGTAAAAATGATAGAGGTCAAACTATCTCAGGGTGCAAAACCCGGCCACGGTGGCATTCTACCTGGCGCGAAAGTGACACCGGAAATCGCAGAAGCCCGAGGCGTTTCCGTAGGTGAGGACTGCATTTCGCCCGCCGAACATTCAGCTTTTTCAACACCCATCGAAATGCTTGAATTTCTGGACCAGCTCCGCGAACTGTCTGGAGGCAAACCGGTAGGCTTCAAACTGGCTATCGGGCACCCATGGGAGTGGTTTGCCATTGTTAAAGCCATGCTGGAGACCGGGCGCAAACCCGATTTCATTGTTATAGACGGCGGCGAAGGCGGTACCGGTGCTGCACCACTGGAGTTCATCAATCGTATAGGCACGCCCCTGACAGAGGCCCTCCTTCTGGTGCATAACACATTGGTGGGCACCAACCTCAGGGAAGATATCGCCATTGGGGCTGCCGGGAAAATCACTTCTGCCTTCAATATCGCGCGCACTCTGGCCCTGGGCGCCGACTGGTGCAACTCGGCCCGTGGCTACATGTTTTCGCTAGGCTGCATCCAGGCCCTGAATTGCCATACCGGTCGCTGCCCCAGCGGTGTCGCCACTCAAGACCCCAGACGAAGCAGCAAGCTGGATGTAGAAGATAAAAGCAAGAGGGTATACAACTTTCATAAAAACACCCTGGATGCGCTGCAAAACATGCTGCAAGCGTCAGGTCTGCGCCACCCTGGAGAGCTTGGGCCGGAACACATTGTCCGCCGGGTATCGAAAACGAGAGTGCACTCATACATCGACCTGTTTCCGTTCCTGGCACCCGGGGCGCTGCTAGAGGGTAAAACCGGCATGGCAGTCTTCGATAAATACTGGGCTGCATCAAATCCGGATAGCTTTGATCCGCCCGAGTTCGTGCAACAGCTCAGGGAAACCAAGCTACGCTAGAAATTCAGATGCGATTTATGCGATGCCTGTTTATTTTCATTCCGGGCTAGTGTAGACTTCGCTCCCGCTAAGCCACTGAGATTCCTCTTTAAGTCTCTTTGGCGCACGTCATCAAAGCTGGGCTTTGAAAAGATAGTAATTAGCGAATCGGGGCGTAGCGCAGCTTGGTAGCGCACTTGCATGGGGTGCAAGGGGTCGTAGGTTCAAATCCTACCGTCCCGACCAAAATTCCCTAAAAAATCCAATCACTTAGCGGTGATTGGATTTTTTTATGTCTGCTTACCCCGGACAGACTCATTTTTTGCCCCACCTTTCCAGCACCCCACCAGCTCGTCTAGCTAGCCTCGTGGCATCCACACATCACACAAACGGGTTACTCCCGCCATCCGCTCTGGGAATTTTGACATCGGACTGCTAGATTCAACTGGCTACACTCTGAACCTGCCGGCTCAAAGGAAATGATTGGGGGCGACCAGTAGATGCAAAATGTATTAGTTATCGAAGACCATGAAGTAACCAGGGAATGGCTCGTCGGTTTGGCTCAAGACGTCTTCCCCACTTCCAGCATTCATCAATCCGGTACTCTGGAGCAAGCTTACAGCTGGCTTTCAGACAACTCGGCGCACCTGGCTATTGTTGATCTAAGCTTACCAGACGGTAGCGGAACGGATCTCTTGCGACACTTCAAACTCCACTCACCCGACACCTATCTTGTAGTAGCAACCATCTTCGATGATGACAAACACTTGTTCGAAGCCCTGCGAGCCGGCGCAAATGGCTACCTTCTGAAAGACCAGTCCAGCAAAGCCATCATCGATAGCCTGTCTGGCATAGCCGCCGGTTCACCGCCTTTGTCGCCAGCCGTATCCCGAAGACTGCTAAGACAGTTCCAGCAGCCCGAAGATAACGAAGGAGCCGTTGCCCTTTCCGAGCGCGAGAAAGAAGTTCTGTTTTTACTGGCAAAAGGCTTTGGGCGCAGTGACATCGCGGAGTTTCTGGGGGTTTCAGTGAATACGGTGGCCAGCCACATCAAGGCTATTTACCGCAAACTCAATGTCTCTGGAAGAGCGGAGGCAACACTCGAAGCCGTAAGAATGGGGCTTATCCCGGGTATTTAACACCAAAGTTGCTAACTGCTATGTTTGACCGTATCCAAGCCCCTATCCCTCTGATGCTGTCTGGCGCGGTAGCGTCTCTGATACTCGTAGCCTTTGCTACCTATATAGCTTGCCAAACACCTTGGCTGGGCCTGGATTTAAGTTACGATGAGAGCCAACAACTACCGCAGATTGAGGTCGTTCACAGCCCAGCCAGTAACCTGCATTTACAAGTCGGCGACCACCTCACATCCATGAGCGTTGAGAATTCCACCGATGCCGTCAGCCTCAAAGGTTTCCGATTGCATGTGGAACCACCAAGCCACGCAAACTATGCAGAGCACAATGCCCTGCTGAAACGTGAAGAGGAGGTTGCATCCCTATTAAAGCACGAGAAGGTTTGGGTAACGACCGAGGCTGGCAATACCACTGAACTAACCGTTTTGCCTGAGCGCCCTATAGCAACACTGGGCTATGAGTTTTGGCTCTTTAACCTGTTCGGTTTGATTGCCTGGAATGTCAGCTTGGCGGTTTGGGCTATTCGCCCCCGCGAAACCGCGGCACGATTGCTGTGCGCATCCGGCGCAGGCTTTTTCTTCGCTACCTTATTTAATAGCATCTATCTATCCAGAGAGATCGCCCTTGCTCAAGATCTGTTTCTGGTATTCACAAGGGCAAACCATCTAGGGCTTGCCATCATGCTGTTCAGTCTCCTTGCCTTGATGGCTTATTACCCCAGACGGATCTCGCGGCCTTCTCCTGCAATTTATTTGATACCGCTCTTTATTTTCTACCAAGCAAACGAAACCTTTCAGTGGATTGAATGGCCCCTTCACACCTATTACCTGCCCGTTTTGCTGCTGTATCTGGCCGGGATAGTTGTTGCGGTCTATCAATGGCGAATGTCAGCCGAGGTCCCACTGGATAGAGCGGCCTTGAAGTGGATGCTGGTCTCCATTTTCATCATCATGGGGCTGGGATTGGCAATCTACTTCCTGCCTCTTGTTCTATTCGGAGAAGCGGCCTTTCCGCAGTGGGCAATGGTCGGAACGGCCAGCCTCCTCTACATCGGTTTCGCTTTCGGTATAGTCAGGTATCGGTTGTTTGATGTAGACCGCTGGTGGCTTGCCATCTGGGCTTGGTTTCTTGCAGGGCTGGCCATCGTTGTTGTTGATTTCGCCCTGATCAGCATCATCAACATTCACCCAAGCGCCGCCCTGGCAATTGCCGTGATAGCAGTTGGCTGGATTTACTTCCCTTTAAGGCAAATAGCCTGGGAAAAGCTTCACCCGGATGCCCCAGACCCAGACGATCTACTCACCTCACAAGTTGAGCGGATTGTTCAAGCTATGCCACCGCAGCGCACAGATCATTCCTGGATGCGGCTTTTGATAGATGCTTACAAGCCCGCAAACACCAACATCAGCAGCCAGAAAACTGAATCTGTCAGCCTGCATGACAACGGAGCAGTAATGGTCGTGCCCCTACTCCTTACGGTGGGCGCTGTTCACCTCACACTTCCAAACCACGGGCGCCGGCTATTTTCGCTCAAAGACAGGAAGCACACAGAAGGGCTGCTGGTTATTGCAAAACGCATTCTTGCAGCACATGAAGGCGAACGAATTGCCGTTCAGCAAGAGCGCGAGCGCATTGTGAGGGATCTGCACGACAACGTTGGCGGCCACTTGCTAACCCTTCTGCGACGCGCCCCCTCAAAAGAGTTTGAACAGCCAGCACACAAAGCGCTGAAAGCACTTCGGGAATCCATGCGAATACTGGATGGCAACCCACTTCAGGATTTAACGGTATGCCTGCAAGATATGAAAGCGGAAGTAGAAGAGAAGCTGATCGACACCAACATAGCACTATCCTGGCGACAGTCCCTGAACGATGACTCTCTGGAAATAACCATGCGCCAGGCAATCAACATTAACCACATCCTATCGGAAGCGGTTAACAACGCTGTAGAGCACGCAGACTCGAATCACATCCAAATCCGGTTTGAAATCGACGATAAAGGCTTAGCACTCACGATTGTTAATGATGGTGCCACACGAATAAACCCTGAAACAAAGCTTATGCGGGGAAGAGGTCTCAACAACATGTCAGTGCGCACCACTGAACTTGGTGGGCATTTTGAGTTCAGTATTGAAAACGGGTTCGCCACCATGCTGTCCGCCGTTCCTCTTAATTCCCGGTAAAATTTCTTAAGCACCCCCCTAGCATATTCTTAATCGATCTAACCAGATGATTTTATATTCTTTCTGGATTTGTTCTGGATTTGATAGATTACACGCCATCACATCATTTGGTTTAGGGGATTGTCATGCCAAGTAAACTCAAGGGCCTGCTCACCGGCCTTGCGCTGAGCGCTTCACTTTTTGCACAACCGGCGTTGTCCGCCGACCGTGAGCTGCTTAACACCTCCTATGACATTGCCCGGGAACTGTTTGCTGCTTACAACGTGCACTTCAGCAAGTACTGGGAAGACAAAACCGGTGAAACCCTTGAAGTCAGCCAGTCCCATGCCGGTTCCTCCAAGCAGGCACAGGCCATCATCCAGGGTTTGAAAGCAGACGTAGCAACTTTCAATCAGGTTACCGACATCGATATCCTGCACGCCCGCGGCGGCCTGATTCCAGAGAACTGGGCCGAGCGTCTGCCGAATAACAGTTCGCCCTACTATTCCACCATGGCGTTCTTGGTTCGTAAGGGCAACCCGAAAAACATTCAAAACTGGGACGATCTGATTAAAGAAGATGTTGCCCTGGTTATGCCCAACCCCAAAACCTCAGGCAACGGCCGTTACACCTATCTGGCTGCCCTTGGTTATGCCCAAGACCGCTTTGGCGACGATCAGACGAAAATTGATAGCTTTCTGCAGGATTTCCTTTCTCATGTAAAGGTGTTCGACAGCGGCGGTCGCGGTGCAACCACCACTTTTATCGAACGTGAGATTGGTGATGTACTTCTGACATTTGAGTCCGAAGTACTGAATCTGGCTGACCGCTACGAGAATGGTGAGTACGAAGTTGTAACGCCAAAGGTAAGTTTTTTGGCTGAGTTTCCGGTTACCTGGATCGACGAATACGTAAAGCAGAATAAAACCGAGGATCTTGCAAAAGCGTATCTGGAGCACCTGTACAGTGAAGACGCCCAGCGCCTGCTGGCCGGATTCAACTACCGGGTTCACAACGAGACGGTAAAGCAGGAAACGTCGGACCGCTTTCCAGAAGTAAAACTTCTGCCCATCGACGCCATTGCTGGCAGCTGGGAAAACGCCACTAAAGAGCACTTTGCCAGTGGTGGCAAACTCGACCAACTGCAACGCCGGCGGTAATTGATGTCCACGGCTAACCAGGCCGGCGCTGCAGTCTCTCAGCGCTGGCCACGGATCGGAAACCGCAGCAAGCGGGTACTACCGGGGTTCGGTTTGAGCCTCGGTATTTCGCTTTTATTTATCAGCCTTATCTTGATGCTGCCACTCACCGGACTGGTGATGGAAGTGTCTGCCATGAGCTTCGACCAGTTCTGGTTCGTAATCACTGATCCACGGGTCGTTGCGTCATACAAAGTCACTGCATTTTCAGCACTGGCCGCCTCACTGTTTAACGGCATCTTCGGGTTGCTTCTTGCCTGGGTTCTGGTGCGTTATGAATTCCCGGGAAAGCGACTGATTGATGCGGTCGTTGACTTACCGTTTGCTCTGCCTACTGCGGTAGCCGGCATCGTTCTCGCCACACTGTTTGCAGAGAATGGCTGGTACGGACAGTGGCTGAGTAAGCTGGGAATTGAAGTTGCCTTTACGCCTGTAGGTATCATTGTAGCCATGGCGTTCACTAGCCTGCCGTTTGTGGTGCGCACAGTACAGCCGGTTCTTGAAGAACTCGCCCCTGAAGACGAAGAGGCAGCGGTTAGCCTGGGCGCGAGCGATGGCTTGGTATTTCGTCGGGTAATCTTCCCTTCCCTATGGCCAGCACTGCTGACCGGTGTGGCCTTGTCTTTTACCCGCAGCCTTGGTGAATTCGGTGCCGTTATCTTTATTGCAGGCAACATGCCTTACGTGAGCGAAGTCACCAGCCTGATGATTTTTGTACGCTTGCAGGAATACGACTATGCAGCAGCCAGCGCCATTGCTTCAGTGATATTGCTGGTATCTCTAGTGATGCTGTTTGCTATCACCCTTTGGCAGGCTCGCTATCTCAAACGCATAGAGGGACGCTAATTACATGAATAGCCCCCATTCTTCCCGCCATCGCCGTGTTGGTGATAGCCCGCTTGTTAAGTGGCTACTTATCAGTATTGCCGTTGCCACCGCAGTTGCGCTGCTTATTGTGCCGCTGATCGTAATATTTTTTGAAGCTTTGGGTGCAGGCTGGGGAACCTTGGCAGATAATCTGTCCGACCAATACACGCTACACGCCATTGGCTTAACGCTGTTTGTGGCGGCCCTTACAGTGCCCCTCAACTTGATTTTCGGCACCGCACTGGCATGGCTGGTAACTCGCTTTCGCTTCCCGGGCCGCAAGCTGCTGATCACTTTAATTGATATTCCGTTTGCAGTATCACCGGTTGTAGCAGGCCTACTTTACCTGCTGCTTTACGGTCGCAATGGGTGGGTTGGCAGCTGGCTGACGGATTACGACATGCAGCTGATGTTCTCGTGGCCCGGCATTGTGATGGTTACTGTGTTTGTGACCTGCCCCTTCGTTGCCCGCGAGTTGATACCGCTCATGCAACAACAAGGCAGCGAGGAAGAAGAAGCCGGTGTAGTGCTCGGGGCTTCCGGCTGGAGGATATTCCGCACAATCACGCTCCCCAACATCAAATGGGCACTGATTTACGGCGTGGTACTCACTAACGCGCGGGCGGTGGGCGAGTTTGGTGCTGTATCGGTAGTGTCCGGGAATATCCGCGGGCAAACCAACACGCTCCCCCTGCATGTTGAGCTTTTGTACCAGGATTACAATATTGTTGGCGCTTTTGCGAGCGCCTCGCTACTGGCCGGCATTGCGGTATTTACGCTGGCTGTTAAAGGGTTCGTGGAATGGCGACAGACGCGCACTCTGAATCGTCTGCAAACAGAGGAGGCAGCGTAGTGACTATCACTGTGGATGGCATCAACAAGCGCTTTGGTAAATTTCAGGCACTGAACAACGTCTCCCTGGATATTCCTGAAGGCAAACTGACCGCATTACTGGGCCCCTCTGGCTCTGGGAAAACAACCCTGTTGCGCATTATTGCCGGTCTTGAGTCTGCCGATAGTGGAAGAGTCAGTTTCTCGGGCAAGGATGTAACGAAGCTGCACGTACGTGACCGCAACATAGGTTTTGTGTTCCAACATTACGCCCTGTTCCGGCACATGACCGTTGCACAGAACATAGCGTTTGGCCTGGATTCGCTGCCGCGCAAACAGCGTCCATCCAAAGCAGACATTCAAAAGCGCGTTGGCGAACTGCTGGAAATGATTCAATTGCCCCATTTGGCTAATCGCTTCCCTGCTCAACTCTCTGGCGGTCAAAAACAGCGCGTAGCCCTTGCCCGATCCATAGCAACGCGACCCAAAATTCTACTTTTGGACGAACCATTTGGTGCACTGGATGCCAAGGTGCGTAAAGACCTGCGGCGCTGGCTGCGCAACTTGCACGATGAATTCCATTTCACCAGCATCTTTGTCACCCATGATCAGGAAGAAGCTTTGGAGCTATCAGATCAGGTGGTAGTAATGAGCCAGGGCAATGTTGAGCAGGTTAACGAACCTACCGAACTATACGCCCGCCCGGATAGCCGCTTCGTGTTCGATTTTCTTGGGCAGGTAAACGTGTTGTCTGGTGAAGTTAAACACAGCCGTTTAACCCAGGGAAGCGCGTGGGTTACCATCCCGGGCATCGAACACCAAGGCAACGCGCAGCTCTATCTGCGGCCCCATGAAGTACGCTTGGCCACAGCGCCTGCCGCACACGCCAATCTACCATTGCGTATCGAGGCTGTTAGCCTGATTGGCTCCGAAGTGCGCGTTGAGTTGCGCCCGGAAGGCTGGGAAAGTGAAGGGTCTGATAACATATGGGAAGTTGGCATCAGCCACGCAGAGTTCAACCAACAACGCCCTACTCGCGGCGATCTGCGATATGCGGTGCCAGAGGTTGGGCACTTGTTTACCGGCAAAGACACTCAGCCGGTAACTGTTAACTGGGATGAGGCTGATTTGTCACCCAGAATTCGCCTGATCAACTGAGCACCCTGGGCAGCTCCGGGCTAAACCTCCGGGGCGCTTGTTGTTTTAGCCTGAGACGTCAATCTTGCCTCGGCCTCTTCGTCCACGATAGGCAGACTGTCGCAAGGCTGAATGCAAGGCACAAAAAAGCCGAAGTGATGGACATCGCTTCGGCTTTTTTTTACGAACACACTCTATTTTACTGGGGCGTTGAGCACGTCCAGAACGTCTTCCAGTTCCGTAATCATTTGACGGATAAGCTGCTTGTACTGGGTTGTGTCATCTTTCACTTCATGGCTACTTAGCTTCTGCTTCGCACCACCGATGGTGTAACCCTGTTCGTACAGCAAGCTGCGTATCTGCCTGATGGTTATTACATCAGCACGCTGATAGTAGCGGCGATTACCGCGGCGCTTGACCGGCGACAACTGCGGAAACTCTTGCTCCCAATAGCGCAGCACGTGTGCCTTAACCGCACACAGCTCGGCTACTTCACCGATCGTAAAATAGCGCTTCCCGGGAATCGTGGGGAGTTCGTTGTTATGACTGGGTTCCAACATACGCTTCTACTTTTTGTTTCAGTTTCTGTCCCGGGCGGAATGTAACAACACGCCGTGCGCTTATCGGAATCTCTTCACCGGTCTTGGGGTTTCGGCCAGGTCGCTGCTTCTTGTCTCGCAGATCAAAGTTACCGAAACCCGACAGTTTTACCTGTTCGTTATGGCTGAGTGCGCCTCTGATCTCATCGAAGAAAGCTTCCACCATTTCCTTGGCTTCGCGTTTGTTCAGACCCAATTCTTCGTACAAGCGCTCGGCCATTTCCGCTTTCGTCAAAGCCGCCATGTCTCAACTCCTCAGTGTTGCCCCCAACTCTTCCTTCAGTGCGTCGATAACACCGTTAAAGAGCGAATGCACTTCATCTTCATTCAACGTGCGTTCAGGATGTTGCCAGAACAAGCTGAGAGCCAGGCTACGATTACCCTCGCCCAGACTTTCCCCTTCATAAACATCAAACGCACGCAACGCTGTTAATCGCTCGCCAGCATGCTTGCGGGCTACACGCTCTACGTCAGCAAACGAGAAATCACCACCAATAATGATCGCCAAATCCCGTCGAACTTCCGGGAATTTCGAAATTTCTTTGAAATTAGGCACATATCCAGTAATGATCGAATTCAAGGATAGCTCAAACATTAGAATGGTGCCATTAAGTTCAAGATTTTTCTGAACTTGTGGGTGCAGCGTACCCAACCAGCCTACATGCTCGCCATCCCTCAGGAGTTCAGCAGTCTGACCCGGGTGCAAAGCGGGGTGTCGACTGCCAACAAACCCGATTTCAATGCCCAGCAAACTGAAAAGTCCTTCCAACTCTCCTTTTACATCAAAAAAATCGGCAGTTCTGCGACCGTTCACCCAGTTTTCGGGATATTGCGGGCCGACAACCACGCCTGCCAGCATGGGCTGCTGGTCAATGCGCTGGCCATCCTGCAGGAAACGCAACCCTGTCTCAAACAGGCGTATACGGGGTTGTTGACGATTCTGGTTATGGGCGACGGTTTTCAGCAAGCCACTCCAGAGGGTAGTTCGCATAACAGACAGATCTGACGATATAGGATTAGCCAAGGCGATACCTTCATGCTCGGGATCCACCTGCGCCTGCACTTTAGGATCCACAAAGCTGTAGGTAATCGCTTCCTGATACCCGTGAGAAACAAAGTAACTCTGTATGGCCGACACTGGCCGAGTTGCTTCGTCATTTACGCGCAACCCAAGTGAACCTGTAGGCTCGGTTACCGGAAGATTGTTGTAGCCATAGATACGACCGACCTCTTCGATCAAATCTTCTTCAATAGATATATCAGGGCGGAAGCTTGGCACTAGAATCCGCCAACCATCTTTCAAAAGCTTCTCAACACGCAAGCCAAGGCGGGTTAGGATTTCCTCAACCGTTGTGCGGTCGATCTCCAGACCCAGCACATCTGCCAAACGCTTGGAACGCAGATCTATTGAGTGCGCCTTTGGCAGGTCCTTGGCGCTGGACACCTCGACTATTTCCCCAGCCTCACCGCCTACGATTTCCATCAAGAGCTGCGTTGCTCGCTCCATAGCGTCGCGGGCAAGCTCGTAATCAACCCCACGCTCAAACCGATGGGAGGCATCTGTGTGCAGGCCATAGTGGCGAGCCTTGCCGGCAAGTGTAATCGGGTCGAAGTAGGCAGCCTCGAGCACCAAATCACGGGTCTTTGCACTCACACCCGAATGCTCACCACCCATAACGCCTGCGATGGCAATTGGCTTTTCGTGATCGGCAATCACCAGCGTTTGTTCAGTCAGCTCAACTTCCTGTCCGTCCAGCAGCACCAGCTTCTCGGCGGGACGCGCCATACGAACAACAATGCCCTTACTGATCTCGTCGCGATCGAACGCGTGCATGGGCTGACCCTGCTCAAGCATCACGAAGTTGGTCACATCGACAGCCGCATCGATCGAGCGAACGCCAGAGCGGCGGAGTTTCTCTTGCATCCACAAGGGCGTTTCGGCTTGAAGGTTCACGTTTCGAAGAATGCGTCCCAAGTAACGCGGGCAACCTTCCGGTGCATCCACCCGGATATCGGGAACTTCTGAATGCACAGCTTCAACCGGTTCAATCTGCGGCGCTTCTGGAACCAGGCTGTTCAGCACGCCGACTTCGCGAGCAATGCCCTTGATCGAGAGGCAATCGCTACGGTTAGGCGTCAGATCCACATCGATCGCCACGTCATTCAACTTGAGATAATCACTCAAGGATGCGCCGACCGGTGCATCGGAAGGCAGCTCCATCAGGCCTTCATGGCTTTCAGACAATCCCAGTTCAGATTCCGAGCACAGCATACCTTCAGAAGGCTGGCCGCGAAGTTTGGCTTTGCGAATCTTGAAATCACCGGGCAGTACAGCACCAACCACTGCAAAAGGTACTTTCAAGCCCTGGCGCACATTGGGGGCCCCGCACACCACCTGAACAACCTGGGTGCCGTCGTTCACTTGGCACACTCGCAGTTTGTCTGCGTCCGGGTGGGGCTCAACGGATTGAACCTCTCCAACGACGACACCATCAAACTTGCCAGCCACAGGTTCGAAGCCATCAACTTCCAACCCCGCCATGGTTATCTGATCCATCAACTGCTGGGAGTTGATTTCCGGGTTAACCCACTCGCGCAGCCACTGCTCACTGAATTTCATGGTAAATGCCTTGTTCTGATGCGGTTTCGACGTTTGATTTGGATGCCGTAAAACGTGTTATTAACGGAATTGGCGTAAAAAGCGTAAATCGTTCTCGAAGAACATACGCAGATCGTTCACGCCATAGCGGAGCATCGCCAGGCGCTCAACGCCCATGCCAAATGCAAAGCCGCGATATTCCTCGGCATCAATACCGCAGTATCCAAACACTTTCGGGTGAACCATTCCGCACCCCATAATTTCCAACCACTTGATGCTGCCATCAGCTTCCCGGCCCCACTCGATATCCACCTCAGCAGAGGGTTCGGTAAACGGGAAATAAGATGGCCGGAAACGAACCTGAAGATCACGCTCAAAAAACACCCGCAGAAACTCTTCGACTGTGCTTTTCAGATCGGCAAAACTGACGTTTTTCTCAACCAGCAACCCCTCAACCTGATGAAACATAGGGGTATGGGTCATGTCTGAATCGCACCGGTACACACGCCCGGGGCAAATCATGCGAAACGGCGGCTTGCCAGCTTCCATGGTACGGATCTGCACAGGAGAAGTATGGGTGCGCAACAAGGTACCGGGATTGAAATAGAAGGTGTCGTGCATAGCACGGGCCGGGTGATGGCCGGGAATATTGAGCGCTTCGAAGTTGTGGTAATCGTCTTCGATCTCCGGCCCTTGTTCTACGGTATAACCGGCCCGGGAGAAGAACTCTTCTATACGCTGCAGTGTGCGGGTAACCGGGTGCAATCCACCCAGATCCTGACCTCGACCGGGCAAGCTTACATCAATGGATTCGCCAGCAAGCTTTTGCTCTATGGCAACTCGCTCCAGGTCGCTGCGCTTGGCGTTAATCGCCTGCTCAACCTGTCCTTTTGCCTCATTAATTTTCTGGCCGGCGGCGGGGCGCTCTTCGGCAGACAGTTTCCCCAAAGTTTTGGCCTGCTGGGTAATTGCGCCTTTTTTACCAAGGTATTCAACACGAATTTGATCAAGCGCCTGCAAGCTGTCGGCTTTTTCGACTGCCGTTAAACCGTCCTGAACCAGTTGCTCCAGGTTTTCCATTGACCCTGCTCCAAACCAGAAATGAGGAATTCAAAAAACGAACTCTTGAAACAAAAATAGGGGAAGAGCGTGCCCTTCCCCTATTAAACGGTGCCTGTTGCGCAGATAAATCAGCACTTGGCACCGGCTCGATTCGTAATCGATGAAAGAGCTAAGCGATCAAAGGGATGCTTTTGCCGTTTCAACAACAGCAGCAAACGCCTGCTGCTCGTTCATGGCCAGGTCGGCCAGAACCTTACGGTCGATCTCAACATTTGCCTTTTTCAGGCCAGCGATCAAACGGCTGTAAGACAGGCCGTTAGCCCGAGCACCAGCGTTGATACGAGCAATCCACAGTGCGCGGAAAGCGCGCTTACGGTTACGACGGTCGCGATACGCATACTGACCGGCTTTGATAACCGCTTGCTTGGCAACGCGGAATACACGGCTACGAGCGCCGTAGTAACCCTTGGCCTGCTTTAAAATCTTCTTGTGACGACGACGTGCAACCACGCCACGTTTAACACGAGCCATACCTTAATCCTTCTACCTTAAAACCGTTGAGAGTGTTTGCTGCGTTACTTACGGAGCATACGCTTTACGGATGCCACATCAGATTTGGCAACCAATGAAGTACCACGCAGCTGACGCTTACGCTTAGGGCTCTTCTTGGTCAGGATGTGACTGGTGAAGGCTGACTTGTGCTTGAAGCCGGTAGCAGTTTTCTTGAACCGCTTAGCCGCTCCACTTTTCGTTTTCATTTTAGGCATTTTTTAAAACTCCGCATTCTGTTTTTTAATACATCAATATGAACCTGAACGACAAAACCCCTACCGTCAGGCAGGGGATTCATCACTGAATCAGATTCACTTCTTTTTGCGGGGAGCCACAATCATGGTCATCTGCCGGCCTTCCATTTTGGGCCGCATTTCTACCTGTGCCAGCGCTTCGATATCTGCCTCGATGCGCTCCATGAGCTTCATACCAATTTCCTGGTGTGCCATCTCACGGCCACGGAACCGGATAGTGATCTTGCCGCGGTCCCCGCCTTCAAGGAAACGTACCAGGTTGCGTAGTTTTACCTGATAATCCCCTTCTTCAGTTCCTGGTCGGAACTTAAGCTCTTTGACTTGCGTCTGTTTTTGCTTCTTCTTGGCAGCAGCCTTCGCCTTTTTCTCGTCGAAGACCTTTTTGCCATAGTCCATTATTTTACAGACGATCGGATCGGAATCTGTAACCTGTACCAGATCCAGGGTCGCCTCCTCTGCCATCTTGAGGGCCTCTGCGATCGGAACTACACCCACCTGCGTGCCCTCGGCATCTATCAGGCGGACTTCAGTTGCATCAATATTCTCATTGATCGGCGCCTTTGGAGTACGCCCACCCCGATTCGTTCGCTGTTTAATAGTTAAATCTCCGTCTTGATTCTGCCCTTACGCTCAACATCTTCTTTCAGAAGTTGTTCGAACGCTTCGAGCGATAGGGTTCCCAAATCTTCACCTTTGCGGGTTCTCACCGCAACGGCGTTGTTTTCGACTTCTTTATCGCCGACAACAGCAAGAAAGGGAACTTTGTTAATTGTATGCTCGCGGATTTTAAAGCCGATCTTCTCGTTTCTCAAGTCAGCATTAACCCTAAAGCCCAAAGAATCCAACTTTTTCGCCAGATCCTGACAATAATCACGCTGATTATCGGTAATATTCAGAATGGCGACCTGAGTTGGAGCAAGCCATGTAGGGAACGCGCCCTCATACTCTTCAATCAGGATACCAATAAACCGCTCAAAAGAGCCAAGTACAGCTCGGTGCAGCATAACCGGGGTTTTACGCTCGGAGTTATCTGCAACGTACTGGGCACCAAGGCGGCCAGGCATAGAGAAATCTACCTGAATAGTGCCACACTGCCAAACCCGTCCGATACAGTCCTTGAGAGAAAACTCAATCTTCGGGCCATAGAACGCGCCTTCGCCCGGCAACAACTCCCAGTCCACACCTTCGCGATTAAGTGCTTCTTCCAGTGCAGCCTCAGCTTTATCCCAAACTTCATCCGAGCCCACACGTTTTTCAGGGCGGGTAGAAAGCTTGTACAGAATTTCTTCAAACCCGAAGTCTTCATACACTTCATGAAGAAGCTCAATAAACTTGGACACTTCTGGCTGAACCGCATCTTCCTCGCAGAAAATGTGAGCATCATCCTGAGTAAAGCCACGCACCCGCATCAAGCCGTGCAGCGCTCCAGAGGCTTCATTACGGTGGCAAGAGCCAAACTCAGCGAGCCGCAGCGGAAGATCCTTATAGCTCTTCAAACCTTGGTTAAATACCTGAATATGGCAAGGGCAGTTCATTGGCTTGATGGCGAAATCGTGCTTCTCAGATTCCGTGGTAAACATATCATCACGGAACTTGTCCCAATGCCCGGACTTCTCCCACAAGCTACGGGAGACCACCTGCGGCGTTTTGATTTCTTTATAGCCGTGATGGTGCAGCATTGAGCGCATGTACTGCTCGATTTCCTGATACACCGTCCAGCCGTCCGGGTGCCAGAACACCATACCTGGCGACTCTTCCTGCATGTGGAAAAGATCCAGTTTCTTGCCGAGTTTTCGATGGTCACGTTTTTCTGCTTCTTCCAGGCGATGCAGGTAGGCCTTGAGGTCTTTTTTGTTGCCCCAGGCAGTGCCATAAACCCGCTGTAACTGCTCATTATTTGTATCGCCACGCCAGAACGCGCCGGAAACCTTAGTCAATTTAAACGCTTTAAGCTTGCCGGTGCTGGGCACGTGAGGGCCGCGACACAGATCGATAAAATCGCCCTGGCGATAGAAAGACAGATCTTCATCACCCGGAATATCTTCAATAATCCGAACTTTATATTCCTCGCCCATCTCATCAAACAGCTTTACCGCTTCACTGCGGGAAAGCACAGAGCGGGATACGGGCATATCCTGTTTCGCGAGTTCTTCCATGCGCTTCTCGATTCTGGCCAGGTCCTCATTGGTAAAAGGCCGATCGAATTTGAAGTCGTAGTAGAAACCGTTGTCGATAACCGGCCCGATGGTCACCTGAGCCGAAGGAAACAGCTCTTTAACCGCCATAGCAAGCAAGTGAGCGGTAGAGTGACGGATTACATCAACACCCTCTTCATCACGCTCAGTGATAATGGCAAGCTCGGCATCCTGTTCGATCCGATAGCTGGTATCCACAAGCTGGCCATCTACTTTGCCGGCAAGTGCGGCTTTGGCCAGGCCAGCACCAATGTCAGCGGCAACATCGTGTACGGTAACGGGTTCTGCGAAACTACGGTGACTGCCATCCGGCAGGGTTATGACGGGCATGAAAAGCTCCTGTTAAGTACTCAGCGGTGATCTATACCAGAGATCACATGGTGACGGCGTTCCGCGATACAAACCGCGAGCCGTTTCGGGGCGCAGTTTAACAGAAAAAACCCCGACAGGTTAATGTCGGGGTTTACTTGGCGCTGAGCCCGTCGACTTTACCGCAGAACTGCCGGCTTACTGGGACGGCACAAAAGGAGGCCGTTCACCCTCACCGGCCCTGCGTCTAAGTTGCAGAAACGCCAACAAGCCAAGTAAGAGAAGCGCCGGAATAAACATCAACTCTTTGGGCGGGCGCGGGTTAGGCACCTGCACCACATCTATGGTCCAGCCAAAGCTCAGCCCGGCTTTCTCTGCATCACTGCCAAAGTTGACGAACTCGACGTTCATTACGTCACCCGCTGCTGACACCTCCAGCCCAGCTGCCGCCAACCGTTTCTCCGGTGTTTCGGCCGCGGGCAGTGGCAATTGCAGATACTTGGATACGTCATCACCTGAAAGCGACATGCCCGCTGCCTGCAATACAATAGGCTGCCCAGGCGCAACCTCATCAACGTGCTGCATCAACTCTGAACCGGGCCGGTCGTTGGTGGGCGGGTATATCTCATCCCACCAGAAGCCCGGACGGAACAGAGTGAAGGTAATCAGCAGAAGACCAATGGTTTCCCACCAGCGGGTTTTCGTGAACCAGAAACCCTGAGTGGCCGCTGAAAACACCAGCATAGCTGTCACAGCACTAAAAACTGTCACCAACAAATCGAACCAGCCAGTTAGCCCGATCAGCAACAACTGGGTGTTGAAGATGAACATGAACGGCAAAATTGCGGTTCGTATGTCGTAGGTGAAGCCTTGTATACCCGTTCGTATCGGATCCGCCCCCGAAATAGCGGCTGCAGCGTATGCCGCGAGCCCAACAGGTGGCGTATCATCCGCCAATATTCCGAAGTAGAACACGAACAGGTGCACTGCAATCAAAGGCACCAGCAGGCCGTTTTCTGCACCCAAGGTGACAATGACAGGCGCCATCAAGGTAGACACAACAATATAGTTGGCCGTGGTAGGCAACCCCATACCAAGTATCAGACTGATAACAGCCGTAAAACTCAGCATCAGCAGCAGGTTGCCACCGGAGATGAACTCAACGAACTGAGTCATAACCAAGCCAATGCCGGTCAGCGTGACAGTGCCTACAACAATGCCCGCGGTGGCGGTGGCCACACCAATGCCCACCATGTTACGGGCACCAGTAACCAGCGAATGAGCCAGATCTACCCCACCCTGCTTCAGGCCGCCCAGATAATCACCGCTGTTTTTGAAGAACGCTTTTAGCGGTCGCTGAGTCATGATGATAAACACCATGAACACTGTGGCCCAAAACGCCGACAATTGCGGCGAAAAACGCTCTACCGTCAGACACCAAACTAAAACCACTACCGGTAACAGGAAATAAAGACCGGTTTTTACGGTCGCCCCAACGGGAGGCAACTTATCCATGAGCGAGTCCGGATCATCCTCTTCCAAATCCGGAAAACGCGAACCATAACTTACAAGCGCTATGTAGATCGCGATCAGCAACGGGGTAAGCACCCACATGGCTGCGCTGCCGAACACATCTTTCATCCAGCCCACACCGTAATACACCGCCAGAGTCAGCACGCTGAGCCCCAGCAGGATCATTACCCAAACAAGCATCCGCTGGGCCAGGGTTGGCTTATTCAAACGCTCAACACCCTTCATATTCATCTTGCAGGCTTCAAGGTGCACGATATAGATAAGCGCTACGTAAGAAATCATCGCCGGCAGAATGGCGTGTTTGATCACTTCAAGGTAGGAAATACCGACGTACTCAACCATCAGGAACGCTGCTGCGCCCATAATGGGCGGCGTCAGCTGCCCATTGGTTGAGGCCGCTACTTCTACGGCGCCCGCCTTGGTAGCGGGGAAGCCCACTTTTTTCATTAGCGGGATGGTGAAGGTTCCCGTGGTGACCACGTTGGCAATAGAGGAGCCGGAGATAACACCACTCAAACCACTGGCGACCACTGCTGCCTTAGCTGGCCCTCCACGCATGTGACCAAGCATGGCGTAAGCCACCTTGATAAAGTAATTTCCTGCTCCGGCACGCTCAAGCAGCGCCCCAAACAGAACGAACAGGAATACAAAGCTGGTTGATACGCCCAAAGCGACACCGAATACACCTTCGGTGCCCAACCACTGGTGCGATGCGAGCTTGTTCAGGCTCGCCCCTTTGTGGGAGATCACATCCGGCATATAGGGGCCGGCAAGTGAATAGATAATGAAAACACCCGCAACAATCGTAAGGGGAAGGCCCAGTGCACGGCGGGTGGCCTCCAGCAATAGAACCAAGCCGGCCAGTGCGACCACAAGATCCTGGGTATTAGGTGACCCCGGACGACTCGCCAGCTGGTCATAAAACACATAGAGATATGAGGCTGTACCCGCCGCAGCGAGGGCCAATATCCAGTCATACACAGGCACTTTATTGGTGTGTTTGCCCCGAATCATGGGAAACGCTGCAAACGCCAGGAAAGAGGCAAATGCCAAATGAATCGAACGCGACTCTGTTGAGTTAAGCACGCCAAATTCGAAAATATAGGGTAGTGGTGATGCTATCCAAAGCTGGAAAAGAGACCAGAGCAAAGGAACACCAAAAAGAATGATCGCAGCAGATCCGGTTGCAGCCCTTCCACCGGATTCGGTTTGAAGAAACTCCTCTACCTTCTGCTTATCGATGCCATCCCCGGCTCTCGGGTCGCTATTGGTCATAGCAGAATCCTGTCAGAGGGAAACGATAGTGAAATTAAAGCTGCGGGCAGGGATTGCCCGCAGCTAACTCAAGCGCTTGGGATCGAATTAATCGATCAGGCCAGCTTCCTTGTAGTACTTGGCCGCACCGGGGTGCAACGGCGCACTCAAGGCATCAGCGACCATTTCGCTCTTATTCAGGTTCGCGAATGCAGGATGCAAGCGCTTGAAGCTATCAAAGTTCTCGAATACAGCCTTGACCACTTCGTATACAACCTCATCGGGCACATCCGTTGAAGATACAAAGGTTGCTGCCACACCAAAGGTGGTTACGTCGTTATCGGAACCACGGTACATGCCACCGGGGATAACGGCTTTCCGGTAGTACGGGTTGTCATCAATCAGCTTTTTGGCTGAATCGTTGTACACGTTTACCAGAACACTGTCACAGGAAGTGGTCGCTTCCTTGATGGCACCGGATGGGTGACCAACGGTGTAGAAGAACGCATCGATGTTGCCATCACACAGGGCCTGGGACTGCTCCGCCGCTTTGAGCTCGGCTGCTAGTGAGAACTTGTCCATGGTCCAGCCCATTTCGTCCATCAGCACTTCGGCTGTGGCGCGCTGCCCCGAACCCGGGTTGCCCACAGAAACCCGCTTGCCAGCGAGATCTTCAAAGTTCTTGATACCTGAGCCTTTGCTGGCGACTACGGTGAACGGTTCCGGGTGCAGAGAGAACACAGCACGGAGCTTCTTGTTAGGGCCGTCGTCTTTGAACTGGCTGGTTCCGTTAAAGGCGTGGTACTGCCAGTCAGACTGGGCAACTGCAAGATCCAGCTCGCCCTGGCGGATTGCGTTCAGGTTGTATACGGAACCGCCTGTACTCTCCACGGAGCAGCGGATGCCGTGCTCTTTGCGATCCATATTGACCAAGCGGCAAATAGCACCACCCGCCGGATAATAAACACCGGTAACGCCACCAGTTCCGATAGTAACAAAGCGTTGCTCCTGTGCGGAAACCGCTGTGGATGCAGCACCCAAGGTAACAGCCGCAGCAATAGCCAATGCAGAGGCTTTAAGTTTCAGTGTCATATGAATCATTCCTTATTATCATCGTTGTAATCAACTGCCCGCCTGAGCACGGGGGCAAGTGTCACGCTCACCATAGAACATAGACCACTTTGCGTCATAAATAAAGCTTGAGGTAGCTCGCTAACCAGTTGAGTGGGCAACAAAAAAGCCCGCTTTCAGCGGGCTTTTTTGTCCTAGCCAGTCCTATTTGGCAGCACGAGCCTTAGCGATCATCTGATCTGGCCGCAGCAAGAATCGCGCAAGCGCTGGGAGTAGCCAGATCGCACCGATCATATTCCACAAGAACATGAAGAACAGCAAGAAGCCCATATCCGCCTGGAACTTGATCGGCGAGAAGATCCAGGTCACTACGCCAAGCCCTAGCGTGACGCCGGTAAACATAACGGCCTTACCGGTTGAGCGCAGAGTTTCGAAGTAGGCTTCCTGAAGTGGCTTGCCGTCCAACAAATACCTCTCGAGTTTGCTGTAAATATAGATGCCGTAGTCGACACCGATACCCACACCAAGCGCAATAACAGGAAGGGTTGCCACTTTGATACCAATACCCGACACAGCCATGATCGCTTCACAAAGAATCGATGTCAGCCCAAGCGGAACAACAATACACAACACAGCCCGCACAGAGCGGAAGGTCGCAAAGCACAATAAGCTCACTACACTGTACACCAGGATAAGCATCATATCCTTGGCGTTGGCGATAACCTCGTTGGTCGCCGCTTCAACACCCGCATTGCCGGCGGCAAGCAAGAACGTGTGCTCATCATTGCTGTTGTTGTTCGCAAACTCTTCAACCCGCTCAACCACTGTTTCCAGCGTTTCGGCTTTGTGATCTTCAAGGAACACCAGCACGGGCGTCAGGCTGCATGTGGTGTTGATAAGACCGGATGGCGCCTCACGAATGGATGCGTTGATGATGGTCTGGTTACGGGAAATCTCATACCATTTCCAGTTGCCTTCATTCAAAGCCTTGGTAACGATCTTAGACACATCGGCAAGCGACGCTGAGGACTGAACCCCCGGTGTGTTTTGAAGCTCCCACTGCAGTGAGTCCATGGCCCGAAGAACATTGTATTGAGTACACTGCTCTTCTGGAGTTTTCACCATCACAACCAAGACATCGGCACTCGTAGAGTAGTTGTCGATGATATAGGCATTGTCCAGGTTGTAGCGCGAGTCAGCACGGAGCTCGGGAGCTCCCTGGTCAAGATCCCCTACTTTTAGATCCTGTTTGTAGTAGAGGCCGAGACCCAAGCCAACCACAGCAATAAGCAGTGAAATTGGTGCAACCCCAGGGTGCGCGAAGTAGGACATCATACGCCACTTGCGGTCCTGTTTTTCGCCGTGGTTCTGCACGTGGCGCACGCCACCTTTGGAAATACCAAGGTAAGACATGATCAGTACGTGAAGCACCAGGTTGGTGATGATAACAAAGGCTACACCCAGTCCAGCCGCTATGGCCAGATCACGGATAACATCAATCTCGATGAAGAACAGCGTGAGGAAGCCAAACGCATCCGAAACCAGCGCCAACATGCCAGGAATATACAGCGCCCGGAATGCCAGACGAGCGGCGGTTACAGCATCAAAACCTTTAGCTGCCTCCACCGCCATGGCATTGACAATTTGCACGCCGTGACTGATGCCGATGGCAAAGACAAGGAACGGCACAAGTACCGAGTATGGGTCCAGCCCGTATCCCAAAAGCCTTAGGGCACCAAGCTGCAGGAACACCGCAACAATCGACGTAAACACAGGCACCAGCGTGCCAGTGATGCAGCGGGAGTACCAAAACAGCAGCAGGGTTGTCAGCAGAATAGTTATGCCAGCGAACCAGGCAATCGACCCAATACCCTCAATCAGGTCGCCCACTTTCTTGGCAAAGCCGACGATGTGAATGTCTATGTTCGGGTTTTGCTCTTCGTACTTGATCCGTATTTTCTCTTCCAGGTCCCGAGAAAACGCTGCGTAATCCAGTGGCTCTCCGGTTTCCGGATTCTTTTCATACAGAGGTGCGTAAACAATCGTGGACCGGAAGTTATCTGACACCAACCGCCCTACTTCGTTAGAACGAAGTATGTTCTGGCGCAGATTCTCCAGACTTGCCGGCGAACCATCGTAGTCATCCGGAATAACGTTGCCGCCCTGGAAACCTTGCTCCGTTACCTCTACCCAGCGAACGTTTGATGTCCACAGAGTTTTCAGGCCTGAGCGGTCCACACCGTTAAGATAGAAAACCTCATCGGTGATCTGCTTCAGAGTCTCCATGTACTCTGCAGAAAAGATATCACCGGTTTTGGTTTCCACAGCAATGCGTACAAAGTTGCCCAGGTTTTCCAGGTCATTCCGGTGATCCAGCATATTGATGATATACGGGTGCTCAAGCGGGATCATTCGCTCGAAACTCGCATCCGGCTGGATTTTTACTGCGTTATATCCCAAAAACACCGTCAACAGCAGGAAACCGATAAGGATCACGGCCCGATTGTTGAAAATCAGGCGCTCCAGAAACGGTTCCGCCTTAGGCGTTGTCAGGTAGTGTTCACCCCTGTCATGGTTCGGGTTGGACATTCAAAAGCCCCTCTATTATTTTTTCGGTTGTTGCCACATCAGGGCGTTATTGAAGGTTCTTTCCGCGCGCGTCGGTGATTTTCACGCCGCTTTCACCCACGACAAGAAGATTGGTTCCAGATACCGGAACAACGCTCATAATGCCTGCCCGATCATTCCGGAAGTGTTCACGAAATGACTCTGCGCCATTAGTACTCATCAGCACCGCGCCACCATTTCCAACCAGGGTTATCCGGCCGTCATCAGCCACTGAACCATTGTTAAGCGTAGCGCCTGCGCTGTTAGGCACCATCCGCCAAGTCTTTCCCAAATCAGCGGAAAAAAGCATATTGCCACGCAGGCCAAAGGCCAGAAGCTCGTTAACCTGACCTGTTCCTATCACTCCGAACAGCGAGCCCTCATAAGGGCTTTCTCGCCGCTCCCAGGTGTCTCCACCATCCACAGAAACGTGAATTTGCCCAGCCTCTCCTACGATAACAAGGGCTCCGCCAGTAATACGAGCAATGCTGTTGAGGTGGAAGTTCTGGGCGTTCTGAATCTGCGATGCCCAGTCACTCCAGGTACGACCGCCATCTTCCGTGCGCAGGATCATGCCATAGGCGCCTACGACAAAGCCGTGTTGATCATCTTCAAACCAGACACCAAGCAACGGGTTTACCGGGCCGATATCCAGGTCGGACTGCATGTTTTCTATGACAAACACCAGATCATCCATTGCCCACTCGAGATCTGCCTTTTCGGATTCAGGCGCCTCTTCGATGCGCTCTTCCATGGCGGCAACTTGATCTTCCTTACTCTCAATAGCCAGCTTGGAAGCATCGGTTCCGGTTAGCTGAAGACTCCAGTTCTCTCCGGCATCGTCGGTATGCAGCACCACACCGCTATGACCAACGGCCCAGCCATGTGTTTCAGTTCCGAAATCTACGGCGGTCAAGGTAACAGACACAGGCACACTGCCCTGCATCCAGGTTTGCCCGTCATCATCCGAGTATATGATGTGTCCCCGCTCCCCCACTGCAACGATGCGATCGCCCGCTCGTACAGCGTCGTTGAGGAGCTTTGTGGGTGCCAGGTCCGTTTGACGGGCCGGAGTTTCAATGAGATCCGCAACCGCAAATGCGGCTGGCGAGGACCAAACCATGGAAAGCCCGAGGCAGGCCGCCCCCAGCGTTTTGCACATCAACCTTTTAGCCATTCAAATTGCCTATTGTGTTGTTTTAACTTTATGTCTCTGGCCGGTAGCTCCGGCAATTAACGGCAAATATGCCGGCACCTGAGGCTACCGGCATATCATCACGCGACCTTAAGCAGCGAGGCAAGGGTTATAAACTCGCCACTCACAAAGAATATATGCCTTAGCGAACACTCCGTCGGCGCAGAGAGGCCGGAGAATAGTAACGCTTGTTCGGAATGTCGTTAGTAAGAACTCGGGTATTTGGCTCTTCGGTGTCAAGGCCAATCACGTGATAACGACGGGCCTGTAAATCATGATAGACGTCCAGAACGGTCCACACACCCGGAAGTTCATAATAATTTTTCGCAAGACCCATGGTTACGCGCCACAATTCGCCACGGCCGTCGTACTGATCCAACAGAACCGTGTTCCAGCTGTCTTCGTCAACGTAGAAGCGGCGCTTGCCGTAAATATGACGAGCCCCTTTTTTCAGGTTCGCCTCAACCACGTGCACGCGGTGCAACTCCCAGCGTGTCACATCCGGATTTACGTGGGACATACCGAGTATTTCAGAATAACGGAGCCCCTTTTCACCGATGCGGTAGTTGTTATAAGGAATATATATTTCCTTCAAACCTTCGTAAGACCAGTCGTAACGATCCAATGCACCGTTAAAAATATCCGTGTCATCCGCTGTGCGGAGATTGTCTGCCGTTGCAATAGGTGAGTCGTAACCCAGGTTCGGGGCTCTTCTTACACGGCGCTGCCCAGCGTTATAACCCCACCCGTTTCGTGGGCTTACAATCTGGTTGAGGGTTTCATGGATAAGAATGGCGCTACCCGCCAAGCGCGGAGGAGACTGAGTGAACGAAAGGTAGTAGAAAATGATGTTGTCGAGCTCACTCTCGTCTCCCTCAGGGTTATAAAAGTTGAAAAACGCTTCCTGCTGAGTGGTAACAAGCGAATAGTCGCCGTTAGTTTGGACGGCAACTTCACTGGAGCGACGCGTGCCTGAAATTCCGCGCCAACGGGTCAGGTGATTCCAGACAACCTGCCAGGCTTTTTGCTCGTCATTGCCACTCAGTATCGGGAAAGGGTAGCCACCATAGGCGCCTTTTAGGCCTTCACCCTTGCCAACGACTTCTGCTTCAACAGCATTCTCACGGGTATTTTCCGCAACCCAGTCAGGCACTGCGTGAGTGCGACGGGATTTATAAACGGGAATGCGAAAGCTGGTCGGATAGGTTTCAAATAATGCCAGAGCACCGTCTGTCAGGTGTTCCGCATACTGGTCTTTGTTTGACGCATTAATGGTGAACAGTACTTCATCGTTCGGGAATGGATCAATGTGGTGCTGACCCGAGCCTTTGTATCCTGCCGGCGGCTTTGTAATACCTCCGGTCCAGGCCGGGATCGTACCGGATTCGTTGCCGGCCTTGATAGAGCCAAACGGTGTAAGATCTTTGCCAAGGCGGGAAGCTTCACTGGAAGAAACTGCAGCCCAAGAGGGTGATGATGCTAATGAGAGGGCGAGCAAGCCCCCGAGTATCGCACTCTTTTTATGATTCATAGTTTGCCCTGAATTCAACTGGAAGCCCATAGAAAGGCTTTTTTATTATTACCTGATGGAAAGGCAGGCTTTCCACCAGATTAGCCGATTCATCAAGGTTGTCTATCGATCGAAAGTGCGATTTTGTATCTGGCTGTAATCAAGCTCGCTCAATCACAGCCCCCTTCGACCAAACCTCAGGTTTCAAGGCTTTTGTGCACAACCTCATAGAGATCTGCGGACAACTCCGCCTTATCGCGAATCTGTTCAAGCGCGGTACGCATCAGTGCGCTGTAGGCAGGTGCAAACTTCTTCCAGCGGGTCAACGGTGCAACCAGCCGAGCAGCAATCTGCGGGTTGCTGTCGTCCAGTCGACACACCTGATCAGCAAGGAAGGCATACCCCGAACCGTCGGGATTATGGAACGCGGCCAGATTCTGACCTGCAAACACCCCGATAACGGAACGTATCTTGTTGGGGTTTTTCCAGTCAAAAGCCGGATGCTTCAAAAGCGCCTGAATCTGCGGTAACTGGCCAGCCCGGTCGCTGGACGCCTGCACGGAGAACCACTGCTCGACAACCTGGGGATCGCTCTGAAAGTGCTCGTAGAAATCTACCAGAGCCTGACTTCTTTCCTCTGCGTAATCGGAGTTAACCAGCGCCCGCAGCGCACCCATGCGATCGGTCATGTTATCGGCATCGCGGAGCTGCTGGAGAGCCAGATCACGCCCGGTATCGTCGTTGATCATCAACAACCAGGCGAGCGCCGTATTCTTCAGACTTCGACGAGCGACAGATTCCGGTGTTACTTCGTACTCTCCGCCACTCATATTACGCTGATAGCACGCGACCAACTCATCCCTCAAAGAGGTTGCAAGATGGCTGAGCACCTGTTCGCGCGTCCGGTGAATAGCCGCCACATCGGGGCTATCCGCCAACTCAATCAGATAGGCCTCAGAAGGCAGATGGAGCATCTTCGCCACCAGCGCCTGATCCAGCGCCCTGTCTGCCAGCAAGGTGCGGTATGCCTCCACCAGGCGAGAATCAATATCGTCCGCCCCGGAGGAATCCACCAGTGACTGAATTACATCAACAGCAAGTCGCTGGCCGGCATCCCAGCGATTGAAGCCATCCGGATCGTGGCTCATCAAAAACACAAGCTGCTCTCGACTCCACGGGTAGACCAACCGCACAGGCGCGGAGAAATGGCGAAGCAACGAAGGCACGGGTTTCTGATACAGCCCATGGAATTCAAACGTATGGCTTGCCTCGGTTAGCTCAAGAACCCGTTCGGTTGGCGCTTTCGCCGCATCGTCTGCGCTTGCCAACCTCAGGGGTAAAGCCTCCCCTTCGGCGCCCAGTAGACCCAAGGCAAAAGGAATATGCTGTGGTTTCTTGTTCGTCTGCCCCGGTGTGTCGGGAATTGCCTGCTGTATCCTGAGGCTGTAAATCCCGCGCTCGGCATCATAGTCGTCTGACACCGTCAGCACTGGCGTACCCGCCTGGTCGTACCACAAGCGAAACTGGGTGAGATCGCGACCGGACGCGTCTTCCATCGCCTTCACGAAATCATCGGTGGTGACGGCGTGGCCATCGTGGCGCTCGAAATACAGATCACTGCCTTTACGGAACAAGTCTGGCCCCAGCAAGGTGTGAATCATGCGCACCACCTCCGCACCCTTTTCATAAATGGTCAGGGTGTAGAAGTTACTGATTTCCATGTACGAAGCCGGGCGCACCGGGTGCGCCATTGGCCCGGCATCTTCAGCAAACTGCGCTGTGCGCAGAAGCGTTACGTCTTCAATTCGCTTGACCGTTGGTGAACCCATATCCGCCGAGAAGGTGGAATCCCGGAATACCGTGAACCCTTCTTTAAGGCTCAACTGAAACCAATCCCGGCAGGTTACCCGGTTGCCAGACCAGTTGTGGAAGTACTCATGGGCAACAATGGATTCAATGCGCTGGAACGCAAGGTCGGTTGCTGTTTCCTGGCTGGCCAGGACGCAGGACGAGTTGAAAATGTTCAGGCCCTTGTTCTCCATGGCCCCCATATTGAAGTCGTCTACGGCAACAATCATGAAGATATCCAGATCGTACTCGCGGCCATAAACCTCTTCATCCCAGCGCATGGAGCGCTTGAGCGAGTCCATGGCATGCTGACACTTGGCAGCATTGCGTGGCTCGACAAATATACGCAAATCGATTTCCCGACCGGAACAGGTTGTAAAAGTATCCTGCTTTTCCACCAGATCGCCCGCCACCAGAGCAAACAGGTAGCTCGGCTTGGGGAACGGATCTTCCCAGGTTACGAAATGGCGCCCGCCTTCAAGGTCCCCCCTGTCCACGTCGTTACCGTTGGACAACAACACCGGGCAACTGGCTTTGTCTGCTTCAATACGGGTGCGGTATCGCGCCATCACATCGGGGCGATCCGGAAAATAGGTAATGCAACGGAAACCCTCGGCTTCACATTGAGTGCAAAACATTCCGGAAGATTTGTACAACCCCTCAAGACGAGTGTTGTTCTGTGGCTCAATCCAGGTCACGACCGTTAACTCGAACTGGGCGGGCACCTTGGCGATAACAAGCTGCGCACCGGTTTCATCATAGTCACTGTCTACTGCCAGTTCCCGGCCATCCAATACAACCCGCTCCAATTTCAGGCTATCGCCATCCAACTCCAGCGGCGCGGATTCCTCGGTGGACTCGGGATTTCGGTGCACGGCTAAAGTGCTGTGCACCCGTGCACCATTTTCAAAGAGCTCGAAGCGAAGGTCGACGGTATCTACCAGGTATGCCGGTACCTTGTATTCGCTCAGGCGGATGGTTGTTGGCTGATTGGTGCGCATTGATAGTCTCCAGATTTCTCAGCCTGAGAAGGACCCGGGGCGGGCCAGTCAGGCGTTATCAGATCGGACGGACAACGGGTATCTTAAGAGCCCATTACCCGGAAACGGACTTCATAACCGGTAAACTTGCGGATATTGATAACCCCGGTGTCGAGGATCAGGTATTGGCCTTTGATGCCCTCAAGAACTCCCTCCACTTCCGGTGTTTTATCCAGGTTATGAGTTTTGATTTTTTCTGGCCAGGTCTGCACGGGGTAGCTCAATTCAAGCCCCCGTTCATCCACTTCGCGAATGGCATCCTGCCCGTGCTCTTCACGCAGCGCGGCGAGATCCTCTGCAATCAGCGCGAGTATCCGCTGGCGCTCCTGCACAAGATCCAACTCCGCAACATCGCCCCTGAGCATGGCGCGCCAGTTTGTGCGATCTGCAACGTGTTTCTTGCAGGCCACCTCAACAAGGCCGGAAAGATACCGCGTAGCCACTCTCAACATGGGAATAGCATCCACTGCACCCTGATCGATCCAGCGCGTTGGCACCTGGGAACCGCGAGTAATGCCTACTTTAAGGCCCGATGAGTTAGCCAGATACACCACATGCTCAATCATGCAATGGGTTTCGCCCCACTCAGGTTCACGGCAGGTGCCCAGGTGGTAATGGCACTTTTCAGGGCTCATGATGCAACTGTCGCAGGAAGCCAGCTTCCGGAAGCAGGGATAACAGTGCCCTTGATTGAAACTCTTTTTCGTTGTCCGGTCACAGTTTACGCAGCGAATCACACCCTCGAAATCAAAGCGTAAGGGCTGGCCTATGAGCTCATTCATTTCCACTCGCGCGTCACCCACAGCCAGTACATAGGACACTGGGTCGCCAGCTTCTGCGGGCATTTTTCTGAGACGCCCGGTTACATCCGCAAAATCGCTCAAGATTTGACCTCAACAAACTGATTGGGATCGGCATTGTTCTCGCCCGGCTGATTACGACGCACGGAGGGGTCGCATGCGGTGCCTGCCTTGATCCCACGATCGAGGTAACCTACGCGCTCCTGCTCAGGGATGTTATGCAGGTTCTCATAATAAATGACGGCCTCCAGGCTAATCTCCCGCTGCTGGGGCGTTAATTTGCGACCATCCGGCCACTTTCCGAGTTCTATAGACTGTTTCAGACTCTGATAAACATTAGGATCGAGTCGCTCGATAAGCTCTTCGTAAGTCATCCGGTTCTCCTGAAAAAACCTTCATAAAAAAGTAGAGTAATCGTTTGACAGATGCAAACGATAATGATTATCATTGCCCTACCAAATGACGACGGTCGTATCATTTGGTCTCTCTCATCAGGAGCAATAAGCTTCTTTTATACCCCACTTCTGGTGGGGTTTTTTTATGCTTTCTGTTTATTGCCAGCCGGCAAAATAACAGCTATCGCCAAGCCAGCAACAAAGCCACCCAGATGCGCCTCATTGGCCATACTCCCCAGCCCCAGCATCTCGGGCAAGGGCGTAAACCCGATCACCATCCACACTACTGCAAAGGTTACCAGCGCGGGCGGGAACTGGAATCTTGGATGCGTTCGCTGGCTCAGCCAGCAATAACCGAGGATGCCGTAAACCACTCCGGAAAGGCCACCAAAAAGCGGCCCCGACACAACGTATTGCAACACGTTGGAGAAAAGACTAGTAACGATAAAAAGCACAATCAACCGGCCACGCCCATCAAACCATTCCACCTGGCTACCCAGAAACCACAGCATCACGGAATTGAAAACAATGTGAGTCCAGCTGAAGTGCAGAAAGTCAGGGGTGAATAACCGCCAGATTTGGCCACTGGCGAGCGTTGCCGAAAGCGCATCCAGACTCCCTGCCATGGGACTCCAGTCGTAAGCTCGGGGATCGATGATCAACAAGCTGAACGTGAACTGATTGCTGCCCAGGCTTGTAAACCAGGCCATCAACACACCCAGTACAATGATACCAAGAACCAGCGGCGCATGCCGGGGGGACGGCTGCCATCGCCCTGCCACGAATACAGGCGAGTGATTCTGGTGCTCAACAGCCTGACGGATACCCGGCTCGGCAAGGAATCGCTCCAGAGCCTCCAAAACTGGCTCGGCATGCTCTGAATGCTCCAGCCACAGCACCTGGAAACCACCCTCTTCACTGATTCTGTGGGGCACTCCCTGGCTCCTTAGCCACTGGCTAAACCCGCCAAGATCTACACTGGCATCTAACTGCTTTACTCGGTACACAATCTACCTTGCCTCGCGGGTTATTCAGACTGACAACTCGGACCGCCGTGTTAGCGAGCGACGCTGTCCTCACTGGTGGGATAATCCGGGGAATCCTTATGATCCCGAGCCACATTGACCCAAACAAACTTGTCGGGGGAAAGTTCTCGTTCGCCGTCCATCCGGTACGCCACCAGCCTGCCGTATTTCACAGCACTGAAATCAATGCAGGCGACGTTGGACTTAAGCGGCGCAGGCTCACTATCCATCCAGTAATGCCCAACGAATACCGGCGGTGCATCCAGCGGGTAACTGATCAGCTGCTTGCGCTCGTCGTCGCTAAGAAGCCGCCCCGCCACTTCTGGCGGTAAGGGGTCAGGCTGGAAGACTACATCGGCATAGGTGCGGGGATCGTCGGCCCAGAACTTGGTACGGAAAAACTCTCGGACGTAGCCATCCCGCCCGGTTATTTTTACACCCTGAGGAAGGCGTAAATCTGTGCCCCGCAATAAGGTGTCCATAACCTGCCCTGCAAAGGAATCGATTGCCGCAGAAGCGTGCAGGAAATCTTCATCGATGCAGGCGCCGCCTTGAACCTGCTTGAACTTCTGAATGAGCTCGTCATCCCAGCAGGCGTGAACTGCGCGAAAGTCGTCTTCCTCGATAAACAAGGGAATGGTGTAAAACCACTCAAGGAAGTCATTCCACTCGTGAGGGTGGGCTTCGAACTGCTCCAGGGTTTCCCGGATCAGGCGGTCATGTCGCGGGTTATGTTCCCTCAGCCATGTTTTACCGCTGCCCGCCCGCGCCCGTGTGCAGTAGCCCAGGGCGTTGTACTCATGGTTTCCCATCACAATACGCGCGGAACCCCGCTCGACCATGTTCCTGACCAGATGCAGCGCTTCACGAATTCTCGGACCACGATCAATAATATCGCCAATGAACACAGCTTGCCGCCGGCGGTGCTGGTATACGCCATTCACCTTGCTGTATCCCATCTGCTCGAGCAACATCGCAAGCGTATTCGCACAGCCGTGAATATCACCGATAATGTCGTAACCACGACTTGCAGTATGCTTAATTCCAGCCATGATCAACTCGCTGCTATTTCACTTGCCCAGCCAAGCTTGTCGCGGCAGGTGGCATAGAAATTATGGTCTGTAGGGTGAATCAGCCGAATTTTAAAGGGCTTTTTAGCAATTCGGATGATATCGCCCGGCGCGCAGGCAATATTCATCTGACCATCAAAACTGATTTGCGGATAGGTTTCGTTGGTTTCCCCGACAACCAATTTAATCTCGCTCTTTCCATCTACCACAATCGGGCGACTGCTGAGGGTATGAGGGAACATGGGCACCAGGACAATGGCGTCCAGTTTGGGATGCATAATCGGCCCACCCGCTGAGAGTGAATAGGCCGTAGACCCTGTAGGAGTCGACACAATCAGACCGTCCGACCGCTGGCTGTAAACGAAATGCCCATCAATATACAAATCAAAGCCGATCATACGGGTAGATTTACCCGGATGCAGCACGACATCATTCAGAGCTGTGCCAAAGCCCAACGGCTGGCCATTACGCTCTACATTGCCGTCAAGTAGAAACCGCGTCTCCTCAATGTACTCACCTTCAAGCACCTTGCCGAGACGCTCTTCCAGATCAACGGGCGAAATATCCGTCAGAAAGCCCAAGCGGCCGCGGTTAACACCAAGCAGAGGAATCTTGGACTTAGCCAGCTCCCGGGCTGCCCCCAACAAGCTTCCATCACCGCCAACAACAATAACCAGATCGCAGATCTCGCCAAGCAGCTTTTTGCTGGCAACCTGCAAACCGTGGCCAGGCAACATGCTCGCCGTGTCTTCCTCTAGGATAACGTGGTAATGGTTGGCGACCAGATATTGTTTAAGCTGGCGCAGTGATTCAACCACCTTAACGCTGCCCATCCGGCCGATGACGCCTATGTTTCTGAACTGGTCCATGAATTATCCTGTGGTGTCGCCCGTTTCAATCTGACCTACAGTCTAACGAAAGTCACCCCGATACTGAAAATTGTTCTGTGGCGCCCTTCGGCAGGCCGTTTAGTTTCAGAGCTGGTGGTTCTCGCAACGGTCGTCGACTCCAGGCTGAAACTCCCCGGGTTGGCTGACTCTCAACAAGGGTTCACCACAGCAAGTATCACCGTCGAGCGCCTGCTGACAAACCGGGTTCTCATAGTGGGCGAGCCACTGAAGATAGGCCGGCTCGTTCATGCCACAACGCTCCGCTGCATAAGCGGTCGGGTTACCAAAGTAGTTTTCAATTTGCCGGTAGGGCACCGTCAGGTGACCAACACCCGAGTGGTAGGCAACCAGAAATACAGATTCGGATTTCAGGTGCCCCATAATACTGTTTTCAGGTGGTTCACGGTTCCGAAGTTCGTGCACTTCCTGCTCCAGAGCAACAAGTTTTTCATCCCGGTGCTCCAACTCACGCTGTTTGCGGTCGAGCTGCTCCCTTAGCAAAACCAACTCCGCTGTTGCGTTGGCATCCCCCCGACTGGCTTCAGGGTTAGCGGTTGCCATTTGCTCCTGCATGCTGAGATATTGCTGATTACGCTCCGCCAACCGCTGCTTCAACTGCTCATTGCCTACGCGCTGGCGCTCATATTTTTGCTCCAGATCAGCTATTTCATTGCTCAGGGTCTTGATCTCGAGCCTGTGCTCCCTGTTGACTTCAGATAGCATGTCCCGGTGCACGCTTTGCAGGGTTTTGATGCGCAGGCGCTGTTCACGGATCAGTTGTGCAAGGCGCGCCCGATCGGCGCCGATGCGGGATTCGTCATCCATTGCCGCAACCTGCTCCCCGCCCCGTAACACAGGGATATTCTCCTCTTCGGGCTCAACAAGGCGAAATTTAAGGGCGTTGGCTTTGACCGCTTTTCGGATTAGCTGGAAATGGTTGTTGCCCGGCGTCATATCCGGGTCCCATAACTCAGAAGTGTGCTGGGGATCGGGGCAAAGGCTGCGACAGACAAGGCGAATCGCACCGCCTCCCATATTCGGACCTTTTGCACCCTTGCGAGCCAGCTCTTCGATGGGCACATTCCAGCTGCTGTCAGCTCTGCCTTCTTCGTCAAACCAGATGCGGAAAAACACGAGCGAACGCACGAGAAGGTCGCCGCCAAGCTCCACAAGAACGGCTTTAACATCGGTTTCAGCAAGGTCCGATAACCCTACGTAGCCGTCCAGAAAAGCGCCAAACTCGCTGGCCCGCATCTGCCGAGCCACCTCGTTGCCCTCTATGAAGAAAACCGCCGAATAATCATCCGTTGCCTGGCGGGCAGATACCATTACAGACTCCCCAAAATCAAAAAAACTCTCTGACAGACTGCAAGTCTAGTCAGAGAGTTTCCGATGCATAGGTAAAAACTGCAACGTTTTGTGATCAGATCTGAGAGGCCAGTCGGCTACCTTGATCAATTGCACGCTTGGCATCCAGTTCTGCCGCAACATCTGATCCGCCGATCAGGTGTACTGGCAGTCCTGCCGCTTCAAGCCCGCTTTGCAGCTCACGCAACGGCTCCTGACCAGCACACATAATGATGGTATCTACTGACAGCAAGCGATCTTCGCCCTGCTCTGCGCCTTTAGGGGTAACAGTGATGTGCAGGCCTTCGTCGTCAATCTTGCGATAAGTGACACCAGGAACCATCTGCACATTGCGGTTTTTGAGAGATGTTCTGTGAATCCACCCCGTGGTCTTACCCAGGTTTTTACCCACTTTGGAGGTCTTACGCTGGAGCAGGAAGACTTCACGGGCAGGCTCAGGAACTTCCGCCTTCACACCCTTGATGCCCCCTCGGTGTTCAGCGGTAAGATCCACGCCCCACTCGCGCATGAACAGTTCAGTGTCCAACGCTGCAGAAGTACCCTTGTGGATAATGAACTCAGATACGTCGAAGCCGATACCGCCCGCACCGATAACAGCAACCTTCTGCCCTACCGGCTTACGCTCAAGCAGTGCATCCAGATAGCCAATCACTTTCGGGTGATCTACACCTTCGATATCCGGTGTGCGGGGTTCTACACCCGTTGCCAGCACAACCTCATCAAAGCCGCCTGCTTTCAGGTCATCCACGCTCACACGTGTTTCCAAGCGAACATCTACGCCGTGCTTATCCAGCATTACGCGGAAATAGCGCAGGGTTTCGTAAAATTCTTCTTTACCGGGAATCAGCTTGGCTACGTTGAACTGGCCACCGATTTCTTTGCCCGCATCAAACAGGGTCACTTTATGACCGCGCTCTGCGGCCACCGACGCAAACGCCATTCCGGCAGGGCCGGCACCTACAACAGCAATCGACTTAGGCGAAGCCGTTTTTACATAGGTCAGCTCAGTTTCATGGCAGGCGCGCGGGTTTACCAAGCACGACGTCAGCTTGCCGCTGAAGGTGTGATCCAGGCAGGCCTGGTTACAACCTATACAGGTGTTAATTTCTTCGGCACGGTCTTCGGCAGCTTTCAGTACAAGGTCGGCATCTGCCAGGAAGGGGCGGGCCATGGACACCATATCGGCATCGCCTTCTGCCAGGATCTTTTCGGCCACATCCGGCATGTTGATGCGGTTTGTGGTGACCAAAGGAATACTGACTTCGCCCTTAAGCCGCGCCGTAACCTTGGTGAACGCACCCCGGGGAACAGAGGTGGCAATAGTAGGAACTCGGGCTTCATGCCAGCCAATGCCGGTATTGATAATGGTCGCACCGGCCTTTTCGATTTCCTTGGCCAGCTGCACCACTTCTTCCCAAGTGCTGCCGTCTTCAATCAGGTCGAGCATGGAAAGGCGATAAACCAAGATGAAGTTTTCTCCAACCCGCTCACGTGTACGGCGCACAATTTCGATGGGCAGGCGGATGCGGTTTTCATAGCTGCCGCCCCACTGATCCGTGCGGTGGTTAGTATGAGACACAATAAACTGGTTAATGAAATAGCCTTCGGAGCCCATAATTTCCACGCCGTCATAACCCGCTTTTTGCGCGAGCTGTGCACACACAGCGTAATCCTCAATCTGCTTCTCAATACCGGCTTCATCCAGTTCTTTTGGCTTGAACGGGTTGATCGGCGCCTGGATAGCAGACGGGGCAACCAATGCAGGGGAATAAGCGTAACGGCCCGCATGAAGAATCTGCATGCAGATTTTGCCATCGGCTTTGTGCACGGCGCTGGTGATGACCTTGTGCTTTTCCACTTCTTCGTCGTTGGTCAACTTGGCCGCGCCTTGGAAAACGGCGCCTTCCGGGTTGGGCGCTATGCCACCGGTTACAATCAGGCCAACACCCCCGCGAGCGCGTTCAGCGTAAAACTCGCCAAGGCGTTGGAAGCCATTTTTGGCTTCTTCCAGACCAGTGTGCATGGATCCCATCAGCGTGCGGTTGCGCAGCTTGGTGAAACCCAAGTCCAGCGGCTCAAGCAGGTTGGGATACTTGGCAAGGCCTGGTGTGGTATTGGTGGTCATCATCGGTCTCCTCAGAATGGTCACTGGCAGAGTCGTGGCCGCCCTGCTCTTTTTTAATGCTGTCTAAAGTACCCATGCGGGTTGCGTTCAACAATATCCGTGAATAACATTCTATTATCCTCAGATGACAGCGAGTGGCGAATCCACATGAACACACCCCCCGCTCAACCACCCCTGGACCGCAACCCCCTCGGCGATATCAGCGTTCTTTATGTTTCGGTACTGCTCCGGGCTGCCGACGCTGAAGGTGTCAATGTGCAGGAGCTAAGTCGCCACTTTCAGCTCAATGAACAAACGCTGTCCTCTCCTGAGACTCGTATCAGCCTTCCGCGTTTTATGAGACTGGGGCATGCCGCCATTCAAGCTTGCAACAACACCACACTGGGGCTGCGCATCGGCGCCTTGACGAGGCCTGTAGATGCAGGCCTGGCAGGGCTTGCAGGTGAATGCGCCAGCACTGTCGGCAAAGCTGCACAAACACTGATCCGCTACTCCCTTCTGACCAGCCGTAATAGCCGTGGCATACCAAAAGTGGAGGCAGATAAACGTCTGATCCAGTTTTACTCTATCCGGCCTTACAACGCGTTTAACTACTTTGTTGTGGACTCAGTGCTAAGTGCCTGGACTCAGTTTCTACGCACGGTGAGCGGGCAATGGGATGTGCTGGAAAAAGTCTCCATAGAATACCCATCCACTGGTATGGATGAACTGTTTGAAGCCTGGTTTCGCTGCCCGGTACAGTTTGGGGCCGCCTCAAACAGCATAACGGTGCGGCAAGACATATGGAGACAAGACACTCTGCAAGCACAATCAGCAATACATGAAAAGCTGACACTGCTGTGCGAAGTGGAAATGCGGGAGATTCAGAGAGGATGGACAACAGGCGATAGAGTAAAGAGCCTGTTAACGCCGTTATTTCGAGGAGAGACACCGAGCCTTGAAACCATTGCCTCGAAGTTGGGGGTTACACCATGGACACTGCAGCGACAGCTTGCTTCTGAAAACACAGGGTTCAGAGAGTTGATGGACGAAACCAGAAAGCAGTTGGCGAGAGACTATATTAGGGAAACAGATACATCGTTATCAGAAATTGCCTGGCTATTGGGTTTTTCCAACCCAGCGGCATTGCACAAGGCATACCGCCGCTGGTTTGAAATAAGCCCGGGGGAACACCGGAAACAGTTCCGTGCCACCCCTTAGCATTACTTGTTCAGATGCTCAGCGTGGAAGCGCAGGTGCTCCCCGATGAAGCTGGCAATGAAGTAATAACTGTGGTCATAGCCTTCGTGTCGATTCAGTGTCAGCGGATAGCCACTCACCTTGGCCGCCGCTTCCAGCGCTTCGGGTTTGAGCTGCTCAACCAGGAAGTTATCAGCCTCACCCTGATCTACCAGCGCAGGCACAAACTCAGTCGCCTTTTTCATCAGCAAGCTGGAGTCATACTCAGCCCAGCTGCCGGTATCATCACCCAGGTAGGCGGTGAATGCTTTTTTGCCCCAAGGGCAATCCACTGGATTACTGATTGGGCTGAAAGCCGATACAGACTGATAGCGCTCGGGATTGCGCATCGCCAGCACCAGCGCACCGTGACCACCCATGGAGTGACCGAAAATTGACCGCTTATCACTCACTGGGAAAACAGACTCGATAAGGTTCGGCAGTTCATTCAGCACATAATCGTACATGCGGTAGTGCCGGTTCCAGGGCGCCTGAGTGGCGTTTACATAGAACCCCGCCCCTTTACCCAAGTCGTAGGCTTCGTCATCTGCCACATCATCACCGCGAGGGCTGGTGTCAGGTGCGATAATAGCAACGCCCAATTCAGCAGCCATCTGGTGAGCAGCCGCTTTCTGCATGAAATTTTCATCGGTGCAGGTTAAGCCAGACAACCAGTATAGGGCTGGCACCTTGTTACCGTTGGCAGCCTGCGGCGGCAGATAAATAGCAAAACGCATATCGCAATTCAGCGTCTCTGAATGATGGCTGTACTGCTTGTGCCAACCACCGAAACTTTTGTTTCTGCTAATATTTTCAATATTCATTGCAATCTCCCTGATAAATGGTCGCCTGCGCCATGCGCAGACGACCCTCCTCGTTATTTGTCAAAATGAATAACGGTACGAATACTCTTGCCTTCGTGCATCAAATCGAAGGCTTCATTGATCTTCTCCAGACCCATGGTGTGAGTAATAAAGTCGTTAAGCTTGAACTCGCCTTTCATGTACTGCTCAACAATACCCGGCAACTCTGAACGCCCTTTCACACCACCGAATGCAGACCCTCTCCAAACCCGGCCGGTGACCAGCTGGAATGGGCGGGTAGATATTTCCTGGCCGGCACCGGCAACACCGATAACCACCGACTCACCCCAGCCTTTGTGGCAGCACTCAAGGGCAGAACGCATCACATCCACATTACCAATACACTCGAAGGAGTAGTCGACACCGCCATCGGTCAGCTCAACAATCACTTCCTGAATCGGCTTGTCGTAATCCTTCGGGTTAATACAATCGGTCGCGCCAAGCTGACGGGCCAACTCAAACTTGCTCTCGTTAATATCGATGGCAATGATGCGACTGGCTTTTGCCATGGTGGCGCCGATAACCGCTGAGAGGCCGATACCGCCCATACCGAAAATGGCCACTGTGGCGCCCTCTTCTACTTTGGCGGTATTCATCACCGCACCCATGCCGGTGGTCACACCGCAACCGAGCAAGCAGACTTCTTCAAGTGGTGCGTCTTTGTTGACCTTTGCCAGCGCAATCTCGGGCAGTACTGTGTACTCAGAGAAGGTTGAGCAGCCCATATAGTGGTAAATAGGCTCCCCATTGATAGAGAAGCGCGTGGTGCCGTCTGGCATCAAGCCCTTACCCTGAGTTTCACGAATCTTCTGGCACAGGTTTGTTTTGCCAGAAGTACAGAATTTACACTCACCACACTCAGGGGTATAAAGCGGGATTACGTGATCACCCACCTGAACGCTGGTTACACCTTCACCGATAGACTCAACAATGCCGCCACCTTCGTGCCCAAGGATGGCAGGGAAGATGCCCTCGGGGTCTTCACCTGACAGGGTAAAGGCGTCGGTGTGACACACTCCACTGGCAATAACACGAATTCGCACTTCACCGGCCTGCGGCGGCATAACATCCACTTCTTCAATAGACAGAGGCTGTTTCGGGCCCCAAGCGATAGCGGCTTTGGATTTGATTGTTTTAGTCATGTGGCTCTCCGGTCTATGTTTTAGCTCTGGCAGAGGTTTCTGCCACCATGAAGAACATACTATAGTCTACCGCCCTGATTGATAATCCCATATTATATAAACTCACCTTTACCAGTGAGCAACAATAAGGAAGAGCAAATTCCAGAAACATTAGCTCTTTCCAGATGAGTTCAAATCACAGCACGGGAAGCAGAGCATGCATATTTGGGAGGGAATAAGTGAGTTTGTAGCAGTGGCGGAAGAAGAAAGCTTTACCGCCGCTGGGAAACAACTAGGAATTTCTACCGCACAAGTAAGCCGTCAGGTCAGCGCGCTGGAAGCCAGACTTTCAACCAAATTGTTTTACCGCACCACCCGCAGGGTTTCAGTGACCGAAGCCGGACAGATTTACTACCAGCAATGCAGACAAGTGCTCGACGGGCTAGAAGAAGCGGAACGCACCATGACCAACCTGCAGATGGTGCCCAAAGGCCAGCTAAGGCTAACAGCCCCTGTGACCTTCGGCGAAAAAAACATTGCCCCACTGGTGAACAATTTCGTGCTGCGCTACCCGGAACTTCAGGTACAGCTAAACCTGACCAACCAAAAACTGGATTTGGTGGCAGGCGGTTACGACCTGGCAATACGCTTGGGCAAGCTTGAAGACTCCAGCATGATGGCAAAGCGCTTATCCTCAAGAACTCTGCATGTGTGCGCCTCACCCGCTTATCTATCAGCCTTCGGTACGCCCCACTCCCTTTCAGAACTGGACAAGCATAATTGTCTTCAGGGTAATCTGGATTACTGGCGGTTTCAGGTGATGGGAAAGCCACAGAATGTCCGAATCAAAGGCAACATAATGTGTGACAGCGGCTGGGCGTTACTGGATGCAGCCCTGAAAGGCATAGGCATAGTGCAACTGCCGGATTACTACGTTCAACCCGCGCTGGCTTCCTGCAAGCTGGTTAGCCTGTTACAGCCGTACCAAGAAGCTGATGATGGCATCTGGGCCATTTACCCACACAATCGCCATTTATCGCCCAAGGTTCGGATGCTGCTGGACTACTTGAGTGAAACACTGCAGACGAAGTGACTGCATCGCATCGGCGGGCGCAAGGAAATAACAGGGAGACTAAAACGAAAAAAGCCGTTAACTGCGATGCAGCTAACGGCTTTTCAAAATAGTGGCGGAGCGGACGGGACTCGAACCCGCGACCCCCGGCGTGACAGGCCGGTATTCTAACCAACTGAACTACCGCTCCACAGTTATAACCGATTGCTTTTCAAATACTTTCAAAGCGCTGCAATCTCTAAAAGATTGCTCGATGACAACGAGAGCGCATTATAAAGAGGTGCATGATTAAGTCAACGCCTTTTCTGAAAAAATCTATAAATCCCGCCTATTACATGGCATCAACCATCGCATCTTTGCCTTGAGCTGTTTTCCGATACTCTATCGGCGTCATGCCAGACCAGCGTTTGAACGCGCGGTAAAAGGTACTCGGCTCGGAAAACCCGGTGAGGTAGACAATCTCATCAATCGACTCATCTGTGGTTGCCAGCAGCTGCCGGGCCAGGCGGTAACGGAAGTCTGCCAAAACCTGGTTAAAGCTGGTTTCAGCCTCGGTAAGCCGCGTACGCAGCGTACGAGGCTTTATGTCCAACCGTGTAGCTACCGAGTCCAGCGTTACTTCACCGCTATCCAATAGCTCAGCAACAATACGTTCCACCTGCCCGACAATATCCTTTTTCTCCAGCCGAGCCACCTGCTCACTGGCAAAGCGCTCATGCAAATCCAGGAGCTCTGGCTCAGCATGGGGCGACGCGTGAGCAAGCAAACTTACAGGAAAGTACAAGCGGTTTTCCTGAGCACCAAACACCACGTCGCAACCCAGCAATTCCGCAACGTACTCGCGCCCTTCTTCACGCTCATGTTCAAACTCAACCCGCGACGGACGGAACTCGTTATCGGTGATAGATCGGAAAAAGGTAAGCAAACCCTGCACAAAGCACTCGTTAAAATGTCGCAGGCGTCGGACTTCATCAGAGGCTGCATCCAGAACCATGCAGGCTTCCTCACCCTCAATGAAGAAATCTGTATTGGCGGCATCACTTAACAGGCGCTGGTAGTTCTGTGCGCGGCGTAGCCCTTCACCAAACGTAGGGCTACTCAAAAACAGATACTCGAGAACCTGGCCTTTATAAACTGGCAAAAGCTGCCCAAGGTGGAGCCCGATATCAGGATCACCGGATACATCTTCTACCGCCTGCCAGAAAAACATCTGGGCACTATGGGGCGTGCGTAGCTGTTCGGTGTACACATACTCCGCATTCACGCCAAGTCTGCTGAAAATAAGATCGGTATCAAGACCCTTCTTTTTCATTGCCTCGTAGATAAGGCGCAGCATCACGCCCGCGTCACGTAGTTCCTGCATATAATCCCGCTATGTATCTATTGGATACTGCTTTGGCCCGGCAGACACCCGCCGGAACACCCCAAGTCAATGCGTCATCTGGACGGGTTTGCCAGACTGATGGCAGGCCTGAAATCAATACCTGCATCAGTCCTGAAACTGCCCGACTTGCTCAGTCGCTTACTTAGACTATCGTCTTTTATTAGAGCATATCAGGCCACAGACGCACAGTTGTAACAGAATCCATGCGTATCAGGTACCTGCATCTAACTACTTTCACCAATCTTTCGCACCATAACTATCATCGCATTGCCTCTAGAGAGAACTATTTATGTCAGACACACTTGTATACAGAGACACCCCACCGAAGCTTCTCCCACTGTTTGGTAAGGCTGTGTTGCCGAAAAAAGTCTGTTCTGAAGGCGACATTAAACTCCCGGAACTTTCTGCCAAGCTGTTGTACGCAAAGACCTCCAGCGATGACTTGGATCAATATGAGCGTGTATGCGGATTCAACCCCGGCAACCACATACCCATTACCTGGCCCCACATTCTTGCGTTCCCACTCCACTTGAAGCTGCTGACTGAAAAAGCCTTTCCATTGCCATTGCTTGGGCTGGTGCACCTACGTAACAGCATTACCCAGCACAGAGAAATCGGAAGAGGAGAGGTTCTGGAACTGGAGGTTAAACTGGGTGGGCAGGAACGCACCAGCCGGGGAATCGAGTTTGACGTAAACACCACCGCTCGCTCCGCGGGCGCGGTCGTATGGGAGGGTGATAGCACAATGCTCTTCCGCCAACCCGATCCTAACTCCAAGTCTGCGGAAAAGACTGCTCCCCCAGAGCTCGAGCATTACCCAAACATGGTCGATATCAAGGTAGCGGAGTCCACTGGGCGCCAATACGCCAAAGTCTCCGGCGACAGCAACCCGATTCATATGCATGCCCTGAGCGCTAAAGCTTTCGGCTTTCCCCGCGCTATCGCCCACGGCATGTGGAGCAAGGCACAGGCTCTGGCAATTATGGGACAACAGAACGGATGGCGCTCGGGGCCAGTTAAGGTGAGCTGCCAGTTCAAGAAACCGGTTTTTTTACCCGGAACAGCACAACTGAACTGGCGGGAGGGAAAAACTGCCTGGGACTATCAACTACTGAATGCTCGAGGCGATGCGCCCCACCTCAGCGGCCGCATAGAATGGCTCTAAACTGCCTCAGAGGGGCTCTCATCGTCACCCAAGGAGGGTGATGCTGCGACAGGAAGTGTAAAGAAGAATCGTGCCCCACCACCTTCAGGGCGCTCAAAGCCGATTTCCCCTCCCTGAGCTTGTATCAGGGAGCGGCAAGTGGGCAAGCCAATCCCCATGCCCTCTTCTTTGGTGGTATAGAACGGCAGAAACAGCTTTTCTTCAGCATCTTCCGCAAGCCCTTCACCATAGTCCCTAACGTCAATGCGAACACAACCTTTATCCGTGAGCTGCGCACTTACCTCAACAGGCAGCGCAGCTTCTTTGCTGCGAGTTGCTTCAAGCGCGTTTCGAATCAGGTTCAGAGCAACCTGCTGAACCTGAATCGGGTCGGCCAACACCTCCGGTAGCCCTTCAGGTACAAGTAGCTCAATGGCTCCGTCGTTGTTGCGCGCATCCACTTCGGCGAACTCCCGGGTGTCTTCCAGCAGTGCAGAAACAGCAAGCACTTCCTTGCCGGTCGCTGGCTTTTTTACAAATCGCCGGATCCTGCGGATAATCTCGCTGGCTCGGTGCGATTGCGCCTCGATTTTATCAAGGGTTTCCTGTAACAGGCTCAAGTTCGGGTTTTCAACGGACATCATCCGTTTGGAAACCCGGGCGTAATTGGCAATCGCCGTCAGTGGCTGATTCACTTCATGGGCAACACCTGCGGCCATCTCTCCCATGGTGGTCAAACGGGATATGTGCGCCAACTGGTCACGCTGCTCCTGCACAAGCTCTCGCGCCTCTTCCAGTGCCTGTTCACCATCAAGCTCAACGGTTATATCGCGGAACACAACCACAGCACCGTGTAATTCGTCAGCCTCAAGTTTGGGTGTGGAGCGATATTCGGCCGGAAAGCCGGTGCCATCTGCACGCAGCATTCTGATGTCGCGCTGGTTTTCTGCAACTCCTTGACTGCAGGTCGCATGAACCGGGAGCCCGCTGGGGCACTGGGCTGCTGTACTGAAGTGGGTCTCAAAAAAATTGCGGCCGATCAGATCCTCAACAGGGCACCGCATAATAATGCCTGCTGCAGGGTTGGCGAACTCGATTGAGCCCATCTCATCAAGCCCGTAGATGCCCTCGCTGATGGAATTGAGGATACGAGCCTGATCGCTTTGAAGTTCCCGATTCCGCGCCTGAAGCTCACGTTCAAGCCGAATAACACGGGCATGGGTTTTAACCCTGGCGATCACTTCGAGGGACTGAAAAGGCTTGGAGATATAGTCAGCCCCGCCAAGCGCGAAGCCTTTTACTTTCGCTTGCAGGTCATCCAGAGCTGAAAGGAATACAACCGCGCAATCGGCCGTTTCAGGATCGGCTTTGAGACGTTCGCATACCTCATAACCGTCCATTTCGGGCATCATGATGTCGAGCAGGACAACTTCTGGCTGATGGCGATGGGCAAGATCCAATGCTTTTTCGCCTTCATTGGCGATCAGAAGCCGATAGCCTTTATCTTTCAGTGTCTCGTAGAGAACTTTCAGGTTCTGTGGATTGTCATCCACGAGCAGAACCGTCACCTCTGAATTTTCGCTGACAACTTCAGTCATATAATAAAAGGCCGGTCAAAAATATAACCGCATCATGCCGGTGAGATTACCTCGCGTCGATAAGGTTCTTTACGGACAGCACCATGCGGACAAGGTGTGCCAGTGAATGGGTACCCATCTTGTGCATCACTCGGGAGCGGTGAATTTCCACCGTGCGCTGACTGATTTCCAGTTCAATAGCGATCACCTTGTTCGCCTGGCCTTCTATCATTCGATCCATGATCTCGTGTTCACGAGGAGTCAGGCTTTTAACCCGGCGAATGATTTCCTGCTTCTCACCCAACGTTTTGCGCTGCTCCAGATCCTGCTCCAGCGCCGCTTCGATTTTCTCAAGCAACGCCTCTTCGCGGTAAGGTTTCTGGATAAAGTCCACGGCGCCCTCTTTCATGGCGTCAACTGCCATAGGGACGTCGCCGTGCCCGGTCACAAAAATAATTGGAAGAATCGAGTGTTTCTCGTTCAACTTTTTCTGCAATTCCATGCCGTCCATGCCCGGCATACGGATATCCAGTACGATGCAGCCAGCCATTTTCTCGGAATAATCCTTGAGAAATACGGCAGCATTCTCATAAGGTTTAACCGATTTGCCATCAGTTTTCAGTAACAGCTCCAGCGAGTCACGAACGGCTTCGTCGTCCTCTACCACGTATACAGTCTGCTGAATATCAGTCATGGGTGTGCTATCTCCTGTCTGTTTTGTTATGGCGATCGGTCAATGAATCGACGGATCTTTCTGATCGTCCCGGGCGTTTTCCTGGCGCTCATGCTCACGCATCTTCTCAAGCCGTTGCTGGATAATGCCAAAAACACTCTGTTTCGGATAGTTGCCTTTGCTGTCTGCCTTACCGGCCGGCTTGCCCAGCAGTAGGGTCACCGCTTCCTCAACACTTGAAACAGAGTAAACCGCAAACCGATTTTCACGGACAGCTTGAACCACTTCGCTGTCCAACATTAAGTTCTGGACGTTGTTGGCAGGAACAATGGCACCCTGGGTCCCTGTAAGCACGCCTTTGAGCTGACAGGTAGCGAAGAAGCCTTCCACCTTTTCATTCACACCACCAATCGGCTGCACCTCGCCAAACTGATTAACGGAACCTGTGATGGCCAGATCTTGTCGCACCGGAACACCGGAAAGCGAAGATATAAGGGCACAGAGCTCGGCCAGCGAAGCGCTGTCACCATCTACCTCGCCGTAGTTCTGCTCAAACGTCAGGCTGGCGGACAGGTGCATAGGGTCCATCACCGCAAAGTGCGAGGCTAGCCATGAACTCAAAATCATCACACCTTTGGAGTGAATGTTGCCACCCAATTTCACATCCCGCTCGATGTCCATTATCCCGCCATCTCCATAATAGCAGGTGGCCGTTACGCGGTTGGATAACCCAAACTCGAACCCGCCAGTGGAAAGCACAGACAGCGCGTTGACCTGGCCCACAACCGAGCCTTGGGTTGAAACGAAAGTGGAGCCGTCACGGATTGAGTCGTAGAGTTGGTCACGGATACGGCTACTGCGGTATTTCGCACTCTCAAGCGCTCTTTCCACGTGAACATCCTGGATCATCTTGGCATTCGCCTGCCGAGCCCAGAAATCCGATTCCCGGAGCAGGTTGGCAATATTGGCGGCATGCAATGAAAGCCTGTCCTGATGCTCTGCCATACGGGCACTGTGTTCAATGACCCGCGCCACGGCCTTATTGGTGCAATGTAACAGCTTTTTTTCTTTGACAACGCTGGCGATAAACTTCGCGTACATAACCTGGCTGTCTTCGGAACGATACATTTCGTTCTCGAAGTCCGCAGTCACCCGGAACAGTTCTGCAAACTCGGGATCGTAATCCTGCAGCAGCATCCAGGTTTCACGATCCCCAAACAGCACAAGTTTCACATCCAGCGGCACCGCCTCAGGCTCAATGGAGATGGTGCCTGAGAGCGTCAGTTCTCTTTCAAGGGAGTTGATCTGGATGCACTTCGAACGCAACGCCCGCTTGATCCCGTCCCATACGAAGGCTTGCTCGAGCACCTTTATGGCATCCATCAACAGATAACCACCATTGGCACGGTGCAGACTGCCCGCCCGAATCAGTGAGAAATCGGTAAACACAGTACCCTTGTAGGTAACATTCTCAACGTATCCGAAGAGGTTGTGGTAGGTCGGGTTATCTTCCACCACCATCGGCACCTCATTGGTCTTCTGGTGTACCACCACATTAACGAGATAGCGCCGGGGCATCTTTTTGTCCAGCGACGCATAGGCAATGGCTGCCTGCTCTTCGTTGTCGTCGAGAAAAATCTCCAGATTTTCAACCAGATCTTTGCGTACTGCCTCGAAGTAAGCCACCACATCCGGAAGGTTCTTGTAACTCTCAATTAATGCGTCAATTTGGTGGCCAGAAATGCCTTCAAGCGTTTCCTTATTCAGGGCCTGCTGCTCATCTGCATACTCCTGTTCCCAGTCCGCCAATTTCCGGAGTGCCTGTCGGAGCTTTTTCTCAAGCTTGTTGATCGAATCTTCGAACTTGTCGCGCTGTGCATCTGTCAGCGCCTTGAAAGTCTCTGCGGTATGCGGTTTATCACCTTTCATTGCCACCAAGCGATACCCGCCTGGTGTCGTGATGGTCAGGCTGACTTTTTTGCGGCGCGCCTGAGCTGCGACTTTCTCAAGTTCGTCTTCCTGCTTTTTTCCATACTCTTCTTTAAGCTGCTCTGACCGTTCCAGAAAGCTGTCGCTATCGAAAGTCTGCGGAATGACCTTCACCAGCCGGCTCATGAGTTTCTCCATGTCCTGCTTGAGCACCACACCTTTGCCCGCAGGCAATTGCAACAGCTTAGGAATGCGCGGCTCTTCAAAATCTGCGACATAGCACCAGTCGTGACTTTGCTGCTCGGTATCCAGGTGGTGTTCAAGGTAGCGCAACATCATCGTGCGCTTGCCCAAGCCATTCCGCCCTACGGCATACACGTTGTAACCACCATGTGGCATAGCAAGCGCAAACCGCACAGCTTCCTGAGCCCGGTTCTGGCCCACAATTTCCGCGAGCGGCTCCAGCTGTCTGGTCGACTTGAACGGTAGATCTTTCAGAACACAGGCTTTGTAAAGCTGATGCAGGGACAGTGACTTCAAGGTTGGGTCCTGTAACGGTTGACTCATTGGCCGGTCATTGTAGGTTCTGTGGACCAGTCTGTCGCGCTTGGGGACAAGAATTGTGACAAACGCTTAAAGGCGGGACGTTTTGTGACGCACTTCACGCTTCACAATCTCCTCATTGCCCTCGTCTTTCATCGAACACTACACTTCATCTTCCGACTCTAAGCCTTTAGTCTTATAGTCGGCTATAACAACAAAATAATAAGCAATGGGTGCCAATCTACGATGAGTGATTCCGAAGATCGCCGGCTCAAGGATCGCTATTCTGCTTCGTGCCTCAAGGTACAGGTTCGTCAGCGCGGTTTTTTCAAGAAGAACAAGCCTTCTTTCCAGGCTACCTGCCTCGATCTGAACCGCTACGGCATGGCTTTGCTAAGCCCGCGCCCACTGGAGCCTGGCACACGCCTATTTATGGATTTTGAGGGGAAGTACATCAGTGAATCGCAGGTGTGCGCCCGCGTTGTAGAGTGCCGCCCTTTCCAGGCCGGCTATCGGGTAAGCGTTCAATTTAGCTACTACCTTAACAAAAAAGGCTACTCCAGAACGGTGGATAACGCCTTGTCACGTATCGAAGGCTTCTACAACCGCCTCGCCAGCTAGAGCGCTCCTCAGACCAACCCTGCATCCAGGCTTGCCGCAACGTACATACCTAACTCCCGGCACTGCTCTTCGAACTCATCCTGATACTTACCGCGGCACATCAGCGGCTCCTGGACAAGCTTCCAACGTAATCCGGTGGTGATGCTTTCGATAGCGCGCCGCGTTCCGGTGCCGTCGTGGCCTGCTCGTATATAAAAGGCAAATGGAAGGCCCTGGGTCTTCTCCAGGCAGGGATAGTAGCTGCGATCGAAGAAATCCTTCAACGCGCCACTCATGTAGCCAAGGTTTTCAGTGGTGCCAAGGATAATGGCATCGCAGGCAAGAACATCATCCGGGCCGGCATCCAAGGGCGCCAGCACGGTTATTTCTACGTTCTCAATATCTTCGTGGCCAGCACCCTGCGCGACCGCATCGCGCAGGGTGAGGGTATTCGGAGAGGGCGCATGGGAAACAATAAGCAGTCTCTTTTTACGATCCACATCACACTCCCATGATTGCTTTAGAGCAGTTCGTCGACAGCAGCCTCTGCTTCTGCAGCGCTTTTCTTATCAACCGGCTTTGGCATCAAGCTTTCGCGTACCTTGGCTTCGATTTCCTTGGCAATTTCCAGATTCTCTTCAAGGAATTTGCAAGCATTGGCCTTACCTTGGCCGATCTTGTCGCCGTTATAGGCATACCAAGCGCCGGACTTATCCACAAAGCCCTCTTTAACACCCATATCGAGCACTTCGGCCATGTGATAAATGCCCTTGCCATAAAGAATCTGGAACTCGGCCTGGCGGAATGGCGGTGCAACCTTGTTCTTGACAACTTTAACGCGAGTCTCGTTGCCTACAACTTCATCTCCGTCTTTCACTGCACCAATGCGGCGAATATCCAAACGTACAGATGAGTAGAATTTAAGCGCGTTACCACCGGTGGTGGTTTCCGGCGAGCCGAACATTACGCCGATCTTCATACGGATCTGGTTAATGAAAACCAGCAGACAGTTGGCGTGTTTCACGTTGCCTGTGAGCTTACGCAGCGCCTGAGACATCAGGCGGGCTTGCAAGCCGACGTGGCTATCGCCCATCTCACCTTCAATTTCAGCCTTTGGAGTCAGCGCGGCCACAGAGTCAACAATGATGACGTCTACCGCATTGGAGCGTACGAGCATGTCGGCAATTTCAAGAGCCTGCTCACCGGTATCTGGCTGGGACACCAGAAGATCGTCCACGTTAACGCCAAGTTTTTCAGCATAGATGGGATCCAGCGCGTGCTCAGCATCGATGAAGGCACAGGTTTTACCGGCTTTCTGAGCTTCGGCAATAACCTGGAGAGTCAGAGTTGTTTTACCTGAGCTTTCAGGGCCGTAGATCTCAACAATTCGGCCGTAAGGCAGCCCACCTATACCCAGAGCAACGTCCAGCCCAAGAGAGCCGGTGGAGACCGCAGGAATGGCCTCGCGGGGCTGATCACCCATCTTCATTACTGCGCCTTTACCAAACTGGCGCTCGATCTGACCCAGCGCTGCGCTCAATGCTTTTTTGCGGTTGTCTTCCATCAGTGCAAACCCTCTGTTGCCTTGGCCAACGGCAAGATAGTCAAGCCGGTGGAGGTGTAATTACGCGGGAGGCTGTACAGTGGTAACAGCGAATTCCCTGTATATTTGAACAGTATTAAAACATACCCCGGGAGAGAGGCCAACCCCTGTTATTGTGAAACCAATCAGGTTTGTTTCAAAAATCTGCTAACCCCCTGCAGGGCAAAGAGAACTGCTTGTCGCCGCACCTGATCACGGTCGCCATCGAAGTAGTGCACAACCGCTTTGGTGTTCTCAATGCTGGCGCCCCAGGCAAACCAAACCGTGCCTACGGGCTTTTTCTCACTGCCGCCACCCGGCCCGGCAACACCGCTGATAGCGACCGCCACATCCGCGCCGGTCGCGGCAAGTGCGCCTGCAACCATCTCACGCACAACCGGCTCGCTAACGGCGCCGTGATTGCCCAAAGATGCCTCGGTAACGCCAAGCAGCGCTTGTTTCGCCTCATTACTGTAGGTGACCAAGCCACCGACCACATAGGCGGATGAGCCTGGTTTATCTGTCAGCACCTTGGCAACCCAGCCACCGGTACAGCTCTCGGCAGTCACTACCGTGTAGCCAAGTTGTACCAACTTTGTGGCTAATTGATCTCCAGCATGTTCGAGTTCGTGGTCACTGGCAGGCATAATGTGCTCCCTCGTTTCATCACGGGCATAATTTTCTTACAATCCGTGGCTTCATCCAAAGTAAGATTATCCGGACTTGTCCATGTCAGCAGCTCAGAACACCAAACCCCAGCACACACCCATGATGCAGCAATACCTGAAGATCAAGGGTCAACACCCGGATGAGCTGGTGTTCTATCGCATGGGTGATTTTTACGAACTGTTCTATGACGATGCCAAAAAAGCTGCAGAGCTGATGGATATTACCCTAACTGCAAGGGGGCAATCCGGCGGCAACCCGATTCCCATGGCGGGCATCCCCTTTCATTCTTCTGAGGGATACATTGCCCGCCTGGTGCGTGCCGGTCAATCCATTGCCATTGTTGAGCAGATTGGCGACCCGGCAACCAGTAAGGGCCCGGTTGAGCGCCAGGTGGTCAGAATCGTTACCCCCGGCACGCTAAGCGACGATGCCTATCTTGAAGACCGCCGCGACAACCTGCTTGCGGCCATCTATCACCACCGTGAACAGTTTGGCTTTGCATCACTGGACATCTCCAGCGGTCGCTTTGTGGTTTCAGAGCTGGACACTCTGGAAGCCCTGCAGGGAGAACTGCAGCGGTTACGCCCAGCGGAGATTCTTATCAGCGAGGATTTCCCCTACCAGGAAGTCGTGGCCGGGCTGACCGGTGTTCGACGTCAAGGCCCCTGGCTGTTTGAATCAGACACTGCATTCCGGGTACTAACCCAGCAACTGCAAGTTCGCGACCTGACCGGGTTTGGCTGTGAGGACCTGAGCCTGGCCATTTGTGCGGCCGGCTGCCTGCTGCAGTATGCGAAGGAAACCCAGCGCACGGCCCTGCCCCACATTCGCAAGCTCACCCGGGAACGCCGGGACGAAGCCGTGATTCTCGACGCCACCAGCCGTCGCAACCTTGAGATTGATATTAACCTCATGGGCGGGCATCAACACACACTCGCCTGGGTAATGGACAAAACTGCCACCTCCATGGGCGGCCGTGAGTTAAGGCGCTGGCTAAACCGTCCCCTGCGGGATATCTACGTTGTGAAGCAGCGCCAGCAAGCAGTATCGGCCCTGCTTGAAGGTTTTCATTACGAGCCAGTACACACTCTGCTCAAAGCCGTGGGCGATATTGAGCGTGTTTTAGCCCGCGTGGCGCTCCGCTCTGCACGCCCGAGGGACCTTGCCCGCCTGAGGGACGCATTTCAGGCGCTGCCCGATCTGCAGGAGACCCTGAAACCGGTTAACTCCCATCATATCGCCAAGCTGGCCACCACCATTGGCGAATACCCCGAGCTTGCCGACATGCTGGATCGCGCGGTTATCGACAACCCGCCCGTAGTGATTCGGGAAGGTGGCGTAATCCGAGAAGGTTTTGACGAAGAGCTGGACGAACTGCGCAATATCAGCGAAAACGCCGGCCAATACCTGCTGGACGTAGAAACCCGGGAGCGGCAGCGCACCGGCATAAGCACCTTGAAAGTGGGTTACAACCGGGTGCACGGCTATTACATCGAAATCAGCCGGGCCCAGTCTGCACAGGCACCGGTGGATTACATTCGCCGCCAAACCCTGAAAAACGCCGAGCGTTTCATTACGCCCGAGCTAAAAGAATTCGAAGACAAGGCTTTGAGTGCAAAAAGCCGGGCTCTGGCCAGAGAAAAGGCACTTTATGATGAAGTGCTGGAAGCCGTTGCAGAGCAGCTCGCGCCCTTGCAGGATGCTGCTCAGGCCCTGGCGGAGCTGGATGTCATCAGCAACTTTGCTGAACGCGCCACCACCTTGCGCTTTGTTGCACCGGAATTTCGCGACGCTCCGGGGTTCGATGTCGAAGATGGCCGCCACCCGGTCGTCGAACAGCTTCTGGATGAGCCGTTCGTGCCCAACAACTTACTGATGGATGCCCAACGCCGAATGCTGGTCATTACTGGTCCCAACATGGGCGGTAAATCGACCTACATGCGCCAGGCCGCTCTGATTGCACTACTGGCCTACACGGGTAGTTTCGTGCCCGCCAACCGGGCAGTGATGGGGCCGGTGGATCGCATATTCACTCGCATGGGCTCTTCAGATGACATTGCCGGCGGGCGTTCCACTTTTATGGTGGAAATGACCGAAACCGCAAACATCCTGCACAACGCTACCGAGTTCAGCCTTGTGCTGATGGACGAAGTAGGCCGGGGTACCAGCACGTTTGATGGCTTATCCCTGGCCTGGGCTACAGCCGAGCATCTGGCAAAAGAAATTCGTTGCTACACCTTGTTTGCCACTCACTATTTCGAACTTACCCAATTGGCAGACGACCTGGAGCTCGCTGTAAACGTGCACCTGACCGCAACGGAGCACGACGACAGCATTGTGTTCCTGCATAACGTACACGAGGGCCCAGCCAGCCAGAGCTATGGCCTGCAGGTGGCCAAGCTCGCTGGCGTACCTCAGAACGTTATACTCAACGCCAAAGCCCAGTTAAAGCTACTTGAGAATAGCGCAGTACCCGCCACGGCTCTGCCGTCTCCTGCTGTTGAAGACCGCAGCAGGCAACCGGCCATGCCTGCACAGGTTGTTTATCAGAGTGATATGTTTGCCAGCACAGAACCCAGCGCTGTAGAAGAAGCACTTCAGGGCATTGATCTGGACGATTTATCGCCCAGAGAAGCCATGAACAGGCTGTATGAACTGAAGAAATTACTGAAAAGCTGATGACAAATTGATCTGGGTAATAAGGTTATAGCGGTCAAACGCTTGCGGCAGTGCGGGCTGCTCCCTACAATATCGCCCATTAAAATATAACCACGGAGCATGACAACAAGCTCCGAATGAGATTGACCACTGGACCAGGGATCTGATTATGGCGTTTATCGTTACCGATAACTGCATCAAGTGCAAATACACAGACTGTGTAGAAGTGTGCCCGGTAGACTGCTTCTATGAGGGGCCTAACTTTCTGGTAATCGACCCGGACGAGTGTATTGATTGCGCTTTGTGTGAACCCGAGTGCCCAGCCGAAGCGATCTTCTCAGAAGATGAGCTGCCCAAAGACCAAGAGCAGTTTGTAGAGCTTAACGCCGATCTGGCGGGCAAGTGGCCTAACATCACCGAAAAGAAAGACCCTCTCCCAGATGCGGCAGAGTGGGACGGCAAGCCAGACAAACTGCAATATCTGGAAAAGTAATTACAGGTAAGCCTGGCAACATTGCCAAAACCTGAACCAAAAAAGGGAAGCCCGCACCGGCTTCCCTTTGTTGTTTATCTATTCCGCACTGACAACGCCATGCCGCCGATTATGATGGCTCGAGTATTTTCCGGGCCGCTGCGGTTTTATAGAAAGCCGATAGCCGCCTGCGCACAAGCGCCTCAACATAGCCCTCCTCTTGAAGTAAGCCTATGACCGGGATCGCCCAAGCGCCTACCTCTGCCATGATCACGTCACGAGTAACACCCAGGTCACCGAGCAGGTCGGTAAGTGGTCGGTCCCCATACTTCACAAAAAGATGGGCAACCACGGCCCGGGCGCAGCCGGCAAAATAGTCGGTTTTCCGGAACTGCAACCAGAACTCATACCCAAGCACCACAAATGCCTGCAGCTCAACGTCGCCAAGCCCTTCGCGAAGCTCATCAACCGTGCGGTCTTCTACGGCAACCCAGGCCGCCATAACCGTATCCCGCACTTCGTCATCAGAGAGCGCCCGTTGCAGGAACTGCTCACTGCGACTGATCAGCCCCGGCAAGCTAACTGAAAGCCAGGCTTTGAGCCTGCGCTCAAAGGTTTCATCCAATCCGGGTACCGCTTTGTTGGCCATGCGCTTGCCAAATTTCATCATGGAACCCACACCGGGTACCGATTTGGTGATCAGGTTGTCTTCATAGAGGTAATTAACAATTCCCTGATACACCACATTCGAAACCAGCTCCTGATAAACCGGGTGCGCCATAATTTCGCTGATTATACGTTCGCGCTGCTGGCGCAATTCAAGCATTTCTTCCACAAAGCCCGTGGCTTGTTCACGGGTGATAATGTCACTTAATACAGTATTTGCCTGAACGGATGCGTTGAGCACCTCTGTGGCCATCTCACCCGCCAATTCAGGAATCCCGGCATCCAGTTCCATGTCCACAACCACTCGCTGAATGGTCTCCATGACCTGCTTTTCCGAGGCTATGCGATTCAGCGTGATCGTATCTGCATGATCAAGAAGTTCGTTAACCTCTTGCGTGAGAAACTTACGCAGCTTTGTGCCTTTCAACGAGGCAACCTCGTGCTTCACATGCAATTCCAGCAACTGACTGGCTGGATCGTTTTTGTCCTTGGTCATGATGTTCGTGGCCCTATTGATATGAAGAAACACAGTTATAATTGCACTGGATACCGAAAGGCTAACACGAAGACAAGGCAGACGGGTTCGCCATAGATACGTTGGGCTAGCAGCGGCTGGGCCAGTATAAGCCCAGCGCTAAACCGTACCGCCAGATGAGTGGCCAGTTACTGATAGTCGCTGAAACTGTGGGGGCCTGCCGCCAGCGCCAGACACAGACTGCCGGGGCCAATATAGATGCTGCTGGTGATGCCCATCTGCGACAGTAATAGCTCAACACCATTTTTCTCACAGGCACTTCTGAGCCTGTTCAGGCCAGGCAACGCTTCGATTTCTGCCCAAGTAAGGCCGCAAGACAAGCTCACATAGGGTGTGAGCAGGCCAGCCTCAACTCTCGCCACGGCATAGTTCACTACCTTTTCCACCGCCGCATCGAAACTACGGGTTTTGGCAACGGGCTGACCTTCAACACCCTGGCCAAAAATTACCGGAGTGATGTTCAGGGCTTTGCCAAGAAACGCCACGACACCTGATATGCTATTATCGCCACGGCGTCTGGCGCGCTCACGAATGTAGTGAAGATCGCGGGGAATAACGCAGGTGTAGATCTTGTCAGAAAAACGCTCCACCTCATTACGCAGCGCGTTCTTGGAGAGCTTCTGGTCAATCAGCCTGAGCGTATGAGCCGCCAGCAAGCCTTGCCCCGCAAAGATCTGCTTGCTATCAATCACCCGCATGGAGAATTTGCCTTCTCGACCCGACGCAGCTCGGGCCTGCTCGTAGTTAGCCATCACGCTGTTCATAGCTTCAGATGCGTTCTGAAAAATCAGGCTTCGGCTACGGGTGACCGTTTCACAAATTGCCACATCGTACTCGGGCACGATCTTTTCCATGAACAGCTCATGGATCTGTTCGGCGCTAAACGCCTGGGTTTCAGCATGGCGACCTTTTTGCAGGAGCCCACTCTGATAGAACTCTTGGGTTCTGACAGGGTCGTGCCGGTCTATGTAGGTTTCGCCGTCGATCACCGCAGTTACGGGGAGAATGAACACGTCGTGCTTGCGACTGAATTCGAATGGTAAATCACACGCCGAATCGACGATTAAACCAACTTTCACACCAAATCTCCTGCTTTCAGTTCCCCGAGGTTTCTCTCCAAAAGTGCCCTGTTATCTTGCTGCCAGGGATGGAAACCTTTGCGAAAATAGGCCAGAAATTCCGGCATACACTGGCGCAAAATTCCAGGCTTTCCCCACAAGAAATTGAGCCCACCCATCCAGGTGCGAAGGCTCCAGAGCTTGCCGTCGGTTTTCAACAAGCTGCAAGTATTCAAAAAGGTGTACTTAAAAAAGTTCCAGGTCACGAACAGAAATATGAACCGCCTCAGGTTCTCATTTCCAACACACTCCCGATAAACATCAAACGCAACCGATTTGTGCTCGGTTTCTTCGATGGCATGCCAGCGCCAGAGTTGCGCCATTACCGGCGTTGCTCCTTCCAGCCACTCGGGGTGGCTGAGAATGGCATTCGCCAGCACCGCCGTGTAATGCTCAGCGCCGCAGGTGCCTGCCAGCTGCCTGCTGGGAGAAAGCTTTGCAACCCACTCCATGTGCTTGCGGAAACGGCTATCGAGGCGGTCAATGTCATAGCCCCGTGCTTTCAAGTCCTCGTTGTAAGCTTTGTGCTCGCGGCTGTGCAGTGCTTCCTGACCAATAAATCCACGGATCTCAGCTTTCAGTTTCGGATCGTCAATCTTGCCCTGATATAACCGGACTGCATTGATGAACTGCTGCTCACCATCCGGAAATTGAAGCGATAACGCATTGAAGAATGCCGTGCGAAATGCATCATCGCCGTGCCAAAGTGTTTTTAAATCTTCACTGACATCAAAGTGCAGGTGCCGTGGTTTAACCGACACACCCTCGGGAGTGGAACTGATGGACATGACTGCCTCCTGCTTCTATTTATTATAATTTTTGACTGTTGAACAAAAAAACACCAGTAGCATCAGTCTAATGCCCAGAGTGAGCTAGAAGGAAGGGTGGCGCCAGTAAAAAGGACACATTGTCACAAAATGACACATCGTCAGTGAGTAGGAACCAGAGATAGTTAGGAAGCTGACACAAAAAAGGGAGGCGCTTCGCCTCCCAAGGTCTTGCAGATCATTTTTTGGTGGTCCCTGGCAAAACCAGGGACTAAACACTCAGAGTTTATCGGTCTTCGTGGCACCCGGGGCTTCCGGGTCTGAGGTAAAACCAAGTAGCTTGGTTCGCTCAATCAACAGATAAAGAACCACACCGGTGCCAAGGCCCCAACCAGCTCCATAGACCGCCAATACCACGCCCATAGTGCCGGCAATACCTCGTTCGGTATTGTTCTCCAATTGCTCCAGACCAACCATCAAACAGATATAACCGGTCAGCAAAAGAGTCAGGGACAACGCAATGGGTAGTACGGGTTGAAAAAAGCTCACCAGCGGCAGAATAAACAGGGCAATAAAACCAGTGATCCAGAAGGTACCACCGCCACTGTAGATTGAATCCATCGCGTTGCGGCCATACTTGTAACGCTCAGCCATAGTCGCCGTTACAGCTGTCCAGATAGGGCCTGCCAGGCCGGGGTATGGCGCAAAGAACGCATGACCACCGTTACGAATGGCGGTTACCAGGTGCACCCGGTCGATGCTGTTATCGATGTCTTCGTCTTTACGAAGGTGGTCTACACGGTTCATCAGGGACTGCCCGACGACGATATCCCCGAAGGCAATAATGTAGGCGATAACCGCCGTTGGAACGGCATACAGGAAGATTTTGGGGTCGGGGAATCCAACCGTAAACGGCAGGTAGTTCCACAGCTCATTAAAAGCCGGCTTGGTAATGCCCCACTCAACATTCGGCACATCGTATTCGCCAGTGGCGAAGCCCACGAGGATGGCCACAATCATGCCCGGTACCATGCCGTAGTTAGCAATTTTACGGGCGAAGGAGTTGGTTTCAACAAAGCCTTTGAACGACACAGAGAACATCAAATACAAACAAACAAGGCCACCAACAATCAATGAGATTGGCGTGTTGGCCACTCGGCCGCCCACTTCAATTTCTCCCATCAGAGCCGCAATACCGGCACCAATAATAATGCCGCCTTTCATGGAGCGGGGAATCAGATCCACCAGCTTGCTTCCCAGGCGAGTAATGCCAAGGAAAAGGAAGATGATAAACACAAGGAACTGCAGAGCGAACATTGCCTGAATGGCCTCGGGGCCGGGCTCATAGTCGCTCAAAAACAGCAGTACCACGGGAATGCCCGGTGTTATCCAACCTGGTACCAGAGGAACACCCAACAGGGCGGGCAGCATAAAACCGATACCGCAGATTACGGCATATGCCAAGGCTACGTCATAGGGAACACCCAGGTATTTCTGCAGCAGAGGAATCATAGCCAAGCTGACCACAAACATGATCAGAGCCTGAACCATCTCCGCGAATTCCCAGCGGTAATGAACAAAAGGTAGGCGAACCTTAAAAGGACCAGCAGGCCAATAGGGCTGTTCTTCCCCGGTTTTACGGTGAAACATTTGCATAGCTAGGTCTCCCGCACACGTTATTTACGCATGCATGCTTTGTATTGTTTTTGTAGAAATATCCGGCAGCATCAGGAGCGGCACTGCCGGTCAGGAGGTCAGTTCAACTCTTTGGCTTGATCCCTTAACAGGAACTTCTGGATCTTGCCCGTGGATGTCTTGGGCAACTCCGAGAAAATGACGGTTTTGGGTACTTTGAAGCGAGCCAGGTGCTCGCGGCAGAAATGGATAATGTCTTCCTCGCTCACATCACCTGCTTCCGGTTTGAGGGTTACAAAAGCACAGGGAGTCTCCCCCCACTTCTCATCCGGACGCGCCACCACAGCCGCTTCGAGAACATCCGGGTGCCGGTACAGAGTGTCTTCAACTTCTATGGTGGATATGTTCTCACCGCCAGAGATGATGATGTCCTTCAGGCGATCCTTGATTTCCATGTAGCCGTCTTCGTGCCAAACAGCCAGATCCCCGGTATGGAACCAGCCGCCACGGAATGCTTCCTCGGTAGCCTTGGGATTCTTCAGGTAGCCTTTCATAACGGTATTACCGCGCAGGAAGATCTCACCCACGGTTTTGCCATCTTTGGGCACCGCTTTCATGGTATTCGGATCGCCCACCATGGTGCCGGCGAGAGTGTGATAGCGCACACCCTGGCGGGCTTTGATTTTGGCCCGATCGTGCAACGGTAGTTCATCCCAATCGGATTTCCATGCACACACGGTTACCGGGCCATACACTTCTGTCAGGCCATACACGTGGGTCACCTTGATGCCCATTTCTTCAACGGCACCAATCACCTGGGCCGGTGGCGCAGCACCTGCAATCATGGAGCGAACTTCGTGATCAATGCCTGCCTTCGATTCAGGCGGAACGTTCAGCAATGCGTTCAGAACAATCGGCGCGCCGCACATGTGCGTAACCTGATGCTCTTTGATCAGCTGCAGAATCTTTTCCGGATCTACCCGGCGCAAGCAGACGTGCGTGCCCGCCATGGCGGTAATTGTCCAGGGGAAACACCAGCCGTTACAGTGAAACATCGGCAGCGTCCACAGATACACAGGGTGCATCCCCATGGACCAAACAGCCTGGTTACCCAGCGCGTTGATGTATGCGCCGCGATGGTGATAAACCACACCCTTGGGGTTGCCGGTGGTGCCGGAGGTGTAATTCAGTGAAATAGCGTCCCATTCGTTGTCCGGGAAGCTCCACTGAAACTCTGGGTCACCCTCCTGCAGAAAGGCTTCATAGTCCAGATCGCTGACCTGAACCCCTTCGCCGTATTCCGGATCATCCACATCAACAATCAGTGGCTTGTTTTCCAGACGGCTCACCGCATCGCGAACTACCTCACCAAATTCGCGGTCGGCAATCACCACCTTGGCTTCGCCGTGCTCAAGCATGAAAGCAATAGCTTCTGCATCCAGGCGCACGTTCAACGTATTCAGAACCGCGCCCATCATGGGCACCCCAAAATGACATTCCACCATGGCGGGAATATTCGGCAGCATGGCCGCCACAGTGTCTCCCCGCTTGATGCCTCGCCCTGTTAACGCAGATGCAAGACGCCGTGAACGGTCGTAGGTCTGTGCCCAGTTATAGCGAACAGCTCCGTGAATAATAGAGGGGTAGTCCGGGTAGACGCTTGCCGTGCGTTCGATAAAATCAATCGGGGATTGAACAGCGTAATTGGCATCAAGGGGCGCAAGGCCCTGATCGAAGATCGAGGTCATGGGGTGTTCCTCTTTGTGAGCCTTTTGTTCTTGTGTCGTATTTAGAAAAGCCGCTAGAGTGGTTAAGAGTAGCTATGATTTATTATAGTGAGAATCATATTTAATAGAAATAATACTATAAATTACACCAAGGTATTATAGTACAAATACCATAAGACATTCTAATGCGATTAAGTCGATGACTACTATGAGCTTTAGCTTGCCCGATGCAGATCCGCAACCCGGCCTGATACTCGATAGCTCTGCCAACACGTTGCACAGCAATCTCGCCGCAGAAACATTGTGGGTGAAGAATGACCTGACCCAACCGTCAGGCATCCTCCCAACAAATGTTCAGGCACTGGTTACCGCTGCGCTAACACAAGCTCGGGCAATTGAGGATGTCGAGACTCGCATCAACGACACTATCCTCATATGGACGTTTATCCCCTGCCTGAAAACCGCCGAGGTATTGGCTCGTGGCAGAGATGCCACGACCGAAATCCTTAATCGGGATCAAGCCATCCGGTCAAACCGTCTCTACCGGGTGATCACAGAAAACACCACGGATCTTATCTCGCGACATGCTCCCGACGGGCGTTTCATCGATGCGACACAGGCTTCATGGCGCCTCCTCGGCTACTGGCCGGAAGAGCTTCGAGGCCGGCTACTGGAGGACGTCTTCCAAAGTGATAGTGCCATGCGGCAGCTGATGGAGACCCGCAATCGCCTGCGAGATGACGGCTACGCCACTATGACTCTGGACCTTACACACCGAGACGGCAGCAAGCGGTGGTTCGAAATCGCAAGCCGGGCCATCAGGGAAACCTACACAGGGGCGGTTGTTGAGGTGGTAAGCGTATCCAGAGACATCACCGCCAGAGTTGCCTCCGAGGATAACAACCGCAGGCTGGCCGATGAACTTGCGCGTACCGCAAGACTCGCGGCCCTTGGCGAACTGGCCTCCAGCATTGCCCACGAAATGAATCAGCCTTTGGCGACCATCGTTAACTTTGCCAGTGCCAGTCAGCGCTACCTGAAAAGCGCCAGCACACATCCTGAACATTTTGAGCGTGTCGACGATGGCCTGGAGAAAATCATCCATCATGCCAACCGGGCATCAGAAGTGATCAAGCACCTTCGTGCTTTCCTGCGCAAAGGCCGAAATCGCACCACCGAAGTACTGCTAAATGAGACCCTCTCAAAGGTAGCCCAGCTCTGCCAGTGGGAGGCTGATAAATACGTTGTAGAGATAATCTGCACCCCGGCTGACAGCAAGCCAACAATCATTGCAGACCAGGTATTGCTGGAGCAGGTACTGATTAACCTGATCCGTAACGGTATGGAGGCAAATGTAGAAGCGCGCGCCGCTGAAGCAACCACCACAGATTCCCGCCTGACGCTCTCTATATCCACAAACAGCGACGATGAAACGCTGATTGAAGTCACGGATGAAGGGCCAGGCCTGAATGATCAGGAAATCAGGCAGATGTTTCAGCCGTTTTACACCAGCAAGCCCCAGGGGCTTGGGCTGGGGCTTTCCATGAGCCGCTCCATTATTGAAGGCTTTGGCGGCTTTCTGGATGCCCGCCCAGCTTCAACCGGTGGCCTTACCCTGATCTGCCGCTTCCCGGCAACACCCGCTAACAAACGAACCCACAGCCCGGAGACTGCTTCCGATGAGTAACGAATCCGCCCCGGATAACTCCACCGTTTACGTAGTTGATGATGACGCCGGCATGCTGGAATCCACCCAGTGGTTGCTGGAGTCGGTTGGCCTGAAGGTGCAAGCGTACAGCGACGGGCGCAAGTTTCTGGATGCGTTGGGCGATAACCGGGGCGGCTGCGTGGTGCTGGATGTGCGCATGCCGGGGCTCGGCGGGCTGAACGTTCAGGAAGAACTGCAAAAACGCGGCATTGAGCTACCAATTATTTTCGTGTCTGGCCATGCGGATGTGCCCATTGTGGTGCGGGCGTTCAAATCCGGCGCCTTTGATTTTATCGAGAAACCATTCAACGAGCAGCTACTGCTCGACAGCGTGCAGCAGGCATTGGAAGCTCATCATCAATCCAGTCAGCCGCAGCTGGGCGACGAACGCTCTGATGCGATCATTTCGACGCTTACACGCCGAGAGCGTGATGTATTCCTGCCTATGGCCCAAGGCTACACCAGCCGCGAAATTGCTGACCAACTGGGTGTCAGTGTGAAGACCATCGACCTTTACCGGGCCCGTGTAATGAAGCGACTGGGTGCGGAGCGGCTGCCCGATGTAACGGGCATAGCCATCACCGCTGGCCTGCTTGATCCATCAAATCTGCGCTAGCTCCTCATGGGCAAGCGCGCCCAGCCTGGCAATTGCCTGGTCGATGCGCTCATTCCAGGGATTGCCGCCGTTCAGCCGCAGGCAAGATTCAAATTTGTCTGATATGGAAAACATCAGGCCCGGAGCCACGTTTATATTCTCCGCCCGGGCCCGGTGATAAAGCCGAGTGCCTGAAATGCCTTCCGGCAACTGCACCCAGAGTACAAAGCCGCCTTGCGGCCTGCTGACCGCAGTTCCCACAGGAAATGACCGCGCCACCGCAGCTCTCATTCGCTCCGTGGTTTCCCGATAATGTTGACGGGCAGAACGCAGATAACGATCGTATCCACCCTGCTCCAGAAAGTGCGCCACTGCCAATTGCGGAATTGAAGACGTCGCCAGATTGGAAAAATACTTCTGCTGCCGAGCTCCGGCCATGTACCGCCCAGGCAACATCCAGCCTAGCCTCAACCCCGGCGAAATGGTTTTGGAAAACGAGTTGCAGTAGATAACATTGTCTGTGCGATCAAAGGCTTTCGCAGGCTTTGGGCGCTCGCCGGAGTGATAAAGATCTCCGTAAATATCATCTTCTATCAACGGCACGCCAGCGGCAGCAAGCATAGACACCAACTGTTTTTTTCGTTCGTCCGGCATCCGCGCGCCCATGGGGTTGCTGTGATTGCACACCACTACACAGGCTTTCAGCGGCCACTGTTCCAGGGCTAACTGCAAGCCTTCAAGGCTAAGCCCATCGGATGGGTGGGTCGGGATTTCCATCGCCCGCAACCCTACGACTTCCAAAGCCTGAAGAATACCCGGGAACGAAGGCGACTCAACCGCCACTATATCCCCCGGTTGAGTCACGGCACGCAAGCCCAGAATGATGGCCTCCTGAGCGCCGTTGGTAACGAGCACATCATCCGGTGTAACCGGAACACCAATCGTCGCCATGCGCTGCGCAATCTGCCTGCGGAATGATGTTTTTCCGGGAAACGCGTAATCCAGTGTCTCAAGGCCCCGCCGTGCCGCCCAAATCGTACTCTGCTGAATCTGTCGTAGCGGCAGAAAGTCGGCGTGAGGGATAGCAGATGACAGCGGCACCATGCGATTTTGCTCATCAGCGCACAGCTCCAGCGTCATTTCACGGGCTGTTACCGGCGCCGGGCGAATCCTGAGCCTGCCCATTACAGGCTCCGGGGCATCGACTGCAGGCAAGCGAACAAAATAGCCACTGCGTTCCCGGGCCTGCAGGTAGCCGCGAGCTTCGAGTGTTTGGTGCGCTTGCAACACAGTTGAAATACTCACTTCGTACTGTTTGCTCAACACCCTCACGCCCGGCAAGCGGTCTCCATCACGGTAGACACCATCCTGAATCAGCGACTGAAGCCTGTCTGCCACCTGGTTGTATAGAGCTCCCATACTGCCCACCTCACCCTTTCAAGAAATCATTTGCCCATTCGAGCAGCCAGCATGCCCATTGCAACAGATCCGCACCGAACCGGAACGGTACAGATACCCGGAAAATCGACCGGTACAGACCGACAATATTTAGCTCTGTGCCGGTTCAAAAACAGATTATCTGAATCTGTTATGGCTGTCAGTTCAGGAAGACAATAACAACATCGCAAATCAGAAGAAGGAGTTTCATCATGGGCATCGCAACCAGTCACGCTCTGACCGCTACCCGGAACAATCTTTTTGGCCTTAACCCCAGCGCACCCGCTCTGTACGTTGAAGACCTGAACACCAACCGCCAATGGTTGGAAGACCTCGGGTTTTCTGTACGCCAGTCAGGCCAGAGGCACTGGGTAGTGACACACAGCAACCCATTGCCCGAACTGCATTTTTATAGTGAGTCTGAGCTGGCGCAGTTTGCCAGCTACAAAGGCCACCACTACGCTAGACACTTGCTCCCAGAGAACAGAACATGAATTACCCCATTTATCAGGTAGACGCCTTTACCAGCGAGATATTCAAAGGGAACCCTGCCGCGGTCATGCCGCTGGAGACGTGGCTTCCCGACGACACCATGCAGGCACTGGCCGCAGAGAACAATCTGGCAGAAACTGCATTCTTCGTTCGGGAATCCGGTACTAATGGCGCAGACTTCCATATCCGCTGGTTCACTCCCAGTGTTGAAGTACCTCTTTGCGGCCACGCCACTCTCGCCAGTGCCTGGGTTATTTTCAATAAACTCGGCTGGCAGTCAGATGAAATACGCTTTGGTTCTCGCAGTGGTATTTTAGGCGTTCACCAAACCCCGGATAACTGGCTGGTTCTGGACTTCCCGAACCTGAAAATTGAAGAACAGAACACACCACCAATAATTAGCCAAGCTCTGGATAGCGCCCCGGCAACCGCCTTTTATGTGCCGAACGACACCAATTACATGGTTGTTCTGGAAAACGAGACAGCCGTGAAAGCAGCACAGCCGGATTTCAGCAAGCTAAAAAAACTGGGCAATCAAGGGGTGATCATCACCGCACCCGGTGACACCGCCGACTTTGTCAGCCGTTACTTTGCACCCGGATCAGGCATTGACGAAGACCCGGTTACCGGCTCCATTCACAGTGTTCTGGTGCCCTACTGGGCCGAGAGGCTCGGCAAAAACAAGCTGGAGGCGCGACAGCTGTCAGCACGGGGCGGCTTATTACGCTGTGAACTGAAAGGCGACCGCGTTGCGATAGCCGGGCAAGCAGCTTTCTATATGGAAGGCACAGTTCATCTGGAATGAGCCATACAGCCACCCTTAGGCTGGTATACTGCGCGCCAAACAAACCAATCGGCGGGCAGTAATGACGGCAAGTTCCAGTAACCAGTACGATGTAATTATTATCGGCGCCGGCGCCGCCGGCCTGATGTGCGCCGCCACCGCTGGCTATCGTGGGCGCAAAGTACTGGTCATTGATCACGCCAATAAGCCGGGCAAAAAGATTCTGATGTCCGGCGGCGGGCGCTGTAACTTCACCAACCTCAACAGCACGCCCGCGAACTTCCTATCGGACAATCCACGCTTCTGTATTTCCGCCCTCAAGCGGTACACCCCCCAGCATTTTCTGGATCTTGTTGAGCGCCACGGCATTGAGCACGAAGAGAAAGCCGCCGGCCAGCTATTCTGCAAAGACAGCGCGAAAGATATAGTCACCATGCTGCTCACGGAATGTGACTGGGCCGGAGCTGAAATCCGCATGAAAACCAGCGTGCAGAACATAGTGCAAGGCGATGGCAGCTACCGTGTTAATACCAGATCAGGCTCCCTGACCTGTGAATCTCTGGTTATCGCCTGCGGAGGCTTGTCCATCCCCACCATGGGCGCCACCGGATTCGGTTACGAGGTTGCGCGGCAGTTCGGTCTCGACGTTCTCCCCACCCGTGCGGGGCTGGTACCTTTCACCCTTCACCCGGAACTGAAACAACAACTGGCCCCTCTCTCCGGCGTAAGCTGCCCGGTGGATGCAGCCTGCAACAACCAGAACTTCCGCGAGCCCATGTTAGTCACGCATCGCGGCTTGAGCGGACCATCCATACTGCAGATCTCCAGCTTCTGGCAGCCTGGCGACCCACTGACCATCAACCTGCTACCGGATCGCAACATCCACGAAGATCTTTTGACCCTGCGCAAACAGAAGCCTCAATCCACGATTGCCCACTACCTGGCCCAGCATCTACCCAAGCGCTTTGCACAGGCATTTAACGAGATTTATAGCTGGAGCGGCCCACTTCAGGGCTACAAAAACAGTGATCTTGAACAGGTCTCAGATACGCTTGGGCAGTGGACAGTCAAGCCGGCGGGAACAGAAGGCTATCGCACAGCGGAAGTAACGCTGGGCGGTGTGGGTACCCGCCAACTTTCGTCCAAAACCATGGCGGCGCTGGAACATCCGAACCTGTATTTTATCGGCGAGGTTGTGGACGTGACCGGGCACTTGGGCGGGCATAATTTCAATTGGGCATGGGCGTCCGGCGTGGCCGCCGGGCAGTCAGCATAAGCCCCTCCATGCCTTCGGTAATTCCTCAACAATCAGAACCATAGAGCCTGCCCAGTCTTTTGAAATTTTGACCGCGATTGCCCCTCCCCTCGCCAACTTGCACTAAAAAACCGACCTATCCTTCCCTCGTTTGGGTGATACCTGCCCCAGAGTTGGCTTGCTAACATCCCACAGGCAATAGAGCCAATTTTAAGGCATCGAAAGGTAAAGGAAAAAACTCAAAAGGAAGGACACATGATCTCATCGGCGCAATCAGTTTACGGTCGAAAACCGGCATCTGCATCTGGTTACTTTCGCACTGTGCTTATTACATGCCTCGCAATACCAGGCTTGGTGGCCTGCGGCGGAGGCAGTGGCGGGGGCGACAACAGCTCACCGGATACAACCGTTTCGGCCAGTACCGATACACCGTTCCTGAACGGCAAGCGTGAAGCAACTGTAAAAGCGACAACCAATGCCAGCAATCCGACCTACGCCTGGACTGTCGAATCCCGGCCGGAAGGTAGTTACCTTCACAACGGAGCTATTTCAAATAGCGATAAGGCGGAAGCCAATTTCACTACAGATGCTGTTGGTAGCTACGAATTAAAGGTAACTGTTAACGGGAATGTCAGCGATACGGTAACCCTGGAAGCTGACAACATCTGGCGCCCGCTAGCTGTTGATGACCTGCCGGATGGCGCAGTTTCTTATGGTTTTTCGCTTGCTACCGCGCCCAGTGGTGAGCCTTATGTTGGCCACCAAGGAAACGTCGGCACCGCTAATAACGGCCTTACAACTCTGAACTTCAACGACATTAGTTGGAAAGATGTTGGCGGCAACAACTATGCTCACTTAGACTTATCTCTTGCCATTCACCCCGACGGAACTCCTTACCGAGCGTACTCTGACATCTCGACGAACGGGGCAGTGCAAAAATTTGATGGTACCAGCTGGGTATTGGTTGGCTCAGATAGCCTGAATGCCGATGAGGCAAGTCATATCTCTTTGGACATCGCGCCGGATGGAACACTTTATCTTGCGTATCATGATACGGGAGATGACAACAAAGTTGTTGTCCAGATGTTTGACGGCACAACATGGAGCAAGGTTGGTGGCTCCACCGCCAGTACCGGCAATGCGCGATTCGCCGCCTTGGCCGTCGCTTCAGATGGCAGTCCCTACATTGCATTCAGCGACAGTCTTAATGCAAACAAAGCTACAGTCAAAAAGTATGATGGTTCAAACTGGGTGAATATTGGTATTGCCGGTTTCTCTCCGAGCGAGGCGGAGTATCTTTCACTGGCTTTATCCCCGGTAGACGATACGCCTTATCTCGCATACGTTGATGCGAATGAGAAAAAAGGCGTAGTAGCCCGCTATCAGGGTACTAGCTGGTCACGGGTCGGTGGCGGTTACCTGCCAAACAGCCGTATCACGCGCGAACTCGCTCTGGCCGTGACACAGGACGGGCTTCCCATGGTCGCGTTCAGCGATGGATCTGCAAACGTCGACTTTAAAGCCCGGGTAATGCTGTATGACGGCACCGCCTGGAACAATCTGGGTGAATCAGGCTTTTCATCAGACACAGTGTCTTTTGTCAGGCTGGCGTTGCTACCGGACGACACCCCGCTCATAGCCTATGCTGTCTCAACCAGCGGGCAATCCAATAAAATGTTTGTACGAAAGCTGAGCACATTGGCACCTCAGGTAACCCGTATCCTTCCGGGAAGAGGCCAATCTCAGGTTGATAAAAGCACCAAGCTGACGGTTCGCTTTGATCGAGAAATGGATGAGACAACAACGATCAATAGCAGCAACTATGTAATCCGGGATAACAGCGGAATCGTTAATATCAACAGCATTCAATCCGGCGTGGGCAGCATGACCGTTGAGCTTGAACCCGGCCGCGACCTTGTGGGTGAGGTGACGGTTACTCTGGAAGAGGATGAGATCCAGGATGTTGACGGCAAGAAATTCAAAGGTATGAGCTGGCACTTCTGCATTTCCTGCTAACTGCCTTTGCGCGGCATGGGTACCGTAAAAGATTACTCCTGCCGCATTAACAAGACGGCGAAGCCACAACCGCGGCTTCGCCTTTTTTGCAACTGCTTATCCAATACCCCGGATGATCACGAACCTACCGCAAAATCACCAGCGGCTTCTTGGCAGACGTCAGCATACTTGTGGTGGTGCTGCCTAATAGAAAGCGGCGAATCTTCGAGTGGCCGTAGGCGCCCATCACCAGAATGTCGATATCAAACTCATCCTGATAGCCGTGCAATACCGGCTCTACCTCGCCGCTTCGGATGGCCAGTGTGATTTCCGACTCCAAAGGCGCGAGCATAGCCTCAGCCTTGTGCAGCTGCGCCATAGCTTCTGGAGTTTCATTGCCCACCATCACAAGATGCAATGGCATACCCTTGAGCACCGGGCTAGCTGCTAGATGCTCGACTCCACGAAACGCCGTAGCGCTGCCATCAAACGCCAGCATGGCGCTTTTGGGAATGGAAAATTCATTCGGCACCAGAAGGATCGGGCGGCTCATGCTGCGGATTACGGTTTCCAGCTGGCTGCCAATTTTTTGTTCACCGTCTGAGCTGTTTTCTCCGTGCAACCCCATCACCAACAGGCGGATCTCGGGCTGCATGGCCAGCAATGATTCCGTAAGATCACCGTGGCGCTGGCGTTTTTTGATGTCGCTGACGCCCGCGTTATTCAATCGGTGCGACGCCTCATCCAGCATGTGGTTGCCGTGTTCCAGCGCCAGCTTGGCACGTTTGCGGTCCAATTCCGCCAACTCGTCCAGCAGATGCTCACGGCTACCCATGCCAATGTTCCCGGCCAAGTCCGGTTCCGAAGGATAGCGTTCCTGGTCGAGTACGTGCAGCAGGGTCAGCGGTAAGTCCATGTACTTGCTGGCCCAGGCTGCATAATCGCAGACCGCTGGGGCCGCGCGGGAGCCGTCGATACAGGCCACAACCTGCAATGTGTCCTGTGTGCCTGATCGGGAATTTGCTGTCGCATCTTGCATATTAATGGCCCATCAACTGATCAATGCCTTCCGGCTTGTCGTGCACACCAAAACGGTCAACGATGGTGGCGCTGGCCTCGTTCATGCCAATCACTTCCACCTCTGCACCGTCGCGGCGGAACTTGATAACCACCTTATCAAGAGCACCCACAGCGGTAATGTCCCAGAAATGCGCACGGCTAACATCTATAACCACTTTATCGACCACTTCGCGGAAATCAAACGATGCAACAAACTTTTCCGAGGAACTGAAAAACACCTGGCCCGTTACCTTGTAGGTACGCGTGCCCGTGGCCTCATCAAGAGTGGACTTAACTTCCATAAAGTGGCCAATCTTGTTGGCAAAAAACAGTGCCGCCAGCAACACGCCAGCAAACACACCCAACGCCAGGTTATGAGTTACAACCACAACGCACACGGTGACCAGCATCACTACATTGGTAGAAACAGGGTGGGTTTTCAGGTTGCGAATGGAGTCCCAGGAGAAGGTGCCGATAGACACCATGATCATTACTGCCACCAGAGCAGCCATCGGGATCTGAACCAGTATGTCGTCCAGCACCACGATCATTACCATCAGGAATACGCCTGCGGTAAACGTGGAAAGCCGACCACGCCCCCCGGATTTTACGTTGATAACGGATTGCCCAATCATCGCGCAGCCCGCCATTCCACCAAACAGGCCAGATCCTATGTTGGCGATGCCCTGCCCCCGACACTCGCGGTTACGATCGCTTTCCGTATCCGTCAGATCGTCAACAATAGTGGCGGTCATCATGGATTCCAGCAAGCCCACAACCGCCAGTGGAATGGAATACGGAAGGATAATCATCAAGGTTTCAAGAGTCAGAGGAACATCTGGCCAGAGAAAAATAGGCAGCGTATCGGGCAATTCACCCATGTCGCCCACTGTGCGCACGTCGATATTGAAGATTACCGCCACAATCGTCAGGGATACTATGCAAACCAATGGCGAGGGCAAAAGCTTCCCCAACTTGGGTACATAGGGGAACAGATAGATAATGCCCAGACCGGCTGCAGTCATGGCGTATACATGCCAGGTTACGTTCGTGAGTTCCGGAAGTTGAGCCATAAAGATGAGGATAGCCAGAGCATTCACAAAACCAGTTACCACTGAACGGGACACAAACCTCATCAAGCCGCCCAGCTTCAGCCAGCCAGCCACTATCTGAATCACACCGGTTAGCAGCGTGGCGGCCATCAGGTACTCCAGGCCGTGCTCTTTAACCAGGGTTATCATCAACAGCGCCATGGCACCAGTTGCAGCAGAGATCATGCCCGGGCGGCCGCCTACAAACGCAATGATCACGGCAATACAGAAGGAAGCGTAGAGCCCGACTTTAGGATCAACTCCGGCGATGATCGAGAAGGCAATCGCTTCCGGAATCAGCGCAAGGGCCACTACGATCCCGGCGAGCAAATCGCCCTTGATGTTGGAAAACCATTCGGCTTTCATTGTATTTACCATAGCTTTAGGTACCCGGAAATTTGCGCAGATTAATGACCAAGGGATTGCCGCTACATGAATTGCGAATTACGGCAAAATAAAGGGCGCGAATTCTACCAAAATACCGCTTCCGGCGTAAGGGCGCCTGTTCTCTCAGCCTTGCTGACTGCTATGATCACGGCAACACCCACCAAACAATGAGCTACCTTCGTTCATGGATGACGTTGCATCCCAGTTTCTGGCTTCAAATGAGACCACGCTTAACCTTGCGGTGGCACTTCTTTTGGGGGCCATCATTGGCCTGGAGCGGGGTTGGGGCTCCCGCGAACAGAAACCCGGCGAACGCATAGCCGGCATTCGAACCTTTTCTCTTATCGGTCTTTTGGGCGGCATTTCTGCGGTTCTGGCAGAGGAAATCACCGTCTGGGCGTTTCCTGTGCTTTTATTGAGCGTTGTAGCGATGGCCATTGTGGCCTACAGCGAGCGGCTTGATCACATTCGCAACTTCAGCATTACCGGCATGGTCAGCATGGTGCTGACCTTCTGCTTCGGTGCCATAGCCGTGGCCGTTGACCCTGTGATAGCGACGACCGCTGCTGTGATTACTGCCATTATTCTGGATAACAAGGACGAAATTCACGGGTGGGTACACAAGCTGAAAGCCCACGAGCTGGATGCTGCACTCAAACTGCTGGTTATTTCAGTGGTTATGCTGCCACTGCTACCGAACGAGCCTATGGGGCCTGGTGGCGTGCTCAACCCCCGGGAAATCTGGTGGATGGTGGTGATGATTGCGTCCATCTCCTTCGTGGGTTATTTCGCCATGCGGATGGCCGGTACCAGCAAAGGTATTCTGTTTACCAGCCTGTTTGCCGGCTTGAGTTCATCCACCGCCCTGACCCTGCACTTTGCCCGCCAGGCCGATAAACACCCTGCCCTGAATGCGCAATTTGCCACCGGCATTCTTATTGCCTGCGGCACCATGTTTCCGCGCATCCTTGTGTACTGCTTTGTCATCAATCGAGACTTGCTGCCGAGTCTGGTCTGGCCCGTGGCCGTTATGACACTGCTGCTTTACGTGCCCGCAATTTTCATCTGGCGCAGGAATTCCGAAACAGGCGAGGTCAGCCAGCCCACACTTAACCAAAACCCGCTCGATCTGAAATCCGCGGTGGTTTTTGGCATGCTGCTGACGGCTATTCTGCTACTTGGAGACTTTCTGAAAGACTGGCTGGGCGATACCGGTATTTATATGCTGGCTGCCACCTCCGGCGTTGCGGATGTTGATGCTATCACCCTGTCCCTCACCCGCATGTCCCACAATGGCTTGGCGATGGATGCTGCGGTGCTCGGTATCGTGATTGCTGCGGCCACCAATAATCTGGTCAAATCCGGTATGGCATGGGTGATCGGTAACCGACAGATAGGGCTTTACGTGGCGGGCCCCATGCTGCTCTCGCTGGGCGCGGGACTTTTGGTAGCCTGGTTTCAGTAGCGAGCAACTGTTAGCGGGCGCAGCGAAAGGTCAAATTGTACCGGCAGGCGCCGGTCAGCGGATGTGCTCCGGCTTTTAGTGCGAGCACCCCGTGGTAGCGCAACCTTGCAGGCCCACCCCATACCACCACATCGCCATGACTCAGAGGGATGTTCATTGGCCGCTCGCTACGCGTCAGCCCGCCAAGTTGAAACACTTGTGGCAGTCCAAGAGAGACGGACACTATCGGTTGCGAGAGATCGCGCTCATCTTTGTCCTGGTGCAGCCCCATTTTTGCGCCAGGCTCATAACGGTTGATGAGGCAGGCGTTTGGAGTGAAATAAGGGTATCCCGCGGCAAAGGCGGCCGATGTGGCCAAATCATCAAAAACAGAAGGCATGGATGGCCAGGGCACGCCAGTAAAAGGGTCCTCCGCCTGATAACGATACCCTCGCCCATCGGTCACCCAGCCCCAGCTGCCACAACAACTCATGGCCACAGACATAATGTGCCCACCGGGGGTTTTCATGTGTCTCAACGGCGCTACTTTCGTTACCTGTTCGATCCCTCGAAGCAGATTTGGCGCAAGTGCAGAAGCAAATTGCCGGAGCACGACGGCCCCCTCTGAGAGAGCTTCCGTAGTCGCGTTGATTGGTTGGTCTGAAAACATGTCGATAGTCATCGCAGATATTTTTAACACGAAAAATGACTCGACACACCGACGATCAAGAAAACAGATGTCCAGAATGAAAGCCTGTTCATGAAGATCCTCTAAAAAACACGTATATTCTGTGGTCTGATCCATTATCTCCTAAGGACGTTTTAATGCTGTTTGCGATGATCATTGGTGGTTTGATTGGTTACAGCTTTGGCAAGTTTCCCGGATTTTTAGTGGGTGCTGCTCTGGGCGCTTTTCTGCTTAACCGCGCTAAAAGCCGCCTGATTGGCAAACTTCAAGGTATTCAATCCGGTTTTATTGAATCTGTTTTTGCCGTTATGGGTGCTCTGTGCAAGGCCGATGGTGTTGTCTCGAAAGACGAAATTCAGATGGCCGAAGCCATGTTTGTGCGTTTTCGCCTGAACGAAGCCCAGAGAGAAACCGCAAAAGCCGCGTTCAGTCGGGGTAAGGCCGCAGATTTTGATCTGGATGCGGAGCTGAACCACTTTTTGAGCATTAGTGGGCGGCAACCAGCATTTCTGCAAATGTTTCTCCAGGTACAGGTTTCGGCAGTAGCCGCAGATGGTGTAGTGCACCCGGCAGAGCACGAAATGTTGGTTCGTATAGCCCGCGGACTCGGCCTGCCCGAGAGCCAGGTAGACCAATTGGAAGCCATGCTGCGCGGCGCACACGCGGGTCAGGCCGGCGGCCAACGCTCTACGGCCCAGCAAACCGATGATGCCTATAAGGTTCTGGGTGTAACCCCATCAATCAGTGATGCAGAACTGAAAAAGGTGTACCGCAAACTAATGAGCGAGAACCACCCAGACAAGCTTGCAGGAAGGGGTCTTCCAGAGAGCATGCGCGAAATGGCAGAAGAGCGCACACAGGAAATTGCCAACGCCTACGATGTTATCAAGCAGTCCCGGGAAAACTCCTGACCGCTCACCACGTTCATACCGGCCCGTCGAGTCTGGCGGGCTTGTAAACTCATACCTGAAATGACATGTCCTCAGGTTTTACCTTCGAGTAAAGTATGCCTCCCGAACAGCAGCACGCAGCGAGCTGCCAGACATTAAGACGGAGATGCCTCGGATGCCAGCTTCAGACTCCCCTCAGACCGCCAATACATTTACTAACGATGCGCTTGGGAACGACGATGCGACTGCCCTGGCAGAGCGAATCCGCCGCCGGGAGGTTTCGGGAACTGAAGTGACCCAAGCCGCCATCGATAGATTGCACAAGGCTGAACCACTGGTTCACGGCGTTGTTGCGGAACGCTATCAACAGATGCTGGAAGCCGCTGCCAAACTGGATAGGCAACCTGATCTGGCAAATGCACCGTTTTTTACCGGTGTACCCACCTTTATCAAAGACAACACCAATGTGGCGGGACTACCAACTCGTCAGGGCTCAGCCGCGGTGCCTGCCGGATACCTCGTAAAGCACACGAGCCCCTTCGCGGAACAGATGCTGGCCCAAGGCTATCTCTGCATGGGAAAAACCACCATGCCGGAGTTCGGATTTAACGCTTCAACCGAACCGGTTCATGATGCACCCACTCGCAACCCCTGGAATCTGGCTTACTCCTGCGGAGCCTCGTCAGGTGGCGCGGCAGCACTCGTGGCAAGCGGTGCGGTTCCCATTGCCCACGCTAACGACGGCGGCGGTTCCATTCGAATTCCTGCGGCCGTTTGTGGCCTCATCGGACTCAAACCGTCCCGAGGGCGTGTGATCGAAAACGATGCCTCAAAATCGCTTCCCATTGATATTCTCAGTGATGGTGTAGTCACCCGCACCGTTCGGGATACGGCCAACTTCATCTACGAAGCAGAGCGCTATTACCGCAACCCGAAATTGCCAGTCATTGGCAAAGTAGAGGGCCCATCTGGCAAGCCAATGCGGATTGGCTTGGTAATAGACTCCATTAACGGTCACAAAACCGACGACACAACACGGCAGGTTGTTGAAGCCACTGCGCGAAAACTGGAAGCCCAGGGCCACCGTGTTGAGCCGGTGGACACGCCTGTAAACTCGAGCTTTCCCGATGACTTTGCGATGTACTGGGGGCTGCTGGCCTTTGGCATGAAGCTCAACGGGCGCAAAATAACCCACCCGGGTTTTGACAAGCGGCAGGTAGACGGCTTGACTCAGGGGCTGGACAAAATGTTCAAGCGAGGCTTCTGGAAGATGCCGACAGTGCTGTGGCGGTTACGCCGCGCCAGGTTCGAGTTTGCGGAGGCTATGTCTACCTACGATGCGGTGCTGACACCGGTTCTGGGCCACACCACTCCAAAACTGGGCCACCTGAGCTCAACAGTGCCCTTTGACACACTGTTTGAACGTTTGACTCAATATGCCAACTTCACCCCCCTGGCAAACGTTACCGGCACGCCAGCCATATCAGTCCCCATGGCGATGACATCAGAGAACCTGCCGGTTTCGGTACAGCTTATGAGTAAATTGGGGGATGAGCGCACGCTGTTGGAGCTTGCATTCGCTCTGGAGTCCGAGTTCTCACCCTGGACTTTTCCGGTGGACACTGCGGAATACAGTCACGCCTGAGTAATAGCTGGCGTCGCGTCCTTACTGGGCGCGGCCCAGGCCACAACACAGTTACGGCCACTGGCCTTGGCCTGATACAAGGCTTCATCCGCCCTGCTGAAAAGCGTTTCTGTGGCATCTGCACTGGCTGGTAGCTCAGTACACACGCCCACACTGACAGTGAGATGAAGCGTTTGGCCAGATAGCTGAAATGCCATAGCTGCTACCGCTTTTCGGATGCGCTCGGCAACATCAATAGCGCCTTTGTGCGGTGTGTTTGGCAGTAGCACAACAAATTCCTCACCACCATAACGGGCGGCCAGATCCTGTGGCCGGGTAACTAACTCGCCTGATTCCAAAGCGTTAGCGGAACCTGCATGGAACTGGCGGTTTTTACCCGGAGGTAAACCTCCGCTTTCTTTAAGGGTGCAAGCGTAATGGGTAGAACGAAATTGCGGTGCAGGATGGGGCGATCGTAAAACGGTTGTTTGTCGCTCAGTACCAGGGCCGTCTGGCTCCCATTGCCCGGGCTGATATACACCTCGATGTGGTCAAGAACCGGATAGCCAATTTCAAGAAAAGTGTTAGCTTCACTGCCGGTGGTGCTTTCAAGGGCCACGCGAAACCAGTAGATGTGTTTGCCATAACCCAGATTGACGCTGTCGCTGCCATTGCGTGTCCAGGCGTCCTCGCTTAAGCGGACAACGTTGCGATCAAATCGTGCCTGACACCTTATTCTGAAGGCCGGAAGCGTCGGATTTTCCGGCGCAAGGCCTCCCCTACCCGATCACCCAGCACCAGCATCGCCGGAGTCAGCAGCAACGTCAGAATGGTAGCGAATGCCAGGCCTCCAGCAATCGCACTGGAAAGCTGCGCCCACCACTGCGTTGACGGTGCCCCCAACCCGAGCGACGGCGTCAGCAGATCAACGTTGACGCTCAGAACCATGGGCATCAACCCGAGTACAGTCGTAACAGCGGTGAGGAGTACCGGGCGTAAACGCAGGCAACTGGTTTCCAATGCCGCTTCGTACGCGGCCATCCCGTCTTTCTTCATCTGATTGTAGGTGTCGATCAGAATGATGTTGTTGTTCACCACAATGCCCGCCAGCGCGATAATACCCATGCCCACCATTACGATGCCAAACGACTGGCCGTTCAGCAGCAAGCCCAGAAGCACCCCCGCGGTAGAAAGGACAATCGCAGAAAGAATCAGGAAACTCTGATACAGCGAGTTGAACTGGGTAACCAGAATGAGCAGCATCATGGCAATCGCAATCAAAAATGCACTTACAAGAAAGTTAGATGCCTGCTGTTGGTCTTCGTTTTCACCGGCAAACTTGACCGATACGCCATCTGGCGTTTCAGGAAGTTCGGCCTGCAAGGCTTTCAACAAGCTGTCTACTTGCTCTCCTGGCCCAATATCCGACTTGATGGTGACCGTACGCTGGCCATCTACCCGGGCAATGCTGCCGGTCTTGTTTCCAGGTTGCAGATCAAGAAACTGCGAAAGAGGCACCTGCCCCCGCGCCGTGTTGATGGTCTGGCGCTGCAAGTGGTCCAGTTCGCGCCAGTTGTTGGGAACCCGCACAACAATGTCCACCTCATCACGCACATCTTCGGGTCTGTAAGTCGCAAGCACCAAGCCATTGGTAACCAGGCGAACGGCACTGCCAATACTGAGCACATCAGTCCCAAAACGGGCGGCGGCTTCGCGATCCACTTCAAGGCGCCATTCAATGCCAGGCAGGCTACGGTCATCTTCAATGTCCACAAAGCCACCAAGAGCACGCATTTGATCCTCGATCTGATCCACGTATCCGTTGAGCTTGCTACTATCTCGACTACTGATCAAAAGCTCTATTGGTTTGCCACCAGCCGGGCCATTTTCCTGCTTGCGAAATTCCAGCTCGATACCCGGAATATCCTCGGTGCGCGCAAGGAAATCATCGAGAATGGCGCTAGCGGGGCGGCGGGTAAACCAGTCAGTAAACTGGAACTGAAGCACGCCAACCACATCTGGAGCCATCTGAGTGCTGGCGCTCAGCATTGAGCGGGCATAAACCGCTTTTACTTCCGGCATGCCCTGCAGTCGGTCTTCAACCTGTCGCACTATGGCATCCCGCTCCAGAACAGACAGATCCCCCCGGGCACGAACCTGAACCTGGGCCGAATCCGGCTCTACGCTGGGGAAAAACTCAACGCCGTAATTGAACTTGCCATAAGCGATATAGATCACCACAACCACGCCGAGTACACCTACCAAAGTGAGGCCGGGGTGAGACAAGAGTGTGGAAAGCAGTTTGCGGTAGCCATGCATCATGCGGCCGCTTTCGCCGACTGTACGGGCACGACGACCACCGCTCACTCCCCCAAGGACTGGCAAAAACACCAACGCCATGGCGAGGGATGCGATCAGGCAGATAATTACAGTAATGGGCAGAAATTTCATGAACTCGCCCACTACACCAGGCCAGAACAGAAGCGGCACGAACACCGCAAGGGTGGTAGCTGTAGACGCGATAATCGGCCAGGCCATGCGGCTTGCCGCTTCTGCCCAGGCGTTTTTTACACTATGTCCGTCAGACAGGTTTCGATCGGCCAGTTCAGATACCACAATGGCACCGTCCACCAGCATACCGGCCACCAAAATAAGACTGAACAGCACAACGATGTTGAGGGTAAGCCCCATGGACCAGATAACAAGAATGCCCGTCAAAAAGGCACCGGGTATGGTAAGCCCTACTAACAAGGCGGAGCGCGGCCCCATGGCAGCAATAATGACGATAATAACCAACACAATCGCAGTCAGTACGTTGTTGAGCAGGTCGCTGAGCAGATCGCGAACCTCATCGGACTGATCCATGATGTAACGCACTTCCAGAGCGTCCGGCAGTAGCGGTTTTGCCTGGGCAATCAGCTCGCGCACCTGAGCCACGGTTTCAATAATGTTAGCGCCACTGCGCTTGGATACTTCCAGCACCAGAGCGGGTTCACCATTGATCCGCGCAAACCCGGTGGGGTCTTTGAAGGTACGCTGCAACATGGCCACATCACCGAAGGTCACTACTGTATTGCCGTCAACCTTGATCGGCATGGACATAACATCTTCGATATTTTCGATAACACCGGGCACCTTCAGGGTCATTCGGCCATTGCCGGTATCCAGCGACCCTGCCGCTACCAGCTGATTATTGCGGGTAACCAGATTGCTGAGTTGGTCGAAGTCTATGCCGTAGCTTTCCAGCACCTGAGGATCCACAACAATTTCCAGCAGATCTTCACGATCGCCGCCAATATCCACCTCCAGCACTTCGGGGATCGCTTCAATGGCATCCTGAAGGCCGCGGGCAACCGTTATCAGCTCTCGCTCAGACAGCGGCCCAGACAAGCCGATAGACAGCACAGGGAACAAAGACACGTTGATTTCGTTCACCCGGGGTTCATCGGCTTCACGGGGAAGCTTGCTGCGGGCCGTATCCACTTTTTCGCGAACGTCCTGGAGGGCCGTATCCGGGTCAAAGCCGGCATCGAACTCCAGCATTACTGAAGCGTGTCCCTCAGAGGCGGTACCGCGCATCTCCTTTACCCCTTCCAGAGAGCGTAATTCCTGCTCCATGGGGCGAACCAGCAGCCGTTCCGCGTCTTCCGGGCTTATACCTTCCAGGCCCATGGAGATGTAGATCATGGGAATGGTAATGTCGGGATTGGCCTCCCGGGGGATAATCTGGAACGCTGCAACGCCGCCAAGTGTCAGGAAAAAAAGCGTAAGCAGAGTTGTGCGGCTGCGATTTATGGCCGCAAAAATAAGTGTGCGCATACGGCTCAGCCCCGCTCGTCGGAAGCGTCTACAGGCTCAACTTGCTCGCCCTCATTAACAAAGCCCGCGCCCCGAGTAATCAGGCGGGTCGCATCAGGTAAGCCCGTAACCCAAGCACCGTCAGTGGACACACTGAGCAATTTCACCGTGCGAAATACGACCCTGTTTTGGTCATCAACGTACTTCACCCCCGGGCGCCCATCGTCCCCAAGGGTGAGGTAAGCCGGGGAAATAAACGTGGCCTGGACATCCTCCAACGCAACACGAAAGTTAGCGCTACCGCCAGCTATACGTTTATGGTCGGGATTTTCCACAGCGATCTCTATGGCAAAGCTTCGTGTCTCAGGGTTTGCAGCACTCGCGACAAACGTAACCACACCGTCCAGAGCTTCTCCATCCAAAGGGCGCACCCTTACCTTCTGGCCCGGCGCCACCTGAGCAACGGATTGCTGGGGTACTTGTCCATTGGCTTTGAGCCTGTCGATTCGAACCAATTCATACAAGGGCGAACCAACCTGAACCAGGCTGCCGGCCTCAACCTCCTTGCGGTTTATCAACCCATCAAACGGCGCTCTGGGCGTTAGATGGGCAACCGCAAGCTGTGCACCCTCCAACTCTGCTCGGGCAGCCGCAAGGTCGCTTTCTACACCAAGGGTTTCAGACTGCGATGCAAGATTTTTGGAACCCAGTCTTCGTACTGCAGCCAGATCACCTTCCAGCTTTTTAACCCGTGCCTGCCAACGCTGAACCCCGGCACGCCGACCATCTTCGGATAGGGTTAAAAGTACGTCGTCAGCTTGAACTGAGTCGCCAAGATTGGCCGCAATGGTTTCTACCGTTCCGGCAACCCGGGCACTCACCGTTACAGAACTCCAGGGCTCCAATTGCCCCTGAAGCAAAAGCCCTGGTTCATATAGCTGCGCGTTGAGTGTCGTAATCTCAACCCGCGTGAGTTCTTGCTCTACAGCTTCGGGCTCGGCAGGCTTATCGGTGCTTGCGACTTTAACCTCGCCGGTCACCATCCAGATGATCAGGGCAACCACAACGATCAAAGACAGGCCCAGAGAATTCCATTTTACTTTGCTCATTAAGTACCTACACAACCTGTATTTGGTGAACGATGGTCCGAAAACGACGTCTGCTTGAAAATAAACGGTCGAAACGGTTGCAACCTGATCAAATCGTGGGTTAGATTCTACACAGATTCTTTTTACGAATTCAGAGCAGATAGTCGTTTTATGAACATCAACTCAGTAATTATTCTCGCAATGCTCGTCCTGGTGGTAGTGCTACCTTCCGGGGGATTTTGCGTGGATAAGCGGGTGAGATAGCGACAAACCTGACAAAAACACCAGAAACCCCCGGCACCGCAAGGTCCCGGGGGTTTCTTTTTTACGGAAGAAAAAATAGGGAATACGAAAATGAACGGCGCACAGCACATTCTTGAAGCGTTTCATCGCCACAGCATCCAGACGGTATTTGGTTATCCGGGTGGCTGCATCATGCCGCTGTACGATGCGCTGGTGGACGATGTACGCGTGGAGCACGTGCTTTGCCGCCACGAACAAGGCTGCGCTCTGGCTGCCGACGGTTACGCTCGGGCTAGTGGCAAGCTGGGGGTTTGCATTGCCACATCCGGCCCCGGTGCTACCAACCTGATAACCGGCGTTGCAAACGCCTATCAGGATTCGATTCCCATGCTGGTTATCACCGGCCAGGTTCCCTCGGCACTGATCGGAACCGATGCTTTTCAGGAAACGGATGTTCTGGGAATGACCCTGGGCATCGTAAAGCACAGTTATCTGATTGAGAGTGCAGAAGAACTACCCGGAATTCTTGAAGAAGCCATAGAACTTGCGCAAAGCGGACGACCCGGGCCGGTGTGGATTGATATCCCCAAGGATGTACTGCTCGCAGAGACAACCGTTTTGCCTGAACCTATGCCGGCACAGCCCCAAGCAACCTGCCCCGAGCTCAGTGATGCCATTGCTCTGCTTTGCGCAGCGCGTAAACCACTGCTTTACAGTGGCGGGGGCATTAACCTGGCACATGCAGAAGACAGCTTCCGGGAATTTGCCAAGTGTTCAGAGCTGCCCGCCGTAGTAACGCTTAAGGGAATAGGAAACGCTGGCAAACATAGCGCCCACAATTTGGGAATGTTGGGCATGCACGGTTCCCGGGCTGCCAACCGGGCGGTAGACGAGTGCGACCTTTTGTTGGTTATCGGTGCACGCCTGGATGACCGTGCCACCGGCAAACTTGATGGCTTCGCGCCAAATGCCAGAACAATCCACATTGACGCTGATGCAGCTGAATTCAACAAACTGCGAAAGGCAGAAATCACAATTCGAGGCGATCTTAACGTCATTCTCAAGGAACTGACGCAAGCTCTGAGAGACACACCTCTAGCGATCAACGAATGGCGCAAACAGTGCCAAAACTGGCGCACTACTGGTGGGTTTCAAGCGGCCGACAACGAAGAGCCGCTGGCACCCATAACCGGCCCTGCATTCATCAGCCAGCTTTCCCGTACTGCACCAGACGACACGATCATTGCGTGCGACGTTGGTCAGCATCAAATGTGGGTTGCCCAGCATTATCAGTTTGATCACCCACGGCACCATTTAACCAGCGGCGGCCTGGGCACTATGGGCTTTGGGTTACCCGCGGCGATTGGTGCGCAGTTTGCGAACCGCAACAGCACCGTCATCAATGTAACCGGCGATGGCTCGTTCATGATGAATGCTCAGGAGCTGGCGACCATTCGCCGGTACAACCTGCCCGTTAAGCTGATCATTATGGATAACCAGTGCCTGGGCATGGTTCGCCAACAGCAGGAGTTGTTCTATAACAACCGGGAAAGCCAAATCAATCTCGACGACAACCCGGATTTTGTGGCCATGGCTCGAGCCTTCGATATCCCTGCCCTGAAGATTGATCGCACCGATCAGGTTCGGCGCGGCATTGAAACCATACTGGCTTATGACGGCCCCATGCTGCTGCACGTAGCCATTGCCCGGGAAGAAAACGTGTGGCCGATCGTAAAGCCAGGTGGAAGTAACAAGGAAATGATTGATGAAACCCGCCGCACTGCCGCGGACAAAAAGGAGAAGATCGCATGACCACTGAGAGCAGCTGTAAAGCGCCCAGCTACAACATTACTTGCCGGATGAGCCATGAAGCGGCCGCGCTCGAGCGCCTGTGCCAGGTGGTCCGCGTTCGTGGTTTCAGGATTGCAAAAATGGCGGTAGATTCAGCAGACGGAGCGCTGAACATCGCTCTGACAATTCAGGGCACTCGCCCAGTTGCCATGCTTCAATCTCAGCTGGAAAAACTGCATACGGTTGCGGAGGTAAAGCTTGCAGCGCCGGTGGTGGCCGCTGCCAGTCGTATCGCCTGACATAGCAGCCGGTTTAGCGCCACACTTGCGATAAACCGGCTATCTATCAGAGTAGCTCTATAGCAACGGCCGTGGCTTCACCGCCGCCTATGCACAGAGACGCCACTCCACGCTTCAGGCCTTTCTGTTTGAGGGCGTTGATGAGCGTGATTATTATCCGAGAACCGGATGAGCCAATGGGGTGCCCGAGCGCACAGGCGCCGCCGTACACATTCACCTTCTCTGCATCCAGCCCAAGCTCATTTATGGCCAGCAAAGAAACCACTGCAAAGGCTTCGTTGATCTCGTAAAGATCCACATCGTCTTTGCTCCAGCCGGCTTTTTTCAAAACTTTCTCAATCGCACCAATGGGTGCCAGCGTAAATTCGGCCGGCAGCTGGGCGTGAGTGGCGTGGGCAACAATCCTGGCTTGCGCAGTCAGGCCACGGGCTTTGGCTTCTTCAGCAGACGCCAGCACTAAAGCCGATGCACCATCACTGATGGAACTGGCGTTGGCTGCCGTGACTGTGCCGTCTTTTTTAAAGGCCGGTTTCAATGTGGGGATTTTCTCGGGGCGGGCATTTCCGGGTTGTTCGTCAACGCTCACTTGGGTATTGCCACCGCGGCCAGAAACGGTAACTGCGCAGATTTCCGGCTCAAACCAGCTATTGTTAATGGCTGCGTTAGCGCGCTCCAGTGACCGAATGGCAAAGTCGTCCATCTGCTCGCGGGTAATCTTGTAATCGTCTGCGCTCTTTTGCGCGAACACACCCATCAGGCCGCCTTCGTAGGCATCTTCAAGGCCGTCGAGGAACATGCTGTCCATCACCTGCCCGTGGCCCATACGCATACCGCCGCGCGCTTTTGGTAAGAGGTAAGGTGCCTGGCTCATGTTCTCCATGCCGCCGGCAATCATGATGTTGTTGGTGCCTGCTTTGATCTGGTCATGGGCCATGATCACTGCTTGCATGCCGGAGCCGCACATCTTGTTCACAGTGGTGCAACCGGAGCTGTCTGGAATACCTGCACCACGGGAAGCCTGGCGAGCAGGCGCCTGTCCCAGTCCGGCAGGCAATACGCAGCCCATAATTACTTCCTGAACATCCACTGGCTGCAGTCCGCTGCGTTCAATGGCAGCTTTGATGGCAGTGGCCCCTAACTCGGGAGAGCGCACAGAACTCAGGGAGCCCATCATGCCGCCCATGGGGGTGCGGGCGGAGCCTGCTATTACTACATCAGCGCTTGTCATGGCGATTGTCCTCAATGTTTGGTGTTCGGGCAGGGGCGGGGCGGCCTTTCAGAAACACGCTGTGAATACGTCCCTGTACGCTCGACAAAAGCCATCCTTGGCTTTTGACGGTTTCTGAAAGGCCGCCCCGCCCCTGCCTCGCCAACGTTTATATCTGTCCGCCGGATTTATAGGGGTTAACGACCTAAAACAGACCGGGCAATGATTTCTTTCATCACTTCTGAAGTGCCGCCGTAAATGCGCTGTACGCGGGCATCCATAAAGGCGCGGGAAATGGGGTATTCAGTGGTGTAGCCATAACCGCCGAACAACTGCAGGCAACCATCCGCTACTCGGCACTGCATTTCCGTGGCGCTGTACTTGGCCATGGAGGCAGTTGCTGCGTCCAGTTCACCCGCTTCGTACTGACTGATGCACTGGGAGACAAACGCTTTGTTTATCTGATAGTCGGTTTCCATGCGCGCGATTTCAAAACGGGTGTTCTGTAGTTGCGCCAGTTTCTGGCCGAACAACTCCCGCTCCTGGGCGTAGGCGATGGTCAGGTCCAAGGCACCTCTGGCTGCTGCTACGCCCAATGCGCCGATAACCAGTCGCTCCCTTGGCAATTCCTGCATCAGGTAGGCAAAGCCTTTGCCCTCCTGCCCTACCAGTGCGGAGGCTGGAACGCGCATATCAGAAAAGAACAGCTCGGAGGTGTCGCCACTGTGCTGGCCGATTTTGTCGATGTTACGGCCTTTACTGTATCCCGGCAGGCTAGTGTCTACCAGAAACAGGCTGATGCCTTTGGCGCCGGCAGAGGGATCGGTTTTTGCCGCAACAATCACCATGTCGGCATGCTGGCCATTGGTGATGAAGGTTTTTGAACCGTTCAGAATATAGTCGTCGCCGTCTCGCACCGCGCTGGTGCGCATGGCCTGCAGATCACTGCCGGCACCCGGCTCGGTCATGGCAATGGCGCCAACCACTTCGCCCGACACCATTTTGGGGAGCCACTGCTGCTTTTGCGCTTCGTTACCAAGATGGCTGATGTAGGGGGCGACTATATCTGAATGCACCATTACGTTGGTGGAGAGCGCACCATACCCCATGCGGGCCAGCTCTTCGCCAACTACCACGGAGTATTGGAAAGGCGCGCCGCAGCCCCCGCAATCTTCAGGAATATCCACACACAACATGCCGGCATCGCCGAGGGTGTTCCAGAGTTCACGGGGTACAAGGCCGGACTTCTCCCAGGCCTCGTAATGGGGCGCAACTTCTGTTTCCAGAGCCTTGATGACAGACGCTCTGAACAGAGCGAGTTCTTCATGATCCACTGAGTTAGTCATTGCGCTCTCCTGTATTTAATCGGATTTATCTGGGTGCCATGCGCAAAGCACTATCCAGGCGGATAGTTTCGCCGTTCAGAATAGGGTTACGCACCATCTGGTCCACCATCATGCCGAATTCTTCGGGCTTACCCAGGCGCTGGGGAAACGGCAGGGTTGCGGCCAGGCTGTCCTGAACTTCTTGCGGCATGCCAGCCATCATGGGTGTCATGAACAGGCCAGGTGCAATGGTGTTCACGCGAATGCCTTCGCGGGCCAGCTCCCGGGCCGATTGAATGGTCAGGGCAACAACACCACCTTTGGAGGCGCTGTATGCTGACTGCCCGATCTGTCCTTCGTAAGCGGCAACCGATGCTGTGTTGATAATGACTCCGCGCTCACCGTCTGCGTTAGGTTCGCGCTGGGCCATATCGGCAGCCGCCAGCCTCAAAATATTGAAGGTGCCGATCAGGTTGATCTGAATAACCTTACTGAAGTTCTCCAGCGGCATAACACCGTCACGACCGAGGATTTTACCCGCCCAGCCAACACCCGCGCAGTTGACAGCAATGCCACACAAGCCGTGGGCTTCACGGGCATTAGCTATCGCGGCTTCCGCGCTTTCCGCCGAGCTCACATCGCAGTGCACAAAGATTCCGCCAATGTCCGCAGCCACTTTCTCGCCCTGCTCTTTTTGCAGGTCGAAGATTGCTACTTTGCAGCCAGCAGCCGCCAGTGCGCGGGCTGCGCCCTCGCCAAGCCCTGAGGCTCCACCTGTCACAATGGCCGGTACATTATTGAATTCCATCAACTTCTCCCTTCGTTTCGGGGTTTTAATCGGCAGCTATTGGCTAAATTGGGCTAGCTCGCACTTTACGTTAACGTAAACTGTACCCAATTCAGCCGTAAAAAGAAATCCAACTAATTAATCAGTTAATGCGCTCAATAATCAGCGCAATGCCCTGGCCTCCACCAATGCACATGGTTATCAGGCCGTAGCGGCCGCCAGTGCGCTCAAGCTCGGCCATGGTTTTAACGATGAGGATGGAACCGGTAGCACCCACAGGGTGACCCAGAGCAACTGCACCACCGTTCGGGTTCACTTTATCCGCTGGCAAGCCAAGTTCTTTGCTAACCGCCAGTGCCTGGGCTGCAAAAGCTTCGTTGGACTCGATCACATCCAGATCTACCACGCTGAGGCCGGTTTTCTCCAATACGGTTCGTACCGCCGGGATGGGGCCGAGGCCCATTACGCTGGGGTCTACCCCGGCAAAGGCATATCCTACAATACGTGCACGGGCTTTCAGGCCGCGCTTTTCAGCTTCGGCGGCGCTGGTCAGTACCATGGCGGCCGCACCATCGTTAATTCCTGAGGCGTTACCCGGAGTAACTATGCCGTCTTTAGTAAAGGCCGGCTTCAGGCTTGAAAGGCTTTCGGCTGTGGTTCCGGCACGCACGTGCTCGTCTTGCTCAAAAACGACTTCCTTGCGGCCCTGTTTTACAGTTACCGGCACAATCTGCTCTTTGAAGTAACCGTTCTCAATGGCCTGGCTCGCACGACGGTGGCTTTCTGCTGAGAAGGCATCCAGATCTTCACGGGTTAAACCGTACTTTTCGGCAATACGCTCAGCCGTCATGCCCATGTGGCCGCTGCCAAACGGGTCGGTGAGGGTTCCCAGGGTCATATCAACCGCTTTCCCGTCACCCATGCGCAGGCCTTTGCGAACGTTGGGCAGCACATAGGCACCCTGGCTCATGCTTTCCGCACCACCAGCCAGTGTAATCTGGCTATCGCCCATCATGATCATCTGAGCGGCACTGATAACCGACTGAACGCCAGAACCACAGAGGCGGTTTACGTTGAATGCAGCAGATCCTTTCTGCAGGCCAGAGTTCAGGCCAATGTGGCGAGCTACATAAGCATCCGCGGGGCCAGTGGGGATAATATGGCCGAATACCGAATGGTCGATATCTTCTGCAGGCACGCCTGATCGGCTAATCGCTTCTTTGGCTGCGCAAGTTCCAAGCTCAGCCGGGGTCAAAGAGCTCAGGCTACCGCCAAAACCGCCAATCGCGGTGCGGGCACCGTCGAGAATGACAACATCAGTAAGTTTCATTGATCGTTCCTCAAGATTTGGATGACTGGAATTCCACAGAGCGCATAATCTATTTGCCCAGCATGGAGCGGGCAATCACTTCTTTCATAATTTCCGAGGTGCCGGCGTAGATTGTCTGCACGCGGGCATCCACAAAAAATCGCGACACAGGGTACTCCACGGTATACCCGTAGCCACCAAATAGCTGCAAGCACTCATTGGCGATATCGCACTGCATTTCCGTGAGCATCAGTTTGAGAATGGCAGCTTCCGTTGGCCCCATTTCACCGTTCAGGTAGTTCCCGATGCACTGGTTCAGATAGGCTTTTCCTACTTCAAGCCGCGCTTTCGCTTCGGCCAGCTTGAACCGAGTGTTCTGAAAATCCGCAACCCGTTGACCAAACGCATGCCGCTCTTGCACATAGTCCAGAGTCAACGCCAGTACACCCTCAGTTGCGCCCACCGCTTGGGCAGCCACACCCAGACGTTCGCGGGGCAACTCTTGCATCAGATAGGCAAAGCCCTTGCCTTCCTCGCCAAGCAGTGCGTCGTGGGGCACCACCAGATCAGAGAAAAACAGCTCTGCCGTATCGCTGGCATGCTGGCCTATTTTACGGATGCCTTTACCACGGGAGAACCCGGGCAGGCTGGCATCCACAAGGAAGAGAGAGACGCCCTTGGCGCCGGCTTGAGGGTCGGTTTTGGCACACACTATCACCAGCTCCGCCTGCAAACCGTTAGTGATAAACACCTTGGCACCATTGATGACATAGCCATCATCTGTGCGCTGCGCGGTGGTGCGCATAGCCGCCAGATCACTGCCTGCACCCGGTTCTGTCATGGCAATTGCACTGAGAATGTCACCCTGGATCATTCCCGGGAGATAGCGTTCTTTCTGGGCGTCCGTACCAAGATGCAAAATATAGGGCATGACTATATTGGCGTGGATGTTATAGCCACCGGCCAGGCCACCAAAACCCTTTCGAGCTATTTCGGAGATCGCCAGCTGTGAGATTTCGAAACTGGCAGCTGCGCCTCCGTACTCTTCCGGCATATCAATACCAAGCATGCCGGCTTGCCCCAGCGTATTCCAAACCGGGCGTGGAATAGCGGATTGCTCCTCCCACTCGTCATAATGCGGTGCAATTTCCTTATCAAGAACCCGGTTGATCATTTCATGAAACAGCGCGGTATCGTCTTGGTGTCCGGACATAGGTAACCTCTCAAATAGCCATGCTAGCAAACCGGTTAGTCGTCTGATTATTCAGGCAGCCAACCATTTAAAGGGTTATCCTGCTCTTCGGGAATGGCTGTACAAGCCGAAAAAATTGACACAATGCGCACTTGATCAACGGTAGACATGCCCAAATCGCAATCTGTAGCCCACATCGCGAACCACTACCTCCAGGCCTCAATCCGCGGCGCCGAAAGGCAGGGGTTGAGCAAAGGTACACTGCTGGCTAGCGCCGGGATTCCTAATGGATGGCTGAATAAACCCGAGAAGCTGATTACGGAACAACAGCTCACCCAGCTTATTAAGAGCGTGTGGCGGGCAACCCGCGATGAGTTCCTGGGGTTATCCACCAGCCCCTGCAAAAACGGCACCTTCGCATTGATGGCCGACTACTGCCTTGATTCCGCTTCCCTCGGGGCAGTGCTTCGCAAAAGTGCCCGGGTTTACAGCATCGCCTGCAATAATGTCGACATAGGTTTGGGAGAAAGCGACAGCAACAAACTGGTGTTTTTCCGCCTTAGCCTCGAAGACGCCCGCCAGGATACAGACCACATGCTTCAGGAGTTCCTGCTTCTTATGTGGCAAAGATTCGCCTGCTGGCTGGTGGACCAACAGATCCCATTCGCGACAACCTGCTTCAGTTATCCCGCGCCGAAACATGTTAACGAGTATCACGCCATGTTCCCGACTGAATTGCAGTTTGAAGAATCTGTGTGCGGCTTCTCTCTCCACGAAAAATACTTGCAACTGCCCATTACCCGGAGCGAAGCAGAGCTGGAAACCTTTCTGAAGGAAGCTCCAGCCTACATTCTGCACAGGCCTGACAACGACGATAGCCTGCGCAACCGTGTTCGCGCCTTGCTGGCAAGCAAGAGCCTGAGCAACATGCCCAGCCTGGGTGACATTGCAGAGCTATTGCACATGACACCCAGAAGTATAGGCCGTAAGTTACAAGAAGAAGGCACCTCCCTACGCCTGATCAAAAACAGCCTGCGGAGGGAGTATGCGATAAAACTCATGAGCACAGAAAACCTCAGCATCGCGGACATCAGCGAGCGAGTTGGCTTCTCGGAAACCGCCTCTTTCTGCCGTGCCTTCAAACGCTGGACGGGCAAGTCCCCGTCGCAATGGGCTGACTAACAATCATGTGAGAAGCGCATCTACTTGGCTGATTGGGTCAATTATTTCGACCTGACAGGTCATTCCCCAAGCTAGCGCTTCTTTGAGTTAATGCCAGCCATACCAATATAAAAACACCAAAAGAGGTACTTGCATGAACAACCACAGCACAACTGCCTCCAGCTCTCTGCCAGCGGGCATTGCCCGGGCACTGCGCAACACCATAGGCGATGCCTTCGCCCGCTCTGCGCGCACTCACAGCATGCGCACCGCCTTGGCATTCGACGACAGAACCTGGACCTATACCGACATTCACACAGCCTCAAACCGCTTGGCTCACCGCCTTATCGAGCTCGGGCTCACCAAAGGTGATCGTGTTGGTGCTTATGGCAAAAACTCCGACGCCTACCTGTTACTTTGGCTTGCCTGCACACAAGCCGGGCTGATTCATGTTCCTGTTAACTACGCGCTAATTGGCAAAGAGCTAACCTATGTAGTGAATCAATCTGGTTGCAAGGCCCTGTTTTTCGATACGGATCTGCAACCGCAGGTGGATGCAGTTAAAAGCACAGTCGAGGTTAGTGTTTACGGAACCCTTCACGGCGGGCAGAACGACACCGCCCCGGATGTCCTGGAGCTCGCACTTGCGGCTGGCGAAGACACTGCACCGGACGTTGAGATTTCAGATACAGACGTTGTGCAGATTCTTTATACCTCCGGAACAACCTCCGATCCCAAAGGCGCCATGCACACCCACCGCTCGCTGATGAGCCACTACAGCGCTTGCCAGTACCATCTGGATATTCGCGCCAGTGTCCGCTCTCTCGCGGCCTTGCCACTGTACCACTCTGCACAAATGCATGTGTTTTCCATGCCCATGCTGCTCAGTGGCGGTTACAGCCGGTTGATCAATACACCAACACCGGACGCCATTCTCGGGCTATTGGCCAGCGAACAACTCAATGCCTTTTTCGCGCCACCCACTGTTTGGATTGCATTGCTGCAGAACCCGCAGTTCAACCCGGAAAAACTCCAGCATATGGACAAGCTCTACTACGGCGCCTCCATCATGCCAGGCCAGGTCGTAAAGGAGCTGGGTGAAAAACTGCCGGGCGCAGGCCTCTACAACTGCTACGGCCAAAGTGAAATCGCACCTCTGGCAACGGTACTGCTACCTGAGGAACATGCGGAACGGCCTTCCTCTGCCGGCCGCCCTATGCAAACTGTGATGACCCGCATTGTGGACCCGGTAACCGGTAAAGATTGCCAGCCTGGAGAACAAGGCGAACTGGTGCACCAGTCACCTCAATTGATGGTCGGTTACTGGGCCAAACCCGAAGCAACCGAAGAAGCCTTCAAAGATGGCTGGTTCCATTCTGGCGACCTGGGTTACCAGGATGAAGAAGGCTATATCTACATCGTTGACCGCATTAAAGACGTGGTGAATACCGGCGGTGTTCTGGTTGCCAGCCGTGATGTGGAAGAAGCTCTCTATCAACATGAATCCGTTGCAGAAGTGGCTGTGATTGGCGTACCCGATGAAAAGTGGATAGAAGCCATCTGCGCGGTTGTAGTACTCAGAGACGGATACACCGAAGATTCAGACGCCTTGATGAGCCATGCCCGCGCCAAACTCGCCAGCTTCAAAGTGCCGAAACACATCCACTTTGTAGATCAGCTGCCGAAAAATACGGCGGGGAAACTGCTGAAGAGAAAGCTCAGAGAAGACCTCTCCTAAGACGTTACACGCTAGCTTGGCTCACTCCTTCTCTTCGGGGTGAGCCCAGTTTACTGACAGCCTTTGTGCTCGGCCTTAGCCGCCACCCTCCTCAACACCGCCAACCGCAAATCATTTGAGCGCCAGATTCCGCCGCCAAACCACTTTACGTTAACGTAAACTTCCTCTAATCTAGTTTAAAAGAGGATACCACCATGACCGAAAAGCAAACGTTCAGCATCAGCGAGCTTGCCAGCGAGTTCGATGTGACCACCCGCAGCATCCGGTTTTATGAAGACCAGGGCCTGCTGAAGCCTACACGGCGGGGGCAAACACGCATTTTCAGCACCACAGACAGAGTTCGCCTGAAGCTGATCCTCCGTGGCAAACGCATGGGCTTTTCACTTGCTGAAACCAAAGAAACATTCGACCTCTGGGATGAGACCCTCTCCGGTAACGAAAAGCAGCTCCTGAAAATGCTGTCAATACTGGACGAAAAACGAGCGCACATCGAACAGCAGAAAGCCGATATTGCTATGGCAGAACTGGAAATCAATACAAGAGAAGCCCACTGCAGGGAAGCTCTTGCAGAACTACAGAAAAAGAAGCAGCAACACGAATCTACAATCGAGCAACCTGGACACCCCGCCGAACAAAGCTGATATCAACCAACAGCTGGCGCAGTGCCCTGCACCCAAATTCGAATCGGACAGAACAAAAAGGCAAACACATGAAATCACAATACTCAGAACTCAACTTCGGCCTTGGTGAAACCCTCGACAGCCTGCGTGAACAAGTAAACCGCTTCGCCGCCGCCGAGATCGCGCCCCGCGCTGAAGAAATCGACCGCACCAACGAGTTCCCCATGGACCTCTGGAAAAAATTCGGCGACATGGGGTTGCTGGGTATTACCGTAGATGAAGCCTACGGCGGCTCCGACATGGGCTACCTCGCCCACGTGATCGCCATGGAAGAAATCAGCCGCGCCTCTGCATCCGTTGGCCTGTCTTACGGCGCCCACTCAAACCTATGCGTAAACCAAATACACAAAAACGGAACCGAAGAGCAAAAGCAGAAATACCTGCCCAAACTCGTCAGCGGCGACCATATCGGCGCCCTGGCCATGTCTGAGCCCAACGCAGGCTCCGACGTAATCTCCATGAAGCTGAGCGCCAAAGATGCCGGGGACCACTATGTGCTCAACGGCAACAAAATGTGGATCACCAACGGCCCAGACGCCAACGTTTACGTTATCTACGCCAAAACCGACCCGAAAGCCGGCTCCAAAGGCGTTACCGCCTTCATCGTAGAGCGCGACTACGAAGGCTTCAGCCGCCACCAGAAACTCGACAAACTCGGCATGCGCGGCTCCAACACCTGCGAACTGGTCTTCCAGGACTGCAAAGTGCCCAAAGAAAACGTACTCGGTGAAGTAGGCCGCGGCGCCCGCGTACTCATGAGCGGCCTCGACTACGAACGCCTCGTCCTCTCCGGCGGCCCGTTGGGCCTCATGCAAGCCGCCATGGACGTTGTGGTTCCCTACATCCGCGAACGCAAACAGTTCGAAAAAGCCATCGGCGAATTCCAACTGGTGCAGGGGAAAGTAGCCGATATGTACACCTGGATGAACACCGCCAAGTCCTATGTTTACATGGTGGCCATGTCAGCAGACCGAGGCGAAACCACCCGCAAAGACTCCGCCGGCGCGATTCTCTACTCCGCCGAAATGGCCACAAAACTGGCCTTGGATGCCATCCAGCTTCTCGGCGGTAACGGCTACATCAACGACTACCCCACAGGTCGATTGCTGCGGGATGCCAAGCTGTATGAAATCGGCGCAGGTACATCCGAAATCCGCCGTATGCTGATTGGGCGGGAACTGTTCCTGAACAACTAAGCTGTAGCTTCGATCCAGACACCCGCCAAAGCGAAATAGTTTTGGACGGCCAGCACCCAAGTTCGACGAGGGCCTGGCGGGGCGTCTTTCCGGGAATGTCTGTGGCCATGGACGGCCACAGTCAAGCGCACATGGGTAAGGCAAGCGTTTATGAAGCGGAGCTTCATGCGCAGCCGAACGACAGCAATCTGTGATTGCTGGCCGGACCCCGCAAGGGGTGCTCGTAGCGTTTCCCGGAAAGACGCCCCGCCAGGCCCGCCGCCCCGAAAATCGAGGCCAGGAAAAATGACGATACTGCAAAGCAAAATAAACCCCCGCTCTGAAGAGTTTCAGGCCAAACAGGCAGCCATGGCAGAAGCCGTTGCAGACCTGCAGGAAAAAGTCTCTACCATCCAGCAAGGCGGCGGCCCCTCCTACCAGGAACGCCACATCGCCCGCGGAAAACTACTCCCAAGAGACCGCATCAACCGCCTCCTGGACGACGGCTCGCCGTTTCTAGAAATCGGCCAATTCGCCGCCTACAACGTCTACGGTGAAGAAGTCCCCGCAGCCGGAGTAATCGCCGGCGTAGGCCGCGTCTCCGGCACCGAATGCATGATCATCGCCAACGATGCCACCGTAAAAGGCGGCAGCTACTACCCGCTCACGGTGAAAAAACACCTGCGCGCCCAGGAAATCGCCCTGGAAAACCGCCTGCCCTGCATCTACCTGGTAGACTCCGGCGGCGCCAACCTGCCGAGGCAAGATGAAGTCTTCCCCGACCGCGATCACTTCGGCCGCATCTTCTACAACCAGGCCCGCATGTCTGCCGACGACATCCCTCAGATTGCCGTCGTAATGGGCCTGTGCACCGCCGGTGGCGCCTACGTGCCCGCCATGGCCGATGAATCCATCATCGTGCGCAACCAGGGCACCATCTTCCTGGCCGGCCCACCCCTGGTAAAAGCTGCCACAGGTGAAGTCGTTACTGCAGAAGACCTCGGCGGTGCCGACGTACACTGCAAAACCTCCGGCGTGGCCGATCACTACGCCGAAAACGACGCCCACGCGCTGGAGATTGCTCGCCGCTGCGTCTCCAACCTCAACCGCAAAAAACCGGTTCCGGTAGAGATCCGCAAACCCAAAGCACCTCTGTACGATCCCAGCGAAATCTACGGCATCGTCGGCACCGACCTGCGTAAACCCTTCGACGTGCGCGATGTAATTGCCCGCACCGTAGACGGCTCCGAATTCGACGAATTCAAACGCTACTACGGCCAAACCCTGGTCACCGGCTTTGCCCACATACACGGCTACCCCGTAGGCATCATCGCCAACAACGGCATCTTGTTCAGTGAGTCCGCCCAAAAAGGCGCGCACTTCATTGAACTCTGCTGCCAACGCAACATCCCGCTGCTGTTCCTGCAGAACATTACCGGCTTTATGGTTGGCCAGAAGTACGAAGCCGAAGGCATCGCCAAGCACGGCGCCAAAATGGTCATGGCCGTGGCCTGCGCCAACGTACCCAAGATTACCGTACTGATCGGCGGTAGCTACGGCGCCGGCAACTACGGCATGTGTGGCCGCGCCTACAGCCCGGATTTCCTGTGGATGTGGCCAAACGCCCGCATCTCGGTAATGGGCGGCGAACAGGCCGCTGGCGTACTGGCTCAGGTTCGTCGTGATGGAATGGAACGAAAAGGCCAGGAATGGAGCGCCGAGGAAGAAGCTGCGTTCAAAAAGCCGATTACCGATACCTACGAAGAACAGGGCCACCCCTACTTCGCGAGCGCCCGATTGTGGGACGACGGCGTAATCGACCCGGCACAAACCCGGGAAGTGGTTGCCCTCAGCCTCTCTGCCACCCTCAACCGGCCGGCGAAGCCCACGCGCTTCGGCGTGTTCCGGATGTAATCGGGGAGACGACCATGACAAACACCAACGTTCAGAATGAACAGGAATCGGCCGTTCTACTCAATCGTCGCGCCCAGGGCGTGACGGAAGTCGTGCTGAATCGTCCCGACAAACGCAACGCCTTTGATGACGTGATCATCCAGCAACTGATCAGCGCATTCACAGAAGTGAATGCCGACGCCGAAACCAACGTGGTCATCCTGCGCTCAGAAGGTAAACACTTCTCCGCCGGAGCCGACCTCGGCTGGATGCGCCGCATGGCAGACAACAGCCAGCAAGAAAACCTCGACGACTCCCGCCAACTCGCGCGCCTGATGGACTGCCTCAATCATCTCAGCAAGCCCGTCATCGGCCTTGTTCAGGGTGCAGCCTACGGTGGCGCCGTCGGCCTTGCTGCCTGTTGCGACATTGTGATTGCTTCAGAAACATCCAGCTTTTGCCTGAGTGAGGTCAAGCTGGGCCTGATTCCCGCAGTGATTAGCCCTTATGTGGTGCGGGCTATTGGCGAACGACAGGCCCGCCGCTACTTCATTTCAGCGGAAGTGTTCAATGCCCGGGAGGCTGAGCAGTTCGGCCTTGTGCATATTGTCTGCGACGACATTGACGCCATGAACGCCCGTTGTGACGAGATGCTGAAGCAGCTTGCCCAGAATGGCCCGGAAGCTATGAACGCCGCAAAAGACCTTGTGTTTGCGGTCAGCCAAAAGCCCATCGATAACACTGTGATAGACGACACTGCGCACCGCATTGCTGATATTCGCGTAGGCGAAGAAGGTCAGGAAGGGCTAAGCGCCTTCCTAAATAAACGCCGCGCCAACTGGATTCCGGAGAGCAACTGATATGTTCAGCAAAATCCTTATTGCCAACCGGGGCGAAATCGCCTGCCGGATTATCCAGACCGCACACCGCATGGGTATCCGCTGCGTCGCTGTTTATTCCGATGCAGACGCCAACGCCCTCCACGTTTCCATGGCAGACGAAGCCTTCCACATTGGCCCGGCGCCAAGCTCAGAAAGCTATCTGCGTAGTGACAAAATCATTGAGATTGCCAAGCAGAGTGGCGCACAGGCTATCCACCCAGGCTACGGTTTTCTTTCCGAGAACACCGGATTTGCCGAAGCCTGTGAGGCCAACGGCATCGTATTCATCGGCCCACCGTCTTCAGCCATTGCAGCCATGGGCTCTAAATCCGCTGCCAAAGCCATCATGGAAAAAGCCGGCGTACCCTTGGTGCCTGGCTATCACGGCGACGACCAGAGTCCCGAAACCCTGCGTGTCGAGGCTGAAAAATGCGGCTTCCCGCTACTGCTGAAAGCCGTCGCCGGTGGCGGTGGTAAAGGCATGCGGGTAGTGGAGAACATCGGTGAGTTTGATGATGCTCTGGCCGCTGCCAAGCGCGAAGCAAAGAACGCCTTCGGCAACCCGGACATGCTAATAGAGCGCTATCTGACCCAGCCACGCCACGTTGAAATCCAGGTGTTCTGTGACCAAAGCGGCAACGGCGTGTATCTGGCCGAGCGCGACTGCTCGGTTCAGCGTCGTCACCAGAAAGTTCTGGAAGAAGCCCCGGCACCGGGCCTGAGCGAAGAAACCCGCAAAGCCATGGGCGATGCTGCTGTAAAAGCGGCCCAGGCGATCAACTACGTAGGCGCCGGCACCGTAGAGTTTCTCTACGATGTGGACGGTTCCTTCTTCTTCATGGAAATGAACACCCGCCTGCAGGTAGAGCACCCGGTGACCGAAATGGTGACCGGCCAGGACTTGGTGGAATGGCAGTTGAAAGTTGCTTGGCGTGAGCCCCTGCCGCTGGAACAGTCACAGGTGAAAACCCGTGGCCATGCCCTGGAAGCCCGCATTTATGCTGAAGACCCGGATCAGGATTTCCTGCCTGCCACCGGCAACCTGCGTTACCTGAGCACGCCTGACGAAAGCGCCCATGTGCGGGTCGATACCGGGGTGATCGAAGGTGATGAAATCAGCATTCATTACGACCCAATGATCGCCAAACTGATCGTGTGGGACGAAACCCGTGAGCAGGCCATCAACCGCATGGTTCAGGCTCTGGAGCATTATCGGATTGCCGGGGTGAAAACCAACATCCGCTTCCTGCACGCGCTGGCCGACTCACAACCCTTCCGGGAAGCCGACCTGACAACCGGCTTTATCGACAGCCACCGGGAATTGCTGTTCCCGAAATCGAAACTCGATACCCATAAAGCGCTGGTGCTGGCTGCTGGTTTTGTATTGGAAAAACGCAAATCCGTCGAGTCTGTGAGCACCGATCCCTGGTCGCCATTCGGTCGTCGCAACAGCTGGCGCCTGAACTCGGAATACGCCCAGCCCCTGCAGTTGCAGGTAGGCGACGAGATACACGAGCTGAAAATTCTGGAAAAGGATGATCGCTACCAAGTGTCCGTGGATGGCAGCGAATACAACCTCACCGCAAAGCTTGAAGACGACGCTCTTCAGGCGGTGGTCGATGGCCACAGGATCAGCATTCACGGCAACTTGCACAATGACCAGCTCGTGCTCTTCTACGAAGGTGACACCTTCCAGTGCATCCTCTACCAGGAAAACTACGCGTCAGAAGACATGGCTCCGGAGGGCGGCCTGACGGCACCCATGAACGGCGCAATTGTGGCGGTACAGGCCAAGGTGGGCGACACGGTTACAGCCGGCCAAACTCTGGTCATCATGGAAGCCATGAAGATGGAGCATGCCATCAAGGCTCCGGCAGACGGCGTGGTCAGCGAAATCTTCTTCGCCGAAGGTGAGCAGGTTTCAGAAGGCGCGGAGCTGATTGCTATTGAGATCAACGAGTCAGACAGTGAGGAGGCAGGCTAATGGCCTTTCCCATACAGGCGCGACTGGTTGAAATGAGTCCCCGGGACGGCCTGCAGAACGAGTCGGGCCCGGTGATCGCCACAGACATAAAAACCGGGCTGATCGAACGGCTTGCAGATTGCGGCCTCACCCACATCGAATCCGCCAGCTTTGTGTCACCAAAATGGGTGCCGCAAATGGGCGATGCCGCTGAAGTGATGGCGGGCATCAAGCGCAAAGCCGGCGTTCGTTACTCGGTGCTCACCCCAAACCTCAGAGGTTTTGAGAATGCTCTGGCGGCGGGCGTCGACGAAGTGGCGGTATTCGCTGCAGCCTCAGAATCCTTCAGCCAGAAGAACATTAACTGCTCTATTGCAGAAAGTCTGGAGCGCTTCCTGCCTGTGGTTGAAGCAGCTCAGAAGCACAAGATCCCGGTACGTGGTTATGTTTCTACAGTACTGGGATGCCCCTACGAGGGAGAAATTTCTCCAGAACAGGTAGCAAAGGTGGCCAAAGATCTGGCCGACATGGGCTGCTATGAAATCTCACTGGGCGACACCATTGGCGTTGGTACGCCACTGAAAGCCAAGCGCATGCTTGAGGCAGTCACCAAACACGTACCCGTGGAGCACGTGGCGGCTCACTTTCACGACACCTACGGACAGGCGTTGGCAAATCTCTATGCAGTACTGGAAGAAGGCGTCGCAGTTTTTGACGCCTCAGTGGCCGGCCTTGGCGGCTGCCCCTATGCCAAGGGCGCTTCCGGCAACGTCGCCACTGAAGACGTTCTCTATATGCTCAACGGCCTTGGCATCAGCACGGGCGTAGACCTGGACAGGCTTGTGGCCACTGGCCGATGGATCAGCAACGTGCTCAACCGACACAACGGCTCAAAAGTGGGCCAAGCTCTTCAACCTTAAGGATCTGGCATGGATAACAAAAAAGATTTGATCGCGTTGGATCTCGATATTCCCGACATGAAAGACCTGCCGGAGGATGTCAAAAGCTACTTCAATATCTGTATTGAGAAGCTGGGCATGGTTCCCAATGTGTTGACAGTTTTTACCCATAACCTGAAGCAGCTGGATGGTTTTTCGCGTCTCTACAACGAGTTGATGATGGGTGAGAGCGAACTCAGCAAGCTGGAGCGGGAAATGATCGCCGTAGTGGTCTCGTCAGAGAACAAATGCTTCTACTGCCTGGTCGCTCACGGTGCAGCCGTGCGGGTTATGAGCGGCGATCCCACGTTGGGAGAGCATTTGGTGATGAATTACCGCACAGCAAGGCTGGATAAGCGCCAGCGTGCCATGCTCGACTTTGCGTCGCTGCTTACCCGCACCCCGGCAACGGTTACCGAAGATGATGTACAAGCATTAAGAGACGCAGGTTTCAGCGATCGTGCCATCTGGGATCTGAGCCAGCTTGTGGGCTTTTACAACATGACCAACCGCGTCGCCATTGCCAGTGACATGCGCCCAAATCCCGAGTACCACAGCCAAAGCCGATAACCGGCTTGAACAATCCCGGACCTCGACCACAAAAACAACCGGAGGCGGCCCAATGAAACAGACTCTACCAAGCTACACCAGCGGTACCTCCAACACGCCGCTGCTGGGCATGACCATCGGCGAGATGCTTGACCGCACCGCCGCTAAATTCCCAAATACCGAAGCCCTGGTATGCCTGCACCAGGACATCCGCTGGACTTACAAGGAGTTCGTCGCACGGGTTAATGAAGCAGCATGTGCCTTTCTCGCCATCGGCGTAGAACGCGGTGACCGCGTAGGCATTTGGGCGCCCAACCGCTACGAGTGGACGGTGACCCAATTCGCCACCGCCAAGGTGGGCGCCATTCTGGTCAACATCAACCCTGCCTACGGCCTGCACGAACTGGAATACGCCATGAATCTGGCGAGCATCAGCGTATTGGTCACTGCAGATACCTTTAAAGCCTCAAATTACCGCCAAACACTTTATGAACTGGCACCGGAGTTGAAAGCGAGCACCCCTGGCAAAATCAAAGCCCAGCGAGTTTCTGATCTTCGTGCAGTGATCAATCTGGATACGGAAAAACACGCTGGCATGTGGAGCTGGGCGGAGTTTGTGAGCCTTGCCAGTGAAGTTAGTCAGGATGAAGTAGACAAGGTGCAAAGCCAGCTTCAGTTCGACGACCCCATCAATATCCAGTTCACCTCAGGCACCACCGGCAACCCCAAAGGCGCGACCCTCACCCACCACAACATCCTGAACAATGGGTTTTTTGTGGGTGAAAGCCAGCGCCTGACAGAGAAGGATCGACTGGTTATTCCAGTCCCCCTCTACCACTGCTTTGGCATGGTCATGGGCAACCTTGGCTGCATTACCCACGGCTCCACCATGATTTACCCGGGCGAAGGCTTTGACCCAAAAGCCGTGCTGCAAGCAGTGCATCAGGAGAAGGCCACAGCGCTCTACGGCGTACCCACCATGTTCATAGCAGAACTGGCCGAGCCGGAATTTGATTCCTACGATCTATCCACCCTGCGCACAGGCATCATGGCCGGCTCCATCTGCCCCGCGGAGGTGATGAAAAAGGTCAACACCAAGATGCACATGAAGGAGGTTCAGATTGCCTACGGCATGACCGAAACCAGCCCTGTGTCTACCCAGACCAGCTCTCTCGATCCCTTTGAGAAGCAGGTAACCACCGTTGGCCGTACCCAGCCCCATCTGGAAACCAAGATTGTCGACCCGGGAACCGGTAACGTCTTGCCCCGGGGCGAGATTGGGGAACTCTGCACTCGCGGCTACAGCGTGATGCTGAAGTACTGGAATAATGAAGAGAAGACCCGCGAAGCCATCGACGCCTCCGGCTGGATGCACACCGGTGATCTGGCCACCATGGACGAAGAAGGCTATGTACAAATCGTCGGCCGCATCAAGGATATGGTGATTCGTGGTGGTGAAAACATTTACCCGAAAGAGGTTGAGGAATTTCTGTACAGCCACCCATCCATTGAGGAAGTCCAGGTAACGGGTATTCCGCACGAAACCTATGGTGAAGATTTGATCGCCTGGGTAAAGCTGCGCCCTGAGGCAGACTCGGTGGATGCCGACGACCTGATGGCATTCTGCAAAGGCAAGATCGCCCACTTCAAGATCCCGCGAAACTACAAGTTCGTGGAAGAATTCCCAATGACGGTCACCGGTAAGATTCAGAAGTTCAAAATGCGCGAGATTTCCATTGAGGAACTAGGGCTGAAGTAAAAACCCCTGGCAATCGCAAGCCCCGGTTCTCCTTAGCTGAGCACCGGGGCTTTTTTTTGACACGCCAAAATCTGTTTGACAGCTGCTCAACTTCATGATGTTATCACCAGTAACATTGTTACCACCGATAACATCAGAGAACCTGAACACCTATGGCGAAACCTGCCTACCACCACGGCGACCTGCAGCCCCAGGCGCAGTCGCTGGCGTTGGACATACTCAGAAGCCAAGGGGATGCCGCCATCAGCTTGCGCGCCCTGGCTAAGCAACTCGGAGTCAGCGCACCCGCGCTATACCGCCACTTCTCAGACCGCGAAACGCTGCTGGCCGAACTTGCCATTGAAGGGTTCGAGGCCCTGCGCGATCGCCTGCGGGTTGTAGATCAGAAAATGCCGCGCAAGGCGTTGATTGAGATTGGGCTGGTATATGTCGCTTTCGCCCAGGAAGAGCCCAATCTGTATCGTCTTATGTTTGGCGGTCGCGTGCTGCCTTTAGGGGCTCACCCACGTTTGGATGCCGCTGGCAAAGGGGCTTTTCAGGTTCTTGAAAACACCGTTGCCCGTGCCCGAGAACTGGGTTACCTCAAACCTTCCCCCGTTTCACTAATGACAGCCGCCGCTTGGTCTCTGGTGCACGGGCTGTCGCAACTAACCATCGATGGTCATTTGCCCAGCGCAAAGACCGAACCCATGTTGACCGACGGCGTTCTCAGTTTACTGCTGGACGGCGCCCGGTCTGACCAACAACAATCACAACAGGATTAACTAAATGAGCAGCCCAAAACCCAGCACCCTCCGCGTTGGCAAACGTTATCGTGAAAAACGCCTGGACGGCCCCTACGATGCCATCATCATTGGCTCCGGCATCGGCGGCCTGACCGCAGCTGCTTGTATGAGCAAAATGGGCAAAAAAGTGCTCGTTCTTGAACAGCACTACACTGCCGGCGGATTCACCCACAGCTACGACCGTAACGGTTACGAATGGGATGTGGGCGTGCACTACATCGGTGACATGGGCGCAGACCATACTCTCGGTAAGCGGCTGTTCGACCACATCACTGACAGTCAGTTGAAATGGGCGCCAATGGACGCCAACTACGACCGAATCTACATGGGCGAAAAGTACGTGGACCTGGTAGCCGGCCCGGAAGAATTCCGTGCAGAACTGATTAAAGCCTTCCCGGAAGAAGAAAGGGCCATCGACACTTACCTGGATTATCTGCGCCAGGTATCCAAAGCCATGCCGGCCGTTGTTCTGAGTAAAGTGCTACCAAGCCTCGCGCTCGGTCCACTGAGCATGCTGGCAAGACGCAAGGCACCGGAGTTCCTGAACAAGCCCACCCGCGAAGTGCTTGAAGGCATTACCAGCAACCAGGAGCTGATTGCCGTGCTTACCGGCCAGTGGGGCGACAACGGCCTGCCACCAGCCCAATCCAGCTTCATTGTCCACTCACTGATCGCCCGCCATTACCTGCACGGCGGCTACTACCCAATTGGTGGCGCCTCTGAAATGGCCAAGACCATTATCCCGGTGGTTCAGCAAAGCGGCGGTGAAGTCTTTACCTACGCTGATGTGACTGAGATTCTCATCGAGAAAGGCAAAGCCGTGGGCGTTCGCATGGCCGACGGTGCAGAGATTCGCTCGCCACTGGTCATCAGCAACGCAGGCGTATTCAACACCTTCAACAAGCTGCTGCCAAAAGACGCGCCTGAATGGGATTACTATCAGGACAAACTGAAAACCGTTAAGCGCTCCATGGCCAGTAATTGCCTGTATATTGGCCTGGAAGATACTGCAGAGAACCTGGGCCTGCCGAAAACCAACTACTGGATTTACCCCGGCACAGACTACGAAAAGCATGTGAGGGAGTTCGAGGAAGATCCGGATAACAACGATATTTCGCTAACCTATATTTCGTTCCCCTCGGCGAAAGACCCCAGCTTTCTGGAGCGCTACCCTAACCGGGCCACCATTGAGATTGTGGCACCCGGTCCCTTCAAATGGTACGAAGAGTGGGCCGACAAGCCTTGGGGCAAGCGCGGTGAAGACTATGAAGCCAAGAAGGAAGAATTCGCCCAGCGCTTGCTCACCAAGCTGTATGAGAAATTTCCGCATCTGGAAGGCAAAGTGGATTACTACGAGCTGTCCACCTCCCTTTCTACGGATTACTTTTGCCGCTACAGCGAAGGGGAAATTTATGGCCTCGACCATACTCCCGACCGCTTCGAGCAGGACTGGCTAAAGCCCAAGACCCGCATACCCGGCCTGTACCTCACCGGCCAGGACATCATGACCGCCGGAGTAGTGGGCGCCATGCTAGGTGGTTTGCTGACAACCGTTGCCGTGAGCGGTTTGAAAGGCATCCCGCTTGCGAAGAAGATGTTTGTAGGCTAACAAAGAGCTTGCCTTGATATAGACGATGCGCAAAACCGCGTGTCGTCTGCTACTCTTTCGGCGAACCCAAATAAAAAGGTATTTAAAATGACTGATACTTGGCTAACCTCGTTGATTACCGATACTCCGCAGCAAGGCTATGAGCTTGCCATCACCCTGAGCCGTCGCGGCGTGAAATACACTCAGCCGGATATGGATACACTGAAAAAGCTACGGCCAGAATACGCGAACTCTGCCGACGGTTTGACTGCTGCCTCCCACGTTATCGCTGTAAACTTTCAGACGGTAGCGGCGGCCAACAACTATTGGCGGGGATAACAACTGCCACTCAAACACTCTTTCACGGTGCCCGAGAGCCGTAAACTCCCGCACCGTGGGAGTAGTTTCTGAAGCTGATAAGTCCTCATAGGTACAACCCTCCGCACACTCCAACAAGATAGTTGTAGCGCGCCACGCATTCTCGTGTTAAATATCGCGCGAATTCGGTCGGTTCCATAAGCTATAGCCCCACCGCCGTTTTCCAGGACAAGCCTCAAAGGAGTCGCACCCGCGGCCTTCCCTCAGCAGACCTGCACAACACCGCGTGCGTCCTGCACGTTTTGTATCCATCCCTTTTCAGTGAGGGACGTTATCCAATGTTCAAGTTGTGTAAGCCACAGGCGCTGGCCGCCTCCGTTGCGTTATCTCTGTGTGCCTCTTCTGCAATCGCAGCAGAAGAAGTGCGTGTGTATAACTGGTCTGACTACATCGCCGAGAACACCCTGGCGAAGTTCACCAAAGAAACCGGCATCAAGGTCGTTTACGACGTTTACGACAGTAACGAGGTTCTCGAAGCCGCGCTGCTGTCTGGCCGCTCTGGCTACGACCTGGTAGTGCCTTCAAACCACTACGTTGCCAAGCAGATCTCTGCCAAGGCTTTTGTAGCTCTGGATCACGACAAACTGCCGAACATGGTCAACCTGAACCCCGACCTGATGACCCAGTTGGAAAAAGTGGATTCTGGCAGCCAGTTTTCGATTCCCTATTTGTGGGGAACCAACGGCTATGGCTACAACGCTGGCCGTATCCAGAAAATTCTGGGCGACAGTGCGCCCACAGACTCCTGGGCCCTGGTGTTTGACCCGGAAGTAACCGCCAAGCTGGCCAAAAGCGGCTGCGGCATTGCCATGTTGGATTCCGGCGAAGAAATGGTGCGGGCTGCTATGGCCTACGCAGGCTTGAACCCGAACAGCAACAATGCCGAAGACATCAAAAAGGGTGGCGACGTGATCAAGGCCGTGCGGCCGAGCATCACCTACTTCCACTCGTCCCGCTACATTGGCGACCTGGCTAATGGCGACCTGTGCGTGGCTGCCGGCTATTCCGGTGACATTCTGCAGGCGGCTGCTCGTGCCGAGGAAGCCAAAAACGGCAATGAAATCCGCTACACCATTCCTAAAGAAGGTGCGGTGTTGTGGTTCGATATGATGACCATCCCTGCTGGCGCACCGAACGTTGAGAATGCCCACAAGCTGGTCAACTTTTTGATGAAGCCAGAGATCATCGCTGAGGTGACCAACTATGTTTGGTACGCCAACCCGAACAAGGCAGCCGATGAATTTGTGGATGCAGAAATCTTTAACGACACCAGCATTTACCCTACGGATGATGTGATGAAAAAGCTCTACATCATGGAAGGTCGGCCTCAGGACACACAGCGCCTGATGACCCGCACCTGGACCAGCGTTAAGTCCGGTCGTTAAGGGCGTGGTTAACGGAATCAGCACCTCCGCGAAAGCGGAGGTGCTACTCAGCATTCGTGGTGTATCAAAAAGCTTTGACAGCACACTGGCGGTGGACGACGTAAGCCTGGACATCCACAAGGGCGAAATATTCGCGCTCTTGGGAGGCTCCGGCTCTGGCAAGTCCACACTGCTGCGTATGTTGGCCGGCTTTGAGACACCAGATAGCGGTCGTATTGTGCTGGATGGTCAGGACATAACTGCCCTGCCTCCCTACTTGCGCCCAACGAACATGATGTTTCAGTCCTACGCACTGTTCCCGCACATGACCGTGGAGCAGAACATTGCCATGGGTCTGAAACAGGACAAGCTGCCGAAGGAAGAGATTCGCGACCGCGTGGCAGCCATGCTCAAGCTGGTCAAAATGGAGCCCTACGCCAAGCGTCGGCCGCAGCAGCTTTCCGGTGGCCAACAGCAGCGGGTTGCACTGGCCCGCTCTCTGGCAAAACGCCCGAAGCTGTTGCTTCTGGATGAGCCTATGGGTGCGCTCGATAAAAAGCTGCGCACAGAGATGCAGCTTGAGCTGGTGGATATTCTGGAAAAAGTGGGTGCCACTTGCCTGATGGTGACCCACGATCAGGAAGAAGCCATGACCATGGCCAGCCGCATTGCCATTATGTCCTTTGGACAGATTGCGCAGGTGGGCTCACCCATCGATATTTACGAAAGCCCGAACAGCCGCATGACGGCGGAGTTTATTGGCTCGGTGAATATCTTTGAGGCCAGCATCGAGGAAGACAACTCCGACAGCATTCTGCTATCCAGCGGCTTGCTGGACGCACAGGTATTTATTGACCGCGGCGTGACCACATCGGCAGAAAATACCAACACGCTGATTGCCCTGCGCCCGGAGAAAATCTACCTGACACCAGACAAGCCTGAAGGTGAGTTCAACTGGAGCAAGGGCACGGTGGAGAACATCGCGTACCTGGGCGACATCACCTCCTATTACGTGAAGCTGGCCAGCGGCAAGCGTGTGCAGGCCACCATGGCGAACGTGGAACGCCGCGGTGAACGGCCAACCTGGGGCGACACCGTGTTCGTTTCCTGGGAAGCCTCCAGCCCCATCCTGCTTTGGAATTAATGCCATGAACAGGAATCCGATTCCCGCGCCCTTGATGGCGCGGGTGCGTACATTGCTGTTCCACCGTCGGGTGCTGTTTGGCATTCCGTTCGCGTGGCTATTGCTGTTTTTCCTGCTGCCGTTCGCGCTGATCCTGAAGATCAGCCTGACGTCGGCCGTGATGGCCATACCGCCATACGAGCCGGTATTCCGGCTGGCAGAAAACACCCTGTCGGTGGTGGTGAACTTCGGCAACTATTTATTCCTGCTGTCCGACAGCCTGTACGTTGCAGCCTATTGGGGTTCGGTGAAAACCGCGTTTATCTCCACCATCGCCTGCCTGCTGATTGGCTACCCAATGGCCTACGCTATGGCCCGGGCTCCAAAACACTGGCAGTTAGTGCTTCTGTTGATGGTGATGCTGCCCTCATGGACCTCGTTCCTGATTCGGGTCTACGCCTGGATGGGCATCCTCGGCAATCAGGGTTTGCTGAACAGCTTCCTGCTCTGGCTCGGGTTGATCGACGAGCCGCTGAAAATGCTGAACACCAACTTTGCGGTAATCCTCGGCATTACCTATGCCTACTTACCGTTTATGGTGCTGCCCATTTTTACCAACCTGGTGAAGCTGGATCTGCGCCTGCTGGAAGCAGCATCAGACCTCGGCTGCCGCAGCATTACGACCTTCTGGGCCATTACCCTGCCTTCATCCAAGGCCGGTATTTTGGCGGGCTGTATGCTGGTATTCATTCCCGCTGTCGGTGAGTTCGTAATTCCTGAGCTGCTCGGCGGCCCGGATACGCTGATGATCGGCAAGGTGTTGTGGGAAGAGTTCTTCAACAACCGCGACTGGCCCGTTGCCTCTGCGTTGGCCATTGTCATGCTGGCACTGCTGTTGGTGCCGATTATATTGTTCCACCGCTTCCAGAGTCGGGAGATGTCGAAGAATGGTTAATGCTCGCGGTATCAGCCTCTCCAAAATCATGCTGATTCTGGGACTGTTGTTTTTGTACCTGCCGATGTTTGTGCTGATCGTGTATTCGTTCAACGCATCCCGGCTGGTATCTGTGTGGGCCGGTTTCTCGACACACTGGTACAGCGCCCTGTTTCAGGACCAGCAAATACTGTCGGCCGTGTGGATGAGCCTTAAAATCGCCTTCTACTCCGCCAGCATGGCCATGTGCCTGGGCACCCTGTGTGCGTTTGTGATCACCCGATTCAAGCGCATGCGACGCCGAACACTGCTGTCTGGCATGATTACCGCCCCTCTGGTTATGCCGGAAGTGATCACCGGTTTGTCGTTGCTGCTTCTGTTTGTTCAACTGGCAGAGCTGACCGGCTGGCCTGCAGATCGTGGAATGGTGACCATCTGGATTGCCCACACCACCTTCTGCAGCGCCTATGTGGCGGTGGTTGTGAGTACCCGATTACAAGAGGTGGATCGCTCCATTGAGGAAGCCGCCATGGATCTGGGCTGCACACCCTTGAAGACATTCTTTGTGGTCACTTTGCCGGTGATTGCCCCGGCCCTGGTGTCCGGATGGTTGCTGGCGTTCACCCTGTCGCTGGACGACCTGGTAATTGCCAGCTTTGTATCCGGCCCTGGCTCCACCACCTTGCCCATGGTGGTGTTCTCATCGGTACGCATGGGCGTATCACCAAAGATCAACGCACTGGCCACGCTGATTATTCTGACGGTATCTTTGGTGGCGTTTATCGCCTGGTATGTAATGCGCAGAAACGAAAAAAGGCGCCGCAGTGGGCGCCTTTCCTGATCGGAAAAATCAGCAGGGCAATACCCCAACCATAGCGATTCATCGCGTGGGTTAACGGAGTAGCAATTCAGTCTATGCATACATCCGCCCCATTAGTCGACTGGATCACTTTTGAATAGCGGCTACACGGCGAAGAGAGGATGACGATGAAAAGTCTGTAGCATTCAGTTCTTCGACCGTTCTCCGAAGCTTGCGACGCTGACGGATAGACGCTAACTGCTTAGTATCCCACGATGCAGGTTTTAGCCCCAAACGGCTCCCGCTAACGCTTATATCGAAACTTCGCTCAGCGCCTACGGGCATATTTTCCGGGCCATATATTCCAATCAGACTCAGCGTCAGGCGGGTGAATTCTAGCTCTCCTTGAGGCTGACCATCGACAACCTCGATATTTTCATAGCGCGCAAGACGCTGGATTAGTTCGCAGAAAGTACCAATGTGTAAAAAGCCGCCACACTCGATTGGTCCCTGCCTGGTATTCTCTCTTACGTCCAGCGGACTCTGCTCATCGCCTTCGCTGTATTCTCGCTCGAAATCAGTGACGTCCATCGTGATCTCGCCTTCCGAAGTTTCGAGCTTCGCTATGATGTATTCAACAAATACAGATTCCGCGCTCATATTACTGATGAGACACAGAGCATTGATATCTTTGTTGCGACCGCGATTAATAATCAAGCGCGGGCTTCTCTGCCTCCTGAACCCAAGGTAAAGGAGCTGCGCATATACCAGCCATATAAGTAAGGAGCCAAAACTGGCAACGATTGAAAGTACCTGGTGATGCTCAGCTATCCACTTATACACACTGACGCCCCTTACCTACATTCCTGGTCAGCTATTGTTTTTGCTTTTTATTACAGAATTAAACGATAGTATAGCTTTGGCAAGCACTCAACCGAGAACTCCGGTCGAAAGATTCTCGCACTTTTATATTAAACTATAAGGTGTGGGTACTGTCGCCCATTGTCGTTTGCGCCAACTTTTGCTGCTCCACGCTGTCGCAATGCACCACCACTGTCCAACGCCCTTCGTTTTTTGCCATGCGCGCCTTTTCTATCAAGACATCATGATCTGGCCGCAGTGCAACCGCACCGGCTAGCATAAGAGCCAACACGGCAAACAAGAAGCTCACTGCAACGAACGTCATTACCGGGCTTGAACGAGTCAGCGCCGGGCCAACCGTCACCAAAAGTCCTGCGACAGCAAGACCAACTACTAGCCCTACCACTCCAAACCGGACATGCGCTTTGACTAACGACCGCGCAATTCCCTGTGTCTCCGGCTCAATCTTTTTCGACATATTGGGGTCATCAGGTTGAATGATACGAATCTGAGCAAGGGGGATACCTAAACCTTCCAAAGATTCTGCGCCTCGCTCCGCAGCTATCTGACTGTCGAACTCCGCGCTTATCTTATGGGAATAGCTTTCCCCTGACACAGCTCCATCGTGATCAGCCATAGTCTTGTCTCCCGTATAGTTCGCATGATAGATAATCATCAAACAACAGAGGTAAATATATAGACTTTCGAAACTTCGCAGGCTTATTTATTTTACTAATAATATGTTTTTATATTATTATTCTGACCGAGAGGCCAAATACATAACGCGACCTCTCGATCTTAATTCAGCTAATTCTTAGACGCGCAATTGCATCCGGGATGTTGGCAACCCTTGCCTTCCGAACATTCTTTTGAGCAGAATATTCCAGTTGCTGTTTTGAAGTGCGTTTCATCATCCGCGACTCTGCAGTCACACCCCTCTTGGGCACACTGATAAGTACCATCAGAGCTGACATTGGTCATATCATTCTCCTTGACTCAAAAGGCGCCGGAGGCGCCCGGTTGAACCGTTCCCGGAACAGTGCCTTACTCAGTCGCCTGCTCGGCTTCGTCACCCATCTCTTCAGCGCCTTGTTTGACGTTGTACCAAGCTGAAGAGGTAGCCTGCTTAGTACTCTCCCAGGCGCTCTCACTGATTTCCTTTGTGTTTTCCCACGCCTGCTGCAAACTCTGGCTCGTTTGGTTCCACCAATCCTCATCGTACGTCGGCAATTTTTTCAATTCTTCCTGAGTCATTTCAACGTGGACTTCATACTCAATGTCATCGAAGCCGCGGTTACCCGACGCCCTCACGACAGTAAACGTGCCGCGTTCCACAACAACTTCATTACCACCGAGGCCAAGTAGCTCCCCAGTTTCGATAACCAACGAATGTACCGACATATCGTTGCTCATCAGAACATCCTCGACCTCACCGATCTCTTGGCCGGTACTGTCAAAAACATCTGCATCCTTAAGCTCATCCATGCTGTAAAGACCGCCTGCAGCAACTGCTGAAAGGCTCATAGCTAAACCACCTGCCAACAGGGAAGCGCTCATTGTGTGAGTAATAAGTTTCCGCATTGTCTCGTACTCCTTTATCAAGTTACTCATGCGTACGCCCGAATCGACGATACTTTTCGGACGTTTCTCCAAGTAAATGTGATCAATGGCTATACCCACCGGTTCGGCGAACCATGTCACGATTTAAAACTTAGCAAAGGCCACGACCCAGCCCAAATGACGCTTCAGTAACAATACTGAAGCGTTTGGTGCGTGGAGAAATGATAATTATTTAGTGAGCTTATCCCACTCCTTCTCTGCCTCATCTTTCTTCATGCCGTATTTTTCCTGAATCTTGCCAATGAAGTTCTCTCGTTTGCCTCCGATTTCATCGACATCATCATTCGTCAACTTACCCCAATTCTCGCGCACCTTACCTTTAAGCTGCTTCCAGTTACCTTCCAGAATATCGTTATTCATATCGTTCTCCTTTCAATAAGGCAATTATAATAGCTCTACATAATCGACAACTTCATAAATGCTAATATGAATACACAATTATGGTCCGCGACCTTTCATAGCATTCATCACCAGTGAGACAACGAGCAATACTATGAAAACAAAGAACAGTATCTTAGCTATCCCGGCAGCGGTGCCCGCAATTCCACCGAAACCAAGCACACCCGCCACGATCGCTATAATCAAACACACTATAGTCCAATAAAGCATCAGTAACTCCTTTTCCCTTTACAGGCCAAATTCGACTTATTAAGTAACGAACTCCTCGCCTGACGTTTAGTGAATTGAGACTGACATTTTCCAGATATAAGGCAGCTAGGCTCAACTACTACTGCGCTACATCTACAATTAACTTGCCACATGGTATAAATTCAGACAACCTTCTCTCTCGACAATCCCTGACCCCGACCGCAAAGACGAGTTATAAGATACTGATAAATATATAATAACCTCATTGATTATGATTAGTTAAGATACCGGCAATATACACACCTGCGAAATGCAAGATTCACTACGGCGGTCATCAGCGTTAAGAGCTACCAACGGCTGGTGAGAATATGGCGTAACCCATCGCAGTCCACCATTAAGTCGTCACAGTTCACCACAATGTCTGAACGCGCTAAAACATAACCTCTACCGATAATGTCGTTTTTCACAACCTGGTACCCACCAACCTGCCCTATGCCAGAGAGCTCGCCAATGAAGCCAGTCTCTCGTAGTGAGATGGTTTCAAGCTTATCTCCTGGGCGGATGCGCCCTTCATAATTCATTAGGGCTAACCGAGCCGAAGTGCCTGTTCCGGTCGTACTTCTGCAAATAACACGCGGGTGCACATAGGTCGTGGAACGGGAGCGATAATAGCCCTCTGTGATTTGGTGCACTGGCCCCATAAAATGCAGAAAGGGCAAAGGCCCGACATCACCCAAGGTATAGTGGGAAAAGCCCCTTTCCGCCTGAATTGCCTCAACAATCGCATAAGCCGTGTCAGCAAGCTTGCGCTCTTCACTCAGGACAAGGTCAAAGCCCAGGGCTTCGGCATCCACCAGAGCGTAAAACCCGCCACTGTATGCCACGCTGTATGTGACGGGGCCGAGTGAGGGCACCTCAATAGTCGCGCGATAGGTATGGATATAGCTTGGCAAACCTTCACAGGTGATCGCTTCAACAACGCCGTTTTTAACCAGTGCATCGATGCGAACCAAGCCAGCAGGAGACTCCAGTAAAAAGCTCTGTTTACCCTCTTTCTTGGGCACGATTCCCGCCTCAAGCACGGCCGTTGCGGTGCAGATTGTGTTGGAGCCGGAGTAAATCGGGTAACCCATCACTTCCATGATGATGTAGCCGGCCGCTGCCTGCGGGTCGGAAGGTGGAACCAGCAAGTCCACAGACATTTCGGGAATGCCATAGGGCTCTTCCAGCAACAGTTTTCTCAAGCCATCGGCGTGATCACGAAGATACTCCATTTGTGCTCGCACACTGTTACCTGGCAAGGCATCAATACCACCGGTCACAATACGACTGACATCGCCGCCTGCATGGGTGTCCATAAGCTGAATTGTCAGTTCCGGTTTCATCAATCGCCCTCCAGCGACCAGGATTTTCCATGCGCCTTCCACTGGGAATCCGGAACAATGACAATTTTGCCGAGATAATTGCTGCCGCGATTCATGAAGTAGCGCTCCGCATCATGCAACTTTGAAAGTCTGAATGCGCCGTGGAGAACCGGCTTGAGCTGCCCGCTGCGAATCCACCCTACCAACTGCTCCGCCTCCTCTCGGGTTCCGTGGGAAACACCAAAAATTTGCACCTGATACAGGTAAATTCTCGTCCACAGGATTTCACTAATGTTTCCGCCGCTGGCACCAGCAATGCTCAGGCGGGGGTATGTTTCGCGGGCGTTCATGTCAAAAATCATGGCGTCTATGAAGCGGTCGGTCATATCGCCACCCACCAGGTCCATAACCGCATCAAAAGGCTTGCCACCAGTTTGCGCTTTTACCCGCTCTACAAAACTATCCATATCGGATCGATCGAGCACGGATTCCGCCCCGAATTCCAAGAGCGCTGCGGTTTTATCCCCAGTACTCAAGGCATAGGGTATGGCCCCCATGACCCGGCAAAGCTGAATCAGCGCGGTACCAACACCACCACTGGCTCCGGTGACCAGAACTCGCTCTCCCGCAGTCACATGAGCAGAGGTAAGCATATGCAGAGCCGTCTGATACGAGCACATCCCCATCGCGGCGAGCTGCGCATCCCCAAGATGTTCATTCGGTATACAGTGGAACTGGTCTGAAGGAACAGCGACGTATTCTGCGTAGCCACCGTCTGCACCATGGCCGTAATAATCCGGGGTAAGGTTGATATCCCTACGGCTGTCTGCATAAATATTGAAATCCAGCAGCCCTCGCTCGCCAATACGACTGCGATCGACGCCCTCGCCTACGGCCACAACATGACCGACAATGTCAGCACCTTGAATACGGGGAAAGATCAGCGTGGGCTTGCCACCCATCTGAAACGACGTGGTTTCACCCTTTTTGGTGGGATACAGCCCTTCCCGGGCTTTGCGGTCGGTGTTATTTTTTGCGGTCGCGGTAACCTGAACCAGCACCTCTCCTGGCAAGGGGGATGGCGTGGGCACACTTGTATAGTCAAGCTTGTCGATATCGCCATGACCGGTAAGAACCATGGCTTTCATGGTATTCGGGATCATAAGTGAACAGTCGTCCCTGCCTGAGAAATGTAAAGTATCTCTTCAGGATAGGAGACATTCACTCATGTGTCAGGGAGTGGCGAGGGCATCCATTCTTCTCTAACCCGACACTATCGGGCAATCACCTTATAGATGGGCCGCAATTTGGGAATCTGCTTAAGAACCACCTGAATTACGGTCATCAGTGGCACGGCAAGTAATACCCCCACAGGACCCCAGAGCCAGCCCCAGAAGAAGATCGAAACAAAAATAATCACCGGGTTGATCGACATACGAAAGCCGTGTATCCACGGCTCGATGAAGAAACCCACCATAGTGGTCAAGGCAAGATAGCCAACTGGAGCAATCGCCATCATCCACAAGGTATCCAGGCTTACCGCGGAAACAACCGCCAACAACAGGATGGTTAGAATAACACCGAGATAAGGAATAAAACGCGCAAGAGCAGCCACCAGGCCCCACACTGCTGGGTCGGGCAGGCCGACAGCCCAAGCCATAAGACCAGTTGCAACGCCGACCGATGTATTGCTTATGCCCAATACCGCGAGGTACTGGGCAATCTGATGCTGGGAGTCCCGGCTAATGCGCAGCACCGTTCTGCGGTGGTGTCTCGGCAACTGACGCACAAAATTGAGCACCAATCTGTCGCCGCTAACCAACAAGAAATACGTAAGCGCCATGGCAAGCGCAAGACCCGCAACGCCATCCCGGGCTTTACTCATAAGTTGGGCGCGCCAGGATTCCGTCTGCAGAACCACGGTTGTTGGCTCTACCGCTGTATTTTTATCACCGCTATCCGAGAGTTCGCTTACGGAGTCTTCCACTTTTTGTGCCGACTCAGTCACCTTGCTGATTTGCCGCTTAAGTTCGCTTTCGCCCACCAGCAAACGCGAAATACCCTCGGGAGCTTTGCCCGCCCACTCCAGAGCCGGCGTGGCGACAGCCAGGGAGACACCCGCAATACCTGCAAGCACCAACAATACGAGAATCAGCGAGCTGACCACCCTGGGAATACGCAGCCCTGAACACATGCGAGTAGCCAGCGGAGACAGAAGCAAGCTTGTGAGGAATGCCAAAACAATCGGCAAGATAATTTGATGAGCAAGGTACAGGGTGTAAAGCACACCCAGAGTAAACAGCCCGTAGATAGGTGTAGAAAGATCGGTCAGCGTTTTTTCCGGCTTGCTCTTGCTCTGCGCGATCAGGCTTTTTTCGTTTTCCATAGGATATCCGTAACCTGTCAGCCGGCAGTATTCACGGAATCTGCCAGTTTGATTGGAGGTGCCACCGAACGCTTAGACCGGCGTACAGGCCTGACAGTGTACCTATGGTGGCGCCTTATCGCATTACTGATCTATTTGGAACCGAGCCGCGAGACTACCACCATTCCGGTTCAACTATTACATTCGCTGTGCACACGGGCTCGAAATTCTTCACGGATACGCTCGTTTTCTTCATCGTTTACAAAGACCCGCTCACCATCTTTATTCAGCCGATAAATCCCCGAAACATTATTCAGATGTTTCAGTCGCGCCTCCATGCGTGCGCAATGATCCCGAAGCTTTGCAGCTTGCGCCTCCTGTCGAGCCTCGGCATCTTTCCGGGCCGCTCGTTCCTTTTCACTTTGCTGAAGGAACTGATTTACCCGCTGCTTCCGCTCATGAGCTTTGGTGTCAATAGGTGGCTGAGCCGATTCGAGCCGCACTTCGTTGGTGACTGCGTTAGTTGGAGGCCGATCACCGAAGTGAGTCTGGCCCTTCTCATCTACCCAGCGATAGGTCCCTGCGTGGGAAATAGAGGCCGCGAATAATAGCGGTATTACGAGTCCTTTCATTTAGTTTGTTCCTGATTTTACGAGAGCCACATAAACCTGTGTTTATCTTCAATGCAGTTTCCCGCACGCGCATTATTTTGGTCAACAGAAAATCAACCTCATCCGCTTTACTAAAAGTACTGGGCGGCGCATACGCAGACCATTACAATGAAAATCAGAATTTGGAACAGCTCGCTCCGGAAGGCTCCGGAGCTACTACAGAAACACCGTTAAACCAGGAAAAGGATTTCATGCCGCAACCCCGCACCCGCCATTGCCCTTCATGTGCAACCAAAACCCTGAAACCCACCAGCAATCCCGCCATACTTGGCTGCAGCCAATGCCAAGGGTTGTGGTTTGAAGATGGCTCGTTAAACCACGCCATTGCCCAAGAACACGATTGCATAGACCAATACGACCACGAGCTTCACCTGGGCCCCGCGCTTCGGGTCAGCGAACGCCTGTGCATCAGTTGCCGTGTATCCATGACCAATTATCAGCTTCTGGTGCACTACACCACCGAGATCGATTGCTGCCCTGACTGCGATGGCGTTTGGCTCGACAAGCATGAAATAGATCAGGTAATGCACTCACCCAAACTGAAGCAGGCGCTTACGGACCTGAATCAAAAAGTGTCCTGGAAATCCTGGTTGTTCCAATTCCTGACTGCCATGCCCGCAGAATACAACGTATCGCCTCAGCGCACGCCCTGGGTCACTCGCTCACTGGTGGTTCTGTGCAGCCTGATCTTTGGTGTTGGCGTGCTGTCTCCAGAGGCCAATGAGTGGATCTTTGCCAACCTGGCTCTGAACTCGGATATCCAGAACCCCGCACACTTTGTGCTGCAACTTCTGGCCTACCAGTTTGTGCACGGCGGGCTGATGCATCTGGTTGGCAACATGTATTTCTTGTGGATTATTGGCGACAACCTTGAAGACGCGCTGGGACACGGCGCGTTTCTCGCGATCTACCTGTTTGCCGGCATAATGGCAGCCTTGGCTGAATTGCTACTGTTCAATACCAGCCAAGGTCCACTGCTCTTGGTTGGCGCCAGTGGCGCTATTGCAGCCCTGTTCGGCCTCTATCTGGTGTGGTTCCGCCATGCCAGCCTGACTTTCATGATTGTTATTTATCAGAAGAAGCTCGCACCCCATTGGTACTTCCTGATCTGGAGCCTGATCAATATTGCGGGGATGGTCTCCGGCCAAGGCGGTGTGGCTTGGGTCGCACATTTGGGCGGATTTGGCCTTGGATTGTTGCTAGGCTACTTGCTCAAAGATTATGTGCTAAGAAAGAACCCACTAATTGCGATGCTGAACCAACCAGAGGCTGTGGTGCGTCGGTGAGATGCATGACTCATTGAGACACAACATTCCAAACAAGGGAAAATGATGACGCCTGTACCAAGCCAAAGTTTCAGCCCTCTCGATCCAAATGGGCGTTCAGTAAGCTGGAAACTGATTGCCATCGTAATCACAGCTCTGTGCTTATCTGTAGCATCCTACATCGAGATCCCCATGGTGCCGGTGCCTATTACCGCGCAAACCTATGTACTTCTCACTGTTGCAGGGCTTCTCGGCTGGAAACTCGGTGCCGCCTCAACAATCCTGTGGCTGTGTTTCGGAGCCCTGGGACTACCCGTTCTTGCCGGGGGCTCCAGCGGATTGGATTATTTTGCAGGGCCAACTGCAGGCTACCTGTTTGCCTTTCCTCTGGCCGTTGCCCTGGTTGGCGTGCTTTTCGAGCGCGGCTGGAACACCAAGAATATTGCTCTGGCCTTCCTGGCAATGCTATTGGGCCATACCGTTTGCCTTGGGTTTGGCGGCGCATGGCTGGCATTTACCATTGGGCCAGAAAAAGCATTCCTGAAAGGTGTTCTGCCGTTCTTGCTTGGGGGCGTTATAAAGTCAGCTCTTGCGGTTGGTACGATTTTCGTTGTTGATCGCTTGTTGAGATTCCGGGGCGCTAGCCTGTAGGGCCCCATATAAATCTCAAGTATCAACACTCACTTCCCAGACTCTCGCCCCATTACGGATTCTTGCAGTTCACCAATCACCCTCAAAACTCTACCCATTTCCCGTTGGGTTTTCAGATCCAGGCCCAGCTTGCCGTCCATCAGTTTTACCAGTGGAACAATGGATTCCTCAAAGATTCGGGCGAAGGCTGTGAGGGCTTCGCCTACCTGAGGCGGGCTGTCCAGATTTACCGTTACTGCCGGCTTCAACTGTACTGTCTGTAAGCCTTCGGCCAGACCGGTTTCGAGGGAGCGTGACAGTTCACCAAGGGCCTTATTGAGGTCTGGCTCCGAGTCTTTACGACTCGCCATGCCCGCGACCAACTGTTGACCCAACTGCTGCATTTGTTCCGCTATCAAGCCCAGCTGGCGTACAACTTTAACGCCGGTTTCCTCATCGCCCCCCGCCTGTTGGCGCCGCCGATATTCTTCACAGATAGCCTGCCAGCGGGCGATTTCTGCTTCGGTCATGGTGCCGCGCATTTGCTTAAGCTTCAGAAGATTTTCTTCTGCGCCTTGGGTCAGCAATTGGGATTCACCCTGGTAATGATCGTCAATCAGCGCTTCCAGCTCTTTATCGCTCATCACCGGCGACAGCTTTTCCGCCAGCTTGTTCATGTTCCGGTAACTGCCCTGCAGCTTGAAGGTCGGCTCCGTGCGATAGGCCTCGGCTTGGGCGCTTGAAGCAATGTATGCCTGATTCACCCGCAGCACAGTTTCCCGCACGCGCATCATTTTCTTCAGCAGGGAGACAATTTCGTCCCGTTCGGCGGCGCTGTAATCGTGCTCGAAGTCTGAATCTGCCACAGCCTTGCCTTCCGCCAGATCCGCAAACCGGTAGAAGTCTGCCATGCCACGGGTCGCCAAGGGCGCCAGTACCCGGTTCGCACTAAGGCTGTTCTCGATATAGGACAACTCGAAGGCGTGTTCCATACCCGATAGCACATCACCCAGGTTGTAGATATCGGCCCGGTTTGCCAGCATGTCGGGCACTTTGAACACTTCGCCGCTTTCCGTATAGGGGTTACCAGCCATGACTACGCAGAAACGCTTGCCCCGCATGTCGTAGGTGCTGGTGCGGCCGCGCCATACGCCTTCGATACGTCGGGTGCCGTCACATAGGGAGATGAATTTCTGCAGGAACTCCGGGTGCGTGTGCTGGATGTCATCCAGATACAGCATCACGTTGTTGCCCATTTCCAGGGCCAGGTTGAGCTTGATCAGCTCTGCCTTCGCTGTGGAGTGCGGTGCCTTCTCCGGATCCAGAGAGGTGACATCGTGGCCCAAACTGGGGCAGTTGATCTTCATGAAGATCAGGCCCAGCCGATTGGCGACGTATTCCATCAATGTGGTTTTACCGTAACCCGGCGGCGAGATCATCATTAACAGGCCGGATTGATCGGTACGCCGGTCTTCGCCAGCCGTGCCCATTTGCTTGGCCAGGTTGTCGCCAATGATCGGCAGGTAGCTTTCGCTGATCAGTTTGTTGCGGACAAATGAAGACAACGGCCGGGGCCGGTATTCGTCCAAACGCAATTGGTTGCGCCATTTTTCCAGCACGCTATGGCGAACATCTTGCAACTGCTGCCAGCCGGGAATGATCTCCTGCCGGTGATAGCGCAGGCGTTCTTCGTATTCATCCAGTTGCAGGCTCAGGGAACGTTCGTTGATATTGGCGTGCTGGCCCAGCAGCCCATCAACCTCAAAAGCCAGTTCCACACTGCGTACCGCCGTGGTGATAGCCTCCCCGGCATTCAATACCGCCACCACTTCCGGCAAGTAATGCAACAGGTGTTGCCGGTCTGTTTTGCCCATCCAGGCTTGCAGCCAGTGGCGGGTGATGCTCCAGCGTGCAGCCGGCTGGTCGGCAACAACATTCAGGGCGTTCTGGTACTGGGCAAACTGGTTATCCCGTTTCAGCGCTTCGGTAAAGCCTTCCGCCAGTTCACCGGCATAGCGGGTGATCTCGAAGATTTCCGATTCTTCTGCCAGTTGCAAAACCAGATACTCGGCGGCTGATTTCAACAGTGTGCGTTCGGCACTGCCTTTTTCAGTCAGGGTGAGACCACTAGTCTCAACAAACTCTGATAGCTTCGGCTCAACTTCCTGTTCCAGAGCCTGCAGCAATTCACTGGACTGCATCATGCGGCTGAGTATGCCGGCAGACAAACAACGGGAGCGTAGCTGTTGAGCGTGAACCTGCTGCTGACCCAGTTGCGCCCAGAACAGCATCGCCAGCGCCCTTGCATTAGGGCTGAAGCGCAGCAAACCGGCATTTTGAATGGCGGGCCAAAGGGTGCTGACAATCAGCGCGGCATCGTGATCGTGAATGCCCTTTTCATAGCCTTCGCGGTAACGGGGCGATGCAAATGTGCGGATATAGCCGGTAAGTTCTTCAATATCGGCGACGTTAACTGGTAAATCCTGTGATTTCCGGAACTCTTCAATTACCAGAGCTGCCAGGTACTCCCCCCGGTAAACCTTGGCAGATTCCGACGGCTGGCTCATGTTCCAGTAGCCCCGAAGGCGATCGAGTTCCGGTTCGTCCAGCCGTTCGTAATACTGGGTACCGGTCAGGTGCAGCAGCACATGGTCATCCCGCGGGATCAGGGTGAGATCCAGCTCCTGCTGGTTGACGCTGAACTTGTGCTTGCCAAGCCGGATAACGGCGCCGCCATCCTCAAAGATATCGGCTTTGTCCCGCACACTTCTCAGGGCCGTGTCCTGGGCGGCTTTCATCTGCCCCAGGCAATCATCGGCTTCCATGGCCGCGCCCAGCTCCCGCAACTCCTTTGCCATGCTGCGCAGGCGCGCCACCATGGCATCGGACGCAAAAAAGGCATGCAATTCTTCCACTGTGGTAAAGCGTTCGGTACGGCGGTTGACGTTTTTCAGTATGCGCTCAGCGGCGTCCGTAAGTGTGGTTACCCGGCGCTGCCGTTGGTCCTGCAATTGCTGGCGCCGGGCTTCAATGCTTTCATGGGCGTTTTCACGCTGCTCCAGAACTGCGGCCAGGAACTCATCGTACTCACCAAACTGGCTTTCCAGTTCCTGCAACTGATCGAGCATTCGGGTCATCAGGCCATCGCATTCCCGCACATCGGAAAGCGCGCTGACACCGTTGGCCAAGCTTTGTTCAAACAACCGGATGCGAGCCGCAAACTGGGCCCGAGCCTCGGCACTGCCCTGCTCTTTCAGGCGGATTTCCGCTTCCGAGCGCTGCTGGTTGATGCTGGCGTATATGCCCGAGATATTGTCGGTAATGGCGGTTTCCAGCGCAGCGTCGTCGCCAGCCATGGACGCCAGCATGCCCTGAATCATATCCAGGCCAGTGGTCAGCTCTCGGTAGCGCTCCACAATCTTTTTCAGGGCATCCCGGCTTTCTGCACCCGCCAGATCAGTCTGAAGCTCTGTCAGGGTTTTGCGATAGCCCTCCAGTGCTTCGGGGGAAGCCAGAAAACGGAAGGTGCGTTCAGTCAGCCGTTCTTCTGCATCCGCCAACTCCTGCTCAAGGCCGTCTATTCGTGCTTCGTCTGCGTAGCGGCGATCCTTCAGCGTTCGCACCCGGCCCCGGTGTTCCCGAAGCCTGGCCAGGTACCCCACGAACTGATCCGGCGCTTTCCAGCTGTCCGGTTTCAGATCCCGCATCAAGGCACCCTGAACATCTGCCACTTCACTGATTGCAGCTTCCGTCTGTGCCCGGATGCTCTGAACTTTCTCGTACTCATCCAGCACCAGTTCGGCCGTGTTGCGAATGGTGGAGAGCTGCTCATGCAGGCCCGCAAACAAGGCTTCATCCTGCCTCGCAGTCAGCCAGTAAAATTGGTCGAGAACGCGGTCTACAGTGCGAATCAAAGAGGTAAAATGACGCTCACTGGCGCCCTTGGCTTCCACCAAAGTAATGACCGTGTTCAGCTCGGCGATTCCTCGAACCAAATCCGGGTTGCCGATGCGGGCCAGTTCCGAGTCGTTGGCAACGCTGGCCTGCGCGTGGAAGTTCTCGGAGGTAAACGGCGTTTCCCAAACCTGCAGCGGGTGGACCAGAGTTGGCTCGTTGTCGGCACTGAAAACCACCAAGTGGCCATTTTCAAAGAGCGCAAAACCATGACCAATCAGCGGTACATCGGCCTGCTTACGGATCAGGTTATAGCGGAACAGAATCACCTGCCCGGTGAGCTGCTCGAAAAATACGTAGAGTACATCCTCACCGTTGGGCGCTCGCAATGAACGCTTGAGGCGGAAATCCCCTTCCGGAATCTGGAAGGTTTTCAGCTCCCCTGTAGTGAGGTAATACCCAGACGGAAAAATGAGGCCGTGGTTATCCGGAAGCGACACCACGGAGCCGGCCATGCTGTCTACCCGCTCAACTTTCCGCTGGGTGCGATTGAACAGGTAGTAGCGCCAGTCCTTTTCGTTGAACGGAAGAATTCGTACCAGAAGGATTTCACCCAGATCGGCGTACTCAAAGGTAGCGTCGTCCAGGGACTGGGAATCAGACTCTACCGGATCTGCATAAATGCCCTCGCCGGTAGCCGTGTTGTTCTCCACCTTGAAGGTAATCTCGCCCCGGAGGTTATCCACGAACAGGGTGTCGGCGATGTTCAGATGCGGAGACCGCCCCTGCACCTGGCAGTCACGACCGACGGTTTTCCAGGGAAAACTGAACCTGTCGGGGAAGGTAAGATCCCGCTCGCCCCGGTTGTCTATGTAGCGGTTTACCTCACCATTCGGCTTCAGCTCCCAGCGGAATACCCGCAGGTCACCGAGTTTGTCGCCGATGCGAAACACCATCAGCAGCATGCCTTTAAGGATCGTCAGCTGAGACAGAGTGGCGGTGTTGTAATATTGCTGAAGCTCTCGGAAGTCGGTGGCAAAGCGGCCATCTTTCAGGAAAGTGCCCTCAATCGCGGCCTCTGTCATTTCAAAGCCACCGTCACCATCATTCAGGTGGTACAGGCAGAAGACATCCTCAAGCTCCAGGGTTTTGCGTAACCCCAGTTGCAGGTTAAAACCGAACAACAGCTTGTCACCAAGGCGCACTACATCCCGGGCTATGGCGTTATTTTCGGTTCTGACCCGGGCACGCCCCAGCACGTTCATGCCGGCGCTTCCGAAAATATCTTCCCGGGCCTGATTCAGCCCCGACACCTGCTCGCGAAGCTGACCGCCCTGCTCTTTCAGGCGACGCTGAATGGTTTCGAAGGCAGAACCTTCCTGAACAATGCTCTCAAGGCCGGTGCGATCCGTCGACATACCAAATCATCCTGAACAAAGGGGGAAAACCTGAACGAGATAGGCACCACCTACGCCTATTCAGGCGCAGGTGGTGCCCGGGGTTTTATGCAGTTTCAGAGGCTTTACTGGGCTTGTCCGCTGCAATACGCCCGGCGATACCTGCCAAAGCCGCTTGCAGTGACGGGGCATTATCCAGCACGCCCTGTACGCTCTTGCCATAACCAAGGCCCTGGGCGAACTTGTCGAAGATACCGCCGTCGCCGCCAATCATTTCAAACTTGGCGTCCTTCAGAGCGGCGGCCATTACCCGGCCATTTTCCAGAATGCCTGTCTGCTGGGCCTCAATCCTCGCCAACACTTCCTTCTCATGAACTTCCAGGTTCATCCGGAATTCTTCAAAGTGTCGGGCTTCTTCAGACATGTCATTGTAGGCTTTCAGTTTCTCCACGAGGCCTGACGCTTCTGCCTTGGCCATGGCTTCACGGGCGTCTGCTTTCGCGTGCCCCATGCGCTCTTCACCTTCGGCCTCTGCCAATACCATGGCTTTGCGAGCATCCGCTTTCGCCAGACCCAGCTTTTCTTCACCCATAGCTTCAGTTTCAAGGCGCTGCTCAAGAACCCGAATCTCTGCCATGCCGGCTTCTTCATCTGCTTTTGCCGTGGCCGATTTAACGTCGGCACGGGCGATACCATCAGCCCGAATAGCCGACGCCTGGGCTTCCTTAACCTGGGCTTCAGCCAGTCCGTCAGAGGCAGACAAGGCCTGACGACCACGAGCCCGCTTTTCATCGGCAATGGATTCTTTCTCTGCTGCATCCAATTCCGCCTGGGCGGTAACTCGAATCTGTTCAGCCTCCAGCTTGGAGCGCTCAAACGCAGCTTCGGCCGCCTTCACGTCCTTGAGCTTGAGCTCATCGGCGTCGGCCTCAGCAGCCACCACTTTAGTGACCTTCAGGCGCTCAGCTTGCGAACGGTTGCGAACATCCTTGATGTTCTCTTCCTCTTCAGCCACGTTGCGCTCTACCGCAATGCGCTGGCTGGTGATATCTGCAATTTCTTTGCGCTCGCCTTCAAGCGCCTTTTCCATGCCAATACGCTCGATTTCAACCGCTCGTTCACGGTTTACGTCTTCCAGCTCCCGGGCCTGGCGAATACGCACTTCTTCAATCTGAACCGCTCGCTCGCGGGCTTTCATCGCCATCTCAATCTGGCGCTGTTTGTTCTCTTCTGCAATGGCCAGCTCTTCGTCTGTCTTAATGCGAGCAGCTTCGGCACGGGCGCGTTCTTGTTCGCGCACCTGCTCGGTCTCGGAGGTTTCGCGAGCTTGCAGGGTTTCGATCTCACGGCGTTGGCGCGCTTCTGCATCTGCTTGACTGCGCTCCAGTTCAAGCGAGGCCTCGCGAGCAGAAACGTTTTTACGCTGAATCTCCAGCTCCTGATCGCGCTCTAAACGGTTTGTCTCCACATTGTGGAATGCAGTGATTTCAGTAATCCGCTTAATACCTTCGGAATCCAGAATGTTGTTGGGATCCAGAGAGGTTTTTGGCGTTTGTTCCAGGTAATCGATGGCCACGTCTTCAAGGATGTAGCCGTTAAGATCTTCGCCAATGGTTTCAATGATGGAATCGCGGAAGTGTTGACGCTCTTCAAACAGCTGCATGAACTCCAGCTTCTTACCAACCGTCTTCAACGCTTCACTGAACTTGGCATTGAACAACTCGTTTACCGCATTGCGGTCGGAAGCACGGCCAACACCCACAGACTTGGCTACCCGCAACACATCTTCTGAGGTTTCGTTTACCCGCAGATAGAAAGCAACGGTAATATCGGCACGCAGGTTGTCTTTACAGATCAGCCCTTCTTTACCGGTGCGGTTCAGCTCCAGGGTAATGACCGAGATTTTCATGGTCTCGGCGCGATGAATGACCGGTAGCACCATGGCGCCGGTGAAGTACACCTTGGGTGTAGGCGACAGGTCGTTCACGATCAGGGCCTGGCCCTGATCTACCTTGCGATAGAACGCCTTGAACAGGGTCAGCACGCCCAATATCAGCAACACCACAACGCCGATGGTCGTCAGTACCGGCATCATCCACGATAAGTCCATTTAGTCATTCTCCTGAGCTGGTTTTAAATAAGTGAGTGCGGGGTTATCCGGTGGAGCCACCGGAATGGAATTCGGATTCCGGAACGACCCACCAGGCATTTTTATCCGGAATATGTTCAATAATGACAGCCCTCTCCCGACGGGAAAGCGGCGAATGGCTGCGTATTTGAAGGACAAGATGGGCACCATCAAGAACCGTTTCGCCACGACCAGAGGTTTCGGTAACCCGTGAAGAAATCACCACACAAGGGGTGCCAACAATCCGCTTTTGAAGGGGTTGCAAAAATGCACGGCGAAACAGTGGGCGAAGTGGGCGTACCACGATCGACGTTACTAGCACTGAGGCGACTAGCGCCGAAAAAATAACAGCTGCCCCGTATAGCCAGTGCAACAAGCCAGTGGGAATAAGAGTGCCAAAAACAAGATCAACAAAGTAGCTGGCCAGCCAGCCAAACAGGAACAAAAGCGTGAGCACCAAAGGCAGGGGAACACCTTGCAGCCCGAGGGTAACCATCAGACCACTGAAATCGCCACCGGCATCAATGTCGCCATCTGCGTCAATATCGCCCATACCAAGCAGGGATATCAGCCAGTAGATAATGGCTACACACAACAGAACGGAGAAAACCACCGTTGGAAAGGAGAAGGCTACAGCGAAGAACGTTTCCATACGCGACCAGATTATCCTTTCTGGTAAATCCAATAATTGACAGTTTGTGTCAAACCAGAGCGCCGTTATAACGCAAACAAACTATTTCTTGCAAATGTTTAATTGCGAAGTATAGACTCTAATTATTGACATAAAATGTCAAGCGACAGGACAAGGTTCGTCCGGATCGGCCGAACCGATTCAACACCACAGGAAGGAGCTATTCGTGGATATTCAAACTCTCACCCTGGCCCTGGGTGATTCTACCCATGCCGGCCGACGCTTCGATGTTATGCCCATAACCGGGGACGAACCGGTGCTTCAGGTAACGGTTTCCGGTGCAGAAGAAACGCCGGTGTACCTTACCGTAACCGACACTCAAATTCTGTGCCTTGCGTATCTTTTTGATGAGCAGGAACTGAACCCGGAGCGCCTGAATGAGCTGCATGAAAATATGCTGCGACTCAGTGTGCCCATGCCCCTGAGCTCACTGGGCAAAACCGGTGATCACTACGTGGTATATGGCGCTCTCAGCCCCACCTCCGGCGCAGCCGAAATCATGCAGGAACTGGTGACGTTGGCAGAGAATGCCATCGACCTGTTACAGACATTTGAAGACTACCTGGCTTAATTGAGGGCTGAGACATGAGATCCATACTGAACAAACTTCTGACCGCCATGCGCGGTGGCGTTAACGAACTGGGTGAAGCCGTAGTCGACGGCCAGGGCAACCGCATTCTGGAACAGGAACTGCGCGACTCCGAGCAGGAACTGAAGCAGGCGAAACAGGAACTGGCTGCCCTGATGGCTGAATCTGCCTCTTTGGCCCGGCAAATTCGCTCTGAGCAGGACAACGCCAGCAAACGCGAACAGGATGCCCGCAAGGCCATTGCCGCCGGCCAGGAAGATCTTGCCAGAGAAGTGGCCGAGCGTATTGTTGGCCACGAGCGCCGCGCAGTAGAGCTGACCCAAACCCGCGAATTGCTGCAGCAGCGGATTGCTGGCCTGAAAGAGCGCGTTCAACGGGCAGAGAAGCAACTGGCCGATTACCGCCGGGAGCTGCAAGTGGTGAAGACCAATGAGCGGGTACTTCGCACCACTGCCCAGATTGATACAAACATCAACAGCCAGAAGTCCTCGCTGAACACTGCCAAGGAAACCCTTGAGCGCATTCGCGAGCGCCAGGCCCGGGAAGAAGACCGCCAGACCGCCAGTGCCACTCTGGAAAAAGAACTCACAGGCGCTGACCTGGATGAAAAGCTCAAAGCCGCCGGTATTGACGGCGAACAAGATGCAATCGACAACGTGCTGGCTCGTCTCAAAGGCAGCCCCGCACAGTAAGCCCTGCGCCCCCGAACTCCGGGGGCGTAACTCTTCAGGTTACTCCCATGGCAAATAAACCGGATTGGTCTAAAGAGGAGCAGGCCGTTCAGGCCGTACAAATGGCCTTCGACCTCTCCAATGACATTCAGCGGGCCTTTCGGGTCTCTGCAGCCATACAGAACATGAGCACCTCCGACATGGTGCGCAAAGTTCTGGAGCTGCCCTATCAGAAAACCCGTGCAAGGCCACGTTTGACCATTACCCTGAAAGATGAAGACTTCGAGTTGCTGGCCAGCAAGTACGACCTTGACCCGCAAGATCGGGCGACGATTCGCCAGCGAGTTTCGGAGGATTTACAGGTGTTTGCTCGTAATTATCTGACCGAATCTGAGTGATAGCCAGTTTCGCCAGACCTCGGAACAGAATATATGCCGAGAAAGATCGCGTTGGTTGCGGTGTTTAATCAGCCGGAGGCGCTGAAGGGAGCTCAAAACTCTCGATAGTCGGCAGTCTTGGGCGATTTACTCCGACAGATCAAACGCTGTCAACACAAGGTGTAGCTGGTCCTCCATGGATGAATATAGTTTCTTATCATGAAAATAGGCCCACCCGATAAACGCATCTTTTCCATCGGATGAGACAGCCGTTGTTGGGTAGGCTTTTGTTTTCGTGTAACCCCGCTGGAGACGGGCTCGCATTTTGGGAGCCCCATCATCAACGTCCAATACCCACGCTCGGGCAACGAGCCCATCATATAGAGCTTCTTCAAGCTCCATACCACTCAGCAGCCTGCTGCCATCTCCCGTGAGGTCGAACCCGATATTGAACCCATAACGTTTCGGCAGTGATTCAACTCCCATATTGTCTGGCAAAACACCAGGGCGAGGTGGGCTTATTCTGACAACCTTGCGCCCAAGAACGTATTCTCCTGTTTTGCTCCACCCTCCTTCTGCTTCCTTTTCCTGCCAGATCGAAACTCCGGGTTTGGCGGTGTTCGCGTTTAGGGCTTTACCATTCCTGGTGTGGACGGCATCGTTAGTTTTCAAACCATGATAGGTGCCTAAAGCCAAGGTTTTACCGTCATCACTCACATCTACTGTCCCTGCATTCAGGGAGCCATCATCCGGCCATCCCACTATAAAATCATGCCTGAATTCGGCCTGGCCATGGTCATTGAGAGAGTACTCGAGAACGCTTCCATGGAGCTGAAGTTGATTAGCAATGGTTAAAGTCATTCCAACGTAAATCCGTTCGCCACCCGGGGTGATCGCCAGATCTGAGACCTCATGCCTTCTATAGCTCAATGGATACTCAACCTCAGCAAGAGGGCGCTCAGGTTGATCCGGTCGATAAACGAGCAAACGACCGTGCCCTGCAACGATGATATATCGCTCATCCCCTGTAACGGCAAAATACCAGGGATCCACTAGTTTATGGCGGTGGCCACTGCCGTCGTTCTTCGGCTCAGCTTCAATCCGGAAGACAGTTTCCTTGCCATCCGGCGTTATTCGCGCCAATTGGTAGCAGTTCATCTGAAAGCCGCATTTTCGCAGGTATAGCGCGTCACTATCAGGATGAACATACCAGTCCCTGAGTTGGTAGCCACCAAGTTCCTTCAAGGCATAAGGGGAGCCATTTTTCGCGAGTTTATCTGAGCGAAAATCCAGATTAACTCTCGATACGGGGCGTTTGGCGGTGTACTCCCAGGCTATTCTGACCGGAGAATACATCAGGAGCGGAACTGCGTTGTTTGTAGTGAATGCTCCCGGCTGAAAATAAGGTACTTGACGCCTGGATTCAGCCACAGTCACGTCTCTGGTACCAAGCGGAGGCGGCAAAGTGTGAACCTGATTATAGACCGTCGTTGCAGTAGCAGGCTCCCCGGTGTCTCGCCATGGATATAGAGCTTTTTCCGCCTCAAGCGCTTTCACCCTTTGCCGCTCTCGCTCAGCATCTTCTTGCTGTTTTTTCTCCCATTGCTCGGCGTAGTAGCGGGAGCGTTTATCCTCTTCAAGCAGATGATAGACGTACCCAATACCGAGCATTATCGCAAATACTATGCTTACGCCTTTAAACAGAGCACTGCCGCCGTTCGGGCTCTGGCCTCGCTGGTTTCGCGTTGGTGAGTTTTGGTAAGGGCGAACGATTGGGCGAGGATTGGCTTTCGGTTTCGCCTGTTTTTTTGTTCTCGGTTTTTTAACCTCAATAGTGACAGTGCTTTGCTTGCATATCGGGCAATGAGATCCCCAATAGACGTGCTGTTGGTTTTTTTTGCATGTTTTGAGATCTTCGGACAATTCACCCAGAAGATGCACCCAACCATTCGCGGAAAGTCGTTTGGGGCGTTTTGCGAAGACTTGATCAAACGGCCTCTTCAGCCCGGGTGGGAAATCACGGTGCAAGCTCCAGGGTGACGGCTTGATGCGCGCATCCGGTATTACGCCATAGGGATAAAGACCTGCACCAATACGGTTCTGAGTATCGCCCGGGATAGCCCGCTTGCCTGCAGGGATACCCTGATAAGGATGCAGGCCTTCGTTGAGCAGCTGGAAAATGATCACCGCCAATGCAAACAGATCCTGCTCTTTATCCAACGCCTCTGGCTTGAGCTTACTGTTCCAGGCCTCCGGGGCAATGTAGCCGGTGGTGAACTGATGCCCCGGTATAAATCCGTTCTCGCCCTGAATACCAAAGCCGTCACAGTCAACCACTGTGACCTCTGCAGTTTTCCGGTGTACCAACAGATTGGCCGGTTTTATGTCGATAATGCAGTGGCCTTTAGCATGAAGCTGAGCAACACGCTGGGCCAGGTTTGAGGCTGCCTTGACACGGAAATCCCGACTTTCCGGCAATTTCCCCAGTTGCCGGCCTTTACGGGTCAGCAGCAGGTCAAGCGAGACGTAATTGGAAACCGGCAGCAAAGGCATGGCATAGCCAACAAAGCCACCTTGCGGATTGAACAACTGAGCAACCGGCCAGGCAAAATGCTGCAAACCCTTGTCGTCGGGCGGCACGAGCAGCATTTGCCGGATTTTCTCCAACCGTTCCGGATCCTTAGCGGGATCGTGATAGAGCTTCAGTGCCAGTTTTTTTCGCGGTACTGCATAGATGGCGCCGTCCGCTCCCTGATTTAGCGGCTTGCGTCCAAGCCTTACTCGCTCCCGGTGGCCGTCCGGGTACCGCAACTCCAGATCAAAAGGCGCCATGTTCATGCACCCATACGAGGGTTTTATCGTCGGCAGTAATTTTGTCGGTAGCAGGTGATTGCAATGTGCTTAACAGAGCCTGGTTTCGAACCTCTGAATTCGCTTGTCCGCTAAGGTAGTCATGCACTGGTTCAAGAAAGTTTGATGTTGGCCGCCAAGGGGCCGATTTAGCGGCGAAACTGGCACACCCATCAGACATTAGAAACCAGGTTCGGTAACGCTTGGGCGCACTGAACACTCGAAGATGAGACTGCCATTGGGGCAAGGTGAAAAAATAGGTGGTTTCTGCGAACTCTCCGTTTTCCGGCTCACTAACCACATAGTCCGACCAGTCGTCAGGGTTTACACCCAGGATCAGACCATCACCAAGATGGAAAACAAGGCTCTGGTCTGCAGTTATCGCAATGCCGCAGAGGGTAGCGTGAAACTCGGGAAGCGACCCCAATTGTGCGAGCTCGTCGCGGGTCTGAACAATGGCATCAACAAGGGTTTTTGAAATATCGTGTGTATGAAGCTCAGTCAGCCGGTTGGCCAGAGATTCTGCCACAGCCACGGCCAGAGCATTGGCGCCTTCGGCGGAACGGGAAGCGGATCCAGCGCCATCGCAGACACAAGCAACAACGCCTTCAGCACGGCGAACGACATGCCAGGCATCTTCACAGCCAGCATCCTTTTCGAGGTGGCTTCGACCAGTGGCCGAAGCACCTGCCACCTGAAAAGCCATGTCAGACCTCGATTTCAGCCCAGGAATCGGTTGCAGGCAGGCTGATTTTTTCGCCTGGAACGCTTGCGGATACCGTCGACATACTTCGGCTTAACCATACGAACAGTTCGCGGAACTGCAGGCCTTTCAGTTTCTTCGGGGTTTTGGTGGAGAAGCTGCCAAGTGCTTCGAAGTTGGCACCCTTAGTGCCAATAGGAAAGATGATAACCCGCTTGTCCTGTTCTTCCTGGCGGGACTGATCGGCGAAGGACTCCCAGCCATAATCATTGGGGCAGCCATCAGAAATCATAACCACCCATGGGCGGGTACTGGAAATACCATTTGCATCGTAAACCGACTTTTGGCTGGCAATTTCATCCAATGCTACGCCCATACCTTGCCCCAGTGGGGTCAGGCCACTGGCATGCAATACGGGCGCCTTGAAATCGGCCGCGTCTGTCCAGGGTTGAACAATTCGAACGTCTTCGGGGCCACCCACGGTAATGACCATTACCTGCACCCGCAACGCCGCCACAGGATCGTTTTTCAACTCTTCCTCAAACGCCTTGAGGCCCTCATTCAACTGCCGGATTGGCTCTCCGACCATAGAGCCTGAAATATCGAGAAGCAAAACGCAGGGGGTACGTTGATTGGTATTATCTACAAATTCAACGCCGGGAATAGCGGACATGACACACTCCTTGTGCGACAAATTGAAATCAAAATCCTTTTATGAAAGGCGCCATAGCTGGGGCCGAGTGGGATGTTATCCGCAGAGCGGTTCGAGTGCAACAAAGAGTGGGGCGCCCCTAGCCTCTTCTTGCAGACTAAAAGGATGCTACAGCGTGTTCGCCACCATTCGCAGCCTCTTGCTCGCACTGATGCCTGAGATCTTCCGCCTCCACTTTCGCTTCAGGTGGCCAAGCCTCTAGAGGCCATAGGCGGAAAAATGCCAGAGCGACTGCATTTCTCAAGAGGCTGACTACTCTGAGTCCAAGAGAACAGCTTGTTCTGTCCTGAAGGTGTATTGAGTTCGAGGCTTTTCCTATTGCCGCGATAAGCAGTGGGCTCATACTTGAGTGATGTGATGTTGCTCAAGGTCTGTTTCCGGAAAATCACATTTCAACGGCGAGTCTTTCATCGACACTCGGTCGCTATGTCAGCCCCGTTCAAAACTCTACTATGACCGTTTTCACAGGTGAGTCTCGGGCCACCTATTTCATATTCGATAAGCAGCTCAATAATGAAGATCACGGTGGCTGAATTCACGGGTAAAACAATCAATCAAACTTTCTATCAGTGATAGTTCGTTTTCCCAAAAATCTCATCAATATTCTTTGGCCACTTATATTTAAATGGAGAATAATGCCACCATATAACACTTGGTAAAAAAACAATCACACCCAAGCACTCAACAATCGCGACTCCAATCGACTTTCTTTTCAGATCTTCTTTGAATGATCCGTAATTAATCCAAGCGAGATTTATAGAATCCTCTTCTATAATTCCATCTTTGTAATACCTGACTATAAAATTCCACCATTTATACAGTCTTTCCTCATTAAAACCAGAAGATATCCGCTTGCGCTGAAGGGGCATCTTGGGGACTTTACCGCAAAAGTAATGTTTTTCGCGCATAAACAGGTGAGAGTAGTACTGACGCTCCCACACAACGCCTGATCCCAAATACTGCCAGTTGTACGAAAAGGTAACCTCTAGCTCATTCCAGGGAATCCGGTAGAAGGTGCCACGGTGCCCTACGTAAACAAACCCTTTCTGCCGGTCAACTCGGATCGGCAACGTGAGTGGGAAGAAGATATCAAAGAGGTAGACGACCACCCAGACTGGCCCGAACGCAACCAAAACTGCTAGAAGTGCGCCTGAATAGAACATTTCAGCTATCCCACCCAGCACCAAAACAATAATCATGAAAAAGGAGACAATGGTCGGCAGACCAGACCGAAAAGACATAAAAGCCGTTCGAATGTCAATGAACCTATCGCTGACATGAGCGAAACCATGCTCCATTTTGTCCGAGGAATCTGAGACCCCCGCCACCTTCCTGGCTGGCGGGCTGGCGAGCCGCGCTCCATGAGTGCGATACAGCGTCTTTTCTAGCTGTTGCTCAAGGTCTGTTTCCGGAAAATCACACTTCAACGGCGAGTCTTTCATCGACACCCAGTTCCTCTACATCGTTACCATCCAGGATGAAACGAAGCCCGTTCTCACCCGTAACTTTCCGACCATCTTTCTCATAATGAATTCGCATTTCAAGCTGGCTGCAGTTATTGTGATTATAGTGAGTAAATAGGTACGCTTCTTCAGAGCCGGCGTCTACTTTTCGCTTCATGCTATTAAATCGATCTGTGATATCGTATTTCTCATCTTTCCTAAACCACTTCGTATTTACTTCGAACAGCTCGACGGTATACGTGCAATCCCCTTTGCTAAAACCCGGGAAATACACTGCGAGACTCGTGAACTCCGCCAACACCTTATATTCACCCTGTAGGGTGATAGCCCCATGCTTCGCCATGTACTCGGTTATCCGAACAACGGGAGAAAATAGCATGTAATAAAAGGCATCCAGTTCGGCCTCAAAATACTCTTGGATCTCTTTGCTCTCTTCCGGAGCCGCGATAGCTTTGCTCAACTCCAACAGTTCTGCACTCGGTGGTCTGGATAGCTCGCCCCAGAATCGCAACGTGGGCGCGTTGCCCCAGAATGACATTGAGAGGAAATCCTCAATACGGGATCGCGCAATGTATAGCTGTACCATGCTAATGGCTAGGGAGACTGCAACCAATGCCGCGCCCACCATGATTACAACAGCCACACCTGCGCCGATAACCGCCCCCGCCACAGCCAAAGAAGTTAGGCCGATGATACCTATGCTAAGCCCAATCTGAACCACAGAAAGAGCAGCCATTGTGGAATGGCCCGTATCCAAAGCCTTTAATCCCCTTTGCCCTTCAAGACCAATTGCCAATGCCGAACCGATATAGGGAAGGTGCTTCACTGCGACTCTCGCGAAACTCGCCACGACATCGAAAGCTCGGCTCACAAATCTAAAACCGTTGAGAACCACTGAAACTCTTGACCCGGCAGCCGACAGGTTAGCGCCCACGGCTTTGGCATACTCTTCCTTGATCAACAACCCACTGAGGTTAACTACGCCCTCGCCAATACTCCATAGCCCTGAAACAAAGTACCCCCAACGATCAATAAGGGTTCGATCTCCCAGCATCACGTCCTGGTGCATCTCCTTGAGGCCAGAGAACAGACTTGCCACATTAATCGCATGAAAAAATGTCACAGCTCCAATAAATTTGCCCCGGTGCTGTTTGATGTTTTCGACCACTGGATCCAGCCGAGTATGAAGCCAACCAAACGGGTTATCTTTGAAGTCGGGGGTTAAATGGAAGGTATCGATCAAAGTTCTGTTTAAATAATTTTTGATTCTTACATCCGCCATGGCAGCCGCCAGGGGCGTCATTGTGAAATCAGACAGGCTGTAACGAGCTGCCCCAAGTGACTTCCGGTGCACCTCTAGTAGCAACTCCGCTGCAGTGTTCATCGTCATTCCATGCCGGTGAACCTTAATACGATACCGTTTTTGAACCGCCTCGCTCCAACTTTTCCATTGCGGCCAGGCTTGAGGGGATTTTGCCCAAGGGCCCATCTTCGCTGCAGGGGCAGCAAACTCCAACATCAGAGCGTCGGTCGCTTTGCTGGCACTCACAAACGCAGGCATATCAAATATGCTGTCCACGATTTTCAGATTGCCATAGTCGAAGCCTGGAAGGCCTTTCAGCTTTTGGGCAATACTGTTCGTGGCTGATGCCAGGAACAGTACCGTTTTAACCATTTTCCCTACCGTTGCAGCCTGATCCTCCTCATCATCCAGCCACTTTTCTACGTCCTCCTTACCTTTTTCTGCACCGACATAACCATCCAGAATATCTGCCAGTTCCTGCTCGACTGCCTTAAACCCGTCAGCACTGTAACAGTCGTTGAACTCCAGCTTTCTGGCTAAAAGCTCGGAATCGACCCACCTCTTCCAGTCATCAAATATTGACGCCCTAGCTTGGTCAAAATCCTCAAGTTGTTTATGATAACTTTCTACAAATGCATCTTTCTCCGCTGAGCGAACACGCTCTTTCAATTCCTCTGTGGCTTCTTGCTGGTCACGTTCCGATTTCTTTTTACTGGCTTCTTTTGCTATGAGCGCGTCTACCAACTGCGATGCTGTGTATGCGTACGCGTTTTCCTCCGCGTGGTTAAGGATCAGATTCACGTAGAGAGCGTGCAGTTGACTCAACTCGGAGGTAATACCGATTTCGTCGTTAAGAACTACGCTGTAGGAAAACTCTGTTTCTTTTTTACACTGCCCTTGCAGGTCTGGCTCACTGATTCCTTGTGCAAATTCGGTCAGGCTCCATGCGAAATCCATTAGCTTTGGTCGAAAGTCCTCTACAACCTCACTTATAACTTCGGTTTCACTAATATTTACGCCTTCTCGTTTTTCAGGCAGCCCGCTCAAATCGAACGACTGCATATTTTCCTCACGAACCTGTGAATCTGTCCGCACAAGCTCCTGCAAACGCACAGTCCATCGGTGCTGCGTGAATTTCAGAAGCACCCTCCCTTCAGCTGGATGGTGTATGGCGGGTAAAGCAGTTTGCGCATTTGCGTCTGGAATCAGTACCGAATTTACGCCGGGTTTTACCTCTGTTATCAGGCCTTGCTCATTGACTTGGTATTCATGCAGCGTTCCGAAGACTTCCGAGAACATGTAGACCCAACCGGGCGTCAGTTTTCGAACACAATAATAAGTGCTACCAAGCTCGACGGAAGGTGCCTGGAGATTTTTAGGCAAAGCTATTTGTTCCTGACTGATTGCCCAACGCACCGGATACAACGCAACAATTTTAAGCTGGAGCGGGCACACCTGCGCGGCTGAATCGATATCATCGGCACCTTGCAAAAAAGCTGAGCTGTTAGCGCTACCCATGATTCAGTCCCTCCATTGACTTTATTTCGGCGAACTCCGCAATGCCTGCTATTGCTCTGCTTGGTGCAGCTGAATTCTCTTCCCAAATATTTTGCACATCATCGTTTTTGAACGCATGGTGCCCTAGCCAACCGATTGTGTTGATATACAATGCAATATCGCGGGTACTGCTCAGCCCTCGCGACTTTGCTGCATTCATTAATGCAGACACCGCTTCCCATTCATGTTCTGCGGCCTCGGTTTGTCCCACCAAATGAGGGAAGTAGTTCTCCGTATGGAGTTCGAGCTTTCTGAGGGCTGTACGCTCAGCCGCTTTTTCCATCGCAACCAGGTGTTCGTCACGAATACTGAATGCCTCACATCGCCTTTTGCTTGATGGTTGGTTACTGTAAAAGCTTTCCCACTTACCCGTTCGGCGATCCTGAATAGCCATTACTGCGCATGGTCCCAATATACGACTTACGTCGTCACCAGCCTTATCTCGTTTCAGCAGATGCCGTGCGATTTCAGGATCGTAAAAACGAAAGAGAACCTCATCCCCCGTTTCCAACTGCGCTATAAGTAACCCACGCAAATGATCAACCAGCTCGTCAAATTTACAGTCACTCTGGAGCGCGATGGCTGCACCCAGGTGCTTCCAGTCATCGAAGCACCTTTGTGCGAGCTGGCTATTCATATTTGCCTCAACCAGCCAAGGAGAAATCTCCAATATATCAGCCAGCTCAGTCCCACGATAAAGCGAATCACAAGGTGCGCCGGGACTTTCCCTGTAGATTGTTTCCGCCAGATTCTCGACCTTTGCGCCATCTATGAGGAGGAATGTCCGACCAGAATCCAATAAACCTCTGGGCATCATCTAGCGCCTCCTTCATTGCCGGATTCACACACCTGGCAAATACCCTTACCTTGAACCGCAGCATTCTTGATTGCTCTGATCTGGTCGGCTTTCGCAATCGGACGGACCGGTAATTCAGGTAAGGCTTCTGGGGCTGGTCGTTGAATACCAGCTTTAGCCACCACCCCCGGCAGCCCCGCCACCTGAACCTTCTGCCCACTCCCCTTGCCCGCCGCACCGCCAGCGTTCATTTTTATGGAAGCCCCACCGATAGCAACGCCGCTGGGATCGATCTTCAAAAAGCTGCCACCCGCCTTGAGAGTGATCTCGGCACCCGCTTCGATAACCGCTTTCTGCCCGGCCTTGATGTGCAGTTCTGTGCCGGAATCACTGAGCCAGGCGGTGCCCGCTTTCAGGTGCAAGGAGCCGGTTACGCTGAAGCTGTGATCTTTGCCGGTGTGCTCGCGTTTTTCACCGTCGATGTTTTGGTGACTGCTGCCTTTTACGTGGCTGAAGCGGTCATTCTCAACGGTCAGGTGACTGTCGTTCTTGATGACTTCTGTGCGGTTATTTTCCGTGAGTAGGTCCAGGTCTTTTTGAGCGTGGATGTAGATCTGTTCTTTATCCGCCTCATCCTCAAATCGCAGCTCGTTGCTGCCCTCACCTTTGTGGGTCTGGGTTTTCAGGGTGGTGCGGGTTTTGTGTTCCGGCAGCGCGTAAGGCGGTGTGTTGGTCGCATGATAAGTCCGGCCGGTGATGATGGGCTGATCCGGGTCGCCGTCGAGGAAGGAGACGATGACTTCGTTGCCGATTCTGGGCAGCGCCATGAAGCCATACTGACCGCCAGCCCAGCCCTGGCTTACGCGCAACCAGGCGCTGCTGTGTTCGTCGTTTTTACTGTATCTGTCCCAGGGGAAGCGCACTTTTACCCGGCCAAATTCGTCGCAGTGAATCTCTTCCCCTTCGGGGCCGGTGACTATGGCGATTTGCGGGCCGTCCATGAGTGGGCGGTGGGTGATGTTTGGCCGCCAGGTTTTGTCGGCGGGTACGGCGCTGAAGGTGTTGTGGTAGCTCGTGGGTTCGGAGCCGCCCTCTTCTTCCATGGCCTGGGGCTGTTTGCCGGTATGGGTAACAGCGGTCAACAGCCAGTCCCGGTTCAGCTTGGGGTTGTCGTGTTCGGTGAGTTCGGTTTTGGCACCGCATGTGAAATCTGCGCGGTTGCTTTCGCCGTTGGCGGTGCTGGCATCGTTTCTGAGGGCGTCCAGCCTGGCTTCGGTAAACGGTTGCCCACTGGCGTCGGCTTTGAAGCGGCCGGGGTAATCGAAGTGCTGGTAATCCTGCCGTTGATTGGCACCGGTGGCACTGTGTTCGTGCATCAAGGCGTAGGCCGGGTTTTTGAAGGTGTAGTCTTTGGTGGCTGCAGACGCGGCGCGAACCCGCTCTTCGTAGCGGAAGCGGAATACGGCGGATTGTTTGGTGCTGCCACCGGCTTTGCCGTTGTATTCGGCGGCGTCCAGCCTTGGTGCATCGCCATGGTGATCGGCCAAGATCAGGCGGGGCTGTTCGTTTCCATCCACGCTGCCGTGCTGGTAGCGGTAGTGCCAGCCTTCCTCTGCCGCCAGCCGTTCGATAAAAGCCAGATCGCTTTCCCGGTGCTGCACGCAATACTCTCGTTCCTGAGGTGCGCGTTTCAGATCAAATACGGAATCCACAATGCCCCGCTCTTCCAGCAGGGTGCGCACAATGGTGTCTGTGGCTTGGGTCTGGAAGATGCGGCTGTTGTGCATCAGCCCCAAGCGCCACACAGGCGGCTCGATAACAATTTCATAGCGGGTGCGGCGATGGCCGGAATCGCCTCGGGCGAATTCGTTGACCACGCCGGTGAAGCGGCGAAGGGGCATGCCATCCTGCCACACCACCAGATCTACCGGCTGCTCCAAAACTTCGGATGCATCTATGTCCGGGTCGGTGCTGGCCAGTTCAAGGCAGCCATGAAACAGCTCGGATAGCCGCTCGGTCAGCGTAAAGCCAACAACAGAGAATAGATCAGTGGGGAGTTCGCCAACACGGGCGGTAAACTGCAGTCCGCTTGCCTGGGGCATATCTTCAATCCTTGAAGGTATGGTTCTGTATGAGTTCGGGCAGAGATTCTGTCGCAAAAGCGGCGGTTAATCAAATGCTCCCTGCCCCAAACGAGCACCCGTTCTATGTAAACAAAGTCTCAGGCCGAACCCGGCGCCTGCGCCTTAACCCGGAAGGGTCGCGTCCACCACTCAGACAAGAGCACACCGAACAGGGTCAGACCACCGCCAATAAAGTGGTGCGACCCCAATGTTTCGCTCAACATCACGGATGCGATCAGCGCCGTTAAAATCGGAATCAGATTGAAGAATACAGAAGTCCGGCTGGGTCCAAGGTGCTTTATGCCCGTCATCCATGCCAAGGGTGCTCCAATAGATGCAAACACACAGGCGAACAGCACCAGTGGCAAGTTATCACTGTTCAGCCCTGTTTGTGGCAGCGCAGCAAACAGTGGAAACAACACCACAACGGCCACAAGCACCTGTGCATACAGTAACTGCATTGCAGGCAGAGGTATCTGCCATTTTTTCAGCAAAGTGCTGTATATGGCGTAGGCAGCCACGGCGACCAGCATCATGCCGTCGCCGGCATTAATCCCCTGCTGGGCAATCGCTGTCAGATCCCCCGAGGTGATTACAATCAGTACGCCAAGAAAGGAAAACAGTGATCCGACTATGGCTCCGACTGTAAGGCGGTGGCCCAGTGCCAATATGGCCAGGATCAGCGACATCACAGGCATGAGCGCCAGTACAATGCCCATGTTGGTCGCGGAGGTTTTCGGCGCGGCAAAATAGGCCAGGCTTTGATATATCGCCATGCCCAGCACACCTAACACAAAAATTTTGCCCAGGTTTTCCTTCACTACGGGCCAGGACCTCAGCGTTGGACGCAATAGCAGGGGCGTGAGGATGACGGCAGCAAACAACCACCGATAAAAGCCAATTTCTGCCGGAAAAATAACGCCCACGGCCAGTTTGTTAACTACGGTATTTCCCGCCCAGAAAATGACTGCCAGTAGCGGAAACGCATAATACATAGTCACAAACCTCAGAAAACGAGTGATTAAACCGGAACGCCATTATCCGCTTGTACCTATTAAAGGCTATACTGGGTTCTACGGCTCGCAGCTTGGATATAAACGCATGCAGAACCTTGCCAAGCCACGCTGCACCGTATCCATAAGCAATGTGATCATACTTACTTTTAAAAATGGCCCGTCATGAAACTTTTAGTCCGTAACCTCGCACGCACGACAACAGAACAGGAAATCATGGAGCTGTTTTCTGCTCATGGCACTGTCACCGAGTGCACACTGGTTTTAGATAAAGAAACCGGAAAATCCAAAGGCTTTGGATTTGTGGAAATGCCACACGCGAAGGAAGCAAAAATGGCCAAGGCCCACCTGAACGACGCTCGTGTAGGGTCAAACAAAATACGGGTGAAGGTCGCTCAGGATAAGGAACAGCAAGCAGACACCAATAGTTAACTCTTACGCTGCAGGCTCATTGGCTGCGCGTTCTTCTATGCACTCGTAGCCGCCCATCTCAAATTCCCGGCAAATAAACGGTCGCTTGTCGTAAATTGAACACGACATGGTGCGGCGATCCAACGCCGCACACCAGCCGTCATCCAAGCGCGCCATGGTTCTGCCGCCCCACTGATCGGTTTCAATAAACCGCTCTGGCACGCCTGTCTCGGTAATCAGCATCACTTCCAGGCGGCAACAGCAGGCCTGGCAGTTTGAGCAGCTAATACCGGGATCAGACATGGCAGTTATTTCCATAAGGCGTTGGCGCTACTCTATCAGAGCAGCTCTTTGCGCAGTTGTGACGGGCTCTTGGGTGACAGCAAACCCGGAGCCACATCAAATACAGATCTGGCACCGGTTTCGCCTGCCTGGGCCATTTTATGGACTGCCCGAGTGTAGGCTACCAGCACACTGGCGGTGAATTCCGGGTTACTACCAAGCGCCAGTGAATATTCGATAGTCTGCTTGCTTTGGGTGCCGGTTTCGCCACTGCGAATCACGAAGCCGCCATGGGGCATGGCACTGTGCTCTGCCGTGAAGGTAGCCTCATCAATGAAGTTAACCGTGGTGTCGAAGGGCTCGAAATAGTCCGGCATGGTGACAATGCTGTTGCGTACGGTTTCAGCATCCGCACCGTCTTCCAGGACGATAAAGCACTCACGCACATGCTTTTCACGGGTAGTCAGTTCGGGCTGCTCACCGTTGCGTACACGGGCAATAGCATCCTGAGAGGGCAAGGTGTACTGCACGCCTTTTTTAACACCGTCAACACGGCGCACTGCATCCGAATGACCCTGGCTCAAACCCTTGCCCCAGAAGGTATAAGTTTCGCCTTCCGGCAGGATGGTTTCACCAAACAGACGGTTCAGTGAAAACAGGCCGGGATCCCAACCCACTGACATCAGCGCAAGCTTGCCCGCTTTGCGTGCTGGCTCATCCAGTGCCGCGTGGTATTCGTTTACTTTGGCATGGGTGTCGAAGCTATCAACAGTATTGAAGAACTGCGCCAAATACGGCCCCTGCTCAGGCAGGTCGGTTTTTGAGCCGCCGCAAAGGATCATTACATCAACGTCGTTCTGGTACTGCTCAATATCGGCCATGGCATAAACCGGCACTTTGCTGTCCAGAAGCGCAACACTGGCGGGATCGCGGCGGCTGAACACGCCAACCAACTGCATATCCGGATTCTGCGCCAACGCAGATTCCACACCCCTGCCCAGATTGCCGTACCCGGCAATGGCTACCCTAATTTTGTCTGCCATGATGATTATCCTGTAACGTTTAAAATTTGCGTGGGCAACTCAATCCCGGCTTTGGCCGCACGTGCTGCGTGCAGCTTCTTGTAGCTGTCAATCAGGCGCAGATGCCTGTCCAGTCCTTCCAACTGCATATTGGTCGGGGTCAAACCATAGAAACGAACGCTGCCATCCACTGAGCCGACCACGGCATCCATGACCTCATCACCAAACATGCGCCGGAAGTTAAACACGTAATCACTCAGCTCAAGCTCGTCATCCAGAGTGACTTCCAGTACCGCGCACATGGCCTGATAGAACAAGCCGCGCTCTACTGTGTTGTCATTGAACTGCAAGAACATTTCCACCCTTTCCAGGGCGTCTTCGTATTGCTTGAGCGCCAAATTAATCAACAGCTTCAACTCCAGTATGGTGAGCTGGCCCCACACGGTGTTTTCATCAAACTCGATACCGATCAGGGTAATGATGTCTGTGTAATCGTCTATCTGGCTATCGTCCAGGCGCTCTACCAAAGCCGCTAGCTGTTCATCACTCAGGATGTGTAGATTAAGAATATCTTCGCGATAATCCAAAGCCCGGTTGGTGTTATCCCAGATCAGATCCTCTACCTGATACACCTCGGAATAGCCCGGCACCAGCATGCGACAAACCGGGGCACCCAGGTCATCATAAATCGCGGTGTAGACTTCGTGGCCCATGTCTTCAATGATACTGAATAGTGTAGCGGCCTCCTCTTCCGTGGTGCCAGTGAAGTCCCACTCTTCAAACGCTATATCCGCCTTGGCACTGAAGAAACGCCAGGACATCACGCCGCTGGAATCAATAAAGTGTTCTACGTAATTATTGGGCTCGGTGATGGCCAGGCTGTTGAACGTGGGGGGCAGAAAATCGTTCAGGCCTTCAAAACTGCGGCCTTGCATCAGCTCAGTAAGGCTGCGTTCCAAAGCGACTTCCATGCTTGGGTGCGCCCCGAAAGAGGCAAATACCCCACCGGTTTTCGGGTTCATCAGGGTAACGTTGGCTACTGGGAACTGGCCGCCAAGAGAGGCGTCTTTTACCAGTATGGGGAAGCCCTGGGCTTCCAGAGCCCGCACCCCTTCAAGAATACTCGGGTACTTTTCCAGAACATGCATAGGCACATCCGGCAGAGCGATTTCTTCCTGAATGATCTGCTTTTTTACGGCCCTTTCGAGAATTTCCGACAGACACTGCACCTGCGCCTCTGCCAGCGTATTTCCCGCACTCATGCCGTTGCTCAAAAACAGGTTTTCAATGAGGTTGGTCGGGAAGTACACGGGCACGCCGTCAGAATGGCGCACGTAGGGCAGCGCACATATACCGCGATCCGCACGGCCGGAGTTTGTGTCAATCAGGTTGGAGCCCTGCAACTCGCCATCCGGGTTATAGATGGCCAAGCAATGCTCATCCAGAATACCTTCCGGTAATTCATCGTTGGGGCCAGGCTTGAACCAGCGCTCCCTTGGATAATGCACGAATTCGCTGTTGGCGATTTCCTCACCAAAAAACTGGTCGTTGTAGAAGAAGTTGCAGTTCAAACGCTCTACAAACTCACCCAATGCCGAACACAAAGCACTTTCTTTGGTGGAGCCTTTACCATTGGTGAAACACATGGGCGATGCGGCATCCCGCATGTGCAATGACCACACATGGGGAACAATATTGCGCCAGGAGGCAATCTCAATCTTCATGCCCAAACCGGCCAGAATGCCGCTCATGTTGGCAATAGTTTGCTCCAGCGGAAGATCCTTACCCTCAATGTAGGTATCAGCCTCGCCCTCTGGCTTGATCGTCAAGAGCGCCTGGGCATCTTCATCCAGATTGTCGACAATTTCGATCTGGAAGTCCGGACCAGTTTGCACCACTTTTTTAACCGTGCAGCGGTCAATTGAGCGCACGATGCCCTGGCGATGCTTCTCGGGCAGGTCGTCCGGCAGCTCAACCTGAATCTTGAAAATCTGTTTGTAGCGGTTTTCCGGATCAACAATGTTGTTCTGGGACAGGCGAATGTTATCGGTTGGAATATCCCTCGCCACGCAGTACACCTTCACAAAATAAGCGGCGCACAGGGCTGATGAAGCCAGAAAGTAGTCAAAAGGGCCTGGTGCCGAGCCGTCGCCTTTGTAGCGAACAGGCTGGTCGGCAATCACCGAGAAGTCATCAAACTTGGCTTCAACTCGGAGGTTGTCGAGATAATTGACGTTGATTTCCATTGCGAGGGTACTCGGTTTAGAGATTTCGGCGCGCCTTGACCATAGAGTGCGGGCCATTCAGGGCGGCCATTATAGACCTAACGCCTGGCTACTCATACCTAGTACCAATCACTACCTCCGCAACACACCTACTCGGCAGGGCTGGCAGCAGCTGGCCGGAAAACTCGCCACACCCGTTGCAGTTTTTCTTTGGGCAGAATGACCAGCAGGTTACCGGCAAGTACCAGGGATACGCCGGCAACCGCCTCAATTGTCCAGATGTAATTCTCGAATACCGTTGAGAGCGCAAGTGCCACGATTGGGAAAAGCACCATGCAGTAGGCTGCACGCTCCGGCCCTATTCGCCCGAGCAATGTAAGGAAACTGCCGAAACCGAGGACTGAGCCGATCAAAGCCAGGTAGACCAAAGAGCCGGTGTAGCTCCAGGTGGCTTCGAAAACGAATGCCTCACCCCTACCCCATGCAATGAGCGCCAGCAAAAGAGCACCATAAGCCATGCCATAGGCGTTGGTTTGCATGACAGGCAGTTTGGAGGACTGATTGCGGGCAGAGAGCATGTTACCGAACGAGGTGATGAAGGTGCCCGCCAAGCTCAGAATGATAGCCCGCAAGGTGGTGCCGTCTGCGTCCAGCGCGCGAACTTCCGGCAAAAACACCAGGACAATCCCCACAAGCCCAAGCGCCGCGCCCCCAATCACTGCGCGGGGCATTCGATTGCCGAAAAACAGAGCGCCGTTGATGATGTTCATCACAATGATTGTGGAGAACACCACGGCAATTAATCCGCTGGTGATATCTGCAGCTGCCTGATAAACCAGCATGTAATTAAAGCCAAACAGCATCAGCCCCTGACCTGCCATCCAGAGATGCTGCCGGAAACCAAATCGCAGATTCCGCCGGGTAAGGCTGCACCAAACCATGAGCACCAGCGCAGACAGCCCGAAGCGGTAGGCAATGGACACGTCGCCCGGTACTTCACCCAACTGGAGAGGTATCGCTATAAACGTCGACCCCCAGATCAGAACGGTCGACAAATAGAGTACAAAAGTGTTCGTCAGCATAGGGAAGGCAGCCTGCAGCCGTGATCAAAAACCGGCTACGTTTTACTCGCTACCGATCCAGCGTATTGGCGTTCATTGTCCTACTTATAGTTACCTTGCTCAACAGTTTTTGGCATCAAATCCGGCAACTCCAAAGGAGGGATAAATTCAACTGGGGATGAATGTCGGGGCACGAAAGATCGTACCCCGCAGGCGCTACTCGGGCTTATAAAAACGCTGAATACTTGAGAAATCCAGTGCCCCGTTGCCATGCTCAGCATGGAGTGTGAACAGGTTACGGGCGAGCGAGCCCATGGGAATGGCTGCTTGATTTTTCACGGCATTATCAAAGGCAAGGCCAAGATCCTTGTTCATCAGATTGACCAGAAAGCCCCCTTCGTAGCCCCGGGATGCGGGCGCGCCGTCCATTACGCCAGGCCAAGGGTTGTACACATTCAGCGCCCAGTTGCCGCCAGAGCTTTGCTTCATGATTTCAGAGAGAACCGCGGGATCCAGTCCGTTTTTCACACCCAGCGCCAAGGCTTCACTGGTACCCGCCATGAGTACAGCCAGCAGCATGTTGTTGCAGATTTTCGCGACCTGGCCAGCACCATGATCGCCAGCGTGGAAGATGTTCTTGCCCATGGCTTCCAGAATCGGCTTTGCTTTATTAAAGGTCTCTTCATCGCCGCCACAAATGAAGGTCAGCGTGCCCGCCGTCGCGCCACCAACACCGCCGGAAACAGGCGCATCGAGGAATGGAAGGCGCTTGGCTTCAGCCTGCTCAGCAACACTGCACGCCGTTTCTGGTGAGATGGTGGATGAATCAATAACCAGCGTGCCCTCGGGCAGAGCCGCCAATAAACCATCTTCACCCAGATACACAGCCTCTACGTGTTTGCCTGCCGGCAGCATGGTGATCACACACTCAGCGCCTTTGGCCGCGTCGTGGGCTGTGTCTGCCGTTTTGGCACCTTCTGATACCAGCGCAGCTACCGCATCTTTTGACAGATCAAAAACGGTTACATCGTGCCCGGCTCGCACAAGATTGCTGGCCATGGGGCCACCCATGTTGCCCAGGCCAATAAAGGTAATCGTTGCCATAATCATCCCCTTGTTTTTGTATTCGGTTGAGTGGGCCGCCCTTGCTCAGGCGGCCTGTTAGGCTATTGTTCGAAAAAGCTGTCGATCCACTCGCTGTTCATTTCCTCCAGTGACGCGTAACGCCAGCGGGGCTGTTTGTCCTTGTCGATCAGGAGGGCACGAACACCTTCGGCAAATTCGCCATTTATCAGGCAGTTTTTGGAGAGCACGAGCTCTTTGTCGAGCACCTCGCGGAGACTGTCCAGGCGACAGTTTTGCAAGTGCTGCCAACACAACGCCAGTGAGGTTGGCGAGGCGAATGCCAAGGGTTTGGTTGATTTCGCCAGCCAGCCGTCACCGCCAGCCAGTTCTTTCATCTGGGCAACCATCTTGGCCAGACTGTCGGCATCGGTTACCCGGTTGATGTCATCGAAATGAGCCCGTACTCGGGATTCCGGCAAGGCATCTGCGCTTTGATTTTCATGCTGCCTGAGCACACTGCCTACTACCGCAAAAGCATCTTCCCCTTGCCAGCTGTGCGCGGCCAGATCAGCGACTACCGCAGCTTTTTCTTCGTGCTTGATAAAGCGATCGGCCAAACCCACAAAGATGGCATCGGCTGCGTTCATGCGCCCGCCAGTCAATCCCAGAAATAGCCCGGTACGACCGGGAGCGCGATTCAGAAACCAGCCTGCCGCCACATCCGGGTAAAGCCCGATACTGGTTTCAGGCATTGCCATCATGGACGTTTCTGTTACGACCCGATGGGATGCGCCGGCCAGAATGCCGATACCACCGCCCATAGCAATGCCGTGCACCCAACAGATAACCGGCTTGGGGTAGGTGTGGATCAAATAATCCAGTTCGTATTCTTCTGTAAAGAAGGTCTCACCGGCGCTGGCACCACCGCCACTTTGGGGCTCGGTCATGCTCCTATAGAGCGCAACAATATCGCCACCAGCACAAAATGCCTTGTCGCCTTCAGCTTCGATCCAGACGGCACGAACGCGATCATCTTCTGCCCAACTCTTGAGTTGTGGCACCAGCATCCGAATCATCTCAAGGGAGAGTGCGTTCAGCGATTTGGGCGTATTCAGCCTCGCCACCGCGATAACGGCACCGTCAGCGGTCTTCCACTCTTCAAAAACAACAGGTTGATGGCTTTTAACAGGTTGATGACTCATAAAAAATCCCTTAAACCGATTTGCCTCAGGAGTTCAGAAGCCTTTAACGGTTTTTCCATTCTGGTTTGCGCTTTTCAAGGAAGGCATTGACGCCTTCTTTCTGGTCTTCGGTTGAAAACAGCTCCACAAACAGCTCACGCTCCATGCGCCAGCTATCGGAATGACTGCGGCCATCGCGGGAACTCATCACCAGCGTTTTGCAGCGGGCTACGGAAGACGGGCTTTGCTTGCACGCCATTTCAGCCAATTCCAAAGCTTTTTCCAGGCCTTTCCCACTGGGTACAACTTCTTCAACCAAGCCAATCTGCAAAGCCTTGTCGGCCTTCACACGCTCACCGCATAAAATCATGCGCTTTGCCCAACCCTCTCCCACAATCCAAGGCAGGTTCTGGGTGCCGCCAGCACAGGGCAGCAAGCCTACGGTTGCTTCCGGCAATGCCATTTGCGCATGCTCTTCCGCAATGCGGATATCACAGGCCAGCGCGCACTCAAGGCCACCGCCCATGGCGTAACCGTTAATCGCAGCAATGGATACGCCACGGAATTTGGTCAACGCTGCAAATGCCTGACCAAAGAGCTGAGCCATTTCATTGGCTCGAGCCTTATCGCCATCGGCAAAGGTTTTAAGATCGGCGCCAGCAGAGAAGAATTTCTCGCCCTGCCCGGTCAGAACCAATGCAAAAATATTCTTGTCTTCATTAAGCTCACGGACGATGTTGGTCAGTGCAGCCAAAGAATCCACTGTCCAGGTATTGGCCGGTGGATTGTTGATGGTCAGTATTGCTATGTGTCCGCGTTTCTCGAGCTGAATCAAATCGCTCATCATCCTTCTCCTGTTATTTTTGCGATTTATTGAATGGCCTCGGCCACACCGTCATCCAACAAGCGACGGGCAATAATCAGACGCATGATTTCGTTGGTGCCTTCCAGAATCTGGTGCACACGCAGGTCGCGCAGGAAGCGCTCCAAAGGGTATTCCCGTATATAACCGTAGCCCCCGTGCAACTGCAGTGCATCATTTACCACTTCAAAGCAGGCATCGGTCGCGAAACGTTTGGCCATGGCACAGTGCAACGTGGCTTCGGGGTCTCCGCTGTCCAACTTGAACGCACCGAGGCGCACCATCTGCCGGGCTGCAACAAGGTTGGTTGCCATATCCGCCAGTTTGAATTGCAGTGCCTGGAACGCAGCCAGTGGCCTTCCAAACTGTTGCCGTTCGTGCATATAGTTGCGGGCTCGCACCAATGCCGCCTGTGCACCACCCAAGGAGCAGGTGGCAATGTTGAGGCGGCCACCATCAAGGCCCTTCATGGCAATGGCGAACCCGTCGCCTTCTTCACCCACGCGGTTGGTTGCCGGAACACGCACATTCTCAAGGTTAACGGTGCGAGTAGGCTGGCTGTGCCAACCCATTTTCTCTTCGTTCTTGCCGTAAGTAATACCTTCAGCATTGGCAGGAATCACAAAGGTGGAAATACCCTTGGCGCCAGAATCCGCCGTGCCCGTGCGCGCCATCAACACCAGAATGTCCGTTTCGCCGGCGCCAGAGATAAACATTTTGCTGCCATTAATTACATAGCTATCGCCATCCCGCACTGCTTTCGTACGCAAGCTGGCCGCGTCAGAACCCGCACCGGGTTCTGTGAGGCAGTAAGATGCAAGCAACTCCCCGCTGGCCAGCTTCGGAACAAGCTCCCGTTTAAGATCATCAGGCGCGAAGCTTGCAACCATCCAGGTCGCCATATTGTGAATCGTGATAAATGCGGCCGTTGAGGGGCAGGCAGATGCCAGCTCCTCAACAATCACAGAGGTATCCAGCCGGGAAAGGCCCATACCGCCAAGCGCCTCCGGGGTATAAATACCCATGAAACCCATTTCGCCGGCTTCTTTCAAAACACTTACCGGGAAAATATGCTCGTCATCCCACTGGGCTGCGTGGGGTGCCATGGCTTTTTCAGCAAAGGCTCGAGCGGCCTCCCGGAACGCCAGCTGATCATCAGTCAGGTTAAAATCCATCGTCAGGCTCCTGGTGAAGATCGCAATTAACGCAACTGAATAGAGAAGTTCGCCTCAGATGATGTTGCCTCGCTGGAGAACCAACGGGAGGTAACCGTTTTAGTCTCAGTGTAGAAGCGAACGGCCTGCTTGCCGTATGCGTGCTGATCACCGTAGAACGAGCCTTTCCAGCCGGTGAACGAGAAGAACGGCAGGGGCACAGGAATGGGGATGTTCACACCCACCTGCCCCACTTCAATTTCATGCTGGAACTTGCGTGCTGCACCACCGGAGCCGGTGAAGATCGACACGCCATTGCCATAAGGGCTCTTGTTAATCAGGTCGATGGCATCTTCCAGACTGTTCTCTTCCATACAGGCCAGCACAGGGCCGAAGATTTCTTCGTTGTAGATGTCCATATCGGTGGTCACACCCGAAAACAGAGTTGGGCCAACCCAGTTGCCATCGGGCAAACCATCTACCGTACAGCCACGGCCGTCGAGAAGCAGGTTCGCACCTTGGGCCTCTCCGGTGGCGATAAGTGCCTCAACCCGATCCTTGGCCTTGGCAGAGATCACCGGGCCATAGCTGGCGCCGGAATCATTCCAGGCACCTGGGCGAACCTTCTCCATGGCTTCTTTCAATTCGGGAATCCAGGATTGGGCCTCACCCACGAACACAGCGACAGAGATAGCCATACAGCGCTGGCCCGCCGCACCAACTGACGCACCCACCAGGGCATTAAGCACCTGCTGCTTATCAGCATCGGGCATGATCACCATGTGGTTTTTGGCGCCAGCAAAGCTCTGAACGCGTTTCATGTGGCGGGTACCGGTTTCGTAGATATAACGGCCAACCGGTACAGAACCTACAAAAGAGATGGCTTTAATGGCGGGATCGGTAAGCAAAACATCCACCTGCTCTTTGCCACCGTGAACAACCTGTAGAACACCTTTCGGCGCACCAGCCTCTTCAAACAACTCAGCAAGGCGCATCGGGGTCAGCGGGTCCTGCTCGGAAGGCTTGAGAATAAACGTGTTACCGCAAGCGATAGCAAGGGGGAACATCCAAAGCGGGATCATCGCTGGAAAGTTGAACGGCGTAATACCTGCACAAACGCCCAACGGCTGAATCCAGGAATGGGTATCAACTGAACGTGCTACGTTGCCAACCGTTTCCCCCATCATCATGGAAGGGACGTTGGCCGCATGCTCAACCACTTCAATGCCGCGCCACACATCACCTTTGGCGTCATCAAAGGTTTTGCCGGTTTCCTGTGACAGGATTTCAGCTATTTCGTCGTGATGCTCCTTCAGCAGGGCCTGATAACGCATCATCACACGGGCACGCTCAGAAACCGGAACCTCTTTCCAGGTTTTAAACACCTCGCCGGCCGTATCGATCGCCTTACGCATTTCTGCATTGGTTGCGCATGGCACTCGGGCGATCACTTCGTTATTGGCCGGATTGGTCACATCAATCCATTCATTGGTCTGGCTCTGAACAAATTCACCAGCGAGGTACAGTGGAACATTTTTCATGTCGGTATCCCTGTTTTTTGTTGTGCGAGAGGGTGGCCAAAAGCAGGATCACTCTGGCTATGTATGGATAGACCTTAGCACGCCCACCCGCACTTGGTGATTGACTAAATTTCGACCTTGATGGACTATCTTTCGATTAGCTATACCGAAGGTAACAGTAAGAATCATGATTCAAACCTCCCAATGGCCAGTACCCAAAGACAGCATTCGCTATGTGGTGCCTGCCCCTATTATTAACCTCCTGTCGCAGCACCCTCTTACCCGGGACCTCTATCCTCTGGCCTTCGGCCATTACCGTCGGGCGACGGGGCACCATATGCATCGGGAGAATCATCGCGACAATCTTTTGATTTACTGTACTGAAGGTCGGGCATTTCTGAATGTGAAAGGTGTACCCTACACACTGGAGGCGGGAGATCTTCTGTTACTACCCGCTGGCGCCAGCCACCGCTACACAGCAGACCCCGATAATCCCTGGACAATTCACTGGGTTCACTACACAGGGCCGCTGGCTAGCGAGTTTCACAAATACATGGGATTTGATGACTCTACACCGGTCCGCCAACTTGGGCGGCAACCCAGACTTCTGGTGGACTTCAATGGCCTTTTATCGGTTCGCCAGACAGGCTTCCGTGCACGCGGGCTGATTCATGCGGCCAATCGTTTAAGGCAACTGTTTGCAGCCATTCCGATAAGTATTGATGAAACTAGCCATGAACGAAAATCCGAACTGGAGACCATCAATAACTATATGCATGAGCATCTGGACGAGCGCATTACTCTGGAGCAACTTGCGGATCTTGCCGGGCTTTCTCCCGCGCACTTCGCTACTCGCTACAAAGAGCAGACAGGAACCTCTCCCATTCAGCACTTCCTGCATCTGAAGGTAGAGCGCGCCTGCCAAATGCTCGACACAACAAGCCTCAGCTTTACTGATGTAAGCCATCGCCTGGGTTATGACGATGCTTACTATTTCTCCCGATTATTCAAGAAAGTTATGGGGCAGTCGCCAAGAGACTACCGTCATTCATCAAGACACTAATAGTGAATTAGCCTCATACCGGCTAGACACAGCAGGCCAGTAACTGCTCTGCCGCCATCTACGACTTTTGTTGAAGTAACGAAACCGCTAGTCTTCGGGATAAAGACACAATAAAGAGCACTCAAAATGGCTACGCATACGTTTGAAATTGATGAAACCTTCAATGTACCCCGCAGCAAAGTGTTTGCACTGTTTGCCGATCACCAAAGCTTCGGGAAACTATTGGGCGCACCCGTAAAGCGAATTAAAAACAGCGATCAGGCCGACCCAAATGGCCTTGGCTCTGTGCGTAAAATCGGTATCGGCCCTATCGGTCTGGAAGAAACCGTCACCAGTTTCGAACCGGACATACTGATTGAATACACCATCACCAGCATGAGCCCGATTCGCAACCACCTGGGCCGGATTCGTTTTGAAGATACGCCAGAAGGCCACACCCGCGTGCGCTATCGGATTACCTTTGAGGACCGCGTTCCCTACACAGGCAAACTGGTTAGTACAAGCCTTGAGCGAGCCATACGCCAAGGCATGAAAAAGGTTCCAAGGCTGGCCTAAGCGGTTTTTGTCATATGAAACAAATTGTTACTTGATGGATATCAGATAATTGACCTGAAGCAATTGTTGCTATCCATCAATTTTGTACCCTCCGCGCAACTTGCAATATCCGGTGCAACAGCCGGCCTTCCTTTACTGCGGAGATCAAGATGGCAAACGAGCCGATTATCCTTTTCGATAACGGGCATCATAAGTGTCTGATGTTCGATTCTCTGGTCACCGGAGAAGGTGTCCAATCCAACCAGTTCCTGCTAGTCGACGGCAAACACGAAGCCCTGATTGACCCGGGAGGAGACCTCACCTACACACCACTTGCTGTCGCAGCGTCAAAGTACATGAACATCAAAGACATGGACTTTGTGTTTGCGTCGCACCAGGACCCGGACATCATCGGTGCAATAGACCGATGGATTGTCCATACCAATGCGAAAATCGTGACATCAAAACTGTGGGCCAGATTCCTGCCTCATCTGGTGTCGAGCTACGTTACCAATCAGCTGAGCGGCAGTGTTTACGATCGCATCATCAGCATTCCGGATGCAGGCGCTAACGTACGGCTTGGTGATTCCTACCTTCAATGCCTGCCTGCCCACTTCATGCACTCAGTCGGCAACCTGCAGTTTTATGATCCGGTCTCGAAAATTCTGTTCTCAGGGGATCTCGGCGCCTCTATAGGCGCAGAAGACGACCACTTGCCAGTAAAGGATTTTGACCGACATATTCCACACATGATGGGATTTCACCGGCGCTATATCGCGTCAAAAAAAGTGTGCCAGCTTTGGGCCAATATGATCCGCGATATGGACATTGAAATGATTGTGCCTCAGCACGGAAAGCGCTTCGAAGGGCCCGCAATGATCGATCGTTTCCTGAGTTGGGTCAGCAGTGTTGAGTGCGGAATCGACCTGATGGTACAGGACAACTATCGCGCTCCTGTTGACTACGTATAAGCACCTAAGGGACAGGCCAGCCAAATAGGCCTGTCCCAAACTGCTATTCTTGCGTAAAATCCCACCTTTTCCCCAGCAAGTATGAGGCAGCGCAAAAAATGGGCAGAGCCTACCAGAACCGCAAGCAATCCATGGCCAAAACAGCGGAGGCCAAAACCAAGGTATACAGTAAATACGGGCGCGAGATTTATATGAGCGCCAAATCCGGGGGCACAGACCCAGACGGCAACCTGTCGCTACGCGGGCTTATTGAGCGCGCCAAAAAAGATCAGGTGCCCTCTCACGTTATTGAAAAAGCCATAGACAAAGCCCGTGGTGGTGCCGGGGAAGACTACTCTCCCGCTCGTTACGAAGGCTACGGCCCAGGCAACTGCATGGTAATTGTCGACTGCCTGACCGATAACCCAAACCGTACGTTTGGCGATGTTCGCCTCGCTTTCACAAAAACCAAATGCAAAATCGGCACACCCGGCACCGTGGCACACATGTTCGACCACAGTGCGATTTTCGTTTTCAAAGGTGAAGACGACGAAGCCGTTCTTGAAGCCTTAATGGAAGCAGATGTCGACGTTACCGACATTGAAAACGAAGAAGGCCAGATCACAGTATTTACACCAAACACCGAATACGCCAAGGCTCGCCAGGCACTGACAGAAGCTTTTGCCGATATCGACTTCGAAGTAGACGAAATTCAGTTCCTGCCGAAAACCAGTACGCCAGTGGAAGGCGATGACATTCCCATGTTCGAGAAATTCTGCGACATGCTGAACGAACTGGATGACGTGCAGAATATTTTCCACAACGCCGAACTGCCTGAAGAGTAGCCAGAAAAGTGAACCCGCAAGAACCAAGAGTGGCGATCCTGAAAACTGGCAGCACCTACCCGGCTATCGAAGAGCAATTCGGTGATTTCGACCAATGGTTTCTGCGCGGTTTGTCACCCGGTCTCGACGTTACAGTATTCAACGCTGTAGCCGGCGAACTTCCTGACAACCCGGCCGACTGGGACGGCGTTGTCGTAACCGGTTCTCCCGCCATGGTCAGTGATCGGGAAGCCTGGAGTGAAAGGGCCGCTCAATGGCTGATCCGCGTTGTCGAGAAAGAGATCCCACTGCTCGGCGTATGCTACGGGCACCAGCTTTTGGCGCACGCCTTGGGTGGAGAGGTAGGCTTTCACCCGAAGGGCCGCGAAAGCGGTACCAGGAATGTCGAGCTACTCGCCAGTGCCAAAGATGACATGCTGTTTGGCAACATGCCAAACACGTTCAGCGCACAGCTCACCCATATGCAGTCAGTTTTAAGCCTGCCACCGGGCGCTGTTTTGCTTGGCCGCAACGAGTTTGAGCCACACCAGGCGTTTCGTGTTGGCAAGTGCGCCTGGGGCGTGCAATTCCATCCGGAGTTCTCCAGCACTGTTATGAGAGCATATCTCGGTGTGCAGACACCTGATCTGGAGCGCGAGGGATTTGACCCAAGCGCCATGATCGATTCCGTTACCGATGCACCGGAAGCTTCAGGGCTGCTAGAGCGCTTTTCTACTCTTGTAAAAGAAAACCACGCTGGTTAAGACTGCACCGGGCCGCTTATGTCATTGAAGATATTGCTCGCATTCATAATTCTGACACTGGTTGGTGTGGGCTTGTATCACTCCTACAAGCCCCTGCCCCCCGGGATCAGCCACAACGGCGACACCTATCCCCTCAACGACGCAACGCTACTGACGGATTCGACCTACCATCACAGCGATGGCTCAGAAACCCGCGACCATGAAATATTCGACGAAGTCCTGCGCCTCATAAGCCAGGCTCAATCCCTCATTCTGGTCGACATGTTTCTCTTCAATAGCAGCAGCCCAGAGGGCGTGGAGCATCGTCGTCTTTCCGAGCAGCTTACCCAGGCACTGATCAACCGGAAGGCAGAGCGGCCAAAGCTGGAAATTATTGTTATCTCAGACCCGCTGAATACCCTTTACGGAGGCTCAGTGTCGCCCTGGTTTCAAGCGCTACGTCAAGCTAGCATTGCGGTAACAGAGACAAATTTGCGGCCACTTCGTGACAGCAACCCCGCATGGTCTGCAATCTGGCGCGTTTGCTGCCAATGGTTTGGAAATAATTCTGAAGGTGGTTGGCTACCAAACGCTCTGGGCACAGAGCCTGTCACTGTTCGCAGCTACCTTGCCTTGCCCAACTTCAAAGCAAACCATCGCAAGGTTCTGGTTACAGATGAAGGGGATAAACTGCGCGCTCTTATAACATCTGCGAACCCTCACGATGGCAGCAGCCGACACAGCAACATTGCCATCAGCTTTACTGGCCCTGCGGTTGCCGATGTTCTGAAAACTGAGCAAGCGGTTCTGGCAATGTCTGGCCAGCCCAACCCGATACTGGACGAACTGATCAACCAGACGGCTTCGCATCAACTACCTGATGAGAGTGCCACCGGCACCGTTGCAATTAAAACAGAATCTGCAATTCGGGATGCCGCACTAGAGATGATCACCAAGGCCGAGAGCGGAAGCCACCTGGATCTCGCCTTTTTCTATCTCTCACACCGGGAGATTGTTGCTGCCCTGCTCGATGCCCATAAGCGCGGCGCACAGGTGCGGGTAATTCTCGACGCCAATAACGAAGCGTTCGGCCACCAGAAAAGCGGCATACCCAACCGACAGGTTGCCCTGGAACTTCACAAAGCCGGCATCCCGGTACGCTGGTGCAACACCTTTGGCGAGCAGTGCCACAGTAAACTGTTGATGTTCCGCCCATTGGTGGGCCCGACTGAACTTCTGCTGGGCTCCGCCAACTTTACCCGGCGCAACCTTGATGATCTGAACCTGGAAACCAACGCCTGGGTATCCGTACCAGCTGATTCTGAAGTGGCCACTAAATCCGTTAGTTTCTTTGAAACACAGTGGCAGTCGGGCCCAGGCAGCGATCCAGTACTGAGCCTGCCCTATGAGCGCTGGGCCGATGACTCCCGGCTACGCTACTGGCGTTATCGCTTAATGGAAGCCACCGGGCTATCCACGTTCTGAATTAAAGCGCCCTCTCTTCTTCCCCCTCTCGCCTAAAGCACCTTCGTTCGCGAAAGTCTCCCTATACCTTTCGCTTATGCCTTTTAGTTTGGTTTTTATCTCGCGACCATCTAAGCTGCTATAGGTCAAAATCAACAAGAACAAGGAGATACCCAATGCTCAATAGAGCCGCTCGGCCAATGGTCAGCCTGGTAGATAAGTACCTGCCTGATCCCTATATTTTTGTCCTGATTCTCTCTCTTTTTGCTTTCATTGCCGCCATGGTATTCGAAGGCCACAGCCCAATGGCTGTGGTCGAAATGTGGGGCAACGGGTTCTGGAGCCTGCTCACGTTCTCGATGCAGATGCTGCTCGTTCTGGTTACCGGATTCATGTTGGCTAGCACACCACTTGTTCGCGGAATACTGAATCGGATTGCGTCTCTTGCAAGCACACCCGGCCAGGCGATTGTTCTGGTTACCTTCGTGGCACTTGTCGCGAGCTGGATCAACTGGGGCTTTGGCCTGGTGGTAGGTGCCCTTTTTGCCAAAGCACTTGCACGGCAAGTAAGGGTTCACTATCCATTGCTGATAGCCAGTGCCTACTCAGGCTTTATTGTTTGGCATGGCGGCCTTGCGGGCTCAATTCCGCTGGTCATCGCAACCGATGGACATTTTACCGCTGACGTCATTGGCGTAATTGGCACCAGCGAAACCATCTTTGCTTTCTTCAACCTGGCAATCATCGTAGCGCTATTTATTGTTGTGCCTACGGTAAACCGACTGATGCTACCCTCAGAAGAAGAGAGCGTTTACGTTGATCCTGCGGTACTTGATGACGAGCCAGACACCCGCGTATCCATCCTCCGCCCTGCGGACCATCTCGAAAACAGCAGAATACTGGCTTGGCTGATTGGCTTCAGTGGCTTGGCATTCATTTTCCAGTATTTTATGGACGGTGGCGGCCTGAACCTGAACATCGTCAACTTCATGTTCCTGTTCCTGGCAATCATTCTTCACCAAACGCCTAAACGGCTGCTTGATAGCTTGAATGAAGCCGTTAAAGGCGGTTCAGGCATTGTTATCCAGTTTCCATTCTATGCCGGAATCATGGGAGTAATGACGGCCTCGGGGCTGGCCGCCAGTATTTCCTCGGGGTTTGTATCCATGGCCACTGCAGAAAGCCTGCCGTTCTGGAGCTTTATCAGTGCAGGCCTGGTGAACATTTTTGTTCCCTCTGGTGGCGGCCAGTGGGCCGTGCAGGCACCGGTCATGCTACCGGCAGCCCAGGAGCTTGGCGCAAGCATTCCACGAGTGGCTATGGCAGTTGCCTGGGGCGACGCTTGGACCAACCTCCTGCAACCTTTCTGGGCATTGCCGGTACTGGCTATTGCAGGGCTCAAAGCAAAAGACATCATGGGATACTGCCTGATGCTACTGTTCATCACCGGCGCGATCATCAGCGTGGGTCTTACCTGGCTTTAAAGGCTTAAAACAAATCGGGGGCGCATTGCCCCCGGTTTCTATAACGACTTATAAAACATTGCCACATCCTTGCATGGTACAGACATAGCCCAGCCCATACGTTCAGCAACAACCTTCAATGTTGCCTCTCGGTAGAACACAACATGAGTGGGGTCCCGCCGATAGTGCCACTTATCAAATCGATCATCGCAGGTCTGAAAACAGGTCATCACACCTAGCCACCCCCCGGGCTTTAACAAACCATCCAGCTGACGGAACACCTCGGCCGGGTGATGTAAATGCTCCACAACCTCGGTGCAGGTAATGAAATCATACTGGTGGCTCAGCGCAGACTCGGCCGGATGGAAAAACGGATCGTAAAGCGCCACTTTCATACCCGCCTCCCGCATCATTTCTGCCAGTGCTGGGCCAGGGCCACAGCCGAAATCCAACCCGGAAGCCCCTGGCTGAATGCGCTCAAGCATGGGCAAAGCAAGTTTCTCAAGAAAAGACCGGTAGCCTGTATCACCCGGATCATTCTCGTGCAGCCCATAAACCGCACGCTCCTCGTCCGGCCCAAGCCAGCTTTTCCGGGCCATAATTGTTGCACTGCAGTGTGGGCATCGCAGGTACTCTTTATCACCCAAGGTCTGAAATCCTGCCAACTCGCCCTGCCCGCACACACTGCATATTGCGCCCGCACTGGCATCCGGCTTTTTCTCTGACATCCCAGTAAATTTTTGCAAATGCATGTCTGTTCCGCACCCTCAAACCTGACAAATGTTTCATTGTCATTTCCGGCCATGACAACTATTTCGTGACGGGCCCCAAAAATATCTTCAACCCAACGTGCCTATACTGCCCGCCGAAGAAAGCCTGCAGTAACGGATTTTCGCAAACAATAGCAATCGTAATTCATGACGATGTGAAGGGCTATTCTCGCCCCAGGGACAGGAATATGGATATTTCGAATAGTATGGCGCTTGAAGTCCCGCTGATTTCTGCTCGCTATGTTCGTCGGTTCATCGAATTCATGGAGCGAAGAGGCGTGAAGCGGGCAGCCCTTCTCAACGACACCGACATAACCGACGCCATGTTGGACGATCCGGACGCAAGCGTCAGCATGCAGCAAATAACAACAGCGCTGCAAAAAGCCGACTGGCTGATGAATGACGAACGGGCGGCATTTCAGTTCGGGCAACAGCTGGATCTGCCAAGCCATGGGCTTCTGGGATTTGCCGTACTCGGCCAAGACAACCCCCGACAACTCATCAGCATGATCGTGCAATACCTCCGGGTAGGGCTTCCGCTGATGGACATGGAACTGCACTCTACCGGATCAACCTTCCACATCCGACTGCTCGATACGTGGGGGCTTGGTGAGCTGGCCCCCTGCGTAACAAAAATGTACCTGGGCAGTATTCATCGCGTATCAGCGGAGGTATGCGAGCATTTCGATATTCAGTTTGCCTTTCCCTCCAACCGCGACACCCATTCTTGGCAATCATTGGCGCCGGATTGCGAATTCCGTTTCGATGCACCATTCAATCAGATTTCCATGGCACTGAAGGGGCAGCCTACTCAAAAGGATACAGCCAGCCTGCGATTTTTGCTGGCCCGCAGCCGGAAAAGCAAGGAAGAAAAAACCGGTTTGGCTGATGAAACACTGATGCAGGTTCGAGACATGATCATGACCCAGCCCGGCCGGCCGTGCACTACCACCAATATTGCCCGGCGTCTCGACATCAGCACTCGCACGTTGCGCCAGCACCTGGCCAGTGCTGGCACATCGTTTCGTGAAGTCAGAAATGAAATTCGCGAAAACTTCGCAACTCTCTATCTGAACGACACTAACGTTCCACTGGAATCCATTGCCGAAAAACTCGGGTTCAGCGATCAGGCAAGCTTTACCAAAGCCTACCGTGGATGGACCGGCAAAACACCCGGCGATGTTCGAAAGCAATCCCGCAAAACAACCTGATCCCTGACTAGCGAGGCGTGACCGGAGCAATTTGAATCCGGTCACGGTTTCGACATTCTCTGCGCTATATCTCCGCTTTGAACAAAGACCATGCCGGGAACGGCAATGACCCACAACCACCTTCAAAGGCCTAATACTCGGGCACACTTGCGTTTAAACGCGTGGCAATAGGGTCTTTTGCATGTCCGATCGAGCAGTCCTTAGTCGGTGCAGTCTGCGCGCCCTCCTATAACAACGATGCTTTACAGAGGACGAACTCATGAAACTCAGGAACTCCACCCCCCGCGGTCGCGTAATTGCGCCCGCCCTGGCAGCGGCGGCATTAATGTCCGGCGCCGGGAGCGCTATCGCAGCCCCGGTTTCCACCAACCTCCAATTCAGCTGCCCATTCCCACTGATCGGTGAGCAGCCCATCAGTGCTGAAATCAGCGCCGATATTCCAACAAGCGCCGTCGTTGGTACTCCTTTACCCGCGTTTTCGGTAACCGCGATGACGCTGGTAAACGAGGACTCCCGTACCGGTCTTAAACTGGTCGGTTCAGAAACTGTGGAAGGCACAGCAGTAAACACCAACCAGATTATTACTGCGGGTCGCACAGTCGAGCAGACCGTTACTCTTACAATTCCCCCCAGCCCCATTCCGTCAGAATCAGGTCCGTTCACTGTTCCAGCAAATGGCCAGGCCCCGGAGTTCACCTTTACCGAGCAGGATATCGGCAATGCAGAAATTCGCGTTGGCGGACTGACATTGAATCTGGTGGCTCGCACAGCCAATGGTGACATTGCACCTGCACCGATTGGCGAAATCACGACCAACTGTACCCTGCTCGCGGGTCAGGATAACTTGCTGCAAAACGTTACCGTAGAAGGTGACGTTGTCGAAACACCACGTATCGCAGTAAACCGCACCGACGTGGCCTTTGGTAATGTGCAGGCAGGTCTTACCAAAGATGAAACCATTACTCTGAGCAATACTGGCAATGCCGCTCTGGGCATCAACAGCATCTCGATTGCCGGCACAAACGCCAGTGCATTCATGCAAAGCAACAGCTGCAACACCATCGCAGCCGGCGCAAGCTGTGACGTAAACCTTACTTATATTCCAGATGGCGAAGGCCCACAGAGTGCAACTCTGACCATCAACTCAACCGACGCAGAAAACAGTTCTGTCGACGTTGCACTGACTGGCCGCAGTGTTCTGGCACCAGTGCCTGAAATTGCTGTAACACCCGGTTCTGTGGACCTTGGCCGGATTCAGCTAGGCCAGAGCAAATCTGCTCAGGTCACCATTTCCAACAATGGCACTGACACCCTGCTTATCAACAGCATCAACGTTGCGGGCCCAGACGCGAGCGAGTTCCTGCAGACCAACAACTGCACCACCGTGGCTCCTTCGCAGACCTGTGCTATCGATGTTGGCTTCACAGCCGCTTCAGCGGGTGTGCGCAATGCACAGTTGGTGATTTCTTCTAACGACGCTGAGAACCCGGAGGTTTCCGTAACCCTGAGCGCCGAAGGCTTTGAAGCACCTACGAATGAAATCGAGCTGTTGCTGGGCCTTTCAGGCTCTACCTACATCAAGTCGTCGGACAGCAGCCTGCCTCTGACCGGCAGCATCGCAACGCTTCTGGAACTGGCAAGCGGCACTTTCGAAGCCGATCTGAACGTTGACCCTACCGTTGGTCATTTCTCAATCAAAGTGCTGTTCAGCCGCCTGAAAGCGACAGCAAATGTTGAGTTCCAGCAGTCTGAAATGACCACTGGCAGCCTGGTAAACGGCAAGTTGACCGCAAACTCGCACCTGTTTATCAAGGTGCCAAAGGTTCAGCTCAAGCTGTTCGGCCTGCCTATCAAAGTTGGCGGCGGCGATCAGTGCCAGTCAATCCAGCCTGTGGATATTACTTTGACCTCCAAAGATGGCTCTAACTTCTCGCCTGCAACCGGCGGCGACGTGAGCGGCGTGTACGACCTGCCACCACTGGAAAACTGTGGTCTTCTGACAAGCGTTCTTAACCAGTTCCTGACTGGTTCCGGCAACACCATCGACCTGACGTTGACTCCGGAACTGTAAGGAAAAGAGGGCTAATTAAATATAGCCCCAACAGGTCAGCCGGCGTAAAAGCCGGCTGACCTACATAACAAAAGCAAAAAAAGGAATCGTTATGAAAAGCCTGAAGAAATCAGTACTGGTGCTGGCAATTTCAAGTCTGTCGTTCGCGGCACACGCGGAGTTAAAGCCACTTGAAGATACCCACATGGGTAATATCACCGGCCAGGCCGGTGTCACTATTGAGCTGGAAACCCAGGTCAATATTGGAGAGTTCCGCTACACGGATGAAGGTTCACTGTCCGTAAAAGATATTTTCATTGGCGGTGCCAATCGCACCGACATGTTTGCTGAATTTACAGATCCCGGAATCCGGAATCTGCTGTTTGGTCAGTCCAGTACCTTGATCGATAACATCAAGGTGGAAATTGATATTGCAGATGATGGTGATGCGCTGATCAACGTATTCCCATTGGTTGCAGCACCAATCGATTTTTCTGTGACGACTGGCGAATGGTCACTACAGGGACACACCGACTCCACCCTGTTGGCCAATAATTTCGCCATGGATGGCATCCTGACGGAGCTGAAAATTCGCATCGACACAGCAACCGACAAGATGAATGTGCAAACCATGTTTGCCATAGATGACCTGGATGTCGATATCCCGTTCCTCGCTCTTGGCATTCGTGACATGCGCGTGACTGGCGCCGACTTCGATCCAAACAACCCGCTTATCACGCGCCTTGGCGCGAAAGTAGATTTGGATATCTATAACGGTACACGGGCCAACGGCAGTTCAGCTCTGGCAATTGATCTGAACACCTTTGAGGCCGACATTACCATCGGGCAAGTGCTCGTAGGCGGCACCTCGATTGGCTCAGTTGCTCTGGATAACCTCGCAATCCAGAACACAAGCATGCGGATTTACGGGCACTGAAAAAATGGCCTCCGGTTTACCGGAGGCCATCAACTGCATGAGCCTCTGTATCCTTGTAGCGCTTCAGTGCCTGAGAAAATGCCTCCAAAAACTCACCAGAAATTTCCGGACTAAAAGCCAGGTAAACCGGGCCCCCACTAACAGGTTTTCCGGAAGCCTTGATTTGATCTTCAATACCCAGCTGCTCGCCCTGTTTCCAGACAACATTCCGGTTTGCCAACATGGCATCGATCCGCCCCAGCAGCAGCATCTTCAACCCAGATTCTATAGTTGGCATACTCACTTGCTCAAAATGGGTGGCAGCCCTGACCTCAGGCGAGTACGTATAGCCTGGGGAAACCCCAACGTTCATTCCTGTCAGGGAATCCAGGCCGTCATATTCGAAGCTTTTGTCTTTCAGCGTGTAGACCGCAGTTTCACTCACCAGAAGTGCCTCATCCGGGAACTGATAAACTTTCTCTCGCTCATCGGTTATGCCCATGCCAATAATACCGTCGCGCGCATTCTCTGCCACCAGGCGCTGAGCCCTCTTCCAAGGAACAAAATCCAGTTTTATCTGATATCCCATGCTTTCCAGCACGTCTCTTGATATTTCCCATAGCACACCACCAGGCCCTTGCGGTGTATCGTTAATCAGGCCCGGCCACTCCTCCGTTACCAGGTGAAGCGTCTGCGCGGAAGCAGGCAGGACAAGCAGCAGAGCGAGGCCAGCGAAGACTCTGCAAAAGCACACCCGCCACACTGCGAAAAAATAATAGGTATCATTCATTGATATCTGCGCCCTCAGGGCTGAGAAATACATTGGAAAATAATGACAGACTGCGCAATAAAGCACCAACCGGTGGGCTGCGAGAGAATCAGCTGCCTGCTATGATGCCCGCTCTCAGCTTCACAACCGGACAGTAAATGACCAGCAATCATTCCACGCGCCTTAACAAATACATCAGCGAAAGCGGCATGTGTTCCCGCCGGGAAGCGGATCGTTACATTGAGCAGGGCAATGTCTACATCAATGGCAAGCGCGCCAGCGTGGGGGATCAGGTATTACCCGGCGATACGGTCAGAGTTAACGGCCAGGTGATCGAGCCGCGGGCAGAAGAAGATCTGGTGTTTATTGCTCTCAACAAACCCGTGGGTATTGTCAGCACAACCGACGATGCGGAAAGGTACAACATACAGCGTTTTGTTGGTCACAGTACGCGTATTTTCCCAATCGGCCGCCTCGACAAAGACTCCCAGGGCCTGATTTTCATGACCAGCAACGGCGATCTGGTCAACAAAATCCTTCGTGCCGGGAACAATCACGAAAAAGAATATGTGGTAACGGTCGACAAGCCCATCACCAAGTCTTTTATCCAAGGCATGGCAGGGGGCGTACCCATCCTCGGCACCATGACCAAAAAATGCAAAGTAGTACAAGAGAGCCGTTTTGTATTTCGCATAATATTGGTGCAAGGGCTGAATCGACAGATTCGTAGAATGAGCGAGCACTTCGGATTTGAGGTCACCCGGCTTGAGCGCGTCCGTATTATGAACGTCAATCTGAAAGGGTTGGCGGTAGGTCAATGGCGGGATCTTACGGAGAAAGAACTGGCAGGCCTGTTTAATGCCATACGTGATTCATCATCAGATGGCGCGCCAGACAAGCCCGCCACCGCCAGGAAAAAGGCGACTGGCAAACCCAAGGGCTCCGCGCGCCCGCCTGCACCTGGGCCAAAAGCAGGCCAACGGGAGGGCAATAAAGGCAGGAAAAAGCCGGGGCCATCAAACACAAGGCCCCCTGCAGGAAAAAGACCTGTATCGTCAAAGCGCCCCAAAGCCGGAAAGCCAAGGCAGCGTAGCGTCAAGCGGTGATCAACAAGCACGACAAGGCAGATGCATCAGCGAAGGTTTAACCAAATTAGTGCCAGAACTGACACGGTCAACAAAAACCAGCGAGCATAAGAGTCGGGTTTGCCATCACGAGCTTCCGCAGCGGGAGCGCCCTGCCCGTTTGCCTCATACTCTGCAATCACCTGCCGGGCCGGGTAGAGATCCTCATCGCCCACATGAACATTGCTGAAACCCGCAGCACCAATCTCGCCCATTGCACCCTGCAGATAAAGGCCACCTACATGGGTTTCAATGCCGCGGGCGTTCAGTAGCCCGGCAACGATATGCGCTTCTGTGATGTCCTTGGCCCGATAGGCTATTTGCATCGCCCTTCTCCTTCTGTGACATTTGAAGGTATCAATCGCAAAAATCTGCGATGCTTTGATACAAAGCATAGTGTGCCCGGAGCATCCGGGCCAACTCTCAGGATACGGGCTACTCATGTTCTGGATTATCGCCACTGTTGTTTTACTTATCGTTGCACTGACTTTTCTGCTTTTTCGCATAGAGGATCTCTCTCATCTGGATGAGGAAACCTATTCAGTAAAGACAACAAGCCCCAGTGCAGAGAACCAGAACGTGCTCGAGCGGCTAAAAGAGATGCGCAAAGCTGGGTACGGGCTTCGAGGTAAAGCAAGACTCATGGCACTGCGCAAACACATGGACGGGTTGAGTGATGGCCTCCAACTCCAGTCCGAATTCCGGCGGTGCGATAGCCCCCGCGGTGAGTGGGTGATCGCACCGGGTGCAGATGCCCGGAGGCGTATTCTCTACATTCATGGCGGCGCATGGGCCGCCGGGAGTCCACGCAGCCACAGAGCCATTACGGATCGTCTATCCCACATAGCTAATGCCGCCGTCTTTGCTGTGGACTATCGCCTGATGCCCGAGCATCGTTTTATGGATGGCGTGCGAGATAGTCGTGAAGCATACGCCTGGCTCATTGATAACGGCCCGGAGGGTGCCGGAGAGGCTTCGTTCATTCTGGTAGCGGGCGATTCTGCGGGTGGCAGCCATACCCTTGGCCTGCTGGCCTGGATTCGTGACAGTGGCCTGCGCCAAGCGAACGCAGCGGTGGCGTTTTCACCGTCCACAGACCTCACACTTTCAGCGCCGAGCAACCGGAGCAATATCGCTACAGATCCTATGCTGGGGCCAGTTTTCGGCGGTTTATCGAAGATTCCAAAGCCGGTTATCTGGTGGGCAACACTGGCGGCTTTCCGAATTTCGCCAACCAGTCCTGTTGCATCGCCACTGCTGGGTAACCTTGCAGAGTTGCCCCCGACACTGATCCAGGCCAGCACTTCAGAGATGCTACTGGATAATGCTCGGCGATACGCCGCCAAGGCCAAAGCCGCAGGCTCACAGGTGAAGTTGCACACCTGGTCGGACATGGTTCACGTATGGCAGATTTTCACACCCATGCTACCGGAAGCTGAGGAGGCGTTTCTTGACGTGCAAGCTTTTATCAAACAGATCGAAGCCCCAAAACGTGCATCAGAGACAACTCACATCTGAACCTTGCCGCGCAGCGCCTTGGTTCTGCCTTTTTGCGTCTTCTTATCCACCCGTTTACGCCGGGCGGATTTTGAAGGCCTGGTAGCACGGCGCACTTTCTGTACCTTGACCGCTTCGAGTATCAGTTCTTTCAAGCGCTCAAGCGCATCGTCCTTATTCTGCTCCAGTGTACGAAACGATTGGGCCTTGATGACAACCACACCTTCCTTGCTGATGCGCTGGTCCTGCAGCGCCATAAGGCGCTCCTTATAAAACGGCGGCAGCGCAGAGTTTGGTACATCAAAGCGAAGGTGTACCGCAGAAGCCACTTTATTCACATTCTGGCCACCAGGGCCTTGAGACCGAATTTGGGTAATTTCGATTTCCCATTCCGCAATTTCAACAGCATTCGATATTTTCAACATTTCGCTAGGATACCAAATCGCGCAAACCGTAACCTGACATAGCCGGGTTAAGATAATACAGTATCCAAACAGAATCTTTGCTCAGGACTTCCAATGGCCTACTTTGCCAAACATGCCATGGTGGTGGCTCTCGTGTCGTTTATATTGGGCGGGTGCGCCAGCAACCAACAATTGCAATCTACCGCCCCATACTCACAGTATCAGCCGGAAGAAGCTGCGCCCGGCTCGGTGAAAGCCGATAAACTGTGGCAGGTATTCGAGCGCTATCAAGGTGCGCCCTATCACTACGGCGGAACCACGGGTAGCGGGTTTGACTGCTCGGGTTTTATAACCACCGCCTATCATGAAAGCCTCGGCCAGCAATTGCCACGTTCCACCTCACTCATGCTGCGCCATGGCAAGGCGGTTTCCACTGAGAACATTGAACCGGGTGACATTGTCTTTTTCCGGATAGCGGGCAAGGATCAACACGCCGGCATTTACATGGGAGACAATCGCTTCATTCATGCTTCAACATCGTCCGGGGTCATCATGTCAGATCTGAATGGCTATTATTGGCGCGACCGCCTTTCCCAGGCCCGCCGTTTCGATTAAACGGGGCACTTAGCCCTGCAAACTGCCATTTGCAGCAAGATGAATAGCAATAGCCGCCATCATCACACCGATTGCACCATCAATGATTCGCCAAGCCATTGGGCGTGACAGTATCGGTGCCATGGCGGACCCGCTCCAGGCCAACAACCCAAACCACATAACTGAAGCGCTACTGGCCCCCGCTACAAAGGTCGTTGCATTCTCCTGCTGAGCACCTACCGCTGGAATCAACAAAAGCGTATCCAGATACACCTGGGGGTTCAGCAAGGTCACCGCCAGCGTGGTAAACAAAACGCCTTTCAAGCTTCTTCGCTTTGCCTCTCCAACTTCCAGCGCTCCTCTTCCCCTGCCCGCTCTCACAAATGCCTGAACGGCAAGCCAGCCAAGGAAAGCCACCCCAAGCCAGCGCAAAATCTCCAGGGCTTCCGGCATCGCCATCAACGCTGCACTTACGCCGAACATACCCAAGGTAAAGAGTGTTACATCTGAAACCATACACAAGCCCGCTGCCAACCAGTGATGCTCGCGCCGTATCGCCTGGCTCAGTACATAAGCGTTTTGCGCTCCGATAGCGATGATGAGGCCACCGCAAACAATTAACCCCGTAAGGTAGCTTTCAAACACAGTTACGAACTCCGCTGTTTCAGATGCCGCAAGAATACTCACATAACGCTATACTTAAAATTCATACTCGTAATAGTGCATAAGCTGACCTTATGATTGATTACAAATTACTTGAAGCGCTTGCCACGGTTATCGAGACAGGCGGATTTGAGCGCGCCGGGGTTGTGCTGGGGCTGAGCCAATCCGCTGTTTCCCAGCGGATCCGCACCCTTGAAATTCGCATTGGCCAACCGGTTCTGTTGCGCAGCCCGGTTCTGAGGGCCACACCTGCCGGGCAACAGTTACTCAACCATGTTCAACAGGTTCAGCTTCTTGAAAGGGACCTGGCAAAGTCGCTTCCGGCTCTTTCAGAGCCGGCCACCCGGCTACGCATCGCCCTGAACGCAGACAGCCTGGCAACCTGGTGGGCCGATGCAATAGGCCAGTTCTGCACCAGAGAAGACCTGTTGCTGGATATCGTAGTGGAAGATCAGGATATCGCTCTGCGCAGGATGCGGGAAGGGGATGTAGCGGCCTGCCTGTGCAGCAATCCTCAGCCGGCCGCCGGAGCCCGCTGCGTCCCCCTGGGCACCATGACCTATCTGCCTTTAGCCACACCCGCCTATAGGGCACAACACTTCAGCCAGGGTTTCAACGAACAAAGCCTGCAATCCGCGCCGGCGATCATATTCGGGCCCAACGACCAATTACAGCACCGGTTTTTAGCCCAGAGCGGATATCACGGCGCTTTTCCCTATCATCTCTGCCCTTCCTCCGAAGGTTTTGTAAGACTGGCGCTGGCTGGCATGGGGTACGGTATGATTCCGGAGATTCAGGCCTGGCGGGAAATTGAAACAGGGCAGCTGGTGAACATTGCTCCCGGCCTATCACTTGATGTGAAACTGTACTGGCATTTCTGGCGCCACAGCGGCCGTGTCATGGAGCGGCTAACCGCAGCATTGCAAGCGGCATCTGCCTAAGCTTTCCGATTCACACTTACACCAAACCACTCAGGAAACCTGAGCAGAAAGAACAGCGCCAGCATGTCGTAAACTCCGTGCCAGACCATCACCAGAAGCAGGCTATCGGTTACTGCGTAAGCCGCACCCAGCACCAATCCCAGGCAGGTAGCCACTAAAAAGTAGGTGAAAGAGGCATAGTGCACCAAGCCAAACAGTACAGAGGCCAGCAGTACGCCAGTTGCAGTATTGGTGTGCTCCACAAGCCAACCCTGTACCGCTCCCCGGAACAGCAACTCCTCCCCCACACCGGCAAAAACCGAGAGCAGCAAAAGAACAAACCAGGAATAGCCTGAGGCAAACCGGTGCAGCCCGCGCATTTGCTGGCCAAGGTTGTCCGGAAACAGACCTGGAATCTGTGTAAGAAGCAATAACGCTCCGTACGTGCATAAGGCACCCAGAACACCCAACAACATGCTTTGCAGAATGCCGGCGCCGAATAACTGCACCGGAATATCTGCAACCAGGATCACCAGCAATCCGACCACCCCTATGCCACCCTGGAACGCCAGGGCAGCATAGGACGACAGGTTTGCCCTGCTCCGTTTCGTCACCGCCAGTTACTTTTCAAAGAGGCTCTTCACGGGGAACAGGTCATCATACTGTGGTGCCTGCTTCTGGGCTTTCGCCTGGAAGGTTTTCATCATGTCCGTGGGGCGGAACATGCCGGCTTGCCAGGTTGCCATGTATTTCAGGCTGTCAGCCACTGTGTGATCACGGCTGTAGTTCAGCATTTCCTTGCACCCCGTAACCGCCAGCGGTGAGTTGGCGGCAATCTGCGCGGCAACCTCCATAACTCCGGCAAGCAACGATTCCTGGTCAGGATAAAGCGCATTCACAAAACCCAGCCCTTTGGCCTCCTGCGCAGTGAACTTACGGCCGGTATAAGCCAGCTCACGTACGACACCTTCCGGCATCAGCTTGGGCAAGCGTTGCAAAGTGCCCACATCCGCCGTCATGCCCAGCTCGGTTTCCTTGATCGTAAAATACGCATCTTCGGTGCAATAGCGGCTATCTGCCGCACACACCAAATCCAGTGCGCCACCTATACAACCTCCATGAATGGCTGCAAGCACTGGCAAGCGAACATTCTCCAGAGAGGTCAGAGTGTCCTGAAGTTGCATTACAACACGGCGCAGATTCTCCGCCATTCGACCAGGATCGCCACTCATCGGCACGGCTTTGGAATCTGTAAAAACGCCAAGGTCCATACCAGCTGAAAAATGCTTACCCGTGGATGACACTACAATGACCCGGGCATCAGTGTTCGCTTCGATGTCCTGCATGCACTTGGGCAGCTCAAGCCAAAAGGCCTTGTTCATGGAGTTCAGTGCTTCCGGGCGTTTGAATTGCACATGAGCAATATTGTTCTCAACACTGACAGCAAAACTTTCGTAGGTGGATAGCTCAGACAAAGCGGAAACTCCTTTGTTAATTGATTATTAATTCAAATTGCTGACGCAAACATACCTCATGTTGCTGAAAATGTCGGGTTTATGCGTACAAGAAAGTCCTTTGCTTTTCATCGGCCAGCAGGTACAGTGGCCCTCGTTGGAAAGATTTAGCAAAGCACTTCATCAATATGACGCATTCCAGTAGTTGTACGTCCTGTTTTTGATCACGCCCGTTGTTTGTTTCCGCATACCGCTGACCAGCCATCAACACGATGATCTGGCGGCACATTAAATGATTGAAATCAGGATTATATTATGTCTACTGTTACCGGTACTGTTAAGTTTTTCAACGAAGCAAAAGGTTTTGGCTTTATCACTCGTGAAGGCGGCCCCGACGTATTTGTTCACTACAGCGCTATTCAGGGCGGCGGTTTTAAGACTCTGGCTGAAGGCCAGCAAGTTGACTTCACCGTGACTCAGGGCCAGAAAGGTCCTCAGGCTGAGAACGTTGTTGCTGTTTAATTGACAGTCAGCGTTAAAAAAAAGGCAGCTTCGGCTGCCTTTTTTGTTGCCTGAAATTCCTCTGCCGCCACCTCGTTATCCTGCTTTATCACGATAACTCTTCCTCATGCTCTACACGGTTGCGCCCGCCAGCCTTACCGCGATATAACCCTCGATCCGCACGACCGATAGCAGATGCCAGATCGTCGTTTTCACAGACCTCGCTCACACCAACACTGACGGTTACATCAATGGACTCACCTGTAGCCTGTTTCCAGTCATGACTGCGAAGTGCAACCCTGATCCTGTCGGCGCTTGCCAGTGCACTTTCAATTTTGGTGTCGGGAAGAATAACCAGAAACTCCTCGCCTCCCCAGCGTGCAGCGATGTCCTGGGACCTTAATTGTGCCGGAATAACCTGTCCGATCTCAGCCAGAATTGTGTCACCTGTTTCATGGCCGTACCGGTCGTTGAATAACTTGAAGTGATCCACGTCGAGCAACATAAACGCAACAGGGTGCCCCACCCTGCGGAAACGGGCGATTTCATTTTCAGCCAGATCACTTCCGTGGCGACGATTAAACAGCCCGGTCAGCGAATCTACCGTAGCGAGCTTCTGGAGTTTGCGCTGCGCCGACACCACCATCTTCATATAAAAGAATGACAGGTAAGCAAGCATCGCCAACACAACACTAAGATTGAACAGGTGAACGCCGAGCAGGGCGCCCGATGGTATTGGCTGGAGAGGCTCCATGAACCACATAAGAATATCGAGCCCTACGTAGTAGGCCCAGATCACGACTATCAAAGAAATAATGGTGCCCAAGCGCACCGAACTGATACATACAGCCGGAATGAACATCAGCAGGTAGTAGTGAAAGCCACTTTCCCATCCGATCATCAGGGATCCTAACGCCGAGTGGACAATGACTTCTAGCCAGATGAGCGCAATCGCAAGGCGATTCTGCCTGCGTTTGATTGCATAGTACGCAGCCGTATACATAGCCACACTGGCAACGTTTATCCACGCCAGAACCGGCGACCCGAGGAAAAGAAACAGGAAGAAAAAAGAAATATCAATCGTCGCCGCAAGCTGACACACCCGGCGGACAACTTTCCAGAACTTCATGCCTCGCTCGCGCCGCGACGCGGACTTCACAGCATCACTGTGGTCAGACATAAGCTGCAAAATCCCTGGCTATTAAATGATCAGTTCGGCCTCAGCTTTCCCCGTGAAACCTCTGGCAAACACTCTTGACGCTTTGAGCTTGAACTTACTCTTGGTAGCACATGACTTTAGCACACAAATGAATCCGCACTCATTTTTTGGATGGCGGCGTGTGCTGTCCATTTCAGCAGGCGGATTACGTAAAACATGCATTGACACTCTCGCAAACTCGTCATAACATCCATTTAAAATGAATCTTAAAGCTCAACAAACAGGAAATATCAAATGACACAGCTATTTGAAGAAGTGACCACCCCGAACAACGGCGCCAACACGAACGCAAACCAACTAAAAGACGGTGCTGTTGCGCAAACTGCTAACGCTGTCGAAAGCACAGAGAAAAATACTGAAAAGAAAGGAAAGCACGGGGACCCGGGCGTTTGCTGTGGTGGCTGCTCGTAAGCGAGCAGCAAATAGAATAATCACCGGTGACGTTTCTGATGCATGCGCTGCTTGCAGGAAACGCCACCGGCGTTTCTCTCTAAATTTGGTTCAATGCTCCATTCCGTGTCCTGAATGGTCCATTTCCGTCTCTTCCGTGTCAGCGTCCAGCGACTGTACGCTTAGCTCAACTTCAATCACTTCTGCGCCTTCAAACTGCAGCGTAAGCGGAATGCTCTCTCCCACTTTCAGCGGTTCCGTCAGCTTTTCCAGCATCAGATGATAACTGAGAGGCTTGAGTTCAACATGCTTCCCAGCCGGTATTGTCAGCCCGCTCTCAAGCGATTGCATGCGCATCACACCGTCTTTCATAAGGGTTTCATGGATTGACACATGATTCGCTCGGGGCGTATTAGCGCTCACCAGTTTGATATCTTTGTCACCATGGTTGCTGATAACCAGATAGCCCACACCCATAGGCGTGCCCGGTGGCGTTGGTCGACTCCATGGGTGCCCTATTTCAATATCTCCCACAGAATACTCGTGAGCCATGACAGCATTGACAAAGACCGATGCGATCAATGCGCTACTGACATACAACAATGTAATTAGTTTTCTCATGATGTCTCGCGTCGCTACTGTTGAACTGAAAGTGGCTAATGTCAGGAGTGAAGGTAATAACGTTCACAGTGTTGCTTTCCGCTCAGCCAAGCGCAAGAAATACGGTGCGGCGAATGGTCGCAGCGAGCGAGACTGAACCCGAAACCTTGGGCATCAAGCTTTCTTGACGAACTCGGATTTCAGCTTCATGGCGCCAATACCATCAATTTTGCAATCGATATCGTGATCGCCCTCAACAAGACGAATACTCTTCACCTTGGTACCCACTTTTACGACAGAGCTGGAACCCTTGACCTTCAGATCCTTGATGACGGTCACCGCATCACCATCCTGAAGTTCATTACCGTGGGCATCACGTACAACCTTGCCCTCTGCAGCAGCGGCCGACTCGGCCTCGGTCCACTCGTGGGCACACTCAGGGCAAACGAACTGAATACCATCTTCATAGGTGTATTCAGAAGCACATTGGGGACAAGGGGGAAGTTGAGACATTGGAGTTTCCTGTTGGTTGAATTTACAGGGATTATACCACCTGGAATATTTCTATTCTGGCGGTGTGGTTTGGCACCCTCTTCCACGCCTGATGCTACAACAGGTAAACTCCCTGCATCCTTCACCCGCTATACAAAACCGCTCAAAGGAATACGCCATGGCAATCTGGGTCGATGCCGACGCCTGCCCCGTACCCATCCGGGAAATTCTCTGCCGCGCAGCCACCCGCTGGCAAGTTCAGACAACGTTTATTGCCAACCACGTGATCAAGCTACCGCCCAGCCCATATATCAAAGCCAGGCAGGTAATGCAGGGTTTCGATGTGGCGGATAACGAGATTATGGATCAGCTCAGCGCAGGTGATCTGGTGATCACCCAGGACATACCGCTAGCGGCTGAAGCCATTGAGAAAGGTGCAGATGTGTTTAATCCAAGGGGCCAGGCCTTCACAAAGGAAAACATCCGCCAGCGCCTGGCTATGCGGAACTTCATGGAAGAGATTCGTAACGCCGGGCAGGTTACAGGGGGCGCCGCACCGTTCAATCAGACCGATCGAAAAGAGTTCGCTGACAAACTGGACAGCTGGTTACAGCGCAACCGCAAGGCCGATAACAACTAGCGCAGCAAACAGGCCAGCACCAGCCGCAATTTTTAGCCCTTCCATCATTTCCTGCTCTGCCGTCATGGCTGTATCTCCCTGTGCTTATGGTGTAAACAGATCCTGTGAGGACTATTTGTGCTGCATGAACAAGCACAGAACCATATTAATGATATTGATTATCATTTGCAATACTAGGAGGACAACTCATGCGCCTTATACCATCCCTGATCCCGAAGAGCGGCTTGCTACTGCTTTTCCTCCCCTTCGCCGTGGCAGCCCAGTCATTTACAAGTAATGACGCTCAATTCAGCCTGAAAACCGTTGCTGATGGCCTCGAACACCCGTGGAGCCTGGCCTTTCTCCCCGATGGATCCATGCTTGTGACGGAAAGAGCGGGCCGCCTGAGACTCATCGAGAACGGAACGCTAAGGCCCCAAGCCATTCCTGGGCTTCCATCACTTGTAGTGTCCGGCCAGGGCGGACTACTCGATGTCGTTCTGCACCCGGAGTTTGTCGACAATAAAACACTCTTCCTCAGCTATGCGCATCGCTCCAGCCAGGGAATGACTACTCGCGTAGCCCGTGGGATTTTTGAAGGAGAGCGTCTGAAAGATGTCACGACCATCTTCGAAGCGCGCCCTCGCTCCAATACGTCCCGTCACTTTGGTGGGCGCATGGTATTCGATGCATCCGGCCACCTTTACGTATCCGTTGGTGACCGCGGCGAGATGGATCGGGCCCAAGATACCCGGGACGACGCCGGCGGCGTCCATCGTATTTCGGTGAATGGCGAACCGGCTCCCGGCAACCCGGGGCTTGATGACCCAAACATTAATAACACCTTTTTCACCTGGGGAAACCGCAATATCCAGGGCATGACCCTGCATCCTGAAACCGGAGAACTCTGGACTCACGAGCATGGCCCGCGTGGGGGCGATGAGATAAACATCCTGAAAGCCGGCACCAATTACGGATGGCCTGAAATCACCTACGGTATTGGCTACTCCGGACTTCCAATAACCTTTAGTACCGAAAAAGAGGGCATGGCTCAGCCCTTGCACTATTGGGACCCATCCATCGCCCCATCAGGCATGGCGCTTTACACCGGCACCGACTTCCCTCAGTGGCAAGGCAGCCTGTTCGTAGGGGCGCTCAAGCTACGCAAACTGGTTCGGCTGGAAATCGAAAATGGACAGGTAGTCGAGGAGGAAGATTTGCTCACCAGCCTGAACGAACGAATTCGTGATGTTCGTGCAGGGCCAGATGGCAGCCTTTGGTTGCTGACGGATTCGTCCCAAGGGAAAGTCTACCGGGTTGTGCCCGTTCAGTGAGGATCGCCGGTACGTTCGGTTTTTTCGTACTGAGGCAGATCATCAGTAATTTCAAACCAGCCCGACTTTGAGCCAGTGTAGACATGCTGCACCCGCCCCTTTTCTATGGGTTCGTTGATGGTGCCCACACGCAGGCGAAGAATGCCGGGAATCGCATCTACGCGGCTGTATAATTGGCTGCCACAGCGGCTGCAAAAAGCCCGGTATTTTCCGGGACGCGACTCATATTCCGTAAGTTGAGGCTCTCCGGACAAAAACCGGAAACGCACCTTTTGCACCGGCGAACTGGCAGAGAATGCACTGCCATGGGCCCGCCGGCATTGACTGCAATGGCACAGGGATAGAGGCCCCAAAGGTCCGTCGTATTCAAACGTAACATCGCCACACAGGCACTGGCCAGTAAACATAGGCATCCTGATAATCGTTTCATGAGCGCATTAATGGCTGGCTATAATACCTGCCTTGCAGCCCATGAAACAGAGTTGCCGCCCAGGGCGGCCAACTGGAATAGCCATCTATCTTTTATCGCTGTCCATACTGCGCATTCAGGTAGTCCAGTATGCGAGCAGATTCAAACAGCCCTTCGCCGGTATTCGGATCTTCAAGGTAAGGCACCTGAACCCGGCCGTGAGCCTTGAAAAATGCATCTCTCTTGCCACCCGGAATTGGCGTATAGGGCCCTGGCTTGATTCGCTGTGCTGCTGGGCCGATTTCCGTCCAATGCTCTTTGCCAAGATTATGCAGAGTGTAGGGAATTTCCAGCTCACACAATTTCTCTCGCACCAGGCGGGAGAATGGACTGCCTTCAAAGCTCCATAAATGCAGCGGTTGCTCCGGCTGTTTTCCGGCGTTGGCTCGCAGGCCTCTCATAGCGCTTGCAACGGAAGCCAGGGAACCTAGAACCGGCTGCCAGACCCGTTCACGGTAGTACCCGGGTACCGAACGACCAGCATATTGGCGAAACAGGTACTCGATGATGGCTTCCGACTCGTACATTACGGTATCGGTGTTCTGGTCAACCAACAGGGGGAACTGCTGTTTTCCACCGATCGCTTCTGCATGCTTGCGGAATACGCGGCCGCCCTTGGGGCAAGGCCGAATGTCTGCATCAAGGTTGAGGGCTGTCAATGCTTCGCGAACGCGCCGACAGTATGGGCACCCCTCCATATCGTAAAGCACCAGAGCTTGCTCCGGCTGGGGTACGGCCTTTACCACGAGACACCCACGCCAGGCTGTGAACGATGAGGTGGCCACAGACCCCAGTACCTTTGCATGGTGAGCCAGCACATTAGCCATAGATCCATCCTTTTGTTGAAAACACCGTCATTATCACCAAACATGCCATTATTACATTGGCCAACACTACCACCAGATACTGACCGCAACGCAACTTACACCCCGTGACAAACCCCAATACAAACAACCAGTCTACTGGCATTTATTAACGTCATGTAGAGGTTTTCTGCATAGTACATTTACCAAAGATGGGCTATTGTTTAATTAGCGAACGTCTCCGCACATTTTATCGCGTGGCCATTAGGATGATTTCAGGTATGCCGCATACAAACAACGCAGGAATAGTCACTCGTCGGCCAAAGCGTCCTGCCTTGGTTCTGGCCGCGGCGCTTGCCTTGACTCCAGCTTTGGCAAACCTTCCATCAGCACTGGCTGCTGACAGTGGCGACACCAGCTACAGCGACAACCGCCTCTGGGCCAGCCAGATGAGGGATTTCGCCATGAAGTCCCTCAACAGTGACGATGCTTTGAGCATGGCCGCGGTTCCGCTGAACGGCCCCGGACTTGATCAAAACATCAACGCCGACGTGCCCATGAGCCCTGGCTCCATCATGAAGGTCGTCACAACTTACGCAGCTTTAGAAATCCTTGGTCCCACGCATCACTGGGATACCGATTTTCTGACTGATGGGCAAATGGTCGGCGATACCCTTCAAGGCAATCTTTATGTGCGCTTCGGTGGCGATCCGAAACTCACCTTCGAACGACTTTGGACGACCCTGCGGGAACTCCGTGACATGGGCATTAACCGCATTGATGGCCATCTGGTACTGGATGGCAGCTATTTCCAAATTGATGGCGGCTTCCCTGCCTTTAAAGACAATGGTGACAACCCACACGCGCCGTTTCTGGTTGAGCCGTCTGCCTACTTAACCAACCTCAACCTCATACACTTCCAGATTCGAGCCGATGAGCGCGGCACCCAAGCCTGGAGCACACCCGCTCTTGGCGAAGTTGTTATCGACAACAGGGTGACTGCAGTAGCCGAAGGGCCCTGCCCATCACGCCGCAGCTTTGACTGGGAACCAGTAGCGCAGGCAGGCGGCAAGGTAACTGTGCGGGTAACAGGCGAACTGCCACAGGGATGCCGCACAACAACCTACCTGTCGCTCCTGCCCCACGAGCAATACAGCGCTTCGATGATCCGCACCCTTCTTTCAGAGATGGGCATCATAGTGTCTGGTGGAAACCAGACCGGGCTAACCCCGGAAACTGCGCGACTGGTGATGAAAACCACATCGCCAGATCTCGTCACTATGGTGCGGGATATCAATAAGTGGAGCAGTAACGTAATGGCGCGGCAACTGCTATTGACCATTGGCGCTCAGAATCGTCTGGATAACGAAAAAGACGACCGGGTTGCCGGTATCCGCGTTATTTATGACTGGCTGGAGCGCAAAGGTGTCGATACCGCTGGTATGGTTATCGACAACGGTGCGGGTCTGACTCGCCATGGCAAAATCACTGCGCGGCAAGGCACGAAAATTCTGCAACACGCTTGGAACAGTCCCTACGCTTCAGACCTCATGGCCTCCATGCCCATCATCGCCATGGATGGAACCATGGCTCGTCGCTTACGCAATACAGGTATGGATGGCGAAGGCCGCATTAAAACCGGTTATCTGGAAAATGTGAGGTCTATTGCTGGTTTTACACGGGATGAGAACAATACAACCTGGGCGGTTGTGGGCATGGTGAACAATGACCCTGCCTGGAATGGCCAAGCGGTCCTTGACCGGATTCTCTATTCCCTGCATTTTCGCCCCCCTACGGGCACAGCCCTGTCACGAGCCAGTTCAGGAAACTCAAGTTCGTCCATACAGTAGCGCTATAGGCCCCGGGCAACCGGGGCAATTCCCTCACGCGCTCTTGCTATCCTTAAGGCGCGATCCCAGAGTCATCTCCGTGAGTCTCACCGCAATGGGTGCAATAAAGGTTACCAACGGGAAGGCAACCGCCCACGCCACCAAAAAGGCCGGGATCCAGCGATACATAAAAGCGCTATCCATCCCTGTGTTGATGAAGGTGATTACGCCAGACATCAATAGTGACATCATTCCAGACATATAAAACCCGAACACTAATTGTCGCAAACGGGCGGGTTTAATTCGGCTCATGAACTCTCCTGATCTGGGCACAGGCCTTCTGATAGTCACATCTGAAAACCCCGGAATGTCGTAGACTGTGTATACGATGCCAAGCCATAGTAGTGAGCTTGCGATCATTTTTCGATAGGCTTTTTTACCGAGCAAGGCGCCTAATGGATCAGTATGGGTATTTATCCACAGTACACAGCATACGATCGGCAGCACTCCTGCTTGTTATCATGCTGTTTATTTCAGGATGCAGCTCAACCCGGCTTGCATACCGTTACGCCGATTGGGGCATTGTATGGTGGGTTGAGGATTTCATTTCGCTCTCTCAGACTCAGGAGCAGCAGCTAGATGACGATATTGAGAGCTTGAAACGATGGCACTGTAGCTCCGAGTTGCCGCGTTACAGAGCTTGGCTGAGCAGTATCGAGAGCGACCTTGCGTCAGGTAAACCAACCCCTGAGGCAGTCAGCCGCCTTCAAAACCAGCTTGCGGGTTTCTTCCCGCTTTTGATGAAAAAAATCACACCCGTTGCCGTTAACCTGCTCTCCAGTTTAAGTGATGAACAGGTGCGCGAATTGGCTGGCAACATGGAGAAAAATCATCGGGAACTGGAAGGGGAATTTCTGAAAGGTGATGCCGAAACGATTGCACAAGCGCGAGCGGAGCGCACAGAAGAGCGAGCCGAGCGTTGGCTGGGCAGCCTGAACGCCACACAAAAGAGCCTCATAAAAGACTGGTCGAAAAGCCGGAAAGGACAGACAGAAATCTGGTTGGCGGGCCGTCGCAATTGGCAAAAAGCCCTGCTGAATGCCCTTGAGAATCGCAATGATCCTGGTTTTGACGCAACAGTCACCGAACTGATCAGCAACCCGGAAGCAGGCCGCGGCGATGCCTCTGCACAGAGCATCGACGAAAGCATGGCGGCCATGCGTTCATTGATTCAGCAACTGTTACAGGCAAGCGACGCTTCACATCTCGACCATCTGGCACGCCAGGTATCGAAATTGCGCGGCGACTTCAAAGCCCTTACCTGTGTCCCTGGCTCTGAGGTCGCATCGCACATTTACCATTGATCAGACTGTTAAGTAACCACCGTCCACATTAATGCAGGCACCCGTCGTATAGCTGGATGCACCTGAGGCCAGGTACAACACAGTGCCGGCCATCTCATCGGGGTCGGCAATGCGCTTCACAGGAATGTGTGCCATCGCCTGCTTTTTAATCGCTTCATTAGTGGTCAGCGCGCTGGCAAATTTTGTATCTGTGAGCCCAGGCAAGAGCGCATTAACGCGAACGTTCTGCTGCCCCAACTCGGTCGCGAAGGATTTGGTCATGGAGATTACCGCCGCTTTGGTAATCGAATAAATGCCTTGATAGTGGCCAGGATTCACACCGTTAATAGACGCCACGTTAACAATCGAGCCACCGCCGTGCTTCTTCATTAACTGCGCGCCACGGGCACACATGAAGAAGTAACCGCGAATGTTTACGTCGACGGTTTTCTGGAAGGCACCCAGATCTGTATCTTCAACCGGGCCGAAGTACGGGTTGGCTGCAGCGTTGTTCACCAGAATATCCAGCTTGCCGTGCTCTTTTTCGATGTGCGCCCAGATCGCTTCAATCTGATCCATTTCACCAATATGGCAGGCATAAGCTTCGGCACTGCCACCCGCTTCGCGAATGCTGCTCGCTACAGCTTCACAGCCGTCAATCTTGCGGCTGGTCACAATCACGTGGGCGCCGTAATCCGCCAGTGTGCGAGCAATGCTCTCGCCAATGCCACGGCTGGCACCGGTAATCAGTGCCGTTTTTCCGGTCAGATCAAACAGGTCTTTCTTGCTCATTGGTTCACCTCAATTCGTTATCGGAAGGTCACCAGGGCGGGGTCTTCCGCTTCCAGGTGGCTGTAATTATTGAACACAGACAGGCTGCGGCGCCCCGCGGAATAGAGCACACGGGTAACGCTGGTGTTGGCGATGACTTCGTTCAGCCCTAATGTCCGTTCGTCGCTCAGGCTCAAAAGGTGCTGGCACATAACGGCGATGGGGCCGCCGGATGTGGACACCAGAACATCACCGCCGTCTGCATACTCAATCATTTCATCAAAGGCGGAGAGAACCCGGGCTTTGAACTCCGCCCAGGTCTCATCGTATTCTGCATCGTACTTACCGGACGCCCAACGTCGTACGGCTTCAACAAATGCCTTCTGAAAGGCCGCAGCGGGTTTCGGTGAAGCCGCAAGGTCCTTAGCCATCACCTGCCGATCACGCCATTCTGGCCGGAAAGCGTTTACGATGGACTCGTGATCGAACTCGTTAAAGCCCAGTGCAACCTGCATGTCCGGCAGCTCTGCACCATATCCGGTTGCAATGGCTTCTACGGTTTCCCGGTGCCGCTGCAAGTCGCCGCCAAAAATCGCCGCAGGTTCAAATTTATCGGCCATCCACTGGCCGAGAACCTTGCCCTGCTCCCAGCCTTTTTTGGAAAGCTGATCGTAGTTTTCTTTACCAAAACTGGCCTGGCCATGGCGTACAAGGTAAACCGTAGCCATTACAGAGAGCTCTCTGCGATCAAACGCTTACAGCGTTTCTCCAGACTGTTGGCTGCGTGGCCGAATATGGCAAAACGCTTGTCGCTGGTTTGGCCGTGATAGAAGCGGTAGTAGATCTGCTGCACGATCACCGCCAAACGGAACAACCCATAGATCTCATAAAAATCGAAATTATCGGCCCGGAAGCCGGACTTCTCCATGTAGTACTCAACCACTTCCTTGCGGGTCAGCATTCCGGGGCGGTGCGTAGGTTGGCGACGCAGCATCTTGAAGGATTCATCGTCATCCGCTTCTATCCAGTAGGCGAGCGTATTGCCCAGATCCATCAGCGGATCACCAATGGTGGCCATTTCCCAATCCAGCACCCCGATCACCTCAAAGGGGTTGTCCGGGTTGAGCACAACGTTGTCGAAGCGGTAGTCGTTGTGAATAACAACCTGGGCCACATCGTTTGGCATTTTTTCATTGAGCCAGGCCATCACTTCCTCAAAATCGCCAACATCGTCTGTACGGGCCTTGCGGAAACGATCGCTCCAGCCGCCAATCTGACGTTGCACATAACCCTCGCCCTTGCCTAGCGAATCAAGGCCTGCGGCTTTGGCGTCAACACGATGCAAGTCCACCATTTTGTCGATGACGCTCAGGCAGAGCTTGCGGGTGTCGGCTTCATCCATTTCAAGATCTTTGGGGAAATCCTGGCGCAGAATGATGCCTTTCAGGCGCTCCATCACGTAAAAATCGCAACCCAACACATCGTGATCGTCGCAAATGGCAATGATGTTGGGCACATAAGGGTACACAGGCTTCAGCGCCTGCATCACTCTGGCTTCACGCAGCATGTCGTGGGCAGATTTGGCAATTTTGCCGAAGGGTGGGCGACGCAGCACAAATGAACGGTCGCCGTAGTCCACCTGATAGGTCAGGTTGGAAGCACCGCCCGGGTATTGGCGGATAACTGGCTCGCCGGTCAGATCCGGAATGGCACCTTTCATGAAGCGATCTACTGCGGATAGATCCAGCTCTTCGCCTTCGCGGATATCTGCTGCCTGGTCAATCTGGGTCATTCATTGCTCTCCTTTTGTTCCCGTGGGCTAATCAGGCTTTGGCCTTATTGCCCATCTTCTTCATCCAGCGCTTGCTCTCTTCATACATCAGCTTGTCGAACACCGCTGGTGCATAGCGTTTGAGTATCCACAAGCGACGCTCTTTCACGTGGGGAAGCACCCAGAAGTCATTTTTCTTGACCGAGCGTACTATATCGTCGGCAACCTGATCGGCCGTAATTGTGGAGCGCTTCATCAGTTTGTTCACGTTTTGCTGAATGCCGGGAATGTCTGATCGCATGCTTTGCGTGAGGTTGGTCTGGAAAAATGCCGGGCATACACAACTTACGTGAATGCCGTCAGCTCGCAGTTCCTGTCGCAAGGTTTCGGACAGCGCAATGACACCGGCCTTGGATACATTGTAGCTGTCCATTAGTGGCGCAAGCATGAGGCCTGCCATGGAGGCGATGTTTACGAAGGTTCCTGAGCCCTGCTTTTTGAACTGCGGCGTGAACGCCTTACAGCCGCGCACAACACCCAGTACGTTGATGTCGATGATCCATTCCCAGTCGGCCATGGTGGTGTCTTCAATGGACCCAGCAGAGGCCACACCGGCGTTATTCACCACTACGTCCACGCCCCCCCACTTCTCGGTGAGATCGGCGCAGATTTTTTCGAGATCTGTCAGGCGCCGAACGTCACACTCAACAAAGTAGCCTTCGCCGCCGGCATTGTTAATTTCCTGCTCAACACCTACGCCCTGTTCGGGATTGATGTCACCGATACAGACCTTGGCGCCTTCTCTGGCATAACGCAGTGCAATGGCCCGGCCTAGGCCGCTTGCGCCGCCTGTTACGAATACTCTTTGTGTCATGGGTTTGTCCGTGGTTTGTTGTTTAAAAAAACGTCAACTATGAGAGTACGACGGAGCCAGCGGGGAGGGAGCTTCTGAAACACGCCGTGAATACTTCCATGTAGGCTTGGCTCCGCCATCCATGGCTTCGCACAGTTTCAGAAGCTCCCTCCCCACCGGCTCCTCTCATCATTGGCGCTAGATCATCAATTTTTATACTTGCGCAACTCGATGCGCGCAACTGTTGCGCGATGAACTTCATCCGGACCATCAGCCAAACGCAATACCCGAGCGTAGGCAAACAATTGGGTCAGTGGGAAGTCGTCGTCGCTCACACCCGCACCGCCGTGAATCTGAATAGCCTGATCAACAATGGTTTGCAGCATGTTTGGAATCACCGCTTTGATCATGGCGACTTCCTGAATGGCTCCAGCAATGCCTTTGGTATCCAGTGCCCAGGCGCATTTCAGGGTCAGCAAGCGCGCCTGTTCAATGGACATGCGGGCATTGGCAATAATATCCGGATTACCACCCAGCTTGGCCAAGGGGCGCCCAAAGGCTTCGCGGCTTAGTGACCGTTTAACCAAAAGCTCGAGCGTGCGCTCTGCCGCGCCGATTGCGCGCATGCAGTGGTGTACTCGGCCAGGTCCAAGGCGGCCTTGGGCAATCTCGAAACCGCGTCCGGGGCCTGCGATGAAGGCGCTCTTGGGTAGGCGAACGTTTTCGAACAGCACCTGACCGTGACCGTAGGGTTCGTCATATTCACCGAATACTGGGAGCATGCGCTCAATGGTTACACCTGGTGCATCCATTGGAACCAGCACCATGGAGTGGCGGCGGTGTTTGTGGGCATCTGGATCTGACAATCCCATGAAAATAGCAACTTTGCAGTCCGGGTGGCCAACACCCGTGCTCCACCACTTACGGCCGTTCAGCACAACTTCATCCCCTTCCACTACGGCTGTTGCTTCCATAGTGGTGGCGTCTGAGGAGGCTACTGCAGGTTCGGTCATGCAGAAGGCAGAGCGGATTTCGCCGCTAAGCAAGCGTGGCAGCCATTCAGCTTTCTGCTCTTCGGAGCCGTAGTGAATGAGCACTTCCATGTTGCCGGTGTCGGGCGCGTTGCAATTGAAAATTTCGGGCGCAATAAAGCTGCGGCCGGTTTCTTCTGCAATCAGAGCGTAATCGGAGTTGAGCAAGCCGCACCCGTGCTTTTCATCAGGGAAGAACATGTTCCAGAGACCTTGAGCTTTGGCCTTTTCCTTCAACTCTTTGATGATTGGCAGTACAACCCAGCGATTTTCAAGAGACGCCAATTCCTTCTGGTACTGAACCTCTATCGGGAAAATCTCTTCTGCCATAAACGCTTTAACACGCTCGAGATAATCCTGACCCTTCTCGGAGATACTGAAATCCATTGCCGAACCCTCTCAGAAATTGAACAACATCTATTAGATAGACTAGCAAACGGTGCGATGAATATAAGCACGATGAAACCAGTCTAGAGTTGCTCAAACTATTACGCGACTGAATTATTCTTATCGTTTACTATTAACCAAACTAATCTGCATAGAGATTAATGACTATGGCCGGGAATCGTCTGGATCTCAACCTGCTGCATGTATTTGACACGATTTACCGGGAAGGCAGCCTTACCCGGGCAGCGAAGGCGTTACACCTTACCCAGCCCGCCGTCAGTCATTCACTGTCTCGATTGCGAGAACATTTTGACGACCCGCTGTTCACCCGCCAGGGCAACCAGATGGTGCCTACACCTCTGGCGCGGCGTTTTCTGGAATCCATGAAGCCGGGGCTTACCCAGATTCAGGGTGCAGTGAACCAATTCCATGCGTTTGACCCGGCAAACCAGCGTAAAACCTATTCTTTGGGGTTGAGGGATGTTCTGGAATCAACGTTTCTGCCGCCACTGATGCAACGGCTAAACCCCTATCCTGAGCTGGAAATAGCCAGTAAGCGCATTCCCCGGCGGGATATGGAAACACAACTGGCTGCAGGCAAACTGGACTTTGCTGTGGATGTTTTGCTGCCAGTCAGCAACCAAACGTCCCATGAACTTCTCAGGCAGGACAGGCTTGTGGTCCTGGTGCGGGAAGGCCACCCGCTTGCAGCAAACACACTGGATATGGAGGGATACCTTTCTGCGCGTCACGTACTGGTTTCATCGCGCGCAGAAGGGCCGGGAATTGAGGACTTTGAGCTCTCAAGGCTCGGAGTTCAACGCAGTATCCGCCTGCGCTGTCAGCACTATTACGCCGCCTGTCGAGTAGTGGAACAAACAGACTTGTTGCTAACCATGCCTGAAACCTACGCCCAGATCATTTCAGAGCGGGCAAATATCACCATCATGAACCCGCCAGCCGACCTGCCCTCAGTCGATGTGCACCTATACTGGCACACAGCCTACGGTCAGGAGCCGGCGCTTATCTGGTTTCGGGAACAGCTCAAGGCAATTCAGTAAGCCCCTACGGCCATCAGAAAGCCGAAGAAGCCAACGGCAGTAATACCCAGGGACGCCAACACTATGCCAAACCCCCACCAAATGGCCGCGCCATCGGAAATAGCCACGCCATGCCCTCGCAGGGTGCGATAGAACGCCCAGGGGCCGAGTACAAATGCCCCAACCACCGCAAATACCATCCCAATACTGATGCCCGCAAAGGTCCATGTGGCGAGTTCGGTAGTGCGATCTGAAAGGTTCTCAGTAACGCCCTGACGCTGCAGAAACTTCTTGCAGAAAAACCATACCAGCGCGAAGAGCGCCGCCACAAATACCAAGCCGCCAATTATGGTAAGAAGTCGGTAAAGCAAAGTTGCCGTCCTGTAGTAGATGGAACCAATAAAAAGCGCGAATGCGCCAATTGCGGACACACTATAGCGTCGGGCTGCGGGCGGGTAAAAGGGGTTTATTTCCCTCACTGGTGGCAACCCCGGTTTCCCTGACTAAACTGGGTTGGTTATCCATACGAGTCAATTTGAAAAGGAGTCTCCAAAATGGCCCAGACTACCCGCATTGCAGTGACACCGGGCGACGGCATTGGCCCGGAGGTTGTGGGGGAAGCCATACGCTGCCTGGAAACCCTGCGCACCAAGCACAACCTCAGCCTTGAATGGGATGAGTTTCCATGGCCTTCTCACGCTTGGCACCAAGCACATGGCGAATCCATGCCAGCGGATGCTTTAGCCCAGCTCAAAGCTTACGATGCCATTCTGCTTGGCGCCCTGGGTGATCCAGGGCCTCTGGACGACCCGAATCGCTACCTTTTGACCGACAGCGTTTCACTGGCACCTCTGCTGGAAATGCGCAAAGGTTTTGACCAATGGGTGTGCGAGCGCCCTGCCCGGCTGCTACCCGGTGCCCGCCAATACCTCGCCGATGAGCGCGCAAAAGACATAGACATGCTGGTGATTCGGGAGAACTCTGAAGGTGAGTACGTGAGCCAGGGTGGACGTTTGCGTCAGGGCACTGAGGATGAGATTGCGACACAATTGGAGGTGTTTACGCGCAAGGCTACCAATCGCATCATTCGCTATGGATTTGAGCAAGCCCGCGCCCGAGCGACTGAACGGTCGAATGAAGGTCGTACCAGAGAGTTCCGCACCCTGGATGGCGACACTTGTGAAAGCCAGGTATGCCTGATTACTAAACGTAATGCCCTACGCTATTGGGGCGATATGTACACTGAAGCTTTCGACGAAATCAGCAAAGACTATCCGGATGTAGCCACCCACCATGAACTGGTAGACGCGGCCTGCATGAAGTTTGTACAGAGCCCTTGGGCCTTCGATGTGGTGGTAGCGAGCAACCTGCAAGGGGATATTCTTACGGATTTAGCTGCCGTGCTCTCAGGCGGGATGGGGGTTGCGCCCTCTTGCAACCTGAATCCAACAGACCCGGACATGCCATCCATGTTCGAGCCAACCCATGGCAGCGCCCCAGACATCGCTGGCCAAGGCTTGGCAGACCCAACCGCCATGCTGTTCACCGCAGCACGAATGCTGGAATGGTTTGGCCGGAAAGATCCGGTGATGGCAGTAGCTGGTAAGGAACTTTTTGACGCGGTAGCGGCGGATCTGGCTGAAAATGCGGGTGCACGGAGGGGAACCAGCGAGATCGGAGAGGCAATCTGCCAACGCCTGTCAGCCTGACCGACCGCTGAACCAGAGCCAGAAACCAGCACCTGGCTCTGGTCCACTAAATATTGCTTACTTGTCAGCCATTACAAATTCAAGGCGCCCGGGCGCTACCCGAACATCCATAGGCACCATTCCAAACATACGCTGGGCCATGTTGGTTTCGTCCAGACGATATACCGGCATGGTTTCCAGCATTTGGGCCACAACGCCCATCACGGTGTCGGTAACGGGCGCAAGATCACCCTTGAAAAAGCCGGAATCAATGCTGCTTTCAAGCAACTTGATTCTGCGAATATAGATGGCTTTTTCCTTGCTGTCATAGACCGGGGCGCCTTCCACTTTCAGGGCGATATCAACCGGAAGTTTGGCCAGAAAAGCATTCAGAGCCACCTGCCCCTTCAGGTCTATCACTGCCACATCGCGACCATCTGGCCCCAGGGTAATGTCGGCACCACTAAGGCTCATGCTAAGCGGAGAGCCATTCTTTAACTGCGTGCGGTCAAAATCGCTCACAACATCCTGCAGATGCCGCTCAAGCTCACCTTCCGATATTGCATAAGGGGACATGCTGGCACAGCCACTCGTCAGAGCAAAAGCCAGCAACATTAAGCCCCAAAGGCCATTAAGGCGTGTATATTTCATCGTTTAATCTCCGTGGATTGACCCCCTATCCTGCGGCAGCATGGGAGGCGAGACAAGATTGGCAGATTAATGATCGGTCAGAATCCGGGGTTTACTACTCGTTTTCGGCCCGGGCCTCTACGTGCGGGGTAAGATTATCATCGAAAACCACACGCAATAGAATGGGCTGACAGCATACCTGACAATCTTCAACATATTCCTGTTCCGCCACTGAAGGGTCGACGCTGATATCCAGCGCCTCCCAACAATAGGGGCACTGGACAAGAACCGAATCCAGAGCCGACATAAGCACTCCTCAGAACTTCTGTTTGGCCATCCACGGAATGATACGGTCAAACGCCGCATCAAGTTTCTCACACGTAGTAGAAAAGCTGATTCGAACGGCATTGGTACAGGCTTCGCCAAATGCATCTCCCGGCACCACACACACGCCGGTTTCTTTGAGCATTCGCAAGGCCAGATCTGACCCATCAACATGGGGTGGCAAGTCCGGGAAGACAAAGAATGCTCCTCCTGGCTTATACCCGGTCAGGTATGGGGTCTGATCAACCAGCTCCACTACCTTATCCCTGCGCTCCCGATAGATGGCCAGCATGTCCGTTACGCATTGCTGGTCACTCGTTAGTGCTGCCACACCCGCATATTGTGAGGGCGTATTGGCAACCGACGTGGTGAACATGTGGTAGCGCCGTAGGTATTTGATTGTGGCCTGGCTGGCAATGACCCAACCCACACGCAGCCCCGCCATACTGTAGGTTTTCGAGAAACTACTGATGCACATGATGTTGTCCAGATCCACAGAGCAACTGAGAACACTGGCAAAATCTTCATCATCAAAAATCATGTGGTCGTACACCTCATCGGCATACACCTGTATGCCCCGATAGGCGCACTCTTCCAGAATGGCTTCCACGGTACTGCGGGGATATACCGCCCCAGTAGGGTTATTCGGATTATTCAGTATCAAGGCAAACGTACGCGGCCCCATGGCTGCGATCACTTCGTCGGGATCAAGCTGATGATCGTTTTCCACACGGGTCGGTACAAACTTCACTTCCCCCCCGTTCATGCGGATGAGTGGCGCGTACAGCAAAAAAGAAGGGTCTGTAACGATAAATTGGCGGCCCGGTGCAGATGTCGCCGAGATAGCCAGATACATGGCCTCGGTTGCTCCGCTGGTCACCAGAATATTATCCCTGGTGAGTTTTCGGTTGTATCGCTTGCCGTAGTAATCCCTCAAGGCCACAAGCAGTTCAGGCAAACCGGCATCCATGGTGTAGCCAGTTTGTCCTGCATTGAGGGCGTCAATATAAGCATCAATAACATGCTTGGGTGTAGGGAGGTCAGGCTGGCCAATCGAAAGATGAATTACATCCTTCATAGTGGCTGCCATATTGACCATGCGCCGAATCCCCGGTACCGGAATCGCCTGCATCGCAGGGTTCCAACTGGCCTTCGCCTTCCGGTATTTCACTCTCCGCACTTTATCCTCGCCGGTATCTTTATTGGCGCCATTTGCCATAACAACCTCCTACAACGGGAACGGGAGGGCCAAAACAGACCCTCTTGCAGGTTAGTCAGGAAAATCCGGGCATACAAGGTAATGCAGGGACGGGCTTGATAGGTACAAGTACCCACCAGGATCAACGATGATCACTACCTTAGGTGCGAGCTGAGGTTGACCAGACGGCATCCGCCTACCAGACTGGCTTCAAGGGTTTTGTAGAGGAAAATGCTTGGCCCGTAAAACAACTCTCGATAATCAGCAATCGAAGCCCCGGAGGTTCAATGTCCCATCTCAGCAAGCCTGTTGTAACTGTCCTTACTGCTCCCGGAGAGCAGGAGCCACCGGGAATGGATGCGCTTCGGGCTCGCGCCGAAGTGCGTTTCGCCAGCGACGAGGCAACCTTGCGAAGTACCTTGCCGGGCACCGATGTGATGATGGTGACAGATTTCAGAACTGAGGCACTTGAGGCGGCTTGGGGCTGTGCGGATAAACTGAGGTGGATACATGCCACCAGCGCCGGGGTAGATGCCCTGATGTTCCCTGCCCTCACAAAAAGCAGTGTGATTGTCACCAACGCCAGAGGCATATTTGACCGCACCATCGCTGAATATGTGCTTTGCACCATCCTGATGTTTGCCAAGGATTTTCCCGGCTCAATCCGCCTGCAAATGAAACACCAGTGGAAGCACCGGGATACGGAAAGAGCGACAGGCAAGCAGGTTCTTGTCGTGGGCGCAGGCTCTATCGGTCGGCAGATTGGACGTCTTGTTGCCGCTGCTGGCATGAAGCCCCACGGCATTGCCAGAACAGCCCGCACGGAAGACCCGGATTTTGTGGCGGTTCATGGCAATGATGAGTTATATCACCAGCTGGAACTGGCAGATTACGTGGTGATTGCTGCACCGCTGACACCGCAGACAGAGGGTTTGTTTGACGAGAAGGCATTCAAGGCGATGAAAAACACTGCACGCCTGATTAACGTTGGCCGCGGCCCAATTGTCAAAACAGCCGATCTTATTGCTGCGCTGGAGAGTGGCGAAATTGCCGGTGCCGGGCTCGACGTATTCGAAGAAGAGCCGTTACCGGAAGACCACCCGCTTTGGGATATGGAAAACGTCATCATGACAGCACACATGGCCGGTGACTTTATCGGCTGGCACCGGGCACTTACCGATCAGTTTCTGGAGAATTTTGACCGCTGGCACGGTGGTGAGGAGCTGTTCAATCTGGTGGATAAGGAGTTGGGGTACGCTGGGAGCAAGTAGCCGAGTTCCCACAAATGTCGGACGGGAACACCTCCCCCCGTCCGGCCTCCTGACTTACTGAGCCTCAGCTACCAGACAACGACTGATCCGAAGGGTCTATCTCCATCTGCTGTATCGCGATTACCGCCTGGGTGCGATTGCGAACCCCAAGCTTGCGGAACACGGCAGTGATGTGCGCCTTGATCGTAGCCTCCGAAACTTCCAAATCATAAGCAATCTGCTTGTTCAGAAGGCCTTCCGCCAGCATGCCCAACACCCGGAATTGTTGCGGGGTCAGTGATGCCAGCTTTTCAGAAAAGTCGGTGGTGTCGGCGTGCATGCGCTCCAGCTTGTCTGCTACGCCTTCCGGCAGCCACACATCCCCCTCAAGCACAGCTCGAATAGCCTCGGTGATGGTGGGCAGTGGCGCCGACTTTGGAATAAAGCCAGACGCCCCATAGTCGATCGAGCGACGCATTACCTGCAATTGCTCCGACCCTGACACAACCACCACGGGTAGCCCGGGGTATTGTCCACGCATGAACACCAGCCCCGAGAAACCGTGGGCACCCGGCATATTCAGATCAAGCAGGACCAGATCTGCATCCGGGTGCGAATCTACCGACGCCTGGAGTGCCTTGATGCTATCAACTTCTACGGTTTCCGCATCAGGTACCGCCTGACTGACCGCCTGTTTCAGGGCGGCCCGAAACAGCGGATGATCATCAGCGACGATAATTGTTTGTGTCATTAAACCGATTCCTCACAGGTTTTCGGCCTGTTTTCAGACCTTATTTAAACTCACGATTGCTGATGAGATCATCCACTACGCTTGGATCTGCAAGTGTGGATGTGTCTCCCAACTGATCGTGCTCGTTAGCAGCAATTTTACGCAGAATCCGGCGCATAATTTTGCCTGACCGCGTTTTTGGCATGCCCTGTGCCCACTGGATGACATCCGGAGAGGCTATGGGGCCGATTTCCTTGCGAACCCATTGTACCAGCTCTTTTTTGAGCTCATCTGAAGGCTCTTCACCCTGCATCAGAGTAACGTAAACATAAAGCCCCTGGCCTTTTATGTCATGGGGGAAGCCAACAACCGCAGCTTCTGCCACCTTATCATGAGCCACAAGCGCGCTTTCTACCTCAGCAGTGCCCAAGCGGTGCCCGGAAATGTTAAGCACATCATCCACGCGCCCGGTAATCCAGTAATCTCCGCCTTCATCTCTGCGCGCGCCATCTTCGGAAAAGTACATCCCGGGGTAGGCGCTGAAATAGGTTCGGATAAAACGCTCATGATCACCGTAGATCGTGCGCATCTGCCCGGGCCAACTATCCAGAATAACGAGATTGCCATCCGCTTTGCCTTCCAGCAGATTCCCTTCATTGTCCATCAGGCCAGGCTTTACACCAAAGAAAGGCACAGTCGCGGAGCCCGGCTTTAAATCAACGGCGCCGGGCAGCGGTGCAATCAGAATGCCCCCGGTTTCTGTCTGCCACCAGGTATCCACAATCGGGCACTGGCTGTTGCCGATTACACGGTGGTACCACTCCCAGGCTTCCGGATTTATGGGTTCGCCCACGGAACCCAGCAACTTCAGGCTCTTGCGTGTTGTGCCTGCCATGCAGGCTTCGCCTTCAGCCATCAGCGCCCGAATAGCAGTTGGGGCGGTGTACAGAATGTTGACCTGATGCTTGTCAACAACCTGGCCCATACGAGAGCTATCCGGATAATTGGGAACACCTTCAAACAGTAGCGATGTAGCGCCGTTGCACAGAGGGCCATAAAGAATGTAACTATGGCCTGTTACCCAGCCAAAGTCTGCGGTACACCAGTAAACATCACCCTCTTTATAATCAAACACATACTCATGGGTCATGGAGGCATACACCAGATAACCGCCGGTAGTATGCAAAACGCCCTTGGGTGCACCAGTAGAACCTGATGTGTAGAGCATGAACAAAGGATCTTCAGCATTCATTGGCTCTGGCGGGCAGTCAGCGGATGCGGTTGCCATCAAATCTTCGTAGCGCACATCCCGACCTTCCTGGAAGGGCAAGTCTTTGTTTCCGGTGCGGCTGACAACCACAACCTTCTCAACGGCCACGCCTTCCCGGTCTTTCAGGGCGGCGTCCACGTTCTTTTTGAGTGGCACCTTACGGCCACCGCGAAGCCCTTCATCGGCGGTAACAACAAAGCGCGACTTACCGTTCACGATTCGGGCACCCAATGCTTCAGGCGAGAAGCCGCCAAAAACAACCGAATGGATAGCACCAATACGGGTACATGCCAGCATGGCCACGGCGGTTTCAACAATCATTGGCATATAAATCGTGACAACATCACCTTTTGTTACGCCAAGGCTTTTCAGTACGTTAGCAAACTTGCTGGTCTCTTCGTGCAACTCGCGATAACTGACATGACGGGATTCGGCTGGGTCGTCGCCTTCAAAAATAATGGCCGTCTGATCGCCGCGGGTTTCAAGATGTCGATCCAGGCAGTTTGCAGACGCATTCAACTCGCCATCTTCAAACCACTTGATGGAAACGTTTTTAGGATCGAATGTGGTGTTCTTAACTTTGGTGTAGGGCTTGATCCAGTCAATTCGCTTTCCATGCTCTCCCCAGAAAGCATCTGGATCTGTAATGGACTGACGATACATTTCGTCATACTGCTCCCGGTTTATCAAGGCCCGCTTGGCCACCTCCGGGCTTACCGGATAAAGGTTTTTATCAGTCATAGTGCTCCCCTTTGAACAGAGTTTGTTGTCATTGTAGATTTGGTCAATCCAGAGCGGTGGGGTATACAGACCCCGCGGATTCATAGCCGTAGTTCAACATGTGAACTACCACACAATGAATTAGACTAACGTCCTAACCTACTTGAACTTTTAGCCTGAAAGGTACAGTAACCTGCAAGAATTCAAGGGTAATTTCCAAACAGCATGAACTTCAAATTAAAGGCAGTTCTGCGTCTCCGAGAGATAAACCAGCCCGATTGAACGGGGCCAAGTGGAATCAGGCGGCTTTCTTTCGCCCACGGGAACTTCGCGGAAGTCGGGCTTTTTTCGCACTCAGGGCGTACCGGTTCAGGCCAGCCAAGTGAATCTTGCGCAAATACACCGCCCAGTCAATTTCGCGGGCATCCACAGGGAACAACGCCTTGTCTACCTCACCCATGCGCGCGGCCAGAGCCAGAAGGTCGTCATTGCGGAAGATATAATCCGGAGCGGTATAGAAACCAAAAATAGTAGCCAACGAGCGTGTGGTATCAAGGTTTTGCAAGGCTTTAAGCTCACGCCCCTGCCCCAGCAGGCCCTTCATGCGGCTGGCAAGGCTCAATGGAATGCGAGCACCACCCACTAACGCGTCAAACAGAGCACGGTTCACTGCAATGAAGGGTTTGACGGGTCGACGATAAAACAGGTTTTCGTAGGAAGCATAGTTGCTCTTAGCTTCCGCCATCAGGTGATCGATGAACTCACCGACTGACACCGGGTTGGAGCTGCCACTGCAGCACTGATAAATCCTGGCTTCCGGGCGCTCGCCCAATGCTTCCGCAACCGCAAGAATAATGGTGTTCGCGACCAGATCAACGGGAATAACATCAACGATACCGGAGCGTTTGCCGGGGAATAAAGTTACCTTTTCTCGCGCATAAGCAAGAATGATGGCATCTGCTACTTTTACGCCTTCAATCCAGCCCGGTGCCGGCTCTTCTAAAGCACTTTCAATTATGGACGGGCGCACAATGGTAAGGGCACGCCCCTCCAGCGCTTTCATCAGCAGTTGCTCGCCTAGCCATTTGGTAAAAGTGTAAGTGTCACTCCAGCCGTATCGGTTTGCCTCACGGATACCCAAGTCTACAAGTTTGCGCTCCAGCAATTTGCCGGTGTAGCGCGAGCGCACATCTGCAATGCTGTCATTAAGTACCCGGATCAGTTCTTCAATTTCGTAATAACCTGAGGAGCTGCGAGGGATATCCGCACCCGCAGGCTTGATCACTGATTCAGTAACCTGACCAGAATTCATTCCGTTCACATAACAGGTTGAAACCTGAATCACCGCAAGGGAGGGGTTCAGCTGTGCTAGTTCCGCAATATTTTGCAGACACAACGTATTGATAGATAGCGCCTTGTCCAACTCTTCCCGGAAGTTAACGCTGGCAGCGGAGTTAATAACAGCATCAACACTGCCCGCCAGCTTTTGAAACGCCTCAGGCTTCAGTCCAAAACCATGCTGAGTGACTTCCCCAGTGACACAGTGCAGGCGATCTTCCAGAAATGACTCAAACGCTTCGCTGTTCTCCTGGCGTAAACGATCAAATACAGAGGAGGTGGAAATTTCCTGGAGAAAGCGCCCACGGGCGTCAGGATGCTGTTTATTGCCCCGTATCAGCAGGTGTATACCGCCAATATCCGGCACCGTACGAATCAGCTTTTCCAGAATAACCTTGCCCAGAAAACCCGTGGTGCCGGTAATCAAGACCTGCTTGCCTCGCAGCTGTTCAAGTACCTTTGACGAAGACATTACCGCCTCCTTTATTATATTTGTGATGACGAACACTCCTTTTCCATGGATGCTTGAGGTACCCAATCCTTGCACAACATCTATGGCTGTACGGTGACAAACTGCAAGGTTATCACCAAAACTCACGCAACAGCGCCAGCACAAAACGCTACTCTACAAACTCCCCCGATGAAATGGCGAATTAACCGGCATGTTCATGCACCAAGGCGAACCTTCTTAAGCGCCACTGTCTTCCTCATCTACCAACGACCGCAGTAGCTGGCTCAGGGCAATACCGGAAGGCTGCTCTTTCAACACCCTGACCAGGTTTTCCTGATCACCAAAGCTGATGCGGTCGTAAAATGGTTCAGGAAGTACAGGTTGCGGCAAGCTCTTCACAACGTCACGGGTATCATCCGTAGCAGGGGGCGAGATTTCTTCCGCTAAATGCCTGAGGTGGGCTGCGAGATGATCACGCTGCTCTCGGTTCAGACTTTCCCAGGCAATAGCACCGAGCCCGGTTTGGATAATTTCAATGGCGTCGTTATCTGGCTTGCGCCCCAGCAACGCAAACAACTGCATAAAAACATCGTAGCGCAGCATGGCGCACTCATTTGCAGGCCCGAGCACTGCTTCCAGTTCGCTGATAGCCGTCAAACAACGCTCACGAGGGCTCGCCGAGGGGCTGGATGCCTCCATCTTCCGCTCGCGGGTCTGCTGGCGCTTCGAAACGGAATGCCAATAAGCCGCTATGCCGGCTTTTCGGGCAGGAAGTTGCGTGAGGCGCACCTCAAGCATATCCGCCAGTGTACCGAACTGCCGGCATGACGGATCTGACTGAGGCAAGAGTGCAACAGGCTTTTGATTCAGCACGGACTGGCGCAGAGTCTCATCGCGCCATATCCCTCCCATGTAATGCAGAGAGCACTTAAGGTGACGTCGTGCGGCGGAGTCGAGGCGCTGAAACACTGAGCGGGTTTGACTGGCACCTTGTGCCATATTGATCAATACACTGGGTGTTCGTTTATAGCCACGGCGCCTTAACACTTTGATCAGGGAAAAAGCATCCGTCAGCGAAGCTGGGTCCGGCGTTACCACAACGCATGCCAGCTCCGCCGCTGCAATCATGTGCAAACCGGTGGGCTGAAGACCGGCAGCCGTATCCGTTATTACGTAATCGTAGCGCCGCTCCAGCATTGAAAGCGCACGCAGGATACGAAAACTGTCCTCCGGTGCCATATCCATGCATTCCTGAACACCAGAAGCTCCAGGCAGGATGTGCAGGCCGTAATTCACCTCCAGAAGAATATCCTCCAAGCGGCATTCACCAGCAACCACATTGGCCAGTGTGCGCTCGGGGTAAAGGCCCAGCATGATGCTGACATTTGCAAGATCTGTGTCGCCGTCCAAAAGCAGTACGCGTTTATCGTGGCGCGCCAGCGTGAGCGCCAAATTCAGTGCCACGGATGTTTTTCCCACACCGCCCTTTCCGCCAGTGATGGCGATGGTTCTGGGTGAGTTCGCTTTGTGTACCAGGGAATGTTGAGCACTCATGGCGGGCGACCTTACATCCTTGCAAAAACAACAAACGGCGCTTTAGTCTGTAAAAATTGTACACACATCACGTTACGATGCATACGCCGATCAAAAAAAGAACAGTTGTTGTTTAATCTTCCTGTGTTTTTGACTAAGCTCCAGTGCACAATAAAAATGAACATAGTTTCACAGTCTGATTTTAGCGCGCTTACTTATAGGCAAGCCCATGAATACAGTTCCCGATCTTCAGCTCCCGAGCCTTCCGGAAGTCACTCTGCGCGCGCTTGAAGCTTGCCATCGGGATGATAACTACCGCGCAATCAGCGAAATCGTATCCTCAGACACGGCCTTGGTGGTTCGGATCCTGGCTCTGGCCAACTCCGCCCTGTATGGCCCCACACCCGGAATACGATCCATTGATCAGGCGTTAATGCGCCTTGGAACCCAGCGCTTCAAAACACTGATACTGACCGTCGCTTTGCGCCAGATACTCTTCGACCTGGGTGGTGGCGCCTGGCAGCAATTGCGGGATTTCTGGCGCCATGCCCTGACAACCGCACTTACAGCACGGGCATTGGCGACCCTGACCCGCTACCCGGAAGCCGATGAAGCCTTCATGCTCGGGATGCTCCACAACATCGGTGAGCTGATCGCAATCAAGACGCCTGATATCGAGGCGCGGCAAGAATTCATGAATCGACAGTCCGAGATCGCAGCAGATCTGGTTACCTCCTGGGGGCTAGGATCAATGGCAGCAGATGCCATGCGCTACCAACAGGCGTTGCCCTCAGAGTTGCGGGACGCAGGGCATCTCGTAAAGGTTATCGGCCTTGCCACCCGCCTCGCCTTGTCTGATTCTGCCGGTATTGCAGCAGCGGGCACCATGTTCGGCCTTAGCGAAGACTTGATCCGGGAGGTCAACCGGCGGATCAACCACGACGTTTCCCGAATGGCAGAATCTATGGGGATTCCGCTGATCAATAGTTACAGCGCCGAGCCAGGATCAGAACAGCTCCGCGAGACCGTATTGCAGCAAGCCATCGCGCAGCAAGCCCTTGGTTTTGCAGATTTAGCCGGCACCGGCGGCGCCATTCTTGCGGAAACTGTCAGTAGTCTTACGTTGATTACCGGGTTACCGGCACTGTGCTTTGGGCTTGAAGATGACAGCCTTGTTTTGCTGTCTGGTACTACCGGGGACACCCCCCGCCTGTCCGTAAGCGCACAGTCCGGCGGCAGCGCCCTGACTGAGGCCTTTTCATCGGGAAGACCCACCAGCCTGAGTGGACACGTGCCCAACGTGCTCGACAACCAGCTATTATCGCTACTCAGAACACCGTCGTTGACCGCTGTCCCAGTAATCACAGGTAATCGCTGCCCTGGCGTATTTGTAATGGGCACCGATGGCAAAATGCCCGACAGATCTGCAGATCTGGTCCGGCTTTTTATCCAACAGCTTTCAGCTGTTCTTCAGGACAAGATCCTTACCTTGGAGATCAGCACCGACAAAGCGGACCTCGATCGCCAGATTGCGCTGGAAAAGCTGCACAGACAGGTACATGAAATCAGTAACCCTCTGACCATCATTCGCCAGTACATTCACCAGCTCAAGAGCCGGCTTAGCGATCCAAAAATGCAGGAAGAGCTGGATGTGGTACGGGACGAACTGGACAGAGCATGTAATTTACTACTGCAACTCAACCACCCCAACGCTGGCAACATCAGCGACGGTACCGCCGACCTGAATGCTGAAATATCGAGCCTCGCCCGTGTACTGGAAGACAGTCTTTTCAGCAACGGCAACCTGAATTTGAACGTGCTACTGTGCAACACTCCAACATTAGTTGATGCCGGCCCGCCTACTACTCGCCAGATTCTGATCAATCTGGTCAGGAATGCCGCTGAGAGCATGTTCGAGACAGGCGGCACCGTTACAATCAAAACCTCGGCTCCAGTGTGGCAAGGGCACCGGAACTGGGTTGAGATGGTAGTGACCGACACAGGCACCGGCATTCCCGCGAGCTTACGGGAAACCCTGTTTACACCGGGAAAAACCACAAAAGGAAACGGCCACAGCGGTTTAGGCCTGAGCATTGTAAAACAGCTTGTTGATGACATGGAGGGCATCATTGCTTGTCACACGGGGCAGGAAGGCACCACCTTCCGACTATTGCTACCTGCGGCCAGCCACGAACACACCAAGACCGACTGATAAACGATAGCGGATGCAGAGCAATGACACCTGATCAGCCCAACAGGCATATCTCGCAAAATGCAGCGCGTATTTTAGTGGTTGATGATGAGCCACGTCTGGCAAGCGCTTTGGCTACACTGCTGCGCAGTTGCGGCTACAACGTTTCCGAGGCCCATGGCGGGAAACAGGCCTGTGAACTGGCCCATTCCCTTCGTTTTGATCTCGCCCTTCTCGATTTGCGCATGCCAGAGGTAGATGGCTTTGCGGTAATGAATCACCTCGACAGTCGGCAGCCCGAATGCGCAATTATCGTTATCAGCGGAGAGAGCTCGTTTGCAGCCGTTAGCCGCGCACTCAGGCGTGGCGCCCTGGACTACGTTCGTAAGCCATTTGATCCGGAAGAACTCATTGCCACAGTCAAAGCCGTGGTTGGCAAACAATCACTTCTCAAAGCCCATGAAGACATACAACTTCGGCTTGAGAAGTCTGAAGCCCTGCATCGCTACATCGTAAACAGCTCCCCTGATATCGTTTTTATGCTGGATGCCAAGGGGCACTTCTGTTTTATCAACAGCAAGATCGAAAGCCTGCTGGGCTACAAGCCGGCTGAGCTCTGTGGCAAGCACTTCCGGAACATTCTTGACGATCGCGATCTCGCGAGGGGCGTGTACGCACTCAATGCGCCGGACATCAGCGCAGACAACCCCCGCACCCTTGAGATACGCCTCAAAACACGGGGTAGCCGCCAAGCCACGCGGCATTTCGAGATAACCGCGTTTCCCATTTCATCCCAGGCATGGACACACAACAGCAGCACCCACGGCGGCGGAAGTGGTCAAAACGCCAGCTATTACGGCACAGCCCGCGATGTCACAGAGCGCAAAGAAGCCGAAGCCTTTATAAATTTCCAAGCCTACCATGACCTGCTCACGCGCCTGCCTAACCGTGCGTTGTTCAAAGATCGTCTGGAATTAGCCATCACCCACGCGCGCCGCGGCAAACAAAAGCTTGCGGTGATGTTTCTTGACCTGGATCGTTTCAAAATCATCAACGATACCCTTGGCCACGCTATGGGGGATCGACTGTTGCAAGCCGTAACTCAGCGACTGGAAGGCTGCCTGCGCAAGGGCGACACCTTGTCACGCTTCGGCGGCGACGAATTCACCCTGTTACTGCCGTCGGTTCATGGTCAGGAAGATGCTAGCCAGATCGCCAGAAAGCTCATCAAGACGCTCAAAGCACCGTTCCTGTTGGGCGAGCATGAAGTGTATGTGGGTGTCAGCATTGGTATCGCTATCTATCCCGAGGCAGGGTGCAACATGGATCAGCTAATCCAGAATGCTGACATTGCCATGTACCACGTTAAAGCCCGAGGCAAGGACAGCTATCGTTTTTACTCCGAGAGCATGAGCATCGACAGCACTCATCGCTTGCTGTTGGAGCGAGATCTGCGCATGGCATTTGATAAGAAAGAACTGCGGGTATTTTATCAACCCCAGGTTTGTGCCCGCACCGATCAAATTGTCGGGCTCGAAGCTTTGGTGCGCTGGCAGCACCCTGAACGCGGTCTGCTCTACCCCCGGGATTTTCTCAGCCTGGCCGAAGAAACCAAGCTCATTGGGCTGCTGAGCGAGCAGGTTCTTGATCAGGCCTGCCGGGATGTTGGCCAGTGGATCCGCGCCGGCCATAAAGACTTGCGCCTGGCCGTCAACCTGTCTCCTATTGAGGTGGAGCATCCCCGGTTTGTGGAAACCTTGATAGAACGGGTCAACGTCAACCAGTTTCCTCCTGAAAATCTGGAAATCGAAATTACCGAAAACGTGATCATGAATGACCTGGAGCAAATCAGTCACAAGCTCCGGGAGCTGGCAGATATCGGCGTGCGCATCGCAATCGATGACTTTGGCACCGGTTACTCATCACTGAACTACTTGCACAGACTGCCTATCCACACCCTGAAAGTTGATCAATCCTTCGTGAAAGCCATCCGCAGTGGCATCGACGATGCCTGTATCGTTAACGCGATTGTGGCCATGGCCCACGGGCTCAAGCTGGAAATTGTTGCAGAGGGCGTAGAGACGGAAAAACAGCTCGATTACCTACGTGCACTCGGCTGCCATCAGGTACAAGGATTCTTCTACGGCCCAGCACAACCCGCTGCAGAAATCAGCAAACTGCTGGCGCAGCCCGAAACCAAAATGGCTGTCGCCGTTTCACGCTGATCAGCGCCCCAAAATACTGTCTTACAATCCTAGCCCAAACCTTGAATCTGTTATCAAAGTGTTGCCTCAGGTTACTTTGTGTATCTCGAAATGGGGATTACGGCACATACTTTCTCTGCTCCGCTCAATAAACTTGAATCACAAAGACATTGGCCATCGAAACATCCTGGCAAGTCAGGATGGCAAAAAAACACAATAACGATGGCAGCATTCAAGCTAACAAGAACAGGCAGCAGTTATCATGCGTGACAAGTATCGCTACATCGGCCCCGTATACGACTTCCTCAGCAACCTTTACAGCGGAAAAAACATCCACCGCTGTAAAACCGCCATGCTGGACGTAGAAACAGTTAAGCCCGGCGACCGCATTCTGTTTGCTGGTGTTGGTCATGGCAGAGATGCCATACGTGCAGCGGAACTGGGCGCTGACGTAACCGTTGTTGACCTGTCAGAAACCATGCTTCGCAAGTTCGGAGAAGCCCAGGAAAGCGAAGCCCCCCACCTCAACATTCGCCGCATTCACAGCGACATCATGAAAGTGGATGAGTTAGGCCAATATGACATGGTTGTGGCCAACTTTTTCCTCAACGTATTCGACGAAACCATGATGGTAAAGGTCCTGGAGCACCTGATCCAACTAGGCAAGGAAGACGCCCACATTGTTGTTGGCGATTTCTGCTACCCAACCGGCAATGTGCTCTCACGTGCATTCAAAAAGCTGTATTGGTACATGGCCGTTTTTACCTTCTGGCTGTTTGCCAACAATGCGTTCCACAAAATTTACAACTACCCGGAGCACATGCGCAGCCTTGGCCTTGAAGTAACGGAGAAAAAGCATTTCAAACTGCTGAATATGGATTGTTACTGGTCAATTCTCGGCCGCAAGCAGGCATAACAGGTCATCTGCCAAATAATAAAAACCGAGGAGATTCACCATGTCAGATCAAATTCTCGCTCTCCACCAGGCCTCCGAGCTTGAAAGCAACGCTTTTACCTTCAGTGAGCGGGTGGGTTACCTGAAGAGGTTTGGCGGCCATTCCCAATCTTTCTCTACCCTGCAGCCGGGGATGCAATATTTTGACGTACCGGGCATGGGTTATGTGGCCTACATGCGCCAGTGGGGCACAACCATCGTTCTATCAGACCCCGTCTGCGCCCCGGAAAACTTCGGTGCGGTTCTGGAACTGTTCCAAAAACGCTTCCCTAACGCTTCCTATGTGCAGGTTTCCAAGCCGGTTGTGGATTTCTTGCACCAGCGCTTTGGTTTGTACGGCACACAGTTTGGCAGTGAATCCCGGATCGACCTGGGCAAGTGGTCTCTCAGCGGCAAGAAAAAGCAGATTCTGCGCACGGCACTGAATCAGGCTGAAAAAAGTGCCATTACGGTGCAGGAACGCTTCAGCGACGACCACACCCGCGAAATTTCGGAAGCCTGGATTCGTACACGCAAATGCAAAAGTAATGAAATCCGCTTTCTGATTCGCCCCATGGACATGGAATACCGCGAAAATGAACGCCGATTTTATGCGTACCAGGAGGGCAAAGCGGTCGGATTTATCTACTTTGATCCGATTTATCGCGACAACGAGATTATCAGCTACGTCCCTAATATTTCCCGTGCCAACGCCGATTTCAAACAGGGCATTTTCTATACCCTGATGGCACATGCAATGGAAGCATTTAAAGCCGAAGGCATTCCCTATCTGGACCTAGGGCTTATCCCGCTGTCCCTTGACTCAACCACGGAACATCAGGAAGGACGGCTTCTAAAACGCATTCTGCACGGCATCTATAACCGGGGTAATTTTATCTATAACTTCAAGGGACTGGAGTTCACCAAATCACGGTTTCGCGGCGACAACTTCAAGACCTACTGCTGCCACAAGCGGAGCATACCGGCGCTTGAGTTTATTGCCATGTTCAAACTGACCCAGGTGCTATGACTCTGAGGGCCAATTCCCGATAACCTCGGCAGGCTGCAGGCCCATGATTGCCATATAATTGGCCACACCGTCCGGAGCCTTACCGGTGAACAGGGCTGCCGCCACAGGCTCGCCTTTAACGTCACCGGGCGCCGCTGCAGTTAAAGGCTTTTCGGCTTGCGCCAGAAGCCAGGCAACTCGGCGGGCAATAGCCTCCCCGGAATCCACCCAAAACTTCACTTCCGGCAGGCTTAACCGAAGATTATCCAGCAACAATGGATAGTGAGTACACCCGAGAACAACGGTATCCACTCTAGCATTTCGCAGGCTAGCAACTGCGCTATCGAGTTCAGCCTGAGGCACCGCTACCCCTCTGGCCAAATCCTCAGCCCACTGAACCAACGCCGGGTGCCCAACACGCTCAACCTCGCAGTGAGAGGCAAACTCCCGCACCAACTCATCGAGGTAGCGCCGGCGCACCGTTGCAGGCGTGGCCAAAAGCCCAATCCGGTGATTCAGGGTTTGTTCTGCTGCCGGCTTCACCGCAGGTACAACACCCACTACGGGCACAGCTGTTATTGCCCGCAAGTGCGGCAAGACAACCGTGCTGGCCGTGTTGCAAGCCACTACAATCGCATCACAAGGGTATTGTTCAAGCGCCTTCGCAATGAGCGAGCAACAACGCTCAACGACGACAGATTCTGCTTGATTTCCGTAAGGAAAGGCTGCGTTATCAGCCAGATAGACAATAGAAGCATGCGGCAGTTTTTTATGGACGCAGGCTGCAACGCTTAACCCGCCAACGCCTGAATCAAAAACCAGAACCCGCGGTAAGCCACGCTCACTCAAAGCCGGATACTCCACCAGTAATCACTCTTTCCATATCCCGTATCAGTCGCCCGGAAATCGTAGTATCCGGTGGCACTGGCGGCCTGCTACCGGGCAAAAACCAACCTGCGTCGGCCAGCTCATCTTCCTGCAGAACCAGTTCGCCACCGGCATAATCAGCAAAAAATCCGGCCATCAACTGGTGTGGAAATGGCCATGGCTCAGACGCCTGGTATTGAATATTGGTGACATCCAGGCCGGTTTCTTCTTTTACTTCACGGACAACAGCAGCTTCGAGGCTCTCACCCGGCTCCACGAAACCCGCAATCAGGCTGTAAAAATGGCGTTTTACGCGAGAAGACTTGGCCAAAAGATAGTGATCCTCTTTGCGAATCACCACAATCACACAGGGTGCAAGCCGCGGGTACCACGGAATACCGCAGCTATCGCACCACTTTGCCCGCTCCCGCCGATGAAACCCCGTGCTACCACCACAACGGCCACAATATTGATGATCCTGAAACCACTGCCAAACCTGAAAGCCGGTGCTGAGCATGGCTGCAGGTACATCACTGATCATCATTAAGGCGTCGCGAAGGGAAACAACATCACCGGCGGCACCCATGGATTCCGGCACCTCAGTCACGAAAACCGGGCGACCATCAACACTTCCCAAAGAGACAAAGCGAGCATTACCTGCCTGCGCAGGCAGCCGTTCCAGCGGCTGCAACCATCCATCATCCGGCTTGAGTACACCAGATCCAGACAGTGCCAACACAAGGTCTCCCCGCTCGGGCTGCCTGGTTGTCCATCCGGGGCTCCACTGAATTGTTGACGTCGCCATCTCGCATCGCACCTTATAGTGTTAAACGGGCCAAACAGGAATGTATCACACAGAAGAGAGCTTCAAGAATGAAGCATTGGCTTTCCGGCTCTCACTCAACCAAGTAAACTTGGCGGCTGTTTTTCATCGGAGCGACATTTTATGCGTCTTTACCAGGGTATTCGAAGCCTGATCCTGACACTTTTCCGGAAAATCCTGTTTTTATGGGTTCGGACAGATGTCAGCGGGAACAGCGCTGAAGCACTGGGGTTGTCGCCTGAAAAGCCTGTATGCTATGTGCTGCAATACAGCTCGTTATCCAGTCGCCTTGTGCTTGAGCAGGAAGTGATACGAGCAAAACTGCCCGGCGCAACCACCTCGCTTCCGGTTAAAAATGGCCCCTCGCACTCATTCTTTTTTCTCTACCGCCGAGCGGGCGGAGCATTCCGAAAACGCCAGGCGCCCGTCCCAACCCCTGATTTCCAGGCGTTGGTGCGCTACGGCCTGGAAAACCCGGAGAAGGATGTCCAGATTGTTCCTGTATCCCTGTTCTGGGGGCGCTCTCCGGACAAAGAAAAATCCTTGGTAAAACTGCTTTTATCAGACACCTGGTCTGTTGCTGGCCGCCTGCAGAAATTCCTGATTATTCTGGTGCACGGCCGCAACACCTATGTGCAATTCAATAAGCCCTTCCCCCTGAAGCAGATTGTTGAAGAGTACCGCCACAGCGAAGAGCGCGCCAACCGTAAGCTTGCCCGTATTCTGCGAACTCACTTCCGCAAGGTTCGACAAGCAGTGCTGGGCCCGGATTTATCGCACCGGAGAACGCTTGTAGAGGGCCTGGTAAGAACTCAGGCCGTTAAAGAGGCTATCCGGGAAACCGCAGCCAAAGAAGACATAGCGCCAGAAAAGGTGCGTGCCCGCGCCTACAAATACGCCGATGAAATTGCCGCCAGCATGTCCATCGTCACCATCCGTATTTTTGAGGTGCTACTTGCCTGGCTCTGGAACCGTATCTACAAAGGCATTGCCGTTAACAACATTCGCGTGGCCAAGGAGACGGCTCAGAACAACACGGTGATATACGTGCCCTGCCACCGCTCCCATATCGACTACCTGTTGCTGTCTTACGTGCTCTACAAAAACGGCCTGATGCCCCCGCACATCGCAGCAGGCATCAACCTGAACATGCCGATATTGGGGCCCATCCTGCGCAGGGGCGGGGCCTTCTTCATGCGCAGAAGCTTTCGGGACAACCCGCTTTACAGCACCGTTTTCAACGAATACATGCACGTAATGTTCACCCGTGGCTATTCAGTTGAATATTTTGTAGAAGGCGGTCGCAGCCGCACCGGCCGTATGCTGCAACCCCGCCCGGGCATGCTCGCCATGACAGTGCGCAGCTTTCTGCGCGATCACCGCAAGCCGATTGTTTTTGTTCCTGTGTACATCGGGTATGAAAAGGTTATGGAAGGGCGATCTTACCTGGGCGAACTCCGGGGTAAGAAAAAGCAGAAAGAAAGCGTGTTCGGGCTGGCAAAATCCGCCCGCAACCTTGGCAGCTCCTTCGGCAAAGTTGCACTCAACTTTGGCGAGGCCATACATTTGTCTGAAGTGCTGGACGATGTCCGCGACAGCTGGCGCGATGAGGCTTACAGCTCAGAGTATCGTCCTGCCTGGCTCAACGAGGCGGTTGGCGAGCTATCACAGCGCGTTGCCTCCAACATTAACGCTTCGGTAGCAGTAAACCCCATTGGCATGATCGCAACCGTATTGCTTGGCGCTGAAAGGCTGGCCATGGATGAGGGCCAGCTTATTCGCCTGGCAGATCAGTACGCACACCTGCTCAAAACCTTCCCCTACGCCGATACCGTAACCTTGCCTGAGGGCTCAGGCAAAGACTGGGTTACCTACTGCGAATCCATGGGGCTGATCTCACGCCAACCACAGAAGCTGGGTGACATCATTGGGCTGGAAGGCAGCAATGCCATACTGATGACCTACTATCGCAACAACATTCAGCACCTGTTTGCACTGCCCGCCCTGGTGGCTAGCCTGTTCGAGAACAAGAGCTCACTTGCGCGGGAAAGAATCGTCCATCTTGCCAGCGTTGCCTACCCATACATTCAGTCTGAACTGTTCCTGAAGTACCAGCCTGAAGAGGCGGAAGCGGTGATTAACCAGTGGATTGACGTTCTGGTAGAACAGGGCCTACTGGTTGCCCAGGATGACGACAGAATCGCGCGCCCTGAAGAAGGCACTGAAGCCATGCTGCGCCTCAGAATACTGTCCCGATTCATCATTCAGACGGTAGAGCGGTACCATATCGCGCTGGGCATACTGCGCAAAAATGGCTCGGGGACGATCACCGCAGCAGAACTGGAAGAACAGTGCACCTTGCTCGCAGAGCGGATGTCTATATTGTTCGGCCTGAACGCACCAGAGTTTTTCGACAAAAGCCTGTTCCGGAATTTCATCGCTAACATGCAGAGCAATGACGTTTTAACCACCGACGAAAACGGACTTCTCTGCTACGGCGAAGGCCTGGATGAAGTGGCAGATGATGCCCGACTGGTGCTGAGCGTGGAGAAACGACAGGCTATTCAGCAAGTTACTATGTTGGGCGTGTGACGTGTGAGCTCACACGTCACCTGCAGTGATTTGTTGGGCACTTTTCGCATCCTGCCTCTTCATAATAACCAGCGCGATTCCACCGAGAATAGCTACGGACGCCAATACCAAACGCAGGGTTACGGGTTCACCCAAAATAATGACGCCACCCAGCGCCGCAACAATCGGAACACTCAGTTGAATTGTCGCAGCATTAGTGGCCTTCAACCCAGGTAGGGCTGTGTACCAAATGGCGTAGCCGACGCCGGACGCCAGTGCCCCCGACGAAACTGCATACCAGAACCCATCAGTATCGAGCGACGCACCGCTCAACATGAGTACACTCATTGCTATTGTGATCGGAACAGCACGTAGAAAATTCCCCGTTGTAACCCTGGTCGGATCCCCCCCTCCCTTCCCGCGCAGGGAGTAGATGCCCCAGGCAATGCCGGAAACCAACATCAACACGGAACCATATAATGGCGGTGCTGAGAGCCCCGGCAGCATGAGACCAATTAGCCCCCCGAAAGCGAGGGAAAGGCCAATGAGTTGCGGTTTATGCAGCCGTTCCCCACCCCAAATACCATAGCCAATCATGGTCGCTTGGACCGCGCCAAAGAGTAGCAGTGCACCGGTTGCTGCAGACAAGCCTGTATAGGCAAAAGAAAAGCCGGCAGCATAAACAAACAACGCAAAAGCAGACGTCCAGTTGCCAGCGCCGGCAGGTGAGCTGTGCCTCATCCGTACGATTAGCCAAAGCACCACGGCACCGGAAACCAATCGAATAGTCGTAAAACTGGCTGCGTCGATGCTGGTATCCCTGAGCGCAGCCCGGCAGAGCAATGAATTACCTGCAAAAGCAACCATGGCTAACGACGTAAGAACAATGATGCGGGCATTCGACATTAAACGTTTTCCTATGGGCACCTGTAATCTAGGGCGCCCAAATTAAGCCTCGCCGCGAAGCGACGTCGGCTTGAGTAAAGTGCTAGCGGGTATGTTGAATGCGAAGGCGCCCAGAAATTTTCAACCCATCACGGATATTCAACCCCATAAGAGTGAGATTCACCGCACCTGCCAATAGCTCTATACCCTGAACAAGATAGAACATGCTGTCAAAAGCGCCTTCAGATGCCCACTTGTTTAGGAAAATGGCGCATGGAATTAAAACTAGAAGACCATTCAAAGCTATAAACGGCATTCTCGCTTTCTTGATATCAACGAGTCGCCCTTGACGTGATTTTGATAAAAAGAAACCACTGCCGCCCGTTGCTGCAATTGCAGGCACCAGAATAAGCAGGCCAGGCATAACGATTAAAGCTTTAACTGATGCCACCGCCTCGTGAGAGCCAAACAATTCAACGACAACTGTGGAAAGGAAGAAGGTGGCAATAGCCAGTGTGGCCAGCAACCCAGCGATGAAATGAATATGTTTCAGCATAGTAGTGTGATCTCCTGCTCGCTAACGTGAAGCACAGAGGCGTCCGATGGAGGCCGCAGGCCGGAATGGGGGAAGTGCAGAACGAACTGGAATGACTGGTTATGCATTTTTCGGCCACATCCCGTCCATCATCACAGGGTAAGTGACTGGTTTGTAGTGAGTAAACTCAATATCTCTAACATGCGTGAAATCAGTCCAGAGCTGCCGAGCACCTTTCATCCAGCTCGACGGCTTAACCCGTCTTTCTATTTTTTCGACCTCTTCGGGAGTCGCTTCACGAATCGGCCCAACTTTGCCGTACAACCTCACACCAGGTGGGGCAACGAAGCGACCTTTTAATAGAGATCGCAGCCAAAAAAAGCGGCCAGCGTTTACCGCCATAATGCATACGTGAGAGTTTTGATCAATATTGCGACCCAAAGCTTGGGCATAGTGATCAAAGAAATAACCTCGCTGATCCTCACCCAAAAATACTGTGCCAACAGGCGTTATGTGAGGTGTTCCATCCGGATTTACCGTTGCGATTGAACAATAGAGAGTCGAGGCTTGCCCCTGCTCCAGCACCGCTTTAACTTTTCCCCAATCATCCTCAATACTCATAGCTTCTCCCTTAGTACATAACGCCGCCATAAACGGCGCGTGCGTCCGGCGCCCGTAAGGAGTTCTATTCCCCTAAAGAAACGAACCTGATGACTGGTTAGCACTCCGGAACCTGATAAGTGCGATAGTCACGCGGCCCAGACCAAGTTATCGCTGTGAATGAGAAATCCATCTGTCCTTGTCCCTGAAGCTGTTGAAGCACCGCTGCGGGTGGCCACCCACTCGGAGCGTCTACAAAGGCGTACCCTTGTGCCGACAATCGCTTTACCAGCAAAACCAACCTGGCGATGCTTTGGAAAGGAATCTCCCGTTCAGGAACGTCAGCTGTTTTTAGGATCCCACCTTGAATGCTAGTGACATATTTTTGAGTCATGGTTCTTTAGTGCTGACGATGGATGTTAAGCGGCACTGACGCACGCCAGGGTCCGACTTAACGCCGCAATCAGCCGCGCGGCTTTATCGCGTAGGCCTGCCTTGCCTTGTCATGGGCGCCTTGGCACAATGTACCAATATTTGGTACAGGAGGCTTCTCATGGCTAGAAATACTAGCATTACACTTGGATCTCACTTTGATGAGTTTATAGCAGCCCAAGTGGAGAATGGCCGTTATGGCTCGGCGAGCGAGGTAGTCCGCGCTGGACTGCGCCTGCTTGAAGAAACAGAGACCAAGCTTGATCGCCTCCGACGCCTCTTGGATGAAGGCGAGCAAAGCGGGATAGCGGACTACTCCCTTGAAAGCGTTATTGCAGAACTGGACAACGAAGCTCACTAATGCGTCCATATCTGCTCACTGTTGTTGCCCGGAAAGACCTAATTGATATTGGCCGCTTTACCAATGAAAAATGGGGAAAGCGGCAACGCGATAAATACCTCAAGCAGCTTGATGATTCCTTCAAGCTGCTTTCTCGTCAGCCTGAAATAGGCCGCGATGCGGACGATATCAAGCCAGGGTACAAAAAATTCAGCCAGGGTAGCCATGTCATCTTTTACCGGACTGGTACGGAATCCCATATCGTTGTAATAAGGATTCTTCACAACAGCATGGATGTGGAACAGCACCTGTAACCCCATAACGCCTGAGCACAGTGGCGCCACGTCAGTGGCGTCCGGCGGCCATCGGTCTTCTCCTTCTTCGGAGTTATCGATGCGTGTCTACTGAAGTGGGGGAAGTGCAGAACGTACTACAACTACTGGTTATGACTGTAGCCCGAAGACGATGAGAAATTTAATCCCAAGGCTGGCCGCGATGCCCAAGATAATGATGGTGTAAAACGCGAGCGAATTACCGTGGTATCGGTCAATGAGCCAGAAAAAAATGAAACCAGTTAACAGGTCGTAAACGAGGGTGATGCCGAGACTAATGCCTACCAGAGCCGAGAACCCATCTATGACAGCAAGCACCAAGCCGACGACTAGAAAGGAACCTGCGTAAATTGCTGCTGTCTGCCCCGGACGAGCGGTGTTCATTACATGGCGAATGCAGTAGATCAGTATTGCTAATTTCAGAACTAAACCCAACTTACCTCTCCTTAGTAGTCATAACGCCAATATTCAGCGGCGGCCTTTACGCAGCGAAGCGGAGAAAAGGCCGTCCGGTGGAGGCCCTTAAGGGCCGGAACGAACTGGAATGACTGGTTATGCTTTACTCATACAAGGTCAGCTCATCCCCCAGGCATTGTGCCAAATCTGCAGGTTCCATCACCCAGAAAACCCACTCTTTGTTTGGAAATACGGCTACCTTCACATCGTCCTGCTCGAAAGTTGGCAGCCAATGCGACAGAAATTCATCCAAGGTGATTTCAACAGCATGGTGACCCGGAAAATGCTCATCTGCGATTTTTTGTGCATATTCCGAATGCGGCCAGACAGGGAAATACTCCAAACTATCGGGGGTAATTGGAACTAACCAACCCTCTTCGTTTTTCACAGCCCATAGCTGCTGCCAATCAGCCACCTTACGGACAAAATGAGTGCTTCTATCAGCACTGCTAAGTGCCAATACAGACTGATATTGTTGGGGGTTCATTCGATAAGGCATCGGGTTTCCTTTTGAGCATAACGCGGAGCTTTGCGGCAATTTTGGAGCCGCGCAGCGGTAGAAACGTTGTCCGGCAACAGCGGCTTGTTATGCATCAGTTCCAAGATACGCCTCAAGCTTTTGAGGGATATATGGCCAAAACACCTTCCAACTTTCAGGCTTGGGGTAGCGCCCCTTGTACCTTTCTCTTTCTTCCGCATTAAGCCTGCAGTACCAGTCGACGAACTCATACCAGTATTCTTCGCCAGGCCCCATACGCCAACCCATAGACCCCAACGGAATTTTCGGATATTGAAGCCATGGAGGCAGCATTTCGTCATCCATAGAGCCAACCTCCTGTGTTAATAAGCGCTGCATAACAGCTAATTATACGAACGAGTTCGTATATCACTCATTCGTAAAACTTCATTCAACCACACTCAAGAAAATAAGATTTTCCAAATAAAAACAGAATCTTGAGCACCAATTATCACGGCTACCGCCGGAGTTATACGCCCTATTTCGAGCCACTCCTGCTCCCACCATGGGCGTATAACTCCACCCTTCCTTCTCCAACTTTCCAACCCTATCAGATAGTTACGTTCTTTTCTCTGGAGAGTTGTGGAGTTTTGCGAACGCGTTCGTATAACTGCTGCAGTATGCGCGCCTGCGCTGGTTAGATTCGGATCTTCGAACATCATGGGAACTACAGCGCTAGTGGGCAAAGGATAAACTAGAGGGCTAGCGTGAGGGTAATGCTCGGATTGGATAGATATCGTAACGGCTACTCTTGCCCTCTACCCGTGTGCTCGGCTCAGGCCCGGGGATCGCCGGTGCCTTGCGTGGGCGTTTAACCACCACGCGATAGGTTGCGGTGGCGAGTGCAGCGTTCAACAAAGCTTCTGAGTCGTCGTCATCCCCTACTACCGTTCGGAACACCTGCATTTCCTTCTTCACCAGCGCAGATTTGTCCCTGTGGGGAAACATGGGGTCGAGATAGATAACGTCGGCCACTTCAGAGGCCTCTTCGACGCTGGTCAACCAGTCAATGCTACTGCCAGCCCTGAGAGTCATTCGGGCGATAATGGGCGCGCAATCCATATTAAGAGCCGCCCTCGCCAAACCATCCGCCAGCAAAGCATGAATCACAGGGTTGCGCTCGAACAGGCTGACCCGACAACCGAGGCTGGCCAGTACAAACGCATCCTGGCCCAAACCTGCCGTGGCATCCAGAACATGCAGGCCTGCTTTGGCTTTCTGCAAGCCGACAGCGCGCGCAACAAGCTGGCCTGCACCGCCACCATGCTCGCGACGATAGCCCATTTTACCGGTTACAAACTCTGCTCTCACAGGGCCTGGAGCACCCTTCCCAGCCACTTGGAGACACAAGCCGTTCTCATCCAGAAACAACAAGGCACTGGCATGCCGCACGTCTTTGGGGCGCACAGTACCGAGGTAAGGTAGGGACAATTCAGAACTGAGCAGTTTGGCTTTGTGCTCATCGCCCAGGGGGCTTCGGGCAACTGCCAGAGGAATAAGTTCGTTTTCAGAGGAGGTGCTTGAAGCCTTAGGGCGTGCCATCAGATAAAAACCTTACTCACGACCCGGTAATTTCTTCCAGGTGATTTCATCGCGGATGTACACCGGTTGCGCTTGTTCTGCCGGCACAACCAAGCCCTGGCTGAACTTCAAAGCGGCCAGGCGCGCTACCCAGGCAGCCCGGGGAACGAGAGAGTCGTCCACCGCAGTGATCAGGTTTGAAACCTCGGCGGGCATTTTGTCGCGAAAAGCCCAACCCTGGCCTGCGCCAGCCCATTCCACAACGCTGGGCTCCAGAGCAACCTTCGAAGGTGAACAGACTCGCTCCTCACCCACCAGCTCCGGTAGGCCCGAACGATTCAGGAAGCAGCCCCAATAGACTTCGCTCATGCGGGCATCAAAGGCGACAGCTACGCCTTGGCCTTCACTTATCTGGAGGGTTTCAATAGCCCCAAGAGCAACCGTTTCAAGCGAAGATACAGGCACAACCGGGAGGTCAAGCCCCCATGCCAGGCCCTGAACCACACCCGTGGCGATACGAACTCCGGTAAAGGATCCTGGGCCACGGGCAAATGCCAGGGCATCGAGATTGGCGGGTTTGAGCCCTTGCTCCGCCAATAACTCTCGCAGCATTGGCATCAGAAGGCGTGTATGGCCTCTGGGTGCAATCTCAAACTTCTCGATAACCTCACCGTCAACAAAAAGGGCTGCAGAGCAGCCCTCTGAGGAGGTGTCCAGTGCCAAAAGTTTCACAGGCGTGAATGGCCTCGGTAGAACATCAATGGATTATTTGAGGCGAGCGCTAATCTGTTCGCGAATACTGTCCAGGCTACCTACGCCTTTAACACTCACATACTCTGGCGCCGCTTCCGGCTGTGTCTTGGCCAGATCCTGGTAGTAACCGATTAACGGTGCGGTCTGATCGTGGTAGATCTTCAAGCGCTTGCGAACGGTTTCTTCCTTGTCGTCTGCACGTTGCATCAGCGGCTCACCTGTTTCATCGTCTTTACCTTCCACTTTGGGTGGATCGTATTTGACGTGATAAATGCGGCCACTGCCCTCATGCACGCGGCGGCCAGACAGTCGGCTAACAATCTCTTCGTCGTCCACAGCGATTTCGACAACGTAGTCGATCACAATACCCTGATCTTTCAAGGCTTCGGCCTGGGGAATTGTGCGGGGAAAACCATCCAGCAGATAACCGTTTTTGCAATCTGGCTGCTTAATTCGCTCTTCAATCAACGCAATAATTATGTCGTCGGATACCAAACCACCGGTCGCCATCACTTCTTTGACCTGTAGCCCAAGTTCGGATTCCGCTTTAACAGCTGCCCGCAGCATATCGCCAGTGGAAATCTGGGGAATACCAAAACGCTCAGTAATGAATTGGGCTTGCGTCCCCTTCCCAGCGCCTGGTGCGCCTAACATGATGATTCGCATACAGCTGTGCTCCCATTTTCGTTATTAAAGTTTGAAAAACTGTGGCAAAAACCTGTGCCTTTGCGACAACCTCTCCCGTCGAAACCTATGTTGATCAAGTTCGATGATCGCGCATTATACGAAGTCAGGCACTTCAGAGAAAGTCGACCTCCGTATCATCTTCAGAAAACGGACGTATAACGGAGGCTCGGAAGACCATTATCAGGTGTTGAGTGACGATGCCAGAGCATCCAGTTCAGGGGCAACCTGATCGATTTCGGCATTCAACTCATCCACGAATCCAGGCTCCAGCCCCAAGCCATGCAGCAAGGAGGGAAGATCATCTGAATTAAACTCGTCGCCAATGCCCCGCTCTTTCAGCAACGCGTTGGCCAGTTGAACCATCATCACGTAGTTTTGATGCTCGCCTTGGTAGCCTGGCTGCTGGTGCACGCCTGCGGCTTTGATGACCGGATCAGGCAATTCCCAAAGCCGGTGCAGAATGCCACCAATGGCACCGTGGCCTACCGATATAATTTCCTGTTCACTGCCCTGCCCGAAAACCTGTTGCTCCAAAGACTGCATGCTGGTTTCTGGATTGGCTTCCCGCAGCTTGTTAAGTTCTTTGAATTCCACCGGGAACAAGTGCCCCACCAGTAACAAGCCAAAGTTATGCAACAAACCACACAAATAGGCTAAGCCTTTGTCTGCACCACAGCGGGGCGCCATGCGTTGGGCCACGAACGCGCAATACAGCGAGTGGCGCCAGAAATTATCCATGCCCAGAATGCCCGCCTTGGGCACATCGAATGCCCGCACTGAAGCAATGCCCAGTGCTATGTGGGCAACCCGGTCAAAACCGAGCACACGTGTTACAGCATCCTGAACAGAGTTGATCTGGCCAGGGTAATGGAACAGGGCCGACCGGGCATAGCGCATTACCTGTGCGGTCAGGCTGGGGTCAAATTCAATCAGCTCCGCCAACTCCCGGGCCGTGGCCTCGGTGTCGGAGGTCAGGCGCAGAATACGCAATGCCAGTGCCGGCATCGGCGGCAGGCGGTACAGCTTTTTCAGTTTACTGGCCACTTCTGCCAGCGTCAGCGCATCCCGATCACCGTTATTGCCTGGCCCGCGAATAGCCAAATTCCCTTCCCGGCTACCAGCCATAGCCAAACGCAACGAGGGTCCATCCAACTCCACCAAGGAGTGATCTGTACCACTGGAAAACAACACCCGCTCGGCCCGTGCAATACGTTCATCCAGCAGCACCGGTAACTCGTAAGCATTGCCAATTGGTGGGGTAAACCCGGGATCACAATCACCGAACAGTCGTATGGTCTGCTGCGCCGTCAGGGGTTGCAAATAGCGCCCCGTCAATCGGCGCAGAGCCTCTGTATCAAGCGAACTGTCGTATTTATGCACAGCCATAACAATGCCGCTGATATCAATCAGCAGTGTTGCTTTAATGACGTTTATTCGGGATTCGCCCAACGCAGATACCGCTTCATCCAGGCTGGTAGCCCGGTCGATGGGCAGCTCCTGATAAGCTATACCTTGTTGATTAAAAAAACGCTCCAGTCGCGCTGCGAGAGCCAAAAACAATACTCCTGTTATCTATGGCAGGGGCCACTCAGGCCCCATATCCGTTCCCGATCGATTTAGCCGGTGTTGCGCATTCCAGCGGAAATCCCCGCCATTGTAACCTTAAGCGCGCGTACTACCAGCTCAGGAACCTCGCCCTTACCTTCACTCTCCCGGTCACGTCTCAGCAGCTCTGCCTGAAGATAATGCAATGGATCTGTGTAGGGGTTGCGCACGCGCATCGAGTGAGCAAAAACCGGCTCGTCTTCCAACAGCTCATCCTGCTCCTTGAGCTCCAGCAGGCGCTGAACGCAACCCTCAAGCCGTGCACCCAAGCTTACCCCGAGCGCTCTGAGCTTATCGTCGTCCAGCAGGGTTTTCTCATAGTAACTGGCAATGCGCAGATCCGCCTTGGCCAGCACCATTTCAAGCATGTCGACATAGGTGCGGAAAAACGGCCAGCCCTGCATCATCTCACGCAAGGCAGGCAAGCGCCCCTCTTTTGCTGCTTCTTCCAGCGCCACGTCACTGCCCAGCCAACTGGGCAACATCAACCGCATTTGAGTCCAGGCAAAAATCCAGGGAATGGCCCGCAGGCTTTCCACGCCGCCACTGGCTTTACGCCGCGCAGGGCGGCTACCCAGCGCCAATTTCCCCAGCGCCTGCTCCGGGGTTACCTGGCGAAAATAAGGCACAAAATCCGGGTTTTCCCGAACCACTTCCCGGTAAGCCTTGAGCGAACGCTTCGTCAGCCAGTCCATGGTGTCTCGCCATGCATCTTCAGGCTCAGGCGGTGGTGCCAGAGTCGCCTCGATCACCGCTGTGGTGTATAGCGTCAAGCTTTGCACCGCAAGCTGGGGCAAGCCAAACTTGAACCGGATCATTTCGCCCTGTTCCGTTATGCGGAAGCTGCCATTTACTGACCCTGGAGGCTGGGAAAGAATCGCCCGGTTGGCTGGGCCGCCGCCGCGGCCAACGGTACCGCCACGGCCATGGAACAGTGTCAGGTGCACACCGTAACGACCTGCCACCTGAGTAAGCTTTTCCTGGGCCTGGTATTGCGCCCAGGCCGCCATTAGCTGGCCGGCATCCTTGGACGAATCCGAGTAGCCAATCATGACCTCCTGCCGCCCCTGGCAATAGTCCCGATACCACTCCACTTCGTACAAGGCGGCCATGCTTTCAGGCGCGCCCCGCAGGTCGTCCAGTGTTTCAAACAAAGGCACAACACGCATGGGGAATTTCATGCCGGATTCACGCAGCAGTAAAATAACGCTCAACACGTCAGACGGCTTGCTCGCCATAGAGATAACGTAAGAGCCCAACGCTTCCGGCGTTTGCTGCGCAACCACCTCACAAGTGCTCAAAACTTCGCGCACCAGTTCGGAAGGCTTCCAATTCCGGGGAACCAGCGGGCGGCGCCCCTGCAGCTCCCGAACCAGAAAGGCCTGCCGGTCTTCTTCGGGCCAGGAAAGATAATCACCCAAACCAAGATACTCCACCATTTCGGCAACCGCTTCCGCGTGCCGGGTGGCTTCCTGACGGATATCGAGACGGATCAATGGCAAGCCGAACGTATGGGCGCGGCGAATGGTATCCAGCAAGGCACCTTTGGCTATGTGCTCAAGCCCACACTCCGCCATTGACCGATAACAAAGCTCAAGCGGGGCCGTGAGATCTTCATTTTCAAAAAGAATGCCATGGCTGTTGGCAGGCTCACCATTAATGCAGGCCTCTGCCCAATCGCGGGTTTTAATCAGCCGGTCACGAAGTTCCGCCAGCACATGTCTGTAGGGCTCCCGGGAATCGCCGGCAAGGCCACGCAGTTCATCATTCGCCTGCCACATGGAAAGCTCAGCCCGCAGCGATTTGATGTCGCGGAGAAACAGATCTGCAGCCATCCAGCGCCCGAGCAGGAATACTTTTTGGGTTACCTGGTGCGTAACGTTTGGGTTGCCATCGCGGTCGCCACCCATCCAGGACGCAATGCGCACGGGCGTTGCCTGCAATGGTAGCCCTTTGCCCGTTGCATCCTGAAGCGACGTATCAAGATCGGCAAGAAACCGGGGCAACGCTTGCCAAAGGCTGTTTTCGATAACCGCAAACCCCCACTTGGCTTCATCAACTGCCGTGGGTCGCTCATGGCGTATCTCATCGGTATGCCAGGCTTCTGCCACAAGCCGGGACAAGCGCTCGGTGATGGCATCTCGTTCCGCAGGCAACAAGTCATCGTGGTCCAGCCTGGCCAAACAATCCGACATTTCATCGTATTTCATAATCAGTGTGCGGCGCGCGACTTCTGTGGGATGCGCCGTTAGCACAAACTCCACGCGCATATCCGCTACACATTCATGCAATGCTTCGGCGCTCACTCCGCTGGCTTTCAGCCGATCGAACACGCCCGCCAAAGGCTCAACCAAAAGGTCAGACTGGTGCCCGCGCTTGCGGCGAATACCGTGGTACTGCTCAGCCAGGTTCGCAAGGTTGAGAAACTGGTTAAACGCTCTGGTGACTGGCAACAGCTCGTCATCCCTCAACTTGCCCAAAAGACTGACCAGGCGCTGACCAGAGCCGCTTTCCTGCCGGCGATCCGATTTGGCAGCAGCCCGGATTTCTTCAATAAGGTCATAACATTCACGGCCAGGGTGGCGCTGTATGCTCTGCCCCAGGAGTTCGCCCAGCATACGGACATTTTCTCGGAGATCAGGGTGTAGCTCGGTCACATTGGCGTCCTTATGGATTGACGGAGACAAAGTAAACTAACGATACTAAGGAACGACCGGAAAAGTCTATTGGCGTTTAGGTGCCTAAGGAGCGACCATGAAAGTCACAGATCTACCCAAGCAATGGGAGCAAAAGAAAGAGCCTACAGAGCGCATTCACGAATACAGTCTGAGGCTTCCTCTTGGCGACGCTGCAAGGGTTTCAGCTCTGGCCGAGCTTTACCCGGGCCGCAGCGAAAGCGACATTCTCAATGATATGGTTGCCGCCGCACTGGACGAGCTGACCAGCCGTAGCCCGCTGGACGAAAAGCTGGGCAAACGTAAAGAATAACTCATCGATTCCAGGCAATTGCCGGAACATTCGTAATCAGGCAACTGATTCGAGCTGGCGAGCCTTAAGCCGCTTGATATGCTTTTGGCTAAGGCGCACAAACTCCGGTGTAAGCCCCGTGTCTTCATACAGTTCAAAGCCGTCTTCATCAAAGGCGACTACCTGATCCCCCTGCACATAGGGGAATTCAGCTTCAATCTCATCCAGCGTCACTGTTATCAGGTCGCGCAACAGATCCTGAGGCGATTTCAGTGGATAGAGTGCAGACAAAGCTTCAAGTTGCTGATGGTGCAAATCAGACAAAGCCACAGCATGGGCATCACGGGTCAGCTTTCGGCTTGCGTGCTTATCCCAGTAACTGACCAGATCTTTGATTTTCATCGAACCTGACTCCCGCATCCTGTTGGTGGCATCCGGAGCCCCAACTGAGCTCCTGCTTCATCAAGTGTAGACGAAGCTGAGGATCAACTCTTCTTTTCCACACCCTTGACTGACTGCCAGATGTGATCGAGCGCTTCGAGTGTTTCCTCGTCGAAGTCGCGGCCTTCCCGCACCAACGTCTGCTCAATCGCCCTGAATCGTGCCTCAAACTTGTGGTTGGTGCGCCCAATTGCCTGTTCAGGATTAACCTTCATAAAACGCGCAAGGTTCACACACACAAATAGCACGTCGCCCAGTTCATCCTCAACGGCATCCAGATCACCCTGCCCCAATTCGGCGGCCTGCCAGGCCTCTTTCAGCTCATCGATTTCTTCATGGAGCTTGTCAAAAACCGGGTCTATATTCGGCCAGTCAAACCCGTGCCTTGCCGCCCGCTTCTGCAATTTCTCCGCACGTACCATTGCAGGCAGAGCCCGTGCAATTCCATCAAGCCGGCTTGGCGATGCTGCATCCGTTGAAGCTGCTTTTTGCTCCTGGGCCCGCTCTTCTGCCTTTATGCGCTCCCAGCTCTCTTTGATCCAGGCTTCGTCAGGCCGGTTATCCGGGTCAATACGGCTTTCCAGCGTACCTTCGGGGAACACGTGAGGGTGGCGCCGAACAAGCTTGCGCACCAGATTATCGACCACGGAATCAAAACTGAAGCGGCCTTCCTCATCTCCTATCTGCGAATAGAAGATCACTTGAAACAGCAGATCACCCAGCTCGTCCTTGAGGTTTTGGTAATCCTCCCGCTCAATGGCATCCGCCACTTCGTGGGCCTCTTCCAGCGTATGCGGCACGATGCTTTTGAAGGTTTGTTTTGCATCCCAGGGGCAGCCGGTTTCCGGGTCGCGCAGCCGGGCCATCAACAACTTCAGATCGTCAATGGAATAGGTCATGAGCGCTTGCGCCTGACGTCAATAATGTTGGGCAAGTTACGAATCTGGGCCAGTAACCGCGCCAACTGTTCAAGGCTGGAGATTTCCACCGTCACTATCATGGTTGCGGTGTTGTCATCGCGGTTCGTCATGGTGTGAAGCGAGAGCACATCACTCTTTGATGTCGACAATACCTGGGTAATATCGCGCAGCAGGCCCGACCGGTCGTAGGCTTCGATTTCGATATCCACCGGGTAAACAGACGCCTGCTGACCACCCCAACTCACCTCAATAATCCGGTTCGGCTCGAATTCCCGCAAGTTCAGGAATGTAAGACAGTCCTGGCGATGCACCGTCACACCCCGCCCGACGGTGATATAGCCACCTATGGCATCCCCCGGCAGTGGTTTGCAGCATTTCGCTACCTGGGTCTTCAGCTTGCCCACACCCAGTATGTGAATATCCGACTCAGTATCGTATGGCTTGCGGCGCTGGGCAGTCAGCTTCAGATCAAGCTGTTCGGTTTTTGGCTCCAGCATTTGCTGGGCAACATTGGCCACATGTGCCGGGCGCAGGTCTCCCGCTCCCACTGCGGCAAACATATCTTCGGCGTTGTGATAATTTACTTTTTCCGCCACCTGGCCGAAATCCACATCGTGCAACGACAAACGCCTGAGTTCGTCTTCAATAATGGCGCGCCCATCGACTACGTTGCGGTCGCGGTTTTGCTGTTTGAACCAGTGGGTTACTTTGGCCCTTGCACGGGACGTCTGAAGATAACCCAGGCTGGGGTTCAGCCAGTCCCGGCTGGGAGAGGGGTTATTCTTGGAGGTGAGCACGAATACCTGCTCCCCGGTTTTCAGGGGGTAGGTCAGCGGCACTATTCGGCTGTCTACCCGCGCGCCCCGGCAGGCATGACCGATTTCGGTATGAACCCGATAAGCGAAGTCCACAGGCGTAGCGCCCTGGGGCAAATCAACCACATGCCCATCGGGGGTAAAGACGTATATCCGGTCAGATATAATGTCCGTTTTAAGGTGATCCGCCAGCCCGGAGAGATCGCCCAATTCCTCCTGCCATTCCAGCACTTGGCGAAGCCAGTTGATCTTGGCTTCATAGCCGGAAGCTTTCTGATTTCTATCCGTACCCTTGTACAACCAATGGGCACATACACCCAGCTCCGCGTCTTCGTGCATGCCATGGGTGCGAATCTGAACTTCCATTACCTTGCCATCCGGCCCAATAACCGCCGTGTGTAGAGACTGGTAGCCATTTTCCTTGGGGTTGGCCACGTAGTCATCAAATTCATTAGGAATGTGGCGCCAGAGTGCATGCACAATCCCAAGCGCCGCGTAGCAGTCTTTAACTTCCGGCACCAAAATGCGCACTGCTCTGATGTCGTACACCTGGGAGAAGTCGATGCCCTTTATGCGCATTTTCCGCCAGATGCTGTAAATATGCTTGGCGCGACCGGAAAGTTCCGCGTCGATACCAGACGCTTTCAGCTCCGTTTGCAGGGTGCTGATAACGCGGCGAATATACCCCTCGCGATCAAGGCGCTTTTCATCCAGAAGCTTTGCGATTTTCTTGTACGCAGTCTCATGGAGATAGCGAAAGGACAGATCTTCCAGTTCCCACTTGATGTGCCCGATACCCAGGCGATGGGCCAGCGGCGCGTAGATATCAAAGACTTCCCGGGCCACCCGCATGCGCTTTTCCTCAGGCGCATTTTTGACGCCGCGAATAGCACAGGTGCGTTCGGCAAGCTTGATCAATGCAACCCGAACATCATCAATCATGGTAACCAGCATTTTGCGGACGTTATCCAGCTGGCCCTCACTCTGCCCGAGCACATTGCCTTTAAGCGGATGATGGATCGAGGAGATGGCTGCCATCTGCTGAACACCGTTGATCAGCATGGCTACTTCGTCGCCAAATTCCTTGCGGATAACCTCCAGCGCGACACGTTCCTCTCGCACCGCCCGGTAAAGAATGGCGGCAACCAGGCTGCTTTGATCCAGTCGCAGCTCTGCCAGTACCTGAGCCATTTCTATGCCGATGCGAAAACTGCTGGAGCCAGCCGCCCACAGGCGATCTTCACGATAGGCCTGCAGGTCTATTTCTGCCGCTTTTTCGCATGCCCTGCGGAATTGCGCCACATCATCCAGATGGGTCTGCGATGAAATCTGCTGTATCCAGCCATCGATATCGATCTGGCCATCGCCATCCACTGCGTAGTCTTCGCGAACTTTTACCATATCTGTTTTGTTATTCCTGGTGGTTCACACAGCCATCCTTTGCTGCGCACAACAACATTCATTGTCAGCCACGCTCAAACAGCGCAATCGACTCCACATGCGTGGTATGAGGAAACATATCCATCACCCCCGCACGTACCAGCCTGTATCCATTTCGGGCCATTACACCCGCATCCCGAGCCAGGGTGGCGGGATTACAGGACACATACACAATAGTCTTGGCACCAAACGCAGTCAGGTACTTGCAGATCTCTTCTGCACCCGACCTTGGCGGGTCGATCAGGATTTTATCAAACCCCTCCTGCGCCCAACTCTGGCCTGTAAAGTCACCGTGCAGATCCGCGCCGTGGAACGCAACGTTCGTAAGCCCGTTCAGTTCCGCATTCTCCCGGCCCCGTACAACCATGGCGTCGTCGCCTTCAACGCCAATCACCTGGCCACCCTTGCGTGCAAGGGGAAGCGTAAAGTTACCCAGCCCACAGAACAGATCCAGAACCCGTTCGCCGGGCTGTACATCCAACCACTCCACGGCCCTGTGTACCATGGCTTTGTTGATGTCTGCATTGACTTGGGTAAAGTCCATGGGATGGAACTTCATGGTCAGGTCGAACGCGTCAAGCCGGTAGCTAAGCCGTTCATCCTGCCGGCCAGTCGACTCCGGCCAGATGCGGTGAACGGTATCCGGCCCTTTAGGCTGCAGATAAATATGCAGTTCGTGGGCCTGCCCGAACGCAATCAGCTTTTCCCGGTCGCCGGTGCTCAGCTCATCCATATTGCGGAAAACCATGGCCGCAGTATCGTCGCCACAGGCAATCTCCACCTGAGGAATGCGGGCATAGGCATCCATGCTGTGCAGTAGTTCGCGCAGTGGAACAATGCGCTCACCAATCCGCGGGTCCAACACCACACACCGGTCAATATCCGTAAGAAAACTGTTGCGTTTCTCCCGAAAACCAACCAATACCGACTCCCGGGCTTTCACGTAGCGCACTCCCATACGCGCTTTGCGTCTGTAGGCCAAAGTGCTGTCCGGGCGTAATGGTTCAATCCATTCCTCAGGCTCTATACCGCCAAAGTGTGCGAACTGCTCACGCAGGGTGTCTTCCTTGAAGCGGATCTGCGCATCGCTACTCATGTGCTGAAGGCTACAACCACCGCACAGGTCTGCAAACTCGCATGGGGGTGTTTGGCGATCCGGTGCAGGCTCCAGAACCTCAAGGGTGCGGAGCTCATCAAATTTGCTTCGGCTGGACACCACTTTGGCCATCACTGTTTCGCCCGGCAAGGCGCCATCAACAAACAGGATTTTGCCGTCCTGACGCGCTATGCCACGGCCATCATGGCTAAGCTTTTCCACTTCACAGCGTACGGGTTCCGTAGGAAGTACCTTCCTGCGTCGTCTGCTCATAATCTGTTCTCTTGGTGTCGTCAGTCAGGTTCAGGTGTTCGGGAACACACCCGTGGATAAGTAGCGGTCGCCGCGGTCACAGATAATGGCTACGATAATGGCGTTTTCAACCTGGGCAGACAGTCGAAGTGCAGCGGCAACGGAACCGCCGGATGATACCCCACAGAAGATCCCTTCGCGTTCAGCAAGCGCACGCATGGTGTCCTCGGCTTCTTGCTGGCCAATGTCGAGTACCTGATCCACCCGCGCGGCATCGTATATGCTGGGCAAGTAGGCTTCAGGCCAACGGCGGATGCCCGGTATGGAGGCCCCCTCTTTTGGCTGCAGGCCAATGATGTTGATATCCGGATTGCGTTCTTTCAGGTAACGGGACACGCCCATAATAGTACCAGTGGTACCCATGGAACTAACAAAGTGCGTTACCCGCCCCGCTGTCTGTTCCCAGATTTCAGGGCCTGTGGTGCGATAATGCGACAGCGGGTTGTCCTGGTTGCTGAATTGATCCAGCACCTTGCCCTTGCCTTCTGCCTGCATTTTCAACGCCATGTCTCTGGCCACTTCCATGCCTTCTTTCTGGCTCACGGTAATGATCTGGGCGCCGTACGCTCTCATGGATGCACGGCGCTCTTCGCTCATATTGGCAGGCATAATAAGCACCAATCGGTAACCCTTGATGGCAGCTGCCATCGCCAGGGCAATACCGGTATTACCGCTGGTCGCCTCAATCAGCGTATCCCCGGGCTGAATCTCGCCACGGCGCTCCGCTTCCTGAATCATCCCCAGAGCTGGCCGATCTTTTACAGAGCCCGCCGGGTTATTGCCTTCCAGCTTTGCCAGAATTACATTACTGGTCTCGCCAGGAAGACGCTGCAATCGAACCAGAGGCGTATGCCCGACATAATCTTCAACTGTTGGAAAATGCATATGAGAACCCTGTGGTACACTTTTGCGTGGCATGATACGCCTTATGGCCCCAGTCGCCCAATACAGCTTCTCGCTAAAACCATGACTGAAGGCTATATAAGCAACGTATTTTTCGGCTCCGCCGGCTTGGATAATCAAATCATCCGCGCCCGGATGGCCTACTATTACAAGGACGTAACCCGCCCAGACAGGCGGCGTTAAGTTATTTTTCAGGAATATCGTATGCGACGTTGGGGCATTCGCAAAAAGGTGCTGGTGGTTACTCTGGTTCCCACCCTTATCACCACCCTTATGCTTGGGATGTTTTTTACCTATAGCTGGGTTAACAATATTGAAAGCCTTCTGAGGGATCGTGGCGAGTCACTTTCACGCCAGCTCGCCGCCGGCTCGGAATACGGGCTGTTTACGGCGAACCGAAGCCTGTTGAGCAACCTTTCCAACGCCCTGCTGGAAGAGCAGGATGTTCGCTCAATCACCTTTTTCGACAGCAACCGCCGTCGTTTGCTTCACTCCGGCCCCGGCAGTTCAGACAACCTCGACAGTAAGGAACTGGTGAGCGAAGAAGCAAGCCAGATTACCCGCAAGACCAGCACCCGTTTTGTAAACCCTGTTTTTCTCCAGGATTTGATCATTCAGTCCATCCACGATCAGGGCTCAGAGCAACCCTCTTCCGGGCAAAGGCAACCTCTTGGCTGGGTGGCTGTAGAGATGTCTCATATCCGCACCGAAAAAGAGACCTACAAAGCCCTACTGATTTCCCTGCTGCTGGTTCTTGGAGGGGTTATTTTCAGTTTGCTGATTGCCCTGCGCCTGAGCCGCGCATTCACCGGGCCAGTGTTCGAGCTCAACGAGGCCGTGGCAAAGCTGAAGGAAGGCAAGCTGGACACCCGCATTCATACCAAAGCTGGCCCGGAGTTTGAGCAACTGGAATCTGGCCTCAATGCCATGGCGGAGGAGCTGAGCAAAGCCCAAGCCGAAATGCAGCAAAACATTGATCAGGCCACGGAAGACCTGCGCGAGACTCTGGAAACCATTGAAATCCAGAACATTGAACTGGATTTTGCGCGCAAGGAAGCCCTGGAGGCCAGCCGCATAAAATCTGAATTCCTGGCAAACATGTCCCACGAAATCCGCACGCCACTCAACGGGATTATCGGCTTTACCGAGCTGCTGCTCAAAAGCCCACTGCCCCGCCAGCAGCGGGACCACTTGAGTACCATTCGCAAATCATCCGAAATTTTGCTCACTATCATTAACGACATTCTGGATTTCTCCAAGATTGAAGCCGGCAAGCTGATTCTCGACCGCGTCCCCTTCCAGCTCCGGGATATTGTGGAAGAAGTGATGGTAATGCTGGCCCCCGCGGCCCATAGCAAGAATCTCGACTTGGTCCCGCTGGTCTACAACGATGTACCCGACAACATCATGGGCGACCCTTTGCGGGTAAAACAGGTAATCACCAATCTGGTCAACAACGCCATCAAGTTCACCCAGACCGGTGAAGTCGTCCTGAGGGCAAGCCTGGAAGAGGAAGACAAAGAAGGTAACCGGGTCACCCTGCGCCTGAGCATTACCGATTCCGGTGTAGGCCTATCACGGGCCCAGCAACAGTCGCTGTTCAATGCGTTCAGCCAGGCCGATGCATCGACCGCAAGGCAATATGGCGGCACGGGCCTTGGGCTGGCTATTTCCAAGCGCCTGGTGGAAGAAATGGGGGGCCAGATTGGCTTGCAAAGTGAGCTGGGCAAAGGCTCCACCTTCTGGTTTACCCTGACGCCTGAACTGTCCTCGAGCGGTGAGGCCGTCGCCCCCCGAGATGCACTGCGGGGCGAGAGGGCGATCTATCTGGAGCACCAGAAAACCTGTGGCCTTGCGGTTGAACATCTATTACGTGATTGGGGCATGACTGTTGATCGGGTTACCTGCCCAAGCGCCATGCAGGAGAAGATTGAAGAGGCCCAGAAGAGCCAGTCGGGGTATGCGGTGGCCATCATCGGCATTACCCGGCACCTGCTTAACTCCAGCCAGTATTGCGGGCTGGTGCGGACCGTGGAAATCGAGCGGGATTGCCGCACACTGCTCCTTACACCCACTCTGGACGTCCATGACACTCCGCTGGCAGGTCTGGCCAGCGGCCACCTGACAAAGCCCATCTGCAGAGACGCCCTGTACGATGAGTTACTGCTCCTGGTACACGGCATCAATACATCCGGGCAAGGCATTTCACGCCAGGACTACACCGCTCGACTGCCGGCTCCGGTGAATGTGCCCCGAGTGCTGGCAGTGGACGACAACGATGCCAACCTGAAGCTGGTCATGACCTTGCTGCAGGACTATCAGATTGATGCAGAAGGCGCTTCAAGTGGCTTTGAGGCGCTGAGCAAAGCCAGGCAAAAGCCTTTTGACCTGGTGTTCATGGATCTTCAGATGCCCGGCATGGACGGAGTAGAAACAACCGCCCGAATCCGTGACATGGACAACAGCAACCACAGAACGGCCATTATTGCGCTCACCGCACACGCCCTGGCGGACGAGCAGGAACGCCTTACCCGGCAAGGGTTTGATGGCTATATGCCCAAGCCCATTAGCAGCGGACAGCTTGCAGATACCATCTTCGAGTGTACCGGTTACCGTTATCAAAGCGCCGGTGAAGCGGGCCGGATTCCTGTACCCGAAGTGCGAGACACCAGACGCGCTCTGAGACCTTCTACCCGGAAAATGCAACGGGAGTGCGTAAGCGTGGATGAGGGGATTCAGCTGGCGGCCGGGAAAACAGATTTGGCGGAAGAGTTGTTCAGCATGCTTTTGGAACAGTTGCCGGCTGATTTCACAAACATCGACCAGCTCTGGAACACGGGCGACCTGGAAAGCCTTTTGGAGTGCGTGCACAAATTACACGGCGCCACACGCTACTGCGGCGTTCCGGAACTGCGATCTGCCGCAAACCACTTTGAAACCGCTCTCAAATGCTCAGCACCCGACATGGAATTGCAGAAAAACCAGCTGATGTCAGCTATCGAGCGCCTGCAGATCTGGAGCGAGCAAACAGACTGGCAGCAAATGTTCCGGGCACACCATCAGCAGGCCAAAACCAACTGATGCTGTGCCAGCACACCGGTATGAACTTATCAGGCTTGCCTGCTCGCCCGATCCAGAATGGCCTTCATATCCTTAACCGCCTCTTTGAGGCCGGTGAATAGGGCTCTGGCTATAATCGCGTGGCCAATGTTCAGCTCATTGATACCGGGGATAGCCGCAATCCGTTCAGTGTTGTGATAATGCAAGCCATGCCCCGCATTCACAATCAGCCCTTTTTTGCGGGCGTAACTGACGGCGTCTGACAGCGCCCTGAACGTCGCATCTTGAGCTTCAGCACCAACCGCTTCCGCGTACTCGCCGGTGTGCAACTCGATAACCGGAGCACCGCATCGCACCGCCGCATCAATCTGTGCAGGGTCCGGATCAATAAAGAGCGAGACTTCCGCACCGAGCCTGGCAAGGCGCGCACAAGCATTCGCTACGCGCTTCTCCTGGCCTACCACATCCAGCCCACCCTCGGTTGTCAGCTCCTCCCGCTTCTCGGGAACCAGGCAAACACACTCAGGGCGGACTTTCTCGGCGAATTCCAGCATGGCATCGGTCACTGCCATCTCGAGGTTCATTTTGGTTTGCAGCACTTCTTTAAGCAGCAACACATCGCGATCCTGAATGTGACGCCGATCTTCTCTGGGGTGAATGGTAATGCCATCTGCACCGGCTTCTTCTGCTATCAGTGCCGCTTGGACAGGATCGGGATAACGTGTTCCCCGGGCCTCACGTAAGGTGGCAATATGATCGATATTCACACCAAGCAATACTCTAGGATTCATGACGTTCTCCCTTATGATGAGCGAATAGAAAGGTGGTTAAAAAGACTGCGGCTGTTCAGCGGGCGCCCCTGAAGCAGATAATCCGTCAAAACGCGCATAACCCGCTTTGACACTCGACGGCTCGCGGTAGATTCATAATCCCCACTGGCAAGCGCCAACAGGGTTTCCCCGGGCAGATTTTGCAAACGCACTCCTGCAGACACTGCAGCAACAATACCCTGTTCCGGATCGTAGCAATAAACCTGTGCGGCATGGACAGGCTGGCCCGTGTCCATCACCTCATCCCAGCGAAAATCGTACCCCAGGGCAGCGGCAAACGCCTGCTCAAACTTCCGCAATACCGGTTCTACATCCGATGTCTGTGCAAGCTGATCCAGCGCTTCAATGTAAGCAGCAAAGAGTGTGGGATGAGGATCGGCCTCGGGCAATACCCGTTGTATCAGTTCGTTCAGATACAGGCCACTATAAAGGGAAACCGTGCGATGCAGGGCTTGGCAATCACGCACATCTACATCGGTCAGGGTTTTCAAATCGCCCCGCCCCACCCAGCTCAGCATCAGTGGCTGAAAAGGCTGAAGCTGGGCTTTCAGTGGGCTTTTATTACCGCTGGCACCCCGAGCGACCACACTCAGACGGCCGTGATTCAGAGTGAAAAGGTCAACCATGAGGCTGGTTTCCCGCCAGGGTCGCCTATGGATTACATAAGCGGGCTCCTGTTGTTGCGCGTCTTTTCTCATAGTGCCTCAGGGGGCGTGACAGCCTCAGAGGTCGTTCATGCCCAGGCTTTTAAGGGCACGGTCACTGTCGGCCCAGCCGCGTTTTACCTTAACCCACAACTTGAGCATAACCTTGCAGTCGAACATGCGCTCCATATCGGCTCGGGCGTCCTGACCAATACTACGCAGCCGGTCGCCTTTATCACCAATCATGATTTTTTTCTGACCTTCGCGCTCCACAAGAATCAACGCCGAGATATGGAGAGTCTTACCATCATGCTTGAACTCTTCAATTTCCACCGCAACGGAGTACGGCAGTTCGGCGCCCAGTTGGCGGGTGATTTTCTCACGCACCATTTCCGACGCCATAAAACGCTCGCTGCGATCGGTAATCTGATCATCGGGATAGAAGTGGACGCTCTCAGGCAAGAAGCGGCTCACCGCTTCTTCCAATGGCTCCAGGTTGGTTTCCTTCAATGCCGACATGGGAATAATCTCGGCAAAGTCCCGCTTTCTTGAAAGCATATCCAGATGCGGCAACAGGCTTTCCCGCTTCTCAATCCGGTCAACTTTATTTACCGCCAGAATAACGGGGCAATCGAGCTTGCTCAGTTTTTCGAGCACCATTTCATCCGCAGTGGTCCAGGCGAGCTGATCCACCACAAACACCACCACATCCACGCCAGAAAGTGCAGAGGTAGCGGCCTTGTTCATATAACGGTTAAGTGCACGGGGCTCTTCCACATGCATCCCGGGCGTATCCACATAAATCGCCTGCACCGGCCCCTCGGTTTTAATCCCCAGCACCTTGTGGCGTGTGGTTTGGGGTTTGCGGGAAGTAATACTCAGCTTCTGCCCCAGAATATGGTTGAGCAGCGTTGATTTACCCACGTTCGGGCGGCCGACAATAGCAACAAAACCACAACGGCTGTCGGGGTTTTCAGGACGAGTAATATCATTCATCAGGGTGTCTCCACGCCAAGTTGTTTCAGCGCGCTACGGGCCGCTTCCTGCTCCGCCACACGGCGACTACTGCCTACTCCGCTGGTTTTTCGATCCAGCGATGGCAGCACACAGGACACATGAAATGTCTGGTTATGAGCTTCTCCATCAACCGAAATAACATCGTATCTCGGCAAGGGGAACTGTCGGGACTGCAAATATTCCTGCAAACGGGTTTTCGGATCTTTCTGAGTGTCCTGAAGATCCAGCTTTTGCAGGCGTGCCTCAAACCAACGCAGCACCTGTTCGCGACAGGTGTAAAAATCACTGTCGAGGTAAATGGCGCCGATTACCGATTCCACTGCATCTGCAAGAATGGATTCACGGCGGAAACCGCCGCTTTTCAACTCCCCGGAACCCAGTCGCATATAGCTTCCAAGATCAAACTCTCGCCCAATCTCCGCCAGGGTTACCCCTTTCACCATGCGAGCCCGCAACCGGCTTAAGTGGCCTTCCCGGGCTTTATCAAAACTCTGGAACAGGTACTCGGCAATCACCATATTAACAATGGAGTCGCCAAGAAACTCAAGCCGCTCATTGTTCTGATTCCCGTAACTCCGGTGCGTAAGCGCCAGCATAAGACGCTCTGGCGACTTGAACTGGTAACCAATCCGTCGCTGTAGCTGATCGAGGTCTGGTTGCGAACTCACTTACCCTTCATCTCGTAACTGTGCTGAAAGTGAACAACGGTATCAATGTTGCGGAAAATGTTATTACGGACTTCGTAATCCACAGCGATCACAACAAGCTCGCCGTCTTTCTCAACCGAAATATTTTTGGTATCGAAACCCCGGATACTATTCACGCTCAGGCGCTTGTTGATCAGCGTAAGTATCTGAGCGGGGCCCATCTGCGACAAACCTTCCGTGCCATCCAGGCCTTGAAGCGCTTCCTGGATGGTATAGTCGTCCATGTATGCTGGCCCAACCTTGATCACCAACGTGAGCAAGCTGCCAAAAAACAGGACCATAATGAGAATGACAAGCGCTGACGCGCCGCCTTGGCGGCCCATGGCAGACAGATTATTTTGTTTCATTAAAACTGGACTCCAGAATAGTCAAAATTACTCAATTCCACCCACACGCTTGAAGGATGGCAGACTGGTGAGGGATTTCCAGTGCATCCAGATCGCGAAAGCTTTGCCTACAATCAACTCATCGGGAACCGTGCCCCAGTATCGGCTATCGTTACTGTTATCGCGATTGTCACCCATCATGAAGTACTCACCTTCGGGGATTTTCCACTCACCCTCTCCAGCAGCACCCGAGCGCCCCATGGTCAAGAAAGTGTCATGCTCTACAGTACCCAGGTCTTCGCGGCGCACTTCTACCGGCGGCAGACGCACAACAAACTCGCTTTCTACTTTTTCGCCGTTGATAAACAACTGCTTGTTGCTATAACGCACCGTATCGCCAGGTAAGCCAATCACCCGCTTGATGTAGTTGGTTTTCCCGTCTTCCGGATAGCGGAACACCATCACATCGCCTCTTTCGGGCTCTCCTATGCTCAGTATCTTGGTTCCGGCTACGGGTAAGCGCAGACCATAGGCGTACTTGTTGACCAGAATAAAGTCGCCCACCTCCAGGGTTGGCAACATGGAACCCGAGGGTATTTGAAAGGGCTCAACCAAAAATGACCTGAGGATGAGCACCACCGCCAGCACCGGGAAAAACGAGCGACTGAGATCAACCAGGTATGGCTCTTTAGGAAGGTCTTCACCGTCACCATGGCCCACCGGGGATTCCGCAAGACGACGCTTACGCAAAAACAGTATGTCTGCCAGCCAGATCAACCCTGAGACCAGGGTCAAAACAACCAGAACCAGAGGAAAATCAATATCCATCAAGATGCCTTCTAATTATCGACTTTCAACACGGCAAGAAACGCTTCTTGAGGCACTTCAACATTACCTACCTGCTTCATGCGCTTTTTGCCTTCTTTCTGCTTCTGGAGCAGCTTTTTCTTTCGACTGACATCACCGCCGTAGCATTTTGCCGTTACGTTTTTGCGCAGTGCTTTCACGCTGACCCTGGACACCACCTGATTGCCAATGGCCGCCTGAATGGCTATATCGAACATCTGTCGGGGAATCAGCTCTTTCATTTTTTCAATGAGCTGTCGCCCTTTATAATGTGACTGATCTTTATGGACGATCAACGCCAGAGCATCTACGCGCTCTCCGTTTATCAGCACATCAAGACGCACAAGATTCGCCTGCTGGAAGCGTACAAAGTGATAATCCAGAGAGGCGAATCCCCGGCTCGCAGATTTGATTCGATCAAAGAAATCGAGCACCACTTCGGCCATCGGCAGCTCATAGGTCAGCTGCACCTGATTGGTCGTAAAGTGCATATTCTTCTGAACGCCCCGCTTTTCTTCACACAGGGCAATAACGTTACCCAAATGCTCTTGCGGCACCAGAATGTTGGCTTCAACAATAGGCTCGCGCATTTCCTCGATCGAGCCTGTATCCGGCAACTTGGAAGGGCTATCCACAGTCAGGGTCTCACCCTGCTTGGTCAACACTTCGTATATAACCGTCGGCGCGGTGGTGATCAGGTTAATGTCGTATTCACGTTCCAGCCGTTCCTGAATGATTTCCATGTGCAGCATGCCAAGGAAACCACAGCGGAAGCCGAAGCCCAAAGCATCAGAGCTTTCAGGCTCATAGAATAGTGACGCGTCATTCAGGGTGAGCTTTTCCAGGGCATCACGGAAATCGTTATAGTCATCCGCACTCACCGGGAACAGGCCAGCATATACCTGAGGCTGAACCTTCTTGAACCCCGGCAGCATTTGCGTTTCTTCAGCAAATTTATGGTGCACGATGGTATCGCCAACCGGCGCGCCGTGAATGTCCTTGATACCGGCGACCACAAAGCCAACCTCACCCGCTTCCAGTATGTTGGTATCGTGGGGTTTGGGTTTGAAAATCCCTACTTTGTCGGCATTCCAGGCTTTGCCCGTCGACTTGAGAACAATCTTGTCGCCTTTTTTCAGCACGCCCTGAGTAACCCGGACAAGAGAAACAACGCCCAGATAGTTGTCGAACCAGGAATCAATAATCAGCGCCTGCAAGGGCGCGGAACGATCGCCCTGGGGTGGTGGTATTTTCTTGATAAGGTCTTCAAGAACATCTTCAACGCCCATTCCACTCTTGGCCGAACAGCGCACCGCATCGGTTGCATCGATACCGATAATGTCTTCTATTTCCGCCGCAACCCGCTCCGGCTCAGCCTGAGGCAAGTCCATCTTGTTCAGAACCGGGACGACTTCCAAGCCCTGCTCGATGGCCGTATAGCAGTTAGCGACCGACTGGGCTTCAACGCCCTGCCCGGCATCTACAACCAGCAGCGCGCCTTCACAGGCATACAATGAGCGCGACACTTCGTAGGAAAAATCCACATGCCCTGGTGTGTCGATAAGGTTCAGTTTGTAGACCTCGCCATCACGGGCCGTGTAGTGCAGCGTAACGCTCTGGGCCTTGATGGTGATGCCCCGCTCCCGCTCCAGATCCATGGAGTCCAGTACTTGTTCGGCCATTTCCCTTTGGGTCAAACCGCCGCAAATCTGGATAAAGCGGTCAGCAAGGGTAGATTTGCCATGGTCAATGTGGGCAATAATGGAGAAGTTACGGATTCGGCTCAGTTCAGTCACAGACAATGAATACTCATAAAAAGACGAAGGATTGAGCCCGGAGAGGCCACTAACAGGATCCGGGACCGGCGTGATTTTACCGGTAACCGGCCGTCATTGCCATGATCAGGAAATAACCGGCCGTTCATACTGCCGAACAAGGAAGCCAATCAACGCATCCTCGTCCAGCGGATAACTGAACAGATTACCCTGACACTGGGTACACCCGGCAGATTTCAGGAAACTCAGCTGCTGCGGCGTTTCCACTCCTTCGGCAACCACAGTCAGGTGAAGTTTATGCGCAAGCGCAATGACCGCAGAGGCCACGTCGGTTGCACTTACATTGTACGGAATATCGCGAATAAAACGGTGATCTATTTTGATAACGTCAAGCGGTAACTGCTGCAGCGCAACCAGAGAGCAGGAACCCGCCCCAAAATCGTCCAGAATCAGACACACGCCAAGATCGTTGAGCGACACAAGAAGCTCACGCACCGTCCGCGAGTCCTCATTCAACAGCTCCACCGGCATTTCGAGCTCAAGCTTCTCGGGGGAGACGCCTGTCTCTGTAATCACCTGCCGAACCATATCCAGGAAGCGCGAATCCGTTACTTGCCTGACAGAAAGGTTAACCGCCATCTTCAGGTCTTCGAAGCCCGCACGTTCCAACGCCTGAACCTGAATACAGGCCTGACGCAGGGCCATCTCACCCAACCTCACAATCAGGCCGGTTTCCTCAGCCAGCCCGATAAACTGCTGCGCAGATACCAGACCTTTTTCCGGATGATGCCAGCGCAGGAAGGCCTCAACACCGATTACCCGCTCAGTAGCCAGATCTATCTTGGGCTGGTAGTGCAGAACGAACCGCTCTTCTTCCAGCGCACTCGCCAGCTCTTCCTGCTGCAACAAGCGGCGGGCAGCCTTGATATTCATTGCAGGAGTGAAGAACTGGTAGGTGTTCCTGCCCATTTCTTTGGCACGATACATCGCCAGATCGGCAAACTTCATCAGAGTCCCGGGGTCTTCGCTGTCATGGGGAATCATGGTGACGCCAATACTGACAGTAATTCCCACCTCATGGTCGTTCAGGCGAATCCGTTGGCACAACCTGCGCAGAATGGTTTCAGCAACCTTGCCGGCTGCCTCGGCGCCACTGATCTGCGACAACAACACCACAAATTCATCACCACCGAGCCTTGCTACAGAGTCCTCTTCTCGCACACAGCCCTCAAGCCAGGTTGCCACCTGGCTCAATAACTCATCACCCGCATCATGCCCAAGAGTGTCATTGATGCGTTTGAAACCATCGAGATCAAGGAACATCAGGGCAGCAGGCTCACCACTACGGCGGCTCCGATTCACCACGCTACTCAAGCGGTCACGAAATAACTGGCGATTCGCCAATCCGGTTAACGGGTCGTAGAACGCCAACCGGTGCAGCTCGGTCTGGGCGGCTTTCAACTGAGTGAGGTCACGGAGGCTGAGAACCACACCATCCACGCCAGGCACCGTCAGCATGGCAGTGTAGGTGCCTTCCATATCGCGCCAGTTGTGTTCTGCATCGTAGATACGCGCCCGGATAACCGGCATCTGCTTGCCCGGCGCCTGAACTGCGTCCTCAAACCCCTGTTTCAGCAGCGGCCAGTCGTCAGCATGAACAAGATTTTCCAGCGCCAACGCCTGTATTTCACCGGGGTTAAACCCGAGAATATCGAAGCTGGAGGGGCTGGCATAAAGAGGATTGCCCGTTTCGTCCATAACCAGGGTTACGTTGGCTGCTCCCTCGGTAATCGCTCGATAACGGCCTTCGCTGATTTGAGCCATAAGGCGGGAACGGATCAACACCAAACCCACGATGAACAGCAGCAGGCTTATCGCAATGCCACTACCAAGCACAATGCCCGGGCGCGGATCAGACGCCAGGTAATCGAATGCAGGAGTGGAGCGGGTCTGCAGAAGCCACTCCCGCCCACCATGGCTGACGGTCTGGCTCATCTCGAAACTGAACTGATCATCCAGAGAACCGAGGTTCGAGCCGTACATGAGGTTTTCGCGGACTGCCACAGCATTATCGTAGATACGAACATCTAGAAATGGCGATATAAGACCAACAATACCATCAAGAAGGTTGTTCATTCGGAAGGCGCTGAACACAAAACCCGCCAGCATCATGCGCCGCTCGGCCCGTATTTCAGGCACCTCCCCACCCTGATAAACCGGGTAATACATAAGGAAGCTGGCCTGCCCTTCCTCCAACTCTTCCTGTATCAGAACCACTTTGCCCGTTACGGTCGGAATGGCATTGTCGCGGGACTGCTCCATGGCCTTGCGGTGAACCGGGTCGCTGAAGGCATCGTAGCCAAGGGCTCGCCGGTTGCTTACCGTTCCAGGCTCCAGATACACCATGGGGTAGTAAAAAGGCCCGACTCCTAGCGGCTTCACCAAATAGTTGTGCACACCTTCTGCACGCACCGACGCAATGTGGTCCGCCATGTCACGCACTTCAATGCGCTCAACAAAGCCTATGCCCTGAATGCCGGGGTAATAACGATTTATATCTACATTGTGCACGTACTCTTGCCACTGATCGCGGGACACATTACCCGCGACAGCAAAGAGCCCAGCACTGCCGGCCAGAACCTGCTCGTAATTGATCAGGCGCTCTTCAATAGCCGTTTTTAGTTGCAGTGATTGGGTTCGGAACCTGGCCTCTGTGCGATCTTCAACCAAGCGGATAGAAAACTGCCAGGATACAAGGGTGACAGCAATCGCCACGACTAGAAGCAACCAGGCAAGCCAAGCGTTACGGAGTTTCAGAAGCTGCAGGAGGGGGAGAGCCTTTCTGTTCATCATAATCTGACCTGGTCCATTCCGTGGCCGCACTTATTATTAATGCTTGGCAGTATAACAAAAGCCCCCAAGCCTGTCGTTTTTTACATCAGGTCTGGAGGCTTTCAGTCACAGTATGCGACCGGTCAGATCAGTCAGGGTTTCATAACCAGATAAATTGCCCGCCCTTGGCGTACCACTCGAACAGAAACCGCACGTCCCTCCGGCAATGTTCTGACCACCTTGCGGAAATCCTCAACCGACGACACTGCCTTCCTGTTGATTTCAGTGATCACGTCCCGGGCGCGAATACCTGCATTGTAAGCCGGGCCTCTGCCAACGTCCGTTACAACAACGCCGCCCGACACACCTATAGAATCCGCCAGATCCGTTGGCAACGGCTCAACGGTTAGCCCCAGTGGCGCGGTCGTCGGATTGCTGTCGGAAGGCGCCGCCTGCTGCGCGCCACGCTCATCGGGCAGCTGACCGATTTCCACATTCAGAGTAATTTCCTTCCCACCGCGAAGAACCGTCAGACGTGCCGACTCTCCTACCGGAGTACGACCTACCATAGGCGGGAGGTCAGACGACAAATGAATGTCCTCTCCATCGTATTCAAGAACAATATCACCGGACTGCAAACCGCCAGCCTCGGCCGGTGAACCAGCCATCACCTCAGCAACCAGTGCGCCCCTTGGGCGCTTGAGGCCAAACGACTCGGCCAAATCACGATTCACTTCCTGAATCAACACACCCAGCCAGCCCCGGGAAACCACACCTTTATCGCGAATCTGGCGAAATACACTCATGGCATCATCAATAGGGATAGCAAACGAAACCCCCATAAAGCCACCCGAGCGCGTGTAGATTTGTGAGTTAATTCCGATAACTTCACCGTCCATGTTGAACAGCGGGCCACCGGAGTTACCCGGGTTAATGGCCACATCCGTCTGGATAAATGGCACATAGTTTTCTGACGGCAGTGAACGACCCAGAGCACTGACAATCCCAGCCGTGACCGTGTAGTCAAAGCCAAAGGGTGAGCCTATTGCAAACACCCACTCACCCACTTTGAGATCTTTGGATCGCCCCGTTTTTACGACGGGCAAGTCATCTCCATTCTCGATCTTCAACACCGCCATATCCGAGCGGGGGTCGGTGCCAACCAGTGTTGCTGGCAGCTCACGACGATCATTGAGTCGCACAATAATCTCATCAGCCCCTTCAACCACGTGATTATTGGTCAGCACGTATCCATCGGCAGACACGATAAACCCGGATCCCATAGAGCGACGCGGCTGCGAGCTGCCCGGTGCACCACCAAACGGAGATTGCGGGCTACGGAAGAACTCCTGAAAAAACTCGGGCAGTTGATCTAGCTGGCGCTCATCAAAAGGCATACCGTGAAAACGTGCATTGCCCGCTGCTGGAGCACTGGTGGTACTTATATTGACTACTGCGTCTGCATTTTCTTCAACCAGCTCAGTAAAATCTGGCAAGCTTCGTGCTGCGCCAGGCGCGCTCCAGACCACCAACACAAAGGCCAGTAGTATCATCAGCACAGAAGCCGGCATCCTCTGAGCGAGTGGTGCCGGGGAAAACCGGGTAACTGCTGGTGCATTTCTCAGCATATCAGGATCCCCTGTAAGTCATGTTAGCGAGTCTGTATGTGAAGCCGCTCCGGCCGGGATACGGTTTATCCGGAGCAACCTGGGTTCATAGCGACCGGCTTTCCGGTGCTGTAATTTACGGCTTGCATAAAAGCCGAATGCCAGGCCGGCCCCCGCGCCGACCATGGAAACAAAATCATTGCCACCGGACACCTGATGACCGGCCACACTGAGAACCACCATAAGCAGTAGCGGAAGCGCATAAACCAGCATCGAGGCACCCAGGAGCGCATCTTCATCAATACCGAGCGTCACGTCCTGGCCAACACAGGCATTCACAGAATTCACAACCCGAACCTGATTGGCACGCCCGCCAGTCGCTGAAGCCAGTAACTTCTGCCCACACCCGTTACGTGCCGAACAGCTTTGGCAGGCACTGATGCGAATGGTCTGAACCCAGGCGTGCTGACCTGAAACAGCAACCACTTTGCCAGTCTCAGTAATCACGGCTTTGTTACACCCAGCACAAACGTCTCATCAATCCGCACTGACTCTGCAACCTGGCGCGCAGAGGCCGGGGGCAACTCACCGACCACAGTCACTAAAAACATCTTGTTACCACTTTCCAACTGGCGCATATAAACGGTTGTTGCTCCGATACGCGAAGCCCCTGTCGGCATACTGATCCTGCCGGCAGGTTCAACAAAGACCGAGAATGCGGCCAACCCATCCGAAAATGCAACTGCCTGCCCCTTGCCGGACCCTGGTGCAGCAGCCGGCTCAAATCCTTCCGGCCGCCAGCCCAAGTGCCACCCATGCATGCGAGGTACTTTTGAGGCACTTCCCTCCGGGCTTGGGCCTCCGAGAGTGCGGGAGATCTCTCGACCTTTGGAGCGGATCTCAAACTCGCTGTCCGAAATATCTTCAGTAATCTCCAGGCTGGTAAACTGGAAGTGCTCCAACACTTCCCCTTTAGACGTGCGCACGTGACTTTTTACCAGAAGTCCCGTCGTTTTTTCCAGCCAAAGGCTGTGGCTGTACCTGTGCTGATCGTTTGCCGTCAACGCGACAGTAACCACCTCATAACCCGCTACGCGATCCTCGCCTTTCAGCTCGGCAGTATACCAGCGGTTTACGGGGATCAGTTGGTTTGTAAAGGCTTCAGCAAAGGGGCCGGAGGGTATGATCTGATCCAGCTGCACTTTGCCCTGCTCCGGGAGCACACAGACCACGTTCATATCCCGGCGCACAATCTCGCCAGTACCGCCGTCCTGCAAAACCAGCCGCTCCTCAACAATGCCATTGTGATAGCGGTGGGCAATCTGCATTGAATGAACGTTGGCACCCCGGGCATACACAAACACACCCCGGTAAGAGGTCATATTAAGGGCCGGCCCTAGCTGTTCAAGCCAGTCAGCTGCCGTTTTATCGCCTGCAAATGTGTACACCGGCATGATCGCAAATATAAACGCGAGGAAGCTTCGCACGGTAAGATCAGTCAAACTCTGGCCAAAATAACGGGCTTTGCTCATGGATACCTTCATCACTTGCTATCAATAGCCGCCGCTTGCGCTGACAAGGCGGGCATAGCCCACCGAGCCTTGCCCTGCACCCACACTATTGTGTTGCGCATGTTCCAACAGATAGCGGCTCATGTGCTCCCACTGCTTCTCATCGAGCCCCTGTAAAGCAACCTCCTGAACCGGCCCGGCATTGGTAGACGATTCATTTTCAGACGCTGCCGTTGCAGCTGCAGACGCCAACGTACCGGGAGCAACCGCATCGGACTCCCAGCCTGTGCCCGCACCAAAGCCAACCAGCAAAGCTGCCGCAACCATGGCCACTGCTGCCGGCCATTGCCAGATTCTCTGCGACTCGCGCTGCCGCGCTTCGACAGGCCTTTGCGGCCTGGCTCGCCCATCGAGCACCTCACGTACTGCGGCACTGACATCAACGCCTTCCACCGGTGAGCTGCCCCGGTGCATCAGATCATGCACACCTTGCCACCGCTGCCACTGGGCGCAAACATCGGCTTGATTTTCATGGGACAACAGACGCCGAACCGACAATTCATCGGCTTCATCGTCCATCATGGCCGACAGCGTTTCTCTGAGACGATCATCCATAGGATGCACCTTCAATTACGTCACCGAATGATTAAGCAAAGGCCCCAGATGCTTGTCAACAGCATCCCTGGCCCGAAAAATACGCGAGCGCACAGTTCCGATAGGGCACTCCAGAATCCGTGCTATATCTTCATAACTAAGACCGTCATACTCCCGCAACAGGAATGCTGATCGCAGTTCCTCTGGAAGATTGGCTATGGCGTTACTCAGCTCTTTCTGTAACTGCTCTCGCTGAAGCAGACGTTCGGGCGAGGCAATGTCTCGTAGCCGCCGCCCATCATCAAAGTTCTCGGCCTCCGCTGAATCAGCACTGCCCTGGGGCCTTCGACTACGGGATTCAAGATGGTTTTTCGCGGTGTTCACCGCAATACGATACAGCCAGGTATAAAAGGCGCTGTCCCCGCGGAAGCGGTCAATGGCACGGTATGCCTTGATGAACGCCTCTTGGGTAAGATCCATGATCTCTTGGCTGTCATATACATATCGGCTGATAATAGATGCCACCCTTGACTGGTATTTAACAACCAGCAAGTCAAAGGCTCCACGATCCCCGCCCCGAACTTTGCGAACAAGTTGCAGATCGGTCTGGCGGTCTGACTGCTCAGCCTTTTTTTGATCATTTGGGGCCATGGTCGATGTGCCGGTAGTCTCGGCGGTACTCTCCGGTTTCATGGCCAGTATTTCGGCCGATACGAGTTTCTGGTGATTCATACGCTCTATCCGGCGCCCGTTTCAAGAAAGGACAACCCGACCTGTAAGGCCTGTTATCCGTTAGGCCAAATAGACAGCAAGCGTAAAGTTTAGTTCAATAGACGTACACATTATGGCCTGCGAAAACTAACCGATGCCACAATCTCATGAATATGACGTTCTTATTATTGGCAGCGGTGCCGCCGGTCTGACCGTGGCGCTTAACCTGCCAGCACACCTGAAGATTTGCGTCGTCAGCAAAGCCGGCATTAGCAGCGGGGCCACACTCTGGGCTCAGGGCGGCATAGCTGCCGTTCTAGACGACCAGGACTGCACCGAAAATCATGTGCAGGATACCCTCGCAGCCGGCGGAGGTCTCTGTAACGAAGAAGCCGTACGATTTACAGTAGAGCACAGCAAAGAAAGTATTGATTGGCTTATCAGTACAGGGGTTGATTTTACCCGAAACACGGACGCGCAGCTCCACCTGACGCGCGAAGGGGGGCACAGCCACAGGCGTATTATCCACGCCGCCGATGCCACCGGGCACGCTGTATCCACAACCTTGACCGCGCAAGCCCAGGCTCGACCCAACATTGAGCTGAAATCGGGACGTGTTGCTGTAGATCTGATCACCAACCGCAAGTTGGCCCTACCCGGCAACCGTTGTGTTGGTGCCTACATACTGAATCTTGAAGACAACCATGTGGAACTGTTCCGGGCCCGTTTCACCGTGATTGCAACCGGCGGCGCGTCCAAGGCGTACCGATACACCACCAACCCTGACGGTGCCTCCGGGGACGGCATTGCCATGGCCTGGCGGGCGGGCTGTCGCGTGGCTAATATGGAATTTAATCAGTTCCACCCGACCTGCCTGTACCATCCTCACGCCAAATCATTCCTGATTACTGAAGCGGTAAGAGGCGAAGGTGGATTGCTGAAGTTGCCTGATGGCTCCCGTTTTATGGATCGCTTCGACAAACGCGGAGAGCTGGCGCCCCGGGATATAGTGGCCCGCGCCATCGACCATGAAATGAAGCGTCTGGGTGCCGACCATCTGTACCTGGACATTAGCCACAAATCTGACGATTTCATTCGGCATCACTTTCCTACTATCTACGAGAAATGCCTGGAATTTGGCATCGACATTACTCGCGAACCAATCCCGGTGGTGCCTGCAGCGCACTACACCTGTGGCGGCATTGTCAGTGATGAGCGGGCAAGAACCGATATCAATCAACTGTATGTAGTGGGTGAGGCCGGGTTTACCGGGCTTCATGGCGCCAATCGCATGGCCAGCAACTCATTACTTGAATGCCTGGTGTATGGCCGGGCTGCTGCGGCCGATATTGCACGCCGGGAAGCAGACATTCCGCCCCCGCCGGAAGCTCCGGCATGGGACGAAAGCCAGGTGCGGGATTCCGACGAAGATGTTGTAATCTCCCACAACTGGGATGAGCTACGACACTTTATGTGGGACTACGTGGGCATAGTGAGAACAACCAAACGCCTGCAAAGAGCCAAACACCGGGCCGACCTTTTGTCCGCAGAGATCAGCGAGTTTTACAGCAACTATCGGGTAACCAACGATCTTCTGGAATTGCGAAACCTGGTAACCATTTCGGATCTGATCATCTGTTCGGCCCTTCAGCGCAAAGAAAGCCGAGGCCTGCACTACACATTGGATTACCCGGGACTACTGCCAGAAGCCCGTGATACCGTGCTTATACCAACCACTTACAGAACCCCTTCGCCATAAGGGGGATGACCAAGAGATTAAATATGCAAGACACCCGAAGTACATCTGACAGCCCGGAGTTCAAACGCTTATGGTGGCACAGCCGCCGCGGCATGCTGGAGTTGGATGTCCTGCTGCTTCCCTTTCTGGAAGAGGCTTACCTGGGCCTTGATGAAGAGGATCAGAAGCGCTACGAGAAGCTCCTGACGTGTGAAGACACCGATATGTTCGAGTGGTTCATGCAGCGCAGCCGCCCAGACGACGCAGATCTGCAGCGCATCGTTGACATCATTCTCTCCCGTGTCCAGCCGGATTGACCTGACGCTGTCACCGAGTGTTGCGGCTGGTTGCCTGGCCGCCATCCCTTGGCTGGTAGCCAGCGCGCTCGTACTGATTGCCGCTGCTGCCGGCAAAAGCTGGTTGTACGCGCTAGCACCACTGACCCTCGCGGGCGCTGTACTCCAGTACCGCCTCAATGGCCTGTTAATAGGGCCTTCTGCGGTTCTTGGGCTGTACCTGGAAAACAACACGCTCTACGCGCGACTCGGCAGCGGGCAAGCCGAAGCCGTCAGTGCCTGCCGCTCAAGCCGTCTGAGCGCCAAGCTGGCGCTCTTGAAACTGCAGCCCGTCGCCTCCAAATCTTCTTCATATCCGGTTGTGATACTCTCGGGCCAACGGATTGCCGGTAACCTGCCCGAAGAGCAATTTCGTCGCCTGAGATTGTGGCTCAGACTGGGCCGCACTCAACAATCCTTTGACTAGCATTCTGCCCGGAGTTTTTCCATGACTGGTACAGAAACACCTGTTTCAGCCACGCCTGTTTATGCTTGCGCCGAGCGCCCACTGCCAGAGTCGGGCCACATACAGCTGACCAACCGAGTTCTGGTTCGCATCTCCGGCCCAGGCACTGACAAGTTCCTGCAGGGCCAGTTAAGCCAGAACCTTGGTGACGTCAAAGCAGGTGCATCACCGCGCGCTGCAGGTGCCACGCCCAAGGGCCGGGCATACTGCCTGACTCGACTGGTACGCGATGGTGACGATGTGCTCATGGACCTGCCTTCCGAGCTGGCAGAAGCAACCATGGCTCACCTGCGCAAATACATGATGCTGTTCCGTGGAACCACCATGACCGAGCACACCGACGGTAGAATCACCGGGCTGCTGGGCACTGATGCCGCCTCACGCCTTGCAGGCGGCCAGCTGAACCGCCTGGAAGCTGCTGGGGACACCCTTGCACTGGATTGCGGGTTGCTGATTCGCACAGAAAGCACAGCAGACGGGGTATCTCGTTATGAATTGTGGCAAGCCAGCGCAAGTGATGTAGATCTGGGCAACATCCCTGAGAAGACCCTTTCTGACTGGCAAGCTTCGGAAGTTGCTGCAGGCGTGCCTATGCTGAACACAGTTTCCAGCGACGCCTATGTGCCGCAAATGCTGAATTGGCAGCATCTGGGCGGTGTGCATTTCAAGAAAGGCTGCTACACCGGTCAGGAAATTATCGCCAGAATGCATTTTCTCGGACAACTTAAAAAAAGCCTGTTTCGCTTCCGTATTGCGCAGGCCAGCTCGCTACCCGTGCCGGGAACCTCAATCATGGCGGGCGAGCGATCAGTTGGAGAAATCGTCAACGCAGTGGGCTTTACTGACGGCTCTTGCGAACTGCTTGCCGTTATTCGGCACGACGCAGCCAACAGCGAACTCTTGGCAGAAGGCCTGCCACAAGCGGTTCTGGAGCAAAGACCGCTGCCTTATTCCGTTACCGAGCGCGAGGGAATTGAACCAAAGGATACATAAGTTGACAGGCAAGACTGTCAGAATTTGCTATAAATAGGGTTTAAACTTCTGGCCTTCAGGTTGCCCGCCCTACAAGGTAACGGGCGATCTGAACTGACAAGCGGATCCATACGAAACCATGTCGAACATTGCTGAAACCATCAAAGCGGATCTTATAACCGCGATCGAAGAAGACAAGCTCTTGCTCCCAACACTGCCGGAAGCTGCGCTTCAGGTGAGGGAAATTGCCGAGTCCGAAGACTCTGCCATCGCAGATCTGGTAAAGGTCATCAGCAACGACACCGCCCTCTCTGCCCGCATCATTCGCGTCTGTAACAGCCCTCTGTTCCGGGGCAATCGTGCTATAGAGAACCTGAACATGGCTGTGAGCCGCCTCGGCATGGCTTACACAAGCAGCTTGGCCATGGGCCTGGCAATGCAGCAGATGTTCCAGGCAACCTCAGAGATGATCGACAAGCGCTTGCGCGCAACCTGGCAAGCGAGCACCGAAGTAGCCGGCATTTGCCATGTGCTTGCCCAGCACTACACAAAACTGAAACCGGACCAGGCTACCTTGGCCGGGCTAGTTCACCTGATTGGTGTACTACCCATTTTGCGCTATGTGGAAGATGAGGACATACAAATCAGTGGCGCCATGCTCGACAGCGTTATTGAAGAATTGCACCCCAGAATCGGCGCAGCCATTCTGAAAAAGTGGGACTTCCCGACAGATCTGGTGAATGTTCCTCTGGAATTCGCCAAATTCCAGAGAGAAGTACCTGCAGCCGACTACGCCGACCTGGTTATGATCGCCAACTTGCAGCTGATCTCAGGGTCGGAGCATCCTTGGGCACAGATGGACTGGACAGCCATTTCAGCGTTTGACCGCTTGGGTCTGGACCCGAACATCGACATGAGCGAAGAAGAAGACCTTAACGCTCAGATGGAAGCGGCGATGGCTTTGCTTCAATAATCGGCATCCAAGTCTGCTTTCGAAGGTAGCGCCCAACATACTGGCGCACGCCCTTGCTCCCGGAGCCAGTCATTGGCCCGGGAGAAATGTTTGCAACCAAAGAACCCACGGTACGAACTGAGCGGTGACGGGTGCGGCCCTTCGAGCACAAGATGCCGGCTGCGATCAATGTGCCGCCCCTTCTTTCGGGCATAACTGCCCCAAAGCAGAAATACCACGCCTTCGAATTCACGATTTACCGTTTCAATCACCCGGTCGGTAAACGTCTCCCAACCTTTCCCCTGATGGGCGCCAGCCTGCCCCTGCACAACCGTAAGTACGCTGTTGAGCAATAACACACCTTGCTCTGCCCAGGGCTGAAGGCAGCCGTGATCTGGCGGCTCAATGCCGAGATCCGTCTGAATTTCCTTGAATATATTCACCAGAGAAGGCGGCGTGCGAACCCCCGGCCTTACAGAAAACGATAAGCCGTGGGCCTGACCGGGGCCGTGGTAGGGGTCTTGCCCGAGAATCACAACACGCACCTGTTCCAGCGGCGTGCTGTTAAGAGCATTAAAGCAGTCTTTGCTGTCCGGGAAGAGAACCTTTCCGGCGCTTTCTTCTTCGGCGAGAAATTCCGCCAGCGCCTGCATGTAGGGCTGGCGAAATTCGCCTGAGAGATGTTCTTTCCAGCCCCCGTCGGGCCTGAGCGTGTTTGCCAGTGCCTCGACCGGGAGCATGGTTATTCCTCGTCTTTCGAGCTCTCGGCCTTGTGCTCAGGGCGCATGGCCGGGAACAGGATAACATCGCGAATGGACGGCGAGTTGGTCAGCAGCATGGCCAAGCGATCGATACCGATCCCCTCGCCCGCTGTTGGCGGCAGCCCGTACTCCAATGCCATCACGTAATCTTCGTCGTAGAACATAGCTTCGTCGTCGCCGGCATCCTTCTCGGCAACCTGCGCCCTGAAGCGTTCAGCCTGGTCTTCCGCGTCGTTAAGCTCGGAGAAGCCATTGGCAATCTCACGGCCACCCACAAAGAACTCGAAGCGTTCGGTCACAAACGGATTGCTGTCCTTGCTGCGTGCCAGCGGTGACACTTCCTTCGGGTACTCGGTGATAAACGTTGGCTGCATCAGGCGGTGCTCTGCCGTTGCCTCAAAAATTTCGATTTGAACCCTGCCAAGGCCCCAACCAGATTTCACATGAATACCCAGATCTTTTGCCACCTGGCGAGCAGACGCCTCATCTGCCAACTGCTCGGCCGTTACATCCGGAGCGTAGCGCAAGATTGCATCCACAACAGTCAGGCGCTCAAAGGACTTACCAAAATCGTATTCGATACGCTCTTCAGTTCCATCGGCCAGCATGCGTGTATTCACGACTGTGGTGCTACCCAACACATTCTGCGCGATCGTGCGCAGCATGTCCTCGGTAAGATCCATCAAATCGTTGTAATCGGCATAGGCCTGATAGAACTCAACCATCGTAAATTCGGGGTTATGGCGAGTTGAAAGCCCCTCGTTCCGGAAGTTCCGATTGATCTCGAATACCCGCTCAAAGCCACCCACAACCAGCCGCTTGAGGTACAGTTCCGGCGCAATGCGCAAGTACATATCCATACCCAACGCGTTGTGATGGGTAACGAAAGGCCGTGCCGTTGCGCCACCTGGAATCACCTGCAGCATAGGTGTTTCAACTTCAATGAAATCCCGGTCTGCGAAAAACTGGCGCATGGAAGTGATGATCTTTGAACGCGCAAGGAACACCCGACGGCTGTCCTCGTTCACCATCAAATCCACATAACGGTGGCGGTAGCGCGACTCAGTATCGGTCAGGCCTTTATGTTTCTCCGGCAATGGGCGCAGAGACTTGGTGAGCAACACATACTCATCCATAGCCACATAAAGATCGCCCTTACCTGACTTGCACAGGGTACCCCGCACACCAACTATGTCCCCGAGGTCCCAATGCTTGGTGTCTTTCTGCACATCCTTGGTGGCATAGATCTGGATACGACCCGTCACGTCCTGAACCACCTTGAATGCCTTGCGATCCAGCATCATGCGGCCTGCAATGGCAACCTTGATGCCCAGAGATTCAAGCTCTTCCTTACCATGCTCACCGTATTTAGCCTGCAGTTCAGCAGCAGTGGCATCACGACGAAAGTCGTTAGGGAACGGATTGCCATTTTCACGAAGCTCGGCCAGCTTGGCGCGACGCTCGGCAATCAGCTTGTTGTCCTCTGGGGGGGCATTCTTGGCGTGTTCAGTCATGTTGGCTCACTAGAAAATCAGGGGTGTCCGGAGTTGGCTTGGCAATGGCGCTGATTACAGCGCCATCTTCAGGCTGGCTTCAATGAACTTATCAATATCACCATCCAACACCGATTGAGTGTTGCTGGTTTCAATTTTGGTACGCAAATCCTTAATACGACCATCGTCCAGCACGTAGGAGCGAATCTGGCTGCCCCATCCAATATCGGACTTTGCGTCTTCTGCTTTCTGTTTCTCAGCGTTGCGCGCCTGCATCTCATGCTCATACAGCTTGGCCTTCAGCTGCTTCATCGCCTGATCTTTGTTCTGATGCTGGCTTCGGCCGGCCTGACAGGCAACAACAATGCCGGTCGGGTTGTGGGTCAAACGTACCGCAGATTCTGTTCGGTTAACGTGCTGACCACCCGCACCAGAGGCACGGTAAACATCCACCCGCAAATCTGCCGGGTTGATCTCAATCTCGAAACTGTCATCCACTTCCGGAGTAACAACCACCGAAGAGAACGATGTATGACGACGGTTGCCTGAGTCAAAAGGCGACTTGCGAACCAAACGATGAACGCCGGTCTCCGTGCGCGCCCAGCCGAACGCATACTCGCCCTGAATGTGAACGGTGGCACTTTTCACGCCCGCCACTTCACCTTCCTGAAGCTCCACGATCTCAGTCTTGAAACCCCGGCTCTCGGCCCAGCGCAGGTACATGCGCAGAAGCATATTAGCCCAGTCCTGAGCCTCAGTTCCGCCCGACCCTGCCTGAATTTCCAGATAGGCGTTGTTCGGGTCCATCTCACCGGAAAACATCCGGCGGAATTCAAGCTTCTCAAGCTCGGCTTCCAGAGCTTCAAGATCCGACACAATCTCATCAACCGTGTCGGCATCATCTTCCTCAACAGCCATTTCCAGCAGGCCTTCTGCATCAGAAAGGCCGGATGTGAGGTTATCGATGGTGCTAACAATCAAATCAAGATCAGAACGCTCTTTGCCCAGCGCCTGGGCACGCTCCGGATCATCCCACACGGTGGGCATTTCCATTTCTCGCTCTACTTCAACCAGCCGCTCACTACGCTGATCGTAGTCAAAGATACCCCCTAAGCGTCTCAGTGCGCTCACGAAGCTCTTTAATCTTCGTCACAATGGGATTAACTTCCATAAGACCAATACTCAATGTTGGAAAATGATGCTAAAAACAGTGGCGGGATTCTACCGGAATTCCAGCGGTAAATCAGCCGTGGGAAACCGAACTTCAGCATGGGTGCAAGCAGGGCGATCTACCTCTACAGTCTGATCGGTCAGGGGGCGGGTACGCTTTTCTGGCGGAAAAAGATGTCTGAGCGCAGCGAGTTGTTTTTCCAGAAGAAAAACGTACCCGGCCCCTGACCAGCCACCAGAAGCCAGGAAAAGCTAAGAAAGCGGCTCCAAATAATCCACCAAAAGCTGCAAACTAGTCCGCCCCCGAAACGTATTCGAATCCGGCTTATAAACCACCCGAGCCCCAGTGCGCGTGTAATCCGGAACTTCCGGCCCGGTATTAAACGCAATACCGTCAATGATCCCGCTGCCATCCACCGGCTGCAAAACCAGCTTCAAATGATTTTCGCCAACAATACGCTGACTCACCACCCGGAATTCACCATCAAACAAAGGCTCCGGGAAATGCTGCCCCCAAGGGCCGGCACGCTTCAACAAGGCTGCAGTGTCCAGCGACAACTCATCAGCACTCAACGGCCCGTCAGTAGTGATCGCTGCTTCAAGGTCTGCTGCAGTCAGAGTATCCCGCACAGCCTGGTCAAAAGCATCGGAGAAAGTAACAAGATCACTCTGTGCCAGTGTCATACCAGCCGCCATAGCGTGGCCACCGTATTTGTGCATAACACCGGGATGCCGGGCATCCACTACCGCCAGAACATCACGAATATGCAACCCGGGTATTGAACGGGCAGAGCCTTTAATATCCACGCCATTTTCGTCAGGGGCAAAAGCTATGGTGGGCCGGTGAGTCTGCTCCCGAATCCTTGCAGCAAGAATCCCGATCACGCCCTGATGCCAGTCCTTATCAAACAACGCTAACCCCCAGGGCAACCCTTCCAGATCCAGCGACATAGAGGCCAGCAAATCCTGAGCCTGGGTTTTCATGTCTTTTTCAATGGTGCGCCTTTCCCGGTTGAACGTATCCAGTTCACGGGCAAGGCGCCTGGCTTCATCCGGGCTGTCGGCCAACAGGCAGGCTATCCCGACACTCATATCGTCAAGCCGCCCAGCGGCATTGAGTCGGGGGCCAACAACAAACCCAAGATCAGTTGAGCTGATGTTTGCGTGCTCGCGGCCCGCCACCTCAAGCAAGGCCAGGATCCCGGGGCGGGCTTCGCCCTGTCGGATGCGGCGCAGACCCTGCTCGACAAAAATGCGATTGTTGTGATCCAGCGGTACAACATCAGCCACAGTACCCAAGGCCACCAAATCCAGAAGGTTGCCCAGATTGGGCTCTGGCTGCGGCAGCCGGCCAGCGTCTCTCAGCTTTTTGCGCAGAGCCGTGAGCACATAAAACATTACCCCTACACCGGCGGCGTTTTTGCTCAGGAAGGCACAGCCGGGCTGGTTGGGATTTACGATGGCATCTGCATCAGGCAGCGTTTCACCCGCAAGGTGGTGATCCGTAACCACCACCTTAATACCCAACTTCTTTGCTGCACTTACCCCTTCGATCGCAGAAATACCGTTGTCTACCGTCACCAAAAGATCGGGCAACTCGCCCTCAACTTGCAGGCGCTCAATGATTCCCGGAGTCAAACCGTAGCCATCTGCAAAGCGGCTTGGCACCCGGAAATCTATACTTTTCAGCCCGAGCATGGAGAGGCCAAGCATGGCAACAGCGGTACTGGTGGCTCCGTCGGCGTCAAAATCCCCGAGCACAAGCACTCGCTGGTTCTGCGCGATGGCGTCTGCCAGCAGCTCTACCGCACGCTCAATGCCTCGCAGCTCAAAGGGTGAGGCAAGGTGCTTGAGGGTATAACTTAGTTGCGCATCGGACGTTACACCCCGGGCGGAGTACAAACGGCGGAGTATGGGAGGGAGATCTTGCCCCCAGCCTGGAGTATTGTCCGGCTGGGGGCGACGCAGGATCTTTTTTGGTGTCATACCGGGTTAAGCATTTTTCCAGTGCTTGGCGATGAAGTCCTGCACACCTGCCTGATCGTTATCAAGCACTGTATAGCGCTCTTCACGCTCAAACAGATCTGCCATATGGGCCGGAAGCTCCGGCTTAACCGTAAGACCAGATTCTGTGATGGCATCCGGGAATTTGGCCGGATGGGCAGTTCCCAGGGTGATCATCGGAATTTTTGTATCCCGCCGACAAATTCGGGCTGCACGCACACCAATAGCCGTGTGTGGATCCAGCAGATATTCGTTCTGTTCATACACTTCACGAATAGTACTGCAGGTAGCCTTATCATCAACTGCCGCACTATCGAACAACTTGCGAGCCTGCTTCCAGCGATAGTCTTCAATACTTACCGGGCCTTTAGCAGCATTCTCCAGCAGCTGTTTCACAGCCTCACCATCCCGACCATGCAGATCAAACAGCAAGCGTTCAAAGTTGCTGGAAACCATAATATCCATGCTGGGCGAAAGCGTATGTTCTAGCTGATGCTGCTCGTACTTGTTGCCACTCATGAAGCGATGGAGAATGTCGTTTTTGTTGGTGGCAATAACCAACTGAGAAATTGGCAGGCCCATTTTCTTCGCCAGATAGCCGGCAAAGATGTCCCCAAAATTACCGGTAGGCACAGAAAATGCCATGCTGCGATCGGGGCCACCAAGTGCCAGAGATGCGTGAAAGTAGTAAACAATCTGAGCCATGATCCTGGCCCAGTTAATGGAGTTCACAGCCGCCAATCTGACTTTATCACCAAGGAAAGACTGATCACCAAAACTCGCCTTGACCATGCGCTGACAATCATCAAAATTGCCCCGGATGGCAATATTGTGAATATTGTCACCTACAACTGTCGTCATCTGGCGGCGCTGCACTTCCGACACACGCTTGTACGGATGCAGGATAAAAATATCCACGCGCTCACAATGCCGACTGCCCTCGATAGCGGCTGACCCTGTATCACCAGAAGTCGCCCCCATAATCACGGCGTGCTCCTGGCGCTTTTTAAGCACATAGTCCAGTAGACGTCCCAGCAATTGAAGAGCGAAATCCTTGAAGGCCAACGTTGGCCCACGGAACAGCTCCATCACCCACTCGTTGGTATCAAGCTGTACCAGCGGGGCAACGGCCTTGTGGGAAAATGCCCCGTAGGTTTCGTCCAGCATCTGCTTGAAATCAGCCTCGGGAATGGCCTCTTCCACAAAGGGGTACATGATATTGAATGCAAGCTGGGTGTAAGGAAGCCCCCGCCAACTGCGAATTTCTTCCAGGCTGAAGTGCGGGAGTGTCTCGGGCACATAAAGCCCACCATCGGGAGCCAGCCCTGTTAATAGAACGTCTTCAAAGCCCAGTGCGGGTGCTTCTCCCCGCGTACTGATGTATCTCACGTGAGTACCTGTTAGTTAGGGTGTTCTCAGTTAAAATTTTCGGCGCGAATACGCACAACCGGACCATCTGTATCAGCCAGGGCTTCCAGCTCTTCAATAGCACGGTTTACCTGCCGTTCTTGCACCGTATGGGTCAGGATAATGACCGGTATCCGGCCATCCTGTACCTCAGATTCTTTCTGCATGATCGATTCAATGTTGATGCCATGCTCACTCAGAATCGACGCGATCTTCGCCAGAACGCCCGGGCGATCAAGAGCGGTTATACGCAGGTAATAAGCAGACTGGATATCTTCCATGGACAGCACATCAAGCTCTTCCAGGGCATCCGGCGCAAACCCGAGATGGGGCACCCGCAGCGAACTTCCGCTCGCCACAATCCGGGCAACATCCACTATATCTGCGATCACAGCGGAAGCCGTCGCTTCGTCGCCGGCACCTGGCCCGTAATACATGGTCTGACCAACAGCATCACCATCCACAAGAACCGCGTTCAGCACGCCATCAACCTGAGCAATAAGGTGACTTTGAGGAACCAGGGTCGGATGCACGCGAAGTTCGATGCCCTCATCCCGGCGGCGAGCAATGCCCAAGTGCTTGATGCGGTAGCCCAGCTGTTCCGCGTGGGCAATATCGTAAGGCGTGATCGAAGAGATGCCTTCGGTAAAGGCTTTCTCGAACTGAAGAGGAACACCAAAGCCGGCGGAAGCCAGAATGGTCAATTTATGGGCAGCATCAATACCCTCCACATCAAAAGTGGGGTCGGCTTCAGCATAACCCAGATCCTGAGCTTCTTTGAGCACATCAGCAAACGCGCGGCCAGCACGCATTTCGGTAAGAATATAATTGCCCGTGCCATTGATGATGCCCGCGATCCAGTCAATACGGTTCCCTGCCAAACCTTCTCGAATGGCCTTCATTACGGGAATACCACCGGCGACACCGGCTTCGTAGGCAACGACAACACCGGCCTTTTCCGCTGCAGAAAATATCTCATTTCCATGTACTGCAATCAGGGCTTTGTTGGCAGTGACCACATGTTTTCCATTAGCGATGGCTGTCATTACAAGCTCGCGCGCCGTGTCGTACCCGCCGATAAGCTCAACCACCACATCAACCGCGGGATCATTCACCACGTCAAAAATCTCGGTACTGAAGGCAACGCCACCAAGATCTATATCATCACGATTGCGCCGACTGGCTACCCGGGTAATCCGGATATTGCAGCCCGCACGGCCCGCAATAAGTGCGGCGTTGCGAGTCAATACATTGAATGTACCGCCGCCGACGGTTCCCAGTCCGCAGATTCCGACACTGACGTCTTTCAAGCTCTCACCTCTGATCCCGAAGGGGTCCTGATGTATTGTAATAGTGCAGCATATTGATTCTGCGACACTGAAAGTGCCGCATAGTATACCGGTTCGGGACCTGCTGAATAAGCCCTGAACCAAAAGCCCGTCACATAACTACGCCCACCCGAAGAAAGCCGCAGCCTGTAATGGATTTAAAGCAGCCCCAACCCCTCGGCAAGCTTATTGGCAGGCACGTAGCCAGGCACAATATTGCCGTCTTCCAGCACAATGGCCGGAGTGCCGGTTACACCAACACGCTGCCCAAGCTCATACTGCTTCAGCACGGGATTATCACAGGTAGCCGCAGGAACTGTTTTACCAGCCTTGGCTGCATTCATTGCGGACTGCTGATCCTCGGCACACCAAACTGAAACATATTTTACAAAAGATGGGGAACCCGGCTGGGACCGTGGGAAGGCGTAATAATTGACGGTAATGCCGTAGTCGTTGAGCTTTGGCACCTCGCCATGGAGCTTACGGCAATAGGGGCAATCAATGTCGGTAAATACGCTAACCACCGCCCTTTCATCGTCAGCCTTGTAGCTGATAACACCGCTCTTCCCGAAGCCTGTTAATGCCTTGTGCCGAGCAGCTGCCTTGGCCTCTATCGTAACATTGGCGATGCCCGTGCTCGTAACCTTCAACAGATCACCGGTGAGCAGATACTGACCATCCTGGGTTGTATAAACGGTCTCACCGCTAGCAGCCTGAATCTCATAAAGCCCCTTGGCTTCGGATTCGCGAATCGACAATATTTCCAGCCCGGGTACCGCACTGGATAGGCGCTCGCTAATTTTGTCTTCAACATCACCTGCAACACTGAAGGGTGATCCCAGAATCCCAACCGCCATTGACACCAACATAAACCACTGTTTTACATTCATTCTGGAAAACACACCTATATAGCAGGGTACTTATGATGCTTGCGAAACTGAGCTCACAAGCCATGAAAAAGTTCTTTTAATCAAAACCGTGCGACACCGGCTTGCCAATAAAGTTCAAAACGCCACCTTACCTAAAAATCGCAATGTCAGCCACGAGGATGATGGGTCTTATGCAAGGATTGTAAACGCTGGCGCGCGACGTGAGTGTAGATTTGGGTCGTGGAAAGATCAGAGTGGCCCAGTAGCATCTGAACCACACGCAAATCCGCACCATGATTAAGCAGATGTGTTGCAAAGGCATGACGGAGCGTATGGGGCGACAGGTGTTTGCGAATGCCTGTGCGAGTAGCGTAATGGCGAACTCTGTGCCAAAACGTTTGGCGCGTCATGGGCGCAGCGCGGTTTCCTGGAAAAAGCGCATCACAGGCACGCCCTTTCAGAAGCTCCGGGCGACCTTCTTTCATATACAGGACAAGCCAGTCTATGGCCTCCTCGCCCAGCGGAACCAGGCGTTCTTTGTCACCTTTACCGGTCACACGAATAACCCCCTGCCGCAGGTTTACCTGATCCACACGCAAACTGGTGAGTTCAGACACACGCAAGCCACAGCCATACAGAAGTTCCAGCATAGCCTTGTCTCGCTGTTCAATGGGCAAACCCGGATCCGGCTCAGCCAAAAGTGCATCCACTTCAGCTTCTGTTAACGAGTCCGGCAGGCGACGGGGCAGGCGAGGGCTATCGATGCGCAAGGTAGGATCTTCAGAAATCAGCCGCTCGCGAAGGAGATAGCGATAAAAACGACGAATACCCGAAAGACGACGAGCCGCAGTAGACGTTTTCAGCCCCTGAGCGAACCCATTGGCCATCCAGGCAAGTAAATCCGTTCGCCGCACCTCCATCAGCAACAACTGCCCCGGCTGGGCCTCCAGCCATGCAGCCAGGCGTTGCAAATCGTTGCGGTACGCTTGGCGGGTTTGCTCTCCCAACCCGTCTTCAAGCCAGACTGCGTCAACAAACTGGACAATCACTGCTTCATCTTCTGGTCGCACACCCTAACCCTCTAACAGCCTCGCCATGCACAAGAAGGCATTCTGACTCCCCAGAAACGAAAAAGGCAGCCATCAGGCTGCCTTTCTCACTGCAAGGTTGCTCAGCAAATAGCTGATCAGCCCAGCTTTTCCTTGATACGTGCTGCCTTGCCCGAGAGCTCGCGCAGGTAGTAAAGCTTGGCCTGACGCACTTCACCGCGACGCTTCACAGCAACGCTGTCGACCAGCTTGGAGAAGGTCTGGAACGTACGCTCAACGCCTACGCCGTAGGAAATCTTCCGTACGGTGAACGCCGAGTTCATGCCACGGTTACGCTTACCGATAACAACGCCTTCGAACGCCTGCAGACGCTCACGGTTGCCTTCAGTTACACGAACCTGAACAACCACGGTATCACCCGGCGCAAACGCGGGGACTTCCTTGGTCATCTGCTCTGTTTCAAGTTGATTGATGATGTTGTTCTTGCCGCTCATCGTAATGCTCCTGATACCCAATCTTTTAATGCCCTGATTATTCAGAGGCACACGGTTCGTTTAAAATCTCACCCAGCAACTCACGCTCTTCATCCGTAAGCACCCGCTTTTCAAGCAGATCGGGGCGTCGTTCCCGGGTTCGCCTCAGCGACTGTTTAAGCCGCCAACGCCGGATCTGATCATGGTGACCGCCCAACAAAATATCCGGCACCGCCTGACCTTCGTAAACTTCGGGCCGGGTGTAGTGCGGACAATCCAGCAAACCGTCAGCAAAAGAATCCTGCTCTGCTGACTGCGCATGACCCAGCGCTCCGGGGATGAGGCGTGTAACCGCATCAATAACAGTCATCGCTGCCAGTTCACCACCGGAGAGCACAAAATCTCCCAGTGATATTTCCCGGTCGACTTCTGTCGCTATCAGGCGCTCATCAACACCCTCATAACGCCCTGCCACCAGAATCAACCGCTCTTCTGCAGCAAGTGACTCAACAACAGCCTGGCTCAGCGTTTCACCCTGGGGCGAAAGATAAACCACACAGGCTTTGCCTGGTGCCGCTTTCCGCGCTGCGTGAATGGCCTCCCTGAGCGGCTGAATTTTCATCAGCATTCCAGGGCCACCACCGTAGGGACGGTCGTCAACGGTGCGGTGCCGATCCTGGGTAAAGTCGCGAGGATTCCAGCTCTCGAAGGTCAAAAGACCATCGCGCACCGCCCTGCTCGTTATCCCGTATTCCGTTACCGCCTGGAACATCTCCGGAAACAGACTGACTGCGCCAATCCACACCCGTCAGAACTCCGAATCCCAGTCTGCGATCAGTTTGCGCTCTACTAAATTAACTTCCCGAACAACTTGGTCAGGAAGATAAGGAATCAGGCGCTCACGCTGATCGATGGAGCCCGCTGTTGCATGCACCACCAAAACATCATTGGAGCCGGTTTCAATGAGGTGATCCACCCGTCCGAGGCACTCACCTTCAACCGTGAACACGTCAAGCCCTTGTAACTGGCGCCAATAAAACTCCCCTTCTGGAAGTTCCGGCAACTCAGCCGTGGGTACTTTAACCTCGGCACCACAATATGTCCGCGCCAGATCACGATCACTAATACCTTTAAGCCTGACAACGATCGCCTTGCCTTGCCGGCGACCTTCCTCAAGCTTTGCCGGAATACGCTTACCGTCCAGATCAAGAACCCAGTTGGTATAGCCAAGTATTCCGTCAATCGGGTCGGTAAAGGAATAAACCTTAAGCCACCCCTTAACCCCAAATACCGAGGTAATCCGACCGATCACAGTTTCCTGCGAATTCTGCGTCATACAACAACCTCGGTAGTCAGTAAAAGCTTACTCAGCAGTCTTAAGCAGCTGTGCAACGCGATCGCTGGTCTGTGCACCCTGGCCAACCCAGTAGTTTACACGGTCGCGATCAACACGCAGACGCTCTTCCTGACCGCGTGCGATCGGGTTGAAAAAGCCAACGCGCTCAATGAAAGCGCCGTCACGTGAATTACGGCTGTCAGTGACTGTCAGATGATAGAACGGGCGCTTCTTAGAGCCGCCGCGAGCCAAACGGATTGTTACCATTTAACCAATATCCTGTTCTGTTATACGAACTTTGTACGTTTCACGTCGACCACTAGAGTGGCTGACGCGGAGACCCATACTCGAAAGGGGCGCTATTCTATGCTAAATAAGCGCCAAAGAAAACAGGCAAACTGACTGTTTGCATGTTTTCGATGTAAGGCTTTTTACATACGACCAAACGGAGGCATTCCACCGCCACCACCGCCCGGCGGCATCATACCACCAAGACCGCGCATCATATTCGCCATCCCGCCCTTTTTGCTAAACTTTTTCATCATTTTTTGCATCTGCTTGTGCTGCTTGAGCAGACGATTCACATCTTGTATCTGCGTTCCCGAGCCGGCGGCAATGCGACGCTTGCGGGAGTTGTTGATCACGTCCGGATAGCGACGCTCTTTCGGAGTCATCGAACAAATGATCGCTTCCAGCTGCCCCATCGACTTATCGTTAACCTGTTGCTGCGCCGCTTGAGCCATCTGCCCCATGCCCGGCAACTTATCCATCAAGCCACCGATTCCACCCATATTCTTCATTTGCTGCAGCTGGTCGCGAAAATCTTCCAGATCAAAACTTTTGCCTTTCTTGATCTTTTTGGTGAGCTTCTCTGCTTTCTTCTGATCGAGCTTGCGCTCGGCTTCCTCAATAAGAGAGAGCACATCGCCCATACCCAAAATCCGGGAGGCAACCCGATCCGGATAGAACGGCTCCAGGGCATCCGACTTTTCACCAACACCCAGAAACTTGATTGGCTTGCCCGTAATATGCCTGACCGAAAGCGCTGCACCACCGCGAGCGTCGCCGTCGGTTTTGGTTAGCACCACACCAGTCAGTGGCAGGGCATCGTTAAATGCCTTGGCCGTATTGGCGGCGTCTTGCCCCGTCATGGCATCAACCACGAACAAGGTTTCTACCGGCTTAACAGACTTATGCAGGCGACCAATCTCACCCATCATCTGCTCATCAACGTGCAGGCGGCCCGCAGTATCGAGAATAACCACATCGATATGCTTCTTGCGGGCAGCTGCTACCGCACCTTCCGCAATGGCAACAGGGTCTTGATCGGCGGTACTGGGGAAAAACTCAACACCCACTTCACCGGCCAACGTCTCCAACTGCTTGATCGCAGCCGGCCGGTAGACGTCAGCACTCACCACCATGACGGTCTTTTTGTGGCGCTCTTTAAGGAAACGCGACAACTTTGCAACCGTGGTGGTTTTACCAGCACCCTGAAGACCAGCCATCATGATCACAGCGGGAGGTTGAACGGCAAGATTGAGGGTTTCATTCCCCTCGCCCATGACTCGCTCCAGCTCCTGCTGAACAACCTTGATGAAGACTTGGCCCGGGGAAAGGCTGCGCTGAACTTCTTGCCCGATAGCGCGCTGACGGACACCCTCAACAAAGTCCTTCACCACCGGCAGGGCGACGTCTGCCTCCAGCAGTGCCATACGCACTTCCCGGAGAGTGTCCTTAATATTGTCTTCGGTGAGCCGCGCCTGACCGGAAATCTTGCGCAGGCTACCGGAAAGTCGGTCTTGGAGGTTCTCAAACATGTTGCTCTTCCGTTCCCCGGATAAATTGAGTGCACAAACCTCAGAGCCAGCTTCGGCTCCTTGATTCCTGTTGCATAATCGCGACATTATAACCAGACTATCGCTCTGAAACGACCAACCCGGTCAAATCGACAGCCACATCTGTCGATCCCCAGCCAGCACAGTGGTTAATAAAGGAAGTTATGGGAACGCTGATTCTCGCGGTCACCTCTCTTTTTCTGTACAGCGTCGGTACCGCTCTGCAGGCGCTCCACTTCCGTGGTCGCGTGCACAGCAATATAGCGATAACTACCCTTATCGGCATGCTGGCGCTAACGTCTCACGGGCTTTTGATCTCGCAGACCCTCTACCATGATGGCGGTGTCGATCTGGGTTTCTTTAAAAGCTCGGTGCTGATCTCTTGGTTAATCGTGTTCTTACTGCTGGGCCTGAATTTGAGGAAGCCTGTTCAAAGCCTGTTCCTCGGCGTTTACCCACTGGCAGCGCTCACCATCATAATGACCCTGATTACGCATACGCCGTCGCGACTGGTATCTGATGAAAGCTACGGCGTACTGTCTCACATTGCACTGTCCGTCACAGCCTACAGCCTGTTTTCTCTCGCGGCTATACAAGCAATCTTACTTTACTTTCAGAACCGGCAGCTCAAACAAAACTATAACAGCCCGTTGATACGCAACTTGCCCCCCCTCCAAACCATGGAATCGCTACTTTTCGAAATGGTCTGGGCAGGTGTTGTCATGCTAACCCTGGCCATCATCACCGGGGCCGTGTTCATAGAAAATCTTTTTGCCCAAAATCTGGCCCATAAAACGGTATTCTCCATACTTTCGCTGCTGGTCTTTATAGCTCTGCTCGTGGGCCGCTATACCAAAGGCTGGCGAGGAATGACAGCAAGCCGCTGGACATTAGCCGGCTGCGCCCTCCTAATGGTGGCCTTTTATGGCAGCAAATTCGCCCTCGAGCTGGTGTTCCAGAGAGGCGGCTGATATCTGGCTCACAACCTCTTGACACCAAGCACAATCACAACCTATTTTCGCTACTTGTCAGCAATATAAGGACACCTCTGGTTTGGACGGTACATCGCTTACTGCGCTGTCGATTATTCTCGTCGGGCTGATCATGCTGTCGGCATTCTTTTCCAGCTCTGAAACCGGAATGATGTCTCTTAACCGGTATCGCCTCAAACATATGGCCAAAACCGGCCACAAAGGCGCCAAGCGGGCACAGGGATTATTGAAGCGCACCGACCAGCTGATCGGCATCATTCTGATTGGCAACAACTTCGTCAACATCCTGGCGTCTTCCATAGCCACGGTTATAGCTATCCGCATCTGGGGCGATGCCGGCATTGCCATCGCCACGCTACTACTGACCATCGTCATACTGATTTTTGCCGAGGTCACCCCGAAGACTCTGGCATCCCTGTTCCCGGAAAAAATAGCCTTCCCCGCGAGCTATATTCTCGGGCCTCTGCTAAAAGTCCTTTATCCGATCGTATGGGCGGTAAACCTGTTTACCGGTGCGATACTCTGGATCCTCAGAATTTCTCCAAGCGACTCTGCCAGCGATCACCTGAGCCGTGAAGAACTCAGGACCCTGGTAAACGAAGCTGGCGCCCTCATCCCGACCAAACACAAGGACATGCTGGTCAGCATCCTCGATCTCGAAAAAGTAACTGTGAACGACATCATGGTGCCCCGCAACGAAGTTTCCGGCATCGATCTGGATGATGACACCGATACCATTTTGCGCCAGTTGAGAAATAGCCAACACACTCGGCTGCCGGTGTTCAACGGCGACATCAACAATATTCAGGGCATCCTGCACCTGCGCAGCGCAACGAAACTGCTCCAGCAAGACGAGATCAGCAAACCCATGATCATGCAGCTTTGCCAAGAGCCCTACTTCGTTCCTGAAAGCACGCCACTGAATACACAGCTCATCAACTTTCAGAAAGGAAAGCGCCGGTTTGGCATTGTGGTCGATGAGTATGGCGATGTACTTGGACTCGCTACCCTTGAGGACATTCTGGAAGAGATCGTTGGCGAATTCACAACGGATTACGCTGCAGCCAGCCCAGATATCATCCCCCAGGACGACGGCACGTTTATTATTGACGGCACCGCATCCGTACGCACAATCAACAAATCCCTGGGCTGGAAACTACCCACAGACGGCCCGAAAACCCTCAACGGCCTGATCACTGAAACCCTTGAAAACATCCCGGACACCAACGTTTGCCTAAAGGTAGACGGCCACCGGGTAGAGGTTCTCCAGATCAAGGACAACGTTGTGAAGGCCGCAATTGTGCACCCAAAGAAGCGCAAAAAACGCGCACTTTCCATCGTTTAACCCAGCCTGATTCCACTTCGCTATAGACGTTCCAGTTATAGCGAAGCTCTTTCTTGAAAGATCAAAATGTAACCAGCTCCTTGACGCATATCAATCTACCGCCAACACTCATTAGGAACACCGAACAATAATAATGCTAAGGAGTTTGTCCATGAGCTTGTCGAACACTTTTGGTCTTCTGACCCACCCCGATCAGCAATGGAAAGCCATTCGGAACGATTCCGAGTCCATTTCCCAACTTTATCTAGGGCACGTGCTACTTCTCGCTCTTATTCCCGCCTTGGCCGGGTTCTTTGGAACCACCCAGGTAGGCTGGCAGATTGGTGACGGACAAGTCACACGCCTGTCCATAAACAGCGCGCTAAGCCTGTCCGTTCTGTTCTATGCCGCCATGCTGGCAGGCATATTCATTCTCGGAAAATTCATTGATTTTTTTGCAGCAACCTACGATGCGGTAGATAGAGTGCCGAGAGGCGTGGCGATGGCGGCTTATACCGCCACCCCTATGTTCCTGATCGGCGTTATAGCGGCCTACCCCAATATCTGGGTAAACATGCTGGCAGGACTCGTTGCCATTGCGTATGCGGTGTACCTTCTTTATGAAGGCCTCCCCATACTCATGAAAATCCCTGAAGACCGTGGATTCATGTTTGCCACAGCGGTGCTGACGGTTGGGCTGGTCATGTTTGTCGCCCTTCTTGCCATCAGTGTGGTGATCTGGAGCGTCGGCATTGGTCCGGTGTATGTAAGCTGAGGGTCAGGCTCACCCCACACCTTCATGTCGAAGAAACTACCAAGGGTGCTCCATTGGGACACCCTTTTTTTCAGATAAGCGCTTTGGTTAGATTTTATTCATGTTAACCAAGCGGAAAATGCGGTAAATTTAGCCCATAACTAAAAAACAGATAGTCTAACTCGGTCATGTACCCGGTTGAGCCGCAAACAGGAGTCGGCCATGGACAAGCAGTCCGGCATACATTACCTCCGCGAGCACAGGGAAGCGGGAAGCAGCGAGCCGGTTCCTGTGGAGGTCACCCGCATCCGCGACACAGTTGTCGCCGGGCTCGGAGATCTATTGCAGGGCGCGTTTGATGCCGTTGATGATTCGCTGTTCGAACTGGCAAACAATGCCCGCAGCAACAACGAGCAGAACCGTTATTTTGAAGCCATGCGGGAAATCCGCATCAAGCGCAAAGGCGTAGAGCGCCACTTCCAGAATACCGTTGCGCAATTTTTTGCAAATCCCCCCCATACTATTCAACTGCACGAAGACACTCTGGGACGGCAAGCAAACGCAGACAATCTGGCACTGGTGGGCAACGACGACCTTGAAGAGCAAGTAGCTCTGACTGCCATGATCACCAAAGCTAAAGCGCACTTCCAGGGGCCGCTCATCCAGCTTCAGACTCGCTTTAGTCATGTCTATGACGGCGCTTCTGACGAGTCCCCGGTCAACCCCATGGCCCCGGAACATCTTTGCAGCGCATTTACTGAAGCGATTCAGGCTCTGGAAATTCAAATCCGGGAACGATTGATTCTGCTTAAGCAGTTCGACCGCTACGTTGTTTCCAATCTGGGAATGCTTCTGGATGAAGCCAACAGAATTCTCGTTCAAGCAGGGGTTATTCCCAATTTCCGCTATCACGGAAAAACCGGGCAGCAGCATAGCAGCCCTGCGGAGAGCCAAGCGTCTTCCGAGAGCGCGAATAACGGCGCGCCCCATGATCGTCAGTCGAGTGGCGACCAGGGCAGCAACGCCGTCTTCGAGCAAATCCATCAGTTACTAGCACGCCAGAGGGCCAATGCCGGCATACCATCACGCCAGTACAGCTCAGACATACGGGTTGTCGGTAGCAATGAACTGATCAGCCTGCTGGCCGCACTACCTCTAAATACCCAGGCAGACTCTCAGCTTAACCTCAGCGAAGGCGATCCGCTTACCATCGATCTCCTTAGCGTCGTGCAACAGATCCTGGCCCAAGCCAAAACAAACGACGGCAAAAAGCCTGCGCTGGAGGAAATGGATGAGGATCTGATCAACCTCGTATCCATGTTATTTGAGTTCATTCTTGACGATTACAGCTTGTCAGCACCGGTTCAGGTTCTGATCAGCCGGTTGCAGATTCCGATTCTGAAAGTTGTTATCAAAGACAAAAGCTTTTTCAGCAAGACGACGCACCCTGCGCGCAAACTGCTCAATGGACTGGCCCGTGCGGGTATAGGCTGGAGCAACAGCGACGAAAAGGCGCGGGACAAGCTGTATGAAAAAATTCACAGCATTGTGCAGCGAATCCTGTGCGAATTTGATGGCGATATTGCACTTTTCGAAACTCTGAATGAAGAGTTTGAGGAGTTCCTTGCCAGAGAAAACCGGAAATCGTCTCTGGTAGAGCAACGTACCCGTGAATCGGAACGTGGCCGCATCAAATCCCAGAAAGCCCAGGAAATGGTCGACCGGGTCATAAAAGAACGCGTAGCGCGCTACCGCCTCCCGGAATCCGTCCATACCATTCTTATCAATGGCTGGAGCCGATTCATGTTCCTCGCTTACCTGCGGGACGATGTAGAACATCGCTGGCAAGAAAGCGTCAAAGTTGTTGATGATCTTATCTGGTGCCTTCATCCGCACCAGGAAGACACTGAAAGAGATCAGTGGGTTCGCGTGGTACCCGGCCTTCTCAAATCGCTTAGAGCGGGGCTGGAAGAAGTTTCCTATAACGCCACCAAGCTTGACGACACAATGAGTTTACTCAAGCATGAGTTGGCAGAAGCTTTCCGCGCAAGCTCCAACATGGAGGCAGCCGAAGAGCTACCCGCTCATGAAGAGACCCTGGATGAAACAAAGAACCAAACTGAGCCCCAGCCTGAAGATGCGGTGATTGCCGAGTTCATGGCCCAGATTGATATGCTGGAAATTGGTCATTGGGTTGAGTTCAGGCTGGTTAATGGTGCAAGCTTCCGCTGCAAGCTTTCCGCCATCATTGACGAAGCGGACTGCTTTGTCTTTGTAAATCGTATGGGGCTAAAGGTCATCGAAAAAACCCGCACGGACCTTGCCCACGAAATGCGACGCGGAAGAATGACACGGCTTGAGCAAGGGGCCCTCATCGATCGGGCACTGGACGCCGTCGTCGGCTCCCTTCGTAGCAAAACTGCCTGACCGGGCCGAGGCCCGCATTTACCATGCGGGTCCGGCGCCTGGCGCAGTGATCATCTGGCAGTAAAGGAGATACCTGAGTTCAATGCTGGAGCATGGCAGCAACAACAGCCTTCCGGCGAAGCATCGGATCGCCCTAGCTTTATCAACCGCCTTCCTGATTCATACGCTGCTATTATCTGGATTTCCAGCCATTCTTCCGGATTCGCCCACACAGCACCGACACCAAATAAATCTTGAGTTGGTGGCAGTAGATAGCAGCCAGAAAACACCCGCGTCTACAAACCTGCAACAACCAAACGAAAAGTCAGTGGCTCGCAACCCGCCCTTTGAGGTACCACCCGTCAACAACCCCGGGCTGACAACGCCTGAGCTGGCAACAACCAACTCTGATCAGAAAACCGCTACCAGCCACAACTCACAAGCTGCCGTGCCAAACAACAGAAAGGACTCGACCCAAACCGAGACAATGCCCACAGCCTCAAGTACACCGTCCAAATCCGGCGCCCGCACTCAGGTTTCAAACAAGGAAACAACAGAAGACGTCACCAAAATCACTCTGTCGCCCAGCGAACAGGATCCTTACCTGATAAAACTGGCAACACATTTGGCAACGAAACTTGAAACACTGAGGATACCCGCCATCAGGAAGCTGACGGACACAAGCACCATGGCATTAGAGCTTCAGCTACTGAGCAATGGGGCGTTAACACGTGCGAGAGTGGTCAAATCGACAGGCATTGAACAAATAGATCTTGCAGCCTACCAAGCCGCGCTTTCAGCGAGCCCTTACCCGGAGCCGCCACCTGACCAAAGAAGCAAAAGCCGCTTCGAAGTAAAACTGGTGTTTTCTCCGTCGCGGCTCTAATTGAGGGCCCGCATTTCAGGCAGGTGAGATCAGGCCTCAGCCTGTTTTGCAGCACCTTTTACCAAAGTAGCCAGTTCGCCATTTTCTGACATCTCCATAATGATGTCACAACCGCCAACCAGCTCGCTGTTAACATACAGCTGCGGGTAGGTAGGCCAGCTTGAGTAGACTTTCAGGCCTTCGCGCAGCTCCTGGTTATCAAGAATATTCACAAACGCAAAGCGCTCGCCACAGGCCATCAACGCCTGCGATGTTTTAGCAGAAAAGCCACACTGCGGCGCTTGAGGAGAGCCTTTCATGTACAGAATAATCGGGTTTTCTGCGAGCTGATTTTTAATGGTTTCGTTAATATCCATGAACATTCACCTCTGGTTGAAAACAGAACAGTCTGCCGCGCCGGTTTGCGCTGTTGCACCTGCCTTGACTGGCGCCTATTGTACACGTCGGACAGGCTACTCAACAAACCGTGGAATTTGATACCGAACAAGCCTGATACCCGCAGCGTTGTCATCAAACGCGCGAAGGGCTAGACTTGATCCCCCCGTTTTTTTTCACCAGTACTTATACTCATCCAGGGCTTCACCTAGTAAGGGCCACCCCATGGCAGTAAGGCATTTTCTGACACTGAATGACATGTCCACAACCGAACTGGAAGATCTGGTGGATCATGGCACCAGGCTCCGGAACGAATGGCGCCAGGGCAAGGTCAGGGATTCACTCAAAAACCGTGTTTTGGCGATGATTTTTGAAAAGTCCTCAACCCGTACCCGGGTTTCCTTTGAGGCAGGCATGGCTCAGCTGGGGGGCTCTGCGATGTTCCTTTCCCCGCGAGACACGCAACTTGGCCGCGGCGAACCCATAGAGGACTCTGCCATTGTCATCTCCAGCATGGTTGATGCGGTGATGATCCGCACCTTCGCCCACGAAACCGTTGAAACGTTTGCCCGGGCTTCGCGGGCACCGGTTATCAACGCGCTCACTGATGACTTTCATCCGTGCCAACTGCTGGCCGACATGCAAACCTATCGCGAGCATCGCGGCAGCATCCGGGGCGCTACCGTGGCCTGGATAGGGGATGGCAACAACATGTGCCACTCTTACATCAATGCCGCCACCCAGTTCGATTTCCACCTGAACGTGGCAACCCCCGAGGGTTACGAGCCGGATCCGGAACTGGTAAAGGCCCACAGTTCACGCATCACGTTAATGCGTGAACCCGAGGAGGCGGCACGCAACGCAAACCTCCTGGTCACCGATGTGTGGGCATCCATGGGTCAGGAAGACGAGCAGAAGGCCCGTGAGAAGGCGTTCAGCAAATACCAGATCAACAAGGCATTGATGGACATAGCAGCAAAGGACGCGCTCCTCATGCACTGCCTGCCCGCTCATCGCGGTGAGGAAATTGCAGCTGATATGATAGAGCACCCGGGTTCCGTCATCTGGGACGAAGCTGAAAACCGGCTTCACGCTCAGAAAGCCCTGCTGGAATTCCTGATTTTGAACCGCCTGGACTAAGATTTATGAGCGCGCCGATAACGACTGCGGACACCTGGTTGCTTGAAGTAGACAATTTGACCTGTGGCTATGGAGGGGATGCCGTTGTAAAAGACGTTAATTTCGCGCTCAGCCATGGAGATATCGGCTGCCTGCTCGGGCCTAGCGGTTGCGGGAAAAGCACAATTTTGCGAGCTCTGGCCGGTTTTCTTCCACTGACCAGCGGCGAGATACGGTTACAGTCCCAACCTATCAGCCTCCCTGGCCGCACGCTCGCGCCTGAGAAACGCCGCATAGGCATGGTGTTTCAGGACTACGCCCTGTTTCCGCATTTAAGCATTGCCGACAACGTAGGATTCGGTTTGCGCGGGCTGGATAAAACCGAGAAGCGCCACAGAGTGATGGAACTGCTGCACGTGGTTCACCTGCAGGATCTGGCAGACAACTATCCTCACGAGCTGTCAGGCGGCCAGCAACAACGGGTTGCCTTGGCTCGGGCCCTCGCGCCTGAACCAACACTTATTCTGCTCGACGAGCCTTTCTCCAACCTGGACACCGATCTCCGCCGAAGACTGAGCCTCGATGTTCGTGAGATTCTGAAGACCCTTGGGATCAGCGCCATTCTGGTAACTCACGATCAGCAAGAAGCCTTCGCCATGTGCGATCAGGTAGCTGTTTTGCAAGGCGGGAAAATCCAGCAGTGGGATGTGCCGTACAATCTCTACCACGAGCCAGTAAACCGCTTTGTGGCGAGTTTTGTGGGACAAGGCGGGTTCATACCGGGAAAGGCCGTGGGGCCAGACATCATAGAGTCCGAATTGGGCATTATTCACGGCAATCGGGCCTACAAATGGCCTGCCGGCACTCTGGTAGATGTGCTTATCCGCCCTGATGACATTGTCTACGATGCCGAGTCCGACCTGCGCCCGAAAGTTGTAGAGAAAACTTTCGCAGGCACCTCTACGCTTTATCGCTTCCGATGCTCTGAAGATACCGAATTTGAGGCACTGTTCCGTAGCCATCTGGATTTCCACCTGGGCGAAACCGTACCTGTGCGGGTAGAAGCTGACCACCTGATAGCATTTGAGCGTGGAGTCTGACCAACAGGAACCGCAGAGAAAAACACTGAATTCGTCAAAAAAAATGCAAAAAAAAGGGCCGGAAAACCGACCCTCAAATGACGAATGAAACAAGGAAAGTTCGTAAGAACCACAACCTCAAAAGTCATCCCTTACGCTTTAAATTATTACCTCAGCCACCCAAATGTTCAGTAGTACTTGTGTAGTCGCTTTGTAACATCTGGTGAGAGCCCGGAAGCTGGCTCTCGACCCTCTTCACTCGTTCTGTTCCAGTGGTTTTCTTCGGGGCCAAACCAAGCTGAAGCGCGCGCCACCCAGGCTGTCACTCCGGCTCACGAATGCCTGCCCGTTGTGCCAATAAAGAATTCGCCGCACGATAGAGAGGCCAAGCCCGTACCCACCAGAGGTCCGGGTACGGCTGTCATCAAGCCGTGCGAAGGCTGTAAAAACCTTTTCCCACTCATCTTCTGGAATGCCAGGACCGTCGTCTTCTACATCGACCCGACAATGCTCTTCATCAATATGACAGCGAACAAGTACCTTCCCCGATGCGTAGCGCCCTGCGTTGCCTACCAGATTCTGGACAGCACGATGGAGATAACGTGGCTCAACGTCTGCCATAGCAAGCAGCTCTGTGGATTCATCAATCTCGCCTTCAATACACAGAGCTGGGCGCACAATTTTTTGCTCGGCGACAACCTGCCTGACAATGTCGGTTACCGAGGCCTCTTCAAGGGAAAAAACAGGCCCACCCTGTTCGAGCCGCGCGTAGGTGAGGATTTCGTCAATTAGCTCATCCAACTCCTGAATATCACCATCAATCCCATCCAACTGCTTCTGCCGGGCCTCTTGGCTTTCGCAGTCTTCAATCATCTGCACACCAAAACGTATACGGGCAACAGGGGTTCTCAATTCATGGGAGACCGCATGGATCATCTCACGTTGAACGTTCACAAGACGCTGGATGTGCTCCGCCATGCCATTAAACGCTGCAGATAAACGGGAGACGATGGTACCTTCCCCTGCCTCTACACGGGCTCCCATTTCACCCCGCGCAATGCGCACAGCCACAGATTCCACTTTGCGCAAATTGCTATCCAGATTCCGAAGTACAAACAGCAACGCCAAAGCCAATACACTTCCAGAAATTACCAACATCAACAAAATGACAGGCCATGCCCACGGATTAAAGGGAGCGGGAACGCTAGCCTGAACCAGTTCGCCATCAGATAACTGAACGAGTACTCGCCCTCCCCCATTGCTGCTATAAAATGCAGAGCCTTGACTGGCTACGCGCTCCAGAACCTCATCATCTGGCAGTGCCGAAGATCCTTGAATCCTCAAAACACTCAAGTTCAAGCCGTCTTCCAACTGCCTGACCGCTTCTTCTCGCTCTTCCGGACCCACCGCATCAAGGTGAATCCGCAGAATTTGTGCGGATGCTACAGTAATATCGCGATAGGGCTGAGATGCTCTGAATTGCAGCGCTTCACCATGGAGCCCGGTGACCAAAAAGCGATAACCCAAGCTACTTTCAATCGCCACCACCTGGCCATAGCCCAGGCGCTCGCGAACGACGGGGTAGTCCGACATCTCCTCCGTGCTGGCCACCCGAAAATCGTACCGGGAAGCCAGCCAGTGGTACTGCTGTTCGGGAGCAGGCGAAGACGCAAGCCAACGCATTAAAGGATCGGAAAAACGCTCATGCCAGAATTGGGAGCGTACGGAATTCATACCGACAAACAAAACAATACAGAGCAGTATCACCAGCACTGTGAGGCCGGCAAGGCGGGCATATAATTTCAGGAAAAACTTCAGGGGCATGTCAACGAACCCTGCCAGGGAAACGTCGGCCGGAACACCCGTGCCGACGCCAAAGACTGAATCGTCAGACTTCCTTCACAAACAGGTAGCCTTTGCTTCGAACGGTCTTGATCCTGCGGGGATGGACAGGGTCATCGCCGATTTTCGGGCGGATCCGGGAGACCCGAACATCAATAGACCTGTCCTGTCCGTCGTATTCTATGCCCCGCAGGGCAGTGAAAATCTCTTCCCGGCTCAAGACGCGGCCGGCATTACTCGCCAGTAGCCACAGTAGATCGAACTCGGCACTGGTCAGATCGATGCTTTCTTCGCTCAGCCAGGCTTCGCGCATAGAGCGATCAACAACCAGGTTGTTGAACTGCAGGCGCGTTGGCTCTTCCGCGCTTGCTTCATCTGCGGTGTTTTGCGCATTTTCCGTTACGCGGCGCAGCAATGCACGGATTCTGGCAAGAAGCACTCGAGGCTTGACAGGCTTGCTGATGTAATCATCCGCCCCCATCTCAAGGCCCAACACCTGATCAAGATCGTCAGTGCGCGCGGTGAGCATGATGATGGGGCCAGAATATAATGGCCGCACGCGGCGACAGATGGACAGACCATCTTCCCCGGGCAACATCAGATCCAGCACAACAAGATCCGGCTGTTCATTTCGGATTCGCTCAACCGCTGGGCTACCATGGGTTTCGAGGGACACGGACAAACCGTTACTCTCGAGGTATTCACGGGTTAACTCAGCCAGTCGCTCATCATCTTCAACAATAAGAATTCGCCAACTTTCGTTCGTCTGTTCCACAGGCGTCCATCTCTTATTTTATTTTTCCGGGTCCATTATTTCGTCTGCATGTCACGATACAGACAACCTGATGTAACAGCAATTATACATGCTATTCAGAAATATACATGGAACTGCCATGCGGTTACACCCGGTTACACCCTCTAAACTCTAACGAATTCGGCGTGCGGGCACCCAATTCACTCGAACAGCGGTCGACCTTGGGCGACTTCATCATCAGTCGCTTCGCGGCGCCCGATGATTTCCAGATCAAAATACAGAGTAAAACCCGCAAGTGGATGATTTGCATCAATTCGGACAAGATTGCCGTCAAATCCCATAACCTGAACAATCTGGGCATTTTCACCAGTATTGGTTTGAAACTTCATGCCAACCTGCAGCTTCTCTACCCCCTCAAACATTGACCGGGGCACCTTTCGAACCAGGTCATCACGGTGCTCACCGTATGCCATCGAGGGAGGCACCGTAACCTCCAGACAGTCTCCGGCATGGCGCTCTTTTACCGCTTTCTGGATACCCTCTATAACATCAGGGCTACCGTACAGAAAGTGTAAGGGCTCACCACCCTCTGAGGTATCAACTAACTCGCCAATCTTGTTCTTGAGTACATAGTGAACCGTAAAAACGTCAGGCTTTTCTTGAGGAGCTTGCATCAGACTTTCGAGTTTCCCGTATTCGATGAATTTTCAATCAATGTCAGACCATGGATCACAAGGCGCTGATCCAGTTTTTCACGCAGCCCTGAAGGCTGGCTCAGGTCCATTCGCTGCAACAATTCTGCAAAACGGCCTTTCTCATCTTTCGTCCGCAAGGCCTGAAGCAGAGTCGACAGTTTACCACGACGGGTCGCCGTTTCAGCCTTGAGCCGCTTCAGCGCTTTGCCCAGCACCAGTTCCTGGTCGGTAAAATCCCGGCCAAAGGGAAATGCCGGGAACCAATCTTTATCGCCGGTGCTGGTGAACGCACTGGTGACGGCATTTGGCGTATTGTTCAACCAATTTGTTGGCAATCGGAACTTCGCATCCACCTTACCCGCCTTCTGTGCCTGATCGAGCAGATCTTGCTGAAAGCGGGAATCCGCAATGCGGATCAAGCGCAGATAGACCTGCTCATCCGATTGACCACGAAGATCTGCAATACCGTATTCAGTGATCACTACATCCCGCAAATGCCGGGGGATGGTGCAGTGGCCGTAATTAAACACGATATTCGACACCACTGAACCCTTGGCATTACGGGTACTGCGCAAGGGTATGATAGAGCGGGCACCAGGTAATTCGTGCGCCATAGAGACAAAATTGTACTGACCACCCACACCACTGATCACCCTGCCATCCTCAAGCCCGTCGGAAACCGCAGCGCCACTAAGGGTATACATCATTGCCGTGTTGATAAACCGGCTGTGAATTCGCTGAGCTGCCTTGAGCCGCTGGTTACCGAAACGATGATCATAAAGATGATTGATAAAGCTCACACTGGTCATGCAAATGCGATCGCGATCCTCATCGGAAAGCTCGCGCAGGGACTGGTAGAACTGCTGGGGACCCACATAGAACCCCCCGTGCATTGCAACCCCGCCAGCTAGCCGCTCACCGATCGCCAGCGCCTTCATTGCCTCTCTCGCCTCTGGATCATCCAGATCGGCATTGAGGGAATGATCCCCAATCCGCAGCCGGCCACCTTTGAACTCAACCGCATCACGGAGAATGCCGTACCGCCTCAGCCAGGTGACATCCCGGGCCCGCATGGGTGAATCAATCAGCCCTTCCCGCCGCAGTACATCAAGGGTATCCAGAGAAACCTGCTCTTCAATTTCGCCGTTGTTGATCAGTATTTGCAGGTCCGCGTGATCATATACTTCACGCCGCAACACCCCTGCCTCCATAAGGTACAGGAAGCCATCAACCATCATCTCGCTGCAACCATAAAGTCCTTTTTCAAAGGGGCCGGTTCCGCCGTCCTTTTCCGCCAGCGGGAATCGCTCCGCAACATTCAAGTTGTCGTAAACAGCCCGCCAGGCTGCGTTATTCTTGTGGCGTAATATGGCACTGTGGACAAGCGCCGCACCAAGCGAACCAATACCCACCTGCAGCGTGCCGCCATCTTTAAGCAAGGTGCTGGCGTAAAAGCCAATCAAGTGGTCTGCGGGGCTAATGGCCATCTGGGGCGCCGAAAACAATGGGTACTCGGTAGCCTGATGCTCGAACACCAGATCAAACTCGTCTTCCGCAATAGCAGCATCGCGACCGAACCAGGGCATCTGGCGATTGATTTCGCCCACAATAGCCACCGGGGTTCCAGACGCTTCCCGCTCCCTCAGAAGAGGCAGCAAGTCGAGGCTCAGATCGGGATTACAACTCAGGCTTACCATTCCCGGCGCATCATACAGTTCGCCCGGGGCGACCATTTGCGCCACGACATTAACGCCCAGGTCCATCAGGTCACGAACGGCGTGGGTATAGTTGGTCGACACGTAATGACGCTGCTGACTGCGGTTATTGAGGTAACTCCCCGCTTTGAAGAAAAACTCCGACACCTGAACATTGGAAGGGAGATTATTCTTGTTAACATCCTGCGCATATTGGAGGGTCGGAATGCCGCCATAGAGGCGCTCAGCAAACGGCGCCATAAAGCGCTTTTCCAGGGACGAACTGCCAGAAGGCGCAAGTAATGAAAGTGCAGTGAAAATATGCAGGTTTATTTCAGGATCGTCTTTCGCCCTCTGGTAAAGCGCATTTACGAAGCGGACAGCCTTCCCAAGACCTAGTGGCAACCCCAAGGTGATATTCTTGCCCACCCGGCGGATTACATCATCCACGCAACGCTCCGCGTTATTCGAGCGCTGTCTGCTATTTACCGCCATAAAGAGATCCCCACTGATTATTCAACGTATAACCACTATCAGAGAATCATCACATGAGACATGCAGACAGACAATGCACCAGATCATTAATCTGGCGTTAAACCAATGTATTGCGGGAAAAAGCCAGTACAGCGAAAGGGTGAATCAGATGAGCGGGAAATCGATATGAAGCAAAGGAGGCAACCGGAACCGGGCGACTACAGATTCAGAAATTCCATTTCAGGTTGAGGCATGCACCTTCATTCAGCAGCGCGATTCCATGATCAGCCTGCGCCGGCTGGGAGGCATAGTGCTTGCCATTATCGTTCGCGCGCACCAAAGAAAGACTCAACAAACGAGAACCAATTTCGGCAACGGCAACCGCATCAGCATCGTCTTCTTCAAAATCACGGGACATCCGCTGCTGGAGCTCATAAACATATTCTACTGTCATGGTTTCGCTGGTCGCCTCAAACGCGCGTTCAGACGCCTCGGCGCGAACCACAAACGCGGCGACGTTGAGAACAAGCAATGTGACAAATATGCGGATAATCATGATACTTACAGCGACCTTTTAAACGGATTAGAAGTTTACTCACCCCATTGACTAAAGTCTAACCCCTTAGCGGCAAAAAGATGTGAAATCGCGCGCAGTCATGCCTCTTTTTTGTCACGCTTTCGCACACATTTTGTCAATATATGATCGCCAATATTTCAGAATGTAACGTCCCCTTCTCTAAAGCCAGCTAATTCCTTTTAGCATCAACAGCTTAAGAGAAACCACAGATTTTCGACGGTCTTCAGGGGCAAGGATAGGTAAATTCGTTATGAATCGCGTCAATAGCCTCCAACGTATCCTGACTAAGCTTCACACTGCACGAGCCCAGATTTTCACGGAGCTGCTCCATGTTGGTGGCACCAATGATATTACTGGTCACAAAATTGCGGCTATTAACATACGCCAGCGCCATTTGAGCCGGAGATAGTCCTATGTGCCTCGCAAGCTCTGCATAGGCTCGAGTCGCATCAACCCCTCTTTCACTGGTATAGCGGCTGAACCTCTCATAAAGCGTGAGGCGAGCCTTTTCCGGCCACTTACCACCCATATACTTGCCAGACAGCATGCCAAACGCCAGCGGGGAGTACGCCAGCAAGCCTGTTTGCTCACGATGAGCTATTTCAGCCAACCCCACTTCAAAAGAACGGTTCAGCAGGTTGTAAGGGTTTTGAATACTGGCAATGCGCGGCCACCCGTTCTCCCCTGCCAGGCGGAGATACTCCATCGTGCCCCAAGGCGTCTCGTTCGAAATCCCGATATGCCGAACCTTCCCTGCCGCCACCAGCTCACTGAGTGCGCCGAGGGTTTCCTCAATTGGCGTCGACTTTTCTTTCGGGTCTGGCCGATAGCCGAGCTCCCCGAAAAAATTGGTGCTGCGATCCGGCCAGTGCACCTGATAGAGATCGATATAATCCGTCTGCAGACGCTTCAGGCTGGCATCACATGCTTCAATAATATGGTCGCGGGTAAGTCGGGGGCCATTTCGCAAGTAACTGAGCCCATTCCCAGGCCCGGCGACTTTAGAGGCGATCACCAGATCGTCTCGTCGGCCGCGCTGCGCCAGCCAGTTCCCCAGATAGGTCTCTGTGAGACCTTGAGTCTCAGCCCGCGGAGGAACCGGGTACATCTCCGCCGCATCAATAAAATTCACACCTTCAGAAGTGGCATGATCCAGCTGCTCGAAAGCCTCCTGCTCGGTGTTTTGCTCCCCCCATGTCATGGTGCCCAGACATATAAGACTGACTTCAAGATCCGTACGGCCTAGCTTTCGGGTTTGCATTGCGCCTCCGCTCAAGATTGTTGAATGCGTAATAAACGTGTCACAGGGGTGTCATGTGCCTGTCACCCAAAGCTCCCATAGTAGAGCCATAGTAATAAAAACCAGAGGGAACGTCATGATTCAAGCCAGTCTGGCAAGCTAGCTACCCGGATATAATCTATATAGCCACTCAAGGGCGATTGTTGCCGCGGGGTGGAGAACGATAAGGCTCGAACCCATGTCAGAAAGCAGCAAGGCAATCCGCTTCTTTGAGCTCGCAGATCAGCGTGAATACGCCTTTTGCCAGCACATAAACAAAATTGCCAAATTTCGGCCGATCATGCGCTATTTCCAACTGGCAAGTCGGCTTGGGGATGGCTGGTTCTGGTACGCACTGATATTGGCCATTCCCTTTCTGAAGCGAGAGACTGGCCAAGGCCTGGCACTGATGATGGCCCTGACCGGGCTAACCTGCACCCTGACTTACAAAATACTTAAGCGTTGGCTGATCCGCGAACGACCCTTCATCTCATTCCCCTCCATTAGTTGCGGCACCCCACCATTGGACCGCTACAGCTTTCCTTCAGGTCACACCCTGCACGCCGCCTGCTTTCAGACCATTTTGTTCATGACAATGCCAAAGCTGGCACTGGCAACCGCTCCCTTTACACTGAGCGTGGCCGCATCCCGAGTGGTACTGGGTTTGCACTATCCCTCTGACGTTCTCGCGGGCGCATTTATTGGTGGCCTGATGGGGTATCTATCGGTGACATGCTTTTTCAGCCACTAGCGTGCCTTTTCTCGGGCTGACATCAATCAAACAATCTGAGCTGGGTCACCGGTGCATCATCATTGCGAAAGCGCACCCCTAGGCCCAGCAGCCGAACCGGCCGCTCTCGATTACTCACCAACTCGGTAAGCAGTGGGAGGTAGTCTTCATATCCTGGCTCTTTTATGTTTTCCCGTACCCGCTCCAATGTGTGGGTGGAAAAATCGCTGTAGCGTATTTTTATAAACAGCTTATGGATTGGCTTATCACGACCCTTACGGGTAAGGCGGAGATTAAGATCTGTCGCCAGTGATGCCAAAACCGTTTCGCAGGCGGCAATATCTGGTAAATCCTGAGAAAACGTACGCTCAACGCTCACCGATTTGGCAATTCTGGATACCACCACCGGCCGCTCATCCCGGCCATGGGCCATTTCATGCAACCGATACCCCTGTTTACCAAAGCGTTCGATCAACACATCAACGCCCAGTGCCTGCAAATCACCACATGTTTTCACACCAAGCGCATGTAATTTAGCCGCCGTCACCTGCCCTACGCCAAACAGCTTCTCAACTTTAAGGTCGCGGACAAACCCGTCTACCTCATCAGGCTTGACCACAAACAGGCCGTCTGGCTTTTGCCAATCACTGGCAATCTTGGCGAGAAACTTATTGGGGGCGACGCCGGCAGAAATCGTAATCCCCACTTCCTTTTCCACACGCTCCCGCAGGTAGCGGGCCATTAATGTGGCGCTCCCTTTATGTTCGGTCACATCAGTAACATCCAGAAAGGCTTCATCCAGTGATAGGGGCTCAACCAGATCGGTCAACTCTCGCAGAATGCCCATGACCTTTTGTGATGCCACTCTGTAGCGAGCCATATCAGGAGGCACGGTAACCAGGCCGGGGCATAGCCGCCGAGCTTCGCCGCCAGGCATCGCCGAGCGCACACCAAAAGCCCGGGCTTTATAATTGCAGGTAGTCACTACGCCACGACCACCCTCGCCGCCTACCGCCAGCGGCACCTCACGCAGCGTTGGGTCATCACGCATCTCAACTGCCGCATAAAAACAGTCACAATCCACGTGGATGATCTTGCGTTGAGGCATAATCATTGGGCTCGCGTCGGGTTTCTGTACATTTATACAGTCTTGTATCTTAAAGTAAGATGCTGAGAATGTCAGGAATCTCCAAGACAACCACAGAATCTCATAACGAGGCACCATGTCGAACTCTATTCCAGATTCCAAGCGCACTGAAATCGAAGCTGCAGCTTTTCGCCGCCTGGTTAAGCACCTGGGAGACAACCCCGAGGTTCAGAACATTGATCTGATGAATCTGGCCGGATTCTGTCGCAACTGCCTTTCCAAATGGTACCGGGCAGAAGCCAGTGAGCGCGGCATTGAGATTTCTGACCCTGCTGCCAGGGAAAAGATTTACGGCATGCCGTACGAAGAGTGGAAAGCCCTACATCAAACAGGTCCGAAACAGGATCACAAATGATGAATGTAAATGAAGCAGTACGTATTCACCTGGCTTCGATAGGGGGTGGCCATGCCAATTTTGATGACACTCTCGCTTTGATAGAGCGGCACTTTGATTACACACCCGCCAGTTTCCAGAACGGACCTTTATTTAATTCGGCCGGTGAAAATGCAGGTTCGTGCAAAGTGTTTGGGCTCGGCCTTTACTGCACACTGAATGAGGCAGACACGCTGAAACTGTTTGCTCAACATTATCAGCAGGTATTAGACAACCCTGCCGGTGAAAGCCACAGCAACATTCGCCAATTCATTGGCACCGGCTGGTCTGGCATTCGCTTTGAAGAAACGCCGCTGCGCCTGCGCCGCCCGACCGAGCCATCCATCAAGGACGACACCCATTCATGAGCAACACCACTGCATCCGGGGTACAGCAGGTATTCCAGCTGAAAAGCGCCAGCGTTTCCATGACAGCGTTGGAACTGTATTACTTCGACAACGACGAGTTTGAGGAAACGCTGAGGAACAAAATCAGCCAGGCTCCCGGCTTCTTTCGGGATATCCCTCTGATCATAAGCCTGGAAAAGTACGAAGGCCTCGACAGTGAACTGGATTTTTTCAAGATCATCGGCGCCTGCCGCCGCAACAGCATTCATGTGATCGGCGTTCGTGGCGGGAATGACGATCAGCGCCGTCTTGCTCGCGGAGCCTCTCTGGCACTAATGCCCGGGAGCGGACAAAGAGACAAGGACCACGAAACCACAGCAGAGGTAGCTGACGCCCCTGCAGCGCCTGCAGCTCAGACAGCAAAAGAAGCTGCTCCGGCAAAAATCATCAGCCAACCGGTGCGTTCAGGCCAACAGGTTCACGCACCCGAGGGCGATCTGGTTATTCTCGCACCGGTTCAAGCCGGTGCAGAAGTACTGGCAGCGGGCAGCATTCATGTTTACGGTCCATTGCGCGGCCGGGCTCTGGCGGGCATTCATGGCTCGGAATCTGCAAGAATTTTCTGCCAATCCCTTGAGGCAGAGCTTGTGTCCATCGCCGGACACTATAAAATCTCCGAAGATCTTCAAAATAACGGCTGGAAAAGCGCTGTGCAGATTCAGCTCAGGGACGACCTGCTGGTGGTAGCACCACTGGACAAGGCCTGATACTGGAATCGAGCAAAATAATTTGACCGGGCGACACATCCGGCTGACACGACGAATCCACAAGATACAGGAAATAGACCTTGGCTAGAATTATTGTCGTAACCTCAGGAAAGGGCGGCGTTGGTAAAACCACCACCAGCGCCTCCATAAGCACCGGTCTTGCCAAACGCGGCCACAAAACTGTAGTGGTAGATTTTGATGTAGGCCTGCGCAACCTCGATCTGATCATGAACTGCGAGCGCCGCGTGGTGTATGACTTTGTAAACGTTATACAAGGTGATGCGACGCTCAATCAGGCGCTGATCCGTGACAAGCGGGTTGATACCCTCTACATACTCCCGACCTCACAAACCCGGGAAAAAGAGGCGCTTACCAAAGAAGGTGTTGAAAAAGTTATCAACGAACTTGCTGAGACCTTCGACTACATCATTTGCGACTCACCCGCAGGGATTGAGCATGGGGCGCTTATGGCCCTGTACTATGCGGATGAGGCCGTTGTAGTAACCAACCCGGAAGTTTCCTCCGTTCGAGATTCCGACCGCATTCTTGGCATTCTGCAAAGCAAATCCCGCCGTGCAGAAATGGGCGAAGACCCGGTTAAGGAGCACCTGCTGCTAACCCGCTACAACCCGGATCGGGTCGAGCGAGGCGAGATGCTGTCGGTGGCAGATGTCGAGGAGATTCTCGCCATTCCGCTACTCGGCGTAATCCCCGAAAGCCAGGTTGTGCTCAACGCCTCAAACCAGGGATTGCCCGTTATTCTCGAAACCGAGAGCGATGCTGGCCAGGCTTACGACGACGCAGTTGCACGCCTTCTGGGTGAGGAGCGCGAGCAGCGCTTCATGACCAACCAGAAAAAGGGTTTCTTTTCACGGATGTTCAAGGGAGGCTAACGGATGAGTTTCCTCGACTATTTCAGAGGCAAGAAATCAGGCTCTGCCAATGTGGCAAAAGAGCGCTTGCAAATCATTGTGGCCCACGAACGCGGGCAGCGCGACCAGCCGGATTATTTGCCGGAGATGCAGCAAGAAATACTGGCGGTCATTCGTAAATACGTCCAGATCAGCGATGACATGGTTCAGGTGGAAGTCGACCGTAATGGCAGTTGCTCCGTTCTGGAGCTGAATGTCACACTGCCCGAACGCTGAGCCAGTTCAGTCCCGGTGATGTGAGCGAGCGCCAGCCAGCTTCCTGCAGGCTGGCGCTCTTTGCCGTTACCACCGCGCGAAGTGGTCTTCCATAAACCCCTGCAAACCCTCAACCTCAATCTTGTTACCGCCTTCATCGGTGACGGTTCCATTGAAGGTGCCTACATACTGCCGGAAGTTGGACGCCAATATCCCTGCATTCAGCTTTTCCTTACGAGCCGTGGCCGGCACAAAGCGCAGGTCTACCCGACCATCTGCCGTGGTTACATGCCAGTCACTTCCAGCACTGTAGCGATCAAAACTAAACCGGGCGGCAGCAAGTGTCTGGCACTGCCCATCCAACCACAGAGCGTTTTCTGTCATGCCGGTTTCGTTAACGCCCGCGGCTAAATTAAGCCCGAGTGATCGGCCGCCCGGCAGTTGCCCCGCCAGACTCGCCCAGTTCCAGGCCGTTTCGCGGCGCATAAAGCCGCAACTCCAATCAATAGCGCCGCGAGTGCCTTCATCACAGCGCCAAATTTGATCGCCCCAACGAATCTCACCCTCAACCGGCAAGCCCGCCGACTTCCGGGTGAACACCCAGCCATTGTAGCCCGCAGGGCACACCAGCCGGAGTGGGTCATTATCCTCTTTCAGCGCAAGCTCCACACGGATTCCTCCGGGGGCGGATACCGAAATCGCCCTGCCGCCCGCGAAGGGCAGTATACGCATGGAAACCTTGCCCTTTCTGAACGAGGCCTGACCACGCTCAGGGGAAGGCTCTATTCGGGTTCCCATTGCCAAAGGGCTCATAAAGCTTTGCTCAAGCATCTGCCCGGATGCAAAATCGTAGAGGTAGAAAAAACCGCTTCCCACGAGTTTTAAATCCACCAGCGCCATACCAAACACCCACCCGGGGCCAGTGGCACTCACAAACTGGAACTGGTTAAACCGCCAACGCCGTGCGAACCTGGTGCGAGGTTTATCCATTACCGTACGCAGGTCGTAATCCATATAGTTTATTTCTTCGACCGGCTGGCTCAGTACGCCGGGAGCAAAGCGCCCCTTGCTATCAATCAGTTTCTTTATCGTCATAATAATCGTCAAATCAGGCCAATTTATCGTACTGTTTCACCGGGCAACAACCTGGTTCACAATCCCCTGCTTCGGGCCCATACTGCCCGTCACCCCGTGATAGACTCTGCCCAATTTTTTCAAGGAAGTGTAGCTTATGAACAAGACCGAAGCCCACAGCATTAAAGACTGGGCCTCAGTCATCAGTGGTGTGATCTTCGCCCTGCTGGTTTCTGCAATGGCGACCACCACGGCTAGCGCCGGCTTACCAGGCGAAGACAGCGAGGTCTGGAGCTTGCGCAAAGAATCCGGCGACATACGCATTTACACCATGAGCCAGAGCAACTCCAGCTTTCAGGCATTTAAAGCCGAAGCCCTGATTGATGCCCCCATCGAATCTATTATGGCCGTGATGCAGAACCCCGCCTCCTGCATGGAATGGTTGCTCAACTGCACCGAATCTTACGCGATCGGAAAAGGCAATTTTCATCAGCGCTACGCCTACTCCGTCAATGACCTGCCTTGGCCCGTATCTGATCGGGACTACGTAATCAGCATTAGCACAAAGGGCAATAAAGCTTCCGGCGAAGTCATTATGGAAATGAGCGCTGTGCCTGAAATGCGTGCAGAAGTCAGCAACCGCGTTCGGGTTGGGTTATCAAACACCCAATATCGTCTGATTCCTGAAAATGGCAAAACCCGAATGATCTGGCTTCAGCACACAGACCCCAATGGCGCCCTGCCCGGCTGGCTGGTTAACACGCTTCTGATTGATATACCGGTGAGCTCTCTGGAAGAGTTGGAACGGGTAGCAAGCAAAGAGCGCTATCAGGGCTTCAGCCTGATCTATGACGAGAGCGGCCGCCTGATTGATGTACGGCAAACCAGCGATATCTGAAGGGTGACGAGCCGGGTATGAAACGCTAAGCTCTGGCAAAGGACTTCGCAAAGCAGGGATCACCTGATGACAGTGCTCGCACACGAAATAATGACGCCTAGCATTAAGGCAGTGCCACAATCCTGGACAATGGATCGTCTCGCCAGATTTCTGACCGACAATGAAATCACAGGCAGCCCTGTTACGGATGAATCCGGTGAAATTATTGGCATCGCCACCCTAAAGGATATCACCGAGTTCCGCTGGAACGCCTCGCGCTCCAATACGAGCACTACGGATGAACTCACGGCAGAAGAGCAACAGGAAGCGCGGCGCTTACGCATGGTACTTTTCGAAGAGATGGGCAAAGTACCGGTAGAAGTACGGGATATCATGACCCCCATTGTATTATCGGTTGACGAAACAACACCGGTGCGCGACATCGCCAACATCATGATGAAAGAACACCTGCACCGGATATTTGTCACCAAGGACTCGAAGATAACCGGCATTGTAACAACCTATGATATGCTGAAAATCGTCTCGAATGAGGAGCTTACGAAACGCTGCGCCAGTAACAGCTGAGAACCACCACAGAGGTAGCGCCCCCTATGCCCAGAACACCGGAAAGTGCACCGCAAGCCCGTAGAACCATGTACGTCCTCGACACCAACGTTCTGATCCACGATCCCAATGCCCTTCTCAACTTTGAAGAACACGATGTCATCATCCCGATGACCGTTCTTGAAGAACTCGACGGTCTTAAATCCGGCAAACAAAGTGTCGCAGCCGACTGTCGCCAGGCAATCCGCACCATCGACAGACTGCTCGGGGACGCCAGCCCCAAAGAGATAGAACAAGGTGTGCCCATAGTAAGGGCCAAAATGGCAAAGCCCCTGGGCACACTCTCAATACTGATGAGCACTGAGCACGCCAGTGGGCACTCATTGCCGGAGCACCTGAACGATAACAAAATTATCAATACCCTTGCTGCGCTTCAGGAGCGACACACATCCCGGGACATCATTCTCGTAAGCAAAGACATCAATATGCGGCTGAAAGCCCGTGGGTTTGGTGTTGAGGCCCAGGACTACCAGAACGACCAACTGGTTGATGACATTGACCTGCTCCCCAAGGGCTATATCGAGTTCCCGAACTCATTTTGGGACACCATTGCCAAAGTAGAAACTCTGCAGCGAGACGGGGCAACCGAACACATCCTCAAACGCGAAGGCGAGCTGGCCAAACTGAACATCAACGAGTTTGTTCTTGATGAGCAGGGGTTTATCGGCCGAGTGGTTAACATTAACGACACCCAGGTCGTTATCCGGGATTTGCATCAGCACGATCTGATGAACGAAGAAGTCTGGGGTTTGGTGCCGCGGGATATCTATCAGGCCATGGCGCTGCACCTGCTGCTGGACCCAGACATTCATCTGGTGAACCTGACCGGGTCAGCAGGCTCAGGTAAAACCATTCTTGCGCTGGCCGCTTGCATCGAAATGACTGTGGCCAGCAAGCTCTACAAGCGGATTATCGCCACGCGTTCAACCCAAGGCCTGGATGAAGACATTGGCTTCCTGCCAGGCACTGAGGCGGAAAAAATGGAGCCTTGGCTAGGGGCCATTGTAGATAACCTGGAAGCACTGCACGAAGACGACGAGAACATGACAGCCAGTGTGGACTACATTCTCAGCAAGGTTCCTCTGCACTTCAAATCCATGAACTACATTCGTGGCCGCAGCTTCCAGCACAGTCTGATTATTATTGATGAGTCCCAGAACCTGACTCCGCATCAGATCAAGACCATCATCACCCGCGCGGGCAACGGCTCCAAGGTGATCTGCCTGGGCAACCTGGCGCAGATTGATACGCCGTATCTGAGTGCCCTGAGCTCAGGCCTGACTTACATGACCGAACGTTTCAAAACCTTCAGCCACGGTGGCCATATACACCTGCAAGGTGTACCTCGCTCACTGCTTGCGGAGTTTGCCGAAGCCAACCTCTGACACAGCATCAAAAGCCGGGTCACGGCCCGGCTTTTAATGCGCCAGTGCTTAGTTTACACTCGGTATCGACTGACCTGGTCTGACATATCTGCCGCCAGCGCCTTGAGACGCTGTGCTGCCAAGCCTGCCTGGGATGCCCCTTTAGCAGTCTGCTCCGTGATTGCAACAATCTCATGGACATTCTGATTGATGGTCTCGGAAACGCTGGTCTGCTCCTCAGCGGCACTGGCAATCTGGCTGTTCATATCATTGATCGTTCCAACCGCCTGGTTGATTCTCTGCAATGCGTCATTCACCTTGCGCGTTTCCACAACAGTGGCCTCACTGCGTTCACTGATCGAGCCAATCAACTTCACGGCATTGCCAGCACCGGTTTGCAGCCGCTCAATGGTTTCCTGGATTTCCTGAGTACTCCTTTGAGTCCTGCTCGCCAGCGTACGAACTTCATCAGCCACAACGGCGAAGCCTCGACCAGCTTCACCGGCTCGTGCCGCTTCGATGGCCGCATTCAGGGCAAGCAGGTTTGTCTGATCAGCTATCTCACGGATAACCTCCAGAACGCTGTCGATCTTGTGGGAATCAGAGCCCAGCTTTTCGATAACTTTAACGCCCTCTTCGACCTGCTCGGACAAGCCACCAATCACTTCGATCGTCTGATGTACCAGGCCCTGAGCATCGGATACCTGTACAGTGGCATGATCTGCAGCACTGGAGGCTTCACTGGCATTGCCTGCCACTTCCTGAGCCGCGGCCGTCATCTCATTCATGGCAGTTGCGACTTGATCACTCTCGGATTTTTGACGCTCTACACCTTGCCCCGCCTCATCCATAATCTGATTCAGCTCCGCAGACGCTTCATTCAGAGTGCGGGTGGACGAAAGAACCCCTTCAACCAACCCGTGCACTTGCTCTGCAAAGCTGTTGAACGCCGTCGCCAACTGACCTAATTCATCCTTGCTTCCCGCCTCCAATCGACGTGTCAGGTCACCATCCCCATTGGCGATATCGCTCATTGCAGACACCGCCGATTTCAGGGGCCGAATGATGCTGCGGACTACGATCAGGGCAAAAAACACAATGATAGCTAACGCAATTAGCGAGGTAGTTACTGAGCCAACGACTGCTTTGCCCAATGCCCCGCCGACTTTGCTGTCCATGGCAGCGACTTGGTCCTCCAGACCATCGACCCAAAACCCTGTACCGATCACGATATTCCATTTTGGCAACATCTCGGCGTAACCAAGCTTTGGAGCAGCTTCGCCGGTATCGCTGTTTTCCCAGTGATAGGGGACATAACCTCCGCCATTGCGGGCCACGTTTACGAGCTCGCGAATCAGATATTTGCCATTAGGATCTTTAAAACCCCAGAGGTTCTTGCCCTCCAGTGCCGGATTAACGCCATGCATAACACTGACACCGCTAGTGTCATAGGCGAACACATAGCCGGGGCTGCCGGAATCATCAAACCTCAGTTGGCGCAGTATTTCCCAAGCTTTCTCCCGAACTTCAGGATCGTTCGCTGAAGCGGGCTGGTTATACAGATGGGCAATGGATGTGCGCGCCAATTCAATATAGTTTTTTAGTTCTTGGCGCTTGGTGGTCTCCATATCTGAGGAGAAACCCGCCACTGCTTCGGTACCTATGCCTTGAGCCTGTTTGAGATTGTATGTGGTCAGGAATGCGGTGAGCAGGATCACTGGGATAAGTGCCAGCAACAGCACGCGCATCTGAATGGTAAGATTTTTCATATCGAATGTATCTTGTATCTGCTGGAAGGAGTGGGCAGAAGGTCTAACCCATTGCAAGGAGGCGAGATGCTACAGAAGAGGCGCGGATAATATCATTGAGGGTACTGCGTATTTTGTATCCAGCGTGTAAACGTTCGTGCGTCTGCGTATCAAATGCCCGGCTCAGTCTTTGAACTGAGCCTTATCCAAACCGTGCTTTTTCATCTTGTCGTAGAGGGTTTTTCGGGCAACACCCAACTGCACCATAGTGTCTTTGATGCTGCCATGGCACGCATTCAAGGCACTGGTAAGCACCGAGTGTTCGAAGCTGTCCATCATTTCGGTAAGGGTTCGCCGCCCGCTCACATCGGCTTTGGCAACCGGCTCACTGTCATCAAGTGCTGCGGGCCCCAACAATACATACCGCTCCGCCAGATTACGCAACTCACGTACATTTCCCGGCCAACTGTGATGCATTAACCGTGCGGCCTGACTGGCATCCAGAGGAATGCTCTCCCGATCATAGCGGGCAGCTGCAATCAGGACGAAGTGGTGAAACAGCATAGGGATATCTTCTTTACGCTCCCGCAAAGGAGGTATATCCACTTTCACCACATTCAATCGGTAATACAGATCCGCACGGAAGCTTCCTTCATCGCTGAGCGCCTTCAGGTCGGCTTTCGTGGCCGCAATAATGCGAACATCGACATCCTGTACCTGATTACTGCCAAGGCGTTCCACTTTTTGCTCTTCGAGTACCCGCAGCAGCTTGATCTGCAGAGGCATTGGCATGCTCTCAACCTCGTCCAGAAACAAGGTACCCCTGTGGGCATGCTCTATTTTGCCAATTCGTAGCTTGTCTGCTCCGGTAAACGCTCCCGCTTCGTGCCCGAACAACTCGCTTTCAATGAGATTTTCCGGCACGGCTCCGCAATTGATCGCGACAAAGTTGTGGGCCCCTCGAGGGCTGTTCTCATGAATGTAGCGAGCAAGCGCATCCTTGCCGGAGCCTGTCTCGCCAAACAACAGTGTGTTGGCGGAAATGTCCAGAATCGGAGTGATGGTGTCCATCACTTTCTGCATGCTCGGCGTGTCCCCCAGGATTCTGGGGCCGGGCCGGGCTAAATGGCGTAACTGGGCCTTGAGTCGACGGTTTTCCAGGGCGAGGTGACGCTTTTCCAAGGCATGCCGCAAAAGTTCAATCAGTTCATCGTGATTGAAGGGTTTTTCAATAAAATCATAGGCGCCCTGCTGCATGGCTGAAACCGCCGTGCTGATGTCGCCCTGGCCGGTCAGAATAATAACGGGTATGGATTTATCCAGCGCCTGAACAGCACCCAGCATTTCCAGCCCATCCATTGCCGGCATATTGTAGTCACACAGCACTACGCCACTGTACTCAGCTGTAATAGCTTGCAGCCCCGCCTCGGCGCTTTCATAGCACTGCACAGGCAAGTCTTCCAGAGTCAGTGCCTGGGCAATGGACTTGCGTATGTGCGGGTCATCGTCAACAAAAATAACCGAGGGTTCTGTCATTCCGTGGCCTCCCTTTTTTGCAGGGTAAATTCAAATTCCGCACCCGGTGCGTCACTGCGATTGCGCCCCGTAAGCCGGCCACCCAAAGCATCAGCAATTTGCCTTGAAATAGACAACCCCAGCCCAAGCCCCTGTTTCACCGATTTGGTCGTGAAAAAGGGCTCAAAAATTTGCTCGGTGTTCGCCGGCAATCCGGTCCCGTTATCCCGCACAAAACAGCGCCAGCACTCTCCCTGCTCCTCAACATCAATAGTGACTACCGGCTGCTTCTGGCTTTCAACAGCTTGCACTGCATTAGCAAGCAAGTTGACCATAACCTGCTCAATGCGGATCAGATCACCGTGACACAGCACTGGCTGCTCAGGGCGACTCCAACGAATATCAATGCCCGCGCTGCTTTTCTGTGCTGCGATAATTTTTAGAGAGGCGTCCACAGACAAGCGAAAATCCACAATAGTGGGTGGCCCCTCGGACTTCCGGGCAAACACCTTGAACTGGCGGGTCAGCTCGGCCATTTTGTCACACAGAAGTACAATTTCGCTGAGGTTCTCATCCACCATATCGGCGGCACCCTTTTCCAGAAAGCGGCGGCTGTTTCTGGCGTATGTCTGGATTGCCGTAAGCGGTTGGCTCATTTCGTGATTAAGCCCAGCTGACATCTGTCCCAGCACCGCCAGCTTGGCTGCCTGAATTAACTCCTGCTGGGTTTCCCGTAACTCGCTTTGGGTCCGTTCACGTTCTCGAATCTCGTCAATGAGTTTACGGTTGGACTGCTCGAGGTCGGCCGTTCGTTCAGTGACACTGAGCTCCAACTGCTCACCTCTAAGGGCTAACTCCGCCTCTCGGCGATAGCGCTCGCGCAGATACAGCCACGCCAGCAGAACACCAAAATAGATCGCGATGCCGCCCATTACAAAGCCGAGGCGCGTCCACATTACCGAATATGTGCTGACCATTACCCTCAACGTCCAGTCGAGCCTCGGCAGCGGTGTTCGAACGCTCAGATACTCTTGAGCACTGCCATCTTCCTTGATACGCAAAGTCTCGGATGCGCCAGACAAGCCAAAAGGCTTGCCCTGATATTGCAGGGACACAGGTTTTAGATCCCGGTCAGGGTAGCGTTGACGAGATGCTTCACCAGGCGCCTTTTCAGCACTGCCTGTGAAATCCCGGTACAACCACGACGGCTTACTGGCCAAAAAGCTGACACCGGCCTCATCCAATACCACCATTTCGGCTTCACGCACGGAAGCCGGTCTGTGCCATTGGGATTCCAGTTCGTGCACCAACACTTTCACAACCACCACACCCAGTAACTGGCCCTCCTCTCCGCGCACCGGATGAGAAAAGTACAGCCCCCGAACCCGAGAGGTGGAACCCAATGCGAAATAAATGGCAGACCTGCCGGATTTTATGGCTTCAAAGAAATAGGGGCGAAAACTGAAGTTGCGCCCCACAAAACTGCCTGCCTGCAGGTAGTTGTTGGCCGCAATCGTCAGCCCGGCTGTGTCCATCAGATACACATCCGAACTTCCAACGATGGTAGCCATACGCTGCATTTCTTCGTTGGCTTGGTGAATAATCGCAGGGTTGCCCGGAGCATTAAGGGCTGCCGCAAGCAATGGGTGTTCAGCCATCAGCTCCGGAATAGGCAGATAACGGTTAAGCTCGTTCCCCACGAGTTGGCGATAGCGGAACGATTCTTCGAGGCTATCCTGTTCAACCTGCTGGTAACCAACCCAACCACCCAGGATCCAGGACACCGCAAGGGTGATCGCGAATATAACAAAAGCGCCTATCCGGTAGGACATAACCCGGTTCCCGAAATACCGTTAAAGGACGCCAGAGTATCGCCCGGCCCCTTGAAGGACAAGGGTCGGGCGACGAGGGCATAGTTCAGGCAGCAGCCAGGCGACCTTTGCGCTGACGCTGCATCACAAACGCTATTGCGGCAAGCCCAATGCCAGCCAGATCAGACACCATTCCCCCTTCAATCATCATCAGTGCGGCGCCAATCAGCAATATACGGACGATCAAGGAAGCTGTGACGTTTCCAAACCAGCCCAGTACACCACCCGAGAGCAGGTATACGCCAAAGAGCGCCGTAACCAGTGCCCGTGCGATATCAAACCAGCCAGCCTCCATCAACAAAGCGCCGTTGTAGAAGAACATGAACGGCACGATAAACGCTGCAATACCAATTCTGAAAGAGGCCACAGAGGTTTCCATGGCGTTGGCGCCTGAGATACCCGCCGCCGCATAAGAAGCCAGGGCAACCGGCGGAGTAATGGCCGATACCACCGCAAAGTAGAACACGAAGAAGTGCGCCGTCAGAGGTTCGATACCCAGCTGCACCAGGCCCGGCGCAACCACCGAAGCCGCCACCGCATAGGCCGCCGTCGTGGGCATACCCATGCCCAGCAAGATGGAGATAAACATGGCAAAAATCAGCGCCAGCAATTGGCTCGCTTCTGCCACATCAAGCAACAGCACAGAGAAGCGTGCACCAACCCCCGTCAGGGAAATAACACCGACGATAACGCCCGCCGCCGCACACACCACAATGATCTGTATGGCCATGTAGGAAGCCGTTTCCAGCGCGTGTAAAATCTGCCGAATGCCCATTTTGTTGGGTGAAAACCAACTAACAACCGCCGCAGACACCATCGCCAACGTACCGGCTCGTATCACCGAATAGCCCATAAACAGGGCCACTACCAGGATAATAATCGGCAAGAACAGGTAGCACTGTTTCACCATGGCGCGTAGCTTGGGCAGCTCATCTTCCCGCATGCCACGCATACCGGTTTTCGCCGCTTCAAAATCCACCATAAAATACACAGACGCGAAGTAAAGAATCGCGGGAATAATGGCTGCAATGGCGATTTCGGTATATGGGATACCGGTAATCTCGGCCATGATGAAGGCACCTGCCCCCATAATCGGCGGCATGATCTGACCACCCGTAGATGCAGCGGCTTCTACCGCGCCGGCGGATTTTTTGCTGTAACCCACTTTTTTCATTAGCGGGATAGTTAGCGAGCCGGTAGACACAACGTTGCCGGCACTGGTGCCGTTGATCATGCCCATCAGGCCAGAGGCAAAAATAGAGACCTTCGCAGGGCCACCACGGGAGCGACCCGCCGCGGCAAACGCGAAGTTCACAAAGTAATCACCGACCTTTGACGACTGCAAAAAGGCCGCAAAAATAATAAACAGAATAATGTAGGTGGACGACACCGCTGTGGTGGGCCCAAGAATACCCGCATCGGTATACACCTGGCTGAAGAACCTTTGTACCGACAGTCCTGGATAACCAAGGAAGCCCGGAAGATACGGCCCGGCAAACACATACACCAAAAACACCAACCCGATAATCACCAGCGCCAATCCGGCAACCCGGCGGGTAAGCTCCATTATCAGCGCAGTACCCGCTACCGCGGCAAAAGAAATGCCCACCGGCGCAAAGGATGTGCCCGTGGACATACGCATGGAGGTGTTAAAAGCCACAAGGAAATAGGCCGCAACCGCGATCGAGCACACAATCAACACCAGATCCGGCAGACTGAAGCGCGAGCGCTCACGCTGGTGGAACCAGCTCAGCACAATGCCCACACCCGTTGCCGCCAGCAGCGGCCAGCCAAAATGCCAGGTTTCCAGATCTACCGGAATCCGCATGGCACCGTTCTGAACCATCTGCCAAAACGAGTAGGTCTGATACAGCACATAAAATGCCGGTAGAAGCGCAACAGCACCGATCCATGTTGTCCACCGGTGCCGTGCAGAGCCTTCTTCAGCAGAAACAAAACGTGCACCCGCAAACAGAACAAAACCTAAAACAAGGGCGCCGGCAATATGCACAATCCGGAACGACCAGGTTTCCAAAGGCGCAATATTCAGCGAATAGAGATGGAAGGAGGAGTAAACAATGGCCAGTAACGTTACAAACTTCAGCATTCCGCCTTCAAACAGCCTGCGGTTTGCTTCTACTGGCTCTTTGTCCACGTCGTGGGCAAGCACGTGGTCTTCGCCCACCTCTATATCAGAAAAATCTTTGGGGTGTCGTTCGAGTGTCATTGGGGGTCCTGCCTGCAGGCAAATCGGAGCCGACAATCTGCCGGCTATTATTCAGGGGCCTTGCGGCCCCTTTCTTTCAACCATTCAAATCAGCAGTCTTACTTGATCTTGCTTTCTTCGATGGTATAGCCGTTCTCGTTGAACCAGCGAGCGGCGCCTTTGTGCCATGGCAGCACGTTGTTCTTGCTGTAGTTCTCTGGAATGGAGTTGCGGGCAGCTTTGTGAATAGAAACCATCCGTTCATTCTGCTCCATGGTCAGCTTGGTGATTTCATACACAAAGCTTTCCGGTACATCGCAATTCACCATGGCAAAGTTCCACATGGATACAACACGCGATGGCTCATCCAGGGACTGATAAGTGGCCGCTGGAATAATGAACTCAGACACCGGGAAGTTATCTGTCACTTTTTTGGCTTCGGCATCGGTCATACCAATGATGTTCACATTGGTTTGAACTTCCAGCTGGCTAACGGCTGGGATGGGGATGCCTGCGGCAAAAGCAACAACATCAATCAGGCCATCCTGAAGCTGTCCGCCAAGATCCGACCAGCTGCCATTACGACGTTTGAAGTTCACACCCAGGGTTTCCATCATGCGCGGGAAATAGGTGTCGGAGGTTGAGCCAGCCGGGCCGAAGCCGATGGTGGCACCATCTGGAATATCAGAAATAGACTTGATTCCAGAGCTGGTCAGCGCCGTGACCGAAAAAGGCGTTTCGTACATGGGGAACATGGCACATACGTTGTCCATCTTCATGCCTGGCGCCAGCGGGCTGTTGCCATCCATGGATTCGCGAGCCGGGCCCATTGTAGTCAAACCAAACTTCAGGTCGCCGGTATGAACCAGTGCCATGTTCTGCATTGGGCCGCCGGTGATTTCAGCACCGCCGGAAACGCCCAGATTTTCTGCTACAAAGTTGGCCCAGCCAGAGCCGTAGGCGAAATAGGTGCCGCCCTGACTGGCTGTACCAACGGTAAAGTTATCCGGCCAACCGGCCCGATCCTGGGCAACAACGGGGCTTGCAACAACAAGAGTAGAGGCGAATGCCGCCGCGATAATGGCTTGGTTCTTCATAGAGACTGCTCCCTGATTCGTTTTGTTTATTGGGTGCTCGACGGAGCCCGAAGGGGCTGCGATAACTCTAAGACTTAGCAAATAGCGGGCCACTAGAAAAAAGCCCATGCAAAACATAGACTTCCAAAAACACCACAATAAAAAGCCCGAGAGATTGGGTACTTTTCCACCCATTACCGCACCGTATTGGGTGAACTTCCGCCAGCATAAAAACACCTACAAACCCAGGCGCAATCATTCGCGCTCTAAATACTTTTTTATAGGTACTACCCGCCAAATCTCCTATCCACATCAGTCCACTCAAGGACTCCTCTCCGCTATAACCTGTTTGATATTTAGTATTCAAACCATTATTCTTCACTCATTGAACAGCCATTCAACAAATTGAACACTCATTCAATACAGAGCAGGTCACAGGGCGCATGGCACGACCGGGAATTGAGTCAATCAGGCGGCAGCAGCTGATCGACGCAACATTGAGCGTTATTGAAACCCACGGTTTTCAAGGTGCAACCATAGGGAAAATTGCAGCGGCCTCGGAATTGTCGGTGGGCATTGTGAGCCATTATTTCGGCGGCAAGCAGGGCCTGCTGGAAGCCACCATGCGATACCTGCTCTCGTGCCTGCAGCAGGACGCATCAAGATTGATGGCCAGCCGGCCCAGCAACCCTCGTGAGAGTTTGATGGCCATAGTTGACGCCAACTTCTCCGGCGTTCAGACCCACGCGCAGTCGGCAAAAACCTGGCTGGCCTTCTGGACCCAAGCCATGCACAGCCCGGAGCTGATGAGACTTCAGAGGGTGAACGAGCGCCGCCTGCTTTCGAACCTGATTTTCCATTTGCGCCAGTTGATGCCCCCTGGGCCGGCGCAAGCGACGGCGCAAACAGTCGCGGCCATGATCGACGGTTTCTGGCTGCGCGCCGCTATGAGTGAGGGCCGGATTGAACCCGACCAGGCCGCTGCCCTCTGCAAAACTTACATCGACCAAGCCATCAAGGCGAATAACGGAGCCAGCAAATGACATTGCCCGTGTACCAGTCTTTTATTAACGGCCAGCCACTGACAAACCAGAGTGGCGAACGCTTCGACGTAGTGAACCCTGCCACCGGCAAGCTGATTTATCAGGTTGAACAGGCCGATGAATCCGTTATGCAGGCAGCGGTCAAGAGCGCCCGGGAAGGCTTCAAAGCCTGGGCTGCCATGAGCGGGCTTGAGCGTGGGCGTATTCTCAACCGGGCAGCCAACATTCTGCGCGAGCGCAACGATGAGCTGGCAAAGATCGAAGTGCTGGATACCGGCAAACCCTGGCAGGAAGCCAGCGTGGTCGATGTAGTAACCGGTGCCGATTCTGTCGAGTATTTTGCTGGCCAGGCTTCCAGTATTACCGGCGAAAGCCAGCATCTGGGGCCGGATTTCTTCTATACCCGTCGCGAACCTCTGGGCGTGTGCGCGGGTATTGGCGCATGGAACTACCCTCTGCAAATAGCATGCTGGAAGTCCGCGCCTGCTCTGGCCTGCGGCAACAGCATGATCTTCAAGCCTTCAGAAGAAACACCGCTGGGCGCGATCAAACTGGCTGAGATTTACATCGAAGCGGGTGTTCCCGCTGGTGTGTTTAACGTGATCCAAGGCGATCACCGGGTCGGCCAGATGCTCACAGCCGAGCCGGCCATTGCCAAAGTATCGTTTACCGGTGAAGCCAAAACCGGCCGCACCGTGATGGCCGATTCCGCCCGCACCCTGAAATCCGTCACCATGGAACTGGGCGGCAAATCCCCGCTGGTGGTGTTTGAAGATACCGATCTGGAACAAGCCATCTCGGCCGCCATGCTGGGCAACTTCTACACCCAAGGCGAGGTGTGCACAAACGGTACCCGCGTGTTTGTTCAACGCTCCATCTACAACGCCTTCCTTGAGGAACTGGTAAGAAGAACCGAGAACAACATCATCGCCGGCGACCCGGAACACCCGGACACCAACTTCGGCTCCCTGATCAGCGCCAAGCATCGCGACCTGGTGATGAAGTACATCGACAGCGCCAAAGCTGAAGGCGCGCGCTTGCTGACCGGCGGCAAGACCCTGCAACCGACTGGTTTTGAAGACGGCTATTTTGTGGCGCCCACAATCTTCGCCGACTGCACCGATGACATGACCATTGTGCGGGAAGAAATCTTTGGCCCGGTGATGTCTGTACTGCCATTCGATACTGAAGAGGAAGTGATCCAGCGCGCCAACAACACAGACTACGGCCTGGCAGCTGCCGTGTTCACTACAGACACCACCCGCGCACATCGCGTTATTCATCAAATTGAAGCAGGCATCTGCTGGATCAACAGCTTTGGCGCCTCGCCGGCCGAAATGCCCGTGGGCGGTTACAAGCTCTCGGGGCTGGGCCGCGAGAATGGTCGCGAAACACTCGCCCATTACACCCAAATCAAATCCGTTTACGTTGGAATGGCCCCGTTTGAGTCGCCATTTTGACCCGCGCCTTCAAACCAGAGCCTCTGCGGATGACCTATCCGCCTTTGCATCAAGGAGACCGTTTTGCAGTTTGATAACGAATTTGACTATGTGATTGTCGGCACCGGGTCCGCCGGCTGTGTATTGGCCAACCGCTTGAGTGAAAGTGGAAATGACCAGGTTCTGGTTCTGGAAGCCGGGCGCCGTGACAACGGCTGGAAAATCCACATGCCCGCGGCGCTCATGTTCAACCTCATGGACGACAAGCACAACTGGTACTACCACACCGAACCCCAGGAACACATGAACAACCGGAAGCTTTACTGGCCCCGGGGCAAAGTGTGGGGCGGCGGTTCCACCCTGAATGCCATGGTGTATATCCGCGGCCACGCCTACGATTACGACCGCTGGCACGACGAAGGCGCCAAAGGCTGGCGCTATCAGGACGTGCTGCCCTACTTCCGCAAAGCCGAAAGCCGGGAAAAAGGCGCTGACGACTACCGCGGTGGCAATGGCCCGCTGAACGTACACACAGGCGACGAGCCCAACCCGCTGTTTGGCGCCTTTCTTGAGGCTTCCCAGCAGGCAGGCTACCCCTATACAAAAGACATGAACGGCTACCAGCAGGAAGGCGTTGGCGAGATGGACATGACCATCAAAAAAGGTCGGCGCTGGAGCGCAGCTCAAGCCTACCTGCGCCCCGCCCTGAACCGCCCGAACCTGACCGCTGAAACCGGCGCCATGACCACCCGCATTCTGTTTGAAGGCGAGACCGCCGTCGGCGTGGAATACATTCAGAAAGGCAAAACCCTTCGTGTGAAGGCCCGCAAAGAAGTCATCGTAAGCGGCGGTGCCATCAACTCGCCGCAACTGTTGATGTTGTCAGGCATAGGCGCGGAAGACGAGCTGAAAGAACACAACATTCCTGTAGTGGCCGACCGCCCTGGTGTCGGCAAAAACCTTCAAGACCACCTGGAAATCTACGTTCAGCACAAATCCACCCAGCCGGTCACTTTGTACAAGTACACCACCCAGCCGGGCAAAACCCTGGCCGGCATGAAGTGGTTTATCAACAACGATTGGGGCGCCTGCCGCACCGCCCACCTGGAAGCTGGCGGATTTATTCGTTCGGAAGCGGGCGTTCAACACCCGGATATCCAATATCACTTCCTGCCGTCCCAGGTAATTGATCACGGCCGGAAAGACGCCGAGTGCCATGGCTATCAAGCCCACGTTGGCCCCATGCGCCCAACCAGTCGCGGATTCATCAAACTGAAATCGGCGGACCCGAACGACCACCCGATTATTGATCCCAAGCTGCTCAGCACCGAGCGTGACCGCTGGGAAATGCGCCAAAGCATCAAACTGACCCGGGAAATCTTTGCCCAATCGGCCTTCGATCCTTTCCGGGGCGAAGAACTGCGCCCCGGTGCCAGCGCCACTACCGACGACGATATTGATGCGTTCGTCCGCAAATACGCCGACAGCGCCTACCACCCCTCATGCACCTGCAAAATGGGCGCAGCCGATGACCCCATGGCGGTAGTTGACGAGCAGGCACGGGTTTATGGCGTGAACAATCTGCGTGTGGTGGATGCCTCCATTATGCCCAGCATGGTGAGCGGCAACCTGAATGCGCCCACCATCATGTTGGCTGAAAAATGTGCCGACCACATACGTGGCCTTGAGCCACTCGCTCCCTCACCCGCACCGGTATGGGAACACCCTGACTGGAAAAACGCACAACGCTAACGCTGTGACACAAAACCAAGAAAGGAGAGAACCAATGAAGAAACTCATGATGGCCTGTGCAGGCCTTGCGATCAGTGGCGCTGCCACCGCTGCCCCGAATGCCGCATGTGAAACCGTACGCTTTGCGGATGTAGGCTGGACCGACATAACCGCCACCACTGCGCTGGCATCCGAAGTACTTAAAGGCATGGGGTATACCCCTACGGCCAAAGTCCTGTCTGTGCCGGTGACCTACCGCTCACTCAAAAACAAGGACATCGACGTATTCCTGGGCAACTGGATGCCCACCATGGAAGGCGATGTCCGCCCCTACCTGGAAAGCGGTGATGTAGAAACCGTGATCACCAACCTGGAAGGCGCCAAATACACACTGGCGGTTCCCCAGTATGTTTACGATGCAGGTGTCACCAGCTTTGCCGACATCGCCAAGCACTCCGACGAGTTTGATGGCCGCATCTACGGCATCGAACCAGGCAACGACGGTAACCGCCTGATCCAGCAGATGGTAGATGAAGATGCCTTTGGCCTGGGCGACTTCCGTGTAGTCGAATCCAGTGAAGCGGGCATGCTGTCACAGGTAAGCCGCGCAACCCGTCGCAACAACTGGGTTGTGTTCCTGGCTTGGGAACCGCATCCGATGAACGCCAATCATGAACTGGCGTACCTTGAAGGCGGCGACGACTTCTTCGGCCCCAACTACGGTGGTGCAACCGTGCACACCAACGTTCGCAAGAACTACACCAGCGAGTGCCCGAACGTTGGCAAGCTGCTGAACAACCTCACCTTCTCCCTGACCATGGAGAACGAAGTGATGGGCGCTATTTTGAACGACGGCGAAGAGCCAAACGATGCCGCAAAGGCATGGCTGGCCAGCAACCCCGAGGTACTCAACGCCTGGCTTGAAGGCGTAACTACCCTGGACGGCAAAGAGGCACTGCCCGCCGTTAAAGCATCCCTCAAATAGCCAGTAATGCCCGGGGGCAACCCCGGGCACCTGCCATGCACTACCTGATTCACTCATTTTCCGTGCCGGCTCTGGCCCGCACCCAAAAAGACATAAAACCATGAACTGGATAACTGAGCATCAACTACCCTTCGGCGACTTCATGGAAGCCATTGTTGATTTTCTGGTGATCAATTTCAGCGGCTTTTTCGACGCCGTTTCCGAAACCCTCAGAAGTATGATTCATGGCCTGACCGACGCGCTTCTCTGGGTTCCACCTCTTGCACTGGTAGCTCTGTTTACTGCGGCCGCACATATTCGTCATCGCCGCTGGGGGCTCACCGCCTTCACCGCTATCAGCTTTCTGTTGATCCTGAACATCGGCTATTGGGAAGACACCATGGCCACACTCTCACTGGTGCTCTACGCAACCGTGCTGTGCGTGTTGATTGGCATCCCACTGGGCATATACGCCGCCCACAACGCCTGGCTGTACCGGTTTCTGCAGCCTGTGCTGGATCTGATGCAAACAATTCCTCCGTTTGTGTACCTGATCCCCACCCTCACACTGTTTGGTTTGGGCGTGGTACCCGGTGTTATCTCCACCGTGATTTTTGCCATCGCCGCCCCCGTAAGGCTGACCTATCTGGGCATTTCCCAGGTGCCGACCGAGCTGGTTGAAGCTGGTAAATCCTTTGGCTGCACCAACCGCCAGTTGCTTTTCAAAGTAGAACTGCCCGCCGCCATGAGTTCCATTGGCGCCGGCATAACCCAGTGCATCATGTTGTCGCTCTCCATGGTTGTTATTGCCGCGCTGGTCGGCGCGGATGGTTTGGGCGTGCCGGTTGTACGGGCCCTGAATACCGTCGACATAGGCAAGGGCTTTGAAGCCGGCCTGGCTATCGTATTACTGGCCATCTGGATGGACCGTTTTTTCCGTCAGAAAGGCACCACGGGGACACCAGTATGATTGAAATCGAGAACGTTAACGTTGTGTTCGGAAAGCAACCCCAACGAGCCTTACCACTGATTGAGCAGGGCCTGGAACGAGCCGAGATTCGCGACCAGACCGGTTTGGTAGTGGGTGTACAGAACGCCAACCTGAGTGTAAAAAAAGGCGAAATCTGTGTGCTTATGGGGCTTTCCGGTTCCGGAAAGTCGAGCCTGCTGCGCTGCATAAACGGCCTGAACGATGTCACCAATGGTGCCATTCGCATACAGCACGACAATGAAATGGTGGATTTCACCCAGGCCAGCGAAAAGGTGCAGCGAGACATACGCACCCGCCATATTTCCATGGTATTCCAGAGCTTCGCCCTGATGCCCTGGCTGACCGTAGAAGACAACGTGGCCTTCGGCCTTGAGCTGCAAGGCCTTGGTAAGGCCGAGCGCCGCAAGAAGGTAGCCCGCCAACTGGAATTAGTTGGCCTTTCAGGCTGGGCCAACCGCCGGCCCGATGAACTCTCCGGTGGCATGCGCCAGCGAGTAGGCCTGGCAAGGGCGCTGGCCACAGAATCTGAAATACTGCTGATGGACGAGCCATTTTCTGCCCTTGACCCACTGATCCGTCATCAGCTTCAGGACGAACTACTGACCCTGCAGGAAGAACTGCAGAAAACCATCGTATTCGTGAGCCACGATCTGGACGAAGCCCTGAAGCTGGGCTCCCACATCGCCATCATGAAAGACGGCCAGATAGTGCAGCACGGCAAGCCGGAATCCATCGTGCTGGAACCTGCAAACGATTACGTTAAGAGCTTCGTTGCCAGCACCAACCCGCTCAACGTACTGGCTGCCCGCTCACTGGCACTGCCCATTGGGCAGATACAGGAAGATTCCAGAGGTAACCGCTGCCTCAACAAGCGCTACGACACCTGGCTACACACGCCAGATGTGGCGGAAAAGGCCGTGGTCACCAGTGGCGGCCAAACCTTCCAGACCCAAGCCTGGCAGGAAGGCCAAGCCATCGAAAGCCTGGCCAAACAACCCACCCGTATCGCCCCGAACACACCTCTGCGGGATGCCGTAGAGATTCGATATTTCACCGGCCACAGCCTGCTGGTGGAAGAAAGCGACCAGATTACCGGCGCCATTGGCGACCGGGAGCTTTACCACGCCATGCTGGGGAAGCATCTGGACGACAGCTAGGCGAGCTTTATCGCCCCTCAATAATCATAAAACGACCAACCTCCAAAAAAGGACCTCTATGAACATCCGAAACATCACGGCGGGTGCGGGGCTGCTTGCCTCCTCCCTCCTGCTGGCAGCCTGTGCACCCATGCAAACAGACTCTCAAGCCGCATCGGTTGAGCCTGAGAAAGCCAAAAACGTCATCATGATTATTGGCGATGGCATGGGCCCGCAACAGGTTGGGCTGCTGCTCGCTTATGCCAAGCAAGCACCCAACTCGGTTATCACCGATGGCATCACCGCCTTCGACCGCATTGCTGAAAATGGCCCTATGGGCATCTCCATGACCCACGCCAATGACAACCTGGTTGTGGACTCTGCGGCCTCTGCCACCCAACTGGCCACTGGCAAGCTCGCTGGCGCCGAAATGATTGGCGCAGACAAAGACGGCAACACCGCGGAAAGCATTCTGGAGCGCGCCAAAAAGCTCGGCAAATCCACCGGCCTGGTGTCTGACACCCGAATCACCCACGCCACACCCGCTGGTTTTGCAGCCCACCAGAGCCACCGCAGCCTCGAAAACAACATTGCCGTCGACCTGCTGAACAACAACGTAGACGTAATGTTATCAGGCGGCCTGCGCTACTGGATTCCGGCATCCGCCAACGATGAGCAATCGGCTGCACGTTTGGAACTTGAAGCATTGACGGAAGGCTCTGTGCGTATCAAATCCAAGCGCAAGGACAACCGCAACCTGATCGCCGAAGCACAAGAGAAAAACTACGATCTGGCATTCAATCTTGACCAGATGAACCAGGCCGAAGGCAAAATGCTCGGTTTGTTTGCCTACTCATCACTGCCTAACGCCATTGTTGAGAACCAGACCAAAAACGACCCGAACCGCACCATTCCCACATTGAAAGAAATGTCGGAAAAAGCCATCGGTTCGCTGTCGCAGAATGAGGAAGGCTTCTTTCTGATGATCGAAGCCGGTCAAATCGACTGGGCTGGTCACTACAACGACACAGGCACCATGCTGCACGAAATGCTGCGCATGAACGAAACCCTGAACTACGTGCTGGATTGGGCCGAAGGCCGCGATGACACACTGGTGGTTGTCACAGCAGACCACGAAACCGGCGGCTTTGGCTTCAGCTATTCCGCCAACGACCTGCCCCACGGCCGCGACCTGCCGGGCGGCGTGTTCAAGGAACAGCAGTTCAAACCTGGCTTCAACTTTGGCGATGTGTCTACTCTGGATAAGCTCTATGAGCAGAAGTCTTCCTACGGTGACATCTTCTACAGCCAGTTCGACGGCCTGAGCGAAGAAGAGCAAACCCCTGCCAACCTGGCGCGCATTGTTAACGCTGAAACCAGTTTTTACATTACCGAAGAACAGGCTGCCCGGGTACTGGCCACTGAAGACAACCCCTTCTACACCGAAGGCCATTCGTACCTGAGCACTAAAACCGTTCCCAAAATGGACGTAAACGGCGCCTTCTTCGTGTACCAGACAGACGACAACCGCCAGAACCTGCTGGCCCGTGAAGTGGCCGAACAGCAGAATGTAGTCTGGTCTACCGGCACCCACACCAATACCCCGGTGCTGGTATTCACCCAGGGGCCAGCTAAAGTGGCAGAGCCTTTTGGCAAGATTCTGCACCATACGGATATTGGCCAATTTGCCATGGAGGCGATGGAGAACTGATTGCTAATGAGTAAGCATGCCGGCTCTGGGGTCTTCCTGAGCCGGCGCTGTGATTACCTTCAAAGACCGCTCTGACCCAATAAAACCATGAGCGGGCCCAGTACCGCTGGCTTTATTTACCGCATACAGGTTCAGTTCCTTAGCGCTAATTTAGCGCACATGTGGAGTCAGTAATGCTACGGAAGCCTTGCATAGGAAATGTAGCTTTAGAATACCGTTTATCACGATGTTCGTTTATGCTTCTCAAAGGATTTGAAGCCGGGTTTCGGCATATTCCAGGGTGTGTTCACGCTGGTGGTAGGCTATACATGTAGTACACGGTATTGTGCGGAGAAAACATGGTTGTTTCACCGGAGAGAACAGACCTTACCAACTGGATGACAGGGCAAAGGCAGTACCTCCGGAATGCTCTATTTTTTGTACTGTCGTTTTGGCTCCTGAACCAGGTAGCCTATCTCTTTACCGTAGCCGAAGGTGTTAGCATATTTTACCCGCCTTCCGGTTTTGCAATGCTCCTGATTTATCTTTTTGGGGCCAAGTACCTACCCGTATTCTTTTTCGCCATACTCATTGGCGGCCTGCCACAGCGTGATGTTTTCAACTACAACCTGGACATGCTGATCCCGGACCTGAGAATGTTTCTGATCTACGGCACGGCGGGATTGATACTGGGAAAACTCAATCCCGAAAAGCAAAAGCTGGGCGCTACCTTTTACTACACGCTAATGTTAATAATCATTGCAACGGCACTTTTGTCGTCTGCGATTTTTGTGATGGTCTCAAGTGACATAGGCAGCACCTTGAGCACCCGCTGGCGGGAACAGGTTCCTTTGTTTTTTGTCGGGAATCTGACTGGCGCATTGACAGCACTTCCGATTTTCACACTCTACCTATACATTAAATCAAATGGCTGGAAGTGCTTAAAACGAACCATTACCGATGAGATTCTGAGGCCTGACAAACTAACCGTATTTCTTATCATAATCTCGCTTTCTTTCTTCGTAGTGTTTCTGGGCAAGTTTAGTGAAAACTACTCAAGCTACTATTACCTGATTCTGGTCCCCATCATCTGGACTTCCGTAAAGTGGGGGCTGGGCTGTGGGTTGATGTATGCGTTTATCGGCAACCTGTTCACACTTTCCTTTTATGTTCTATTCGGCTACTCCTATTACGGAATGCTGGAAGTTCAATTGATCTTCGCCATGTCGATCATCTCTACTGTGCTCATTGGATTGGTGCATGAGCAAAAAGATATCTTCTATGAAGAGTCCATTTATGACGAGCTGACAGGGCTCGCCAATATGAGGCTGTTCAGAAAGTTAAGCGCTTCCATGATCGCCAATGCCGAACGGAATGGAGAAACTGTCGCACTGCTGTTTGTCGACATCGACGGGTTCAAAGCACTTAACGATACCTTCGGCCACAAAGCCGGTGATCAAGCGCTTGAAAAGATTGGCAAACTACTGAAAAGCAGCCTTCGGGAAGCGGACTTTGTTGCCCGATTTGGCGGCGACGAGTTCATCATTCAATTAAATGGCGGAGTATCCGAAGAAGACGCGGGAGCCGTTGCCTCAAGTATCATCAATAGCATGACCAAGCCATTCCACTTTGATAATGGCGTCGCCACCATAGGTGCGAGCATTGGCATTTCTATCTACCCTAAAGACGGGGCAAATGTGGACACCTTGATCAGCAAGGCAGACAAAGCAATGTATGCCGCCAAAAAGAGTGGTAAAAACTGCTTCCGGCTATACAGCCAATAGCCGGTGCAAATCCACGAACACAACCAGAGTAGCTTATGGGTAAAAACCGATTAGAAGCATTCAGCGACGGTGTACTGGCCATCATCATTACCATTATGGTCCTTGAACTGAAGATTCCGACCGGTTCAGGAATGGATGTTCTTGTTCCAGTGTTGCCCAGTTTTCTCAGTTACGTTCTCAGCTTTATCTATGTAGGCATTTATTGGAATAACCATCACCACTTAATTCACGCCGCGGGCCATGTTTCGGGCAGCGTGCTCTGGTCTAACCTGAATCTGCTCTTCTGGCTTTCATTGTTTCCTTTCACTACGGCCTGGATGGGCAACAATCACTTTGAGCCTTTACCAACAGCAGTCTATGGCTTTGTGCTGTTTATGGCCGCCATTGCTTACAACATATTGCAGCGCTGCATCATGGCCACTGATGGCTGCAGTTCAGTGCTGCATGAGGCAATAGGCTCTGACTGGAAGGGAAAACTGTCCATGGTTCTGTATTTGGTAGCTGTTGGTCTGTCGTTCCAATTCCATTGGGCAGCTCAAGCCATCTATGTCGGTGTGGCGCTTCTCTGGCTTGTGCCGGATAGGCGGATAGAACGGGTGATGAATGAAGGGTGAAAGTGATCGTTTTTCCATCAGACGTTGTTAGAACCAAGGCACCGGTTTCATCGATTGAATACTGCTCCATCCTGGGCCATCAGATAGTCAGCCACAGTTCGGTAGGCCCCCATATTCATTACTCTGTGCGTTAAGCACAACTTTTATGGCTATTAAATGACGGAACCGACCCCACAGCACAGCACCACTAACGATACCATTAGCGACTCCGAGCGCTGGCGTGTTCTTTTGGTGTTGCTCATGGCGATTTTTATGTCGTTGATGAGTGTGAGTGTGATTAACGTCGCCCTGGCATCCATCCAGGAAGGGTTGGATGCCAGTCAATCCGATATCCAGTGGGTATTATCCGGCTATGCACTCACCTTTGGTGTGGTGCTGGTGAGTGCGGGTCGCGCCGGGGATCTTATGGGGCGCGGCGGCTTTTTTATTATGGGCGTTACCATATTCACCCTTGCCTCAGTTGCCGCCGGATTTGCACCGGATGCGGACTGGCTTAATGCGGCTCGCTTTGTTCAGGGTGTTGGCTCAGGGTTTCTGAACCCCCAGGGCATTGGCATGATCCAGCAGTATTTCCAGGGCCCGGCCCGAGCACGCGCCTTTGGTTTTTTTGGCACAACGGTGGGCGTTTCGGTTGCTATTGGCCCGGTACTTGGTGGGCTGCTGATTCATTTAGGTGGCCCGGAAATTGGCTGGCGGCTGACGTTTCTGATTAACGTTCCTATCGGCTTGTTAACCATAGGGCTGGCACTTTTATGGTTCCCCCGCCCTCTCATTCACAAGCCCAAGCAGCAGGCCGGCAGAGGTCTGGGGTCTCTGGACCCCATAGGTGCTCTGCTACTGGGTTTGGGTGTGCTGGCAGTGCTTTATCCTTTTGTTGAGTCGCGCTCGTCCAGATTAATGTGGCTGTTACTGCCTGCAGGATTATTGATGTTTTACCTGTGGGTACGTTGGGAGCGCTGGTACACCCAGCGCGGTTTCAGCCCCATGGTGGATCTCAAAATTTTCGCCACCTCCAGCTACCGTAATGGCAGTGTCATAATGTTGCTGTATTTTTTGGGCATGACCAGTGTTTGGGTCCTGATCCCCTTATACGCACAGCAAGGTGTGGGCTTCTCTGCATTTGAAGCCGGCATGATCGGCATCCCGTCGGCACTGCTTTCTGCCTGGTCTTCAAACTGGGCGGGCAAACGCGTTAATGACTATGGCCGCAAGGTTGTTATCGGGGGGTTGATGTTCGCGGTTTTTGGACTGCTGTCCAGTATCGCCGTGGTGCTGTTGCATAAGTATCTGGGCGTGAGCATCTGGTGGTTGCTGTTGTCTCTCGGCTTTTTTGGTTTAGGCCAAGGCTCAGTGATCAGCCCCAACCAAACCCTCACTCTCGCCGAGGTACCACTGGCCTACGCTGGGAGCTCGGGGGCAATTATGCAAACCGGGCAACGCATTGGTACCTCGGTGGGCATTGCGATCATCACGGCTATTGTATTTGCCCTGCGCCCATACAGCTCGTGGCATACTGCCGTAAGTATTGGACTGCTGACAATCACAGTAATCACTCTGCTAGCATTGACCATGGCTTTTAAGGACTTACGCGACAGACGCACGCCGCACTAGCGGTTGGCCGTAACCGTTGCGGCAGGCACTATAAAAATTGCTAAACAACTCTGAGGCAAGTCATGACACGTTCCAGTGATGATGATTTTATTGTAGTGAGCACCCCTGAGGAGGCGGTCGATCGTCTTGCCGCCCTGTATGAGCAAGCCACCAGTGCACTGCGCAGGGCGCTGAAGCAGTATCTTGTTGACCGCCAGCTACCCGGGGATTCTCACTGTGCCTTTCGCTACCCCGAACTGCGCCTTACGTATCGCGCTCATGGCGAGGCGCCCAGCGGCATCCGTGCCTACGCGCGGCTGCAAGAGCCTGGTGTTTACAGCATTACGGTGACTCAACCAGAAGCCTTCAGGCGTTACCTGGAGAGCCAGCTGGGGCACATCATGAGGGATTTCACCGTTGTTCTGGAGGTGGGAAAAAGCCAGGTTAATATTCCCTACCCTTATGTTGTCGACCAAGGCGATGAGCTGGGTGCTTCGGGCGTCACTGCCCGGGAGCTTTCGCAGGTCTTCCCCAGTACGGATTTGTCTGCCACCAGTGATGGTACAGCCGACGGACTGCACGACTGGCAAGAGCTTGAGCAACTGCCCTTATCTCTGTTTGATGCAGCGCGCACGGATTTTTCATTACGCCGGCTGGTGCACTACACCGGCAGTGACTGGAAGCATGTGCAGCCATGGATATTGCTGACCAACTACCACCGTTATGTTGACCAGTTTATTCGCCACGGGCTGGATATGCTGCAGGGCCACTCCCGCTTTCAGAGCATGGTGCTGCCGGGAAATGTGGTGATTGAACGGGGTATGAGCGAAAACGAAATGCAGGCGCTTGTGGAGTCCGTGGTATGGCACAGATTCCAGATGCCGGCTTACCATTTGAAGGCGGCTGAGCCGGGCCAGGGTATTACTCTGGTCAACATTGGCGTGGGCCCATCCAACGCCAAGAACATCACCGACCATCTCGCGGTAACACGCCCACATTGCTGGCTGATGATCGGCCATTGCGGTGGGCTGAGGCAGTCTCAGGTCATTGGTGATTATGTGCTGGCACATGCCTATATGCGCCGGGATGGCATTCTAGACCGGGTACTGCCACCGAACATTCCATTGCCTGCTCTAGCCGAAGTACAGCAAGTACTACAACAGGCTGCCGCTGAGATCACCGGCGACGAGGGCGATACCCTCAGGCGCCGGCTGCGTACCGGCACTGTATTAACCTACGACGACCGAAACTGGGAACTGCGCTGGGCGCAGGAGCGCTCACAGATTAACCTCGCCCGTGCTATCGCTGTGGATATGGAAAGCGGCACCATCGCCGCACAGGGTTATCGGTTTCGCGTACCTTACGGCACCTTGCTGTGTGTAAGCGACAAACCGCTGCACAGTGAGATCAAGCTACCCGGCGCAGCGGGTGTTTTTTACGAAAGCGCAGTCACTCAACATTTGCACATTGGCATCCGCGCGCTGGAACTGATGCGCAGCGAGCGTTACACCCTGCATTCGCGCAAATTACGTAGCTTTGATGAGCCGCCGTTTCGTTGAATGGTTGCCAATCCATCGGCTCCGAAGTTCCCGGAGCCGCAGGTACCATCAAAGCTTTTTCAGACGCATCAGTTTTTCTGCATTTCAGCGCTTGGGCCGGTGATGGAAATGTAAGAGGCGTCCAGATCGGCAATCGATTTGGCACCAGTCAGCAACATGTCCGAACGCAACTCATCAGCCAGAGCCTCCAGCACCGACGTCACGCCCTGCGCACCACCCACACCCAGGCCGTAAAGTACCGGGCGCCCAACCGCAACGCAGTCAGCCCCCATGGCCAGTGCGCGGATCACATCAATGCCACGGCGGATGCCGCTGTCCATGATAACCGGCACCCGGCCACCAACCGCTTTGGCAACCAGCGGCAGCGCACTGATGGCGGCCGGTACCCCGTCAACCTGGCGGCCGCCATGGTTTGAAACCTGAATGGCGTCAGCGCCTGCGTCGATTATCGGGTCAACGTCTTCGGCACGCAGAATGCCTTTTACAATCACCGGCAGGCCGGTTTCTTTCTTGATCATTTTGATGTCGTCTGGCGTGAGATCGACTTTCTGGGCAAAAAAGTTACCGGAGCCGCCTTTTGCGGGATCGTGATTGCCAAAGGTCATATCACTGCGGAAGGGAGCGCCCATGGCCCGAAAACTGTCCGACATGCCTGGCCCAAGGGCATCGGCGGTCAACACGATAGCTGAATAGCCCGCCTTCTTGGCGCGCCTGAGCAGTGACTTGGTAACGCTGACGTCCTGATTGAAGTAAAGCTGGAACCACTTGGGGCCAGTGGTAGCCTCTGCGATCTGTTCCAGGGTTTTGTTTGAAGCACCCGATGAGCAATAGATGGTTTCAGCCATGCCCGCACCACGTGCAGTGGCCACTTCCCCGTCTTCGTGAACCATGCGGTGAGCACCCATGGGGGCGACAAAAAACGGGTAAGACAGCTTGTGACCGAGAATATTTACGGAGATGTCCAGCTCATCCGGGCTTACGCCGGTCAGGCGGTGGGTAACGATGCGAAAGTCTTCCATGGCGCGGCGATTTTCCCGCAGTGTCCACTCGTCTCCTTTGGCACCCGTAACGAAAACATAGCCAGCTTTGGGAATGGCTTTTTTGAACGGCTCTTCCAGCGCTGACAGGCTGATAATCTCCAGCTTGGTATTCGCTGTAGACGCACCGTAGCCCGAAGCCGCAGCTGCGGCAGCCCCGGATGCGGCTTTAGCTGTCGATGCAGAGGCAGTGCTAGCCTGTGCCAAAGCGACACCGGCAAAGGGCATGGCACCAATGGCGGTGGCGGCGTATCCAAGGAAGTTTCTGCGATTGGTCATGTTATATCCCCTTATCCTTGTGTTCCCGAATTCGTTTATTTTTTATTTTCCTGAACTGAAACACATGTAATGCCGCGCGTCAGGGCGCGGCATTACATTCTTCAACAACTTATTCAGCCATAAATGGCTAGTGCCTTATTTGGCCGCTTTCTGGGCCCGGGTGTAGCTTTCAACTGCAGCACGGTACTCTGGTACCAACTCGGAATAGAGACCGCCCCACTTGGCAGCGTCCGGACGGTTCCAGGTACGGTGCGTCTCACTCAGGATGGTGTTAGTGGTAACAGGAATGATACCCGCCGCCGACATACGCTCACGTGCGGCATCAGAAGCCATCTTGCTGACGTCACCCGAGGCATCCATTACTGCATAAACCTTGTAGCCTTCGGCTTTTGCCTGCAGAGCCGGGAAGGCAACACAAACGCTGGTCCAAACGCCTGAAATCACGAGTGTTTTCTTGCCGGTCTCTTTGACGGCTTCCACGAAATCGGCATTATCCCACGAGCTGACTTCACCTTGACGCGGGACATACTGCGCACTAGGCATGGCTGCAGGCAGCTCTTCCATGATCGGGCCGTTGGGGCCGTCGGGCTCTGATGCCGTGTAGATGATTGGAATACCAGCCTGCTCAGCGATCTTTGCAAGAGCTACCGTATTGGAGCGCAATTCGCTAACAGGGATGTCGTTCACTGTCTGAAACAGGCCCGTTTGGTGATCAAGAAACAGGAAGACGGCATCATTGGGATCGAGGAGCGCTGCGTTGGCGGCCTCGGACGGCTTGTGGGAAAGACCTTTCAGGTGAAGATCATTGGCTTCCTGTGCCTGGGCCAGAGTAGGTAGAGCGATGGGTTGCATGAGCATTGCAGCGCCTGCTGCAAACGCGAGAAAACTTTTTCCAAGCTGTTTGATGCTTTTCATTGTGGAATCCTTAAAAGGTTGAATTATTGTGCGAACGACCAGCCTCGTCATAAGCCGGCAAAGAAGTGATTCCGGGTTTTAGGCCATATGTCCCCTCCTACACTGGTTTCGGGTTGGGAAGGTCGGTGGTGGTCCCTTTAAAGCCCGAGCCACCACCAATGTGTACACAGTTTTAAGGATTGTACGAACGCCGGTTAGTGGCTCTGATAGCCTTTAAACCGCACAACAGGCGACCACTGAGGCGGAATTGCAGGCAACGCAGGCGCCAGCTCTGCGTATTCTTCGGCTCCGTAAACGATCTTGCCGTCCACCAGCGTGAGAACCGATTCAATGTCCCTCAGCTGCTCGCCCGGCACCTCAAAATAATCCGCATTCAGAACCGCCAGGTCGGCATACTGCCCTGGTGCAATTCGGCCTTTTGCATCCTGCTCACCCGAAAACCAGGCGCTGCCTTCGGTGTGCAGGCGCAAGGCCTGATCGCGGGACAACCGGTTATCAGCCCCGTACAGTTCTGTGCCACCGGCCGTTTTACCAGTAACCGCCCAATACAGGGTCATCCAGGGGTTGTAGGTGGCCACACGGGTGCCATCACTGCCCAGGCCCACCGGGATGCCATTCTCGGCGAGCTTGCGAAGTGGCGGTGCGGTCGCGGCAGCGTCTTTGCCATACCTTTCAACGAAGGACTCACCGGCGAAGGCCATGCGGCTTTGCACCGCGATACCACAGCCCAGCGCCTTGACGCGCTCGATGTTGCTGTCGCTGATGGTTTCTACGTGGTCGAGAATGCAGCGCAGGTCATCAAACGAATGCTCCTCATCGACCTTTTCCCAGATATCCAGAATCTTGGTTACGCTCTGGTCGTATGTGGCGTGTATGCGTATGGGCCATTCGCGCTCGGCCAGATATTCGGTTACCTCGTACAGCTCCTGGCGCATGTAAGGCTTGCTCAGAATCTCTGGCCGTTCAGCCGTGAAGTTTTCGAAGTCGCCGGCATTCCAGGTGAGGAATTCACCGCCGCCCTGAAGCTCATAGCCGCCATGGATGTGGGCCTGGTTTTCGCCTTGTTCGAAATTTCGGGTCCAGTAGCGGAAGGTGGCTAATTCTTTTTCCGGGCTTTGCGGAAACAGGTAATAGGACACACGAAGCGGCATAGCGCCCTGCTCCGATAACGTTTGAGTACCTGAGTAATCATCCGGAAAAATATGCCCGCCGCCACCGGCGTCAATCACGCTGGTCAGGCCGAAGCGGTTAAGCTCGCGATAAAAATGCTTGGTCGAGTTGACCTGGTTCTCTTCCGATAGGCCCGGCAAGGCACCAATGGTCTGATACAGGATTGTAGGGTTAGGCTCAGCCCACAGGATGGCTCCGCCGTCGTCTGTCAACTCATAGCGCCCACCCGTGGGTGCCTGGGTGTTTTCAGTGATGCCCAGCTTTTCAACGGCAGCGGCGTTCAAAAAACCTCGGCTATAAAGGTAAAGTACAAATACCGGCGTATTGGGTGCAGCTTTGGTCAACTCGGCCGGAGTCGGCATGCGGTCTTCTTTGAACTGGTACGGCGACCAACCGCCGATCACCCTTACCCACTCACCCTCTGGTGTGCGCTCGGCTTGTTCACTAACCATGAAAACGGCCTTCTCCAAACTGCCTACGCCATCCCAGCGCAGTTCCAGGTTGTAGAATCGCCCACCACGCACCGCATGGGTGTGGGAGTCGTTAAGGCCTGGAATAACGGTACGGCCCTGCAAATCAATAACCCGGGTCGAATCCTTCGCATCTTCCAGCAATTCTTTACTCTTACCGACTGCTTCTATTCGGCCATCGGCAATCGCCACGGCTTCAGCAAAACTGTAAGTCCCCTCTTCTCCGGAGACGGCAACCTTGCCGTTATGCAGAACGATGTTCTCTGCCTGTACCGCGCTCACAAAGCCCGCGGTGGTGATTGCAGCTGCTGCAATGCAAATGGGCAGTTTGGTATTCTTACGCATAGTGTCTCCCCGTGTGGTTGGATTACTCCGACCCTGGGATAGCTTCTTTTTCTCTCTTTCCGGGTTAAGGCCCGCTTGGCTGTGAATTCGGGTGGAGTCTTTATTGGTGTTGTTGCAATCGCTAACTATTCAGCTTAGGTGAAAAAGTGAAAAACCTGTATTTTTGCTCTGAACTTTTACGACTGAGAGTCACGAAACGAAAACCATTCGAAATAATGAAACCACTCTAGCTTGGTCTTTTTATTGGTACAACATAGTCATTCGATGACACACTGTCGCTTAATTAGCGACAGTGTGGGTGACCTATCATTGATTTCAGGGGTGTCAATTCGCAACCAACGCTCGGCGGGGAACCTTGCCTATTAGCCGATAGGCTCCATATCCTGGCGTTTAAGTGCCTTCTGCACGCCTTCGTCGGCTTCCATGTGCGCACGGAATTTTTTAAGTGCCGAATAGTCATCGATGGAAAGTGGCGTCTGCTCCAGCCATCGGGTCAGCACATACAGAAATGCGTCGGCAAATGAGCGCTTGCCAAGATACCATTCGCCGCCGTTAGCCTTCAGGTGCTCGTCCAATAGCTTGTAATGCCCATTGAGATTCTCATAGGTTTTACGCTTGACTTCATCCTGGGCAGCGTCACTATCGGCGAAGTTGCCAGGGCCAAAATGGCCGCCATAGGCTGCATGAACCTCCGACGTCATGTAAGACAATGCTTCGGCCTCTTTACGACCGAGAACCGTGTTGCGTGCATAGGCGTCAGTACCGTAGGCAGCCCCCAACCACGACAGGATTGCAGACGCTTCCGTTAAGGTATCACCATCCTCAAAGCGTAAAGCCGGAACTTTGCCTTTAGGATTAATCTTGAGATAGCTCTCCTTCTTGTGATCACCGTAGGCAATGTTATGGATTTCGACAGGCGCATCGAGCCAGGCGACCGCAATATTGGGTGCGAGCGAGCAGGTACCAGGCATGGTGTAAAGAGTTGGCATTTTCGAATCTCCTTGGCAACGGTTAAGGGGCGTCCTTGAACGTTAGGGTCATCGGGTTTGTCCGCCCCTACTTCACTATAGTTAAAACAGCTTTTGAAGCGATCGGCGTTGAGAAATAGTAAGGTTCAGGTAATGACAGGTTAATTCTGAAACCTATCGGGTTCGGCAGCCGATTGCCGGCGAGACGTGTCCAACAGAGGTGAAGCATGGATTATTTCGCGGGCATCCGCGCCTTTACTCAAGTCGTCAAATCGGGTGGCTTTGCTGCGGCCGCGCGGGAGATGGGTTTGTCTCGATCGGTGGTCAACAAGACTGTCATCAATCTGGAGCAAGAACTTGGGGTGCAATTACTTCAACGCAGCACACGCCAGGTAACGCCGACGGACACGGGGCTCGCGTTCTATGAGCGCTGCATTCACATCCTAAGTGAGTTGGATGAAGCTACATCGGCCATCACAACCTCGCAAAGCAAGCCCGCAGGCAACCTCCGGGTCAACGCGCCCATGTCTTTTGGCACCCTTCATTTAGCCAAGGTGCTCGCTGAATACATGGCGTTGTACCCAGATGTCCATGTGGAACTAGTGCTTAATGACCGGTTTGTGAATGCCGTTGAAGAAGGCTTCGATGTAACTGTGCGCGTTGGCGCATCGCAAGCGACCACCAGCCTTGTAACCCGGGAGCTGACAACTGCCCGGCGCGTGCTCTGTGCTTCGCCGGATTATCTTGAGAAGTGGGGGGAGCCTGCGGTTCCTGCCGACCTGATCGGGCACCGCTGCTTGCACTATGGGTATCTGGGCTCTGGAAACAAGTGGCGTTTACGCGGTCCAACGGGTGAACAGACCGTCGCGATCCAGTGTGTTATGTGGGCCAACAATGCCGAACCTCTGTACGATGCAGCGATCAACCACCTGGGCATTGCAATGCTGCCGACGTTTATCGTCGGCGAAGCCCTGAAATCCGGTCAATTACGCACGATTCTGGCTGACTATCCGCCCACCGATATTGAGCTTAGCGTTCTGTACCCCCGCCACCGGCATTTGTCGACAAAGGTTCGGTTGCTGGTTGATTTGTTGTCCGAGCGTTTTGGGAACAAGCCCTACTGGGATCAGGAGGCGTAAAGCGGGTGCAGGCTTAAAAAATGGCCGCACTCACCAGCGCCCCTGCAAAGTGGCCACAATCCGCCGGCTACCGGCGCTATCCCTGTGCTCGCAGAGGTACAAGCCCTGCCAAGTGCCGAGAGCCAAACGCCCATGATTCACAGGCAGAGTAAGTGATGGGCCGATAAGAATGTTCTTGATATGGGCCGGCATGTCGTCCGGCCCTTCCAGCACATGTTCATAGTGCGGCGCCCTTTCAGGCACCATCACATTGAAGTGGCGTTCCAGATCGCCACGTACATCCGGGTCAGCGTTTTCGTTCACCGCCAGCGATGCGGAGGTGTGCTGAATAAACAGATGCAGCAGCCCCACTTCGCAGTTGGTCATGTCTGGCGCCTGAGCGAGAATTTCATTGGTTACCAGATGAAATCCCCTTGGCAAGGGTGCCAGGTCAACGAATGTCTGATCCCAGATCATGGCGGCTCCTGTGGTTTATTTCTGAAGTTCATCCCAAGGGTGCATGGGCACAACTGCTTCGCTCACCTCTGTTTCAAAGGAGCTGCGAAAGTAATCCATGGCTTTTTCTGCTTCGTTAAGCTCATCGAATCGAGCTATGTGATAGATGGCTTCGCCTTCGTTAACCAGCGGCAGGTTATTCACGCAAATAACAATTCCCGAGCAAGGTGACACAATCGCCGTTTCGGATTCGCCGAAAGGATCTGCCACCATGGCCAGCTTCTGGCCTTTGCGTACCTTCTGCCCAAGTTTGGCGACCGGCCGCATGATGCCATCAATCTCTGCCCTCACCCACTGAGAGTTGGCTGCAATTTCAGAACGCTTTTTCGATGTTGCGCGTCCCTTCCGTGGCGGAACCATTTCCAGCTCGCGCATCACTCGCATCACGCCTTTTACGCCACTACCGATAACCACATCGTCAAATCGCAAAGCCTCACCACCTTCGTAGGTGATGACGGGTATGTCCAACGAATCCGCATAGGCTCGCAGACTGCCATCCCGCAGGCCTGCATTAATAATCACCGGTGCGGCAAATGCTTCAGCCATGCGCGCGGTTTCGGGATTCTTCAGCTCAGCCCGAACCTGCGGCAGGTTGAACCGGTGAATAGCGCCCGTGTGCAAATCGATGATGTGCGTTACATGCTCCATAATCTGGGTGCGCAGCAGGTAAGCAATACGGCCACCGAGAGAGCCTCTTTCGCTGCCAGGAAAGCAGCGGTTCAGGTCGCGCCTGTCTGGCAGATACCGCGTGCGGTGCACAAATCCAAAAATGTTCACGATGGGCACCGCTATCAGGGTACCCCGCAGATTACGAAGCGCTGAATTGGTGAGCACACGGCGCACAATTTCCACACCCGCGATTTCATCGCCGTGTATGGCTCCACACACCATCAGTACCGGGCCATCGCGGCGCCCGTGCACAATTTCCACCGGTATGTGCAGCGGCGTGTGGGTATACAACTTCGCAATTGGAATTTCTACTTGTTGCCGGGTACCAGGTTTTACTTGCACTCCAGCCATCTCAAAGGGCGCGCGCGCCATCGATTATCCTCTGCCTTTGGTTTTGGTGCGCCAGGGCGCGTGATTTTTTTCAATCCAGTTCAAAATCATGCCCGCTACGTTTTTGCCGGTGGCGTTCTCTATGCCCTCCAATCCCGGCGAGGAATTGACCTCCATCACCAGCGGCCCACGGCTTGAGCGCAGCAAATCCACCCCCGCCACGTTCAGGCCCATGGCTTTTGCTGCCGTAATGGCCGTTTTGCGCTCTTCCGGCGTGATACGAACCAGTGACGCGCTACCGCCACGGTGCAAATTGGAACGGAACTCGCCCTCGGCACCCTGTCGCTTCATAGCAGCAATGACTTTATCGCCAATCACGAAGCAGCGAATATCCGCACCGCCGGCTTCTTTGATGAATTCTTGCACAAGAATGTCGGCTTTTAGCCCCATGAACGCTTCAATCACGCTTTCTGCGGCTGTGCGGGTTTCCGCCAGCACAACACCAATGCCCTGGGTACCCTGCAAAAGCTTGATCACCACAGGCGCACCGCCCACCATTTTAAGCAGCTCGGGCACGTTATCCGGCTTGTTGGCGAAGCCGGTTACCGGCATGCCCACGCCTTTACGAGCAAGTAGCTGCAGGGAGCGCAGCTTATCCCGTGAACGAGTGATGGCAACAGACTCGTTTACCGGGAAGGTTCCCATCATTTCAAACTGGCGTAGAACCGCTGTGCCATAGAAAGTAACGGACGCCCCGATACGGGGAATGATCACGTCGAAATTCTCCAGAACCTCTTCGTGATAATGAATTTTCGGGTTGGCGGATGTGATGTTCATGGAGCAATGCAGGCAATCAATTACCTTCACTTCATGACCTCGATTAACCCCTTCTTCCACCAGACGTCGGGTTGAATACAAATGCCGGTTACGGGACAGAACTGCAATTTTCATGTTTTAGGCCTTATAGCCGGTTCCCCGGCGAGATAGGAAGCTTCGGGAAATATCATGGAACGGCCCTCCATCGCGGTGCGCCCAATCAGCATACGAAACCGCATGCTATCGCGGTTCGTTAGCGTCATCTCAACGGGCCAACTTTGGCCGCCAATCACCAATGTGGTTTCAATCACCAGTCGCAATTCTTTGTGGCCGCCGGAATCCGTTACTTCACGCTCATCAAGCACACGAGCATCGCACTCCACAACCTGATGCATATCGTTCTGAACCGGGTGAACCCAGAACCGAACTCGACGCTCACCATCCTGTGTATAGGGCTCCGTCCGAAAAGTATGCAAGCACGAGGTGCGCGCCCCGGAATCCACTTTTGCTTTGATGCGGTTAATATCCAGATCAGGTAGCGCCGCCCATTCTCGCCAGCCCAGGCTGATTTTATTGTCAGCAGGTATCGGCTCCACGGTCTTGAGGGCTTCAACTGTCTTTTTGGACATTCAACTCTTCCTTTTCAGTGACTTTTTCAGGCGCCATCAATTGCACCCGGAACGGCTCGGAGTGGCTGCCAGCATAAATACTGGTATGGGGGAACGGTATCTCAATGTCCGCCTTATCCAGAGCTTTCTTTACAGCAACGAGCATACCGCTTTTGCCTTCCAACACCTTGTCTTTCGGTACCCAGAAGGAGAACTGTAAATCCACCGAGGAAGGGCCAAATGCTGTAACCAGCACAAATGCTTTGGGCTCTTCCAGGCAGGCAGGGTTCTTTTCTGCCAGGTCCAACAGTAGTTTTTCCACTTTCTCTGCATCTTCAGCATAGGCAATACCCACCTGAAGGTCGATTCTTCGGATAGGAAAACGTGAGCGGTTAACAACCGGTGTTTTGATCAGGGTTTCATTGGGAATGCGTACATAGAGGTTATCCCGGGTGCGCAGCTTCACACTGAGCATGTCGATTCCCACCACTTCACCCGTAGTCTTTTCCACTTCAATGACATCGCCAATTTCAAAGGGCTTTTCCACAAGCAGAAATAGCCCGCTGATCATATTTGATGCGGACGTCTGTGACGCAAAACCAATGGCCACCGTCAGAATACCGGCCGCCCCCAACACCACGTCCAGCGAAAACCCGGCTTCCCGGAGCGCAGCCACACCAAACAATAGAAAGATGACGTAAAATACCAACCGTCGAATCATAACCGTGTGGTGTCTGGAACTGCGCCTGGACATCACGCGAGACACACTCCGCGCTGCCAGTGATGCCAGAACAATACCTAACACCAATATAAAGCCGGAGCTAATCCACTGCCCCCATGCTATGTCGGTAAACATCTGCATTGCACCCGCCTTCAGCTCTTCAGCCACAATAATTAACCTGTAAAAAAGGCATCAGCCAAACACCCGGTCGAACGCTCGTACAAAGCGCCCCTTGGCCGCTTTCACACGGGCCGGAGCAACCTGCTCACAGGGCCCCGCTGCAACGAGCAAGCTCTGATCCACGTGCAAGCTGGCTGAATTCATATCGGTTTCCACCTCAACAACCACACCCGGTGTCCAAAGCTGTCCGCGCTCATTCTGGTGCAGTGACAACAACGGCGTGGGCAGGCTGAAGCGATCCAATAGCAATGGTTCCGCCCGTCGATTGATAATGGTGACCGGCGTTACTGCGCGCCAAGGCCGCTTGGGAACCGCCTCCAATACCAAACGTGCAAAACTGGAAGATGAATAGCACAACTCACCTTCCATGGTATTGCGGCCCACCCAGGTAAGAGAGGGGGCTGCCAGCGGAACCTCGGTCAGAACGGTCTGTTTGGCGCCGGCACACACCTTCATCCACACAACCGTTCCCACATAAATTGTGCAACGACCACCTGCCGGAATGGTCAACGGCTGGAACGGACGGATTACAGTGGGAAGGTTAGCCACCGCCGGTATAAAGGTTACCGTTGGCGAATCCCCTTCCCGGATAAAGCGTTCCAGGGAAACACTTGTCAGTGGCAACTTATGCCCGATGGATTCCGTCCAGCTCACGGGGTCTGTTTCAGGCTCCCGCGTTACGGAGCGTACCTGCCATTCATTGTCCAGCAGGGTTACCCACAGCCGCACATGCCCAAGCTTGTGGTACTGGGTTTGGCCAGACAAAAGTTCATACGGCTGCGCCCAAATGCCATCGCGCCAGCTTTCGGTTTCATTCTCCATAATCGCTGCTAATCTCCCACGAATACGGCCACTAAAGTTGTGACGACTATAATCCAATCAGGGGTCTTGGGCGAATATCTAACTAGGTGATTTTATTGCCTCTGTGCGATGTAATTACCCCTACACTAAATGCTGGAACACGACACGGAATAGCCAATGACACAACTGGTATGGTTCAGGAATGACCTCCGAATCGCAGACAACCCCGCCCTTACCTCTGCTTGTAAAGCGGAAGGTCATCCAAATGTTCGCGCCTGCTTCATCCTGACACCCGCGCAATGGCAGGAACACGACTGGTCACCGGCACGGGTACAGTTTGTTGTCGCCCATGCAAATGCTCTGGCTGAGGAACTGGGAAAGCTGGGTATACCGCTTTGCTTTATTCATGCCGATCAGTTCACTGACAGTATTACCGCGCTGGCGAATCATTGCCGTGAACATGGCGTACGCCAACTCCACTTCAATGAAGAGTATGGCATCAACGAGCGCAAGCGCGACAAAGCAGTGAAGCACCGTTTTGACGAATTGGGCATCACAACCCGCAAGTACCGCGACCAGACCGTAGCACCGGTGGGCGAAATACTAACCGGCCAGGGTGAACCTTATTCCGTCTTCACCCCCTTTTCCCGCCGCTGGCGCACCTGGATTGATGAAAGTCAGCCAACGCTGTACCCATTGCCGAAAGCTCAGGGTGAGGCCATTGAACCGGAGCGCATAACAAGCATTCCCGAAGGTTTTGAAGATGCCCCAGCAGCACTGGTGGACACCGGCGAAGACGCTGCACACGCTCAACTGGAGGGCTTCCTGGATGAACACGGCGGCGCCTACAAAGAACAACGAGATTTCCCTGCAATGGATGGCACCAGCCAGCTCTCCCCTTACCTCGCCAACGGCGTACTATCCGGCCGCCAGTGCCTGTTCGCCGCAAAACAAGCACAAGGCATGGGAGGCAATCAGGAAGGGTTTCTGACCTGGATAAACGAAATCGCCTGGCGGGATTTCTATATCCATACCCTGTACCACTGCCCCCGAGTGAGCATGCACCGCGCCTTCAAACCAGAAACCGAAGCCCTGCAATGGAACGACCCGGGCGAACACTTCGAAGCATGGAAATCCGGCAACACCGGCATTCCCCTGGTTGACGCCGCCATGCGACAGCTAAACCAGACCGGCTGGATGCACAACCGTTTGCGCATGGTTACGGCAATGTTTCTGACCAAAAATTTGTTTATCGACTGGCGCCTGGGCGAGGCCTACTTCATGTCGAAACTAGTTGATGGCTTCCTCGCCTCCAACAACGGCGGCTGGCAATGGAGTGCATCCACTGGCACAGACTCAGCACCTTACTTCCGGGTGTTCAATCCAGTTACGCAGAGTGAGCGTTTTGATCCGAAAGGTGAGTTCATCCGCGAGTGGGTGCCTGAGTTAGCAAAGCTGGATAACAAGCGCATCCACGATCCTTCAAAAGGTGGAGTAATACCGGGCGGATACCCAAGGCCAATTGTTGATCTGAAAGAGAGTAGAAAAGAGGCAATAGCGAAGTTTCAGGCGCTGAAAGACTAGGACGGACGCACAATGTAGAAGCAGGCGTGGGAGGGGCTCTCCAAAACCGTGCGGAGCCATGGGTGGAGTGCGAAGCACTTCACGGGCAAGCCATGGAAGGCTTGCCCAGGACCTTTAGCGCGACGCAGGAGCATTAGCGCTAAAGGGCGGAGCCGAGCGTACACGGACGTATTCACAGCGTGTTTTGGAGAGTCCCTCCCACGCCTGCTTCGGCCAGACCCGACTTATCGAGAGCCGCAAACCGGACAATCAGGATCCCTGGCAAGCTTCATTTCCCGCCACTGCATTTCCCAGGCATCCAGAATCAGCAACCGGCCCACAAGCAGAGTTCCCACGCCAGTAAGTACCTTAATGGCCTCCATAGCCTGAACCGAACCGATCATCCCAACCAACGGCGCGATCACACCAGCTTCAGAACAGGTCAAGTCTTCATTGCCCTGCTCAGGGTATAAACAGTGGTAACAGGGAGAGTCCGAATTCCGGCTGTCATACACACCAACCTGACCTTCGCCCCGAATCGCCGCACCGGAAATCAGCGGAACACCCGCAGCCACACAAGCACGATTAAGTGCGAACCTCGTAGCAAAATTATCCGAGCAGTCCAAAGCCAAGTTGGCTCCCGCCACTTCCTGCGCAAAGCCATCCAGATCAAGGCGGCGATCAACCACAGAAATAGACACCCCCGGATTGATGCTGCGCACGCGGGCAGCCAGAGTTTCCGCTTTGGGTTCGCCAATTTGTGCAGTTTCGAACGCTATCTGACGCTGCAGATTGGCCAGTTCGATAACGTCATCATCCACCAGCGTTATGTGGCCAACACCGGCAGCACCCAGGTACAGTGCAACCGGGCAGCCGAGGCCACCAGATCCGACAATCACAATGTGGGCGGACTTCAGAGCCTGCTGCCCTGCAATATCAAAACGGGGCATCAAAATCTGGCGACTGAAGCGCAGGAGTTCTTCATCACTGAGCATGGAGGGCTCCTTGTCGGGGCCACTGCCCCAAGGTCATGCGGTCGTTGCCGCCATAGTCTTTCCGGCTTTCCACCTTAACAAACCCCCGAGTAGCAAGCAGCCCTTGAACAGACTCAGCCTGATCAAATCCGTGCTCCAGAAGCAGCCAGCCTTCAGGGTTCAACCAAAAAGGCGCCTCGCTCACAATCAGGCGTATATCATCAAGACCATCCACTCCGGATACCAGTGCAGAGGCCGGCTCAAAGCGCACATCGCCTTCACTCAAGTGATGGTCGCCGGAAGCAATGTAAGGTGGATTGGAAACAATCAGATCAAAACTGCCCGCAGGCAATCCGGCAAACCAGCGGCTCTGAAAAACCTCTACAGGTAACTTCAAAGAGCTGGCATTCGCCTGCGCCAATGCCACCGCATCGTCCATAAGATCGCAAGCGCTGACCACCCACCCTGGCCTCTCGCTGGCCAGCGCCAGAGCAATGGCACCGGTACCGGTACCAAGATCAACAACCCGGGCATCTTCCGGCAAGGGCAATTCCAGCGCTTGCTCCACCAAACATTCGGTATCCGGGCGTGGAATAAGAGTGCTTTTGCTGACGTTTAGCGGGAGTGACCAGAATTCTTGATGCCCCAACAGGTAGGCCACGGGCATTCCCTGCACACGCTGCACCACAAGATCTTCGAATTGAGTTGCCAGCCGTGGCTCGACTTCGCGCTCAGGAAAAGCACGAAAGCCCGAACGCCCAATACCCGTGACATGATCAAGGAGCAATTCGGCATCAAGCCGGGAGGTGTCTCCGGCGATGCGGCGCGCTGCGTCACCCAGCAGCGCCTCGCAGGTTAGTGAAGGCTTACTCGTCATCGGAAAGCGAGGCCAGAAGCTCCGCCTGATGCTCTTGCTGAAGAGGCACAACTACGGAATCCAGGTCACCCGCAATCACATCATCAAGCTTGTACAGTGTGAGGTTGATTCGATGGTCGGTTACCCGGCCCTGAGGGAAGTTATAGGTTCGAATTCGTTCGGAACGATCCCCGCTGCCCACCAGGCTTTTGCGGGTTTCTGCCATGGATTGCTGATGGCGTTCCGTTTCAACATTCTGCAGCCTTGAGGCCAGCAGACTCATGGCCTTGGCACGGTTTTTATGCTGCGATCGCTCTTCCTGGCACTCTACTACTATGCCGCTGGGCAGGTGGGTAATCCGGATGGCCGAGTCGGTTTTGTTTACGTGCTGGCCACCAGCACCCGAGGCACGGAAGGTGTCCACACGCAGGTCACCCTTGTTGATCTCAACCGCTTCCGCCTCATCTGCTTCCGGCATGATCGCAACGGTACAAGCAGAGGTATGAATGCGACCCTGGGATTCAGTTTCCGGCACCCGCTGAACCCGGTGAGCTCCGGATTCGAATTTCAGTGCGCCGTAGACAGCATCGCCGGCAACCCGGGCAATAATTTCCTTGTAACCGCCATGCTCGCCTTCGTTCTGGCTCAGCACTTCAATTTGCCAACGGCGACCCTCAGCATAGCGGCTGTACATGCGGAACAAATCTCCGGCAAAAATGGCGGCTTCGTCACCACCGGTTCCTGCACGGATTTCCAGGAACACGTTTTTACCGTCGTTCGGATCTTTTGGCAGCATCAGTCGCTGCAGTTCTTCATCGAGCTCTTCGGTTTTCTGCTCGGCAATCTCAAGCTCTTCTGCGGCCATATCCCGCATCTCGGCATCGCCGTCTTTCGCCAGCTCTTTTGCCTCATCGATATCGTCCAGGGAGCGCTTCCATGCTTGAAAGCACTGAACTACCGGCTCAATCTCGGAATACTCCCGCGACAATTCCCGAAACTTGTCCTGTTTGGCGATGGTTGCAGGGTCGCTGAGCAAAGCACTCACCTCCTCGTAGCGTTCAACAAGCTGCTCGAGGCGGGACTGTATGGATGATTTCATATTTTTTCCGGGGTGGTGGTCGCGTCTACTTCCAACACATCAAGCTGATGCAGCTCTCTCAGCCATTCGGTCACCTCGGTTCGCCCTTCGGTGGTGGCCTTGCGAACCTGTATCGAAGGTTCGTGCAGGAGTTTATTTGTGAGGCCTCGCGCGAGACTGCGCAATGCTGTTTCGGGATCACCGCCATTGCGCAGGGCGCGCAGGGCTTTTTCCGTTTCTATGTCTCTCAACACTTCCGCACGTTGGCGGAACTGTTTTAGCGTGGACACAGCATCCAGCGCTCTGAGCTGGCTGAGAAATTCCTGTACGCCATCGGCTATGAGATTTTCTGCTTCACGGGCAGCACCCTCTCGGGTACGTATGTTTTCTTCAATTACCTGGCGCAGGTCATCAACGGTGTACAGATACACATCCGCCAAGGATGCCACTTCCGGCTCTATATCTCTGGGTACGGCAATGTCTACCATGAAAAATGGCCGGTGCTTGCGTTTCTTCAGCGAGCGCTCCACCGCACCCTTACCCAGAATAGGCAGGGGGCTGGCTGTGGATGAAATAATAATATCCACATCTGCGAGATAATCCGGAATCTCTGAAAGCAGAATGCCCCGGCCGCCTCTGGTATCCGCCAGTGCCTGAGCCCGCTCCAGGGTGCGATTGGCTACGATAAAGTCTTTAACGCCGGCATCTGCAAGGTGACGCGCCACCAGCTCGATGGTTTGGCCTGCACCGATCAGCAGTGCCTTGTTTTTCGACATATCAGCAAAAATGCGACTCGCCATGCTTACTGCCGCATAAGCAACAGAAACAGGATTTTCGCCAATCGCAGTTTGTGTGCGTACACGCTTTGCTACGGTGAACGTTTGCTCAAACATGCGAGAGAGGAAAGAACCACTCCCGCCGTGCTCCCGGGCCAGCGCATAAGCATCCTTCAACTGGCCGAAAATCTGCGGTTCACCCAGAACCATGGAATCCAATCCGGCGGCCACACGCATCATGTGTCGCACAGCATCCGCATCGCGGTGGATGTACAGCACTTCTTCTAGCTCCGCAGCATCCAGATTGTGAAAGCCCGCCAACCAACGCAATACCAGCGACGCGCAGTCGTGGTCGCCCGCAAGATATAACTCGGTGCGATTGCAGGTCGAAAGAATGGCAGCCTCGCTGGCACCTGATGCCGCCCGCAACTCTGCAAACGCCTCTGACATACGCTCAGGCGTAAACGCAACTCGCTCCCTTAATTCAATGGGGGCGGTGCGATGATTGATTCCCAGCGTTAGCAGTGCCATTTCTTGGTTCTATAATCCTCTAGCAATAAACGGTGTGCATGATCGCCATTGTGCATGCATTTTAGCGGCCCGGGCCTTCAGCTGCCACCCATAACCGCTCAGGCTTCGGGAAGTGCGGACAGGTTGGGCAAGAACAGGAGCTTATGCCATTATAGGGAATCGGCGCACGCCGGGCCCGACTCAACTCAAAAAAAGAGAGAGTTCCGAGCTATTCAGGGTGCGTAGTCAAAAAATCACGGGAAGTTGCATGTACAAATCCGCACCGCTTTTGATTACCTGCCTGCTTGGCCTCTCACTGGCAGGTTGCGCCAGTATAACCGGTTCCGGCCATTCATCGGTTGTTGATGAAAAAGCCCCCGCGCACACTCGGGAAGATTCCAGAAAAGCCAACAGCGAACCGCCTATAGAGTATGCGGACTTTGAGCCGGAAACCCTGTACTTACTGCTTTCAGCTGAAATCGCAGCACAACGCGGCCGGTATGACGTTACCCTGGTTAATTACCTTAGGGCAGCCAAGCAGTCCAGAGACACCAACGTAATTGAGCGGGCCATGCGTATTGCCCAGTCGCTCAATGGCGACAACGCCCAAAAACAGCTGGCTGAACTCTGGCTTGAAATTGATCCCAATAACCTTCAAGCACTTCGGGTTTCTGCCATTCAGGCAGTAAAACGCAATGAACTCGAATCTGCCCTGGGGTACATGGAGCAAATTCTGAACCAGGGGGAAGATGCTGATTTCGATAGCCTTGCGGCCATGGCGGGCAACCTGTCACCGGAACAACAGCAAGAGCTGATGACCCTATACCTTGAGATGGCAAACCGTCATCCCGGCATACCTGAGCTGGAATACAGCATCGCCTTGCTGCTGAAAATTGCCGGCAACCCGCAAGCAGCACTTGGTCGCCTTGAACCCTTGTTAAAGGAAGAGCCCAACTTTCAGCCGGCCATTATCTTGAAGGGTGACCTCCTCTATCAGAGCGACAGAGAAATCGAAGCGCTTGAGCACCTGATGGTCAACACCCGCCGTTTCCCCGCCAGTCGGCAAATGGGCACCCTATATGCACGCATGCTGATCAGCGAAGGCGAGCTGCAAGCCGCACAGGACGAGTTCAACCGGCTGGTAAAACGCTATCCGGACAACCCCGGCCTGCGCCTTTCGCATGCCCTTGTTGCACTGGAAAACGGGCAATTGGAGCTGGCAAAAAAAGAGCTTAACCGACTAAACGAGCAGGGGCTCCACACCAGCGAAGCCAACTATTACCTGGGCAGGATAGAAGACGAAGCAGGTAATGCAGAGCAGGCAATCGGTTACTACCAGAGCGTGGACGAAGGCAATTACTTTTTCCCCGCTATTGCGCGTGCCAGCGCCCTGCTAACTGCAGAAGGGAGGCTCAACGAAGCATTGGAAGATGTTCACTCCATGCGCAGCGCCAACCCCGCACAAGCTGAAAACTTCTGGCTGCTTGAGGTCAACCTGCTACTTGACCAAAAGCTCCAGCAAGAAGCGCTAGAAGTTGCTACAAGTGCACTGGAGGACTATCCAGAAAATCTGCAGATCCGCTATGCACGAGCCATGCTGTTCGACGCACTGGGCCAGCCCGAAAAAGCCGAGGCGGACCTTAAGCTGATCATTGAAAGCGACCCCAAAAACGCAGTCGCGCTTAACGCCCTTGGCTATATATTGGCCACCCGTACTGACCGCCTGAGCGAAGCCCGTGGTTACATTGAGCAGGCTCTGGAGCTGGATCCGGAAAACCCGGCCACTCTCGACAGCATGGGGTGGGTTCTGCTTCAGGAAGGCCAGATTGAACCCGCACTCGATTATCTATCCCGGGCCTGGGAAGCATTTCCTGACCCGGAAGTGGCCGCCCACTATGGGGAAGCTTTGTGGATGAGCGGTGCCGAAGAGCAGGCACAGGTAATCTGGAAAGAAGCGCTTGAGCAGGACATGGAACACGACATTCTGCGAGAAACCATTGACCGGCTAACCAACACTGGTGAACAGTGATGGCTCAGGCTATTCGCTTATGGGCAGCCGTACTGCTTATGGTGATCCTGAATGCCTGTACCACCATTCAACTGGAGCCACTGCCAGAGGGGATGACAGATCAGCCTCCGTCCAATTGGCAAGACCGCTCCGCGAGACTGGGGCAGTTTGATCATTGGCGGTTATCGGGCAAATTGGCGGTACGCCAACCAACAGACAGCGGCACAGCCATTATCAACCACTGGATCCAGAAGGGCGAAGCCTACGATCTAGCCTTGTCATCCTCATTTCTGGGAATGGGCAGCACCAAGCTGAATGGCACTCCGGGGTTTGTTGAACTGACCCTCTCCAACGGTGAAACCTACCGCTCTGGCGATCCCGATGCACTTATGGAGGCCGCCACGGGCTGGCAACTGCCCCTGGAAAGCCTGACCTGGTGGATACGCGGCCTGCCAGCGCCGGCTGGCAACCCCCGGTTGCTGTTCGATGCCCGCGGTGAGTTAGCAATAATTCGCCAGGACGGCTGGGAAATCCGTTACGATCGCTGGCACGAACTGCAAGGCAACACACCTGCACTGCCCGCCAGAATCACAGCACTGAAAGACAACAAACGAGTGCGCGTTGTTGTCAGCGACTGGCAGGATCTGGCCCCGTGACCGAAACGATAACCCTGCCCTCTCCAGCCAAGCTGAACCTTTTTCTCCACATAGTTGGCCGGCGCGCGGATGGCTACCATGAGCTTGAGACTCTGTTTCAATTCCTCAACTACGGCGACGATATAACGCTCCGCGTGACACCTGAACAGCCTGAAGTTCGCCTTGAGAACCCAATTACTGGCGTTCCGGATGAAGACAACCTGATTATCAAGGCAGCTCGCGCCCTTGCGCACAAGGCGGCTGGCGAGCTTCCTGGCGTCAGTATCAGTATCAACAAACGTCTGCCGATGGGCGGCGGGCTCGGCGGGGGGAGCTCAAACGCAGCCACTACCCTCTTGGGGCTCAACCACGTCTGGAAACTGCAAATGGGCTTAGACGAGCTTGCAGAAATAGGCCTGACCCTCGGCGCAGATGTGCCCGTTTTCGTGCATGGCCATGCAGCCTTCGGCGAAGGCGTTGGCGAAAGACTAACCCCTGCCTTCCCGCCAGAAGACTGGTTTTTGGTTCTGAAACCAACATGCAACATCAACACCGGAAAGATATTTTCAGAACAAGGGTTGACAAGAAACACCCCGAAGATGACAATAGCGCCCGCTTTTGAGGGAGACGCCTCGAGGTACCGAAATGACTGTGAAGATGTGGTTAAAAAACTATATCCTGAAGTCAAGCAGAGCATGGACTGGCTCAAACAATTCGGACCTGCAAGATTAACCGGAACCGGGGCTTGCATATTTGGACGTTTCCCTACAGAATCCGCAGCCCGGATCATCTGGGAAAGCAAACCTTCCGGCATCACCGGGTTCGTAGCTAAAGGGGTGAACATATCACCACTTCACCAAAAGCTGACAGAGCTAGAATGATGCCGAAAAAGCACGATACTGGGGTGTCGCCAAGTGGTAAGGCAACGGGTTTTGATCCCGTCATGCGCAGGTTCGAATCCTGCCACCCCAGCCATTTTTCTCCCGCTTCTTCTGACTCAACCTCCGAAAACGAGAAGGATGCCGTCGTGTCCAAATTGATGATTTTCACTGGCAATGCCAATCCCGAGCTTTCTCACGCTATCGCAAAAAAACTCCACATCCCCATGGGAGAGGCCACTGTAGGCTGTTTCAGCGATGGCGAAACTACCGTCGAGATTAACGAAAACGTTCGTGGTCACGATGTATTCATTATTCAGCCCACGTGCTACCCAACCAATGACAACCTGATGGAACTGATCATGATGGCCGACGCCCTGCGCCGCGCCTCTGCATCACGCATCACGGCAGTTATCCCTTATTACGGGTATGCACGCCAGGATCGCCGGGTACGCTCCAGCCGCGTTGCCATCAGCGCCAAAGTTGTTGCAGACATGATCTCCAGCATCGGCGTCGATCGCGTATTAACGGTAGACCTGCACGCTGACCAGATTCAGGGCTTTTTCGATGTGCCGGTAGATAACATCTACGCCACGCCTGTTCTGCTTGATGACATCGAAAAGCAGCGGTTTGAGAATTTTGTTGTGGTATCACCAGACGTAGGCGGCGTTGTACGGGCCCGCGCCATTGCAAAACTGCTGGATGACGCCGACCTGGCCATTATTGACAAGCGCCGCCCCAAGGCCAACGTATCTCAGGTTATGCACATTATCGGTGACGTTGCAGATAAGACCTGCATCCTTGTGGACGACATAGTTGATACCGCAGGCACCCTGTGCAAGGCCGCCAATGCTTTGAAAGAGCGTGGAGCAACCCGTGTGGTGGCTTATATTACCCACCCGGTTCTCTCTGGCCCCGCAATCGAAAACATCAACGGGTCAGTAATTGACGAAGTTGTTGTGTGCGACACCATCCCGTTGGGTGACAAAGCGAAGAACTGTGCTAAAATCCGCCCCCTCAGCATGGCCGGACTGCTCGCAGAGTCCATTCGTCGCGTAAGCAACGAAGAGTCTATCAGCGCGCTGTTTGAGAACGCCTGAGTAGATTGCTCGCCGTAATGCGCTGATAAACAGCAAGTTACTGGCAGCTTTCATCAAGATACCGAGTCGGGAGCCCTACAAGGCTCCCGACTCTTTTAGTCAGCCGGAAAAATCCGGCTTTTCGAAAATATCATCTGTCCAAACGCCTGGTCGCGGGCAGTTCAGATGACGATTGAGGTAAAAACCATGTCTCAGGACTTTGTTATTGAAGCATTTCCTCGTGACGACAAGGGGAAAGGTGCGAGCCGCCGCCTGCGTCGCGAAGAGCGTAAAATTCCAGCCATCATTTACGGTGCTGGTAAAGAAGCGACCCCGATTTCCATTTGGCACAACGAGCTGAAAAAAGCTCTGGAAAACGAAGCCTTCTTCTCTCACATTCTGACCATTGAACTGAATGGCAAGAAAGAAAGCGTTATCATCAAAGACCTTCAGCGGCACCCGTACAAGCTGCTGCTGTCTCACGCCGACTTCCAGCGCGTAGAGAAAGACCAGGAAATCTTTGTTCACGTTCCTCTACACCTGTTGAACGAAGACACAGCACCTGCGATCAAGACCTTTGGTGGCGTTGCTTTCCGCCTGATGACTGAGGTTGAGGTAGCTTGTCTGCCGCAAAACCTGCCTGAATTCATCGCCATCGATATGGCTGATGTCGAGATGGACCAGGTTATTCACATGAGCGACCTGGTACTGCCAGAAGGCGTTCGCATTCCTGCTCTGCAGCACGACGCAGAACACGACCAGGCTGTTGTGTCTGTCAGCAAGCCGAAAGGCGTCAAGTCTGACGATGCGGAAGATGAAGCAGCCGAAGGCGAAGAAGGCGAAGACAAGGAGTAATTACTCCGGAGGCGTTGGCAGATGGCACAGGATATTGTCATGGTGGTTGGGCTGGGTAACCCCGGTCCGGACTACGAGAATACCCGCCATAATGCCGGCGCCCTCTTCGTTGAAGCACTGGCCCGCGATGCGGGTCAGTCGCTCCGTCCCGAAAAGAAATACCACGGGCACTACGCCCGCATTCAGTGGCAAGGCCTTGAGCTCCACCTACTGAATCCCGCTACCTTTATGAACCGTAGCGGCCTTTCTGTAAAAGCACTCGCTGATTTTTTCAAAATTACTCCCAGCCAGATACTGATTGCTCACGATGAGCTTGACCTCCCTCCCGGCACCGCCAAACTCAAAAAAGGCGGAGGACACGGCGGTCACAACGGCCTGAGAGACACCATTGCCCACCTTGGCACCAACGAATTTCACCGACTTCGGATTGGCATTGGCCACCCCGGCGACAGCCGCAAGGTTACCGGTTATGTCCTGGGCCGCTTGGGCAAGCGTGAAACGGAAGACCTGAACGAGGTATTCAATGAAACCATGCGGGTATTACCCGACGCGGTTTCTGGCAACCTCGCAGCCGCAATGAACCGCTTACACAGCTTTAAGCCAACTACCGCCTGAGAGTACCAGAGACCACTTCAGGCTAATCTACCAGCCCTGATTTCCCTCACTCGCACCCTTTGGCGTACACCGGTATAATCCGGCCAAACTTTCCAGTACCAGCAGAGGCATTCCATGGGTTTTAACTGCGGCATCGTCGGCCTACCTAACGTCGGCAAATCCACCCTGTTCAACGCGCTGACCAAAGCAGGCATTGGCGCGGAAAACTTCCCGTTTTGCACCATTGAGCCTAACGCTGGCGTCGTCGCCATGCCCGACCCCCGGCTCGACAAACTTGCGGAGATCGTTAAGCCCCAGCGCACTGTCCCTACAACCATGGAGTTTGTGGACATTGCAGGCCTGGTTGAAGGCGCCTCGAAAGGGGAAGGCCTGGGCAACCAGTTCCTTGCCAATATTCGCCAGACCGAAGCCATTGCACACGTGGTACGTTGCTTTGACGACCCCAACGTCATTCATGTGGCCAACAAAATAGATCCGGCAGCCGACATTGAGATCATCAACACCGAGCTTGCCCTGGCCGACATGGACACCGTTGAAAAAGCCATCAAGCGTGTTCAGCGGATTGCCAAAGGTGGAGACAAAGAAGCCAAAGCACAAATCGAGATCTTTGAACGCCTGCTGCCCGTGCTGAACGAAGGCAAGCCAGTGCGCGGCATGGGCCTGAATAAAGACGAACTCCTGCTGATCCGCGAACTGTGTCTTCTAACCATCAAGCCAACCATGTACATCGCTAACGTGAGCGAAGACGGCTTCGAGAATAATCCGTACCTCGATACAGTGCGTGCAATCGCAGCAGAAGAAAACGCCGTTGTAGTGCCGATCTGCAACAAAATTGAAGCAGAAATTTCAGAACTGGAAGATGACGAAAAAAGCATGTTCCTGGGCGAGATGGGAATGGACGAGCCCGGCCTCGACCGGGTTATCCGCGCCGGCTACAGCCTGCTAGGCCTACAGACCTACTTTACAGCAGGTGTGAAGGAAGTGCGGGCATGGACCGTTAGAATCGGTGCCACGGCTCCACAGGCCGCCGCAGTGATTCATACAGACTTTGAACGCGGTTTTATCCGTGCAGAAATCATTGGGTATGACGATTTCGTGAAATATAACGGCGAAGCAGGAGCAAAAGAAGCTGGGAAATGGCGCCTTGAGGGCAAGGAATACATTGTTCAGGACGGCGACGTCATTCACTTCCGCTTTAATGTTTAAGCCTAACTGATGTGCCGGCGGGGCTGTCGAACGGATGTTTGGCAGCCCTGACACCCACACCACCCAACTCTTCAGCCGTTAGCGGCCTGCTACCTCCCTCCGCAAGCTGCCCCTCAGCCCCCTCAAGGGTAATATTCCCGACAGAAACCCGGTGAAGAGCCAACACCTGGTTCCGGAAGTAACCAAACATCCGCTTAACCTGATGATATTTTCCTTCAATCAGCGTGAGCCTGGCCGTGCACTCTGAGAGTATCTCTAAACTTGCCGGTTGCGTTGTGATGTTTTCATAAGCAAAGTATATCCCCTCCCGAAACACAGCCACATACTCTTCACTGAGCGGCCTGGAAAGAGTTACTTCATAGGTTTTTTCGAGCTTTGTCTCAGGCAAACTTATTTTACGCGACCACGCACCGTCATTGGTCAACAGCACCAGCCCCGTTGTATTAAGGTCCAGCCGCCCGGCAATGTGCAGCTCGCTCTTCCGTGGGTGCGCGATAAGGTCCAGAACGGTAGGGTGCTCAAGATCCTTGGTCGCGCTAACAACTCCTTTGGGCTTATTCAGCATCAGGTAAACGGGCTTGCTATCGTTTAAGCACTGCCCATCCAATACAACATGAGTGAACTCAGTCACTCGCTGCTGAACCGAGTTAGCCGCACAACCATCCAGAATGATTCTCTTCTGGGCAACTAAAAGGCGGGTATCAGAAATCGAGAACTCGCTATTCTGACTAATAAAGCGGTCCAGCCGGTGGCTCTTCGATTTCACGGAGAAACCCTTTACAAAGGGTTCGCTGAAGGCAAGTTACCCCCCAGCATGTTCTCAACCACTGCCGCATTATAGAAGGCTTCAACAGTCTGGATCTTGTCATCTCGAACACGGAACCATACCGCGAGCCGCACATCCCCAATTGGCTGGAAGTGAGTCTGATAGTCAAGGATTGCAAATACGTGATCACCATCGGCACTGAGCTGACGGACAATCAAGTCCTTCTGAATGGCAGCCATTCCAAACTGGTAGGACAGCATGTCATCGCGATTCAGGAACCGCATGTTCGGCCCAACATACTCAAAGCCTTCAGTAGCGAGCAAGGTCTTGGCCTCATCAAAACGCTGCGCCTGGATATCAGCGATGAATTGCGCCACTAGTTCTTTCGATTGCATAGTTAGATTCCACTTCCAATATGGGGACGTCTGACAATTGCATAATGATACACGTTATTATGCAGGTCCACCTGAAACCAGTCTCTGCCTGTAATATCCGAACACCTTCTGCCTTTCACAAAAACCTTCAAGCTCTTGTTTAATAACACTTAAAGACCACATCACCTTAGAGAAGGAACAGTTATTAGATCAGAATTTTCTGTCAGCCCTTGACAGTTCAGCCCTCCCTTCATAATATACGCGCCGCTTCCTTTGGTGAAGCGATGGCAAGGTAGCTCAGTTGGTTAGAGCACAGCACTCATAATGCTGGGGTCGGCGGTTCAACTCCGCCCCTTGCTACCAGTATTCGAAAAAGGCCGCGATTCACGTCGCGGCCTTTTTTTATTTTCGCGTAGAAAAAGCGCCCAGCACCCAGCTTCTGTGGAGACTTCTCATGAGAACCACTGGCGACAGAATCCGGCAAGCGGTTTCCTTTGAAGTTATCGGGCTGCTCATTTCCGTCCCCCTGGCAGCCTTCGCCTTTGGTTACTCACTTGAAAAGACCGGCGTGCTTGGCCTGATTGGGGCTACGCTAGCCACGGTATGGAACTACATTTTCAATCTTGGATTTGATCACACATTAAAACGGTTTACCGGCTCAACTCGCAAATCCCTGAAACATCGCTTCATACATGCCATCTGTTTCGAGTCGGGGCTACTAGTGGCCTTCCTTCCGATTATTGCTTGGTGGATGGATATAGGCCTGCTGGAAGCACTTCTGGTGGATGTCTCATTTGCGCTGTTTTATCTGGTGTATGCCTTTGTGTTTACCTGGTGCTACGACACCCTGTTTCCCGACTCTGATACCGCTATACCTTCCGATTAGTGAACACCGGTCCGGGAAAGGACGTTCAGCACAAATACGCCGGAAATAATCAACCCCATACCAACCAGACCCCACGCATCTAGCTTCTCTCCAAATACAACCCAGCCTACTGCTGCGATAAGCACGATGCCAAGACCTGCCCAAATTGCATAAGCGATTCCGACCGGAATCGTCCGCAAGGCTAACGCAAGTAGGTAAAATGCCAAGCCGTAGCCCAGAACAACAATGAGAGACGGCACCAGCCGGGTAAACCCTTCGCTTGCTCTAAGCGCAGAGGTAGCTATCACTTCAGCCACTATAGCCACCCCCAGAAATACCCAACTATTCATCACCCATCCCCCTCACTCTCAATGGTTTATCGCCCTCAAAGGCCTGCATATTATGTTCAGGCATGTCACGATTGCATACCGGTATAAACCCCGCCAAATCTATATGGCATACTGACGCCCGAAACCAACAACGCCAACTATCCATTCGCAAGGAAGTTACTATGAAATTCGAGACGATTGCCCTTCACGCCGGATTCAAAGGCGATCCGACCACCAAGGCCGCAACCACACCAATCTATCAGACCACCTCCTACACGTTTGACGACACCCAGCATGGTGCGGATCTGTTTAACCTGAAGGTTGCCGGCAACATTTACACCCGAATCATGAACCCGACCAATTCGGTACTTGAAGAGCGCATGACCGCTCTTGAAGGCGGCGTAGGCTCCCTTGCTGTTGCCTCTGGCATGTCTGCCATCACCTATGCTCTACAAACCATCTGCCGGGTTGGCAATAACATCATCAGCACCAGCCAGCTGTATGGCGGCACTTACAACCTTTTTGCGCACTCACTGCCGAACCAGGGCATTGAATGCCGCATGGTCCGTCATGACGACTTTGACGCAATTGAAAAGGCCATTGATGACCAGACTCGCGCCCTGTTCTGCGAGTCAATTGGCAACCCGGCCGGCAACGTAGTAGATATTGCACGCTGGGCTGAAATCGCTCACAAGCACGGCATTCCGCTGATTGTAGATAACACTGTCGCGACGCCCTATATTTGCCGCCCGTTTGAGCATGGTGCGGATATCGTTGTGCACTCTCTCACCAAATACATTGGCGGTCACGGCACCACTGTAGCCGGCATCATTGTGGACTCAGGGAAGTTTGACTGGAAAGCCAACGGCGCCAGGTTCCCGATGATGAACGAGCCAGACCCCTCATACCATGGCGTGGTCTACACCGAAGCTCTGGGCGCTGCGGCGTTTATCGGTCGCTGCCGCGTTGTGCCCCTGCGCAACACGGGCTCTGCCCTCTCGCCCTTTAACTCATTCCTGATTATGCAAGGTTTGGAAACTCTGGGCTTGCGTATGGAGCGCCACTGCGAGAATGCCGAGAAAGTTGCCAACTTCCTGCAGAATCATCCTGCGGTTGCATGGGTGAACTACGCAGCATTGGAAAACAGCCCGTACAAGGCCACCTGCGACAAGATCTGCGGCGGCAAAGCATCAGGCATTGTGAGTTTCGGCATCAAAGGTGGACGTGAAGCTGGCGCCAAGTTTATTGATGCGCTGGATCTGATCTACCGCTTGGTGAACATTGGTGATGCCAAGTCACTGGCTTGCCACCCGGCTACCACCACTCACCGCCAGCTAAACGCGGAAGAACTCGAAAATGCGGGAGTGAGTGAAGATCTGGTACGCCTGTCTATTGGCATCGAACACATAGATGACATTCTTGCCGACGTGTCTCAAGCACTGGAAAAAGCTCAGGCTTAACCGCATCTAATCAACAATCCTCCACCGGGTACGACGAAAGTCGTGCCCGGTATCCCCCTATAACACCCCGTGATTGCCCTTACCTACCTTGTAACTGCCCTGCCAGCGGATTATTCTCTCAGGATCCCCAAGCCTCAATGAGAGTCCGGTTGCAATGAGCGAAAGCACAAAGCCCCGCGTCACCAGTGGTTCCAAATTCCGTAACGAGCATGGTTTTTCAGCTATCAAAGATGGCCAGAAGCGCTCGGCAAATCAGGAGCCTGTATCTGTTGAACGCAAGCCGCGGTGGCTGAGGGCCAAAATGCCCGGCGGCGAACGATTTGAAGCTGTGCGCAAAAACGTCACTGAAAACCGGTTAAGCACCGTGTGCCAGGAATCTCACTGCCCCAATATTGGCGAATGCTGGACCGCCGGCACGGCAACCATCATGGTGATGGGCTCAGTATGCACCCGCGCCTGCCGCTTCTGCGCTGTGGATACCGGCAACCCCAATGGCTGGTTAGACAAAGACGAACCGGAAAATACCGCCAAGTCTGTTGAGCTCATGGGCCTACGCTACATTGTACTTACCTCTGTAGACAGGGACGACCTGGAAGATGGCGGTGCCGCCCACTACGCGGCCTGTGTATCAGCCATCAAAAAGCGCACTCCAGAAGTCGCTGTAGAGGCGCTGACGCCCGACTTCGATGCGGTAATGAGCGATGTAGAGAAGGTACTGGACTCCGGCCTTGAGGTATTTGCGCAGAACGTTGAAACTGTAGAACGGCTAACACGTCGCGTTCGTGATCCACGTGCTGGCTATGAGAAGACCCTCAGTGTGCTGGCTCACGCCAAGCAATACCGGCCAGACGTGCTCACTAAAACCAGTCTGATGCTGGGTTTGGGCGAGACTCACGAAGAAATCCTGGCCACCATGGACGATCTACGCGAAATAGGCGTGGATATTCTGACACTGGGCCAGTACTTGCGGCCAACGCCAAACCATTTGCCGGTAGAGCGCTATGTAACGCCGGAAGAGTTTAACCAGTACCGTGAAATAGGTTTGGAGAAAGGCTTCATGGAAGTACCGTCGGGCCCAATGGTGCGCTCAAGCTACAGGGCTGACAAAGTGTTCGACAAAAACAACCTGGGCCTTGCGACCCCAAAAGTACCAGCAGCCTCAAATGCTATTCAGATTCCCGTTAAACACGTTGAATAGTGCACAAGCTGAACCCTGCCCTTAGCTTCACCCTGCCTTCAGCCTTGCGTTTCATAGCTAAAGCAACGAAAATCCACACCGTCGCTCAGGTCCTGCGCGACCCGGACACCGGAGCGCCTTAGATCACCCCAGGGCCTGCTCCGGTTCTTGCTTAAAACACCAAAGAATGGAAATCTGATAATGAAGCTTTTCTCTCTCAAGTCCAAACTGGTTGCTGCTACCGCTGCTACCGCTATCCTGTCCTCTGGCATGGCTGTTGCTCAGGAATCTGACTCCAAGATCATGATGGGCTTTAACCCTTTTAGCAGTTCAAACAATATTGCTGTTAGTTCAGCCGTTGCGCCTTCATACATGATTGGTTTCAAGGTAAGCGAGACCCTAGTTCCCTATGCCTACCTTACCGTAGCCGACTATCAAGCTAGGGATGGATCCGGAACCGACACCGGGATTGCCCTTGGCGGCGGTGCGCGCATGTATCTAGGTGACATATCCAACCAAATTCGCCCATTCGCCGGTGGAGCTTTGGGCCTTGTTAATCAGGACGATACTGGCTTCGCCCTTGGTGCTTTCTTTGGTGCAGAAGCTATGATTACTGATGGCATCTCCATCAGCGGGCAAATCGGCGCAGGCCTTTCTGATGCCGGCTGTAATGGTTGTGATACCCAACTCGAATTGGGTGCTGGCAACGTAATGTTCAACCTGTACTTCTAATTATCGGTTGAGCTCAGGCAGTGCGCACACGGGTTGCGCACTGCCCTCTTTCCTTACCCCCCCCCCTGATAAACAGGTGAGATAGCAGGCTACATATTACTGGCCTTGCTGCTGCATCATCATCTGGCGCTGCTGCATTTGCTGGCGCATTTCCTGCATTTTCTTATCCAGCTCATCACGCTGCTCCTGCGTGAACACGCTGTCGACCTTAGCCTGCATCAACGCTGAAAGCGCGGCAATTTCACCGGTTACATCGCCCAGATTTTCTCCTTGCTTGCGGATGGCACCTTCATCGTAATCTGCTTTAATCTCAGCCTGCATTTGCTCCTGCAAGGCACGAGCTTCTTCGCGCAGCGTACCAATTTCACCTTGCATCTCATCAAGGATGCCGCGGATCTCTTTTTGCTGATCCTCGGAAAGCCCTACCATTTGGGCCAACTGACCTACCTGATCCGGCTGTCCACCAGGCGCTTGCTGCGCCAATGCGGGCGCAGTCAGGCTCAGTGCCACAAGAGCAGTGCCGAACAGTTTTGCGAGCTTCATAAAAATATCTCCGTTAACAATTTGGATTGGTTAATCGACTGGTTTGACAGCCTAAAGCATCCCGCCCTTGGTTTTCACCCTGATATCCCTTCTTTTTCTACAGGTTGTGAGCCAAGCCGCTGAAAAGCCGCCACATGAGGGCCTCGAAACAAATGTGAAAGTTTGGTCATTCCCCTTCATAATGCCCCTATTCACATACTTTCGGAGCGTAACAGATGGCTATTAACTGGTTTCCAGGGCACATGCACAAAGCCCGCAAGGAGATCAAACAAATCATGCCTCAAATGGATCTCATCATTGAGGTACTGGACGCCCGCATCCCCTTTAGCAGCGAAAACCCGCTGGTGCCCGCCCTGCGCGGCGACACGCCACTACTCAGAGTCCTCAACAAGCGCGACCTGGCTGATCCAGACGTTACGGCGCAATGGCAGGCCTGGCTGGAAAGAGAGCGAGGTGTACGAACCATCACCCTCACCCACAACCAACGTGGCGAGGCGCTGGATATACTCCGGCTGGCAGGGGAAATGACACCGAACCATGATCGGCAGAAAAGCGCTTTGCGAGTAATGATTCTGGGCATACCAAACGTAGGAAAATCTACGCTGATCAATACTCTTGCCGGGCGCCCGGCTGCCAAGACAGGCAACGAGCCGGCAGTTACCAAAGCACAGCAAACCATCAAATTACCGGACAACATTTTGCTTTACGACACACCGGGGTTCCTGTGGCCAAAGCTCTCACCAGAGGAATGTGGATACCGGTTGGCGATTACCGGAGCCATACGCAGCTCCGTTCTGGATTTTGAAGACATTGCGATGTTTGAAGCGGACTACCTGCGAGAAGCCTACCCCGAGCTTGTGAAAGCCCGATACGGCTTCAACGAGTTGCCGGCAGATGGCCTGGCTCTCATGGACGGCATCGCCAAAAAGCGGCGGTTCCTCGGCCGCGGTGGAGTTCCGGACTTGAACAAAGTTTCTGAAGTGCTGCTCAATGAGTTCCGTGCTGGCACGCTTGGGAGAATCTCACTGGAGACACCCGAGATGGTGGAGCGGGAAATAAAGATAGCTGCCGCGGCGGAAGCCGAAAAAGAAGCCAAGCTTTCCGAAAAGAAAGCTGCTGCCAAAGCAGCCCGCTCGGGCCGACGACATTAGGCGATATATGCATATCCTTAGATTTGCGCATTGGCAAACCAGTGCCCACGTATTAGAGTGATCCTTTGATTTGCATCAATTCGGACGATCTACCAGAAATGGCCCAACCAATCAGATTTCGCCAAGCGCCCTCGCCCCTGAAAGCATCTTGCCAGCAGTGCAGCTTGAGCAACCTCTGCCTACCGCTTGCCGTTCAGGATAATGACCTCGACAGCCTGGAAGACATTGTACAACAGGGGCGCATGTACGATCGCGGCGAACATATCTTCGATCAAAGCACGCCTTTCCGCTCCTGCTTCGCTGTGAAAAGTGGATCGGTCAAAACGTCGATTATCACCGAAGGTGGTGAAGAGCAGGTTACCGGCTTTTTTATGCCCGGAGAGCTTGTGGGTCTGGACAGCATGAGTGGCGAGTTCTATGCGTGCACAGCCAAGGCGCTGGAGCGGACCAGCGTATGCGAGTTTCCGATTGAGAAGCTGGAAGAACTGACTGGCAAGTTGCCAGATCTACAGCACCACATGTACCGTTTGATGAGCCAGGAAATTCAAAACAGTCATCAGTTGGCCATGCTGCTTAGCAAGAACACTGCGGAAGAACGTATTGCAGCACTGCTTCTGTCTTTGTCCAGCCGTTTCCAGCGCCGGCGCATGTCGCCAACCAACTTCAGCCTGCCCATGGCCAGAAATGATATTGCGAACTTTCTTGGACTAGCGGTTGAAACGGTCAGCCGTGTTTTCACTCGCTTCCAGAACCAGGGCCTTATCCGCGCCCGCGGCCGTGAAGTCGAGTTGCTGGATGTTGAAGCACTGCAGCTGGTAACCCGAGAGTTCTCGCGCCAAAACTGTCAGCACTAAACCGTTATTGACTGAAACTGGCCGCCACTATTTGGTCGGCATGCCAGTTTCAGTTCGCATCAAGCCTTCCTTCAGCATAGTCAGCTCATTCGCTAACCCGGAGCGCCACGGCTGCTGTTTGATTCCGAATGTATTCCGGATTTTGGTGCATATCAGCGTTGTGTTGGGTGGCTCAAGAGCGCCCCATAACGGCATATCATCCACAACGTGAATATCTTCCGGAATACCCGGCAAGCCAGCAATGGCCAGGCCTAACTCATACAGACTGATTTCTTCGGCGCCCGCGTACTGATAGGTTCCCCACACCTCAGCACCGCAATCCAACTGCTGAATAACAGCGGTCATTACCCTCGCGAGATCCTGCACTGACACAGGTTGCCCCACACAACGCCCGGGTAAAGTCAGAGTCTCATTCGCTGCCGTGCTCGCCTGAACTTTGCGAATGAAGCGCCCCAAACTCCAGCCGGTACGCAAAATAATGTGCCGGGGCAAGAGTGTGCGCAATGCCTGTTCACACTCCCACTGCCAGTTGCCAAGTTCATTCACCGGCTGGCCGGGGTTAGAAGCGATATAGCCGCTTTGCTTACGGCCATCAAACACGTAGCACGAAGATAGCTGGAACAGCGCCATGCCTTTGTCGCGGGCATACTCCGCGATGGCCACCGGAAGCGAAAATGCAGCTTTGTGGGTGCCTTCAGGATCGCGCTCTGCTACTTCAGGGTCTGCCATCCAGAGCGCATTAACAATAAGATCAGTATCATCCGGGATCCAGCGCTCAAGGGCACTCAGGTTAGCGCCAGCCGGATCGCTGACCAGCAACGGGCTAACACGCAGAGAGGTATTTCTGAGCCGCTCGAGCAGAACCTTCCCCAAGGGGCCGTAATCGTGAACAACAAGTACATGCACTAGGGTTCAATGCCTCCGGATAATACTGATATGACGCGCCACGGGGCCCTGTTTGGCCAATGGCTTCCTGCTGCCGTTTCGTAGAATGATTCGCAACTCAAGATGCCGTCAGGCGAACCTGCTCGGCACTGCACTTGCTATTCCTTCAAGAAGCATACAACAACAGGATCACCATGCTGAAACAACAGAGCCATATTGTTGCCCCAATTCCAGACGAATTGCGCATGCGGGCCCTCTATACCGTAGAAGAGCTACGGGGGCGTGGCAAAGCTGACAAAGAAGCGATCGACAAGCTCTACGCCCTGATTGTAGACATGACCGACGCAGGCCTGGATTTCTTTTTTATTGAGCCTCTACGGCGACTGAGGGCCAGCAAGATGATGCTAAGCATGGCCAAAGTAGGCATTAGCAGCATGCTCAAAGGCAGTAAGATGGTTGTCCACAAAGTACTTAAAAAGCTGGACGACCGCAGCCTGGCATCCATTCTCGACTTCATTGAAGAAATCATCCAGGAGCCTGAAACTACCTGAGCAGGCTATTGGGAGACTCGAGGAACCCGGCTGGTAAGCCCCGTGAGTAGCTCATAAGAGATGGTTCCGGCACAGCTTGCCACCTCGTCGATTCCAACCGTGCGCCCCCACAACTCAACAAGATCTCCTTCCCTCGCCTCTGACACATTGCTCAAATCCACTGCCAGCATATCCATGGAGACCCGACCGATCAGCCTGATACGCCGGCCAGCAATGGCCGCTGGCGTGTCCGTTCCGGCATGGCGGGGGTAGCCGTCTCCGTAGCCAATGGCGACCATACCCATGCGGGTGTCGCGCTCAGCAACCCAGCCTGCGCCATAGCCTACACTTTCACCCGCTTTCACAACCCGCGTGGTAATAAGCGGCGCCTCAAGGCTCATCACTGGTTCAAGACCGAGTTGGGGGCCCGTCTTCCCAACGATCGGTGAGCCCCCATAGAGCATGATGCCCGGGCGGCTCCAGTCAAACAGCGGCTGACCTGGAATAAAGTGGGCTGCAGAATTCCCCACGCTTTTCATCAGTGTGGGCCAGGGCGCGGTTGCTGTCTCAAAGTTTGCAGTCTGGGCAAGTGTCATTGTGCTACTGGCATCATCAGCGCACGCGAAATGGCCAACAAACCCTTGAAGCTTGGGCGCAGCACCCATTTTTTCGAGCTTGGTCATAACGGCAGGCAGAGCATCTCCCCGGAAGCCCAGACGGTTCATCCCAGTGTTAACCTTCAGCCAGAAGGTCGGCGCATCGCCACTCTGCTCCATCCACGCCAGCTGCTGCTCACCGTGCACCACCGGCTCAAAGTTACTGTGTACGCAGTCTGCCAGGTCACCCGCGGCATGCACACCCTGAAGTAATACCACTGGCTGCGCATGGCCCGCCGCGCGAATAGCCCAAGCTTCTTCAATACAGGCAACGGCGAACTTGGGCGCCATATCCGCCAAGGCCGATGCAACCCGGGCAATACCATGGCCGTAGCCATCAGCCTTCACAACGGCCATGACTTTGGCACCACCTGAACGCTCGCAAGCTGCTCGATAGTTAGTGCGCAAGGCATCAAGATTAATGCGGGCGACGGTACTGCGCGGCATTAGTATTCTCCACCATAATCCCCGTAGTCACCGCTAGCGAGGTCTTCAAATTTTGTATATTTACCAATGAAGGCGAGGCGTATGGTGCCAATAGGACCATTACGCTGCTTACCGATGATGATTTCGGCAACGCCCTTATCTGGCGTATCTTCGTTGTACACTTCATCACGATAAACAAACATGATGACGTCTGCGTCTTGCTCAATCGCACCAGACTCTCGCAAGTCAGAGTTAATCGGGCGTTTGTTGGGGCGCTGCTCAAGGCTCCGGTTAAGCTGCGAAAGTGCCACCACTGGGCAGCTAAGTTCTTTTGCAATGCCTTTCAGAGACCGGGAAATCTCCGAGATCTCCGCGGTCCGGCCTTCAGTATTGCCCGGCACCCGCATCAACTGCAGGTAGTCGACCATGATCAAGCCGATTTTGCCCCCGTTCTCACGGGCAATCCGGCGTGCGCGAGAGCGCAGATCAGTGGGGCTAAGGCCCGGTGTATCATCAATATACAAAGGCTTGTCTTTAAGCAGGCTGACGGCAGAGGTAAGCCTTGGCCAATCGTCTTCTTCAAGCTTTCCGCCACGAACCTTGCTTTGGTCAATACGACCCAGAGACGACAGCATACGCATGGCCAGTGCATCTGCCGGCATCTCCATACTGAATACCAAAACCGGTGTGCCCGTGCTGATCAGGGCATTCTCGACAATATTCATGGCGAAGGTAGTCTTACCCATCGAGGGTCGTCCAGCCACGATGATGAGATCGGCAGGCTGCATACCAGATGTTTGCTCATCCAGGTCTCTGAACCCTGTCGTCAAACCGGTAGTCTGTTCGCCAGATTCGAACAATTCTTCAATACGGCTCAGGGCTTTGGTCAGAATCGGATTAATCGACTGAGGACCCGAGCCTTCTTTAACCCTGGACTCAGCAATTTTGAATACATTACGCTCCGCCTCATCCAGAATCTCGCTGCTGTTGCGCCCTTGAGGATTAAACGCCGAATCGGTGATCGTGCCTGAAACTTCCACGAGTTGCCGGAGGATTGAGCGCTCTCGGACGATCTCGGCATAGGCTCGAATATTGGCAGCACCGGGTGTTTTCTCCGCCAGCTCCGCCAGATAAGAAAGGCCGCCAGCATCTTCAATATCGCCAGCACGCTCCAGAAATTCAGCCAGAGTAACAACATCCAGCGGCTCATTTTCGCTCGCCAGACGCTCCACCGCACCAAAGATCAGCCGGTGATCCTGGCGATAAAAATCGGCAGCGGAGATTATCTCGGTAATCTCATCAAATCGCCGGTTGTCCAGCATAAGACCACCCAGCACTGCCTGTTCCGCTTCTGCGGAATGAGGTGGCACCTTGATGCGGCTGGTTTCGGTATCGATAATTGCGGGTTTCAGATTAGGCTTCGCCATGAACACATCTTCAGTTGAACATCACAGCCACGACAGTGTAAGCGGAAGGTCGCAGCAATGGAGGGGGTTACCGGAGTTAACAGCATACCAGAAAGCAACAGGCCCGAAAGCCGTATTAAACGGTTCGGGCCTGTTGGGTTGGCCGGGCGAAAACCCAGAAGAGCTCTCTACCAGCCACCAGCGTGTTACCGAAGCCGGGACAAGCCCGGCACTGCTTCCGAAGAAGACAGCTTACTCGGCAACAACCGCCAGTTTAACAGTTACTTCAACATCAGAGTGCAAGTGAAGCTCGATCTCGTACTCGCCTGTTGACCGCAGCGGGCCTTCTGGCAAGCGAACTTCGCTCTTCTCTACTTCAGTACCTGCAGCAGTGATTACGTCAGCAATATCACGTACACCGATGGAGCCAAACAACTTGCCTTCATCGCCTGCTTTGGAGGTTACTGTGAAGGATGCACCTTCCAGAGCCTCAGCGCGGGCCTGAGCTGTTGCCAGCTTCTCGGCTGCTGCTTTCTCAAGCTCGGCACGACGCTCTTCGAACGCCTTCAGATTTGCTTCGGTGGCAGGCGCAGCCTTGCCGTACGGAAGCAGATAATTACGGCCGTAACCGGACTTAACTTTTACCTTGTCGCCCAAGGTGCCAAGGTTTGCAACTTTCTCGAGCAGAATAACTTCCATCTCGTTAACCTCTTCGTGCTTTATTCAGCCGGCCCGGCAGGCTTTATTCGCCTCCGGATATCCAGCCAGCTATCCACAAAAGCCAGAACCACTAACAGAATCATCAGGCTTGGGCCCAGAAGCACCAGTGCAACGTAAAACATTGCAAGCCACTGGCCACTCAGATTTTTACGACCAACAATGCCATGAATCAGTGCCAGGCCCGCCAAAAACATCGGCGTTCCGGCTATCCAGACCAGCAACATAGCATTCAACCCGAGAAACGGGCCAACAACCATGGTGGCGATAAGAACCACTGCAACGGCGGGTGACAGCTTGAGATCGTGGAATTCCTTGCGGAATCCGCCGGGATTATACAATCCCGACTGCCACGATCTTGCCAACATTGTCATGCCCACGCCGATTGCCAGATAACTACCGGCCATACTGGCGTTCATGGTGTCCCGTATAACCGTCTCGAGATCGCTCCCAAGCGCACGGGCCACTTCAGCATTGTACTGTTCGTAAAAACTGACCCCGGTGCGAACGAGTTCGTCCATCAAACCGGGATACACCATGGGCAAGATAAGCCCCATGACGATCGCCAGAAAGCTCCCTCCAAGAAGGGCTCTTTCCCAGGACAGTGTTGTTCTCAGCATGGATGCCATCAGCATCACCTGCAGCAGCACCGCCAGAGCTGTAGGATCGCCCCCGAACACACTCCAACCAAGAGCCGGAAGTAGTGCCCAAAGGCCAATATTAAGCCCCTGACTGATGCCAAGCCTGAGAATAACCAGGCCAACAACCGCTGCGCCAATCCAGAACAGCAAAGGCACCGCAGTTGTTACTGCTGCTACCCCGCTGGCCTGCAGGGGACCGCGCATTACAAATTGTGCCAGTGCACGCATGGTCCCAAGTCCTGTCTTTCTGTTACTTAGTTATCGTGGCTATCCGAGTACGGCAGCAGTGCCAGGTAGCGGGCGCGCTTAATAGCGGTAGCCAGCTGACGCTGATAACGTGCTTTTGTGCCAGTAATACGGCTAGGCACGATTTTGCCGGTTTCTGTGACATAACCTTTCAAGGTGTCCAGATCTTTATAATCGATCTCTTTAACACCTTCTGCCGTGAAGCGGCAGAATTTACGACGTCTGAAAAAACGAGCCATAACGTATCTCCTCAACTCCGGTTAATTACTCTTCTTCGTCCTGGGAATCCGCTGACTGCTCTTCGTCTTGGCGCTCGCCTTGACGGTCATCAGAAGATTCAGCCGAACGACGCGGACGATCATCTCCGCCGGAACGACGGTCCTCACGGGACTCAGCGGCTTTCATCGGAGACATATCGGTAACAGCTTCATCGCGACGCAGAATCAAGTCACGGATGATGGCATCGTTAAACCGGAAGTTGTGAGTCAGCTCGTCCATTGCAGCCTGTGAACATTCAACGTTCATCAGCACATAGTGAGCCTTGTGAATCTTGTTGATCGGGTATGCCATGTGACGACGGCCCCAATCTTCCAAACGATCTACCTTGCCGCCATCTTCAGTGATGAGGCTGGTATAACGCTCGATCATAGCGGGCACCTGCTCGCTCTGATCCGGGTGTACCATAAATACGATTTCGTAGTGACGCATGAGTTCTCCCTACGGTTTAAACAGCTTTCTCTAATTCGCGGACTGACCGGGAAGCATGAAAGCAAGGAGGTGACAGCCTAAGCTGCCGGTTTTGTGCTTTATTAATAAGGCCTTACAAAAAACCTTAATCAAAAGCGAAGTGTTGTACACCTGATTAGAAGCAATACAAACCTCCCCCTAAAAAAAGGGGTCACGTATTCTAGGCGTACAGGGGCTTCTGTGCAAGGGCTAACCAATGCGTTGACGCAAAGCCTCATACAGGCAAACGCCGGTAGCGACAGAAACGTTGAGGCTATCCACATGGCCAAGCATGGGTATGTGGATAAGTTGATCGCAGTGCTCACGGGTAAGGCGGCGCATACCCTTGCCTTCCGCCCCCATCACCAGCGCAACCGGGCCTTTAAAGTCAGCCTGATACAGAGTCGTCTTCGCCTCACCGGCAGTGCCGATCAACCAAACACCCTGATCCTTCAGAGTGCGCAGAAAGCGAGCCAGATTTGTCACGCGCACGAATGGCACCGTCTCGGCCGCACCGCAAGCAACTTTGCGGGCCACTGGAGTAAGCGAAGCGGATTTATCCTTAGGAACGATAACAGCCTGCACACCCACCGCATCACAGGTGCGCATACACGCACCCAGATTATGGGGGTCGGTTACACCATCCAGCACTAACAGAAATGGAGGCTTGTCGCTTGCCGCAAGCTGGGCCAGAAGGTCGTCCTCTGTCCACTCACGGCTTTCACTGACTGCCGCAACAACACCTTGGTGAACCCCGCCAACTCGCTCATCCAACTCACGGCGATGGACAACACCCCACTTCACCCCTAACTCATCAAGGGCATCTGTGATGGACTTTACTCGCTTGTCCTGCCGGCCGGTCTGAATCCAAACACGCTGCAACCTTTCAGGCTCGCGCTTGAGGACTGCCTCAACCGCATGCCAACCGAATACAAATTCCTGGGACACTGGTTTGGATTCCTGTTATTTGCTTGTCTTACGGGGTTTGCGCGGCTTACTCACACCATCTGGCTTGACCGCACCCTTCTTGGGCTTTTTGCCAGCATCACGGGCAGCTTCCGCAACCAGTTGCGCTTTTGCAGTCGCAGGCTTGCTGCCACGCCCGGATTTACCAGTGCTTCCACTCTTACCGGATTTTGGCCCCGCAGATGCCCCGCCACGACCACGGACTTTGTCGCCGCGCTTTCCGTCCTTGCCACGGGCATCCCGCTTGGCAACCCCCAACCCGTCCCGATCAGCTTGCCGCCGTTTCGGCTCACTGACCAACTCCAGGTCGATCTTTCGATCTTCCATGCCAACCCGCATTACACGTACACGCAACTCGTCGCCCAGGCGGAAGCTGATGGCCGTGCGCTCGCCAATCAAGCGATGCTTGGCAGCATCGTGATGAAAATAGTCGCCACTCAAGGTGGACACATGCACAAGACCTTCGATATACACATCCGCGAGCTGAACAAAGAAACCAAAGGGCACAACAGCGGCAATCACACCGTCAAACTCTTCACCCACATGATCACTCAGAAACTCACACTTGAGCCAAGCCATAACATCGCGGGTCGCATCATCTGCGCGTCGCTCAGTCATCGACACATGCTCACCCAGCTGCTCCATCTTGGCGTAATCGTAGGGATACTCTACCAGTGTTGCATCGTGTACAGCTGGAGACACCACATCCTTGGTTACTTCAGGATTATGAATCCGTGACTTGATAGCGCGGTGCACAATCAGGTCAGGGTAACGGCGAATTGGCGAGGTGAAGTGAGCGTAACTCGGGAAGCCCAAGCCGAAGTGACCACTTTCATCCGGGCTATAAACCGCCTGACTCAGCGACCGCAGCATAACCGTCTGGATCACATTCGCATCTGGTCTATCGACAATCTGGGATAACAACTCCTGGTAGTCCGCCGACGTTGGACTATCGCCACCACCCAACTGCAGACCCAGCTCACCCAGGAACAAACGCACCGAATTAAGACGCTCTTCCGAGGGGCCATCGTGCACCCGATAAAGGGCAGGCATTTTGTGTTTCTTTAGGAAGCGCGCTGCGGCTACGTTCGCGCACAACATACTCTCTTCAACAATCTTGTGCGCATCATTGCGATGCACCGGCACAATCTCTTCGATTTTGCGCTCAGCATCGAACACAATCCGCGTTTCCGTGGTTTCGAAGTCGATAGCACCACGCTCTCTACGCGCCTTACGCAACAACTTGTACAAATCGTACAGGTTATGCAGATGTGGCAGCACGTCGGCATACTGGGCAGACAAGCGATATCCCGGCTCAGTATCTGGCCGCTCAAGCATGTCGCTGACTTTGTTATACGTCAATCGGGCATGGCTGCGCATAACTGCCTGATAAAACGTGTAACCACTGATGTTACCGGCGGCGCTGATGGTCATATCTGCGACCATACACAGGCGATCGACGTCCGGGTTCAGGGAGCACAGGCCATTGGACAGCTTTTCGGGAAGCATGGGCACCACGTGATCCGGGAAGTACACAGAGTTACCCCGGCGCAACGCCTCCTCGTCAAGAGGCGACCCTGTGCGCACATAGTGAGACACGTCTGCTATCGCAACGACGAGCCGATAACCACCCCGACCTCTGGGCTCGCAATAAATCGCGTCATCAAAATCCCTGGCGGTTTCATCATCAATGGTCACCAAACGCATGTTGCGAATATCGACCCGATTCTTTTTATCCTTCTCTTCAACCTCAGCAGCAATAGAAGCAGTCTGCTCGCCTACTGCGGTGGGCCACTCATGGGGAATATCGTATGAGCGAATAGCCACGTCGATTTCCATCCCCGGCGCCATATGTTCACCTAAAACCTCGACTATCTTGCCGGTAGGCTGGGTACGCACGGTGGGCTGGCGCAAGATATCGACAACGACATACTGACCATGAACCGCCTCACCAACATGCTCTTTCGGCACCAACACTTCGTGGTTGATGCGGGCGTTTTCCGGCACCACGTAGGCAATGCCGCTTTCATTAAAGAAACGCCCTACCGTTTGCTGTGTACGATGTTCAATTACATCAACAATAACGCCTTCACGCCGGCCACGGTCGTCGACCCTGTCTACCCGGGCGGCTACCCGATCGCCGTGAAACACTTGGCGCATTTGCCGGGCAGTAAGAAACAGATCTGACCCGCCATCATCCGGCACCAGAAAGCCGAAGCCATCTTTGTGCCCTATAACCCGACCACTCACCAAGTCGGCTTCTTCAATCGGCAGAAAAGCATCACGCCGGTTGCAGATAAGCTGCCCGTCGCGACACATGGCGATCAAACGACGCCGAAGTGCTTCGATACCTTCCGGGTCTGTTTGCCCAAGCTCTGAACACAATGTTTCGTGCGTTGCCGGAGCCCCCCGCTCTTTCAAGTGCGCAATTATGAATTCCCGGCTTTGGATCGGGTTGTCATAATTTTGGGCCTCACGACTGGCGTGTGGGTCTTTACGTTTTTTATTTCTGGAAACCATTAAAATCCTTGCTCAATGCGGCGCCACAGCGGCGCTGTTCGTATTCATTTGCAACACAGTATACGTTGGGAGGCAGCAACTGCCTAACAACCCACCTTTTATAGGCATAATTACCTGCCAAGCATTTACTGAAAAAATGTTTGACAGCTTAGGCCGGAATTACTAAAGTACGCGCCATCGGATGAGACGCCTTGTTCATCTTAGGCAGAAACGCCCAGTTTTCAACAAACTAACGGGAATTCTGCAAATCACCTGCCGAGGTGGTGAAATTGGTAGACACGCTAGCTTCAGGTGCTAGTGGGGGCAACCCCGTGGAGGTTCAAGTCCTCTCCTCGGCACCATTTCTTTCCCCAAGAAATGGAAATATCTGAATTAAACTCATACATCTATCGTCTATCAAAAGCATTAACGCGCTAGATTTCTTATGGCACGGTTTGTTTCGCCCGTCTTCTGAATACCTTCCAGTTCCTTTTCACGCACGGTTAAAGCCCTGCACAAGCACCCCATGGAAAAATTTACGAACCATGGATGCAATGCCGGTTACTTCTGCTCAATAGACTGGAGCAACAAAGATGTCCTGGCGTCTTCCGGGGCCACAGCGACAAACCGGCTTGCGTGTTTTCGTGCGGTCGGAATGTCGCCATCTTCCAACGCGTAGGAAAGGCGCGCATAGAGCAAATCAGGGTCATTTGGATTCACCGCCAGTGCTGCGTCGAGGATTCGTAATGCCTGTTCCGGCTGGCCGTATGAGCGTAATGCGACCGCATAAATGTAAGCAAACCGGGGATCACCGGGCGCGAGCTTGCGAGAACGCGCCAGAAGCTCCAGCGCCTCACTCTGGCGACCTTGACGGATGCGCATTAAACCCAACGAGTGCAACAGGCTCGGATTGTCAGGTACGGCAGTCAGGCCCGCTTCGAGGATACGCTCCGCTTGCACATCCCGGTTTGTAGCTCGGTACAGATCGGCCAGATTCGCATAGGCTGGCGCGAACTGGGGGTCCCGCTGAATGGCCAGCCGGTATTCAGCCTCGGAATTAACTGCATCGCCGCGCTCTGCATGAAAGAGCCCAAGATTCAAATGCGACTCTGGCCGCTCCGATACTGCTGACTGGGTCGCTTCGTAGTTTATGAAGCCGAGCTCAATAGCCGCGCGCTCTTGTGTCGACAGTGAACCGGAATCGACAGGCGCAAGCGCTCGACCTGCTGCAGCACTAACGGCAAGTACGTGATTTGTTGATGCTGGCAGTGCCGCCAACCGCGCCTCCGGAGGATAGTCTGCCAGCGCATCCAGTGCCGCAACCCGAACCAGCGAGTCATCGTCGTATAAACCTTCATTGATGGCAGTGAAGAGAGCCCGCCCGGGAAACCGTCGCATTTCAGTCAAAGCGGTAGCACGCACTATCCCGGGCATTTCCGGGTTAAAAAACAATCGCTCCAGCCCCTCTACTGTATAAGCCTGCCCTTTACGCGCCGCATCAAAGACTGGCCCCCAAATCTGAAAGCCCTTGCGATCGGGACCGAACCAGTTCTCTATTGTGGCGGCGGCCCACTCTGGCCCGCGTTTGGTGTGGCAATCATTGCAGGCATTTGGAGTCCCCATTTTGACACTGAGGTCCGGCCGCGGGATGCGTAACGAATGGTCGCGACGAGGATCGACCACCATGTAATCGCGTGTTGGCATATGACAACTTACACACTGCGCACCCGGGCTGTCGGGCTCGTGATGGGTATGCGCCGTCGTGTCGAACTTAGCAGGCGCGTGGCACTGGGCGCAGAGTGTGTTTCCCGGTGCTCGCAACTCGGCGGTATGGGGATCGTGACAGTCACTGCAGGTGACACCCTTGGCGTACATTTTCGATTGCAGGAACGAGCCATAGGTGTATACCTCATCCTCTTGCTGCCCGTCTGCAAAATACAACCCTTCCACCAACAACGATGGTTTATGCGTATCGAGCAATTTGCCAGTGGGCCCCGGATCTGTACTGATCGAGCCTCGACGCGAATGACAGACCGCACAAGTCTCAACCTCCCGGTGATTCTGCATTGGAGGGCTCCGTGACGCAGTGCCTGTCTCGGCATCCGCAACCCAAACAACCCCTTTGCGCTCATCAAATGGGATCGTCAACCCCATGGAAGGCACCGACGGTGCGCCATCAACTGCTTTAGCCCATTCCACATGCGCAGATCCAGGACCGTGACAACTCTCACAAGCTACGCTGATATCACTCCAGGTGGTCGCATAAGTATTCGAATGGGTATCGTAGTTACGGCGGAGATTGGTGGAATGACAATCGGCACACATGTAGTTCCAGTTTTGCTGACTACGGGTCCAGTGTAATTCATCTTTGCTTTCGATGCGTTGATCCGGATAAAGGTGGAACCAGCGCTGACCGCCTTCCTTTTTCGGCCGGGCATCCCACGCAATCGACAAAGCTTGCAAGCGCCCATCAGGGAATTCGATCAAATATTGCTGCAGCGGATAGACACCAAATGTGTAGCTGACCTTGAAGTCTGCCAACTTGCCATCTGCGCCATCCGTGCTGACCCAAAACTCATCACCTTGGCGGAAGAACGTCGTCGTAACACCCGCGTTGTGAAATTTGGCGTTTTCGAAATTCCCAAGTACCGCCTTATCGGTTGCATGCGCCATCGCATGGGCGTGCTGCGATGCCTGCCAATTGACAGACTGCTCTGCATGACAACCACTGCATACGGGCTCGCCAACATAAACTGCGGATGGCTGGGCTGGACGAACGTCAGCAGAAGCCGCATGCGCAAAAACTGCCACGCCCATGACGATAAAGCAGATCAATTCTGCAAAGGCCCGCAATGTATTCATCCCTGATCGACCTTGCCTCTTCATTGAAATCGTCTGGTACAGATTGCCATGTTCGATTAGACCCGATGCCCCAGCGCATACCTACAACACTGAACCTGAAAAAAAACACAATAGTATTACTTGTCAAATACTAACGTGAACTATACTTCCCAAGCTCGAAATCTAAATGGAGAAAGGAGAAGGACCGTGCAAGATAGCAATGAAAACATATGGAAGTCCCTATTGATAGTGGCGTGTTTTATCTTGCCAGGCATTTCATTTGCCTCGCAGGATGCAGATCACGACCTGGACAGGACTGTCCTGCCCATATCAGAGCCAGACCCAAAGCATTACACCGAACTGGATGTGCGCAACACCCAGCCACCACCACGGTGGGAAGTGACGCCACCCAAAGGCGCACCGAATGTCTTGATCGTCCTGATTGATGATCTCGGCTTTGGTTCAACCTCGACATTTGGTGGCCCTGTCCCGACACCCACACTGGACAAACTCGCACAGAGTGGGCTGCGGTATAACAATTTCCATACAACATCGCTGTGTTCACCGACTCGCGTTGCTTTAAAATCCGGACGCAACCATCACACCGCAAACACGGGCTCAATAATGGAAACGGCCACTGCCTACCCTGGCAATACAGGCCGAATTCCGAACCGTGTTGCCCCCTTGGCCGAGATGCTGCGCCTAAACGGCTACAGCACTGGCGCTTTTGGCAAGTGGCATGAAACAGCCGCATGGGAAACCAGCATTTCGGGCCCCTTTGACCGCTGGCCAACGCGCCAGGGCTTCGACAAGTTCTACGGCTTCATTGGTGGAGAAACCGACCAATGGTCGCCGCTGATCTTTGATGGCACCAAGCGAATCGTTCCGCCAAAAATAGAGGGGTATCACTTCACAGAAGACATGACCAACCAGGCAATCAATTGGGTCAAGGCACAACAGTCCATGACGCCTGACAAACCGTTTTTCATGTACTTCGCCACCGGCGCCACCCATGCGCCACACCACGTACCAAAGCCGTGGATCGAGAAGTTTCATGGCCAGTTTGATGACGGCTGGGACGCTGTACGACAGGCGACCTTTGAGCGCCAGAAGGCAGCCGGGGTGATACCAGATAGCACAAAACTCCCCCCTCTCCCATCGGACCTGTCCGCCTGGAAAGATCTGCCCGACGACCATAAAAGACTGTTTCGGCGACAGGCTGAAACCTTTGCCGGGTTTGTTGCACATACCGATCACAACATAGGCCGGCTGATTGATGCCGTCGACTCTATTGGCGAATTGGACAACACTCTGATTTTCTATATTGCCGGCGACAACGGTACCAGTGCCGAAGGCGGCATGATTGGCATGTATAACGAGATGACCTATTTCAATGGCGTGCAGGAAAAAGTTGAAGATATGCTGCCACTTATTGACAAATGGGGAAGCCCGGAAACGTTCCCGCACATGGCGGCGGCTTGGGCCGTGGCTTTCGACTCGCCCTTCAAATGGACCAAGCAGGTAGCGAGTGACTTTGGTGGTACACGCAATGGGATGGTTGTCCACTGGCCCGAAGGCATCAAGCAGAAAGGCGGGATGCGCAGCCAGTTCAGCCATGTGATCGATGTTGCGCCAACCGTACTGGAAGCTGCAAGCTTACCTGAGCCAAAAAGCGTCAACGGCACAGAGCAGGTGCCCATCGAGGGGACCAGCTTGCTCTATAGCTTTAACGATGCGGGCGCGAAGGAACGTCACACGGTTCAGTATTTTGAAATGTTTGGCAATCGAGGCATCTATAAAGACGGTTGGATGGCAAGAACAATTCACCGTGCTCCGTGGGAAACGTCTGATCTTACACCACTGGAGGACGACGTCTGGGAGCTTTACTACGTCCCCGACGATTTCAGCCTGGCAACCAACATAGCGTCATCGAACCCTGAGAAGCTTGCCGAGCTACAAAACGAGTTCATGGTTGAAGCGGAGAAGTACCATGTACTGCCTATCGACGACAGGACCATTGCACGAACGAATGCTGCAATAGCCGGGCGTCCAGATCTGATCGGTGATCGAAAATCACTGACGCTGTACGAAGGTATGGACGGAATGCTGGAAAACACCTTCATCAACGTAAAGAACCGATCGTTGACTATCACTGCCAATATTGAAGTGCCAGAAGGCGGCGCATCAGGTGCGCTTCTGGTTCAGGGCAGTCGCTATGGTGGTTGGTCGTTGCATTTGCGCGACGGAAAACCAGCTTACGAATACAACTGGCTCGGCCTCGAGCGTTATGTTGTGGAAAGTGAAACTCCATTGCCTGCAGGCAAGGCAACGGTTGTATTGGATTTTGATTATGACGGCGGCGGCCTTGGAAAAGGCGGCGACGCAACGCTGGCAGTCAATGGCAAGCAAGTTGCCAAGGGCAGAATTGAAAAGACCCAGCCGAACATATTCTCTGCGGATGAAACAGCCGATGTCGGTCTGGACAACCAGACGCCCGTCGCTCTGGGTATCGGTTACGGACCCGAGGAAACCCGATTCACCGGTAAAATCCACGACATCGTAGTTGAGGTTGAATAACTAACCAAGGAGAGAGCCACTGGTGCAAAGCCAGTGGCTCTAATGCCGGCACATTAAAATGCCAACTATCTGCTAATTCAATTGATCCACAAGGTACTGGGAAAGATTTCTGTACTCATACTCTATCCATGCAAAAACGCCAGAAGGCGATTCCTCGAAGGATCGGCCGCAGGCCTGGTTGGAGCTGTAGTTTTTAAGATACGCCTTCTGAATGAGATTTGGTGTGCCGCCAAGCAGTGTTTCACTGGATCTTGACGGGTAGTACATCGCCCACTCGAAACCACCAACGGCATCAACGTTACCAAGCCCGGACATTTCCGGCGCCAGAAAACCGTATCGCAGGAGCCGAACTTGCTCATCCCGGGTATCAAATTCCAGGGCAAGTCCTGTAAATGTAGCTGGGTGGGGCTCATGGCCAGAGAAGTCATAGTGTTGAAATCCCGTAACCACATGCGCGGCCGTCGCGGGGTCAACTTTGTCGCCGATAGCACAGCTTTGGAAAATATCGCTGTATACCAACGACTCCACCTCTACACCCTCTTCCTTTAGCTGGTACCCAGGAAACCCTTCAAGAGCATTAGTCCGCTCTGGCGTCAGTGTTCGGGTAATCGTGCCGCTTTGCTGGGGAATCCGAGCCTCTAGCTGCGCCAATTTCCCACTACTAAAACTCCAGCTATACGCTACCTCGGGCTCACCCCCCAGTTCAGTCGATCCTGGCTGAATCCCCTCAAGTTGATGACAGGCGGTGCCAGTTTCAAACGTTGCTTTGCGTGCCGCCCAGTCAAACACCAACCGCTCGTCCACACCGGGATTGTCGTAGGCAATTTTACTCTGCGGCGACAGCGACGCTGACGGCAACCACTGGGTACTGAGATTAGCCATATACCCATTTACGCTGATCAGCCTGGCAATCTCTTGTATTGAAGGCGAAAGACAACCTTCTGAACTAATAGCTTGCAGCCGTCCATCCTCGCTATATTCAAACTTAAGTTCTGCGGAAACTATCAAATTTGAACTGTTAGTAGGGAGGTCAGTCGATTGTCTGGGCTGAGCATAGACTCGCTGGCCAGTCAGCAACACCGGGTCACTCAACTCCAGCGGCACCATGGGCAATTCGAGTTGATCAACATCCACGTTTGCATAATTGCCTTGAGCGGCTGAATCTACAATAGCGACGACATCCCCGGCATTCTGCAACAGGGAAACCCCGAGAAGATAAGCGCCCTGCGGGCTGAGGAGTCGCTCTTTGCCATCGCTTTCTGGCCGAGCCAGCGCATCGTTATAGTCATCCGGGAACTGGCTAGCTGAAAAGCGCGCCAAGGCCTGCGCGTATGCGTGTGCCTTATCATCTTTAGCCAGGACATAATCCCGCCGCAAGTTGACACCTTCGAGGCCCGGTACCACGCTACTTCCGGTCCCCGAAAGCAAACCCGCTGTTGTGAGCCTGCGATAGCGTTCCAGAGTCGTCAGAGGGGAGACATTACTCACACCTGGCGCGGCAGATAGCAAAAACGCCCGGGCAACCGGAACGTCCCCGGTGCGCAGCTGTTCCATCGTTTTACCGGGCAATGCCAATGCATACAAAGGAAACGTTTCTGGATCAATATTTGGTCCTATCTCCGGATCCAATACGAGCTCCGAGATATCCAGGGAGAACTGACCACCCTCGCCACTCATGGCCGTGGGTTCTCCAGACTCCAGGATAACCTTGCGGCCGGATGCCAACTCGAACTCCATGGGCCCCGGCGTGAATTGGCTGTCGCCATCCATATCCAACCATACCCGGGCGTTTTTCAGATAGCCGTCGATTACTCGTCCCGTATAGGGTGTCGGCTCGCTGTATTGCACACCGTTGAAATCGCGCCCATCCACAGGCAGCTCATCGGATTCATTGCCGCAGCCGGCAATGGCGAGAAAAAGAACGGAAACAGGCAGGAAAATAAGGGGCTTCATCACGGCAACCATTTATCCTTGTTAGAGGTTGTGCCGTTACTTTAGGGGATGTGGAGGCTGGAGACCTTGATAGGTTTGGCAATCTGTAAAGTTTAGTAACAAGAAAGCCCCGGGAACTGGCCCGAGGCTTTCCTTGGCTTGGTTTAAAACGCGCGGGCAACAATCTCTTTCATGATCTCGTTGGTTCCGCCGTAAATGCGCTGAACCCGTGAATCAGCCCAGGCGCGGGCAATCGGGTATTCCCACATATAACCGTAGCCACCGTGCAACTGAACACACTCATCCATTACTCTGCACTGCAGATCGGTGGTGTACTGCTTCAGCATGGCCGCTGTTGGTATATCCAGCTTTTTGTCCAGGTGAAGTTCCAGGCAACGGTCGGTGAACACTCGGGCAGCCGTGATTTCTGCTTTCATCTCAGCCATTTTGAAGCGAGTGTTCTGGAACTTGATCACCGGCTTACCGAAAGCTTTACGCTCGGTTACGTAATCCAGAGTCCACTGCCAGGCAGCTTCTGCGGCAGCAATTGCTGTAATGCCAATCTGCAAGCGCTCGGCAGGAAGCTCCATCATCAACTGCATAAAGCCCTGCCCTTCCATCGAGCCGAGCAGATTCTTGGTCGGAACTTTCACATCCTGGAAAAACAGCTCAGAGGTGTCCTGGGCCTTCATGCCAACCTTGTTCAGGTTCTGGCCTTTCTGAAACCCTTCCGAGTCGGATTCGACCAGCAGAAGACTGATACCTTTGGCGCCTTCCTTTGGATCCGTTTTAGCGACAACGATCACCAGATCAGCCATCTGCCCGTTGGTGATAAAGGTTTTTGAGCCATTCAGTATGTAGTTGTCACCATCCTTCAAAGCAGTGGTTTTCACCCCCTGAAGATCAGAACCCGCACCGGGCTCGCTCATAGCGATAGCTGTGATCATCTCGCCAGTCGCCATCTTGGGCAGATAGTGTTTTTTCTGCTCTTCCGAGCCGTGATTCAGGATGTAAGGTGCAACGATATCGGAGTGCAGCGTCCAACCAATGCCCGAAAGCCCGGCACGGGAGACTTCTTCCATAATAACTGCGCTGTATCGGAAGTCAGCGCCAACACCGCCGTACTCCTCAGGCATGGTCGGGCACAAAAAGCCCAATGCGCCTGCCTTCTCCCACAGTTCGCGGCTAACTTGGCCATCTTTCTCCCACTGCTCGTGGTATGGCGCGGCTTCTTGCTCAAGAAATTTCCGGACAGAGTCCCGAAAGCCGTCAAGGTCTGCGTCGAAGAGCGTGCGTGGAATCATGGTAAACCTCGGTCAGTGAACAATGTTGTAATTAGCGTTCACCAAGTCTCTTCTTGCAGGCGGGTTTGCTCAATGGTTAAAACCATCAATCCTGCTGGCCAAAACCATCGTTGCGACTTATTCTGGCGCTCACCCGAGCCTCGCCCCAGCGCGGCATCAGGTCCTGAGGCAACCCCAGATGATCCAGAATCCGCGCCACGATAAAGTCCACGAGATCCTCTATCGATTCCGGTCGGTGGTAGAACCCGGGGCTGGCTGGCATGATGACCGCACCCATTTGGGTAAGCCTCAGCATGTTTTCCAGATGAACTTGTGAGTATGGTGATTCGCGGGTCACCAGAATCAGTTGGCGACGTTCTTTAAGCGCCACATCGCCAGCACGCTCAATCAGGTTGTTACTGGCACCGGTGGCTAATGCCGATAGCGTTCCCGTACTACAGGGGCAGACCACAAGAGGTGCCTTCTCGCCTGAGCCGGAGGCGGGCGGGGAAAACCAGTCTTCACGCCCAAACACCAACACTTGCCCCGGCTGTGCTGACGCGTATTCTGTCAGCACCTTTTGGATTGCTGACGGGCTTCCCGGTAGCTTCAAGTCGGTTTCAGTCGCAATAACAATTTGCGCTGCCTTGCTGATCATTACATGAACCCGGCAGCCCGTTGCCACCAGGCACTGCAGCAAACGCAGGCCATACTGGGCTCCGGAAGCTCCGGTGAGTGCCAAGTTGATGGTTCTGGCTTTCGACAAGTTATCGGACATGTCTTGGGTCAAAGGTGTAACTCCTTGGATGCCAGGTCAGCCATGGATACGCTCAAGCTCGGCGACAAGCTTACCGTGAATACCACCAAAGCCACCGTTACTCATGATAACGATGTGGCAAGGGCTGGGCAGATCTGCCATAACACGCTCAATCAGCCCCTCTACGGTGGCCTCTACAAGATGCTTGCCGGATTCCGATTTATCGACCTGCCATGCCGATACCAACTCCGGTAGCCAGTCCATACTGTTCAGGTTGGCCCAATACACTTTATCTGCCAAAGCAGCACTCGGCAGCAACGTATGCTGATGAACACCCTGCTTCATCGTATTGGAGCGAGGCTCAATAAGAGCGATTATCGGCTCCTCGCCAACTTGACTGCGCAATCCGTCCAGCGTGGTCTCTATGGCGGTTGGGTGATGAGCGAAGTCGTCGTAAACTATCACTCCACCAATATCCGCCAGCAGTTCCATTCGGCGCTTTACGCCAGAGAAGCGACAGAGTGCAGCCACTGCATGATCGGGCGTTACCCCTACGTGCTTCGCAGCAGCAATGGCTGCGAGGGCGTTGCGAACATTATGCATACCCGTTTGATTCCACTTCACCACCGCAACGGGCTGCTCATGGTGAACCACCATAAATCGGCTACCATCCTCGGATAACAGCTCGGCACGCCAATCAACCGACGCAGCCGTTTCGCTGCCGATGGCCATATCCTGAACCGGGCTCCAGCATCCCATATCAAGGGCTTTATCCAGATGCTCATCCAGGCTTGGGCGAATAATCATGCCCTGGGAAGGAACCGTGCGAACCAGATGATGAAACTGTCGTTCAATCGCCTCTACGTTTTCAAAAATATCGGCGTGATCGAACTCAAGGTTGTTCAGGATCAGGGTATGAGGGCGGTAATGAACAAACTTGGATCGTTTGTCGAAGAAAGCACTGTCGTACTCGTCAGCTTCAATAACAAAAAAATCGCTATCACCCAGACTGGCTGAAACCGGAAAATCTTTTGGCACGCCGCCCACCAGATACCCAGGCGCAAGCCCCGCCTGATCAAGAACCCAGAGCAACATAGCTGTGGTGGTCGTTTTGCCGTGAGTACCAGCAACCGCCAATACCCAACGATGCCGCAGCACTTCTCTCGCCAGCCACTCCGGGCCAGACATATAGTCGATATTACGGTTAAGTACTGCCTCAACCTCAGGGTTACCCCGGGACATGGCATTGCCGATCAATACAAGGTCCGGCTTGGGTTCGAGGTGTTCCGGGCTGAAACCTTCCATCAGGCTGATGCCCTGGGCCTCTAGCTGCGTGCTCATGGGTGGATAAACACCCTGATCGGAACCGGTAACTGTGTGGCCGAGTTCCCTTGCCAATACCGCAAGGCTTCCCATGAATGTGCCACAAATCCCCAGTATATGAATATGCATTCGCCGTCTGTCCTCTACGTTGAAACCCGACAAGCCTCCCGTATCCATTCGGTGCCGTCAAGCGCATTGCTATCCGCACTTCCTGCCATGAAAATTGCGCGCATTTGACGTATCATCTGCACCATTGTTGAATCAACTGGAGACTCCACCCCGAGATGGCCATCAAGAACGCATTTTACGCTCAGTCTGGCGGTGTTACCGCTGTAATTAACGCGAGTGCCTGCGGGGTCATCCAGACCGCCCGTAAGCATTCGGACAAAATCGGCAAAGTGTTTGCCGGTCGCAACGGCATTCTGGGCGCGCTATACGAAGAGCTGATCGATACCAGCCTCGAAAGTGATGAAGCCATTCAGGAGTTGATCCACACCCCGGGCGGCGCATTCGGATCTTGCCGCCACAAGCTGAAGAACATCTCGGAAAACCGTCGGGAATACGAGCGTCTGATCGAAGTATTCCGCGCACACAACATCGGCTACTTCTTCTACAACGGCGGCGGTGATTCCCAGGATACAGCCTACAAAGTCTCACAAATTGGTGAGAAGCTGGGCTACCCCATTACCTGCATAGGTGTTCCCAAAACCGTAGATAACGACCTGCCGTTTACCGATTGCTGCCCGGGCTTTGGCTCTGTAGCCAAGTACATTGCCACATCTACCCTGGAAGCCAGCCTGGACATTAAGTCCATGTGCGAGACGTCCACCAAGGTGTTCATTCTTGAAGTTATGGGCCGCCATGCGGGCTGGATTGCAGCTTCCGGTGGTTTGGCTGGCCAGGGCGAAGGTGAGCCGCCCCACATTATTCTGTTCCCTGAAATTCCGTTTAACCGCGAAGCATTTTTGGAGCGGGTCGATTTCTGCGTGAAGGAATATGGTTACTGCGTAGTCGTTGCGTCAGAAGGTGCCCAGTACGAAGACGGCCGCTTCCTTGCAGATGCCGGCGCCAAAGATGCCTTTGGTCACACTCAGCTTGGCGGTGTAGCGCCAGCACTGGCTAACATGGTCAGGCAGGCTCTGGGGCACAAGTACCACTGGGCGGTTGCCGATTACCTCCAGCGCAGCGCTCGACACATCGCCTCTGCAACTGATGTTGAGCAAGCTTACGCCGTTGGCAAAGCCGCTGTGGAAATGGCTCTGGCTGGCAAGCAGGCGGTTATGCCTACTATTGTTCGCGAGAAATCAAAGCCATACGTATGGTCGATTGGTGAAGCTCCACTTAGTGAAGTCGCTAACCAGGAAAAGAAGATGCCGATCCACTACATTACGGATGATGGCTTCGGCATTACACAAGAGTGCCGCGACTACCTGCTGCCTCTGATCGCCGGCGAGAACTTCCCTCCGTTTGATAACGGCCTGCCGCGGGTTGCGAAGCTTAAGAACACTCTCGCGGAAAAGAAACTGAAAACCGACTTTCAGCTCTGATTAATACTCGGCCCATTCTGTGCCGTTAAAAAAAGGCTCTGCAGGTAACTGCAGAGCCTTTTTCATTAACAGAAGCGTTACTTACTAAACCTTTCCCGCTTCCAACTCACGCACGTACGCCGAAAATTCGTCATAACCACCAATGTAGGTTTCGCCCACAAGAATTTGGGGCACGGTATGAACGGCACGGCCAATTTTGTCGGCAATATCTTCCTTGGTCATTTCATGCTCGATCATATCAACCCAGATGTAAGGCATATTGCGAGATTCACACAGGCTTCTTGCACGCACGCAAAACCCGCAACTTGAACGGCCGTATATTGTTACTTGTTCCATAAACGCCTCCAAAAAAGTTACCCCTGAACGACTCCAGGGTGGTTACAAGGTGTATAAATAAACCTGAATTCATGATGACATGATTGAGGGAATTTAAAAAATTGAAGCGCTAAATAACCGCTATAGTAACGGTTCATACTTAGTAGGGTTTAGCAGGGCGAAAGCACAAACACCCATCACCTTAAGGACAACTCTGTGGTTTACCTGACGTTATTTCTGACCTCGTTCGCAGCGGCCACTCTGTTGCCTGCCTATTCGGAGATACTGACAGGCACGCTGGTCGTCCAGGGCTATCCCATGTGGTGGCTGTGGTTCTGGGCCACACTGGGCAATACATTGGGGTCTGTGGTGAACGGCATCATCGGCAGGCAGGTGGATCGTTTCAAACACAAGCGCTGGTTCCCCCTAAGTGAAACGCAGCTGCACAAGGCCAGAAACAGTTTTAACCGCTATGGCCAGTGGTCTTTACTCTTGGGCTGGCTGCCCCTGGGCGGTGACGCATTGACGCTGGTTGGCGGCATTATGCGCGTGCCCTGGCTCAACTTCATTGTACTTGTGGGAATCGGTAAGGGTGTGCGTTACGCCTTTGTGATCTGGCTGGTCGCTGAAGCATCGGGCATATCATCACCGTCACCATAGAGGTACTTGCGCAACAAGGGCTCGCCGTTGAATTCCGAGTGCAGCACAGCAATAAAGGTGTACACACCGATAAGCTTACGGTTGAGGAACACGAATTCCTTGGGCGGCACGCGGAAGTAACGGCTTATGGCGGAACGTGCAGCTTGCCGCGCTACCCGTGATGGCAGGTCGCTTTGTTTCCAACGATACTCGCCTTTGCTGTTTACTGCGTAGTCCGGCCAATTTACGTGATCATTCGATAAGGGCTCCAGTACCGACATACACACTTCGCCAAACTTCTCCAAGACTTCTTTGGGCCAGTCTGTGCTCATGAAGCGCAGTTTTACCCCTCCGTCGATCACCGATTCCAGGTCATTTTCATAGGAAGCACGAATCATCTGGATAACAGGGTCGAGAAATTCGCGGGTGTAGGATTGCACTGCGCCAAAGTCCAGCAACACGATTCGATCATGCTCCACACCTTCCCCGCTTTCTCCGGCAATGCGAATACGGTAGTTGCCGAAGTTGGGGTCTGTCTGTATCTCACCCCATACAAACAACTCCCGAAAGAACAGCTCAAGCGCGGCTTCTCCAAGCGCACTGCGGCGTTCCAGTGACAGCTCCTTTACCACGTCCGCACTCACCGAATGGCCATGCTCGTAGGTGGACGCAATCACCTGCGCGCCAGAGTACTCCGGCAACACTCGGGGAACCACAAACCGAGGATCGCTCTTGAGCATTTGGCGAAACTTCTCTGTGGTGCGCGCCTCGAGATGGTAATCCACCTCCCGGTGCATCATCTGTCGCACCTCTTCCAGCCAGTCCTCAAACTCCGGCCCGAAGCTCACCAACCGAGCCACTCTGAGTAGCTGAGCCACCGCATTTAAATCGCTATCAACCGCATCGGCAACCCCCGGATACTGAACCTTGAGCACCAACTCCAGTCCATCGCTGCGCCGCAAAGCACGGTGCACCTGCCCCAGAGATGCAGCCCCAATAGGCTCGGGGTCTATATCCAGTTCAGCAAACTTATCACTGCCCAGCTCGGCTTTGAGAACACGCTCGATGGCAGGCCACTCCAGCGAGGTGGTCTGATCCTCCAGCGTATGTAAAGCTTCCGTAACCTCTTCGGGCAGAAAATGCTCGCCATAAAGCGCCATCACCTGGCCAATTTTGACCACACTGCCTTTCAGCCTCCCCAGCTCTTCCACCAGAAGATGGGCTTGCTTGGACAGCATGGCGCGGTGGCGTTCATCCCGCTTATCCTTGCTGCTGAACCAGTTTGTCGCCATATGCGAAGCGACACGCGTTCCGGCAAAGAGCCCGGCGCGAGTTAGGCTCAGCCGACGCTCAAAGCTGCCGGTCTTGATACGGGAGACTGAATTACCTGACTGTCTGGATGACATGTATGACCTGTCCGGATCTGAGAATTTACCAACCCTGAATGGCTCTCTGACTAGCACTCTAAACGTAACAGCAGTGGGTGTCTCGTGTCATTATACGGATACTTCAGCCACCCGACCTCTCCGATTCGACCCATGTTTTGCGGCTTGCCGGCCATTGCTCACCCATGCTCGTCGGTTTATACCTGCTCTGATATCCATACAGTCTGGCCATCGCCGAAGTAGTTTGCTGTCAGCCTCGGGCTATTTTTACGTTTTGACACAACTCGGGCTCTGAATACGGTCTACTATTGGATGGACACGGAATCAAACGTGCTGATAATCATCAAAAGATCCAGTTCACTCTATGTCGAATATTGCGCCTGACCCTCCTGCAAATGAGCACTCTCAGCTTCGAGTGTCGGGTGAAATTCCAGTCCCGGTTCTGATTAACTGGCTGAGCATTGCAGCAGTGCCATTGCTTGGTTTTTTTGCCTCTCGGTCTGTCGAGCAAGGCGAACACCTCTCGGCTGGCCTGCTCATAGTATTTGCCGTTCTGATGGTCACCAACTTGCTGATTTATACTGCGTTTCGCCATAAAACCTTTCAGCGACGCGCGTTTATTGGCCTGACCACCACCGTGTTTATCTATGTGTCCGTCAGCGCATTAGAGAATGGTTCAGCGATTATCTGGCTTTTTGCCTACCCACCCATCATTTTTTACATCAGCGATGCGCGGTTTGGTATTGGCGCCTGCCTTTTCGGATTTACAGGGGTTATGCTGCTGTTCTTCAGCCCGCTTTCAGACCAATTACTGAATTTGCCCTATAGCACCAGCTTCCGGATTACCATGGTTGTAGCCCTCGGCTTTGAAATGATCACTTGCTACATCCTTGATCGGAGCCGGCGCCGCAGCAAACTTGGTTTGCTGGCACTGGCTCAGGAGTTTGAATACGCCGCCAAGCACGACACGCTCACAGGACTGGCAAACCGCCGAGAGGCTTTGGCGCAACTGGAAGCGGAATACGAGCGTTACCTTCGCACCAGCAGGCCATTTTCCGTGTTGTTGGTGGACATCGACCTGTTCAAGAGCGTAAACGACACTTACGGTCACCATGTAGGTGATGAGCTGATTGTGCTGGTTGCAAGAACATTACATGGAGGGGCCCGAAAACTGGACACCACTGCTCGCTGGGGAGGCGAGGAATATCTGGTATTGCTACCAGAGACCGACGCAGATGGGGCAATGCAGATTGCCAACAGGATTCGTGAAGCAATCGCTGAAAAAGCTGTGATGATGGAACACACAGAAGTGCGTTGCACTGCCAGCATTGGCGTCGCAAGTATCAAGGGGGCGGAGTCTATCGACAAGCTTCTTCAGCGTTCAGACGAAGCCTTATATCGTGCAAAAGCGCTCGGGCGCAACCGTGTTTGCGTTCATCAGTCCCACGAACCAGCCTGATCTTCCCAGCCCTTCCGATAACTCACTGCAGTATCGCCCAGCCCTGCAACGAGCTGCGCTGCCAGCCGCTGCTCAATATCATCAATTGACGCCGAGGCTGCAAAGTCACTGGTTTGGCACATGGCTAAACCTGAATAGCCGCAGGGGTTAATCCTCCGGAACGGCTCCATGTCCATATCCACATTCAGTGCCAGACCGTGGAACGAACAGCCTCGACGAACTCGCAATCCGAGGGAGGCAATTTTTGCATCACCCACGTAGACACCCGGCGCATCCGGCCGAGGCTCTGCGGCAATATCAAGCTCAGCAAGCGTGCGCACTATACCCTGCTCAATAATGTCGACCAGCCCTCTCACGCCTATCTTGCGACGGGTTAACCCAATCATCAGGTAAACCACCAGCTGGCCAGGCCCGTGATAGGTCACCTGTCCACCACGGTCTACCTGGATTACCGGAATATCACCCGGCGCCAGAATGTGTTCCGCCTTGCCGGCCTGGCCCTGGGTGTACACACGGGGGTGCTCCAGGCACCAAAGCTCGTCATTGGCGTCGTCGCCTCTTTCCGCCGTGAAGCTTTTCATGGCTTCCCAGGTTTCCAGATAGGGCTGTTGCCCCAAAGACCTGACAATCAGATCAGGCATGGCGCTTACAACACCATGTGAACGCGGCCGCTGGCCTTGAGATCCTCAAACAAGGCCTTTAGCTGCGGTTCGCCGGTCGCCAGAATATTCAGCCGTACCGAGCAGAACCGGCCTTCCCTGCTGTCTTTTACAGAGACATCTTCTTCCTTGATTCCCGGAGCGTGCTGTTCAACAACCGCTACCACAAACTCTTTGAAATCCGGTGCGGCATCGCCAATCACTTTGATGCCGTAATCACAGGGAAACTCTATTTTTGGCGCTTTCGGCTCGCTCATGCCGCTTTTCTCCCGGGCTCAACTCGCCCTTACTGGAATAACTGAACAAAAAACAATTTGATGGCGTCCCAGATGCGCTTGAACAAACCGCCTTCAGGAACTTCCGTCAGCGCGAGAACTGGTTGGTCTATCAGTACTTCGCCATTAAAGGACACCTTCACACGCCCGAGCTCATCGCCGGCACGAATCGGTGCCTTGATCACGGAATCCAGATCCACGCTGGATTCAAGGCTGTTGCGGGACCCGCGGGGAATGGTCACGTAGGCATCTTCAAGCATGCCCACCGAAAGCTTGTCAGACTGACCGCCCCAAACCTTGGCTTCAATCAGCTCTTGACCAGCGCGGAACAAGCGCTCGCTTTCATAGTAGCGAAACCCGTAGTTCAGCATTTTCTGAATTTCCTGAGACCGCGCCTCAGAACTGCTGGTTCCCATCACTGTCGCAATAAAGCGTGTGTCGTTGCGCTTGGCTGAAGCAACAAGACAGTACCCTGCCTCTTCAGTATGGCCGGTTTTGAGCCCATCGACGCTTTCATCGCGCCACAACAGGCTGTTGCGGTTAGGTTGACGGATATTGTTGTAAGTAAAGTGCTTCTCCGCGTATATCGGGTAGTTCTCCGGGTAATCATTAATGATCGCACGGGCCAGAACAGCCAGATCATAGGCGGTGGAAAAGTGATCGGCGGCGGGCAGGCCGGTAGCATTCTGGAAGTGAGTATCCTTCATGCCCAGTAGCTGAGCTTGCTGGTTCATGATATCCACGAACGCACCCTCACTGCCGGCAACAAACTCCGCCAGTGCTACAGACGCATCGTTGCCCGACTGAATGATTACGCCTTTGAGGAGATCCTCTACGGATACGCTGGTGCCCTCCTTGATAAACGTACGGGAGCCCTCGGTTTTCCATGCGTTAACGCTGATAGGAACCATGTCGGACATGCTGATCCGGCCTTCGTCCAGCTCCCGCTCAACAATGTACGCTGTCATCATTTTGGTCAGGCTGGCCGGCGGTAAGCGCTCGTTACTGTTCTCCTCCATGATGATTCGACCACTTTTCGGATCCATCAGCACGTAGGAACTGCCAGCAATTTGCGGCGGCGAAGGAATCAGTACTGTCTGTGAAGCTGCCTGACCTGATACCGTCAGCATCAGCACAAACGCAAAGATTGCTGAAACAAAAGAGAGTGAGCGAAAAACTGATTTTAATGCCATGGGTCCATTCGTTCGTCGTTAAGTGTGTTTTTTGTGTGATCTGACAATTAGTCAGAATCGGTCAGCACAATTGATTGCGCAAATCCTTCAGCTTCCAAAAGGCTCTGTGTCTTTCGTGCTGTGCCTTCATCCTGAAACGGCCCAACCTGAACCCGGTGAAAGCGCCCTGAGGCTGTGTCCACTGCGCGCACTCGCACAGAGTTACCACCTAAAGAGCTACCGAGCATATCCATGGCGCGGGTCTGTAACTTTTCTGCCGGGTCGCGACTGCTGAAGGAGCCGAGCTGAACAAACAGCCCGCCGCCCTGCCCGTCAAATGCGGTGCCAGCAGCTTGTGTTTGCACTGGACTGCTCCTCTGCTGCCCGTCCAGCGCAAAAGGCTGACCAGCCAGGAACATCCTGCCGTCTGGCTTCACTGTGATGGACGCCACTTCTACGCGTGCCGTTCCACGAGACTGATAACCCAATTTCTTGGCCGCCGCGTAAGACAAATCAATGAGGCGGTCGCCGTGGAACGGCCCCCGATCATTAACCCGGACAATCACAGATTGGCCGTTATCCAGATTGGTCACTTTTGCATAACCCGGAATCCGCAGCGATTTATGGGCGGCGGACATTTCGTACATATCAAAGGTTTCGCCGTTAGACGTTTTGTGGCCATGGAACTTTTCGCCATACCAGCTTGCGGTTCCGCGAGCGACATAGCCGTCATTGCTGTCCATTACTGTGTAGTGCTTGCCCCAAACTGTATAGGGGGATTTGTTCCCCGCCCTGACTGGAGCCTGATATACGGGCACTGCATCTGACAAGCCCGAGGCATCAAAGTTTCCTGTGGGCGCCCGGTCCTGAGTAATCGTGTAACGTGATGAATGATCGGTGCCGTTTGGCGCAGGCGTTGGGGCCGAAGCGCAGCCGGCAAGAGTTACTGCCGCCAAGCCCAACAGCCGTAACCCTGAGCGATAAAATGTCACTGTACAGATGCCCTCTGAAATATGCGCTGCCGAATAAAAGATACAGCGCTCGCGATCATTGTAACGGGTTCGTGGCCCCTATCACCATTACCGGCCTGACATCAGGCCGAGATCATCCTGCGGTGGGTATGTATGGACATCAGAATACCAAACGCTGCCATCAGGGTAACGGTTGATGTTCCGCCATAGGACACAAGCGGCAAAGGGACCCCGACCACTGGTAGTAGACCACTCACCATGCCGACATTGACAAACACGTAGATAAAGAAGGTCATGGTCAACGCTCCCGCCACAAGGCGGCTGAACGAATCCTGAGCGGTAACGGAAATAAAAAGACAGCGCAAAATAATCAGGAAATACACACTGAGCAACAGCAGAATCCCAACAAACCCGAACTCCTCCGCCAGAACTGCCACGATAAAATCCGTGTGGCTTTCCGGAAGAAACTCAAGATGCGACTGGGTGCCCTGAAGCCAGCCTTTGCCGTCAAAACCACCAGAACCAATGGCAGTTTTGGATTGAATGATATTCCAGCCCGCACCCAGCGGATCGCTCTGAGGGTCCAGCAGCGTTAGCACTCGCTGTTTCTGGTATTCGCGCATCCCGAAAAACCACATTACCGGCGCGGCCACAGACACCATTGCCATAAATGCGCCTATGAGTTTCCAGCTCATGCCAGCAAAAAACACCACAAACAGTCCAGCCATGCCCACAAGAAGCGAGGTCCCGAGATCAGGTTGCCTCACTATCAGAAGCATCGGAAGAAGCACTATTGCCAGACCGACACCAATGCGTGACAACCTCGGCGGCAAGAAATGGCGCGAGAGGTACCAGGCTGCCATTATCGGGACAACCAGCTTCATCAGTTCCGATGGTTGAAACCGTGGCAAACCCGGCAATGCCAACCAGCGCTGCGCACCTTTGGCACCAACGCCCACAAATAGCACAGCAACCAGGCCCGCGAGCCCGAGAATATAGAGCCAGGGCGCCCAACGCCGGAAAACAGAAGGATCAAGCTGAGCGAAAACCAGCATCACTACAAATGCGATGGCAAAGCGCACGCCCTGTGCTTTAACAACATCCAGGTTCCGATCAGCTCCGCTATACAGCACGAAAAGGCCACTGGAAATCAGGGCAATGAGCAGGAAGAGAAGAATCGGGTCCAGATGCAGGGCAGACCACAGGCCTTTTGGGCGGCCAAGAGGATTGCTGGCTGTTGAGCTGAACACTTCCCGGGGGGCCATCAAGGTGCCTCACTTTGCGAATCGGTTTTGCTGATGAGGGAACCTGCAGCGGCAGAAAACTCCAGTATCCAGGCATCGAACAGAGCTCGGGCCACAGGGGCTGCGGTGCTACTGCCACCCCCGCCGTTTTCAACAATCACAGCAACCGCAATCTGTGGTTTTTTAACCGGCGCAAAACCAACAAACAGAGCATGGTCGCGCAATCGTTCCCGCACTTCCTCTGCGTCGTACTCTTCATCTTCTGCAAGGCTGAATACTTGGGCGGTACCGGTTTTTCCGGCCATGCGGTAAGGAGCTCCGCGGCCTGCAGCACGGGCGGTGCCCCTCACTCCATGCATCACTTCGGCCATGGAGTCGGCTATGAATTCCCAGTCACTCGGGTTTTTGAGTTTTAACGGCTCGTGGGTTTCGGAAGGCAAAAACTCGTCTGCGGAACGGTCACCCTGGATATCTTTCAGCAACCTTGGCTCTACCCACTCGCCACGGTTGGCAATCAGCGCAGTGGCGGTGGCCAACTGCAGTGGGGTAGACAACATAAAGCCCTGCCCTATACCTAGATTGACAGTGTCTCCCGGATACCAAGGCTCATTGCGTGTGCCTCTTTTCCAGTCCGGGGAAGGCAAAATGCCGCTTAAAGCGCCGGACACATCCAGAGTCGCATCCTCGCCAAAGCCGAAACGAGCCAAATAATCGACCATGGTGTCCACACCCATTTCGATAGCTGCTTCATAAAAATAGACGTCACAGGACTGCGCCATTGCATAGGTCAGATCAACCCAGCCGTGGCCGCCCCGCTTCCAGTCACGCCAACGGCGACCTGCCGAATTGATTTGAAAGTGCCCCGGGTCCCAAATGGTGTGATCCCTTGTGACCGCCCCACTATCCAGAGCCGCAATCGCCAGCATGGGTTTGAGCGTAGATCCTGGAGGGTATTGCCCTCGTAAAGCTCGGTTAAACAAGGGCTTGTCTTTGCTCTCACTCAGCTCTCGATAGTCTGCCACACTGATTCCAGTTACAAACTGGTTGGCATCAAAGCCCGGTACGCTGGCAAGCGCCAATATCCCCCCTGTTGCAGGTTCGATGGCGACGATAGCCCCCCGGCGACCGTCAAGGAGCTCATGCGCCCGTTCCTGCAATCGCAAATCCAGGTGCAGCTTCAGATCCTCACCGGGCACAGGGTTTTCGTGCTCAAGAACTCTGAGGGTACGGCCTCGGGCGTTGGTTTCTACATGTTGGTAGCCAACTTTTCCGTGCAGCAACTCTTCATAAAACCTCTCTACACCAGACTTGCCAATGTAGTTGGTGCCAGCATAATTAACCGGGTCTATCCGCTGCAATTCGTCACGGTTGATTCGTCCGACAAACCCCAGCGCATGGGCCGTCAGTTCACTATGGGGGTAATATCGAACCAGTTCGGCCTCAACCTCTACGCCCGGCAGCTCGTGCCGGTGTACCGCCAGACGAGCAATCTCATGTTCGGTCAGGTCGTAGCGCAACGGAATCTCCTGAAACGGGCGGCGGGGCTCGCGTAAGCGGCGTTGAAACCGTTCCAGATCCTCATCGGATATATCAAGAATACTGACAAGCTGTTCAAGCGCAGCACCTGTATCGCCAACACGTTCCGGCACGACAGTTACACTGAAGACGGGGCGATTTTCCGCCAGCAAAACCTGGTTACGATCGTATACAAGACCGCGGGGGGGCGGCACAGACTGGACCTGTACACGGTTTTTATCAGAGAGGGTGGTGTAAATATCATGCTCGACAATCTGGAGCTGATACATACGGGCGACAAGCACTGACAAAAGGAGGAATACCAATACCAGCATAACAGTGACACGACGCTGGAACAGTCTGCGCTCGGCGGCAGTATCCTTGAATTCACCCCACGGCATGGATGTTTCCTAAGCCCGGTGGTACGGGTGGTTACGGGTAATCGACCAGGCTCTATATAACTGTTCTGCCAACAGAATCCGAACAAGAGGGTGAGGTAAAGTGAGAGGGGAAAGCGACCACTGCTGATCTGCGCGCTGACGGCAAGGCTCGGCCAAACCATCAGGCCCACCAACAAGAAAGCTCACATCCCTTCCGTCTTGCTGCCAGCTTTCCAACTGACTGGCCAGCTTTTCGGTAGACCAGGCACGCCCTGTCACCTCCAGCGCAACCACTCTGTCTTTAGGACCGGTAGCTGCCAGTATCGCGTCGCTTTCACGCTGCATCAGCCGGGGAATATCGGGGTTTTTGCCGCGATGAGGCATGGCAATTTCTACCAGCTCAAGAGGCATTTCCGGAGGCATACGACGAGCGTAGTCGTCGTAGCCCTTACTGACCCAGCCGGGCATCTTTTGCCCCACACAGATCAGGCGCAGTCGCATGATTACTCGCTGCCCTCAGCCTCGACATCCGGCGCGTCACGCCAAAAGCGTTCCAGATCATAAAATTCACGGGTGGCGGGGAGCATCAGGTGTACAACCACGTCGCCCATATCCACCAGAATCCAGTCGCTGCCGCCACCGCCTTCCACGCTATTGACTCGAACGCCCTTCTCTTTGGCGTCAAGGACGACCGAATCCGCAAGGGATTTAACGTGACGATTGGATGTTCCGGATGCCAAAACCATAAAATCGGTAACGCTGGTACGGTCCCGCACATCAACAACGCTGATGTCTTTTGCTTTCACATCTTCAAGTGCATTCACTATCAGATCTTTGAGTTGCTCTGCGTGCATAATTACCCTGTTGTCCGGGTGCCGGCCGGAATGGCCACCCGAAAAGTCATTTTCGATCGCGATTGTAGCACTAAAAGTTCTTTGCGGGGCATGCCCCGTAAAGCCCCATACGTTGAATCTCCGCCAAGACTGCATCCGGAGCCAGATAACGGGGTGACAGGCCACGGCCAATCCGGTCACGGATGCCGGTTGCTGAAATATCCAGCCAGGGCGGATTCAGGTTAAGAATCTTCCCGGAGGCACTGCGGTATAGAACTTCCGCGTTACCAACACTGCGCTCTTCCAGCAACCTGGCCGGCTCACCTTTCGGGTCCAACACTATGCCCGGGCGCTGCACAACAATAATGTGAGCCAACTCAGGAATTTCCCGCCAGTCATTCCAGCGATCAAGGCCGGCAAAGGCATCGGTACCTACAACCATAGCCAGCGGCACCTTGGCACCCAACTCTTTGCGCAGTTGGCGCAAGGTATCCGCTGTGAAGGAAGCGCCTCCCCGGCGCAGTTCTCGATCGTCAACGCTTAAGCGCGGTTCACCGGCAATCGCCAACTCAAGCAGGCGCAGCCTTTGCTCGGCTGTTGCGCCAGTATCACCCTTATGCGGTGGAATATGGCAAGGCATCAAGCTTACAGGCACGCCTCGAAGCCGCTCGCCAACCTCCAGCGCAAGGCGCAAATGCCCATGATGTATCGGGTCGAAGGTTCCACCATAAATTACATGCATCTGCATCAGGCCCGAATGTGCCCATCGCCGAACACCACGTATTTTTGCGAGGTCAACCCTTCAAGTCCAACCGGCCCACGGGCGTGTATCTTGTCGGTGGAGATGCCAATCTCAGCGCCAAGGCCATACTCAAAGCCATCCGCAAAACGGGTGGAAGCATTGACCATCACAGAACTTGAATCCACCTCGGTGATAAAGCGCCGGGCACGGGTGTAGTTCTCTGTAATGATACTGTCAGTATGCTGCGAGCTGTATCGGTTGATATGCGCAATGGCGCCATCCAACCCGTCCACTACACGAATGGCCAGAACGGGCGCCAGATATTCCTCTTCCCAATCTGCCTCTGTGGCCGCGTTTATATCCGGAAGAATTTCCCGGGTCTGCTGACATCCCCGCAGCTCCACACCCTTTTCAGTAAAAGCAGAGCTCAACAGTGGCAGCATATCGGCGGCAATTTCCTTGTCCACCAGCAGGGTTTCCATTGTATTGCATGTGCCGTAGCGGTGGGTTTTCGCATTTACTGCTACATTCAGAGCTTTCTCTGGGTCTGCATGGCTGTCGATATACACATGGCAAACGCCATCAAGATGCTTGATAACGGGCACCCGCGCGTCCCGGCTGATGCGTTCAATCAGTCCCTTACCGCCCCTGGGCACAATCACATCCACATAGTCCGGCATGGTAATCAGCTCACCAACCGCCGCTCGATCTGTCGTTTTGACAACCTGAACAGCTGTTTCCGGCAAGCCTGCATCTGCGAGTCCCCGGGCCAAACACAAGGCAATGGCCTGGTTGGAATGGATAGATTCGGAACCACCGCGCAAAATCGTGGCGTTGCCAGACTTCAGGCATAAGCTGGCAGCCTCAACCGTCACATTGGGCCGGGATTCGTAGATAATGCCGATAACACCCAAGGGCACACGCATCTTGCCCACTTGAATGCCAGATGGGCGATAGGTCATATCGGTAATTGCACCGATGGGGTCAGGCAAGGAAGCAACTTGCCGCAGACCTTCAATCATGGCATCCACCCGCGCAGGCGTAAGTTCCAGCCTGTCCAACATAGCAGCGTCCAGACCACTTTCTTTCCCGGCACCAAGGTCACGAGCATTTGCCTCAGCCAGCTCACTGCGCGCCGCATCCAGCGCCTCCGCCGTTGCCAGAAGCGCCCGGTTTCGCACTTCAGTGGTAGACCGGGCGACGAGTGTCGCCGCTGCCCGGGCTTGCTGCCCGACTTCGGTCATATAAGCTGCAATATCCATCCCTTTACCCTATGTATTTTTGCCAGAATTCAGTAAATAGAGGTTAACTTTACCTTTCCCGTTTCAAGTACGCACCCCAAACAGATATTATACCGTTGCGGTACAACGGGAACCCCGAAAAAGGACGAATACCATGGCCCAGACGGCCGATAAGTTTTTGCTGAACCGGTTATCACGCGCCAGCCTCGCCGTTTTTGTGGCAATTGCTGTTTTGTGCGCCTTACTGGGCGAGCCGCTTACCGCGGCAAGCGCCGCAGCTGCGGCCGGCGTTATTATCAGCGGGCGCAGCTTTCACCCCGGCCGAGGCACCACTCCATGGCCAATGGTTCAAAGGCTGTTTTTTGTAGCGCTTATCCTCCTGTTGATGAGCAGCTTCTGGACAGGCCCCTGGGCTCTCAGTCACTGGCTCTACGGACTCCCGCTGGCTGTGTTTGCCCTGATGCCCCGCAGCATCGCAGCGCCCACAACCATTGTAATAGTAGCTCTTGCGGTGACCGCAGCCCACTGGGCAGAAGGCATAGCTGACCGACATCAGATGATCAGCGCCCTCCTGCTAACGGTGCTGCTTTCTGCGGTACTCATATTTTTGCGCGAGTATAAAACCCGCCAACTAGCCCCACTGAGGCGCACAGATGAGCTAACTCAAGCCGCCAGCCGTGAATATCTTTCTGCCGATCTGCACAAGGAAATCCAGCGCAGCGAGCGCGAGGGTACGGATATGTCCGTCATTATGATCGGCCTGGATGCCCACGCCAGCGACAACGACCCTGACGAAGATATCCGGTCAATTCTCCCGAGAATTGGCCGCTTTCTGCACTCTCAACTGCGGGATTTTGATACCTACTACCGGGCCGCAGACCTGCAGTTTCTGGTGATACTACCCGGCATAGCCACTCAAGAGGCCATCCTGCGGGCGGAGTCGATCCGCAAGGGGCTGGGAGCACTGCTGGAAACCCACGGTATGAATCTGACCGTCAGTACCGGCATCGCCGGGCTGAACATTGGTGACAACGCCGACAGCCTCCAGCAGAGCGCCGCAAATGCCCTGCGCCGGGCGCAGCAACAGGGCGGCAACCGGACGCAGGCATACAGCACACGGTCACCAACTACACCCCCAACCCAGCCTCGTGCGGAGGGATCTGCGCCATGACCGAAACCCGGCTGAGAACCTGGACTCACAGTATTGGCTATGGCATTGCCACCGTGTTTATATTTACTCTGGCTCTGCAAAACCTTCAATACGGCTTCTACGAGCTATTCTACCTTGCCGCTGGCATGGCCGCCCTGACTCTTGGCGGCATGGCCTACACACTCATGAGTCGCCGGCGCCAACTCTCGGCACCAGGCCACCTGATTATTCTCGCAAGCCTGAACAGCGGCCTCTTGGCGGCGATGGTTACAATCGGCAGCACCAGTATTACCCACTGGGCCATGCCGTTGTTGCTGCTTAATCTGCTCATACTGCCCCTTCGCCACGCCCTGATGCTTTCTTTGCTTCTGCTTATCCCCATGTCGATCCAGTTGTTTATAAAGCAGCCGGCAGCCGATGCGATTATTGCTATCAGCGGCTTATTCATTGTCCTGACGGTTGCTGCACTTTATATATGGCAGTATGACCACATGGCGCAATCTGCAGAAGATCTTGCCATTACTGATCCTGTTACCGGCGCTCACAATGCCCGTTTTCTTGACGAAACCCTGCAGAAAGAAATCAGCCGGGCCATTGCCACCGGTCACAGCCTCTCAGTAATAAACCTGACCATCGATTACGCCGACGAAGCCTCTAAACTCTATGGCGAGCCAGGCATGCAAGCGCTGTTTTACAACATGACCCAACATCTTTTTGGTGTAATTCGTGCTGGCGACACTCTGTATACATTGAACGATTCCGAGTTTTTCCTGATCCTGCCTTTCACGCCTGAAGAAGGTGTACGCGTAATTGCAGAACGTATCCGGAGGACAATTTCCGAAAGCGAATGGCCTGTGACGGGCAAGGCTACAGTGAGCCTCGGCTGCACGACCCGCGGGAGCAGCGATACCCGCACCGACACTCTCCGAAAACGTGCCCATCAAGCCATGCTTGAAGCGCGCAAGCGCGGAGCTGATACGGCCTGGTTCAGCCCGGGAGAGACGCTCCGCACATGAGCAGCGCCTGGCTTTCAGATCTGACTGCGTGGCTGAGCGCCAACCCTGGCTGGGTATCTCTGGCTTTATTCAGCACCGCATTTATTGAATCCTTGGCGATTGCCGGCATTCTTGTGCCCGGCGTTGCCTTCCTGTTCACCCTTTCGGTTATGGCTGCTCAAATAGACATGCCCCTTATGACCGTATTGGTTTGGGCGTGGCTGGGTGCAGTCAGCGGCGACACTGTAAGTTTTGCAATTGGCAGGCTGTTTCAGGGACGTCTGGCAAGTGTATGGCCATTAAACCATTACCCGGAACACATCAGAAAAGCAGAAACCTTCTTCCTGCTACATGGCGGAAAGAGCGTTATTATCGGGCGTTTTGTGGGGCCGTTGCGCCCCATAATCCCCTTGGTTGCGGGCGCGCTGCTGATGCCTTGGCGCCGCTTTCTGGCCTTCAACATTGGCTCAGCCATTGGTTGGGCGCCGGCCTATATTTTGCCGGGTTTTCTGGTGGGCGGCGCACTGGCCAGCGAACTTCAGCCACCAGCGCACGTGTATTTGGTTACCGGCATCAGCCTGGCAACTCTAGCTGTCATCTATCTGGTTATCTTCCGCTTTCAGCTGGGCCTTGGCGACAACAGCCGCCTCTACTTGTGGCTTCAGCGAAAGATGGCTCAGTACGAAACAACGCATCGTTTTTGGCGCCTCTATTCCAACGAACGCCCAGCAAAAGAGAGCGAGTTTCCACTTGCTTCACTGATGCTTGCTTTTGGCGCTCTTGCCCTGTTCATTCTCTGGGGCCAGCTCGCAACGATGACCGACGTGATCACGCCGTTCGATCAACTGGTGATGCACTGGTTCAGTGATTTTCGCCAACCACTGCTGGATGCGCCAGTCATTGCAGCCACACTACTTGGTGACCCTACTGTTCTTATCGCCGCCGCCGTCCTGGCGTGCGTTGCATTGGCGTTCAGGGGCCACTATGCAGCGTCTGTGCATGTTTTTTCAGCCGCAATCCTGACAATTTTTCTGGTATGGGGCCTTAAATACGCCATTGGCTCTGTGCGTCCGGATCAGGTTATGAACCCGCCTTCATCAGGCTCTTTTCCCAGCGGCCACACGACAGGCATCACAGTGCTTTTCACTATGCTGGCCAGCTTCATAGCGGCAGAAACACACACCCGGAAGCGCTGGCAAACCTACATACTATTCTCACTACCGTTGATACCTGTCGCCATCAGCCGGCTTTACCTGGGCGTACACTGGTTCAGCGATATAGTAGGGGGTCTGTTACTCGGGTTGGCGATCACTGGCGCAATAAGGGCCAGCTTCAGCCGGTTCGACAGGGTGCCTATTGCCCTGGACGTAACGAGCGTATCGGCAGCACTGGCATGGCTGTTGTTTTGCGGGGGCTACATCTGGCTCAAATGGACTGAAACCATACAGCATTATGCCCCAGCACTTTGATGCGCTCAGCTCTCGTCAAGCGCATCCAGTAGTTCCTGCAGACGAGCAAGTCGCGCCAATGGATCCTGCATTTCTAAAAGCTGCTGCTTATCCTGCTTGTGCAAAGGCAGCAGCTCCGTCAATCGCCAGCTGACATCGCGGGCATCCTCATAATCAACACTCATGCCGAGCTCATCAATCACGGGGTGTCGAAACAAGGCCCGCAGCACGGATGGCAACTCATGAAATGCAGTGGGTATACCCGCACCGGGTTCGGCCGGCAAAAACGCCACCTTACCCAGATTCAGCCCATCATCCTGTTGCCAGGAGTCCATGATGGACACTTTTGAATCGCCTTCAACGGTGATTCCCAGCAACCCGTTATCCAACGTTTTGAAATCGACAATGCGCACATAGGTGCCTGTTTCATAAAAGGATGCCCTGCGGCCGGCTTCGTTGCCGTTGCGCAGCAAACTGATAACAAACCCTTGGTCCTCTTTCATGCAACGACTCAGCATATCGATGTAGCGCGGCTCGAACAGCTGCAAGGGAATCCTGCCGCCAGGCAAAACAATGGAATTGAGTGGGAAGACAGGTACCTTCATCGAATCGACAGCAGCTGTTGCACTTCTTCAACTCGAGCTCGCGCTTCGGTGAGAAGCTCAAGGCTGCGGGATGCGTTCAGCTCAAGTTTGCCCAACCTGCGATAGGCTGGCACCTCATCGAATGCAGGCAAACCTTCGTTCTGGCTTGATCCGATCATGGCGTGTAGCTGCGCAACAATAACCACATCAACCAGTTGCGGCTCGGCCTCCCGGCTTTCGTACCCCCAGTCTTCCGCATGACGTACAGCTTCGACAAAGGCCGGCGGAAACGACCAGCTTCCCAACACAGCGGTACCCACGTCAGCCCGCAGTTCGCTGAGGGCATTCTGCAAATTAGTATCGTCTGCAAACAGGTTTACGTGATGTTCCGCTTGCACCAGTACGGGAACCACGCCGATATCGTGAAGCAAGCCCGCCAGCAACGCCTCTTCAGGATTCAGGCGGGTTGCATGGTCGGCCAATACCCAGCAAAGCGCTGCTACCTCGCGAGAGTGGCGCCAAAGCTTTTCCATTTCCTTTTGCAATGACGGATGCCGACTTTTGAACACTTCCCGCATGGAAAACACCGTCACCAACTGCCGGGTTGTTCGCATTCCCAAACGCACCACAGTCTCGCGCACGTTGCGTACATCACTGAAGCCCCGATAAAGCGGGCTGTTACAGGCCCGCACCAGCTTGGCCGCCATGGCCGGATCGGCAGACACTGCGGTGGCCACTTCGTCGGCTGTGGAGTCATCCCGATCTACCAGACGCCGCACTTTCCAGGCCACATCGGGAACGCTGGGCAACTTAAGCTGATTGGAGCGAAGCTCCGCGTAAAACTCCATCAATAGATGGTGTTCCTCACTTTCGCCATCCTGGCTTTCGCCCGAATCCATCTCTACCTGTGCCACTGGCGCTGAACGCAATAGCTGGTTGAGTACATCCTGTTCCACCACGAGAAACTCGCAATTTTTAACTGCCGTCACGTCGTACATTCTTGGTTGCAGTCTGGCGATGGGGTTCAACGCCTGGTCGGTTTCAGCTTCAATAACCGATTTGCGCCCATCTACTGACTCCAGCTCAACTTTCCCCGTTACCAGAAAATAATCAAGGCCGTCGCGTACACCACGTTCCAACACACGCTGGCCAGGGCCGTGGGATCTGCGCTCAGCACGACTGGCCAGCACAACCAACTGATCATCAGTTAGCCGATTCAGTGGCTGAAACTGCTTCAGGCGGCGCAGCGGCAGGCTTTCCTGGCTAGCCATAGATAATCTCCTAAGTTGGCTCAAAGCGGGGGATAGTGCTTTATAACATCTGTAAACGATTGTAACCATGGCGCCGCAAAACAGCCATGCGCCCGGGGTCTAATCTGGTATCCTTTGTATCTGCATCAGCAAGCATCCCCTATTCATACAGAGAGAGATCAGAACACCATGCCTCAGTATCGTTCGCGGACTTCCACCGCAGGCCGCAACATGGCCGGCGCCCGCGCCCTCTGGCGCGCCACCGGCATGAAAGACGATGATTTCGGCAAGCCGATTATTGCCGTTGTTAACTCCTTCACCCAGTTTGTGCCCGGACACGTGCATCTCAAGGATCTGGGGCAACTCGTATGCCGCGAAATTGAAGCTGCGGGTGGTGTTGCCAAAGAATTCAACACCATCGCGGTGGATGACGGCATCGCCATGGGCCACGACGGCATGCTTTACTCCCTGCCCTCTCGCGAAATCATTGCCGATTCGGTTGAATACATGGTGAATGCCCACTGCGCCGACGCGATGGTGTGCATCTCCAACTGCGACAAAATCACCCCCGGCATGATAATGGCAGCCATGCGTTTGAATATACCGGCCATTTTCGTATCTGGCGGCCCTATGGAAGCTGGTAAGACCAAACTTTCTGAACACAAGCTGGACCTGGTGGATGCAATGGTAATTGCCGCCGACCCCACAGCCGACGATGAAAAGGTCGCAGAATACGAGCGCAGCGCCTGCCCAACCTGCGGTTCCTGTTCTGGCATGTTCACAGCTAACTCCATGAACTGCCTGGCCGAGGCCATTGGCCTGGCCCTACCGGGCAACGGCTCCATGCTGGCAACCCACGCCGACCGCGAGCAGCTATTCCTGAAAGCCGGTCGACAAATAGTGGAAAACACCAAGCGTTATTACGAACAGGACGACGCCAGCGTTCTTCCTCGCAGCATTGCGTCCATGGCCGCATTCGAAAACGCCATGGTGATGGATATCGCCATGGGGGGATCCACAAACACTATCCTGCACTTGCTGGCAGCAGCTCAGGAAGGTGGAGTTCCGTTTACTCTGAACGAAATTGACCAGCTTTCCCGCAAGGTTCCGCAGTTGTGCAAAGTGGCACCCAACTCACCGAAATACCACATGGAAGACGTGCATCGTGCCGGTGGCATTATGGGGATTCTTGGCGAACTGGAGCGCGGTGGCCTGATCAACACAGATTTGCCAACCGTACACAGCAAAACCATGAAAGAAGCCCTCGAAACCTGGGACATTATGCGCTCCCCTCCCCCCGAAGTTGTTGAGTTCTACAAAGCAGGGCCGGCGGGCATTCCTACCCAGACAGCCTTTAGCCAAAGCACCCGCTGGCCCAGCCTGGATGGCGACCGTGAAACTGGTTGTATCCGCTCCGTTGAACACGCATACAGTGCCGAGGGTGGCCTGGCCGTTCTTTATGGCAACATCGCCATTGACGGCTGTGTGGTGAAAACCGCTGGCGTGGATGAAAGCATTTTTGTATTCGAAGGCAAGGCTAAAGTATTCGAAAGCCAGGACGCTGCGGTGGCAGGTATTCTGGGCGACCAGGTCAAGGCCGGCGATGTGGTCATTATTCGCTACGAAGGCCCCAAGGGCGGCCCGGGCATGCAGGAAATGCTTTACCCGACAAGCTACCTGAAGTCCAAAGGGCTGGGTAAGGACTGCGCACTGCTCACCGATGGCCGTTTCTCCGGTGGCACCTCCGGGCTGTCCATAGGGCACGCCTCACCCGAAGCTGCGGCAGGTGGCGCAATAGGGCTGATCGAAGACGGCGATACCATCCTGATCGATATTCCAGCACGGTCCATCAACGTGCAACTGGACCAGCAGGAACTGGAGCGCCGTCGCGAAGCCAAAGGCTGGAAACCCGAGCAGCCCCGGGACCGCGCTGTATCCGCGGCTCTGAAAGCATACGCACTGTTAGCAACTAGCGCTGATAAGGGCGCCGTAAGGGATCTGGAAAAGCTCGGCTGATCTGGAGACTTACACGAAAAAGCCCGCACAGAACTTGCTGTCTGCGCGGGCTTTTTCGTTTTAGTGTGCTTGTTGCGCCAGTCTTAAAACAGTGACCAGCCGCCATCTTCCTCTTCTTCAATAACCTCTTCTTCAACCGGCTCCGGATTGCTCGGCGCTGCTGCCTTGGCTTTCGCAGGCGTCGCTACGGTCGTATTGGCCGCAACATTAACGCTGATCATTCCCAACGCTTTTTTTGTCGCCTCATCCAGAATACCGTTAGCCTGAAGCCCATTTTCCTTCTGGAAACGAGACAGCTCAGACCGGGTGTTGTTGTCCATTCCAGGGTTCACATTGGTAATATTGTACCCAGCGCCATGAAGGGCATTCTTGAGCGCAACCGTTTCATCAGCGAACGCGGCGGGCGCGAAACCCAGCATTACGGCTGTGCCAGCTGCAACTGCAAAGCGGCCCAAACGGGTAGTCGCGTATTTTATGATACTCACCTGCTTTACTCCTGATATCTCAACGATATCCGTTTCTTTCTTGTTATGTGGTGCCAATCTCCACAGGCTGAGGCGAACGGGTAAAAGCCTAACATACTTTTGTCTCATGTCGCCTTAATCGACATCGTCCCCGGTAGTTTCGACCCTTTGAGCCCCCTCGCTGAACTCACGAATAAAGATTCCCCAAAACGCCATGAATAATGCGGCAACCAAAGGCCCCATCACAAAGCCATTAATACCAAACATGGCCAAGCCACCCAGAGTGGAGAGCAGCACAATGTAATCCGGCAACTTTGTGTCCCGGCCGACCATAATCGGGCGCAAAAGATTATCTGCAAGCCCTATTACGACCACACCGAATATCGTAAGCACTACGGCGGGAACGACATCGCCCACAGCAGCGAGATAAATCGCCGCCGGCACCCATACCAGGGCCGCGCCTACTGCCGGCAGGAGCGAAAAAATGGCCATAACCACGCCCCACAACAAGGCGCCGCTAATACCAAGAACCCAAAAAATAATGCCACCCAATGCGCCCTGGATAATAGCAATCAACAGATTGCCTTTAACGGTTGCCCGTGTGACCTCAGCAAACTTGGCAAACAGCAACCGCTCACGTTCATCACCCAGAGGAAGTGCACGGATCATGAGCTCAATCAGCTTGCTTCCATCGCGCAGCAGAAAGAACGACAAATACATCATCAGAGCCAACCCGAGGAAAAATTGAAAGGTGTTCTGACCAATACCCAGAGCCTGCTTGGCGAGAAACTGACTCCCACCCACGAACAGGCTAACCACCCGATCCCGGATTTCGCTGAAGTTGATATCAAACTGCGCAAGGAAAGTCTGTATGCCCGGGAAAGACTTACTCACCTGATCAATATATTCACCAGGCTTTATATTTCCATCCTGAATTTGCTGATAAATACCCAGCCCTTCACTCACCAGAGACGTCACCAGCAACAATACCGGTATAACCACGATCAGCATGCAAACCATTAGAGTTATCAACGCATTTATATTTGGCCTGTCACCAAACCGGCGCACCAAAAAGATCTGAAACGGGTGGAAGATCAATGCAATGGCGATTGCCCAGAATATGGGCCCGAAAAAAGGCTTCATGAGCAACACGAAGGCAAGCGTTACACCGACCAGCATGGCAAGAAAAGTTCGTGTCTCAAGTTTTTCGTACATAATTCCGTTTTATCCCTGGCAGATTCAGTCGAATAATAGCCTAACACGACCGCATGGCCACTGGAGCATGCTTCAGGGTATAGTGGACTGTTGTTGATCAACTATTAAACAGGTCATGGTGTTGGAACTGGAAACCTTTACCACGGAAACGGCTCTGGACGCCGCGGCGGAACTGCGCCGAGTACTCGCGGCCAGAACCCATCGCAGAAAAGTGCTGGGCCAGGAAGTTATAGTGCCGGGACAACTGGGCGAAGCTCTGCAACTGCCGCGCATTATCAACCGGCTTCAAAGCAAACAGCAGCGGTTTCGGGACCAGGGGTTGGATGATTTCCAGGAACTCTGGCCAACACTATCAGCTTCAACCCGGGAAAAAGTGCTCGATGCAATCGGCTGGTATGACCCCAAAGACCTCAGCTGGGAAGACAAGCGCTCCAACCGCCGCCCTGCAGTGGCCCCGGACAACTCCTGATTCAAAGCCACAACGCACTGTTACGCAACTCAAACACAGCAACCTGTGAACTGATTTATCCTAGTGATTGAAGATTGTTGATCGGGCTCTGGATAAGCAAAGCCGGCAATGGTCACGCAACCAATCAGTCAGGACAGTCGATGGCATGCGTATTCTGAGAACCGATGAGAGCCGTTTCGCAGGTCTTCCGGATTACCCGTTCACCCCCAACTATATGGATGTAGAGCCCGGTCTCCGCATGCACTACGTTGACGAAGGCCCAGCTGGCGCCTCGCCTGTTCTTATGCTTCATGGAGAGCCATCCTGGTCGTATCTTTACCGCCACATGATCCCTATCGTCGCGACTGAGGGCCACCGGGTGCTGGCACCCGATCTGATAGGTTTCGGAAAGTCCGACAAGCCAGCATCTGTCGACGATTATACTTACGAACGCCACCTGGCCTGGCTCACGCACTGGCTGGAAGCTATGGATCTCCAGAATATCACTCTGGTTTGCCAAAACTGGGGCTCGCTTTTGGGCCTGCGTCTTGCTGCAGCACTACCAAACCGATTCCAGCGCATTATTGTAGGTAACGGCATGCTGCCAACCGGAGAAACCCGCGCGCCGGCAGCATTCAGCGTGTGGAAAGCATTTGCTACCCACAGCCCCTGGTTTCCCGTTGGCCGAATTGTGCAATTGGGCACCGAGCGGACCCTGAACAAACACGAGTTAGCAGCCTACGAGGCCCCCTTCCCCTCAGCAGAGTACAAAGCAGGGGCGCGGGCATTTCCAAAGCTGGTACCTGTATCGCCTGGAGATCCGGCAAGCAGCGCCAACAAGGCCGCCTGGAAAGTTCTGGAAAAATGGCGCAAGCCTTTCATTACCTGCTTCAGCAGCGGTGACCCCATCACCCGGGGCGGGGACCGCTATATGCAACGCCGCATCCCCGGCGCATTAGGGCAACCCCACATTACACTGAGCGGAGGGCACTTTTTGCAGGAAGACTCCCCCGAAGATTTCGCGCGAATCATTATTGACGCATTAAAGGCAGAGTTGGCGGCCTGAGCAGCCATTAGCCAAAAACGGCAACCGTTTGACGGCTTAGTGCCAGCAACTCGCCCCGAGGTGTCCACACCCGGGCTTCGCAGTGGCAATAGCCGTCTCCTGATTGATCGATCGTCGCCTTGTACAAAAGCCAGTCGTCCGCTTTCAGAGCCGGCCTGGGATGAATAATATCCAGCGCCCAGGATAGCGAACTGGCTGGTACGGCCGATTTAAAATGTTGGAGAATCGCTGGGGGCCAGGCATCAACCAGCGCCACAATATGAGCGTCTGTAAGCTCTTCAGGCTCTTCCCGGAAGCGCATCCACCCTCCCATTTCACGCCCGCCCACTCCGCTGAACGGCATGCCCCCGTATGCCCAACGCATCTCTATGTGGCGAATAAAACCGGGGGTCACACCCTCAATGAAAGGCAGTTCCTGGCACTGATCTACTGGCTTCGCGTCCGGAGCAGATTCACCCTCAAGCTGCACAATTGATTCCCGGCGGCCTGCAAAAGCACCAATACACACCACCCGAGGCTCTCCGTTCTGAACAATTCGCCCCTCGACCTGGGTAACAGCTCGCCCCTCACGTAAAATCTGAACATCGAAAACGGCGGGCACTTCTGCCTCTACCGGCCCGACAAACGATACGCTCATGGACCTCATTGGCCTACCATCTACCACCGCATGCTCCATGCGATCAAAAACCAGCGCAGCCACCAAGCCACCAAAGGTTGCACGCCCCTGGCTCCAGGTTGCTGGCATCACCAACTCTTTTCCGGCACGGCCAGCAGCAATCAGTTCATCAAAGGTCATAGCGCTTCCCTGTTAGCAACCTATCAGTCAAAATGAAAGCCTGCACAAAACACGAAAACAATGCAATGGCAGTGCCCCGGCAACTACCTACACAGCATGAAAGATTTCACGTATTAAATTAGACCAAAAGCGGTTATAATATCGCCACATATGCATTGCCCGGCAATGCTTTACCTTCCGAATACCGAGTAAATCAATGTCTGAATTGTCCTTTGCCGAACTGGGGCTTGATCCAGCCGTACTTGAAGCTGTATCTGCTATTGGCTACGAAACCCCAACGCCCATCCAGGCCCAGTGCATTCCTGCACTGCTCGCTGGCAAACATCTACTGGGCGTTGCCCAGACCGGCACGGGTAAAACCGCCGCCTTCGCATTACCGCTGCTGAGCAGGGTCGATGCATCTGTAACTGAACCTCAAATTCTGGTTCTGGCCCCAACCCGGGAGCTGGCCATCCAGGTGGCGGAGGCTTTTACCTCCTACGCTACAAAATTTCGCAATTTCCACGTACTGCCAATTTACGGCGGTCAGGACTTTTATCCCCAGATCAAAGGCCTCAAGCGTGGTGCACAGGTTATTGTCGGCACCCCGGGTCGTATGCTCGACCACTTGCGCAAAGGTACCCTGCGGCTGGGTAACCTGAAGGCTCTGGTACTGGATGAAGCCGACGAAATGCTGCGCATGGGCTTCATTGATGACGTAGAAGCCATTCTGGCTAAAACGCCAGCTGACTGTCAGCGTGCACTGTTCTCAGCCACTATGCCTCCGCAGATCAAGAAGGTTGCCCAAACCTACCTGCGTGACGCAGTCGAAGTGAAAATCGAAAGCGAAACCCGCACAGTTGAGCGTATTTCTCAATATTTTCTGCCGGTTTATGCCGAACGTAAGCTCGACGCTCTGACCCGCATTCTGGAAGTGGAGCCAACCGAAGGTGCAATTATTTTTGTACGCACCAAGGCTGAAACCACTCTTCTGGCCGAGAAGCTCAGTGCCCGCGGGCACGCAGTAGCACCTCTGAACGGCGATCTGAACCAGCGTCAGCGCGAGCAGACTGTTGAAGATCTGAAGCGCGGCAAGAAAGATATTATCGTTGCAACGGACGTTGCCGCTCGTGGTCTGGACGTACCCAGAATCACTCACGTTATCAATTACGATGTGCCCTACGACAGCGAAGCCTACATTCACCGAGTGGGCCGTACCGGCCGCGCCGGGCGCGAAGGCAAAGCGATTCTTCTGGTCACTCCCCGTGAGCGGAGCTGGCTGCGCACTCTTGAGCGCGCGACCAACTCCCCTATGATGGCTTATGAGCTGCCTTCGCCGGTTGAACTGAAAAAAATGCGCGAAGAGCAATTCGAAACCCAGCTGCTGGGCTTTGCTGAGGACAAGAAACTCGCCAAGTCTATGGCATTGCTGGATGAGATCGCTGAGCGCAACGAGATGGACATTGCCATGGTTGCGGGCGCTTTGGCGTGCTGGATGGAGGCAATGCAGCCTGGCTTGCTACCTCTGGAACAGCCAGAAGCCCTGCCGGTAGTGTCTGCTTCTGCACCTGCTCGCCGTGATCGCAAAGGTGGTGGCGGCCGCCCGGGTGAATTCCGTAAAGGACCACCCAAAGGTGGCTATAAAGGACGCGGTGGCCCTGGCGGTGCCGGTGCCCGTGGCAAGCCACCCGGCAAAGGCGGCAAGCCTGCAGGTAAGCGACCTCCTCGTCAGTCTGACGCCAAGCGCTGATAGACGACGAAGCTGTAGTCGTAAGGGTTGTTATCGGACGCGGAGAAATCCTCCCGTCCGATTTCTTCCCACTCATCCCAGTTCACTTCCGGGAAATAAGCGTCGCCATCCACTTCGGCGTGCACCTGAGTAATATAAATGCGGTCTACCATGGGTAGTGCTTCCGCATAGATTTGCCCTCCCCCGATCACCATTACCTCATCGACACCGTCCAGCACTGCCTGTGCTTCGGCTTTAATCAGCGCGTCATTCAGTGATTTCGAGCTGACCGTTCCTGCGGGTGCTTCCCACTCTGCATTACGGGATATGACGACGTTCATCCGGCCCGGCAGTGGTCTGCCTATGGAGTCCCAGGTTTTACGGCCCATTATGATGGGCTTGCCCATGGTGGCTTGCTTGAAGTACTTGAGGTCGCCTGGCAGGTACCAAGGCAGATTGTTGTTTTTGCCGATTACCCGGTTTCGGGACATGGCGACGATTAGTGCTTTACGCATGCTTGTACTCCTCTGAGTCGGGGGGCTGCAAGAATGCGGGAAGGGCTCTCCAAAAAACGCTGTGAATACGTCCGTGTACGCTTGGCTCCGCCATCCATGGCTCCGCACATTTTTGGAGAGCCCTTCTCGCATCCTTGCGATCGAGCTTTGGGTGAAGCCTGCCGGGTTTATATTGCTATGGGGGCTTTAATACCGGGATCGGGGTTGTAGCCGTCGAATTCAAAGTCTTCGAACTCATAGCCAAAGATTGAATCGGGTTTACGCTTTATAACCAATTTCGGCAGAGCCTTTGGCTCTCGCTTTAGCTGTTCGAAAACGATGTCATCGGTAAGATGGTTTTGATAGAGGTGGCAGTCGCCAAAGGTATGGACAAACTCGCCAACTTCGAGGCCACACTGTTGGGCAATCATGTGCGTTAACAAGGCGTATGACGCAATGTTGAACGGTACGCCCAGAAAAAGATCTGCACTGCGCTGGTAGAGCTGGCAGGAGAGCTTGCCGTCAATCACGTAGAACTGGAACAGACAGTGGCAGGGCGCCAGCGCCATCAGGCCTTTCTCGGCATTTTCCTGTGGGCCAATCGATTCATCCGGAAGCTCGGCCGGATTCCAGGCGGATACGATCAGGCGGCGGGAGTTTGGCTTTTTGCGGATCTGGTCGATCACTTCGCTGATCTGATCCACCACGCGACCATCCGGGCACTCCCAACTCCGCCACTGCTTGCCGTATATCGGGCCAAGGTCGCCATTTTCCAGCGCCCACTCGTTCCAGATGGAGACTTTGCGCTCTTTCAACCAGTTGTTGTCTGTGGAGCCGTTCAGGAACCAGAGTAGCTCATAGATGATGCTGCGCAGGTGGACTTTTTTGGTGGTGACCAAGGGGAAGCCGTCTTGGAGGTTAAAGCGGATCTGGCGCCCGAAAACCGAGCGGGTACCAACGCCGGTTCGGTCGCCTTTGTCGAATCCGTTGTCCACTACGTCGCGCATCAGGTCGAGATAGGCTTTCATTCCGCGTTTCTCCGGTAAGCAATAAACATCAAGGCCAGGCCGGCCAGAAGCATCGGTAAGGACAGCACCTGCCCCATGGTGACCCAGTCAAACGCCAGGTACCCCAACTGCGCATCCGGTTGGCGTACAAACTCAACCAGGAAGCGAAAAATACCGTAGCAAATCAGGAACAGTCCTGACACGGCCATTCTTGGGCGTGGTTTTGCAGAGAACCACCATAGGATGACGAAGAATAGAACCCCCTCGAGGGCAAACTGGTATAGCTGGGAAGGATGGCGGGCCAGCGCGTCCGGGGCCTGGCGGAATACCATTCCCCACGGCATATCCGTGGGCTTGCCCCAGAGTTCACCATTGATAAAGTTACCAATTCGCCCTGCCCCAAGACCTACTGGCACCAGAGGGGCTACAAAGTCCGCTAGATGCCAGAAGCCGGTTCCGATTTTTCGGCCGTACCACCAGATAGCGAACATTACACCCAACAGCCCGCCGTGGAAGGACATTCCACCTTCCCAGACCCGCAGGAGCCAAAGAGGGTCTGCCAGGAAAGCGTCAAAATTGTAGAAGATGACGTATCCAAAGCGCCCGCCCAGAATAACGCCCAACGCAAGATAAAATAGCAGGTCGCCCATTTGCTCTTCAGTAATCGGGGACCAGGGTTTACGTGTGCGCAATCTGCCCAACCACCAGCCTGCCAGAAAGCCGACCAGGTAGGTGAGTCCATACCAGTGAATTTTGAGCGGCCCGATGGCAATGGCTACGGGGTCTATCTGTGGATGCTGGAGCATCAATAACCTCTCAACTCAAAAGAAAACGTAGGCCAACCACCAGAAGCAGGATGGCAAATACGCGTTTCAGCGCCTTGGCGTTAAGCCGGTGCGCCAGGTTTGCCCCCACTCGGGCAAACAGCACACTGGTAAGAATAATCCCGATCAAAGCAGGCAAATAGATATAACCAAGGCTGTATTCCGGCAGGGCCGGCTCGTTCCATCCTGTCCAGGCATTGCCCACAGCACCGGCAACCGCGATCGGCAATCCGCAGGCTGCAGAGGTACCTACCGCCTGCTGCATACGCACATTGCTCCAGCTCAGGTAGGGCACAGTGAGTGTTCCGCCGCCTATCCCGAAAATCGCGGAGGCCCAGCCAATACCTGCTCCAGCACCGGCAAGGCCCACTTTGCTTGCAACATTTCGGCCTGGTGAAGGGTTTACTTCAAACAGCATTTTCAGCCCGACCAGAATGACAAATACACCGATAATAAGTTCCAGCATAGCTCCACTTAGCAATGCCGCTGTCCAGGCGCCTATGAGCGCCCCCGCTACAATGCCGAAGGCCATCGGCCGGAATACATCCCAGCGGATGGCCCCGTGACCCTGGTGCGAACGAATAGAGCTGAGGGATGTGAATACGATGGTCGCAAGTGAAGTTCCAACGGCCATATGCGCCGCAACTTCCAGACTAAAGCCTTGAGCCCCGAAACTGAAAATCAGTACCGGCACGATAATAAGGCCGCCACCAATCCCGAAGAGGCCTGCAAGAGTGCCAGCAAACGCGCCAAGCACCATGTAAATGGCAAATACGGATAACAGGGACATACACTCTCACACATCCGGGAAATCAAGGCTGGTATGATACACACCGGCCGTGGCAACTTCACCACAAGCAGCACCCCTATCACCCATTGGAGAGCAACGTCGCATGTGCCTGATCGCATTTTCCCTTGGCCAGAGCGCCCGTTATCCGCTGGTGGTAGCCGCTAACCGGGATGAGTTTTTCCGAAGGCCCACCGCACCTCTGGACTGGTGGACGACTGAAAGCGGCAACCGGGTACTTTCCGGCAAAGATTTAAAATCCGGCGGCACCTGGCTGGCCGTTTCCCCTGAAGGGCTTGTCACTGCGGTAACCAATGTTCGCGAGGGGTCGCCGGAAGCCGGGCAAATCAGTCGCGGTGAATTGCCGTTGCGGGCACTTGAGGAATCGGAACTGCAAATGCAAAGGAGCCTTGAAGGCACATCTTCCCGCTACGCAGGGTTCAATCTGGTTCGTATCGGTGACACGTCTGGTTGGTACTACAGCAACAGAGATGCTCACCCGGGCCGCAGAATTTTCCGTGGCACCTATGGCCTGAGCAATCACCTGCTCCAAACGCCCTGGCCCAAGCTTCTGCGCCTCAGGGAAGCGGTTGGTCACACAGTTAAATCTGCAGGGAAGAATACAGACACCCTGCACAAAGATCTTACCAGCCTGCTACATGACACCACGCCCGCACCAGACCACCTGCTCCCAAACTCCGGTGTGCACCGTGATACCGAACGTTTTCTTTCATCTCCATTTATAACAGGGACAGAATACGGCACCCGCGCAACCACCGTAATCAGCGTCTCGATCACCGGCGACATCCACGTTAGTGAACAGAGTTGGGCACCCGAGGGGCTCCCTGCGGAATACCGGCAATTCCACTGGCAGCGATAGCGCTCAGCCTCTGATATAATCCGCGAAATTCGTCCACCCGATCGGAGGGCCGCCGATGGCCGGTCAACAAGGCGCTACATCCATTGCCGACTTTGAAAAGTCTCTTGATGAGTTGGAAACACTTGTTCGCAACCTCGAACAAGGGGAATTGTCTCTTGAGCAATCACTGGCAGCCTTCGAGCGTGGCGTCAAGCTTACCCGAGCTTGCCAGCAAGCCCTGAAAGGCGCTGAACAGCGAGTTGAACAACTGGTGCAGAACGACGACGGAACTCTGGAAACTCGCCCATTTTCTCCGGACGACGCAGTCTGATGCATAACGGAACTCTGACGACCATGGATTATCTGGAAACCTGCCGTAGCCGTGTGGATGCCGAGCTGGATCGCCTCATCGCATCCGGGTCGACCTCTGAGCGGCTTCAGGAAGCCATGCGCTACAGCGTTCTGGGCGGTGGTAAACGTATTCGCCCAGCGTTGAGTCTGGCCGCTGCAAGCGCTCTGGGGCAAGGCATGGAAGTCGCACTTGTGCCTGCCTGTGCGGTCGAGTTGATCCATGCCTATTCGCTTGTTCACGACGACCTGCCAGCCATGGACAACGACGAATTGCGCCGGGGCCGGCCAACAGCCCATATAGCCTTTGACGAGGCGACAGCAATTCTTGCCGGCGATGCGCTGCAGGCGTTGGCATTTGAATGGCTGGCAGCGGCTCCCGGCATAGAAGCGCCAGCGCGGCTTGCCATGATTCAAGAGCTATCCCACGCTAGCGGCCATAGCGGCATGGTAGGTGGTCAGGCTATCGATCTTGAATCTGTAGGCAAGAGTCTGACTCTGGCACAGCTCGAAAACATGCACCGACATAAGACCGGAGCACTAATTGAGGCCAGCGTTCGTATTGGTGCACTGACTGCGCCTGGAGTATGTGATCGCTCACTGGACGCATTGACAGCCTACGCCAAAGCCCTCGGGTTGGCTTTTCAGGTTCAGGATGACCTACTGGACATTGAAGGTGACACCGAAACTATAGGGAAGCCTCAAGGCTCGGATATCGCCCGTGCCAAGCCGACCTATCCGGCTCTGCTGGGGCTAGCAGGAGCACGTGAACACCTCTCCTCTTTGCTGGACAGCGCTCTTGAAAGCCTGAAAGGCTTCGGGCCGGAAGCCGATCCTCTCCGAGCCATGGCGGATTACGTGGTGGCAAGAACTTACTGAACTTGCTGACATATGTGAAACAGGCTGCCCTGTTCCCTTATAATGGCAGCCAGTTATCGAACATCCCGGAAAAGACCCGTATAGATGCAGGACACTTATATTTTCAAGGAAATCCCCTCACAACGGCCCAACACGCCGTTGCTGGACCGGATTGACGTACCCGCCCAACTGCGTGAGCTAGCGTCTGATCAGCTTACTCAGTTTGCGAGAGAGCTAAGGGCATTTCTGCTGTGGTCGGTTGGGCAGACCGGGGGCCATTTTGGCGCCGGGCTTGGCGTGCTCGAACTCACCGTAGCACTGCACTATGTTTTCAACACGCCGGAAGACCGACTGGTATGGGATGTTGGCCACCAGGCCTACCCACACAAGATTCTCACAGGCCGACGCGAACAGATGGGCAGCATTCGGCGTAAAGATGGCCTGGCCGGTTTCCCCAAGCGTGCGGAAAGCGAGTACGACACCTTTGGCGTAGGCCATTCCAGCACCTCCATCAGCGCTGCACTGGGCATGGCGATTGCTGCCCGGCAGCAGGACACTGGCCGCAAGAGCATTGCCGTTATTGGTGATGGCGCCATGACCGCGGGCATGGCCTTTGAGGCACTGAATCACGCTGGGCATCTGCGCGCAGATATGCTGGTCATTCTGAACGACAACGACATGTCGATTTCGCGCAATGTTGGTGGCCTGTCCAACTATTTTGCCAAGCTGCTCTCGAGCCGTACCTATAATCAGGTTCGCGACAGCAGCAAAAAGGTTCTCCAAGGTGCGCCACAACTGATGGCGCTGGCCAAGAAAACCGAAGAGCACTTCAAGGGCATGATCGTTCCGGGCACTCTGTTTGAAGAGCTGGGCTTCAATTACATCGGGCCCATCGACGGCCACGACCTATCCTTACTGGTCGAGACTCTGGAGAATATCCGCGAGCTTGAAGGGCCTCAATTCCTCCACGTGGTAACAACCAAGGGCAAAGGCTTTGCCCCTGCGGAAGCCGATCCTATTGTCTACCACGCAATCAACAAGATTGAACCTGTGCCCGACAGCAAGCCAGAGCCGATTAAACCTGTTGCCACTAAGCAAAAGTACGCGAACGTGTTCGGTCAATGGCTGTGTGATGCTGCTGAACAGGACGATCGCGTGAGCGGCATTACCCCCGCTATGTGCGAAGGCTCGGATTTGCTGGCATTCTCTGAACGCTTCCCGGATCGATATTTCGATGTGGCCATTGCGGAACAGCATGCTGTAACGCTTGCAGCGGGCATGGCCTGCGATGGCGCTAAACCGGTGGTCGCAATCTACTCGACTTTTTTACAGCGCGGGTACGATCAGCTGATTCACGATGTGGCCATCCAGAATCTCGATGTGCTGTTCGCGATCGACCGTGCGGGACTGGTTGGTGAGGACGGCCCTACCCACGCCGGTGCTTTCGATATCAGCTATCTGCGTTGTATACCGAATATGGTACTGATGACGCCTTCAGACGAGAATGAAACCCGTCAACTACTCCAAACTGGCCTGATGTTCGATGGCCCAGCCGCTGTGCGGTATCCGCGTGGAACCGGGCCAGGTGCAGAGATCCAAAAAGAACTTACCCCTCTGACAATCGGCAAGGGGCGCAAGGTTCGCGAAGGCAGCGGCATTGCTATTCTTAATTTTGGCACGCTGCTCACACCGGCTCTGGAAGCTGCAGAGCAGCTTGGGGCTACCGTGGCCGATATGCGCTTCGTCAAGCCTTTGGACGAGGCGCTGATTCTGGAACTCGCAGAACAGCACGACCTGCTGGTCACTCTGGAAGAGAATGCCATTGCGGGTGGCGCAGGAAGCGCTGTTACGGAATTCCTGAACAGCCAAGACGTTTTAATGCCTGTGCTTCAACTCGGATTACCGGATACTTTCATTGATCACGGTAAACACGAAGAACTTCTGAAGGATTGTGGGCTGGACGCCAACGGCCTATTCGCTGCCATAAGCGCTCGCATGGAGCGTCTTCAGCACCAAAGGCTCAAAGCGGTCAAATAACACCGCCAGGCCAATACGCAAAAAGCCCGCTCAGTTCATTATCAGGCGGGCTTTTTCGTGTCTGCATGCAGCTCAAGGCTGGCGCTATTGCTGGGGGTCATCGTCCTGATGGGTTTCCAGCCAGTGCCCAAGCTTGCTTTGCTTGGTGTCAAGATAATGCTCGTTATGAGGATTGCGACCAACATGCAAGGGAACGCGCTCGGTGACTGCTATGCCATAAGAGGTTAGTGCTTTCACCTTGCGAGGATTATTCGTCATCAGGCGAAGGCTTTTGATACCCAGGTGCTCCAACATATCCTTGCACATGCTGTAATCACGCAGGTCTGCTGCAAAACCAAGACGCTCGTTCGCCTCCACAGTATCTGCGCCCTGATCTTGCAAGTGGTAGGCGCGGATCTTGTTAAGCAAGCCAATACCCCGGCCTTCCTGACGCAGGTACATCAAAATACCACGACCTTCTCTGGCGATACTGCGCAACGCCTCTTCCAGCTGGTAACCACAGTCGCAGCGCATGCTGTAAAGCGCATCGCCCGTAAGGCATTCAGAGTGCGTGCGGGCCAGCATGGGCTCGTCGCCGTCCAGTGACCCCAGGGTCAGGGCAACATGCTCCTTTCCCGTGTCCGGTTCTTCAAAGCCATGCATATCGAATACCCCGAATGGGGTCGGCAACCGGCAGGTCTCGATGTAACGAACAGCCACAGTGCGTCCTCGTGGTTCAGTAAATCTGGGCGCGTATTCTATCACGGGCGCGCCCATCAGGCATCAGTGGTCGTCGGCAATCCAATGCCCACTGCGCCCGCCTTTCTTCTCCAGCAAACGCACCTTGCCAATTTCCATACCCTTATCGACAGCCTTGCACATGTCGTAAAGGGTGAGTGCGGCGATACTGGCGGCGGTCAGAGCTTCCATTTCGACGCCGGTCTGGCCGGAAAGTTTGCACCGGGTCAGTATGTGTACCGATGCGCCGTCTGCCCCTGCGGTTAGCTCTACCTTCACCGACGTCAGGTTCAGGGCGTGGCACAAGGGAATCAGATCGTGGGTACGTTTGGCGGCCATTATCCCGGCAATACGAGCGACAGCCAGCACATCACCTTTCGGATGCTCGCCGTCGATAATCATTCTGAGGGTCTCCCCTGCCATGTGAATGGTCGCTTCGGCGCGCGCTTCACGTTCCGTTACGGCCTTTTCCGTAACGTCCACCATGCGGGCTTCGCCCTTGTCGTCCAGATGGGTCAGTTTACTCACGGCGTCTCCCGGGGTTCAGTTTCAGTAAGTAATGAGTAGGTAACACTAAAAAAGCATCAAGCTGCCGGAGCATACCAGAGTTGCTGACCAGCGGCCGGTTCCTGGTCAAACCTGAGGCCACCAGTAACCTATCCCTGCGAGACCTTGAGCTCCTGCCTGCCATGCTTCATCCAGGTCGCCCGGTTGCAGTCCTCCCAGACAAAACACCGGTATAGATGCACTTGCAACCAGATCGCGGAATGCTGGCCACCCCAGTGATGGCGAGCCCGGATGTGTCTCTGTGGGTTTTACCGGCCCAAGCGTCGCATAGTCAGCACCAATAGCCACCGCATGATCTATCTCACGGGCGCTGTGGCAGGACACCCCAAGCCAGACCCCATCAGGCACGGGCCTTGCCGAAAGGTTTTGCGCTTCTCGCCACGGCAGGTGCAACCCGGCTGCATCGGGGGTGTCATCGAACGCCGAAGGTGAACCATGCACCACCAGGCCGACACCAGCCGCTTCACATTCGTCTAACGCGGTTTCGGCAAGAGCGGCATAACTCTCTGCATCCAAAGCTGGTGCTCGCAACACAATCAGTGCTGAACGGCCATGCTTCGACATATTTACAAGAGCCCTGTTTAGGAGCTGCTCAGGGGTGTCATCAGACCTGAATTCGCCGGTTATCGCCAACAGGCAAGGGAGTTGCAGCGCCCGGATAATTGGCCGGTTAGCTACCGGAAAATCCTCATCCCGCAGGCTTTCAGGGCGAACCCACTCTATGGGCTGCCCTTCACGGCCATGGGCTTCACCCTCGGCCTGATCCGTTCGCCAAACATCCAGAAACACCCGTTTGTCGCCGTAGTCGTGGCGGATACCGATCACTGGGCGCAAGGAGCCCACCGGTATGCGTAAACCGGTTTCTTCGGCAATCTCCCGAGCCAGAGCAGCCTGAACTGTTTCATCCGGCTCAACTTTTCCGCCGGGAAATTCCAACAAACCACCTTGATGAATATGAGCCGGCCGGCGGGCAATAAGCACTCGCCCCTGGCGGACAATAACGCCCACCGCCACATGAACTTCCCGAATCTCACTTTCTGCCTGGACCATACTTAGCTGCGATAGTCTGCGTTGATGGTGACATAGTCATGGGAGAAATCGCAGGTCCAGACGGTTTCGCTTATATCGCCCCGCTTAAGGTCGATAGCGATAGTAATCTCTTCCTGATCCATAACCGCCTGCCCTCGCGCCTCGGAATAATCCGAGGCACGCCCACCATCTCTCACAAGACATACGTCTCCAAGATGGATTTCCAGCGCATTAACGTCCAGATCGACCACCCCGGCCCGGCCTACCGCTGCCAGAATACGCCCCCAGTTGGGGTCTGATGCAAACAGCGCAGTCTTCACCAACGGAGAGTGGGCTACGGTATAGGCTACATCCAGCGCCTCCTGCTGGACCGCCGCACCACTAACGTGAATGGTAATGAATTTGGTAGCGCCTTCACCATCACGCACAATGGCGTGGGCGAGATCCATATAGATATCTTTCAACGCGGCCTTAAGCGCCGGCAGATGCGGGCTGTCGAGGGTAATTTCCGGGCCGGAGTACTGACCGCTGGCAATAAGGGTACAGGCGTCGTTGGTGGAGGTGTCTCCATCAATGGTGATCCGGTTGAAGGACTGCTCTCCCAGTTCTGATGCCAAAGCCTGGAGCGCATCTTGCGCAATACGCGCATCGGTGGCGATAAACCCCAGCATGGTGGCCATATTAGGGCGGATCATACCTGCGCCCTTGCTAATGCCGGAAATAGAAACCGTGTGACCGCCCAGATCAACCTGAACCGATGCACCCTTCGGCCGTGTGTCCGTGGTCATTATGCCGCTTGCTGCTTCCGCCCAACGATTATCCGCGGTGCTACCCAAGGCTTCTGGCAACGCGCCTACAATCTTCTGAACCGGCAGGGGCTCGCCAATTACACCCGTTGAATATGGCAGTATTTCGGCAGCACTCACGCCGGCCTGCTCCGCCAGGGCCTGACAACACGCAAGCGCATCGTCCATGCCACGGGCACCTGTACCGGCATTGGCATTACCTGTGTTGACTAAAAGATACCGTGGCGCTTTCTCGGCCAGGTGCTTGCGGCTCAAGGTGACTGGGGCAGCGCAGAACTGGTTGCGGGTAAACAAGCCTGCAACACGGCTTCCAGGCGCCAGTTCAAACACAACTATGTCTTTGCGCCCGGGCTTTTTAATGCCTGCGCTGGCAATGCCCAACTTCACGCCCGCTACCGGGAAAAACTCGGGTAAGGTTCCTGGTCCAACCGCCATCCTGCCGCTCCTTATGATAACGCTGCTTGTATGAATAGGTCTGAAAACGAAAAACCCGCAGTCTGCCAGTTAACTGGTCGATTGCGGGCTCCGTAGTTTATTTCCTGTCAGTACAGGGTGGTCAACTCACCTTGCCACAGCACTGCTTGAATTTTTTACCGGATCCGCATGGGCAGGGCTCGTTGCGGCCCACTTTGCGCTCCTGTCGCACGAAAGTTTCTGGCGCGCCCTGTTCCTCATCTCTGCGCTCGCCTTCGCCTTGCGCTGTCGCACTGGTTTCATCGTGACGCAGGCGTGCTCGGGCAAGCTCTTGTTCCAGCTCTTCCTTGCGGCGGCGCTCAACCTCTTCCATTTCTTCCCGGCTCTGAACCCGAACATGACACAGCACACGGGTTACATCACGCTTCATGGTTTCCAGCATGGTTTCAAACAGATTGAACGCTTCGCGCTTGTATTCCTGCTTGGGGTTCTTTTGCGCATAGCCACGCAAATGGATACCGCGACGCAAGTGGTCCATGTTGGAAAGGTGTTCTTTCCACAAGGTATCCAGAACCTGCAGGAACACCTGCTTTTCAAACCTGCGCATCGACTCCGCGCCGGCAACCTCTTCCTTCGCCCGGTATGCTGCAACTATTTCGTCCAGGATTTTTTGACGAAGATTGTCTTCGTACAGCTTTTTATCCTCATCCAACCAGGACTGAACTGGCAGATCAACAGCCATTTCGGACTGCAACTGGGCTTCCAGGCCTGCCACATCCCACTGTTCAGGCATGCTCTGGGGTGGAATATGCTCGCTGACCAAGGTATCAACAACATCCTCACGGATGGTATCAACCATCTCGGAGACATCCTCTGAAGACATCACTTCATTGCGCTGGTCGTATATAACCGTACGCTGATCGTTCGCTACGTCGTCGTACTCAAGCAGCGTTTTACGCATGTCGAAGTTACGGCCTTCGACCTTACGCTGGGATTTTTCAATGGCGTTGGTCACCATCCGATGCTCAATGGCCTCGCCTTTCTTCATTCCCATGGCCTGCATCAGGCTCTTTACGCGATCCGGCGCAAAGATACGCATCAGATTATCTTCCAGAGACAGGAAGAAGCGGGAAGAACCCGGGTCGCCCTGACGCCCGGCACGGCCACGCAACTGGTTGTCGATCCGGCGGGACTCATGGCGCTCGGTACCTACAATGTGCAGACCACCAGCATCCAGAACCTGATTGTGACGCTCTGTCCACTCAGCCTTGAGGCGCGCAACTTCCTCTTCAGTGGGGTTATCCAGGGCAGCAACCTCATGCTCCCAGTTACCGCCCAGTACAATGTCCGTGCCCCGTCCCGCCATGTTGGTGGCGATGGTCACAGCGCCGGGCCGCCCCGCCTGAGCGATAATCTGCGCTTCCGACTCATGCTGCTTGGCGTTAAGGATCTTGTGCTCAATGCGTGCCTTTTTCAGCAACATTGCGAGTAATTCAGAGGCTTCAATGGAAGCGGTACCCACCAGAATCGGCCGTCCCTCGGCTGTAACATCCTTGATTTCATCAATGATGGCGTGGAACTTCTCATCCTGGGTAAGATAGACAAGATCGTTGTAATCAATTCTCTGGATCGGCTTGTTGGGCGGTATAACCACCACGTCAAGGCCGTAAATCTGGCGAAATTCGAACGCTTCGGTATCCGCGGTACCCGTCATGCCGCCAAGCTTTTCATACAGCCGGAAATAGTTCTGGAAGGTTGTTGAAGCCAGGGTTTGGCTTTCAGCCTGAATTTTGAGGCCTTCTTTGGCTTCTATCGCTTGATGCAGCCCTTCGCTCCAGCGACGACCGGGCATTGTGCGCCCTGTATGTTCGTCAACAATGACAACCTGACCGCCCTGAACAATGTAATCCACATCTTTCTGGAACAGGTGATGAGCACGAAGCGCTGAGTGCACGTGATGCAGCAAGCTCAGGTTGGCAGCAGAGTAGAGGCTCTCACCTTCTTCCAGCAGCTGACGACCCAGCAGAAGCTCTTCAACCCGCTCATGGCCCACTTCAGTCAATTCAACCTGACGCGATTTTTCGTCGATGGTGAAGTCGCCGGAGGACTCGCCCTCCTCACTGAGCTCCCCTTTCTCAAGGCTGGGGATCAGCTCGTTGATAGCCAAGTATGCTTTGGAGCTATCCTCCGCAGCGCCAGAGATGATCAGCGGCGTGCGGGCTTCGTCGATAAGGATGGAGTCAACTTCGTCGACAATCGCGTAGTAAAGGCCACGTTGCACCTTATCGTCGGTGCTGAAGGCCATGTTGTCACGGAGGTAATCAAAGCCGAATTCGTTGTTGGTACCGTAGGTAATATCTGCCTGATAGGCGGCGCGTTTCTCTTCTGGAGGTTGGCCAGCGACAACCACACCCACCTGCAAACCAAGAAAGCGATAAAGCTTGCCCATCCATTCAGCATCACGGCTAGCCAGATAGTCGTTTACGGTTACTACGTGCACACCTTTGCCAGGCAAGGCGTTCAGATAAACAGCAACAGTGGCGACCAGGGTTTTACCCTCGCCGGTCTTCATCTCGGCAATCCTACCCTCATGCAGGGTAATACCACCGATCAGCTGCACATCGTAGTGGCGCATGCCCATAACCCGGCGCCCGGCTTCGCGGACGGTGGCAAAAGCCTCAGGCAGCAATGCATCAAGGCTCTCTCCATCGTCCAGCCGACGACGGAACTCGGCAGTCTTGCCCTGCAACTCGGAGTCCGTAAGATTGCCAAACTGCTCTTCAAGCTCATTAACACCCAAGGCCAGCTTGCGCATTCTCTTGATTTCTCTGGCATTTTTACTGCCGAACATCTTGGTTGCAAACTTTGAGAACATAGACCACTGCTTCTTTGATTAAACGGAGGAAGCCGGCATTCTAACCTTATTTTGCGGGAGTACAAAAGGCAGGGCTCACATAGCCGAAGTTATGCGGCTATCCTGTGCCAAATACCGGGAGTTAAAGAACCTGATGAGGCTGGCGGGGGGCTTAGCGAACGTCAGGCGATACCTGAGCTATTAGCGACTGGCTCTCTTAATGTAGGTTTCAGGATTTTCGGATTTTCCGTTGCGAATAACCTCGAAGTGCACATGGGGACCCGTAGAACGTCCTGTGCTTCCCATAAGTGCGAGCACCTGTCCTTTCTGGACCACATCACCCACCTTCACCTTGATTGTCTTGCTATGGGCGTAACGGGTAACCAATCCCTCACCATGATCAACTTCAACCAGATTTCCGTAGCCATGACGCTCGGAGGCATAGGTAACTACACCGCCAGCAACAGAAATAATATCACTGCCATCTTTCCCTGCAAGGTCGACTCCGGCGTGCCAGGTACGCTTACCCGTGAACGGATCAGAGCGGTAGCCATAGCGTGACGACAACCAACCCCATGTGATGGGACGACCTTCCAGATACAACTCATCCTCGAGCTTTTGACGGGAGGATACCTGATCCAGCAAGCGCAACTGCTGCTCGCGATCAAGCATTTTGCGCTCCAGTTCATCAATCATTCTGGTCAAATCGGGCGCTGAGAATGAATCTGCGGGAAGGGCATCTTCCGGGCCACCAACCGCTGCCGGTTGATTAAAGTCGAATTCATCACTGGCAATCAGACCGGACTCCACGAAACGCTGACCCAAGGCATCAAGGCGCAACAGACGACCCTGAATCTCACCAAGGCGCAGTGTCAGAGCATCCACTTGATCCTGAACATTCTGCTGCAAACCGGCGAGCTCGGCTTTTTGTTCTCCCAGCGTGCCCTGCCAATGGGAAACAAACTCAGAGTCCGTCGGTTCGCGGGCTTCAGCCTGGCCTACCGCCACGCTATATCCCACCCAACCTGCAGCTGCTACCAATGCCGCGCCCAAAAGCGCCATGGCAATAACAACCGTGCTATTCAGCGCCAGCACACGGGACTTGCCGTGACTCTTGCCAACAAGAATGATATTCATAGTGTTTTCTGATTTCATCAATGAACCGCAACCGTTTCCTGTAGTGTTGCAGCCCGGAATAATCCGTGTGGGTTTGCCATCCTTAGCAACTACTACGTACTGATATATCGCAGCGCCCGGTAGACATACTGATTTACAACAAGGTAAAACAACAGTAACACCGGCGCTACGCACAAAACGTGCCGAAGTGTAACCAATCGTTATCGTGGTCGTCGAGAAGAAAACGCCTTATGAAACGAAAAAGTGAGCAAAAAATGACCTTCGACAACCTGGGCCGGACGCCGGCTCTGCGCGAACTGGTTGCAAAAGCCAATTCCCACCGCCAGGCTGAAGAGGAAATAATCGCGCTACTACCGCCTGCGTTGGCACAAGGCACTCGCTTTGTGTGCTGTATCGAGGGCGAGCTAACACTTTCAGCCGATAACGCCGGAAGGGCCAGCCAGATACGTTTCCGTCAGCATGAAATCATGGAGAAGTTGAGGGAGCACGAGCTGTTCCGATTTGTATGGAAGCTCAAAGTAAAAGTAGTACCACCAAGATTTAAAGAAAAACCACCAGCGAAAAAGTTAGTCCTCAGTAAAGAAAATGCCCAGCTCCTCACAGAGGAAGCCGGGCACACGAAGGATAAAAAACTACGCGAGGTTCTCGAAAAACTCGCAAGCCACGTCCGGGATTAAGGCATCCAGCCTTATGCCGGTACCGCCAGCACAGGTTTCATATAGGAGATGGGGGCAGTTTCTTCGTTATCGAAGGTCACCACTTCCCATGCATCTTCTTCCGCCCTGAGCTTGCGCAGCAGCTTATTATTCAGATCGTGACCAGACTTGATGCCACGGAATTCACCAATCAGGCTATTGCCTAACAGGTAAAGATCTCCGATTGCGTCCAGTACTTTGTGCTTGACGAATTCATCATCATAACGAAGACCGTCTTCGTTCAGGATTTTGTAGTCGTCTACCACAATGGCGTTATCTACACTGCCACCCAGCGCCAGATTCATCGCTCGCAGCTTTTCAATATCGCGCATGAACCCGAAAGTTCGTGCACGGCTGACTTCCTTCACGAAAGACGTGCTTGAAAAATCCACGGTCGCGGTCTGGGCACGGCCCTTGAACACAGGGTGATCAAAGTCGATGCCAAAGCTCACTTTGAAGCCTTCAAACGGCAGGAAGGTAGCCTTCTTGTCGCCTTCTTCAATCGTGACTTCCCGCTTGATGCGAATGAATCGCTTGGCCGCTTCCTGCTCGGCAATGCCGGCAGACTGCAGCAGAAACACGAATGGACCGGCAGAACCGTCCATAATCGGCACTTCTGCAGCGCTCAGTTCTACATAGCAGTTATCGATACCGAGACCAGCCATGGCTGACAACAAGTGCTCAATTGTCGCCACACGGACACCGTCTTTTACCAGCGTCGTGGACAGCATGGTCTCACCCACATTTTCAGCGCAGGCCAGAATCTCGACCACTGGGTCCAGATCGGTGCGGCGGAAAATGATTCCCGAATCTATCGGTGCGGGCTTCAGGGTCAGGTAAACCTTTTCACCTGAGTGCAGCCCGACACCGGTAGCACGGATCGTGTTTTTAAGTGTCCGTTGTCTGATCATCGGTTCGTTATTCCGTAAAAATTGGCGATATTCTAAACAAAATCGTGCGCCCAGAATACCAAAAAATACGACTGATTGCTATTTGCGCGGCCCAACATTGCCTAAACTTTAAGCAGCACAGCTGCAGCAGCCAGCGTTTCGTTATCCGGGTTTGTGATTATAAATTGCCACAATCACGCCCAACCGGATGTCATTTGCAACAGATTATCAGTCAGCCTGCCTGCGAAGGAATGCGGGAATATCGAGATAGTCGACACCCTGTTCCTCACTTTCTTTGCTCTGATCAATCGCAACATTACCGTGAGATACTGCACGGCGACGCAGGATTGCAGGGCGATCCAGCTGTTTATAATCTGTTTTGCCGTCCAGGGAGCGGGTGTTATCCACCACTTTGGTAGGCTTTTCACGGTCTCCACCCAGGCCTGTGGCAACAACAGTTACCTTAAGCTCGTCAGTCATCTCAGGGTCGATTACGGTACCAACAACAACGGTAGCGGTATCGGATGCAAACTCACGCACAATGTCGCCAACCTCGGAGAATTCGCCGAGGTTCAGGTCCATACCCGCAGTAATGTTGACCAGAATGCCCTTGGCACCCTGCAAGTTGACGTCTTCCAGCAACGGGCTGCGGATGGCGGCTTCGGCAGCTTCCCGCGCGCGGTTCTCGCCGGTGGCGGTCGCCGTACCCATCATTGCCATACCCATTTCGGACATAACTGTTTTAACATCAGCAAAGTCGACGTTGATCATGCCGTTGCGGGTAATCAGATCAGCAATGCCCTGAACCGCCCCAAGCAGAACATCGTTTGCAGCTGCGAAAGCATCCAGCAGGCTGGTCTTCTTACCCAGCACCGCCAGCAGCTTTTCGTTAGGAATAGTGATTAGCGAGTCAACGCATTCTTCCAGTTCTCTGAGCCCTTCTTCGGCCAGGCTCATGCGCTTGCCGCCTTCAAAGTTGAACGGCTTGGTTACCACGGCAACGGTCAGAATACCCATTTCCCGTGCAACTTCTGCAACAACAGGGGCGGCACCCGTGCCAGTACCACCACCCATGCCAGCGGTGATGAACACCATATCCGCGCCTTTAATGGACTCGGCGATACGATCGCGATCTTCCAGGGCAGACTGGCGCCCGATTTCCGGGTTTGCCCCTGCTCCGAGTCCCTTTGTGATGTTACCGCCCAGCTGAATGATCTGGCGCGCATCCATTCCAGCCAACGCCTGAGCATCGGTGTTGGCGCAGATAAAATCTACACCCTCAATGTCACTGTTCAGCATGTGCCGTACGGCGTTACCGCCGCCGCCGCCCACACCGATTACCTTAATGACAGCGTTTTGTTGGACATTATCGACTAGTTCAAACATACCCTTCCCCTTCGTGCTGTTTTCAGCCTTGTTCCAGGCTGTTAATTCGAGATCGTTTTTTTCGAGATACCTTCGTTTACTGCTTGCCCGGAACCGTCAGAAATGACCGGTAAACCAGGCTTTCATGCGCTCAAACAGCGAGGGTGCGTCTTCACCCTTGAGCACCGGTGCCCGGCCAAGATCCATCTGCCGGAAACCATGAATCAATAACCCCACGCCGGTGGCGTAGATGGGGTTATTAACAACTTCTGTCATGCCGGACACTGCGTGCGGACACGCCAAACGTACCGGCATATGGAAGATTTCTTCTGCAAGCTCGACCACACCTTCCATGGTTGAAGATCCGCCTGTAATCACGATTCCCGCCGGAATCATGTCTTCAAAACCTGACCTGCGCAGCTCTGATTGCACGAGGGTAAACAACTCCTCGTAACGGGGCTCCACCACCTCTGCCAAGGCCTGTCGTGAAAGGTCCCTCGGTGCCCGGTCGCCAACGCTGGGCACTTTGATGGTTTCGTCAGCGCCAGCCAGTTGTGTCAAAGCACAGGCGTATTTGATCTTGATTTCTTCTGCGTTCTGCGTGGGCGTACGCAGAGCCATGGCGATGTCGTTGGTAACCTGATCCCCCGCAATGGGGATTACCGCGGTGTGGCGGATGGCCCCGCCGGTGAACACGGCGATATCCGTGGTGCCACCACCCATATCCACAACACAGACACCCAGTTCTTTTTCGTCATCTGTGAGAATGGCGTGGCTCGAAGCCAACTGCTCCAGAATGATGTCGTCGGCTTCAAGGCCACAACGGCGAATGCACTTTTCAATGTTCTGAGCTGCGTTGACGGCACAGGTAACCAAGTGCACCTTCGCCTCCAAACGCACACCGGACATACCCATTGGCTCTTTGATGCCTTCCTGATTATCGATCACAAATTCCTGCGGCAAGATGTGCAGGATTTTTTGATCGGCAGGAATCGCAACGGCCTGTGCAGCGTCGATAACCCGGTCAATATCGGCCTGAGTCACCTCACGATCGCGAATGGCGACAATGCCGTGGGAATTGAGGCTCTTGATATGACTGCCTGCAATCCCTGCATACACAGAGTGAATGCGGCAACCGGCCATCAGTTCGGCTTCCTCAACCGCTCGCTGAATTGCCTGAACCGTGGTTTCAATATTGACCACCACCCCCCGCTTCAGACCCCGGGAAGGGTGGGAACCAATACCCACCACCTCAATGGTTCCGTCCATCTTGCGTTTGCCGACGATCGCAACCACTTTAGAGGTTCCGATATCGAGGCCGACAATCATGTTTTCCGTTTCAACCGATGACATGTGTTCCACCAAACCGTAGGTCTGAATTTACTGTTTCTATGTTTTCGGGCCGGAAGTGGCCTGCGCCAACTTCCATTGAACCGCCACACCGTTCGTGTAGCGGGCATCCACCCGGCTAACTTCGTCCGACCGTGATATCAGCCGGTTTTCATACACTGTGATAAAACGCTCAAAGCGCTTCGCGACCTGATCCCGTCCGAGCACCACTTCGATTCCGTTTGAGAGGCTAAGTGTCCAGGCGCCTCGCCGCTCAAGTGAAAGCCCTGCGAATCCCAAGCCGTGCCCAACCAGTTTGTCGCTCATGGTGCGCGCCATGTTGATCACATCACGCACACGCTCATCCGGGCCGGCAAGCTGCGGCAATCTTCCTGCAACTTCCGGGTTGGGCGGCATAAACAGCTCACCCGTTCGGCTGACCAGACGGCCGTCAGTCCAGTAAGCCAGCGGCCTCTTTTCCCGGATATTAATTTCCAGTCGATCCGGCCATACCCGACGCACGGCTACTGTTTCAACCCAGGGACGCCTCTCAAGATCTGACTTGATGTCCGAAAGGTCCGTTGAAAAGTAGCTCTTGCCAATCCAGTTGCCGGCCTGACGCTCAATGGCAACACGGCTGTCGCCGACAAAATCACCATTCACATCAATGGCCAGAATTTGCTGGTCCATGGCCCCCAGCACCTTGCCTGTTGCCCAAGGCACAAGGCCCGCCACAAGCAGAATCGCAATGCCCATGCCCGCCTGGAGCCAGGGCACCGCTGCCAGAATTGCCTTCAACACTCCAAACCGGTCCTTCTCGGAACCGAGGGTTGTTGCTCCCCGGCGCCGGGGAGGGTCGGACGGTATCGCCCGGCTCCGGATCAGCAGTGTGTCAAGCATCAGTTCCCTCCAGCGTGTCGCTCAAGATCCGCACTACCAGCTCTTCAAAGCTGATGCCCGCAGCTTTTGCAGCCATTGGCACCAGGCTGTGATCGGTCATACCAGGGACTGTGTTGACTTCCAGAAGCCAGAAGTCACCCTCTGCATCCTGCATGATGTCTACACGTCCCCAGGTCCGGCAGCCCACGACCCGAAAAGCCTCCAGCGCGAGGTTCTGTAACTTCGCTTCATCCTGAGGCGACAAGCCGCAGGGAATCCGGTAACGGGTATCGTCCGCCAGATATTTCGCGTCATAGTCGTAGAACACGTGATCGGTACTCAAGCCGATGGCTGGCAGCGCTCTATCCTGCAACAGGCTAACCGTAAACTCGGGGCCTTCAACCCACTCTTCTACTAACACTTGGGTATCCAGTGCTGCAGCAGCCTCATAGGCTTCCACCAACTCTGCTGCGCTGGTCACTTTGCGGATGCCAATGCTGGAACCTTCCCTCGACGGCTTAACACTCAAAGGCGTGCGTAATTCCTGAACAAATTTTTCAGCATCGCCTGCAGCCGTCATGGTTCTGAATTTCGGCGTAGGCAAACCGCAACCGGCAAAAACGTATTTGGTTCGCAATTTATCCATTGCCAGGGCGGAAGCCATCACTTCACTGCCCGTATAAGGAATTCCCGCCTGTGACAAAATCGCTTGCAAGGTTCCGTCTTCTCCACCACGGCCATGCAGAGCAATGAAGACCCGGTCAAAGTCCGGATTTTCCACACTCTTCAAAAGGCATCCCTGAACATCCATGGCAAAGGCATCTACGCCCGCAGATACCAAAGCGGCAAGCACCGCTTTGCCGCTTTTGAGAGAGACATCGCGCTCAGCAGAATCCCCGCCCATAAACACAGCCACACGCCCAAGCGCCCTAACCATCTCTGGCTCGGCCTGATACGCCGGTATTCCGGGATGCTTCACATCACTCACCTGAAATAACTCCTTGCGCCGCCAACCGGCTCGCTATCCCACCTATGTCCCCGGCTCCCTGAGTAATCAAAAGATCACCGTCCTGTAAAACAGTGGACAACAGGCCTTCGATCTCCCGGTTATCTTCCACGAACAAAGGCTCAACTTTGCCGCGCTGTCTTATGCTGCGGCATAACGCCCTACTATCAGCGCCAGGAACCGCTGTTTCTCCGGCGGAGTAAACATCCATCAGCAACAGACTATCAACCTCCGACAAAACCCGAACAAAGTCCTCATACAGATCACGGGTTCGGCTAAATCTGTGGGGCTGGTACAGCATCACTATTCGACGCTCGGGCCAGGCACCCTGAGCGGCACGAATGACTGCCTCGACCTCTGTTGGGTGGTGACCATAGTCGTCCACAAGAGTGATGGTGCCTTTGGGTATTTTGTAATCCCCGTAAACCTGAAAGCGGCGACCAACGCCGGCAAAAGCTGCCAACCCGCGACAAATAGCTTCATCTGCTATGCCGTCATCCGTTGCTACTGCGATCACGGCCAAGGCGTTCAGAACGTTGTGCCGCCCTGGCATTTTCAGCTCCACAGTCAGGTCGCTTCGACCACCAGGCCGTTTCACCACGAAGTGAGTTCTCAAACCATCAGAAACAATGCTCTCGGCCCGATAATCCGCATCCGGATTACTGATGCCATAGGTGATAATGGCCCGGGAGATTCTGGGGATGATTTCGTTCACATAGGGATCATCCACACACATCACAGCCAAGCCGTAAAACGGCAGGTTATGAAGGAAATCCACAAACGTTTGTTTGAGCTTTTCCACGTCGCCGTCGTAGGTGTCCATATGATCGGCTTCGATATTGGTCACCACTGACACTGTTGGCGTCAGGTGCAGGAAGGAGGCATCGCTCTCATCCGCTTCAGCGACCAGATAGCGAGATCCACCCAGCTTGGCATTGGTGCCGGCGCTGTTGAGCTTGCCGCCGATCACGAAAGTGGGATCAAGCCCGGCCTCACCCAGCACCGAAGCAATCAGGCTAGTGGTAGTGGTCTTGCCGTGGGTTCCGGCTACGGCTATGCCGTGGCGATAACGCATGATCTCTGCCAGCATTTCGGCACGAGGCACTATAGGCACCCGCCGGTTGCGCGCCGACACCATCTCGGGGTTGTCGGACGCCACAGCAGAAGACACCACTACCACGTCGGCTTTAGCGCTGTTTTCCTCAAGATGGCCAATCTGTATCTCAATGCCCATGGCTTTGAGGCGATCTGTGACGACCCCCTGCTTGATGTCTGAACCAGACACGTCGTAGCCCTGGTTTTTCAGCACTTCTGCAATGCCACTCATGCCAGCACCACCGATACCCACAAAGTGAATGTGGCGAATCCGGCGCATTTCCGGTACTTGAAAAGCAAGCGGCGGATTGTTTGTATCAGCCATTAGCGGCCTCCAGACAATAATTTACGACTCGCTCCGTTGCATCGGGGCGAGCCAAAGTACGTGCAGCCTTGGCCATATCCATGACCCGGGCGCGATCCCTGGCGAGATCGCCAAGGGTTTCTGCCAGCACAGCCGGTGTAAGCCGTGACTGTGGTATCAGAATGGCCGCCTTGGCATTCACCAATTGCTGGCCGTTTTTCGTTTGATGATCGTCCACCGCATGGGGGAATGGCACCAGCACTGCGCCGATTCCTGCTGCGCACAGTTCGGAAACTGTCAGTGCCCCAGAGCGGCACAACACTACGTCGGCCCAGCCATAGGCTTCTGCCATGTCTTTAATAAACGGCTCGACACTGGCACTCACACCATGTTCGTTATATGAGGCGCGGGCGTCTTCAAGGTGCCGCTCCCCACACTGATGCCGAACCTGTGGCCGCTCCTGCTCTGGCAGCAGTGCCAAAGCTTCTGGCAATTGCTGATTGAACACCTGGGCACCCAGGCTGCCGCCGACCACCAGGATTCGCAGTGGTGTGCTCTGTTCTCCGGACTCGCTTGAACGCCCGGCCATTCGATCTTCCGGGGCCGGCAAGGTCGCCAAATCTTCCCGCACTGGATTGCCGGTGCAACGGGTGATCACTTCCGTTCCAAAACTTCCCGGGAAGGCTTCCAGTACCGTTTTGGAAAAACGCACCAGAATCCGGTTTGTCATGCCTGCGATGGCATTCTGCTCATGAATCACCAACGGCGTTTTCGTAAGCCAGGCGGCCAAGCCGCCAGGGCCAGTCACAAATCCACCCATGCCAACCACGCAGTCCGGGCGGATGCGACGCATGATGGTAAAGGCCTCCCCAAGCGCACGCATCAGGCGGAATGGCGCTGCCAGCAAAGCCAGCTTGCCTTTCCCCCGGAGCCCGGAGATGTGAATCAGCGACATGGGTATGTCAGTGTCTGCAATCAACCGCTCTTCCATGCCGCCGACAGCACCCAGCCAGTGCACTTCATGCCCCTTGGCCTCAAGTGCCCGGGCGGTGGCAAGTGCCGGGAACACGTGGCCTCCGGTACCTCCGGCCATCATTAGAAAGCGGCGAGGTTCACTCATAGCGCGCACCTCCGCGTTTCCGGGGGGCCGTCTTTTCCGTCACCTGCTTTTCTTTATCCAGCCGCTCCATTTCAACTCGAGCGAGAATGCCGATACACACACAGCTGATCATCAGGCTGGAGCCGCCATAGCTCACCAATGGCAAAGTAAGCCCTTTTGTGGGAAGCAATCCGGTGCTGACTGCCATGTTGATTCCAGCCTGCAAGCCGATCAGCAGTGTGATGCCGTAGGCGAAGCAGGCACCAAACGGCATATCCGCCTTTTCAGCCCGGCGTGCAATCACAAATCCGGTTACAACCAGCACAGTAAACAGCCCCAGCACGATCAGTGAGCCAATCAGCCCGAACTCTTCTGCGATGATGGCGAAAATAAAGTCCGTGTGAGCCTCTGGCAGGAAGAACAACTTCTGTATTGAGTTGCCGAGACCAACTCCACTCCAATCACCACGACCGAAGGCAATCAACGACTGGGTTAGCTGGTAGCCACTGTCGAATTGATCCTTCCAGGGATCGAGGTAGCTCACTACGCGCTTCAGTCGGTAGGGCTGAGTCAGCACCAGAATGACCCCGAGCACTACCAGAATGGCGATCAGCGGCACAAACCGGCTAAGCCGCACACCGCTAAGGAAAATCATGCCCGCCGCCGCGGTTACCAGAACCACCGTTGCCCCAAAGTCGGGCTGAATAACCAACAAGGCCGATGCCACACCAAGAACGACCAACGGCTTCAAAAAGCCTGGCCAAGTATTCAGCAACTCATCGCGGCGTCTTACTACGTAGCCGGCCAGGTAGGCAATCAGGCATAGTTTGGCCACTTCCGACACCTGCACGTTGAACAACCCAAATGGGATCCAGCGCGTAGAACCGTTCACTGTGCGGCCCAGAGGCGTAAGAACCAGAACCAGAACCAGCAGACCTATACCCAGCAACAACCAGCCGCTGCGCTCCCACCAAGCTACCGGCACATTCACCGAAACCAGCGCCAGCATGCAGCCCATAACCGCAAACATAAGCTGGCGAATCACATAGTGATAACCATTGCCCATGGTCTCTACCGCCAGATCCATGGAAGCAGAGGAAATCATCACAACGCCGATAATCAGCAAGGCAACCGAGCTGATAACCAGCACCGGCAGGGGCTGTATTTCGCCCAACCATTGTGTTCTTGCGGGTGCTGCTGATAGCCCTAACTGCATCAGTTCGCCTCCCGCAGTGATTGGACCTGGGTGCGGAATTGCTCACCACGATCCATATAGTCCACAAACATATCGAAGCTGGCACACGCGGGTGAAAAGAGTACCCGATCGCCGTGCTGCGCAAGTTCGGCAGATTTTTCCACCGCAGCCTTCAAGGTTCCGGCCCGGAATACGGGTGTCGCGGAGTCCAGAGCGCCCGCAACCCGATCTGCATCCCGGCCAATCAAAACAACGGCCCGGCAACCGTCACTTATGGGTGCCGCCAGATCTGTAAACTCGGCACCCTTGCCTTCTCCGCCGGCAATCAGCACGATCTTCCCTTCGCCTTCCGGCACCAGGCTTTTTATGGCGGCGACGGTGGCTCCAACATTCGTACCCTTGGAGTCATTGATGTAATCCACCCCTGCGAGCCTGCGCACGAGCTCACAGCGGTGCGGCAACCCGCTAAAGTTCCGCGCGCTATCCAGCATGATGTCCATTGGCAGCCCGGCAGCCTGCCCAAGTGCCAGCGCAGCCATTACGTTGCTGAGGTTATGCCAGCCCATCAATTCCAGCTCGCTGGCATTCAGCAGGTTATCGAAGCCGAAGGTCAGCCATAGACCCTGATCGTCTTCCCGGGTACTGAACGTTTGCGGGTTCACCCGATTAAAGCCGAAACATACAAACCGCAGGTTATCCCGCGCCATGGGAGTGCTGAGCGCATCGTCAAGGTTTACGATAGCGTTCTTGCATCCCTGGAAGATTCGTTGCTTGGCCTGAAAATAAGCCATCTTGTCCGGGTAGCGATCCAGATGATCGTCACTTACGTTCAGTACGGTTGCCGCCAGCGCATTCAGACCTGTGGTGGCTTCCAACTGAAAGCTGGAGAGCTCAAGCACGTACAAGTCGGCGCCCAGACCCAGCAAATCCAGTGCAGGCGTGCCGATATTCCCGCCGATCTGAACCATGCGACCGGCAGAGCGAGCCATCTCGCCCAACAAGGTGGTAACAGTGGTCTTCCCGTTGGAACCTGTTATGGCCACAACCGGCGCATCGGCAGCTTCAGCAAACAGATCAATATCGCCCCGTATGCGCGCGCCTTGCGTAGCGGCGTAGGCTATAGCCGGCTCAGCAATGCTGATTCCCGGGCTTACGATCAGTTCATTGAACCCCGCAAATAGCTCGGGGCTGAACGATCCGAGATGAACAGAAACATCTGGCCACCCGGCACGAAGGTCATCCAGGCACGGCGGCGCTTCGCGGCTGTCAGCCACGGCAACGTCCCGCCCCTGCGCCGTCAGATAGCGCACGCAGGAGAGCCCGGTTTTACCGAGCCCTACTACCAATGTGCGACGATCTGAAGTGATGACACTCATAATCAATCCGGCTTCCTATCGCAATTTCAGACTGGACAAGCCAATCAGAACCAGAATTACAGTGATGACCCAGAAGCGCACAATTACGCGCGGCTCTGGCCACCCTTTAAGCTCAAAATGGTGATGCAGTGGCGCCATCCGGAATATCCGGCGGCCGGTCAACCGGAAGGAAGCCACCTGCAAGATCACTGACACTGTTTCCATCACAAACACACCGCCCATGATGAAAAGGATGATTTCCTGGCGCACGATCACCGCAACCACACCCAAAGCGGCACCGAGCGCCAGCGCACCAACATCACCCATGAACACTTGTGCGGGGTAGGTGTTAAACCACAGAAAGCCAAGACCGGCGCCAACCAGAGCTCCGCAAAAGACAATCAGTTCGCCGGTGCCCGGCAAGTGCGGGATTAAAAGATAATTTGCGAACTGAACGTTACCGGATACGTACGCGAAGATACCCAAGGCACCTGCGACCATGACTGTGGGCATGATTGCGAGACCATCCAGGCCATCTGTCAGGTTTACCGCATTGCTGCTGCCGACAATCACAAAGTAAGTGAGCAGAATAAAGAGCACCGGCCCGAGGGTCAGAGACACGTTTTTAAGGAATGGCAGGTACAACGAGGTTTCCTGAGGCAAAGCAGAACTGAAGTACAACACTATGGCTGCAGCTGCGCCAATCAACGACTGCCAGAAGTACTTCCAGCGTGCAGGCAGACCACGGGGGTTGCGCTCGACCACTTTCCGGTAATCATCCACCCAACCAATGGCGCCGAACAGCAAGGTAACCAGCAACGTCACCCACACATACCGGTTGGACAGATCCGCCCACAACAATGTGCTGATGCCGATAGACACCAGAATCAGCGCTCCGCCCATTGTTGGCGTTCCAGCTTTGCTGAGATGTGTTTGAGGGCCATCATCACGAATCGCCTGACCAATCTGATACTGGCTCAGCTTACGGATCATCACTGGCCCGATAACCAAAGAGATCAGGAGCGCGGTTAATGTGCCCAGAATCCCACGTACGGTCAGGTACTGAAACACCGTCAGCGCCGAAAAATAATCTGAAAGAACCCCTGTCAGCCAGAGCAGCATGCTTTATTCACCTTGTTTATAATTCCATCCGCCACGAGATCCATGGCGGAACTTCTGGACCCTTTAACCAACACGGTCATTGGCCGCTCTTTAGCCCGATAAATGACCTGCACGGCCTCATCGTGTGTTTCATACATCTCTGTCGCGTCACCAAAGCCCGCGGCGTAGCCTTCGCAGCCAGTTCCTACCGTTAACAGGCGAGCAATCCCCAACTCCGAAGCAAAGGCACCCACTTCACGGTGAAGTTCGCGAGCAGTTGGCCCGAGTTCGCCCATCGCTCCTAAAACCGCAATATGCGCGCCTTGGCGCTTTGCCAGAACACCCAACGCTGCTTTCATGGAGGCCGGGTTTGCGTTGTAACTGTCATCAATAACTGACAGTTCTCCCGGAAGATTGACTACCTGGAGGCGCCCACGTGCTGGCTGGACCCCGGCCAAACCGTCTTTGATTGCCGAATCCGTTGCACCCAGCTCACGGGCTGCTGCAATCGCCAGCAGAGCGTTGGTTACGTTGTGCTCGCCTTCGAGGGGCAACAGGAACGTGAGCCCCCATCCGTCAGGCCCTGCACACACAACTTCCGCCTGCATGCTTTGCTTTGGCTGGATAACTGCACTGTAGTCCGCCTCGGGGTTTCCCGAGCGGCTGACACTGACAACCCGTCGGTTCCCGGCTCGGGCAAGCCACTGTTCGAACGCAGGGTCATCCCGGTTCAGAACCACCAAGCCGGCATCGCTGACACCTTCGATAATTTCGCCCTTGGCCCGCACGATATTCTCGTAACTGCCAAAGCCCTCGAGGTGTGCTTCTCCCGCATTCGTGAGAATCACAACCTGAGGTTTGGTAATGGCAACGGTATGAGCGATTTCGCCAATCCCGCTGGCACCTAATTCAACAGCACCGTATTCATGCCGGGGCTCCAGGCCGAACAGGGTCAAGGGCACACCAATGTGATTGTTCAGGTTGCCGCGGGTCGCAAGGGTTTCCCCCATTCGCGCAAGAATGGCAGCGACCAGTTCTTTAACGGTGGTTTTGCCACTGCTACCGGTAATCGCAACCAGCTTCGCGTCGCTTTCAATGCGATTCCCTGCAGCCAGATCCGCCAGCGCTTTAACGGTGTCCGCCACAACCAACTGCGGCATATCCAGACCGTTATCAACCGGCGTATCAACTACGGCAGCACTCGCACCCAGCTTCTGCGCAGCCTGTAAAAATTCGTGGCCATCGAAGTTGTCACCGCGCAGGGCAACAAACAGGTCACCTGCCTTCAAGGCGCGGGTGTCAGTAGACACACCAGCGAACTGAACCCTATCCAGCCCCTTTGACACACACTTGGCACCGGTAAACCCTACAGCCTCGGCAAGCGAGAAGGCGCGCATCATAGGTCAGCCCCTTCAATATTCAAGCCTTGGCGCACTTGACTTGCGTCACTGAATGGGAGCTTCTGGCCCGCTATTTCCTGCCAGGATTCATGGCCTTTGCCAGCGACAAGAACAAGGTCCCCCTGCTCGGCCATATTTATGGCCGTGCGGATCGCCTCAGCCCGGTCGTGAATAACGCTTGCAGCATTCGGCCTGGAAAACCCAGCCAGAATGTCCCGGACAATCTCCACCGGGTTTTCTGTCCGTGGATTGTCATCTGTAACGATAATGACATCAGCGCGTTTTTCAGCCTCTTTCGCCATTTCAGGCCGCTTGCCACTATCCCGATCTCCGCCGCAGCCAAACACACAGATCAACTTGCCTGCCACATGGGGCCGCAACGCGGCTAAAGCATTCGCCAGCGCATCGGGTGTGTGTGCATAATCAACCACGGCACGGGCGCCATTTGCGCCACAGAAACGCTCGAGCCGACCGGGAGGCGGTGTTAACAATTTTACCGCCTGCTGCACTTGCTCGACCGTAACATTCAGGGTCATAACCGCTGCAATTGCTGCAAGCACATTGCTGGCATTGAAACTTCCCATCAACGGCGCGGAAATGCCGAACTCGCCCCACTCTCCATCAACCACAGCATCAAAGCCGCTGTCTGTGGGACGGAATTCCTTCAGCCACAGCTCAACTTCAGATTCGTGAAGGCTATAACGAATGCGATCACATTTGCCCTCAAGCTTTTCATAGAGCTGACGACCAAAAGGATCGTCAAAGTTGATCACCGAGAAGTGCACATCCTCACGCTCGAACAGCCGAGCCTTGGCCGCACCGTAAGATTCCATTGAACCGTGATAGTCCAGGTGATCCCGCGTCAGATTGGTAAACACGGCACCGGTTATTGCCAGGCCGTCTACCCTGCCTTGATCCAGTCCATGGGAAGACACTTCCATCGCTGCTGCACGGCCACCACTGGAAAGGATGCCCGACAAAGCTCGATTAATCAGAACCACGTCAGGCGTGGTATGGCTGGCCTTTTGCAAGGCGCCGGGCATGCCGTAACCTAAAGTTCCCAGAACACCACAGGGCGTGTCTGCCTGGCCTAACAGCTGGGCAATGTAATGGCTTACCGAGGTTTTGCCGTTGGTACCGGTAACGCCGATCAGTCGCAGCCTTCGCGAAGGGTGCTCATAAAAGCGGGCAGCAATTTTCCCCAGCAGCTGTCGGAGCTCTGGAACCGGCACAATCAATGCGCCGTGATGTTCACGACACTCACCGCGGCTTTCCGACTCCAGTAGCACAACAGTGGCGCCTGCCGCTATCGCCTGATCCACGTGATGATCCGCCAGCGTCGTTGCGCCAGCCAGAGCAACAAAGGCATCTCCGGGGCGAACGTCACGACTATCGGTTTGCAGCCCGTGGATGGTCACGTCAAAAACAGACGGCACGGGCGCAATACCCTGCAACAACGTATTGAGAGATGTTATGCACATAGGCCTACCCCCTCGCTCCGATGCTTACTGGCGGTCGACCTGTTGCGCCAACCTCCAGTTCGGGTTTTACGTTTAGCAGTCGCAGCGCATCGCTCATCACCCGGGAGAACACTGGCGCGGCCACTTCGCCGCCGTAGTATTCCCCTGACTGAGGCGCATCCACTGCCACGACGGTGACAATTCTCGGATTATCGATGGGGGCCATACCGGCAAAAACTGCCTTGTACTGGCTGTCTTCATAGCCTTGCGCGCCCACCAGGTGAACGGTTCCGGTCTTACCTCCGGCACTGTAAAAGCCGGGCTGAGCACGCTTGCCAGACCCTCTGGACACCACTTCTCCCAGCATTGCCCGCACATCATTTGTAACCCGCTCCGAAAGCACCCTCTCGCCAACAGGCTTTTCATTCAGCTTCATCAGGCTTAGCGGGTAGCGCACACCACCATTGGCGATAACCATGTAGGCCTGAGCTAACTGAAGAGCGTTCACACTCATTCCGTAACCGTATGAAAGTGTTGCTTCTTCGGACGGGCGCCACTTCGGTGGTGCCGGCAATACACCCACCGCTTCTCCCGGAAATCCGATGCCGGTTGGCTGACCAAAGCCAAGACGGGCGTATAGGTTGCGAATCGTGTCACCACCCAACTCCGTGGCGATCTTGCTGATACCTACGTTGCTCGATTTCACGATAATGTCGGTAAGGCTAATAACCCCGTAGTTCCGGTAATCGCGAATTGTGAACCTGCCGAAGCGCCGATAACCGGGTGAGGTATCAATGGTTTCATTGGCGGAGTACTGCCCGGATTCGAGTGCAGCTGCCATAGAGATGGGCTTCATGGTTGAGCCGGGCTCAAACAAATCGGTAATGGCCTTGTTGCGGAGATTTTCCGATGCGAACTGGCTGCGGTCATTGGGGTTATAGGATCCCTGATTGACCATCGCCAGCACTTCACCCGTTTCGACATCCAGCATTACAAGGGTGCCACCGCGCGCCTTATGGGCGCCAACCACCGCTTTCAGCTCGCGATAGGCCAGATACTGCAAGCGCAGATCTATGCTGAGCTCAAGATTGTGACCGGGAGCCGCGTCACGGATGAGTGCCAGATCCTTGATGATCCGACCGCGATTATCCTTTAAAACGCGCTTGCGACCCGACTCACCGGATAGCCAGTCGTTATAAGCCAGCTCCAAGCCTTCCTGACCGCGCTCGTCTATATTGGTAAACCCGACGACATGGGATGTCACCTCGCCCGCAGGGTAATAACGGCGATATTCCTGCCGCGTGTAGATACCAGGAATATCCAGCTCCATGGCCTTTGCAGCCAGCCCGGGTTGCACTTTTCTGCGCAGATAAATGAATTCTCGGCCAGCATAAGTTGCCAGCCGTTCCCGGAGCCTGGCTTCGCTAATATCCAGCACCCGAGCCAGATTGGTCAGGCGTGGTTCGGCAGGATCGGTCTCGGAAGGGTTGGCCCAGAGTGTCTGAACCGGCGTACTTACAGCCAGCGGCTCACCATAGCGATCGGTAACTACACCGCGGTGTGCATCAATCGTTTCTACGCGAATCGTGCGCACATCACCCTGCTTACGCAGAAAATCATTGTCCACAACATGCAAATCAGCCAGGCGCCAACCAAGTGCCAGCACAACCACCAGAAAGACACCCAGCACGGAGCCAAAGCGCCAGGCTTTCAGGCCCGCCGCGACTCTCTGGCTCAATGTTCTTGCCGACTCCTGATTGGACAATCAGATCACCCTGAGGTTGTTATTGTTGTGAATTACCGGGATGCCAGCGGCGACATCAAAGGCACCAGAACAATGTCCTGTCGCCCGGGCACCACCATATTGAATCGTTCCGCCGCAAGTCGCTCTACACGACCGTGGCCACCCATGGCACTTTGCTCCAGAAGCAGCTGACTCCATTCCGCCTGAAAGCTGTCACGCTCTGCCTGCAGTTGAGACAGGGTATTGAACAGCGCACGGTTCTCATGGGCGCTCACAACGACACCTATGGACGAACCCACAAGCACCACGGCCAAGCCCAGAGACACCAGTACCTTTGTTTGGCGCGTGGCATCGAATACCCGCCGGGAGATTCGCACGGCAGCTACAACGCCCTCGCGAACCTTCTCCTTGTTCAACTTTACCGGCTTTACAGCCGTCTCTATGGCTACGGCGCCCATAATTACGCGCTCCCCTGCGATGTCTTTGTGTTGTCGATACGCTCCAGAACCCGCATAACAGCACTGCGAGCGCGAACATTCTCACTAACTTCACCGGCACCGGCCTTGCTCGCCTTGCCTATTAACCGAAAATCCGAAGCCTCCTGCGCCGCCGTTACAGGAATGCCCTTGGGCAACCTGGGGCCGCGCGCGAGATCTCGCATAAAACGTTTTACGAGCCGGTCTTCCAGCGAGTGGAAGCTGATCACGACCAGCCGGCCGCCAGGCGCGATTTTGTCAACTGCCGCCTGCAGCCCGACTTCCAGATCTTCCAGCTCGCGATTGATAAAAATCCGTATCGCCTGGAACGTTCGGGTTGCCGGGTGTTTGTGCTTCTCTTTTTTGGGTACGGCTTCACTAACCAGCGCAGCCAACTGGAGCGTTGTTTCGATTGGATTTTCTTTGCGCCGCTCAACAATCAGCCGGGCGATGCGACGGGAAAACTTCTCCTCTCCGTAGCGAAAAATCACATCGGCAATGTCCCGCTCTTCCGCATACATCAACCACTCTGCCGCACTTGGCGACTGCTGAGGGTTCATGCGCATATCAAGGGGGCCATCACGCATAAAGCTGAAGCCTCTGGACGCATCATCCAACTGTGGCGACGACACACCAAGATCCATCAGCACGCCACCCACGTGCTCCCAGCCAGCTTCGGACACAGCGCGGTCGAACTCTGCAAAGGAGCCGTGGAAATGCTTGAAACGGGAATCGGTTTTCGCAAGCTGTTCTGCAACAAGAATCGCTTCGGGGTCCTTGTCGATGCCCAACAACTGACCAGAGGTGCCCAGCTGCCCTAAAATGAGCTGACTATGCCCACCACGACCGAATGTGGCGTCCACATACCTGCCTTCGGGGTCACTAACCAGATAGTCGACCGCCGAATCCAGGAGCACCGAACGATGGGAGAACTCCCCTCCGGTCTCCGGCTTGCGATCAGAGGTCATAGGGAAAGCGCCTCCATCTCGGGCGGCATATCTTCATCACAGGAAGATTCATCAAGCCATGTAAACCAGCGCTCCTCACTCCACAACTCCAGTTTGTTGCCCTGCCCGATGAGCATCAGTTTTTTCTCAAGATGGGCGTAACTGCGCAGAGTGGGCGGCACCAGAATGCGCCCGGCAGAATCCATTTCCATAGGCGCAGCGTTACCAAGCAGCAAACGCTGCAGGCGTCGTGCGGCCTTGTTCATGTTGGGAAGCGCTTCAATTTTAGGGCGTAGCATTTCCCACTCAGGCTCCGGGTAAACCAATAAACACCGCTCTTCATCGGCATTCGCTGTCAATACAATACGGCCACCACAGGCTTGCGCGAGACCTTCGCGCACCTTGGTGGGGATCGCCAAGCGCCCCTTCGCATCCATATTGATGGCATGACTGCCGAGAAAATTGCTCATTTACACCGTCTCTGGAGACTCAAAATCCACAAATAACCACTAGAAACCACTTTTTCCCACTTGTGCACACTATAGAAACACGCAATTCACAATGCAAGCGCCGTCAACGACGCCACTCTTGCGAAAGTTCCTTTTATGACAACAGGTTACAGAGACTAGCGAGAGTCAGAGATGACATTACGGAAAAGAAAAGAAGGAAAATCAAACACCTGCAAAAATGTCTGAAGAAGACAAGTGAGGTTTAAGATTTTTTAGCTATAAGAAACGCGCAATGATAATTAATGCGCTTCATGAAGGAAAAAAAAAGGCGAGCTCGCCGATAAGCCGGGTTCTGTCTTGGACAGTCATTCATCTAGGGCCTGCGTCACCACAGGCCTCAAGCAACCTACCCGAGTCCAGCGCGGGCCACGCCATAGGACTCCTATTTGGTCTTGCTCCAGGTGGGGTTTACCATCGCCGTGAACTGTTGCCAGCCACGCGGTGCGCTCTTACCGCACCGTTTCACCCTTACCGGTGTTCGCGAACGAGTCACAAACACTTAGGCGGTCTACTTTCTGTTGCACTTTCCGTCGGCTCACGCCGCCCAGGAGTTACCTGGCACCTTGCCCTGCGGAGCCCGGACTTTCCTCCCCCGGTAAAACCGGCGGCGACTGTCTGGCGAGCTCGGGCGAGACAATACTATTGCACCACGCACCATGCAAGGAAAAGCGCAGAACAAGGGGTCAACCCTCTTTGAGTTCCAAGGCGCGCTGATACAGCTCGTTCTTGCCCAGCCCACTCAAGCCAGACGCTATCTTTGCCACTTTTTTAAGAGGCAACTCCGCCATAAGAAGGCGCAACAAATGATCCACATCCAACTCACCGGCCATCAACCCTGCCTCAGCCTTTTCCGCACCCCGCACCATCACAACGAATTCACCACGACTGCCGTGGGGATCATCCGTCAATGTGGAATGCACTTCTGCAGCCGCACCAGAATAGAACGTTTCGAAGGCCTTGGTGATCTCACGACCGAGCACAATCTCCCGCTGCGCGCCCAAAACTTCCGCTATATCCGCTACGGTGTTCAGTATCCTGTGAGGAGACTCATAGAACACCAGTGTTGCAACCTCCTTGCGAAGATCCTCCAGAGCTGCTCGCCGGCCAGCACCCTTTGCAGGAAGAAAGCCCGCGAACAAAAACCGGTCGGTGGGCAGGCCTGCAGCACTCAAGGCAGCTACCAATGCGCAGGGCCCAGGTATCGGGCTAACCCGCAGACCTTCCGCTCTCGCGTCCCGAACCAGCACATAACCTGGATCAGAGATTAGCGGCGTGCCAGCGTCTGAAATCAAGGCAACATCATCGCCAGCCAGCAGCTGCTCCAGTATATTCTGAACCCTGCCACGCTCGTTATGATCATGTAACGCGATCAACGGCTTGCTTATACCAATATGCTGTAACAATCGCCCGCTGTGGCGAGTATCCTCGGCTGCAATAACAGCCACACTCGAAAGCACCTTTACCGCGCGCGGCGATAGATCGTCCAGGTTGCCAATCGGGGTTGCAACGATATAAAGCGTTCCGCGATTATCGCCTGGTCTTATTACCTGCATCGCAGGTTGATCCGTTTCAGATTTCAAAATGTGTGCCTCGCGTGGAGAGACGGCGCCACCATGACACCTGCGTCATGTGAATTGGCCCGGGAGCTGTTAAACTTGCCACCATCAGATCGGCGCCACAAGCCAAAACCCCGGAATCTATAGAGCTTGCCATGACAAAGAATCCTGCTAATCATCGTGCCTTGGCCGGTATATTCATGCTCACCTTGCTGTTTGCAGGTTGCGCCAGTATCGACCTTGACTCCCACATTGCCCAGACTCCCTCTCAGGCATTTGAGCTTGCTGCAAAGGAAAATAACGCTGAAGTCGCGCAGCGATACCTGCTGAAGGTCGCTAGCCAGTTTCAGGATCAGGGCGACCACCGCGCCGCCCGCACATTACTGCAGAGCACTCAACTGGCGCAACCTGCACCTGCCCTGCAGGCTCAAAAGCAGTTACTCGCCATGGCCAGCGCAGTGGCACTCGAAGATCGCGAATGGGCAGCCAGTATTGTCACGAAAATCTCGCCAGACAACTTCAAAGACTACAACTCAGAATTTATTAACCGGGCCGCCAACCTTCAGGCCGACACGTACGCTCTCGTAGATAACAGGCTGTCAGCGGCCATGACCCTGATGCTTCTCTCCCAATCTGACGGCAATGTAAACCCACAGCAGATACATGACCGGATCTGGGCATTCCTGAAGGCGGTTCCAGACAACAAGCTCGCAATTGCAAGCGAGCAAAGCATTGGCTTTGAAACAGAAGGATGGCTCGAACTCGCAGCCAGCATTCGTGCACCAGGACTCAGCATTGACGACCAAGGGCGCACCATTCGGCGCTGGCAAAACAGCCGGCCCGGGCACCCTGCCGCACAGATATTGCCTTCCGAGCTACAGCTCATCGCCAATCTTGCAGAAAGCCGACCCGAAAAAATCGCACTCGCCCTGCCACTGAATGGCCCCCTGGCCAGTGCTGGCAAAGCCATTCGAGATGGTTTTCTGGCAGCTTACTATCAGGACAAATCGGCGGATCGGAGCAAAACCGACATTCGGGTGATCGACACATCTGGCCAACCATTTGAAAAGCTCTACAAAGAACTCGCTGCCGAAGATATTGATCTGATCATAGGGCCTCTTGAGAAGGAATCCCTGGCAAGCCTTACAAACATGAAAACCCTTCCCGTTCCAGCGTTGGGACTTAACTACCTGGCTGACGGCACAACGCGTCCCGATGGCCTGTACCAGTTTGGCCTATCGGCTGAGGACGAAGCCCGTCAAATTGCAGACAGACTGTCCGGGCAAAACATCAACCAGGTTCTGGTGCTGATTCCTCAGGGTGAATGGGGTGACCGCGTCGAGGCTGCATTGCTGAAGCGCATGCAAAAGAACGGCGCAATTGCTCTGGATATCGAACGTTTTTTCCGCGAGGACAACCTGCGGGTTGTCACTGCAGACCTTCTGGGCATATCCGTATCACGGGACAGGGCCATACAGGTTGAGCGCACCATTGGGCTGAACGTAGAGTTCGAGCCGCGCCGCCGGCAAGACGCAGAAGCCATTATCATGGTGGCCGAACCGGCTGTTGCTCGCCAACTAAAACCCTTGTTTGCATACTATTTCGGAGGCGACCTGCCAGTATATTCACCTTCAATTATTTACGAAGGTGTACCAGATGCCGGCCGTGATCGTGACCTCAACCAGGTAATTTTCACCGATATCCCCTGGGTACTTAATGACAAAAACCCGCTGCGCGAAGAGGCAGGTAACGCCTTGTCTGGCACCCGCGGACAACTGGGTCGCCTGTTTGCCATGGGAGCAGACGCATGGCAGCTAAGCAAGCGCCTCCCCTTGCTTCGTCAAATCCAAACCGCTTCAATTGACGGACAGACAGGGCGACTTACCATGACCTCCGAAGGGAGCATTCACAGGCAGCAACTGTGGGCCCAATTCCAGAGCGGAACACCCAAGCTGCTTCCCGAACCTGCCCCTGAAAACAATACAGACGCCCCGGACGTTCAAACGCTGGCGAACTGACAGCCGCTTTCACAAGGATAACCAGAGCCATGGAAGGCCGAAAAGCGATTGGAACATATTTTGAAGGTGTTGCCGCACGATACCTTGAGTCTCACGGAGTGCATATCCGGGAGCGGAACGTCTACAGCCGTGGTGGCGAAATAGATCTGATAGGGCAAGACCAAGACACCCTGGTATTCTTTGAGGTACGGTACCGGGGCAGTGGCAGCCTCGTCGATCCAGCCAGCTCAATTTCTTACCCGAAACAAAAGCGGCTCATAAAAGCCGCATCGTTCTATCTGCACCGTCACCAACTCTGGGACACCGTTACCCGAATAGACGTAGTGGCAATCAGCCCCGGAACCGTTAAAAAATACCGGGTACAATGGATCAAAAATGCAATTCAGGCGGATGTATAGACTCTGATGAACGACGACATGGGCAACCTGATCAACCAGTTATTTGCAAGCCACATGGAGCACACTGCCCAAGCGGCCAGCACCGTCGGCCCCGCCATAGAGCAGGCAGCAGACGCCTTTGTAAACGCCCTTCTTAACGACGGGAAAATCGTCACCTGCGCCAACGGCAATGCCAATGTAGTAGCCCAGTATTTCTGCACGGCTTTTCTCAATCGCTTTGAACAAGACCGACCAGCCCTCCCTGCCATTAACCTTGGAGCAGATGCTACAACCTATTCCGCTATTTGCCGTGACAACCGCTTTAATGACACCTTCTCGCGCCAGGTTAAAGCCATAGGCAAACCAGGTGACCTGCTGTTCGTGATCGTTGATGACGGCCACAAAGCCAACCTCATCCAGGCTATTCAGGCGGCCCATGACCGGGAAATGAATGTGGTTGTGCTGAGCGCACGGGAGAAATCCGATATAACCTCCCTCATGCACTCGGAAGACCACGAAATCGCCTTGAACGACCTGTCGCCGACAGAGGCCACACCATTGCTGATGCTGGTGATCAACGCTCTGTGTTCGCTGGTAGACGGAAAACTATTTGGAGGCTGACAAAAATGCCGGCTTACGCCGGCATTTTTGTCAGAGCTTGAAACCACTATCTGATACTTATTTAACAACCTTGAGCGTGGGCCGCCCGGTCGGTCGTTCTTCCTGACCATTCTGCCTGGAGCTTTCGCGATCATTGGTGCCATCAGGATCCGGGGAGCCGGGCTCACTGCCAAACACCATGCCCTCACCATTCTCTTTCGCATAAATGGCCATAACCGCCTGCAGAGGAATGAACACCTGCATAGGTACGCCACCAAACCGGGCACTGAATTCCAACGCACTATTGCCAACAACGAGTGCACGTACAGCACCAGGGCTAATATTCAGAACAATCTGACCATTCGCCACATGTGCTGTAGGCACCTGAACACCCTGAATACCCGCATCCACAACGATGTATGGCGTACAGTCATTATCCAGTATCCACTCGTTGAACGCGCGCACCAAATACGGGCGACTGGAGGTCATGGTGATTTTGTTATCAGGCACTGCTTGTCTCCTGTTCCCTATCGCGGAAGCCGGCTAAATCAGCTGCGAATGTCTTCTTCGAGATCAGAAAGGCTGGCCTTGAAACCCTCACGGGCGAACAAGTTATCCATGTACTTCTGGAGTGGCTTGGCCTGCTTATCATTAAGCTCGATGCCCAAGGCAGGCAAACGCCAGAGAATGGGCGCAATACAGCAGTCCACAATTGTGAATTCCTCAGAGAGGAAAAACGGCATTTCGCCAAACAACGGCCCAGCTGCCAGCAGGCCTTCGCGCAATTCCTTGCGAGCAACCTCCGAAGCTTTGGCATTTGGCTGAGCCAGAATCTGGTCAACCAAACCACACCAATCTCTCTGAATGCGATGGATCATCAAGCGACTGTTAGCACGCGCCACCGGATAAACTGGAAGAAGAGGCGGGTGCGGAAAACGCTCATCAAGATATTCCATCATGATGTTCGGCTCATACAGAACCAGATCACGATCCACCAACGTTGGCAGGGCGTTATACGGATTCATATCAGCCACTTCAGCTGGCGGATTGTCCGGATCAACATCAACGATATCAACGGTAACACCCTTCTCTGCCAGCACAATGCGCACTCTGTGGCTATAGTGGCTGGCCGGGTCTGAGAAAAATGTCATCGATGACCGCTTAGTCACAACGCCCATAGAATTACCTCACGAGTAAACAAACCGAAATGGACCTGAAAAACGCAAAAATTCCAGCGGGCCGATTAACACCCACTGGAACTCAGGGAACAGGATTATACCCTATTTCTCAGTGTACGTCCTTCCAGTACTCACGATTGAGCAGGTAGGCGAAGACAAAGAAAATAGCGACAAAGATCAACACGAATATACCGAGGCGCTCACGCTCGACTTTGATCGGATCAGCCATGTAAGACATGAAGTTCGTCATGTCGTACATGGCCCGATCAAACTCGGCACCAGTCATACTGCCTTCAATGGCATACTCCGGACACGCATCTGCATTCCTGACATTTCCACTCAAAGGCTCAACACTGGCTTTTTTGCCAATATTAGGCTTGACCGCGCACAAACCCTGGAGATCGACCAACACATGAGGCATGCCCACCTTGTCGAACACCACGTTGTTTACACCCAGCGGGCGAGACTCATCTTTATAGAATCCACGCAAGTAGGAGTACAGCCAGGACTCACCACGCAAGCGGCTCTCCAGAGTAAGATCCGGTGGCGGAGCACCAAACCAGTCAGCTGCCATGTCCTTGTTCATGGAGTTCTTCATCAGCTCACCGATCTGGGCGCCGGTGAAAATCAGATTCTCCTCGAACAACTTGGCGGGTATCTCCAGATCATCAGCAACCCGCTTGTAACGGGCATACTCCATGGAGTGACACCCCATGCAGTAGTTGGTAAACATTGCTGCACCACGCTGCAATGATGCCTTGTCTGTATGATCCGTTTTGATGTGATCAAGCGGAACGCCGGCACCGGCTGCCAGTCCGAGAACCGGCAGGAATGCGATGAAAAGACCAAAAATCAGCTTTCTCATTATCCTGTCACCCTCTCTGGTACTGGCTTGGTTTTCTCCATGCGCGTATAGAACGGCATCAGAATGAAGTAGAGGAAGTACACTACCGTCAATATCTGAGCCACAGTAGTACGACCTTCGGTTGCAGGCACAAGCCCCAAATATCCGAGAATAACGAAGCTTACTGCAAATAGTGTCAGCGCAATTTTGCTCAACCAACCCTTGTAGCGAATGGAGCGTACCGGGCTTCTGTCGAGCCAAGGAAGCACAAACAGAATTGCTATCGCACCACCCATCACAACAACACCCCAGAACTTCGCAGACAGGCCGAACAGATCAACCGTTACCGCACGCAACATGGCGTAAAAGGGTGTGAAATACCACACAGGCGCAATGTGCTCAGGTGTTTTCAGCGCGTTTGCAGGTTCAAAGTTTGGCTTCTCGATAAAGAGACCGCCCATTTCAGGGAAAAAGAACACTACGATAAAGAAGATAAAGAAGAATACCGCCACGCCCACGAGATCGTGCACGGAGTAGTATGGGTGGAACGGAATACCGTCTTTTGGAATGCCGTTTTCATCCTTGTTCTTCTTGATATCGATACCGTCCGGATTGTTGGAGCCCACTTCATGTAACGCAAGAATGTGGAGAACCACCAAGCCAAGCAGGACAATTGGAAGCGCCACCACGTGCAAGGCGAAGAAGCGGTTCAGGGTAATACCCGAAATCAGGTAGTCACCACGAATCCACAGGGACAGATCTTCACCAATTACAGGAATAGCGCCGAACAGGTTTACGATAACCTGAGCACCCCAATAAGACATCTGACCCCAAGGTAGCAAATAACCCATAAATGCTTCAGCCATCAGCACCAGATAAATCAGCATACCGAACAGCCAGATCAACTCACGCGGCTTCTGGTAGGATCCATACATAAGGCCGCGGAACATGTGGAGATAGACCACAATAAAGAAGGCAGAAGCACCCGTAGAGTGAAGGTAGCGCAGCAACCAACCCCATTGGACATCACGCATGATGTACTCAACGGATGCAAATGCCCCCTCACCGGTCGGGTTATAGCTCATAGTAAGCCAGATACCGGTAACTAACTGGTTAACCAGTACCAGCATTGCCAGCGAACCGAAAAAGTACCAGAAGTTAAAGTTCTTCGGCGCGTAATATTTTGCCAGGTGCTTATTCCAGGCATCTACAACTGGCAGACGTTCGTCTACCCAATTAAGTAGCTTCTGCATTACGCTGCCTCCGGATCAAGACCAATCGTGAGTGTCTCATCATCGTCATAGCGATAAGGCGGCACTTGCAGGTTGAGCGGTGCAGGCTGCGCCTTGTAGACGCGACCAGCCATGTCATAACGCGTGCCATGGCACGGACAGAAAAGACCACCCAACCACTCATCACCAAGGTCCGCCGGTGCCACTTCAGGGCGATAGGAAGGCACACAACCCAAGTGAGTGCAAATCCCTACCAGCACAGCTATCTCAGGCTTCAGTGAGCGCAATATGCCATCTATGTATGGTGGCTGCTGCGGAGATTCAGACTGAGGATCTTTCACCTTGTCGTTGAGCTTCTCGATGTTACTCAGCATTTCATCTGTGCGGCGAATAAGCCAGACCGGCATACCCCTCCACTCAACAGTGACTTGCTGACCTGGCTCAATCTTACTGATATTGACGGTTACCGGTGCACCAGCCGCTTCCGCTTTGGCACTGGGATTCCAGGATGCCACGAAAGGGACTGCCGCACCGACGACGCCGACCCCACCTACCGCAGCCGTAGCGCCGATAAGAAACCGGCGTCGACCTTGGCTCACGTCGCCATTATTCATTATGGTTCTCTCCCATCAGGCGATGTCACAGCCCGCCGGAAAGCCGACAGCGTGCATCGTAAAGGACTTCACAATCCAAAATTATAAGCGAACAAATGGTAATGAAATTACCATGTCCTTACAAGTCAGAAAGCCGCCACCGGAGCGACTTCTCTGCTCCAGATCAATTTGACGATCATTGCGCCCCAAACAAAAAAACCCGACCAAATAGCCGGGTTTTCCTGAGATCTGCTCCAGCGGAACTTAACGCTTGGAGTACTGTGGACGCTTACGCGCCTTACGCAGACCAACTTTCTTACGCTCAACTTCACGAGCATCACGGGTAACATAACCCGCTTTACGCATCGCTGGACGCAGAGCTTCGTCGTAATCCATCAGCGCACGGGTCAGTCCGTGGCGGATTGCGCCCGCCTGACCACTGCTACCACCACCTTTAACAGTAATGTTGATGTCAAAACGATCCGCAGATTCTGCAACAACCAGAGGTTGACGCACGATCATGCGAAGAGTCTCACGACCGAAGAAATCTTCGATTGTACGACCGTTGATTGAAATATTACCGCTTCCCGGCTTGATGAACACCCGAGCCGTGGACGTTTTGCGGCGACCAGTACCGTAATTTTGTGCTACAGACATATCCGCCTTCCGTTAAATGTCGAGTTCTTTGGGCTGCTGGGCTGTATGAGGGTGCTCAGCGCCGGCATAGATTTTCAGCTTCTTGAACATGGCACGACCAAGCGGGCCTTTCGGAAGCATGCCTTTGACAGACTTCTGAATAACTTGCTCAGGCGCCTTATCAACCAGCTTCTCGAAGCTGATGGACTTGATCCCACCCGGAAACCCGGTATGACTGTAGTACATCTTATCAGATGCCTTGTTGCCGGTAACCCGCACCTGGCCCGCATTGATAACTACAATGTAATCGCCAGTGTCTACATGAGGGGTGTACTCAGGCTTATGCTTGCCCCGCAGACGACGGGCGATTTCGGTTGACAGACGACCCAGCGTCTTGCCGGCTGCGTCTACAACGTACCAGTCACGTTTTACGGTTTCTGGTTTCGCACTCAGAGTCTTCATTGATTCCGCCTTGAACGCTATAAAAAGAAACGTTAAAAACCGCCACCGGAAAGTGTAGTACACCCGGAGGAGGTTCTGTACCTGTAATTTGATCGGCAGTGACACTATTCGGGGCTGAGATAGTGACATCGCCTTGAAAAGCCAGGGCGCGAAGTATACTCGAACGAATAATGAAATCCAACCCTACGGGTGATAGTTTTATCACCCTATCATTACCACAAGGATTCGCCGTAAAGCAGTCCCGTATTGGAAAACACTACGGACGCCACATAATCCACAGACTCTCCTCGAATATCAGAGAGACACTCAAGAATTCTGCGAAGATGCATGGGCGAGTTAGCTCCGACCGCAACCCCCTTCGGCGCCATATCCGGCGCGTCCGTCTCCAGCACCAAAGCTTCCAAGGGTAAACGAGCTATGGTGTCGCGAGTTTTTCGGGACCGAGAGTGAGTGATTATCCCACCTACACCAATAAAACAGCCCAAATCGACCAACTTCGAAGCCTGCTGATAGCTGCCAGAAAAACCGTGCACCAATGCCCTGCCATGCCAATTCGTGCGTCTCAGTGTCGCATAAACCTCGTCGTGGGCTCTGACTGAATGTATCACAAGAGGGTAACCCAGCTCGGAAGCCAGCCCGACCTGAGCCTCAAACCACGGATACTGATCACTCATATTTCCGTGGAGGCGGTCCAGCCCGCATTCACCAATCGCCACGCAGCGCTCAGGCCTTGCTCGCAAAGCCCGGTCAAGGGCCTCCAAAGCTTCGTCAGAGTGCTCCCCGACAAACCACGGGTGGACTCCAAGACAGTAATAGAGGCCAGCGTACGCCAGGGCAGTATCGCGAACACGGCCCCAATCCCGGTGCCGCACACCGGGAATCACCAGCCCAACGAGACCTTCGTCAGACGCAACCTCAAGCTCCCATGCACGCCGCCCATCAAAAAATGGGAAATCAAAGTGGCAGTGGGCATCAACCAGTTTCAAATCAGCCTCCACCCGCTAATGGATCAGTGTTCCCGGGTTTTATGGAACTCGATATCCGGATAGCGCTCCTGGGCCAGATTGAGATTTACCATAGTGGGGGCGATATAAGCCAGGCGATCACCGCCATCAAGGGCTAAATTGTCATTATTCTTGCGCTGAAACTCATCCAGTTTGCGATCATCCGAACAGGTTACCCAGCGTGCAGTTGCGACGTTGATCGGCTCATAAACGGCTTCAACCTTGTACTCGGTCTTGAGGCGACTGACCACCACATCAAACTGCAGGACACCAACCGCACCGACAATCAAATCGTTGTTACGCAAAGGTCGGAACACCTGAACCGCACCCTCTTCCGACAACTGAATCAAGCCCTTCTGAAGCTGCTTGGCCTTCAATGGGTCCTTCAGGCGGATACGGCGGAAGAGCTCGGGCGCAAAGTTTGGAATGCCCTTGAACTTCATATCCTCGCCAGCGGTAAAGGTATCCCCTAACTGAATAGTCCCATGGTTGTGCAGACCAATGATGTCGCCAGCGTAGGCTTCTTCTGCGTGCTCCCGGTCACCCGCCATAAACGTCAGTGCATCGGAAAATCGCACGTCTTTCGCTATGCGCACATGCCTGGCTTTCATACCCTGACTGTACTTACCCGACACTATGCGCATAAACGCAACTCGATCCCGGTGCTGGGGATCCATATTGGCCTGAATTTTAAAGACAAAGCCAGAGAACCCCTGGTCATCCGGCTGCACCAGCCGCTGATCCGTCTCGCGGGGCTGAGGCTCAGGGGCCCAATCCACCAACCCGTCGAGCATGTGATCAACGCCAAAATTACCTAGCGCCGTACCGAAAAATACCGGCGTAAGCTCACCAGCCAGAAATGCTTCCCGATCGAATTCGTGAGACGCTCCTTTTACCAGCTCGACCTCATCGCGCAAATCGCTGGCGTATCCACCAAGAGCGGTATCAAGCTCCGGATTATCCAGCCCGCTGATAGTTCGAACTTCCTGAATCTCGTGACCATGTCCACTTTGGTAAAGAATCACCTCGTCACGCAGCAAATGATAGACACCCTTGAAGCTTTTACCCATACCAATAGGCCAGGTAATTGGCGCACAGGCAATGCTAAGAACATCTTCCACTTCATCCATAAGCTCAACCGGGTCCCTGGTATCCCGATCCAACTTGTTCATGAAAGTAATAATCGGCGTGTCTCTTAGCCGGGTAACTTCCATCAACTTAATGGTACGTTCCTCAACGCCTTTTGCACTGTCAATCACCATGAGACAGGAGTCTACAGCTGTCAGGGTACGGTACGTATCTTCTGAAAAATCCTCGTGACCTGGTGTATCCAGCAGATTCACCAGCTTTCCGCCGTAAGGAAACTGCATGACAGACGTGGTTACAGAAATACCCCGTTCCTTTTCCATTTCCATCCAGTCAGACTTTGCATGCTGCCCGGACTTCTTACCCTTGACCGTTCCCGCCCGCTGCAGAGCATGCCCGAATAGCAGTACCTTCTCGGTAATCGTGGTTTTACCGGCGTCCGGGTGAGAGATGATTGCAAAGGTGCGGCGCTTGGCCACTTCCTGGGAAAGGTGAGACATAGTCGAAGAGAAACCTGCGTCAGATGTTCGGAGAAGGCGGGTATTATAGGGGCTAAGAGGTTATTACGCGAACACAAGCGGTAATATCAGGGGTACAGAAGCAACGACATTACCCGCGCATCTTCGCGGCCAGAGACTGCTGGATAGTATCCGGGGCGCCGCCCTATTTCTTCAAACCCTTCATTGCGGTAGAGCTTGCTTGCCACACTGTTACTTAACCGCACCTCAAGAAGCATCTGATTCATGCCTTCATGAGTGGCTTCTGCGATGAGGTGCCTCAACAAATACCGTCCCACACCATGGCCTCGGCTTCGAGGATGAACACATATATTCAGCAGATGCACTTCATCCAGCATATAAGTTCCGACCACAAACCCCGCAAGAGAATCACCGAGGCAGGCACCCCATAAGCGGTAATCAGGCTTGAAGCAATCGAGAAACACCCCTTCAGTCCACGGGTGGGAATGGCCCTGACGCTCGATCTCAAGCATCTCCGGAATGTCTTCAGGCGCTAGAGATCGAATTATCAGTTCAAGACCTTGCATGGGGTGATATCGATCAGAGCTACGCTGTGTCATTTCTCGGCCAGAGGCTTCAGTTGTTCCCATAAAGACCGCTTCAGCGAAGGGTTGCTGGCAAGAGCTGCCAATGTGTGCATTGCTTTAACGTCAGGGGCCCGGCCAAGAGCTTTGAAAAGCCAACCGGCTTCGGCGCCACTTCTATCAGCGCCCTCATCTGCTCCAAGAACAATCACCTTCCTGTCTTCTATATCTCGCAACACGTGCCGCACCACAGCCCGTAAATCGGACAAGGAATTTCCGGGAACGACACGATTATTGAAGACGGGCCAGTGAACCCAGCCAACAGGTTTTAAATGCCCGTCTCCCAGACTCTTTAGAATATTCGCGGCAAGAGTTTCCTGAAGGTTCAGGCTCGCTTCCCGGGATATATCCGCGATGAGAACGTACTTTGACCCAAAAAACACTCCCAGGCTTAAGGCTACTGCAGGCTCTTCAGCGTCATGCGGCGATGCAACAGTCACCTCCGAACCTTCAGGAGACGGAACAGAAATCTCCGGCAACCCCTGCTCTGGTGGTTGCTTTGGTTGCGCAGATTGCTGGGCTGATGGCTCTTCCTTGCTCTCCATTAAAGCCTGAAGACTGGCAATTCGTTGCACACCTTTCTTGTTCGCGGCATCGCTCGCCGCCGGCGAACGATTTTTCGCAGCTTCTACAGGCGCGGGGCCTGGAGCCACTGAAGGGGAATGTACTACCTCATCTGGCTCAGGAAATACAAACGCCCGGCTCGAAGCAGCACCCGGCAGTGGTTCACGGGCATACCATAACCGGATTCCCGCCAAACCAAGATAGAACTGTCTTTGGGCCTCAGTCTGAATCATTCAAACATCCGCGACCTGTGGATGCTGCCGAATTCCACCACGACTAATCAGGTTAAGCGCCTCAATGTAAGCCTTAGCGGAAGCAATGATGATATCCGTATCGGCGCCTATACCATTTACGATACGCCCACCACGCTCCAGCCGAACAGTAACCTCGCCCTGGGAGTCTGTGCCGCTGGTGATATTGTTTACTGAGTAAAGTTGCAAATTGCAGCCCGAATCAACCAGCGACTCGATCGCTTTAAAAGTCGCATCTACCGGACCACTCCCTTCTGCCTCTACCTTATGCTCTTTTCCATCCATCGTTAACGTCAGGTTAGCAGTTGGAACAACACCTGTTTCTGAGCAAACCTGCAGACACACCAATCCATAACGGCCCTCCTCATCTTTCTGCCGAGTGTCACTGGCAATCGCCTGCAAATCCTCATCAAAGATTTCGTGCTTCAAATCAGCCAGGGCTTTGAAGCGGGTAAATGCTTCGTTCAACTCTGTTTCAGTTTCAAACTGAATACCAAGCTCCAGGAGGCGCGTGCGGAAGGCATTGCGGCCTGAGTGCTTACCAAGCACCAAGCTATTGGTGTGCCAGCCCACGTCTTCTGCGCGCATGATTTCGTATGTTTCGCGATGTTTGAGGACTCCGTCCTGGTGAATACCCGATTCATGGGCAAAGGCGTTAGCGCCCACGATGGCTTTGTTAGGCTGCACCGGAAAGCCTGTGATCGTAGACACGAGCCGTGAGGCAGGTACGATATGGCTGGCATCTATTCGCGTGTCGAGATTGTAAAAATCCTGCCGTGTGCGAACGGCCATCACTATCTCTTCAAGTGAGGCATTACCTGCACGCTCCCCCAGTCCGTTGATGGTGCATTCGACCTGACGGGCACCACGAGTTACCGCTGCCAGAGAGTTTGCAACGGCAAGCCCCAGATCGTTATGGCAATGCACGGAGAAAATGGCTTTATCGGCATTTGGGACACGATTTAGGAGCTGATGAATGGTTTCTGCAAACTGCTCTGGCACAGCATAACCGACCGTATCCGGAATATTGATCGTATTGGCACCCGCATCTATAGCCGCCTCAATAATTCTACAGAGAAAATCCAGCTCGGACCGTCCAGCATCTTCACAGGAGAACTCAACGTCATCCACGTGGCTTCGGGCGCGCTTTACAGACCGTACTGCCTGCTCAATCACCTCATGTGGCTCCATCTGCAACTTGTGCTGCATGTGGATGGGCGAGGTTGCAATAAACGTATGTATACGTCCCCGCTCCGCGGGGCGAATCGCTTCAGCCGCCCGGTCAATGTCCTTATCCAGCGCACGGGCGAGACTACAAATTGTTGAACCTTTGATCGTTTCTGCGATGGACTTAACGGCTTCAAAATCCCCCTGGCTCGCGATAGCAAAACCTGCCTCAATCACATCCACACGAAGCTTTTCAAGAGCCCTGGCAATACGGAGCTTCTCGGCTTTATTCATCGTAGCGCCGGGACTTTGCTCGCCGTCACGGAGAGTTGTATCAAAAATAACCAGATGATCGTTGCCAGACATTGAATTACTCCGTATCGCATTTGGTTTCATCAAAACAGTATATCACCGGGATGCAAAGGAGGGAGCTTCCCAGCTACTCGCAAGACTAATTTCGGACATAAAAAAACCCCAGCTTCGCAAGAAGCTGGGGTTTGGTATTAAGAGTCTGACGATGACCTACTCTCACATGGGCAAATGCCACACTACCATCGGCGCAG